>CAWDCK010000006.1:0-281179 GCA_963800805.1 uncultured Armatimonadota bacterium | reverse complement strand
GGGCGCAATAGAGTTGATTCGATAGTCCATATCCGTCCCCTTCAATTGAAGGAAGCGTAGTTACACGTTATCAGTATCGGGAGTGAAGTGTCGGTTGTTAGCTGTAGAATTTGCTAGATTTGTTACTGAATGAGCTTGACTTGTTTCCAGAATTCGCTGACCGGAATTTTTAAGTTCGTAGCATGAATAATGGGGGCATTGGCTTCTTCGGGCACGGCGTATTGATTATTAAGAGTTTTGACGACTTTGTAAGATTCAAACTGGTTTTGAATTTCAATTGGCAAGTTGCCAACAATAATCAAAGATTTTCCATCCCAGTTTCTTGGCCCCCAAAGCCACCAGTTGTTATGTCGACCAATGATTGAGATTTTGGTATCTTTTATAAAGTGAGCAAGGGCCGAGGCTTCGCCATAATTCGATCCAAAAATGGGAGTTGAGACTCTTTGTTTTTCGGGCAAAGATTGCCAAACTTGTTTGGTTGTGCTTGCCATTTCTTGCCAACCGAACATATCGGCATGCCCTTGGATTGGACTTTTTGGGCCAGTTTCTGAAGAAGGAATGTGTTTTGTGATTGGCGATAAAACTGCACTGAGTGTTCTGACAGGCAAGATTGGTAGTGCCAGTATAAGGCTCAAAAACGATGAAGCGACAAGCAGGATATCAAAAATTCTGATTCTTAGTTTTTTTTCTTCCAACCAGGGAGTAATGGCAACGGCACCAATGGGAATAATGAGAGCATAAGCAGGTGCTAGATAGTTCTCACGTGATTTTTGACTCATGATAAGGACTGAGAGGACCAATAGAAATGCGATAGTTTGGGGTCGAAATGGATTTCGCTTAAATCCTTGGATCAATCCAGCAATGACTAAAGCAAAAAAAACAGGTCCGGCCGCGACAACCTGGGTGATCAAGAATTGTGCGGGTGAAACTGCCAACATTTTGTTTTGCGTGGCGTTGCGAATGAATTCTAAAGGTAAGTAATTACTTTGAATTGTCCAGGCTAAATAGGGGGACGCAATTAACCCGGCAATGAGAACTCCGGTCCAAGATTGCCAACGAACAAGGTCTCGACGGCGATGAGTTAAGATTAGCGACGTTCCGAGGGCGGCAAATAATAGACCAGCAGAGAGTTTGTTGAGTAGCGCAAAGCCTAGAGTTATTCCAAAAATAAGCCAGTAACCAGGACGGTTAGGATTTCTTGCTCTGAGAAATGTTAATACCACCAATGATGAGAGCAAGATATCAAGACCATTCATGCTGTAGAGATGCGTAACGACGGCAACAACGGGAGAAAATGCAGGGAAGCAAGCAGCAATAACTTGGGCTCTTTCTGATCCGCCATTTTCTCGAGCTAACTGTGCAAAGACAAAACAGCTCAGAAATCCAGCAAGGAATCCGGGTAGTCGGACTGCAAATAGTGAGTCTCCGAATATGCTTATAAAGAGTTTGAGGACAAAGATGCTGAGCGGAGGCTGGTCTACAAATCCCCAATCCAAATGCTTTGTGCAAGCTAAATAATACAATTCATCTCTAAAGTAGCCGTAATTTCCAGCTGCAATGAAATGAATAGTGAGCGCGCCCACTGCAACAGCTAACACTCCGAACCAGTAAAGTGGATAACGTTCGGAGTCTAGTTCTTCTTGACCGAAGTGCAGGCTCACCTCTCTGATATACCTAACGAAGCGACTGCAAAGTTGCTTGGGGCGGGATGGATTAGGTGATGGGACCAATAACGGCTAAAATGAGGTCATAAATTGAATCCAGTCAACATTGAAAAAACGCATTATCGGTCGGTTTTTATTTCCGATATTCACCTAGGGGCCGTTGGGGCTAACACCGGGGCGGCTACGGCGTTTTTGAATAGTGTTAGTTGTGACTACTTGTACTTAGTTGGCGATATTATCGACGGATGGGTTGGACGAAAAGATCGAAAATGGACTCCGCCACATATGGAAGTCATCCGAATGATTCTGGAAATTGCTAATACTGGCTGCGTTGTTCGATATACACCAGGAAATCATGATGCATTTATGCGCCGTTTACATGGAGCGCAAATCGGAGCTATTGAAATAGAGCATAGTTTTAGTCATCAAACAGCAAATGGCAAAGAGATTCTGATTGTTCACGGAGATCTTTTTGATCGCACTTGTACGGAGCATCGACCGATTGCCTTTATTGGAGCATGGATGTATGAAGCAGTTTGGGTTGTAAATGATAAGGTCAACAAGCGCCAGGGTGAAAAAGGAAAGCGACCGGTAGATTTTGCTACCGCAATCAAACGTGGGGTTAAAAAGTTTATTGGTAAGACTACAAACTATGAAGCCAGCATTTGCGAATTTGCACGAGAAGGTGGCTTTGATGGCGTCTTATGTGGGCACGTGCACCGGCCAACCATTACAAAAGAAGACGATGGATTTTTGTATGTGAACACTGGAGACTGGGTAGAGAATTGTACAGCTGTTGTTGAGCATGAAGATGGTCGTCTTGAACTGCTAAATTTCAAAGAAGAACCTGCACGTGAATCAAAATTGGCTGGTGCCTGGCAATCAATACGAGATCTTGTTACGAACACGAGCAAGCCAGAGTGACGGGTTTTCGACGAAAGTATTTACGGCTTTTAGAGCTAATTGGGGTGAGAGGCATTTACACATTTACTGCTAATGCAGTTCAAGAACCAATATTGCCTGATGTTAGACATGCGGAATCGACACCAGGTTGGAGCGCATCCCAGATTTATGAACGCAGATCAGGGTCTCGATATTTTTCTTGGGCAAACATTTTGCGCACGTTGCTGCATGTCCCTGTAATTGTCTTTGGTGTTTTGCATAATCATGCGTTAGTTATTTGGCTATTTTGTTTCTTAGCGATTGGCCACGTTTTGCTGACCATTGTTGAAAGTTACAAAGCCGGAATTGTTGACCTTATTCCAATTGATGAAAACGGATCCGCAATTGACCATTTTGTGCCAGCAAATTTTTATGAGTGGTGGTTTTCTCCTAAGTTTTGGGAATCCGAAAAGCTGTATCAGGTTTTGGGTCTGAAAGTTTTTCAGCATATGACTACATATGTCATTTCCTTAACTCGATTGACTCTTCAGGAGCGGAAATCGGGCATGAAGGTTGAATATTTGGGGCAAATGTCGCCAACTCAGGTTTTAAGGTTTGAAGTCTCGACCCGAGTTGGAGAAATCGTTCATGGAGTCATGGGTTTACTAGATTTAATTCCCCTTTATATTGCCATTTCTTCACAGTCTCACTGGGGTTGGGTGGCTTATTTGATATGGATTTTATGGGGCGACATTTCGTTAGGATTTTTGCAACGCTATCATCGTTTAAGGATATGGAAATTTGTTATGAAGTGTCGACAGAGACTTGAAAGGAAGGCAAAACTCCTGTGAAAAAACCATCGATATTGGTACTCTCGGCTTCAACTGGAAACGGTCATGTTTCTGCCGCAAATGCCGTGGTTGAAGAAGCGCAGCGGCGGGGGCTGAGAGCAGAACATATTGATATCATGGATCACGTTTCTCCTGGATTTAGGAGATGGTATCGGGGAGGCTATGAAACTCTGGTTAGACGCAATCCTCGTACGTGGGGGCATCTCTATAAAACATCAGATCGACCTCGATTTAACTATCATGTGCAAACAAACTTAGATAAAACGTTTTGCAAAAGACTAGAGAAAATGGTCGAAACTTGGGCTCCTGATTGGGTGATTTGTACTCACTCTCTTCCACAACCAGCATTGGCAAAATTTGCCAATCGACATCAGTTTCGCATTGGGATTGTCGTTACTGATTTATATGTTCATCGCATGTGGTTACGGGGTGATCCGGATCGTTTTTTTGTACCTCAGGAATGGTCGGCGGACATGTTAAGGACTCGGCTTCCTGAATATTCGGGAGAAATTGTTGTCACCGGAATTCCGATTCATCCGGTATTTTCAGAATTGGGAACTGACAAAGCAGCTTTGCGAAGCCGCTTGGGTTTTAGAGCATCCGCACCGGAAAAAATGGTTTTGATGGTGAGCGGCGGGATTGGGGGTGGACCTGTTCTCTCGGCAGCAGAGGCAATTGCAAATGAGGAAGTCAGTTTAGTAGTTGTTGCCGGGCGCAATGAACGAAACTTACAAAATCTTAGGCAAGTCATAGGTCATCGCGAAAATGTCATTATTCTGGGTGCAGTTCCTCAATTTGAGATGGCAGAATTGATGAAAGCATCTGATATTTTGGTAAGCAAACCTGGTGGCTTGACAACTTTTGAATCACTTGCTATTGGTTTGCCATTTATCGTGTATTGGCCATTTTTGATTCCTGGCCAAGAAGAAGGTAATGCTGAGTTTTTAGAATCTTGCGGTGCAGGAATGATTGTTCGAAATCTTACGGAACTTCGTTTGACGGTAGGAAACCTGATCAAATCTGATCAGAAACTAAACAAAATGCGAGAATCCGCACTCTGTCAAGCATTACCCGGAGCTACGGGGCTAATTGTTGATTCACTTGTTCAAGAATAGCTCGCCGACCAGGGTGGAAGATTTTTGGTAGAAAATATGAGGGGGCGGCCTCGGGCTGGTCGGCGATGTTACTATTTCTTATTGTAGTTTTACGGCTACACGAATTGCCGTCGCCAATTTCGGATCAGCCGTGGATATAAGTCTGCTTGCATAGTTTTCCAAATTTGGTTGCATTGCATGGAGAACTGGCTTTTGCTCATTTGCCCGAATCGATATAAAGCCAGATTCATCAAATGCAGATTGGTCGAGCCATAAAACGACTTCTGTTTGGTTTTCAGATTTTATGCTAACTTCGCCTTTCTTCAAGATTGCATCAAACGTACCGCCTTCAACTGGGGAAGGAGCTTCTAGCCAATAGAAATTGTGAACTCGGTTATCCGTTTGCTTCCAGAGAAGTCGATCCGGCATTGAATTCCGACTTGGTCCTTCAAGAAAGTCTTTGACTTTGTCGCGGTCTGGAACAGAATGCCCAACTCCCGGCAGCCAGTTCATTCCTCCAGTAAATCCTCCGTATTGAGACTTTAAAGTCTCCCATTCCTTGGCGAAAGCTTGGCAGCGAATCGTCCGTTCATATGCCGTATCATTTTCACCTATTACCCAAGTGAATGGAAGATTTCTGAGATTTCTTCCTTCCGTTTCTCCTGGAGATGGTGCACTTGCCGAGGCATTTACAGCCGCGAAGCGATATGGAATTTTAGGGCCAATAACAAACGCGCCATATCCTCCATGAGAAGCCCCTGTTGCAAAAACTCGATCTGGATTGACATTTGCGAACAAGACAAATTGCTTAATCAGAGCCTCTATAAACGGTCCGATAGGATCATCGTAAAAGCCGTTCCATTCATTGTTCGGCGCCCTAAGGGCGAGGTAAATGTACCCGCCAGATTCTGGATGGTCTTTGTAGTACCGTTCAAACATCCCTTTCCATTGCTGGTCGTTGAACTCCTGAGTAGTTCCACCACCGCCATGCATCGCAATAACAAACCCCCATCCTTCTTTAGGTTCTTCTCCGACAGTTCGCCAAAGATAGGGCGCAGTTCTATCTGAAGTGGTGACCTTCTTGGCATCAAAATCTTCTTTCAGCTTTTGATGAATTGGTGAATTTTTATAAGAATTCCACAAAAGCACTTGGCTTTGATCCGAAGTTGGAATTGACCTTTAAGATTGCCGCACTAAGTTGTTGCTGGGCGGGATCTCCTGAAAACCGAAGATCGGCAATTTCTCGAAGCTTTTCTGGAGCAAGCGATGAGGGCTTGTTAAGGTCGACATTGACGACTTGGTCAGAATCACCAATTCTTGCCCAATGGATCGAACTCGTGCCTTCAAATTGAACGACAACCAGAAATTCGTCGCCATTTTTTGCAATAGAGTCAATGTGGCGATTCATGTCTACGTTTGGACCAAAGGATTTGCCTTGAATCACAGTTCGACCAGAACTGGCACTGATTGCTAAAACGTCGGCTTCGACTCTAGTCCCAGATTTCTTGACTTCAACCATCAATCGGGGCCCTTTTATAGGCTCTGAATTCTTGTAACGATCGGTTACATTTTCAGCATGGGTGGAATTGCCTGGATCCCAAACTATAGGAAAATGTTCGCCTGTCGGCTGATAAGAAATGGCAAAAATTGCATTTTCCGGTTTGTCTTTGATTGCGCCTGCGGCTTCACCGCCAAACCAGGCGTGATTGAGTCCTTTTGGATCCGGCTCTGCCGCTCCAACAAAATGCCATGTTCCTCCGTCATAAATTTCAACCCAAGTATGGTTTCCGCCCCGGCCTGGCCAGCTTGCGATTCCAGCAACGCGGGCTGGAATTCCAACCGCTCGACACGCATCCACGAGCATGATCGATAATCCAGTACATGTGGCCATTCCTTGTTCAATTGTCTCTTTGGGAGATTGATCAGTTCTTAATCGCTTGGTGTTGTATGTGACTCCAAAATCTTTGAAAAGATTGGCATTAATCACTAAAGCGGCCTCTCCCGGTGAAGAAATATTCTTTACTCGATCGAAATATTTTGAGTAGAAGAATTGCCTCCAAGGATCTCGGCTCTCGGTTGTATTGGCATACGGTAGGACATTGTTGAAGAAAATACTCTCAGGAACTTGATTCTTCCATGCGCATGCTTCAAAAGCTTGGTAAGCAAACGTCAAGTTTTCCTTGAGAAACTCAGGAGAGAGTGACTTCAAATCAGCTTCTGGCATGTATTGAAGGAGGAAATAAAGGCCGGGCAATAAATCGTTCTTCGTCTCTTTTATCAAATTTAACCAAGCTTGCTTTTGTAAAGGCGCACGATTGAGGGATTCATCAATTTTATTGGGGAGGTTTTGAGGTGAATTGAGAAGGCTAAGAGTTGCCAAAGCTACGGCAGCGGAGACCATAACAGTATTGTACGAGAGATTGAAGGGAAGAAGTATGTGAAACCTTCCGAAAATGAAGTTATTGTTGCGCGTTATTACTCAGTTAAGATTCCAAAATAACAGTGAAAAATGGATAGCTCTGATCGTCATTTTGATCGGAGTTGGGATGAGTGTGTTAAACCTTTGGGATGGGTTCGATTCCGACAGCGGCTTTTATTTATCAATGAGCTTAGGCGAATTTGATGGAATCAATGCCCCGTTCCGGCAAAGAGTTTTACAGCCAATTCTAGCAGGGGGACTAAATGTAATTCTGGGATATGGAGTGGGTCATTTCATCATAGCAATTGGTTCACTAGGAGCACTCGTTTCTGGAATTTGGTGGCTATTAAAGAAGTATCACGTGCCTAATATCTGGGCTATCGCCGGTTTTGCTGGAATTTGGGTTCCGGTATTAACTACGGAAATATTCTTGCCAGATTTTCTCGCCGCAGCTTTATTCGTAGCGGTTTTAATCTTTATTCAAAAAAAGCAATGGGGAGCGGTTACCCTACTTTTTTGCCCACTTGTCATGATTCGAGAATCGTACCTAATAGCAGGTTTGATTTTGCTTGTTCTTATGTTGAGAAAAAAACAATTTATAGACGGAATCTTAATGTTTTCATCGGGATTGGTAGGGTACTTAATTGCCATGTGGATGTCAGCGGGGGCATCTAATACCCATGGTCTTGGGGGAGTTGCATATTTACTGATGAAGATGCCATTTAATTTTATTAAGAATATGTTTGGACTTCCTATTTGGACAAATACGCTTGCTGAGCATTTTACGCTTGCTCCAATTTGGAAGATGGAATTGCCAAATTGGCTACAGGTCGGAGGAATCAATCAAATCGGTTTGACGGCATGGCAAGGCGATTGGATGGCACTCAATTGGCTTTTGGTTTTATGTAGCTTCGGCTTATTTAATATGCTTTTATTGGTCAATAGAAAGGTGCTTTTGCAGAATGATAGCAATCTATTTATCAGATTTGTCATTTTATATGGTGGAGTGACGCTGGTTATCGCACCGCTGAGTGGAGCTTCGGTTCAGCGGTTATATCCATATGCATGGCCACTGATGGCGATTGCAATTCCAATTTTTCTTTCTCAATTGATGGCAAAAGAGAGCTCTCAAGTTCAAAATCGATTTTTGGTTTCACATATTTTCTTATCGTTATTGCCAATCATAGGGTTAAGCGAAATAACAATGCCTTTGGCAGGTCCGGCTTTAGTAGTTGCAATTTGCATCATCGTTTGGAATTGGCATTTTTTGAAGTCCTTAGGCATTGCCATCCAGGACATTGATCTATTTTTGGATGCTGGGAACCCAAGCAGTGGTTCGGCCGCCAATCGTATCTCGTCGAATTAATTGACCATCAATAAGTTCATCTCCTTTGGAACCTCCCCAACGGGTGTGAAATAGCCAAGATGACGGAAATTGCTCTTTATCAGCTCCAACATCAACTGCAGTTTTTAATATTGAAGAAAGAGAGTCTAAAATGTTTTCAATTTCAAGGTTGCTCAGCTCTGAGGCTGGTCGGATTGGAGCAATTTGAGCTTGGAACAAAACTTCATCTGCAATCCAGTTCCCGACTCCACAGAATACTTTTTGATCCAGCAGGACGGCCTTGATCGCGGCTGTTCTTTTACGAAGTACATTGTTCAGCCATGCAGGGTCAAGTGGTGTATTGTATACATCTGGTCCGAGACGTTTGATTCTTGGGTCTTGTAATGGATCATCGCTCAACCAGACTTGAGCAAATCTTCGTTGATCTGTCATAGCTACTGATCTATTTTTGTCTGTATCGAATTGCCATTTTAGAAATCGTGGTCGGCCATTTTCGTCTACTAACGGGGCATTTCCATGTTCTCGAAGTCGAATAGTTGGTTCTCCGATTTCGCGGATCCATCCTGCCATTCCTAAGTGACCGACAAGGCTTTTGCCTTCTGGCAGTTCAATCCACCAAAATTTTCCATGTCTTCCGATCTTTGTAGGGGATTGATTAAGTACAAGATTTTTGAGGTATTCCGGCTCATATCCTTTGAAAACTATGTCATCGCTGACGAATTCTGCATTTGTAATTTTGCTCCCCACAAGTACAGATTCCATGATTTTACGAACTGATTCGACTTCGGGGAGTTCTGGCATGAGTCTATTTTATCAAGTCAAATAGGTGGGATAGGCGGGTTGCGGGGAGCTAAACTGAAAGCGTTTTATGGACGAATTGAGTTTGAAGTTGTTTGCGGTGGGGGATGAGGCCAGTTTGGTGTTGCGGGATCATGTTTTGGGGGTGATTTTCCCTAAAACGGTGTATGCGGGGGGTGGTTTTCATGAGAATTGGGGGGCAGATTGGGTCCGACAGGAGGGTGATTGGAGGCATTTGGTGTTCCAAAGTCGTGCGATTTGGGTGGCGAGTGTTGGGTCCCGGGTTTGTCCTGATCTGGCAAAGGATTTACAAGCGGCTGCACTTCATGGTTTTCAATGGCTGCGAGATTTTCAATGGGATGAAGAACAAGGGGGCTTTTGGTGGGAAGTGGATTTGGCAGGTCAGCCTTCGGCCCGGGCGAAAGAGGAAAAACATCTATACGGGATGGCATTTGCGATTTATGCGTTGTCTGAGATGTATAAAGCTTTTGGAGACGAAGAGGCGCTGAACTTAGCGGTGCGGGCGTTTACGTGGATGGATCATCACGCGCATGATCGAGTTCATCATGGATATTTTGAGAGCTTGAAAGCGGACGGAAGTCCATATCTTATGGATGGTCAGCCGGAAGTTCGAGGGAAATCGAGCTGGGTTGATGTATCGCGGGGATACCGCACTTTGAATACACATTTGCATCTTTTGGAAGCTTTTTCTAGCTTAGTTGAAGTTTGGCCAGAATCGATGGTTGAGCAGCGGCTTTCTGAGTTATTGAGTTTAATGAAATCAAAAATGTATGTTGAGCCTGGGTGTTTCCATAGTGCATTTACTTCTGATTGGAGACCAATTCCGAGTTTGAATAGCTACGGGCATGATGTAGAAGCAGCATTTTTGATGATTGAAGCAGCGGGGATGTCGGATGACCCTGATCCTTTGGATACCGCCGAAAAGGCTCGATCGGTTGTTGACCATGCTATGGATTCGGCTTATGACATTTCGATGGGAGGCATGTTTGCCGATGGGGATTCTTTTGGAGGCGTTCGCGATGATCGAAAGATATGGTGGGTTCAAGCTGAATTGTTGAATTCGCTCGTGGTGATGCACAGTTTATTTGGCACGCAGACTGACCATTACGCCGAAGCCTTGATTGAAACGTGGGAATTTGTTCATTCTCATGTTTTGGATAAAGAGCATGGTGGCTGGCGGGCCTGTTTGACTGCTCAGGGAGAGCCTATCCATCTTCCAAAAATGGACTGTTGGACGGAGGGTTATCACCAGACACGGGCCCTTGTTAATTTGAGCCGTTACTTGCTTGATTGATTTTTTGATGGGGCCAGTTCAACTTAAAAGTGTTTATTAGCGTATCCTGAGATGTTGCCTGCTCATGCCTGAAGTTAAGTTAAAAGGTTCAACTGATGATAATCAAAAGAAAATGAAGATTGATACAGATCATCATTCGCGAGGTTTTGGCAAAGTCATATTAGATTTTTTGAACCCTGGCTACCATTTTCGGCGAATGAAGGAGGATTTAGTCGTGACAAAAGCGGCTTTAATGAAACGAAAGGAGCTTTTGCGCGGGCAGGCAAACAGTGAGGATTTACCAGAGATTTTTAGAGGGAAATTGATGGGTGTTTTTTTTGCTACGGGGTGGACAAATCTTGTGGGGATTGCCCTTGGATACGTTGCTCAAAAAATGTTTAGCAGTCCATGGGCGGGGTTACTTTTAACCCCAGTGCTCTGTTTTTTGATGACAGCGATTGGGTTTCAAATTGGTTGGTGGTTGGATAATCGACGCATTTATGGCGCTTATCACAAGGATCCTGCTCATCAATTTTTGGAACTGCAAAAAGATATGATGCCTGTTCACAGGACGTCTTTACCCATGGCCATTGCGTTTAGTTTTGCGAATGTCTTAATTGCCGCTCCGATTTTGGCATTGTTGACCTGGTTAGTTCCGGATTTTGCGCGCGAAGCTCCAGCTGGCTTACTAATTATGATTGGGGAGTTTTTATTTATTGCCGGTACGTTTGTTCGAGTTATGGGCGATTTTTTTGATAAACATGGTTATGCTCTCGCCATTAAATATCGTGCGGTATGTACTGGTTCTGATAAAGAGTAGGTTCTAAAAATTGTGGAGTGACAAACCAAGACTCTAGAAATTCGTTAAACGAAGGAGCAAGGATGTATTTATCAGGTTGGTCGTAGAGACGATCAAATTCCTCATGTTCCCAAAAGCATACGGGCTCGGCGCCAGTGGATTGTTTGACGATGATGAGATGGTTCCCTAATGGATCAGAGCCGATGGGAAAGGCGTTTGGCGGAAGGGTGACATAGAGTTCATACCAATATCTGAGATCAAAGACAGCAAGATTTGTATTGATTCCGGCTAGGAGCGCTATAGATGATGCGCTGTTAAGACCAGGAATAAAGTAACAGGCTTCGGGGCTAGGTATTCCACCGTTTACGGTGTTGATTAAGAAGTTTCGATATTCGATTGGAATTGGTCGGTTTGTCTTTCTTTCGAAGGCATTTACTTCTGATTCTGCCAGAGGCGGGCCTTCTTGGGTCATGACAAAGGAATGAGAAAAATCGGGTTTGACAATTGGGCCGGGATCAGCACCTGCTCGGCCGTATCCCCAAATTTCCGCACCGCCATGATGATCGACATAATCGTGCATTCCGCGCTGAACCAGTTGCATTTCACCGAAGTTGATGTGGTGATGCCATACTTGGTCGGGTTCTTCTTGCCCCATGCTGTTTCGGGCTCTTAAAACATCAGCGATATGGCTATTTGCCAGATTGATTTTTTCAGTTCCAATATTCATTTTCATTTTTCTCTCACCTATCGCGCTTTTTGTTTACGGCAATTCGCGGGCGGCGGCTCCGTAATACACTCGATGGAAGATTGTGGGAATTCCACTTGGGTTGTAGGCGGTCAGGTCAGGAGCTGGGTTGTATTCTTCATGCCCGGAAGCCAGGTTTATGGGATCTCCAGAGTTTAGAGGTCCGGGGCCAGTTTCTGGTGGTGGTTTTGTTCCGCCAGCTCGGGGATTAAAGCGATTGATTGGGGCCGCGGGATAGAGGGGTTGCGAAGAATCATATGGCGGTTTGATGGAAGGATCAGATGGGCTTATTGTTGTGCCATCTAAGGTTGCCCAGGGTGAGATTGGGCTAAATCCTGCTTGGTTTTTGGCATAGACGGCATAGACTCGGTTAGCCCGAGTGCTTGGAATCACGTGCCCGAGGTTGAGGTGCAAGGTGCCGGCCGGCACGATTGAATCGAGACTGGTTGGGAAATCTACTCCCGTATAGATATAGTATTCATCGGCCCAAGTCACGGGTGTCCAGCGAACTTGGAGGTTGTTGTTGCCAAGATTTTCAATATACGCGTAGGCAGGAGCGGCTAGTGAAGTTCGGCCGGGAGTCCACGACGTATTGTGCCATTCAAACGGTGGGGTTTGCCCCGCGACAATGATTCGGTAAGCATAGGAATCGGAATTGCTGACGAGGGTATCGGTAAAGGTGCCGGGCCCAATGAAGGTACCAATTGTGTGTTGGTAAACGGCAGTGCCGTTAATGCCCATTTTTTCAAGCTTGTAGACATAAGGCCCGCTACCAGGTGCAGAGGTCCAAGTGAGATTAACTTTTGCCTTTTCAGATTGAGTAGAAAGCGTTAGATTTGAATAGCTTGCGGTTGGTAAGAGAACAAACGCAAGTAATGAAAGAAAGTTGCTGAATAAGGAAGTGATGTCTCCCCTTGATTTCATCACCTATTCATAGTACATTAGTCCGAAATGAAATTACTATGAAATACTGATGTAAACATAGAATTTGCGATATCATTATTCAACACATGATGGATAGGCAACATCTGTTGAATATGTGAATTTTGGATGGAGTATGTTGATTGAACCAGCTTTAATGAAGGTAGATCCAAGAATTGAACGGACGCGTACGATGCTGGAAACTGCTTTTCGGCAATTGATTTCGGAGACTCATTATAGTGAAATTTCGGTGCAGGATATTGCGCGGCTGGCCGGGGTTAATCGCACAACATTTTATGCACATTATGAAGATAAGTCGCATATTGCCTCTCTTGTTTTAAAAACGGATTTAGAGAAAGAATTGTTCGTACGTTTTGATTGTGATTCGGAATTGGACTCTGAATCTTTGTACTTAGTAACTTTAGGAGTGTTTGAGTTTTTTTATAGAACGATTGGGAGTTGTCCACAATCGGCTACTGATTTCTGGCCCAATGTTGGAATTGTCTTGCAACAAGCTTTAGAGAGTTTTGTAATGCGTTGGCTTGATATGAAACCGATAAATATGAAGAGATTTTCGGGTTCTCATCCTGTGAGTGTTGCCAGTATGATCTCTTGGACGATATGCGGGGCGGCTTTTGAATGGGTTGGGAAGCTGGGAGAAGGTGAATTGAGGCAGGCGGCCAAAAACACTTCTCATGTGATTCTTAGTGGTCGATAATTTTTTTGGTGATTGGGCGAGGCGTTCTTGTATGATATGCAACTAGGCAAACAACGGTTTGACCGGAGTTATAGGAATGGCAGACAAATCGGGATATCCACGACGTGAGTTTTTGAAGAAATCGGTTGCGACAGCCGCGACAGCCAGTTTGGCAAGTGGAGTTTTTGCGGAATCTCAGGCAACTGGAAGCAAAAGTGCGAATGAAAAAATTGTTGTTGGCTTGATTGGTTGCGGGGGCATGGGGGCCAGCAATATGCGAAGTCTGATGAAGTTTTCAGATTTTGAAATGGCAGCGGTTTGCGATGTTGATACGAATCGAATTCCGGGCGATTACAAAGAGATTGAGAACAAGTATGGTCGTAAGCCGGATGTGTACCGTGATTATCGGCAAATGCTTGAGCGCAAAGATATTGACGCGATTATTGTGGGCTCGCCTGACCATTGGCACGCTTTGAATTTGATTCACACTTGCCAGGCGGGTAAGGACGCTTATTGCGAAAAGCCGATTAGTCATAACATTGTGGAATCGAAGGCTATGGTGGCGGCTCAAAAGCGTTACGGCCGGGTTGTTCAGGTTGGGACTTGGCAGCGGAGCTCTCGCGAGTTTACGGATGCCATTGATTACATTCGTAGTGGCAAGCTCGGAAAGATTGTTCATTGCCGAGCGTGGATTGCAGATGGCACGAGAATTGGTAAACGACCAGTGAGTGCCGTTCCGGATGGATTGGATTATGATATGTGGCTAGGGCCGGCGAAGATGGTTCCTTACCAAGATAATAAAGTTCACTGGAATTGGCGTTGGGTATTGAATACAGGTGGTGGATTGACGACAGACTGGGGCGTGCATATGATGGACATTGCATTGCTGGGAATGAGCAAGAATCAAGACTTGGTGATGCCAACACGGGTTGCGAGTAGCGGTGGTCAGTGGGCGATTTTAGATGATGACCGCGATGCGCCGGACACGATGGAGTCGATTTTGCATTTTGAAGATCCGAATTTTGTGATGACCTGGTCGGTATTGCGGGATCATCCGGATAAGCCGGGACATGGAACTGAGTTTGTATCGGCGGATGGTCGAACATTGCGAGTATGGCGAGGTGGCTGGAAGATTGTTGATGCGGATGGTAAGGAGCTGGAAAAAGTTCAAGCCGATCCTGTTCCGACGGATCACTGGCGAAACTGGTTGGACTGTGTGAAAACACGAGAGAGACCACGGGCAGATTTGGCATCGGTTGCGCAAACGACAGATATTTGCCACTTAGCCAACTGCGCTTTGTTTAGCGGCAAGATGGTGGAATGGAATGCAGATAAATATGATATTTCGGGACGCGCAGGTAAGGATACGATGAGCTACAGTCGCGAGTATCGAAAGCCGTATAGCTTGCCAAAAGTGTAATTAGAATCGCAAAAATCTATCCTTTGAGCTCAATTTTTATTGGACTCAAAGGATTTTTTGTGTGATGTACCGGGGATTTGGAACTTGGTGGTGAATTGGCGGGTAGATTTTGGATGTGCGACGTAATCATTTAGTAGTTTTGAGTGGTACCACTTTAGCTTCTTTGTTTGTTTTGGCTTGTAATCCATCAATGGCGGTGGAATCATCTTCATCGAGTCCGGTTGGTGGGCCAAAGATGATGCAACGGGTGAATGTCACCAGTTTTTATAATACGGCTTGCGCTAAATGCCACGGCGTGAATGGCGAAGGTGGTGGGGGCGGCACTCCGAGCTTGAATACCCGTGAAAAATTTGACCAAAAGCTAGATAAGCCGTTTTTTGATGCTATTAAGAATGGTGTTCCGAATATGGGAATGGACGCCTATGGCGAGACGAATTCGGACGAATTGATTTGGGGATTAGTTGTTCACATTCGAGAATTGCAAGGGAAGGCGTTGCGGGCAGAATTTGGTTCGCCCAAAGCTGTGAATGGGGTTTATAAGAGTCAGCGTGCGGATTACAAGGTTGAAGTAGCAGTTGCCCAAGGTGATGGGTTAAAAACTCCTTGGGGGATTGATTGGTTGCCAGATGGCACGATGCTCGTTACGAATCGCCCGGGATATCTTTCGGTTGTGAAGAATGGGAAAGTTGTTGGGAAAGTTGAAGGGATTCCACGATCCGTAGAAATTGGTCAGGGCGGATTGATGGAAGTTGCGGTTCACCCTAGTTATTCGAAGAATGGTTGGGTGTATTTGAGTTATACCGAGCCGAAAGAAGGTAGTGATCGCGAAGGGATGACAAAGCTGGTTCGGGGCAAATTGACTTGGTCTGGAAATGATGCGAAATGGGGAAATCAGGAGACGATTTGGGAGACTTCGCAGGATAATTATTCCGGCGCGGGCGTTCACTTTGGAAATCGAATTGTGTTTGATAAAGGCATGATTTACTTTAGTACGGGAGAACGAGGGCAAGGTGATCGGGCGCAAGACTTAACGAGACCAAACGGCAAGATTCATCGCGTTATGGAAGACGGAGCAATTCCAAAGGATAATCCTTTTGTTGGAGTATCGGGCGCGGTCAAGTCTGTTTGGAGCTACGGGCATCGTAATCCACAAGGTCTGGCGATGGGATTAGACGGTCGTCTTTGGGATACAGAGCATGGTCCGCGAGGGGGCGATGAAGTGAATTTGATTCAAAAGAGTAAGAACTATGGCTGGCCCGTTGTTGCACTTTCTATCAATTACAATGATTCGGCAGATTGGACACCTTGGCCAAAAGATGGGAAAGAAATTGTTCAGCCGATTTTTAGATGGATTCCTTCGATTGGCGCTTGTGGACTTGATGTTGTTGATGGTGCGGCATTCCCCGGCTGGAAAGGTGACTTAATGGCGGGTGGATTAAGTGGAGCAAATGTTGATCGCATCCGGACAAAAGACGGGAAGTTTGTGGAGCGGGAAGAAATTTTGCACGGAATGGGCCGGGTGAGAGATGTATCTACGGCTCCGGACGGCACGATTTATGTGGCATTGAATCAACCGGACATGATTGTTCGGATCGTTCCGGCAAAGTAATTGTTTATTTGCTCTGGAGCGGAGGTATTTCTGCTCCAGAGTTTTTTATGGTTTTTGGTTTATGGAGAATATGAGAATTCGCAATGGCAAACCGGTTTCGATTAACGAACCGGTTACAGATTTGCGAAAAGTGAAGATTTTGGAGTCTGGGGACCCACTGGTTGATTATCGAAAATTGTTTCCGGATTTAGGAGTGGCTTCTCCGGTATTTGTTTATGAGCGGGCATTTTACGCTCGGTTAGGTTTGGCGCAAAGATTGGCGGAAGCTAATGAGTTGTTACTGCGCCGGGGATATCGGCTTTCGGTTTTGGAATGCTGGCGACCTCCACACATTCAAAGGAGGATGTACCGCTCGACCTGGCTCCGATTTGCTACCAAACATCCTGAATGGTCGGAGACGAAGTTGCGTCGAGTGGTGAATCGATTTACGGCTCCGATGAATGATCGTGTTCCGCCGCCTCATTCGACAGGGGGAGCTGTAGATTTATGGTTAGAGACGTCGGATGGCTTTGAGCTTGAACATCGGGCTCCTTTTGACCGGTTTGATTCTGCTTGCTATCCTTTTGCAGCGAAGGGGTTGACGGATGAGGCTCGTCGGCATCGGGATTTATTGGCAGAGGCGATTCTTCCCACGGGGATTACGAATTATCCGAGCGAATATTGGCATTGGAGTTTTGGAGACCAGGGATGGGCTTATCGTGGGGGACATGATTCGGCAATGTATGGAGTTGTTTCTCCTGAAAACTATGTGGCACCGGAAAATGATGTCAATGATTTGCCGTTGAATCGGTTTGAAGAGTAGATTTTTTATAGTTTCGAGTTAGAATTTGGTTACAAGAATGGGAATCTTCAGTCGCCGCGAGTTGTTGGGGGGAGCTTTTGGAGCTTGGGCTTTTTTGGATTCCTCGTTATTGGGAGTGGAGCAACTGGTTAAGGGAGATGCTGATCCGGAAGACGAGGCGTTTTGGGCGGAGTTGAGAAAGCAGTTTCGGCCAACGGATGAAGTGATTGCTTTTAACAATGCAGGTTTATCGCCTTCTCCGCAAATGGTTTTGGATGCGATTAAGCTTGAAATGGAAAGAGCGAACGGTGATCCGAGCTTATTTGTGTATCGTCGGCAATCGCAAGAGGTTGAAAGCGTTCGGGTGCGGTTGGCGAAAATGCTTGGAGTCAGTTCGGATCATTTGGCTTTGACACCGAATGCTACTTACGGGTTGCATACCGGGATTTTGGGAGTGGATGCAAAAGAAGATCGGGAAGTTGTTTATTCCAGCCATGAGTATCCCCGGGCAATGGCTTCGGCGCAGCAACGGAGCCTTCGCGAAGGAGTTCCGGTTCGGGAAGTATCTGTTGAGTGGAATTCTTCGGCGGAGGCGCTAAAAGAGAGCTTGATTGATGGCTTGGGAGACTTGCCTTTGGTGGGGGTTTTTAGCACAGTTTCGTATTTGAATGGCACAGTTTTGCCGGTTGATTCGATTTGTCATGTTGTTAAGGAGCGCGGGGGTTTGAGTTTGATTGATGGGGCGCAATCGATTGGGATTATTCCGACGAATCTGGTTGAAATGGGGTGCGACATGTATACCGCTTGTTTGCACAAGTGGGTGATGGGTCCGGTAGGGACAGGGGTGTTTTATGTTCGTCCGGAGTTGATTGATTCCATATGGGCCCTCAATCCGACGGAAGAGGTGGATCGTGGCAAGATCCAGAAGTTTGAGCATTGGGGTACTCGTCCTTATGCGCTTTGGCTGGCGGTGGGAGCGGCATTGGATTTTGGTGAAATGCTGGGAATGCACGTGAAACGAGAGCGGATTTCGGTTTTACGCAAGAGGTTGATTGAAGGATTGGATGGAGTGGCGAAAGTTAGAATTCTAAGCCCGGTAGCCGAAGGGAGAAGCGATATGATTTTATCGGTTGGGATTGAGGGTTACCCGGGTTCTTTATTCGCGACTGATTTGATGAACCAGTTTGGGATTCATTGCACAGTTGCGGTTCGAGCGGGATTGGATGGGGTGAGGCTGAGCCCTTCGATCTTTACAACGGTTACGGAATGTGACAAAGTTGTTTCTGCAATTAGAGAAATTGCCAAACGATAAAAAACCGCTTGAATTTCTTCAAGCGGTTTTTTACTTACAACAAGGATGCGATTAGGCTTTCTTGTTTCGTCGTCGAGCAAGAGCAGCAACTCCGGCGCCAGCAAGAAGAATCATTGTTGCTGGTTCTGGAACTGTTTCAATGTTGTAACCCATTGCGTTTGAAGTTGGTGAAGCAAAGCCGAATAATCCTTCTGTTGGAGAGTTGGTTAATGACTTTCGGTACCAGTTGTTGCCAATGCTGGAACCAACATTTTCTGTTGTGAAGGTAACTACGCCGAGTCGAGTTGTTGTTCCAGTGAAGGATACGACTTGTTGGGTGACCATCAGCTTTTGAGTCAAGTTGATGTTGAAACTTGATAATCCGGAGACGGATACAGTTGTAAAGAATCCAGCATTAAGTGGGTTTGCACCAAAATTGATGTTAGCATTGAATTGTCCCAAAAGTGGAAGGGCCAAAGCTCCGCTGACGTATGGGTTGGTCGCATCGTAAAACTTAAGATTTACAACGGCGGTATCCAATGTTCCAGTGTTTCCAGTGCTTGAGTTGAAGATTGTGAATCCAAACTTTTCAAGAATTCCACCGGAAGTGAGGTTCATCTGGTCGCCATAAGTTGCGGTGAGGTCGGTTGACGATGTAGCGGCGCTGCTGACGGATGGGGCAGCAAGATTGTCGTAGACGATAGCAGCTTGGCTTGATGCAGAAAGCATGGTAAGCGCAGCGCTGAACGAGATGGCCATTAAAGCCAAATTGCGATTCATATATTATTCCTTCCTAAAAAATATTCAATCAAGTCGTGGATTGCGCCAAGTTGCTTGGGTTGAAGGCAGTACTAACGCAATTCCGTTAGATACTATTGAGTGTTAATATGACAGTTTCCCTCGGCATTTGTTGGAGCATATTTCGAAAAGGCAAGTAAACAGGTATTTGTGCGGGTAAATGTTGATTTTGCAATTAGTTTTAATAGGTACAAGACCTATAATTGTCGTTATTTTTGAGAGATAGCATTGGCGATTGTTTGGAAGAGGGGGATTCCTATTGTGAGATTGAAGGGAAATGTAACAGCTAATGCGGCCGTTAAGTAGAGGCTTGGGTTTGCTTGGGGAAGGGCGATTCGCACGGCAGCCGGGGCGGCAATATAGGATGCACTTGCGGCCATTGCTCCAAGGATGCCAGCTCCGCCCGGATTTAAGCCGGCAAAAGTGCCGAGAAAAACTCCGAGAGTGCCGTTGATGATGGGGACAATCGTTCCGTAAAGAGGCAAGAAAACGGCATGGCGTTTGAGATCTGCTAAGTGGCTTCCGGCGACAAGCCCCATTTCAAGAAGGAATATGGTGAGGGCGCCTTTGAAGAGATCGCCAAACAAGGGTTTTACTTGATCCATACCTTGAGTACCGGTTAGCATTCCGATAATCATTCCGCCGACCAAAAGAACAACTGTTTTACTGGTTGCAAGCTCTTTAGCTACATCTTTGAAGGTATTTGCGCCTTTTTGCTTGCCGAGATATCCGACGGCGAAGAGAATTGCTGGAATTTCTAGAACGGCAACGAGGGCAGCCATGAAACCTTCAGGTTTTATTCCTTGACTTACGGCGAATGTTTCGGCAGCAATAAAGGTAACAGCGGAGACAGATCCGAAGTGAGCAGCGAGGCTGGCGGAATCGATTTTGTTGATTTTGCCGACTTTGCGGGCGGCAAGGTAGGCGATGATTGCGGTGAGAAACCCTAGAACAAGGGTTACGAGAGCGGGGTTAAGAATTTCTGCCGGATTTGTTTTAGAGAGGGCAACGCCTCCTTTAAGGCCAATTGCAAAGAGGAGATAAATTGAAAGGCTGGTGTATAAGCCAGCCGGAAGTTTGAGATCGCTTTTAATGGCTTTGGCGAGTAGACCAAGTCCAAACGCCAAAACCATAGGTGAAAGAAGATTAGTTGTAATCAGGTCTATATTCATTACGGTTAGCTTGCCGTATCAGAATTATGCTTCCTTTTATTGGAAAGAATTGAGGCTGCAATCGAGCCACCTAGAATGAGGGCTATCACTAGGAGAGAATGTCCAACCTCAAATTTTGGCCATTCTTTAATGACTTCTTTTTCTAAGTACCCGTAGATCATTTTTCCGCCAACAAATACGAGAATTGCAGCGAGTCCGTAATGGAGGTACTTAAACATTGTCATGAGTCCGGCGACGGCAAAGAACAAGGCTCGCAGGCCTAGAATTGCGAAGACATTAGACGTGAAGACAATAAAGGGATCGGGAGTGATTGCGAAGATTGCGGGAATAGAGTCGGCAGCAAAAATGATGTCGGTGAACTCGATAGTGACAAGAACGACAAGGAGGGGTGTGGCCCACAGTTTGCCATCGATTCGTTTGAAGAAATTTTGGCCGTGGTAATCATCGGTGACGGGCATGATTTTGCGAAGCATCCGCACCAAAGGATTGTTGCCAGGCTCCATTTTTTTGTCTTTGGCGACGACCATTTTGATTCCGGTAAAGATTAAGAACAATCCGAAAACGATCATTGTCCAGACAAACTGGTGAAGGATAGCCGAGCCAACAGCAATAAAGAGTGCTCTAAAAACGAGGGCGCCGATGATGCCCCAAAAGAGGACTCGGTGCTGATACTGTTCGGGGACTTTAAAGTATGCAAAGACCAGAAGGAAGACAAAGATGTTGTCGACGCTGAGGGCTTTTTCGACTAGATATCCAGCTAAGAACGCAAATCCGGCTTCATTGTTTGAATAGCTACTTCCGGGCTGGATGATGTGCCAAAACTGGAAAATTCCAAAGTTAAAGAGGAGGGCAATGCTGACCCAAATGGCGAACCATACGAGGGCCTCTTTGATTTTGATTGTATGGGCTTGACGGTGGAATACTCCAAGATCGAGGGCAAGCATTCCTAAGACGAATGCGAGGAAGGATCCCCAGATCCAGATTGGGATATTAGCGATTTCTGGCATATTGGTAACTCGGTTTTGCCTGATGCCAAACGATGAAGACCTTCAGCGCATGGCGTTGAAGGTCTTGCGAATTACCGACCGATCCGGCTCTTATAGAGCGTATTGACGAATTGGTCGCCCATATTCTGGGCCGCTACTCCCCTTCGGGGGGCTTCTTATTAAGTACTAAAAAGCGGGCTAATTGTTTGCCTATTGTTAGGATTTAGGTCTCTTGGACTCTGAGTGCTGGCTTTGGGTTTGGGCTAATCGGTTTTCGCTTTCTCTTTGAGTTGGCATTAGAAACTCTGTGAGATTGAGTCTGATATGGGTTTCGGGAGATCTGTTTTCTGGGTTCGTTTCTTGAAGTTCATCAAAAAGATCTTGAACTTCCATGATTGCGTCTTTGACTTTTAAGGCATTTTCCCGGGTGAGGTAGCCCGTGTGCCATTTGTAAGTAACAAAATCGAAGTACGTTTCATCTTTGAGGAACACACTTATGGCTGCACCTAGTTGTCTTTCGGCGGAGCGCATGTAGCTTTTAAATCGGTCATGGTAGTGAGTCATTGACTCTGGCGATTGATTTTCGAATGGGAACCTAGTTGTAATGGCTTTGTGAATGAAAAGCGTTTCTGTTCTTGATCTTCTTTTGCGCGTTCCGGCAGGAATAATGAGTCCGACATCGAGAAGTTTGGAAATGTGCTCTCCGACAGATGCTGGAGTTCGGTTGAGTTCTCTTGCGACTTCTCGGATTGAAAATGATTCGGTTGCGAGGAGCGTAGTGTAGACTTCAGAGCATGCCGATGATGCGAGGACTTGCAGGTGCTCTGCTGTCATTGTGAGTAGTTGTATTTGATTTACGGCAAGTTTGGACATTTCAAGAAATTTGTATTGACAAACTGTATTTGTTAAAACAAATACAGTATGAAAGGAAATGTTAACGAAGGAAAGGATATTTAGGAATGAGCATTGGATTAGGGTTGGTTTGTAGTAGTTTTGTACTAGGACTATTTGTTTTCAGCGTTTCTTTAGGAGGTGGGGAAGCGCAACTGGAGAGGCGAGATACTTCTGGGAATCCTTTGTTTGAAGGCTGGTATGCCGACCCGGAAATTCATTTTTTTGAAGGAAAGTACTACATTTATCCGACATATTCCGATGCTTATGAGAAGCAGACATTTTTTGAAGTATTTAGTTCTTCTGATTTAACGAATTGGAAGAAGGAGGCTCGAATTTTGGATTTTAAGGATGTTCCTTGGAGTACGAATCGGGCGGCATGGGCTCCGGCAGTCATTGAAAAGAAAGGTACGTATTACTTTTATTTTTCGGCAGGGGATGGAGCTGGGATTGGGGTGGCGACAAGCAAGAGTCCGGTTGGCCCTTTTGTGGATGCGATTGGTAAGCCACTAATAAAGGAGTATCACCACGGGGCTCAACCCATTGATGCTATGGCATTTACGGATGATGATGGCCAGAGCTATTTGTATTATGGTGGTTGGAAGCACGCGGTTGTTGTGAAGCTAGGCGACGATATGATTTCGACAGTTGGTGATTTCAAGGAGATTACTCCGGAGAATTACGTGGAAGGTTCGTTTATGCTGAAGCGCGACGGCAAGTATTACTTTATGTGGTCGGAAGGAGGATGGGGAAATAGCAGTTATGGCGTGGCTTATGCCATTGCGGATAACCCGCTGGGGCCTTTTGAACGCAAAGGCAAGATTTTAGAAACGGATGAAAAGGTTGGAAAAGGGGCCGGGCATCATTCAGTTTTAAAGTTACCGGGCTCTGATGAATATGTGATTTGTTATCACCGCCGACCTCTAGCGGAGACTCATGCTAATCATCGCGTTACTTGTTTAGATCGGTTAATTTTTGAAGAAGATGGTTCGATAAGGCCAGTTAAGATGACTTTTGAAGGAGTAAAGGCTTGGCCAGCCCGTTTTGGAACTGGCCAGTAGTATAGTTGCTTAGTTTGTGGATTTGAGATCCCACACTACTTTCCACGTCACGACGATTCCGCCGCTAGTGGTTTCATTTCTTGTCACGGTATTTTTTAGCAGGATTGAGTTTGGACTAGCGACTCTTGGGAGTTCAAAAGCTCCTTTGGTTGAACGGTCGATGATCCATGCTCCTTTTTGGATTGGAAAGTTGAATGTCGTTACACCGGGAACGATTCCACCAGGGAGAATTGCTACAACCATTACTCGGTTTTGAAACAATGGTGTGAAATCATCGACAACGGATTCTTGACGCAGTTTTATTCCGGACTCCGTTAAGCTGCCAATGTATCGGACATTAAAGTGTCCGGGGTTAGCCGCTCGGGCAATTGTTCCGCTACCGATTAAGTTGATATCGGCTTTTTTGAGAACAGGTGGAGTCATGATTTTTTTGAGAACTAATTGAGATCCACTTGGGAGTGGTTCAACATTTAAGATGTTCTCTGTAAACTCTACTTTTGTCGCTCCGCCTTCTAATCTTCCTGTAAATTCCAATCCTTGGGGCGTGGCCGGTTTAGTTTTATCGGCCCATAGCTTCATCTTAGCTTCAAGGATGACTTTATAGGAATAGAACGGTTTTCCGCCATCTTTAGCATTTACAGAGAATTCTGCAGTGACGGGGCCTTCAATTGTTGAACAGTATTGTTTGAATAGCTTATCAATAAAGAATTGAGATGTTGAGTTTGCAAGTTCGGGAAGGGAGGCTAAGATTCCTGTCATTCCTTGGCGAGCGGCTTGCAGTTCCGTTTTAACAGTTTCTGTTGCAAAAGTGATGTTTGGATCTGGAGCTGGGTTTTCGGCCTCTTGAGCGGGTTGAAGTAGAGTTTGGATTCCCGTTTTAAGGGTTTCTAACGGGCTGAGCAAAGCGGAAGTTGCGGTTGCAACGAATCGCAATCCTTCGGCAGCGTTTTCTAGAGAGTCACACATCCCGGGGTTTGTTCTTTGCCTGGCTTCAAATTCTCTGAGATCAGAGCAGTTTTGTTGAAATTCATCTGCGGCGGTAGAAAAATCGCTCAAGACTTCTGCCGCGGCGGCTCTTATTCTTGGCGGCGCAGCGGATAGGCGTTGAAGTGCACCGGCTGATGCGGTCATGCGGTCTACTCCTGATCTTAATCTTTGGTGTTCGCTTTGGATTTGTCCTACACGGCGAAGGGCTTCATCTCGATTCGCTCCTTGCGGTGCGGACATGGCATCTTTTCGGATTCGTTCAGCAACTCTCACAGCACGATCTAGTTCTTCACGGAACTTACGCTCCATTTCATTTTTAACTTGATTCCAATCGACTACGTTAAATGTTCTTGTTACGGCTGCGCCTCCATTTCTGCCGCTAAACTCGACTCGGTACTGACCAGCTAAGCAGTTTGGGATAACTAAGTTAAAGGTGCCATCGTTGTTAGTGCGGATATCTCGGATTTCGCTTGCTTGGCCAGGGGGAGTGATTTTGACTCTGATCATTTCACCTCCGAGGGTTGCAGTTTGCACAACAGCTCCTTCGAATTTTGCAGGGCCGCCGGTTGGTACATCTGCTGGAGTCGATTCTAGTCCGATGATCAGGCCGGATTGCCTATCTTGGAAAGCGACGGATAAGGGAGCATTGATAAATGCTTGCGAAAGCGCGGCTGAAGTCAAAAAAAGGCATACTGCCAAACTTTTCATTGTAAAAATTATACGCTATCGATTATAATTGTTACTAGATGCTTGGAATGTTTGTTGCGTGTGTTTCGCTGGCTTTAAATCAAGAAAAAGCTCCTTATCATTTGGAAACGTGGAAAATACTTTCGCCTGACATTCAAGTTGATAAGATTATCCGGTTTATGAATACGGCTGAGCCGGGAATTGCAATTGGGATTTTAAAAGATAACCGTTTAATGTGGACAGATACTCGAGTTACTGGTAGTGCTCCAATCCGCGAAGGCAAGTTAACTGAGTTTCCGAATTATGCCCCTAGTGGTCAACAAAAAATAGACGATGAGAATGCGCGAAAACTTGCGGAAACCATGTTTGGCACTTCTGATCCGCATCCTTTACAAGGTATTGGCATGTATCCATATGATCAGCATCGCCAGTTTTGCCTCACAAATTTTCATGATCAATTCTATTTTTATGAATCATCAACTGGAAAGTTGTTACGCAAAGTTAGGTTAGAAAAAACTGGGAATTATAGCCGCTGGGGGCTTCAATTCAGTCCCGATGGAAAAATGGTTTTAACGGGCGCAGCGAGTCTCAGCAAGATGTATGTTCATTCTTTAGAGACTGGAAAACTAGTTTTAGAAGTCAAGCGTTCAATTTTTGATCAAGTGAGTTTGATGCCAGATAACAAGCGGGTGATTAAGATGAGCGGAAATACCGTGAGTTTCTTTTCAGTTAATACTGGAAAGGAATTGCCTGAAAAAATTACGCTTGCCCAAGGGATGACAGGAGAAATGATAGTTAATCCAACGGGTAAGAGTTTTGCTTATCAAACATACACAAAAGACGGCAAAAAAAATGGGTCGTACATTTATAGTTTTGCCGATAAAAAAGCGACTCGAATTGATCCAAGATCGGACAATGTTTATCCTTTTGCATATTCTCCCGGTGGGAAATGGTTAATTATGTATGAGGCCAAATGGCTTTACTTTATTGACCCTGAGAAAGGGACGATATTGTTTGTTGTTGAGGCGGCACCTCATGCAATGTGGGACTATCTTTATAGTGGTTTAGACATCTCTGAAGATAACAAAATTTTATTGGTTGCTCCGGATGCGGCTGACAATCATTTGCGATATGGTGTCGCTTGCTTTTTAGATTCTGAGCCGGTAAAGCCTGTGACAATCTTTGGTCCTACAAAAAGCGGTATTGGTTTCTAAGGGTTTTTAATTAGATCGACTTACCATTTCATTGATCCACATTGGTGCGAATGGTGACGTGCACCCTTTTGATACGGGATAGTCGCGGTAAACGCCGTGCTTCTCGCCGATTTCCAGTGCTCTTTGTCGGTGTTCGGGGTAGCGGATGCCGATTTCGGCGAGGCAATAGTTCATTGTCCATTGCGTCCATTCATGAGCGATTGGCATTTCTTTGTCGATGCGATCTAGTAAATGGCTGAGATCCAGGCCATCTGGTTCTTTGCAGACTCGCTCGGTTGTCAGGCTCCATCCACCTCTGGCCAGCATAGGGTGGGTTGATTTCATCCAGGCTTTACGAAGTTGCTCCTTTTCTGAGTGCTTTTTAATAACGTAGTCGATAAAGTATCCGGCTAAGTGGCTAAAGGTAATTTCTGAGAGCATGTTTTGTAGTTGCTCGGCAGAGAGATCTTTTGGTTTTATGATGAGGCTTGAAAGGAAACGGGCGTCGAGATTTCCTGATTTGAACAGTTCCAAACCAAGTTCGGTGTTCATTTTGATCTTTTTAGCAATGGCTCTGATGTCTTTCATATAGCAGCCAAATTGTTCGCCAGTTGCTCCGTTTTTAGTGTTCATTTTTCGGATTTTTTCAGATCCGGCAGATTCAAGTTCTTTCATGGCTTCTGCTAAATTCATAGAAAGAGGTTACCTTTTGAAAATTGATAGCTGGATTAGCTGAAGTTAGGCTCGCCATGAATTGGTGCAGGGAAAAAAAGTTGATTCTGCAACTTATTTACGATGAGTTAGTTGAAATCTGAATTTTCATGGATACACTATTATCATGTTTCAATCTGAAATGGACAAGGTAGCCCATTTGTGTCGTCGAGTTGGATTTGGATTAAGTTTGGAGGATAGGGAACGATATTCCGGCATGAAGTTGGATGCCGTGAAGAATGAGCTATTGGACTTCAAAAAGACGGCAACATTTCCGATTCATCCACTTGAAGGCATGTGGAATGAACGTGGCGAGTTTCAAAATCAGGTTCAGCGTCTAGGGGGTTGGTGGTGCTTGAGAATGGCCTTTGGCGATCTGCCGGTTCGGGACAAGTTATTGCTCTTTATGCATGATCATTTTGCGGTGAGCGGTGAGAAAGTTGCGAGTCCACTTTTGATGATGGAGTATCTGCAGATGTTGGATGACAATTTGGACTCTCCTTTTGCAAAAGTTTTGGAAGAGGTCACGGCTAATCCGGGGATGATGGTTTGGCTGGATTTGGCTACCAATGTGAAGGGCCGCCCAAATGAAAATTTTTCGCGAGAAGTTTTAGAATTGTTTACTTTAGGTGTTGACAACGGATATACGGAAGCGGACATTCGTGAGTTATCGAGAGTTTTTACGGGTTGGAGTGTGCGGAGTTCCATTGATGGGAGAACACCGGCGGAGCGTCAACAGCAGGTTGTCACTAACGTTAAGCTTGGAATTCCATTAGCTGCGGGAAGTTATTCAGCAGGATTACACGACACTGGCCCTTACAAGATTTTTGGAAAAACACAAGATTACGACACGAAATCGATTTGTGAGATGCTGGCTAAGGATCCAAGGACGGCGAAGCATTTGGCGACCAAGATGTGGGAGTTTTATGTTTATCCTGATCCGGAAAAGGCGGTTATTGAGCGAATATCCAATGTATTTTTGAAGTCGGGTGGTCGGCTTGGAGTTGTTTTGCGGGCAATTGTTGACAGCAAGGAGTTTTGGAGCGAAAAAGCTTATCGTGCAGTTGTGAAATGTCCGCTTGATTATGTGGTGCCGATGATTCGGCAATTAGTATCGAAAGAGCAAGCCCTGGCAGCACGGTCTCAATCTGCGGAGGTTAATACGCCTTTGCCCAATTCGATAGTGAACTTAGGTTTGACGATTCAATCGCTTTCTAGTCGAATGGGAATGCTTCCACTGTTTCCGCCGGATGTTGCCGGGTGGAATTGGGGAACAGGCTGGATATCAACTTCGGTTATGATTGATCGGGTTAGACTTGCTGATGTATTTACTAATCAGAATCAAGGTCGGTCGGCGGCAGTAAAATTGACAGAATTAGTGAAAGCGAAAGGGTTGAAAACTGAAGCTGAGTTGGTTGGGGCCCTGGCGGATATTTTTGACTTGAAGTTAACACCTGAATCGAATAAAGTATTAGAGACCGCGGTTGTAAAAAGTCGATTACCTTTAGTTTTGAACGATTTGAATCGAACAAGTGCGGCTTTGCGACCGATTTTGCGGACACTGTTTAGCGTTCCGGAATTTCAGATGATGTAAGAGTTTTCATCGGTTTTGAACCGGTATCCCGGGACAAAATACTCTCTTAATAAAAAACCCTTAGACTTGTGGGCAGATTCAGGATATGCACTGAGTTCGTTTTTGATTGATTTGATTTTGCGAATTTGGCCGCTCTGATTCTAAGGATTCTTATGAAGAGGACGTACCTTTGCCTTCCGCTTATCGCGGTGGCATCACTTTCTCAAGCTCAATTGATGAGCAATACGATTGCAGCATTTGATAATGCGACAGTACAGCCTGGTGGTCCACGATCTGGATCGAGTGGAAAGGCTTTTTTGAACATTGAAGGTTCTGATAATGGAAACTTTGCCAGTTATGGCGTTGTTGATTTTGATGGAACTGGAGTGAGCTTTGCTGGCCCAATTGGTGCTATTACTGGCGTGAAGTTATTCTTGACCCAGAGCAATGCAGGCTTTAGCACTTCAGGTCCGGTTCGGGTGTATTTGACTCCCGACACAGCGACGGATATTCAACCGGGCACAAGTCCGCTGGTATTTGATCCTAGCAATCCTCCAGGTGGAATTGCATCGGGTGCATTTTCAGCACTTTATGACCTTGGCGTAGGTAACTATGTTGTTGGGACATCGGGAGATGTTGATGTATTTAGCTTTTCTGTTTCTGGGGCAGCTTCTACTTTATTGGGAAGTTCACTAGGGGCGGGTGGTAGTTCGGTTCGCTTTGTATTAGCGGGTGATGCCGGATCTACGGCGGCAACTTATGCTGGTTTTTCGAATACGACATTTACCGGACCACAAGCTCAATTTGAAGCAGAAGCGGTTCCGGAGCCGGCAACTATGGCTATTTTGGGCCTTGGTTCGCTGATTGCTTTGCGGTCTCGTCGCAAGAACTCCTAAGTTTTTGCCTTGTTTATAACCACCCAGTTAACTGGGTGGTTTTTTTGGACTTTGATCATTTTTGAACCAATTTCACTTGGTGATGATGGTTATTCTGAGCGGGTGGCTTCCAATTGAGAATTAATTTTTGCGCAGATTTCTTTTCTTTTTGAATCTGTTGTTTGGAGGGCAATGTTTATTGGTCTTCCGTTGATATCCGTTAAGATCACGGCTCGAGTTGGGATTGAATTTTTTTGCGACATGCCATTGATAGTGGCCTTACCAATTGTTGCCTTACTGGATAGATCGATTTTATGAACTTTGGTTGTAGATATTGGGCCAAGTTTTCGAAAAATTGTGAGTTTGTCTCCGCTGAGTTCAACGGACTCTTGAGCAGCAGATATATAGGCACTGGCCCACATTGCGAATCCGGCAAAGAAAAAGATTGCGTAGAAAAGCAGCATGGCCAAAGCTCCGGGGCCGAACGCTAACCACATTCCACCAATCATGATTGTCGCGTGGAACAGGGTGAAGGCATTCCATCCTAACCCAAAAATGAACATTCCGATCGCCGCCGCAGGGTTTGACGGTGAGGTGATCTCGTTGAACTCCCCAACGGAGGGCGATGTATCGACGCCAAGTTCAATTTTTGCGGCATTTTCTGCCAGTCTTTCTTGCAAGGCATCGAGATCAGCCGCACTTTGAGGATCGCCAGGGGCGAGTTTTCCTAGTTTTCTTTTGAGATCTGATTCTATGGAAGACAATTGAGATCGGGCTTGTCGATAGGTTGAAATGAGCTCTGAATCTTCGAGCGCATTAAGTTTAGCAATGCTTTGGCTGACTTTATTCTCCTCGTTGGTTAGTACTTTGACAAGGGCGAGTCGCTCTTTAGTGGTTGTGGTGTCGAGAGTTTCTGTACTCATCACCAGGGGCACAAAGCGGGCGACCCATGAATTAACTTCTTCTCTGGCCTGTTGTGTGAGATCTTCATTTGGAGGTTGCAGCATTGCTAAATTTATTGTGAATGATTTGAGAGGGATTGGGCTTTTATCAAGTTTGGAGTGTAGGCGTTTTCTATGAGTTTATGAGTCGCGAGGAGTTGTTTGAACTTGGCGAATCCATCTAAAGCGGCTTGATCTAGTTCAAATCGGATGGAATTGCTGAGATAGTCCTTTACGACTTGTTTGCTCCATCCGGTTTGCTTGCAGCCTTGCTGGATGAGGCTTGGATTGAATTGGTTATTGATTTTTGATTGATTGTAAGATTGGTTGAGGTGATCCACGAGAATTGGCGATAGATTTGGGTGACCAGTCCAGAGCGCCCACACAAAAGGCAGACCAGTCAGGTTTGTCCAGGCTTCGCCTAAATCAAGAACTTCGGTATTTGGGATTTCCGTGGACATTCCGATGTCGCCAATAAGGACGCAAGCATCGTTTTCTTCTAACATCTTATTGGGATTAGGGGAGTGAATTTTGGTGATTGGTTTGACATTGAACTGTTCGGCCAGAATTATTTGGGCCAAAGTGTTGCTGGTCATCGAGCTGGAATCGAGAGCGATGGTTTTAATGTTCTCAAATGGAACTTTGCTGAAAATCTTGACGCTTTCGACTTTGCCATAGGATCCGATACAGATTCCTTGAGCAATGGCTCGATTTGGAGTTTGAATGGCATCGATACTACTAACGAGAATTGCTTCGACCTGATCTTTTTGAAGTAATTGAGGGAGTTGCGAGGGGACGTTGTAGGTTACTTCTACCGGAGATTCTTGCCCTTGATGTTCAAACCACCAAACGAGAGGTAAGGCATTGACATAAGGGACGCATCCGACTTTGAATCTGGCCATTCAGGTTGATTAGTATTTTACGTGTTGGCAGTCTTTAGGTTTTAGGCTTATCTTGTGTTTGGCAAAAAGAAACCCCCGAATCGCTATTGAATCGGGGGTTTGAGTTTGTATTTGGATTAGAACTTTGCGAGGCCGTATTTGAGGTTTAAGCTTAGTCCATCAAATGTGATGCCTTCATGTTTACTGAAAGTATCGTATCGAGCGCTGAGGCTGAGACGGTCGCCGAACATGACGCCGACTTCGGCATTGATGTTGTAACCGAGCCGTTTGCCGCCTACTCTGCCGGCTCCGGCACCAATTGCATAGTCAATATAGGAGAGTCCGCCACGAATTGCAAAGTAAGGTCTTAAATCGTTGCCGACATCACCGAGCGGCTGAGAAAGACCAAGGGAATATGAGCCCATAAAGACCTTATTGCCGTTTCGTGATTGGCTAATGACATTCCAGTTTGTACCAATGGCTTTGGATTGTTGTGTTCCTTGGCGCATTGTTGTTACGCCAAATGACATCCATTGTTTTCCTAGAGCGCTTTGTAATGTTGAGCTTGATGGAAGATAAACACCGATTTCTGGGCCAGCATAGCGTGATCCTTGAGCCTGGGCGATTGGTGCGACTGCGAGCGCAATGGCGAATAGAGCGAGACTTCGTTTCAGCATAATTTTAAGTTACCATTTTGACCGGGCCATCCCGGTGCTATTCGTGATTGTGGTTCTAAATTGAACCAATCGACTGTCAGACGTAGAAGACGACTCGGGCGTTTCCGAAAGCAATTTCTTGACCGGATTCGATGGTGGCAGATTCAACTTTTTGGAATTCTCCATCATTTGCGACGTAGGTTCCATTTGAAGATCCTAAGTCTGAAATTGTAAACACGCCTTCTTCTTCGGTGATTTTGGCGTGCTTTCGGCTGACATAGCTACCTTCTTCAATGCTTCCAAAATCGATATCGATTGGGCCAACGGTAGCATCAAATCTGCCGACAACTGCGGGGCAGGCGAATGGAAAAACAATATCGGTTTCAACCCCAGCGCGTTTGACCACAAATCTAGGCTGAATGACTTCAACGATTTCTGAATCGGCAGGCGTTGTTTCTTCAGTTTCTATTACTGATTCCACTTGAATTTCTTCTTCTGCAATTGGTTGCATGCTTTGATCTTCGGTCATTTTGCGTTAAGACTCCTTTTTCTGTACCTATTTTGACGGATTGTTGGCTAATGATTGTTTACTTTTTTTACCAGGGGGAGAATTGACCGGTAAAAACTAAAAGTGCAATTCCTGAATGAACGGTTGCGGAGAAATCTTCATTGGCTTGATTGGAAACGCTGACTTTAGATTCTAGCGAGAGTTTTTGGTTATCAAGAGGCCACTGACAGTTTCTTAGGCTGACTTCACAATTTGATATTGGAATTACGGAAAATGTTTTTCCTTCGGTTTGCGAATGATTATAGGTTTCGTTTGATCTGAGAACAAACGCCATGCCTGTTTCTAATAAGATTTGGATAGGCAGTGAGCTTTTTGCAAATGAAGTGAGATTGGCAAGCATATGATCGATACGATCACCTTCAAATCCGGCGATTACGACGACTGGTTTTGAGACTTCAGATTCAATAAGTTGAAGGAGTTTGTCGCAATCGGTTGTTTCTTGATCTGGATTTTCTACTACGCGAAGACCATCGAGAACTTTGGTGAAGGAATCCATGTCGCCAGTTACGATTGGTTTGAGACCGGCAGATAGACACACGTCGGCCCCAGAATCGGCGGCGTAAATAATGTCGGCTTGTTTGGCCCATGCTTGCAGACATTCAATCTTAGGGCTACGTCCACCCAATACAGCTAGAACCTTCATCACATCCCGTTTTACCCTTAGATTCCCTAACGAATTCTTTGACATAAAGTGGTATATATTTGTATGTTAACTTTGATGTAGTTTTGTCGCGGGACAATTTTGACAAATATTATTCGGAATTTTCACGAATCTTAATAGAGTTGTTCAGCCTGGAGTGGGGTGTTTCCTTCGGGTCCGGTTAGAACAGTTGTTTTGGAACCGAGATCGGACAAAGATGCGCGTGTTTGCCAGCAAAAGGCATGGGTAATATCCTTCTCATTGTTTTGCCCTTTGGGCGTACTTATTGCCGATATGTCAGACCAGTTTTCTCTCGATGATGTTGATCGCGTTGCTCTTGTAGCCGCGTGGGACGAAGCCCTTGGGCGAATCCGTTTGGATGTGCCAGCGACCGTAATGGAGAAGTTTTTGACTCCATTAAAAGCTCACTCCTTACTTGACGATGTTGTGACCGTTTTAGCACCAGGAAAATTTGTGCACGAATGGGTTAAAGACAAATATGTTGATCGGATTCAATCGGAAGTTGGTTCAAGTTTAGGTCGTCCAGTTCGAATTGATTTGAGAGTTAATTTGCGAGACAAGCCGGTCAGCAAAAACTACATGCCTTCATTGGCGGTGGCGGCGGTGACTTCTTATTCGGATAAAGCTCGATTTAAGCCAAATCCGAATTTTTCATTTGAAAATTTTGTTGTTGGTCAGAGTAATCGATTGGCCATGGCGGGGGCGAAGGTTGTTTCGGATTCTCCGGGGATTAAATACAATCCATTGTTTATTTACGGCAACTCTGGATTAGGAAAGACCCATCTTTTACATTCAATTGCGAATGCAATTCTGGAAAGGGAGCCTGGTTTCCCAGTGATGTACGTTACGGCTCAGACATTTATGGAGGAGTTTGTATCGGCTCTTCAAAATGGACGAATTGATGCCTTTCGTCGGGCGCAACGTGGAGTTGATGTTTGGCTTTTGGATGATTTGCAATTTATTGCGGGCAAGGACAAGACTCAGGAAGAGATTTTTCATACGTTCAATTATTTGCAAGGACTTGGCAAACAGATTGTGATGTGTGCGGATCGATCCCCACGCGATTTGATGCTGATGGACGAACGTTTGCGATCTCGGTTAGAAAGTGGATTGGTAGCGGATGTTCAAATGCCGGATACGGAGACTCGGTGCGCGATTATTCAGAAGAAGGCAGAATCTGACGGGTTAGAACTTGAGCACGAGACAGCCATGTTCCTAGCTGAGTCTGTGCCGGGCAACATTCGAGTTCTTGAGGGCGCTTTAACAAAGTTGGCCGCCCAAGCTAGCCTTGGCGGTGACCGAGTGACCATTGACTTTGCTCGACCATTGGTAGAGCGATATTACGAGAGTATGGCTCCACCAAAGCCTAGCTTTGACCAGATCGTTGAGATGGTTGGCAAGCATTACAAGATTGATTCCTTAGAAATTAAAGGGATCAGCAGAAAGGCACCGATTGCTCATGCTCGCCACGTAGCGGTTTATATGACTCGCGAGATATTGGGTGATTCATGGAAGCATATTGGGGCGTTGTTTGGTAATCGTGACCATACTTCGATGATGCATGGCTACAAAAAGATTCGTGAAATGATGAATCGCGACAAAGAACTGAATCAGTCTGTTAAAATGCTGATGCGCGATCTTTATCCAGAAGATTAGTTTTGGTTTTTGAAAGCGCGTGTTGAATTGTTATGAAACTCGCAGAAATGACTTGGCCAGACGTCGCGGCACTTGACCGCGACGTTGTTGTTTTGATTCCTACAGGGAGCTTAGAACAGCATGGCGCCCATTTGCCGTTGTTTACTGATTCAATTCTGGCAACGGCAGCAGCAGAGGCATGTGAAGCGGAGTGCTCGGAAATGAGTTTATTAGTACCAACCGTTTGGCTTGGCTGCTCGGGTCACCATTTGGGTTTTGATGGGAGTTTGACGAATAGTTTTGATGGATATGATGAGGTTTTAGTTCAAATCATCGAGCGATTGATTGGGTACGGTTTTTATCGATTCTATTTAATCAATGGCCATGGCGGGAATACATCATCTAACGATTTAGTTTGCCGGAGAATCAAAATGGCACATGATGGAATTCTCATCGGCCATGCAGGATATTTTCAATTTATTGATGAAAAATTACTTTTATCGAACATGGAGGGTCGTGTTAAAGGCATTCGGCATGCATGTGAAGCCGAGACTAGTTTGATGATGCATGTTCGCCCGGAATTGGTGAGGGGCAATCTACGCAGAGATGATGGCTTGCATTCTGAACCGACCGTTCCGGGCCTAGTTTGGCACTTTGATGAAGTGACAGAAGCCGGAAGTTTAGGTCAAGCGACGTTGGCAACGGCGGAAAAGGGCAAGCTATTTTTTGAATCGGCAGTGCAAGGTCTGGTAACGGCTGTCGAATCTATGTATGCCGGTGTTGTGCTGGTTGAAGATGTTTGATGTATTTTTAAACTAACTGAACTTCATTAACGCCCTTTTGGATTTTTCCAATTTCGGCAGCAGGCATTTTTTTACTGGCTAAATGTTCGATAACTTGGGCGGCTCGATCTTGATCTACGATGAGCACCATTCCGATGCCCATGTTAAACGCGCGAAACATTTCTGAATCTGGAACTTCGCCTAGTTCTTGAATTGCCTTAAATACGGGCAGAGGTTCCCATGACCGTCGTACGATTTTTGCGCTGAGGTCAGCGGGGAGGATTCGGGGGATATTGTCGAGTAGTCCACCGCCAGTGATGTGGGCGGCTGCCAGGAAGCCAGAATCAACGCCGAGAAGATCTTTGAGAGCTGGGAAATAGCTTGTATGAGGGGCAAGGAGGGCTTCGGCAATCGTGATTTCTGGATTGGTTGGGAGGGTATCTCGGACGGAGAGTCCTCCGATATCAAAAAATGCACGACGAGCAAGACTGTATCCGTTGGTGTGGAGGCCATTACTGGGGAGCCCGATGATTCGATCTCCAGGCTTTATAGTTGGCTTTGGGAGACGAGAGTTGGAGTCGGTTACACCAACAATTGAGCCAACAATGTCGATTTCTCCATCGACATAGACGCCAGGCATTTCTGCAGTTTCTCCACCAATCAAGACACAATCTGCATTTTTACAAGCTTCGGCAGCACCAGTCACAATCTGGTGAAATGCTTCGGGCTCTAGTTTTGAGCATCCAAAGTAATCGAGAAAGAAAAGTGGTTTTGCGCCTTGACAGAGAATGTCGTTGACGCAATGGTTGACTATATCGTGGCCAATGCCCGAATAATCTCCGGCCATTTGCGCGACTTTAGTTTTAGTACCGACGCCATCAATACTGCTGACAAGAATTGGGCCCTCTAGATTTGCAAAGCTGGCGGCAAACATCGCGCCAAATCCGCCAATGCCACCGATGACATTTTCATTATATGTTTCGGCAATCGCATCTGAGGCTGTTCTTAAGGATTGTTGAGCCGTATCGATATCGACACCACTTGCAGAATAGGAGAGTCCATGGTCGCTCATGTACGTTGAGAGGTTACCCTTGGACCCTTAGTTTTGGTCTGACTTTGGGATTTCCGGTATATTTTAACCTTCAAGTGAGACGTTAGCTCAGTCGGTAGAGCAACGCCCTTTTAAGGCGTGGGTCCTGGGTTCGAGTCCCAGACGTCTCACCACTTCTATTTTAGGGAAGTGCCTTTTCCTGTTTTTGAAGTTTTTCCTCTTCCATGATTGTAAATCTGCGGATTAACTGTTAGACTTAGTCTAAGTCCAAATTGGATTTTTGAGAGGAAGAGATGAAGAAAGTTTTTATTGCTTCGTTGTTAGTTGCATCCTGTAGCTCATTTGGGTTAGTTGTTCCTAACTCGGCCGATGGCGTATCGGCGCCTTCGACATTTAATTTCAACACGACTTCAGCGGCTGGCAGAACCTATCAGTTTGTCATTAACAGTTCGCAGTTAACTTCGGCCGTTGGTCAGAATTTGACGGGGATGTCTTTTAGGCTGAATGAAACGGCGACGGCGGCATGGCCGGTAACTGCGCTTAGCTATACCCAGTTTGACATTACAATTGGGGCGGGCGTTGCTCCTTCGTCCATTAGTGGAACATTTGCTGACAACTTTACGGGTTCTACAACACAAGTTAGAGCCGGAGCTTTGAACGTCGCAGCTGGAGCCTATAGTTTTGGCGGAAACCCGAATGTATTTGGTCCGACTATTTCTTTTGATTTGCCGTATCTTTACAGCGGCGGCAACTTGACGGTTGAACTGAGAATGTCTGCAGTTCCTTCTGGTACGCCGGGCTTATCTTTAGATGCGGTTGCGGCAACTGGTGGCGTTGGATACGGCACTGATTTTGCGGCGAAGTGGACAGGTAATAGCGCGGGAACAGCTGGCTCGAACGGGAACTTTGTGGTGACTGATTTTTCGACGGAAGCAGTTCCGGAGCCGATGACAATGGCGGCACTTGCACTTGGTGGTTTGGCAATGGCTCGACGGCGCAGAAAATAACTTTGGGTTTATTGATTTTCAAGGCTGGGCCTGCACATCGTGCACGTCCAGCCTTCTTTATTAGAATTCGTTGAATATCTGTTGCAGAAAGAGGCAAAGAATTCCTACAAGAAAACTGTGGAAATGGTGCGCGGTACAGGATTTGAACCTGTGACCCCTACAGTGTCATTGTAGTGCTCTACCGCTGAGCTAACCGCGCACAAGGATTGATATTATGCCCTGCTTAATGGGACAGAGTCAACGGACCCGGCAGATTGTCCTTGCAAGTTGCACAGATTAAAGTGATTGCCTAACCAGTTTCGCCAATATCTCGTGAAATTCGACCAGACTTTGTTTTCTTTGGTTCAGTGGTCTTGGTTGCTGTGGAATCGGCCTTTTTAGCCCGAACTGTTTTTGTTGTTTTCTTATCGACCCGTTTTTTAGTTGCGGGCTTAGTAGTTTTTACTTTATTGGCGGGTTTTTTGACTTCAGTTGCTGTTGAAGCTTTGGTAGTCGTTTCTTCAGCCTGTTCTTTTTCTTTAGCTTGAGGTTTGGCCGCAGCTTTGGGTTTAGAATCTTGATTCTTGGGGGTGTTTGACTTTGGAGTTTTTGTATTCGGTTTTTCGATCTTCTGGATTGAATTTGCCTTCGTGTTGCTCCATGTTGTCGACGGATTCAACTAGCTTTTCGCCAAAGTTTTGAATACCTTTTCCTATTTTTTTCGCAATTGGCTTTGCCGCTTTAACAACAATTGGAATTGCTGCCGCCGCAATTGCCACAACTGCAAATGGATTGACTGATCTTCTCATATTCTTATTATTGGTTACTCTGGGGAGTTTTCTGTGGTTGCGGACGTAGGGTTTTCGTCAGTTGCTACTTTTGGCGTTAACATTTCTTTGAGTGCAGTTAAGACAAATGCCGTTCCGGCAACAGTAATGCAGATATCGGCCACGTTGAAGACTGGAAAATTGATAAATCTGAGCCAGAACATATCGGTGACTTGCTGGTAGAGGACTCTATCAATGAGGTTTCCAATTGCTCCGGCGGCAAGCAAAGACATTATGATGTGAGCAAAAACGGACTCATCTTTATGCTTATAGCTATAGTAGATTGTAAATAGGGCAATTCCCAAGGCAATTGGAGTGAGGAAGATGCCTTTGCCTTGCATCATTCCAAAGGCTACTCCTTTGTTGAACACCAGTTTGAGTTCAATAATATTTGGGATTATTGTGCCGATGGAACGTCCTTCAACCCCTTGGGCAGCAGCGCGGGCCCATAGCTTAACCACTTGGTCAAGAGCTAAGAAGCCAATTGCGCTACTCGCGTAGATGAGAAACTTTTTATGCATTTGACAAGTTGAGGGCTCTTTGATCTCTTGCTGAGAGATTGAAAGTTTCTCCTTCAATATTTATTGTGGAAACATCCATACGGCGAACACGCGAGCGGTCGCAGAGAGTGAATTTGCTTATAGAAAAATCTGAATTCTCATTGCCTATGCTGAACTGGACACATGCCATTTTAAAGAGATTTGCAAGTTGATCTTTAATCTTATTCAATTCGATTGCTTCTTCTTCGCTGACATAAATTTGTGCATCTGCATCTTGCGAGTTTTTCAAGCCGGATTCTTTTTTCCAGACTTCAAATTGTGCGAAAACTCTTGCGCGAACTTCTAAAAGTGTTGTGACCGTTTTGTACAGACCCCAATCAAAATCCATTTCTGCTTTCAAGAAGGTTTCGGCATGGACGGTTTGAAGTTGATTGATATGAGGGATTTTTTCGTAGGTTTCTTCTGCGGTATGGCAAAGGATTGGCGCTGTTAATCTGACCATGCGGTTAAGAACATAATGGCAAGCTTTTTGGGCACCTCTACGGCTTGGCCAGTTTGCACCATCGCAGTACATAGAATCCTTAATGGCGTCGAGATAGAATCGACTGAGATCATTGACACAGAAATTATGGATATCGGCATTTGCTCGGTCGAAATCGTATTCTTCGTAAGCCTTTACGACCTTTTCGCTCAGTGCATCCGTTGCTTGCATGATGTAGCGATCGATACTGGAAAGTTCGGCGGGATCTGATGGATCGTAATCTGATAAGTTCGCGAGGAGGAATCGCAGAGTGTTGCGGATTGTGCGGTAGTTTTCTCCGGCAATTTTTAAGAGTTCAGGTGAGCAAGGTACATCATCGGCGTAGTTGACGCTTGCCGACCAGTAGCGCAAGATTTCGGCTCCAGACTCATTTGAAGTGTTGACCGGGTCTATTACGTTTCCGAATCTCTTAGACATTTTTTTGCCTTCGCCATCGGTGACGAATCCGTGGGTGACCACTTCTTTATAGGGCGCAGACCCTAGACAGGCAGTACCAAGAATTAAGCTGACATTGAACCAACCTCGATGTTGGTCGGAGCCTTCTAAAAAGAGATCGGCCGGAAGATCTTCTTTCCACTCTGGTTCAACATTCCCTTCAAAGACGGCAAGGTGAGTCGATCCGCTATCAAACCAAACATCAAAGACATCGACTTCTTTGGTGAACTCGTTTTCGCCAGTATCTGGGTGCTTATAACCATTTGGTAAAATCTCTGATGGAGCAACGCTATACCACGCATCAGATCCTTTTTCGGATACTAGTTTTGCCACGGCTTCAATTGCAAGAGGATCCATTACAGGCTGCCCGGATTCTTTGCCATAAAAAACCGGAATTCCGACTCCCCATGGTCTTTGCCGCGAGATGCACCAATCAGGTCGGTTTTCAACCATGGCTTTGATGCGCCCGATGGAACCTTCTGGATGCCATTTTACTTTTTCAATCTCGGTGAGCATTTGTTGTCTGAGAGTTACGGAAGGCTTTTTATGGAACGGTTTATCAATACCGATAAACCATTGTTCAGTTGCTCGGAAAATGACGGGCATTCCATCGCGCTCGGCATGTGGATATTGATGATGGTAATCGCTGACATTAAGAAGGGCGTTTAGCTCTCTGAGGCGATCGACAACGACCGTATCGCACTTTGTGTAATGGACACCTTGGAATTCTCCGGCTTCTTCAGTGAGGACACCTTTTGCGTCGACAGGGCATAGTACCGGAAGGCCATACTTTTGGCCGGTGAAAAAGTCTTCTCTTCCGTGGCCGGGAGCCGTGTGGACGATACCAGTTCCGTCTTCGGTTGTTACATAGTCGGCCAGGAGGGCCGTGGAGTTTCGATCGTAGACTGGGTGCTTAAACTCTGTAAATTCAACTTCTGAGCCCTTGAATTCTTTAACCACTTGGTGGTTATTGATGCCGCATTTTTCAAATGTCTTTTCGAGAAGTTCTTTAAGGACAATCAAATGGCCATGTTCTGGCGTTTTTGCGACGACATAGGTCAGGCGAGGGTGAAATGCCACTGCTAAGTTAGCGGGGATTGTCCACGGAGTTGTGGTCCAAATCACGCAACTGACATTATTGTATTCACCAAATAGTTGATTTTTGTCATCGGCCAGTGGGAATTTGACATAAATTGATTTGCTGATGTGTTCTTGATAGAGGATTTCCGTGTCAGCAAGAGCCGTTTGGCTGGTTGGGGACCACATGACGGGTCGGAGTCCGCGGTAGACGTATCCGCCTTCAACAAGCCGTTTGAATACTCGAATGATTTCGGCTTCATACGAATAGCCCATGCTGGTGTATGGTTTTTCCCATAAGCCAAAGACACCGAGTCTTTTAAATTGTTCGGTTTGTACGCCAATGTAGTGTTCAGCATGTTCTCGACATGCTTGTCGAAGTTCAACAATGGTGGGATCGATTTTTTTGTCCTTAAACTTTTTCATTACGGCTTGCTCAATTGGCAATCCGTGGTTATCGTAGCCGGGAACATATGGCGCGCGCTTTCCCATCATGGTTTGGCTCTTTACAACAAAGTCTTTTAGGATTTTGTTGAGGGCCGTACCGACATGGATTGGTCCGTTTGTGTAAGGTGGGCCATCGTGGAGAGTGTAGGCCGGCGAGTTTTTTCGGCTTTGCTGAATAATGGCGTAGACATCCATTTTGTCCCATTGTTCTTGGAGCTTTTGTTCCAATTGTGGGAGGCCGGCTTTCATAGGAATGCTGAAATCCGGATTTGGAAGGTTGAGGGTGTCTTTCAGGTTCATCAGCGTTTTTGAGTTTACCGGTGCTGGGATGGAATTGGTGGGGTCCGAAAAGTATGATATGTCCTCTAATTCTGAACGGTTGATAGGAGGAATGCGTAAACTTTTAACGGAGTAAATGATTTGGATGATAAGTATTTGACTCAGCAAGAGGCAATGGATGCTTTGCGAGCTGCAAGCGAGAGTTCAAGTTTTGCTGGAAAGGATGGGGTTTCTTCGAAGGAGCTTGAGCTGATTGCGGAGGAAATGGGGATTGACCGGAATCGACTGCGAGAGGTTATTGGAAGGGGTACAGGGACAATTGAGAGCCACGAGGATGTTGGGGGAAAGTGGTTGTGGCCGAGGAATGAAACTTTTGAACGAACAATAAGCGGTGAGATTTCTGAAATAGCTTTGACTGGATTGCGGGGAGAGCTTGGCAGTGCAATGGCAGAAGATCCTGGTCAACCGAGTCGAATTATTGGAGAATATTGGAGTGGTTGGACATATACCACGGTGGAAGTTGTTTCGCAGTCTGGCCGAACGAAAATAGTGGCTCGTAGCCGGCCATCGATTCAGCAATTAATGCCATTGCTGATGATTTTTCTCTTTGGTGGCGTGATGTCAATGGCAATTGCTTCAAAAAAGGCTGTTGAATTTTTGCCAGATGTACTCACAGTTTGGTTACAAATTGGAATCATTGGTTGGTTTTTACTAGGATGGAGTATGCGATCGAATCGAGACTCGACCAGGAATCGTCTCGATCGGATTGCGAGATTGGTTCAAGAAGAGATTTCGAGAAGTCATGTTGGCGTGGCAAGCGAACAAGTTTTTAATGAAAATTTAGAGCGCTAATCGTTGTTGATGAGTTCTTTGATTTTATTGGCCTGGGTTAAGGTGAGGGTGGGAGTAGCGGCGATATCTTCTGCACTAGCTGCCCGGATTGCGGCAATTGAACCAAACGTGCGGAGTAAGAGTCGGCGTTTTTTGGGTCCGATTCCTGGAATTTCGTCGAGAATTGAACCATGCAGTCGCTTATCGCGAAGTTTTCGATGGAAGCTGAGAGCGAATCTGTGAGCTTCGTCTCGAAGTCGGCGGAGAAGGAGAAGTCCCGGGGCGTCTAGAGAGAGAACAGCTTCGGTGTAGACGTATCTGCCGGGAAGATTGGGATCTTGGGGTGCATCGTGAGCGAGATTTGGAATAAAAATGATCTCTTGTTTTTTTGCTAGTCCGATCATGGGGACGGACAATCCTAGAGTATCTCTTGCTCTCAGGGCGGCGCCGAGCTGACCTTTTCCCCCGTCAATCATGATGAGGTCTGGGAGGGGCATAAACTTAGGGTCTTTATCTAAGAATCGGCGGAGTCGACGAGTGATGACTTCATGCATCATGGCGAAATCGTCGGGGGTTTCGGCGTGCCATTTGATGCTAAATTTTCGATATTGATCTTTTGCAGGTTCGCCATTTTCGGCCACGACCATAGATCCGACCGGGGATTTCCCTTGGAGGTTTGAAATATCATAGCCTTCAATTCGTGCAGCGGGAGTCGTGAGGCCAACAGAGTCGGCCAATTGTTCCATAGCTCGCTCTGCCCACTCGGCTTTTCTCGTGGCTTCTTCTTGGAAATTTTTCAAGGCTAATTCAGCGTTTTGAGCAGCGAGTTCTACCAATCGGAGTCCCACTCCGCCTTGCGGAACATCTACAGAGACGGCAGATCCACGTTTTTGGCGAAGCCATTGCTGGACAATTACTTTTTCGGCGATTTCAACGGGAAGGAGAACTTCTCGGGGAATTTCTGGAGCGTTGGCATAGTATTGCTTGACAAATTCCTGGACGGCTTCAGATGGCGAGGCTTCGGCAGAGCCATCTAGCATATAGTTTTGTTGCCCGATGAGTCGGCCACCGCGTACATAGAGCATTTGAACAGCAGAGCCTCGGTCGTCCTTTACGACGGCAACGATATCGCGATCCATTCCATCATCGCTGAGAACTTTTTGTCTTTCTCGAGTGGCCATCAGAGATTGCAAGGTATCGCGAAGAACGGCAGCTCGTTCGAAGTTTAAATCTTCAGCTGACTTTTCCATTTTGACTTGGATGTCTTGGAGGATATCGGAGTCTTTGCCTTCAAGGAACCGAATCACTTGGTTGATTACAAGGGCGTACTGATCGGGATCACTCAGTCCGGCGCACGGGGCTAAGCACTGTTCGATATGAAAATAGAGGCATGGTCTTTGTTCGGCTTTTCCTGACCAAGATTTGCCACAGGGGATAAGTGGAAAAATTTTGTGAAGCAGGCCGAGAGTTTCTCGGACTGCGTATGCAGAGGTGTATGGGCCGAAGGTTTTGCCTCCTCCCCGGCGGGGATTGCGAGTGAACATTACTCGGGGGAATTTTTCATTGGTAATGAGAATATAGGGGTAGCTTTTATCATCGCGCAGACGAACGTTGTATGGTGGGCGATGTTTTTTGATCAGGTTACATTCAAGAACAAGAGCTTCTAATTCACTGTCAACGACCATGACTTCAATGTCACGGATTCGGAACACCATGCGAGCAATTCGAGTAGAGTGGTTGGCCGATTTTCGGAAATAGCTTCGGACTCTTGATCGGAGATTGATTGCTTTTCCGACATAGAGAATTTTGCCATCCTCGTCCCGGTATGTATAGCAACCCGGTTTTGTGGGGATAGTTTTCAGTTGTTCTTCAACATGAGGGTTCGTTGGGGTGCTGCGCATTGACCTTTGTCTACTAGAATTTACCTGGGGAGGAGTAAGATTAGAACTATGAGATCATTTGGAGTGGGGCTCCTTGCATTGAGTTTGTGTTTGGTTGGTTGCCAGCCTGCTAGCCTGCAATCAGGAAAAGCGACGGCGGTGAGTTTAGAATCGAAACTACCGGCAGACTATCGACTTAGCTTAGGCGAGACTTGGTTTGCTCGGCGGGCGGTGAGCATTCCATTGCAAAATTATGATGAATGGAGAGTTTTTTACGAAAATCCTTTTTTCTCAACTCAGGAGTTTCTACTTTCTGGGCATAAGCCATCGGCAGATTCGTATGTGAGCGCGGTTAGGGATTGGGGAATGAAAGTGGAATCGGCAACGGGAGTGAGCGAATTTGAAAACGAAGATGTGAGTTGGGAGTTTCAAATGGGTGTATTGGGATTACTTGGAGGAAGCCGAATTTTAGCCGCTCAAAACCAATCGGAGGAGGCAATTGCAATGTGGTCGAGAGCCTGGGACTATTCAAAGAGATCCATGGAGACAGGCCCGGGCTTGCAAGGTTTGAACCAAACAGTTCCGATTTTAATGTCGGCTCAAGTTGGCTTAGAGTTAGCGGAAACTGAATTGAAAACTGGCTCATCGACGATTGAACAAAGGCTTTCGGAATTGAGCTTGATAAAAGTTGCACAGCAAAAAGTGAAAGAGCATTTGTCAGAGGATGTGATCAATCGATTAGTGATTTTTTCTGGAGCTGAGCACCCAGAAGTTTTGGCATCTTCCATTTTGGAACCGGCTGGCGAGTTTGAAGTTTCCGACTTTTTAGCCCTTGAAGCGTATAAGAGTAACAATAGAAAATTTGATCCAGAATACGCTTTGGATATCTCGTTACGATGGACCGAAGATCTAGTGCAAGCACTTGGTGAAGATTGGATCGCCGTTGACGCGGCATTGGAAAAGCGCAAAGAGGAAGTGAATGGTGCCTGGGGTATCGATGTGATTGATTTTGAACCTGGCAAGGTTTCAGCCGATTTTATACCTCAAGGTAAATATCTCTTGGAGAATCTTGTTGCTTATGATCTTTGCCGGGCGATTGTGCCCATGGTAGAGAGCGCGCTAGTGACACAAATGAGTTTAGATGCGGCACGAGTCTCGATTGCTTTTGGTCGGGCTAAGCAAGCAGATGTAGAGATCAAAGACTTCTCTGGTTTAGTAAAATTTGACCCTGCTTTCGCTTCCATGGTTGACCCGTTAACGGGGAAGCAATATTCGATTGACTTTGCAAAGCGAGTTTTAAGAACTCAACTCAAAACTGTTTCGAAGGATCGACTTCTATTGAGCGGAGTAATTGAACTAGGCGTTCCGTTTTAGAGATTGAAAGAGTACCAAAAAAGCCACCTGTTCTCAATTTGAACAGGTGGCTTTTAATTGTTAGATTATTCAGTTGGAGGCTGGTTTGTGGGATCGTTAAATCCGGGCATTGAGCCGCCACCTTCTCTAGGATAAGCCGTTTGTGAGGTTGGCCCAAAGGTTACTCCCGCAACATCTCTATAAATGAGGGTTGCGCATGCAAATGCGATGGGAACCGTAAAGAACATCCCGATACAGCAAGCGATGACGCCTACGCCGGCAAGTAAGCCTTGGACGATAACAAACAAGGCCGCCATGAGCCACGAGCCACTCATAAGATTGATACTTTTCTTAAATGCTTCCATGACTGGAAGGCGCTCATTTACCAAGATTGGATAGAGCGGAATCAGCAATCCGCTGACAACCAATGCGCCAACGCAACATGCGAGAACACCTAGCATTGTGGCGATACCATAAAGAATTCCCGCAATGGCGAGTGGCCCGGCCATATTGAATACTGAAAAAGCATCGTTGAGTTCTGGTCGTTCACCACGAATAACTTTAAGAGTTAGAGCAGCAATTCCTGCATAGAGAAATGCTTGGACGGCGGCACCTACAACATTGGAGGCCAAGCTAATTGGCAAGCTCGCAAAGGCTTGGGCCATGGCAGCTTCGGTAGTGGTTGGTTGAGGCGCGACAGCCTGAGCCAAAGAAAAAGGCAATGAAATAATCATTGAAACCGCATATGATGCGATGATTCCAATGAGTGAAAAAACCACGTAGGGCATCCAGTTGTTTTTAACAATTTCGAAAGCTTCACCAATTACAGCAAAGTCTAGCGTTCCTTTTGGCCCGGATGACTGAAAATTTGTCTGCGCCATAAGCGGTTAGTTTACGGATATAGCGGAGTGTTGTCTAGTAGAAAACAGGCAAGAATGCAAATATATTAGAAGAATTACAGATTTTGTTTGAAGTTTTGAGAAAAACGGCTTACACATGACGTATAAGCCGTTTGATCTTTCTGATTTAGAACTTGCTTACTCTTCAGTTGAAGTTTCTTCTAATTGGTCCATTGTTGTTTGGCCATCTCCAACTTCGCTTTCTGAATCATTTGGATTTTCGCCGTCGTCGGGATCAAGAGCAAGTTTGGCAATAGATGCCACTTGATCTTTAGCTTTTAAGTTGATGAGTTTGACGCCTTGGGCTACACGTTTGACTTCACGAATGCCTTTGATTTTGATTCGAATGCCTTGACCACTTGTGGTGAGGACAATTAATCTTTCTTCATCATCAACAACTTCTGCACTTACGATTTTTCCGGTTTTTTCCGTACAATTCATCGTTAGGATTCCGCTTCCGCCTCGTTTTTGGATTCGGTAATCGCTCAGCGGAGTTCGCTTGCCCATACCGTTTTCGCCAACAACAAGCAGCCATTTTTCATCATCTGCAATTCCGGCGCCGACAATATAGTCTGCACCCTTCATGCGCATGGCACGGACACCGCCAGCAGCTCGAGAGCGGCTAGTTGCATCGTTTTCATCGAATCGAATTGACATTCCGTTATGGGTGACGATAATGATGTCGTCTTTTCCATTGCTGGTGAGCACCCATCCCAATCTGTCGCCTTCTTCAATATCAAATGCTCGTAATCCGTTGGAGCGGATGTTGGCAAAGTTTTCCATTGCCGTTCGTTTGATTTCACCAAATTTGGTGATCATGGTGAGGTAGCCCTCGCCTTTGATATCTTTTACGCTGACGGTTGCGGTCACGCTTTCATCGCCATCGATTGCGATGTAATTGATGACTGGCATTCCTCGGCTATATCGCCCGGTTTCTGGTAAGTCATAGGCTCGAAGCTTGAAGACTCGCCCGCGGTCGGTGAAGAAGAGAATAAAGTGGTGCGTATTGACTTGGAAAAGATGCGCCGGCTCGTCATCTTCCTTCATGACGGACTTTAAGCCTTTTCCTCCACGTTTTTGTTGGCGATAGCTATCTACACTAATTCGTTTGATGTAACCGTCTCGGCTGATACTGACGATTGCTTCTTCCTCTGGAATGAGATCGGCTTCTGTAAATTCTCCAGCTTCTCGGGCAATGATCTTTGTTCTTCGCTCATCTCCGTATTTGTCGCGCATGGCGGCAGTTTCGTCTTTGAGGATTTGCATGAGCCTTTCCTCATCGGTGAGGATATGCATGAGATCTTGTACTTTCAGCAAAGCAGACTTGTAATCTGCTTCGAGTTGGTCTTGTTCAAGTTGTGTTAATCTTCGAAGCGGCATTGCCAAGACCGATCTAGCTTGGGCCGGTGACATTGCAAACTCTCGAACTAAATTGACGAGGGCAACATCTCCATCAGCAGAACTTCGAATGGTCTTGATGACTTCGTCGAGGAATTTTCGAGCGATTTGATAACCTTCAAGGTTATGGACTTGCTCAAGGGCCCGATAAATGTCGTACCGAGTTCTTCGAGTGATGATTTTTTTGCGATGCTTGACGTATTCATCGAGAATGACGACCAGCGGCGATACTCTGGGAGCTCCATCTACGAGGCTTAGCATTGTGCAACCAAATGTTTGGCGCATGGAGGTGTGCTTGAGCAGATAGTTCAGAGCTTTGTTGGGGTTGACATCTCGCCGAAGATCGACTTCAATTCTCATTCCTCGCTTGTCGGAATAGTCTTGTACATCGGTGATTCCGTCAAACTTTTTGAGTTTTGCTAGTTTTGCAATGTTTTCAACCAAGGTCTTTTTATTGACTTGATAAGGAAGTTCGGTAATGACAATTTTGGTTTTTCCCATGTCGGAAGGTTCGATCATGGTTTTTGCTTGCATAACGACCGATCCTCGACCTGTTTCGTATGCATCTTTTGTTCCTTTGACTCCCATGATATGACCATAAGTTGGGAAATCTGGACCCTGGATGAATTGCATGATTTCTTCAAGCGAGCATTCAGGGAAATCAATGCGATGAAGAATTGCGTTACAAACTTCTGTCAGGTTGTGGGGTGGCATTGAGGTTGCCATACCAACGGCAATCCCTTGGGTTCCATTACAAAGTAGTTGTGGGAATTTGCCCGGGAAGTACATGGGCTCTTCTTTGGTATCAGAATAGTTCCGCATCCAGTCGACTGAATCTTTGTCTATATCTTCCATGAGTTCCATGGCAAGAGGGGCTAATCGACACTCGGTATATCGTTGGGCGGCCGGAGGGTCACCATCGATTGATCCGAAGTTTCCTTGGGCCGTAATGAGCGGATATCGCATGGTGAACGATTGGCCCATTCTGACTAAGGTTGGATAAATGACTTGGTCGCCATGCGGGTGGTAATCGCCCGAAGTTTGCCCGCTGACTTTTGCACATTTTTGGAATGGTCTATCTGGTGCAAGATTGAGGTCTCGCATGGCAAATAGAATTCTTCTTTGGACAGGCTTTAGCCCATCTCGGACATCGGGTAATGCACGAGAGATGATGACGGACATTGCGTAGTTAACATAACTGCGCGAGAGTTCATCTTCAATATTGATGGTTTCGATTCGTGGATCTTGATCCGGCACGTTAAACTTCCAGACGAGTTAGAACCATTTAGCGGTGCCAATTGGATCTAATTCCCGCTAAGAATACCCGCTTCTCAGGTTCAAATTTAGGACACTTTATAGCAGGGTTTATCTAGAAGCGGACATTGGTCTCAATATTTTAATTTGATGTGTGATTCACCATGTTATTGCAATACAATTGCAATAATGAAAGGCTTAGTTGCTGGTTCGGGTTCCGTTTTCGGGGCGTTGCTTGCTCATCTGCCATGTTGCGGGTCTTCTGTTATTTTGGCTCTTGGCGGAACCGGGGCAGGATTAGGATGGTTGCATGCATTAGAACCTTATCGCTGGTTTTTTATTGCTTTTTCTACGCTGACTTTAGGTTTTGGATTTTGGCAAGCGTATCGAAAGCCTCACGCGTGCCATTCTTGCGGTGATTGTTCGAGTGAGGTTCATGCACGGCGAAGAGTGAAGATTGGGATTATGTGGGTTGTGGCAGCAATTAGTTTGAGTTTAGTACTTGTGGGGTTTGTTAATGAATCGACCCATGATCATGATTCAATTGCTTATCAGGATCTGGCAAGTTCAAGTCAGGCATATTAACGGCGGCCATTTGCTCTCTCGGATAATTGGTTTGCAATGATTTTTTTGATTGGCCTTCTTTTATAAAGGTCAGAAGAGTTGAAATTCTGGCAATTGCCGAATCCGACACAACAGTGTAGAAAAGATTAAAAATGGTGGCAAAAACTGCCAGCCAAAGCGCTGCACTGGATTGAAAAATATTGGCAATGACAACTGCCAAAGTTAGCCCCGAGGCAAGGTAGTAGATCGGCACGACCGATCTGACATATGAGTTTAAGCCGTAAACAGGTTTGCCAAATGCTTGAAGATGGAGATCATACTCAAGCTCTATTGTCGAACGAAATGGGTTAAGTTTGGAAGTAGATTCGTAAATCCGAACTGGCTGATCGGGTTGCGCAGAATTGATGGCTTTAGCTGCTCTAAGAGTGCTGGTTGGTATTTCTCGCCAAACATACAAGAAAAAGGAGATGAGGATTAGCCCAGTTAGAGTAATGAGTATGTTAGTATTTTTCCTTCCGACTTCCAGATTTATTGCCAATACCAAGACTGGAAATGGAATTAAGCCAATAAGATATTGAACCAGTTTTACGTGAGAATATGCCGATTTTGTCAGTTCAGCTGAATGAGCAAATGCCAGTTTGCTCTCGGAAGATTTGAATAGGCGTGGTGACAAATTTATTCGATCCTCGTAGTTAGTTTACAGCCCTTTCATTCTCTAGAAATCTTGTTCAATTGCTAGGATTAGTAAACTTTTTTGAACAGGCCTTTTCCGAGCCACAATGGTTTGAGTTCTGCTTGGAGATGCTTTTTTTGAATCATTGGGTCGGCATTGAGTTCTTTTTTGATTTGCTCATGTTCTTTTCCATAGAATATGAAAGTGCCGCGCCAATTTGAATCTTCAGTTATTGGCCCAACCAACCCAACTTTGTTTTCTAACAGCAATCTCATATTGTTTTTGAGATGATCAGCCATCAGCTTGTCGCCTTGTTCTTTAGACCAAGTTGGACCTTTTTTTAGAGTTACAAATGTGAATTCGTCCATTCCAAGATCTTCGCTGGGCCAGGCAAAAGAGTCTTTGTGGAGAATCCAAGGGTGTACTGAAATTTTAAGAAGGCCATTTTTTACGAACGGATCATTTTCAAACTCTGAAGGCACTTTTTCGAGCGGCAGATCTAAGATTACGATTCCCCGCCAATCGCCATTGTCACCAAACGGGCCAGCGCATGGAGACTTTTTTTCTTTGTAAAGTCGAGTTAGGTTTGCAATATGGCTCTCCTGCATTTTTGTGAGTTCTTCGGGTTGGAACTTTTCTCTTCCGCTTCCACGTTCAAAAATAAGAAGGGAATAATTTTTCATATCTTCTGATTTAAAAGTTGGAATTTTGTTTTGCATAGATATTGCACAGCAGATAGCGGCGAGCATGATAAGAGAATACTTAAATTCTAGGTTAATAGTTTTGGCCGGGTTTGCGGTCTGTTTACTTTTGATGGGGTGCCAGCCTCAACCTGAATTGAGAACAGAAATGGTTTCTCAAGAATTGCCAATCGAAAACAAAGCCCAAATTGATTTTTCGCTCACTAAAAATCAACTGAAAGTTCTTGATGGAGCGAAGTTGCAATTAAATGCTCCAGCGATTTATGATGCTTCTTATCAGCAATTAGAATATCCGGGTGGAGATGTGGCTTTGAACCGAGGAGCTTGTACGGATGTCGTGATTCGTGCATTAAGACACGCGGGATTCGATCTACAAGAGCTAATTCATGAAGACTCAAAGATTAGAAATTATCCTTCTATTTCTCAAAGAGACAAGAATATCGATCACCGGAGATGTCCAAATATAGTCTATTACTTTAAAAAATACGGAACTGAATTTCAAGTACTAACAAATGATCTGACATCTGGCAAATGGGAGCCAGGCGATTTTGTGTTTTGGAAGCTAGACAATGGATTGGATCACGTTGGAGTGGTTTCTGATCATTTTGGAGAATCAGGGCATTTGAAGCTCATCCACAACATTTCGAAGGTGAAAGAAGAAGATGTTATGGAGCAATGGAAGGTAGTCGGACATTTTCGATTTCCGAAATAGGGGCTGGGATTATGTAGCCTTTGCAATGCGTACCACCGTGTTCGTGCCATACGGATATTTTGTGGCTTCGATGGTGAGGACATCGTTTTCTTGATTGAATTTGAGTTGTTCGCCAGAATCCATCCACTCGACTTTTTTAACTTTTGATTGGAGACCTTTAAATGTTCGCTTTCCGGGACCTCGGGGGTTAGTTCCAGAAGCCCGAGGGTCGGCAGTGGCAGTGAGTTCAAAGTTGAACAGATACGTTGCTTCTGGGAGGGCGAATCCAAAATCATCTTCTGCTCCATGAATTCCATTTGGACGACCGGAGTAAATTGGGTTTTGACTTCCGCCATGAAGGGAGATCCATTTTCCGACAAGTTCAAACATGGCATCTTCGTAAGATGGGATAGCTCCGGTTGCGGTGGGGCCAAGATTCATGAGCAGATTAGCTCCGGCGGCACGAGTTCGACAAAGTTCTTCGATAACGCTTGCTGGCGAAATCATATTGAAATCCTGAGTGGCAATTCCCCAATGATAATTTGCGGTGTGACACATTTCGCCCGTGACATATTTTTCCATGTTGGTACGATCAATAGGATGTGCTCGTCCACGTTCAAAAGTTACGGCATCAATTTCAGGATGGATTAGTTTGCCTTCTTCACCAATTCCGGTGTTATTGATAATGAGAGTATTGGGCTGATGCTTGCGAACCATCGAGTACAAAGCGTCCAATTCCCAGTCGGCATCTGGTTTTGACCAGTTTCCATCAAACCATACTGAACCTAACGGGCCATAGTTAGAGCAGATGATTTCGACAGAATCTCGTAGATAATTTTGGTAGCCTTTCCAGTCGTTCTCAAATCTAGGATCAGACCAATCCAAAGTTGTGTGATAGAGGCAGGGAATGATGCCTTCTTCTCGACATCCGTCGACAAAATCTCGGATGATGTCTCTTCCAGCGGGTGTTTTTGTGACATCCCATGGGCTTAAACCATGCGTGTCGTATAGGCTAAATCCATCGTGATGGCGGCTGGTAAGTGTGATGTATTTTGCACCAGATTTTTTTGCCAGTTGAGCCAGCTTTCTTCCGCTGAAGTCTGGTACGTCCCAGTGATCTATCATTTTGAGATATTCATCGCGTGGTGTTTGATGGAGGAGCATTGTCCATTCTCCTTTTCCAACTAAAGAGTAGAGTCCGAAATGTACAAAAATTCCAAAAGCCAATGACTCAAATTTAGCAATACGAGGGTTAGGGGAGGGTTGGGTTGGCATAAGCTTGAAAAAAGGAGCAGAATTTGACGCGATTATTCCAGCGGCTGTAGACTGCAAGAACTGTCTTCGCGTTGACTGTATTTGCATTGAAACTTTAACCGAGATTACCGGTTTCCAAACTTGAAGTTAAGTTTTAGTATTGGACTTTTCTTTATGCATGCGACGGACGATGTCGGCAAATTCTTGCGGAGCTTCAAATTCGCGATACACGCTCGCATATCTTATATATGCCACTGAATCCAACTTAGCCAATTCATTCATCACTTTGTTGCCGATTTCGGTACTGGGGATTTCTTGTTCGAGGCAGTCGAAAAGCATTCGCTCGATTCTTAAGCAGGCATCTTGGAGGTCTTCGAGGGCTACGGGTCGTTTTCCGCAAGCGAGAACCATTGAATTGAGAAGTTTTTCTCTGTCGAATTCGACGCGGGCGCCACTTCGCTTTATGACGAGTAATCGGGGTTTTTCTGGCTCTTCAAACGTCGTGAATCTTCGGTTGCAATGATCACATTCTCTTCGGCGTCTAATAGCTCCTCCATCTCGAGCTGGCCGAGAATCGAGAACTTTTTGTTCGACATTGCCGCAGTATGGACATTTCATGAAGTTGACTCCTTAACGATTGGGACTAGAATTGTGGTTCAAATCGTTAGGGTAGAAATTGATTTCTTTTCCACCCAAGCGAAAAGTTTTCCACTCTTAGTTCAAGGAGTTGGGGATTACTTTTTTTCTTTTGGGGTAATCATGAGTCCTAATTCTTCAAATTGAACTTGATCAATGGTACTTGGGGCATCCATGAGCGGATCATATCCGTTCCCCATTTTAGGAAATGCGATCACTTCTCTGATGTTTTCTTCGTTCATGAGGAACATAATTAATCGATCAATTCCAGGGGCGATTCCACCGTGAGGAGGGGCTCCAAAACTAAATGCTTCTAGGATATGGGCGAATCTTTCTTTTTGTTGGGTTTCATCGACTCCAATGAGGCTGAAAATTCGAGATTGGATATCCGGCATGTGGATTCGAATTGAACCAGAAGCCCATTCAGTTCCATTGCACACGACATCGTAGCAATCCGCGCGTACACGGGCAGGATCAGACTCCAAAAACTCTAGAGTCTTCGACCTTTGGCATAGTAAACGGGTGATGAGTTGGATCCCATCTTTGCTCGTCTTCATTCCAATCAACAAGAGGGAAATCGAGGATAAATCCGAAGGCTAGCTTTTTGGGATCACGAAGATTGCAGGCTTCACCAATTGCAACCCGTAGTCGCGCCAATGCTTCGCAAGAGGTGGACCAATTGTCGGCAACGAAAAGAAGTAGATCTCCCACTTCGGCTTCAGATAACTGGACAAGTTGATTGACTTCGTCATCGGAGAGAAACTTGCTGATTCCGCCCTTGATTCGCTTTCCGGAAGGCATTAGTCGGGAGCCTTCTATATCATCATCCGAATTTATGAGTGAAAAGTTTGCGAGCCCTTTTGCTCCATAAGATTTAACAAGTTCTTCTAACTCAGAAATTTGTTTTCGAGATAATTCTGCCCCACCAGGGAACCTTAATCCTCGTACAAATTTTCCAGATTCTATCGTTGATTTGAAGACTCCAAATTCAGAATCTTTAACAATTTCTCCAGCGTCGAAGATTTCAAGTCCAAACCTTAAATCAGGTTTGTCATTCCCAAATCTTCGAAGGGACTCATCGTAGGACATTCTTTCGAATTTGCCAATTTTTTCTTGAGGAAGATCAAATTCTTCGATGAGTTGGTTAATGACTTCAATGGTCATTCCTTCGAGCAAAGTGAGAATATCTTCTTGCTTGACGAAGGCCATTTCGAGGTCAAGTTGAGTGAATTCTGGTTGCCGATCTGCTCTTTGTGATTCATCTCGGAAGCACTTTGCAATTTGGTAATACCTTTCGATTCCGCCTACCATGAGCAGTTGCTTGTATTGCTGAGGGCTTTGGGGGAGAGCATAGAACTCGCCGGGGTTTAATCGGTAAGGAACGAGGTAGTCGCGGGCCCCTTCGGGGGTAGATTTGGTGATGATGGGGGTTTCAACTTCCAGAAATCCTTGGTCATCGAGGTAATTTCGAATTTTTTTGATTGCTGCGGCACGCAGAGCCATCTTTTTGTACATAATCGGTCTTCGAAGATCGAGGTACCGGTGCTTGACTCGAAGTTCTTCATTGACCTTTGACATCAGTTTTTCATCGCTGATGGGGAAAGGTAGGGTTTTGCTTTGGCTGAGAATTTCCCATTCTTCAACGATTAATTCAATATCGCCAGTTTTTAAGTCGGAGTTTTTGTTTTTCGAATCGCGTTCTGCGATTTTGCCGGTTACGGTTAGGCAAGTTTCGCTTCTTAAGTCGGGATCTACGTTTTCGGGGAAGATGATTTGAATGAGTCCGGTTCGGTCTCGGAGATCGACAAAGTAGAGTCCGCCAAGATCTCGAACTTTGTGGGCCCATCCATTTACTGTGATGGTCTGACCGACTTGTTCGATGCGGGGTTCTCCGCAAAAATGGGTTCGCTGGCGGAAGCTCATGTTGGAATGAGCGTACCCGTGGTCTGTACCTTGAATGGGTTGAATGGAACCGGGCGGATTCGGTCCTTGCCCGGTTCATTTGGTGAGAATTGCTTAAGAAAAGGTTGTGATTCTCTCGACAGAATGACGATGGTGTGGGAACCCTTCATCATTAGCAACACCCATTGCCACGATTGCTGGAAATTGAACATGGTCTTCTAAATTGAATAGCTCTCGGACTTTATCAGGCTCGAATCCTAACATTGCGCTGGTGCTGAATCCCATGGATTGGGCGGCAAGCAGGAGAAATGCCATAAAAGTGTAGCCATGGTTTTTGCCCCAAGCGGTATAGGCTTCTTCGCCCATTCCTTTCATTGTTTTAAGAATATTTTCTGCCTCTTGCGCTCTTCGATCTTGAGGCATGCCGGGGTGAATCACTTCTGCAATGGTATTGAGGACATTTTCCATATCTGTGGTGATAACAAACACGACGGGAGCGGCTCCGACCTGGGGCTGACCGTATGCCGCGGCCATTAGTTTTTGCTTTGTATCTTCCTCTGTTACCGCGATAACACGAGTTGGTTGAAGGTTCCAGGGGGTTGGAGCGAGATTAGCCAGCCGCAATATTTCAGAAATAGTTTCTTTGGAGACTTTCTCTTCGGTGTATTTTCGAATTGAGCGTCTTGCTTCGATTGCGTCTTTTACAGTCATTTGGTTTGACATACTCACCATAATTACGCCAAAAATTCTATTGAATTGCTTTTTTTAACCAGGCGAAAACGACAAATGAGCAAGAATGTTGGTTAACGCTCGACAATGATTGTTCCGGGGGTGTTTTCTCGGCCTTTGATGGTGATGTGAATAGGCAGAAACTGCTTGATTACGCTTGCCACGCTGATTAGTCGGCGTGAAATGTTTGGCGTAGTGAATACTGTCCGTCCATCTGTAATGGCGGCCGTTGTTAAAAGCTGATCAGCAAGATAGCTATCAACAGTTGCATCGGTTTTGAACCAGGCTTGGAAGTTTTCCCAGGCCTTATTAGCGGTGGCGAGACCGGAGGTTCCTTTTGACCAGGTAGTTGAACCAGAACCGGAGCCACACTCAAATTGAGCGTAAAAAGTGATGGAAATTCCTGATTCTGTACCGTGAATTTCATTTTCTTCAATTTCTGAATTTGGGCCAAGAGTTTGTAAAACTTGAGTACATTCAGCGACGATTTCTCGGACAGTGGGGTTTGGGGCATCGGTGTGTGTGATAACTGCGCCATACCTGATGAGGTCACCTCGACGATCCCAGCGAATTGGATTGAGTGCAGACGGCTCGACTTCAACGACAATTTTTCCTCGTCCGCCGAATCCGAAACCAGATTGTTCGATTGCGGGAGCGGCATACAAGCCCTGCATTTGTTGGGCAGGAATTGTTGATTTTTCGAAGGCATCGAATCCTAAGCTATTTCCTAAATGAGTTTCTCCGTACATATCTAGGCTAGATATTCTGCCTGTACGAGCTAAAACAGGGAGGGCAGATTGGGCGATGACTACGATGTTTCCCGGGACTCTACCGGATTGAATTTGGTGAATATCAACTTCTTGATTTACTGGCTTTGGCGCCCCTTTTGGTTCAAAAATGACTTCTGCAGAGTTGAGTTCATCGCCAAGAACATTTGCTCTTGAACTGGCCTGCAGTAGATTAAGGAGCGTGAGGTCTTCAGGTGTCAATCCAGGCTTTCTCGTGGCCCCACGGACGTTAAAAATTCTCACTGGTTGCTGGGTAAGTGCGCTCATTACAAGTGAAGTGCGAAAGGTTGCACTTCCGCCTTCACCGTGTAGACCATTGATTGTAACGTGGGTTGCCGAACTCAAAAGTTTTTACACCTTGGCTCGGAAGAAGAGATACTCCAATACTTTGATTGCATAAGCCAAGAGAACCATAGCTCCTACAAAAAGGATGATTTCGTGATACGGAATTACTCCATCTATTGAGGTTGCTTGCGCCGAATTCTTTGAAGCACCGATCATTTCAGTCGTTGTTCCGGTCATCGAGACATCCTTAATGACTTTATCGGTACTGATGAGTGCGGATTTGATGAGGGAGCCGAGCGGCTCTCTCAAGCCGATATAAATCCCGGCAATTGTCAGAGCGGTTACGGGCAGAGCGAGTTTGTACTTGTGCTTTTGATGCTCATTGTAAATGATGCATTGGCGACATCGCTCGGCTTTTTGGTTAGGCGTCAGTTTTGTGTTTTTAGGAATGAATTTTGCAGCGGCAACCATATCTGTTGATATAGTTTTCCCATCCATTGCATTCTTGATAACTGATTCTTCACACATGCATCCCACGCGCTCTTTCCAGCAGGTTCTTTTTGCATGGTAAATAGGGCATCGCTCGCGAACAAATTTGCGGCAATATGGAAGTTGCCAGCATTTGCCCATGAAGACATTTCTGGTATCTCTTTCTTCTTTGACACCTTTGCCGTACTTCATTTGATCGGCTTTTGCGCCTTGTTTTGCTCTTGTTTTGATTCTAAAACCGATATCGCCTAGGATCATCAAGAATCCCATGAAAATGGCAGGAGCGCCGCAAATTTTTATATTTTCTAAAATTTGCTTTTGGTAGTCACTGGAGTTTCCATTTTCTGGCGACATTAAGGCCGGAGAAAAGAATAAAGCTAAACCGAAAATGATAAAGATGGGGCCGACAATCTCTTCTCCCCAAAATAGCCAAGCGGCACCAAGTGCTCCGGCAAGGACTCCAAATAATCCAGCTTGTCGGAAATATTCAAGGTTTTGGGCAGCCGCTTTGATTTGATCGGGGCTGGCATTGGCAGCATTAGAGAAAGAAAACACCATGAACACGATGCCAGCAATTCCAACAAATCCTCCTCCATAAAGAAGGAATCTTGCGATTGAATCGAGAAGGGTAATTACTCCATCTCCGACTCCGCTAAAACGTGGTGCTTTTTCTTCTTTTGCCATTTTTACCTATGATTTGACGCGTTCAATGTATGAATCAGTACGGGTATCGACTTTTATTTTATCGCCTTCTTTAATATGGAATGGAACTTGAACAATAGCACCGGTTTCTAGTGTTGCCGGTTTTGTGCTTCCACCGCTGACGGTATCGCCTTTGTATGCGGGATCAGTCATTTCGATTGTCAACTCCACAAAGTTTGGTACTTCAAATCCTAAGATTTCGTCACCAGCTTTTATTCCCAACACTCCCATTTCTTCTTTAAGGTACTTGGTTCCGTCGCCGATTTGTGCTTCGGGGACTTCAATTTGCTCGTAATTATCGAGATCCATTAGAACGAGATCGTTTCCTTGGCGATACAAATATTGAAAGTTAATTTTTTCGACAAAACAAGGTTCGACTTTTTCTCCGGCGCGGAATGTCTTATCGACCACGTTTCCGTTTCTTAGTCTTTTTAGTTTTGTCCGTACAAACGCGCCACCTTTTCCGGGTTTAACATGTTGAAAGTCGATTATCTGGTGAACTTCGCCATCCATATAGAATGCGAGTCCGGTTTTAAAATCACTGGTATCAATTGCCAATTTCTTACACCTAACTAATGTATGAAGCCATGTTATCACACTCGGAGTTAGGTTCAGGTTATCTCGGACTAATTGAGTGCCGGTTTAGTATTTTCCAGAGGGGTTTACTGGTTTACCATTGATTCGAACTTCCCAATGGAGGTGAGGGCCGGTTGAGTTGCCCGTTGAGCCTACGGCAGCTACAACTTCGCCTTGCTTTACAGATTGTCCTACTTTTACATAAAGCTTGGAGCAATGTCCATAGAGGGTTGAGACCTTGCCGCCGTGGTCAATAACAACAGTGTTGCCATATCCCCGAATGTAAGATGCTGTAATGACAGTTCCCGCAGCAGCGGCCTTAATGCCCGTGCCTGATTTTGCGGCAATATCGAGGCCCGTATGCATTCTTCTGGAACCAGAGATCGGATGTACTCTCATTCCATAGGCGCTGCTTTGTCGGCCGTTTACAGGTCGAATAAATTTGCCATTGAAGGCAACGGTTGATCCGCCATTTTTGTTTTGATATTGGAAGATTTGCGATTCCAGCTTTCTGGACTCTTGCTCCATTACTGCCAATTGGTCTTCAAGTTGACCTTTTTGGGCAGCAAGAATTGAGAAAATGCTTTTTTTCTTTTTTCTTACATCTTCGAGTTCGATTAAGCTTTGTTCGTGCTGTGTTCGCAGTTCAGCAACTTTAGCAACAATTCGGTCTTGTTCCTTCTTTTTAGCCAGAATCATGTCTCTCATGACTCGCACTTTTGTAAAAAGCTCTCTATCTTTTTCGGCGACTCTTTCTACCAGCGCTTTCCGTGACGCGAGATCACCGATGCTTGATGTTCCAACGAGAATTGAAATTGAAGACGATTCTCCTTGGGCATAAATGGCTCTTAGTCTTTTTCGAACATCGACTCTTACGGCATCAAATTCTGCGGTCTTTGCTCTTAAATCTTCGGCTAGTTGTCCTTGTTCTACTTTAGCTTTTGAAAGCTCTTTGGTGGATGCTTCGATTTTTGATTCAAGGGAATCCATTTTGTCGTCCACCGCATGGATTTCCGACATCATTTTGTTTGTTTCAGCTTTTTTAGATCTGAGTTGCGATTGAATAACCGCTTTTTTTTGTTTGACCTTGGCTAGTGTTTTTGAAAGAGATGAATTCTTTTTTGTTGCACTTTGGGCAAACGAAACCGGCATGCATGCGAGTGAGATTAGTACGGTTATGGCGATAATGCGCTTCATCTTGGTACTTCCTTAGTTTTCGGCTCGCGGATGGCAATACTAGAGCACAGGAGGCCATAGAGTATTCCAATGGCACCGAGAACAAGTATGACTGTAAAGAAGGGAAATGGCTCGGGATTGTGCAAAGGGTTGAACACTTCGAGTGTTTTTACGACTACCCCATAGCCGACCATTAGCACAGTGGCGGCGAGTAATGCGCCAAGGAATCCTTGGGTGGCACCTTCAATCAGGAGCGGGGTGACGATCATGGCTTTTGTGGCTCCCACTAATTCCATGATTCGAATTTCTTTTCTTCGAGCGAGCATAGTTAATCGGATTGTGTTGTAAATCAGAATTCCTCCCGTTGCAATCATTAATCCTCCTAGAACAATTCCAAGCCAGCGGAGTGTTCCCATGGTTTGTTCAAGAAACTTTTGAACATCAGCCAGGTAGTTCACGCCGTTTTTAGTTGCTACTTCTGGGAATTTTTCAATTGTTTTGGCAAGTTTTGGAGCTTCTTTTAGGTTGTTTAGATTGAGGATGTATGTATCTGGTAGCGGATTGTCGAGATCTTGGGCAACATCTTCTACAACGCCAGGGTTTTGTTCTTTGAACGACTTCCAAACTTCGGCCTTGCTTTTGAAGACAACGGATTCCACGCCGGGCAAAACTTCAAGTTTCTTTTGTAGTCCAGAAATCTCGTTAGGCGTTGGATTGTCTTTCATTAAGACTCGCATTTCAAATTTGCTTTCAAGGTTCGCCGCATAATTTGCAAGCGATATATAAATCATTCCGATACCTCCCAAGAGGAAGAGTGCCATTGCTGATGTTGTAACCGATGCAAATGTCATCCAGGTATTGCGCCGGAGAGAAATTATGGCTTCAGAAAGGATGAATTCTAGTCTATCGAGCATAGTGCTTTAAATTGGAGTTTGCGGCGGTGAGTTTGAATCGATTGGCTTTGTTAGCGTTTCTTGCTTTGAATCTTCTAGATATGCTGCAGGGTTTGTTTCAATTCTGCCAAATGCCATATGAACAACTCGGTTTTGGTTTTGATTGACCACCATCATATCGTGAGTTGCAACGACGACCGTTGTGCCCTTTTGGTTGAGTTGAAGGAGCAAATCGATAATTTCTTGGCTGTGTCCGGGATCTAGATTTCCAGTGGGTTCGTCGGCTAGTAATGCGGGAGGATCATTGATAAGGGCGCGGGCGATTGCGACTCTTTGCTGCTCGCCGCCACTGAGTTCACTGGGGTAGGCGTCAGCCCGATGCAGAATGTTGACCCTTTCCAAGATTTCTGGCACTTTTTTACGAACTGCTCGCCGGGATTGACCAACGGCTCTCATGGCATATGCCACGTTTTCCCAGACTTTTTTGCTCGGGAGCAGTCCGAAATCTTGAGGGACAATACCGAGTTGGCGTCTTAAAAATGGAACTTCTTCTGGTTTGATCGTTGTTAGATCTTTACCGCCAATGTATAACCTTCCGCTGGTTACTGGAACTTGTTTTGATAAGACTTTGAGGAGGGTAGATTTTCCGGAGCCAGTTTGTCCGCAAAGGAATACAAATTCTCCTTTTGCGATTTCTAAGCTTACGCCCCGAAGCCCCGAAACGAATTCGTTGTATGCGACTTCTACTTTATCGAATTTAATATAGGCCTGCTTGTCTTCCATGAACCTGGGCGATGCCGCTAAAGATAGTACCTGGTGATTTTGTGGAGGTTGCGATTGGGTATGACCTATTTTCAGATGCGATTGAAAACAGAAGAGAGAATCCGAGTTCGATACGGCGAAACTGACCAAATGGGGCATGCCTACTATGGCAACTATTTGTTGTGGTTTGAGCAAGCCCGTGGTGCATGGTGTCGGGATCGGGGGTTTACATATAAGAGCATGGAGGAAAAGGGATACAAGCTTCCGGTTGTTGAGGTTTGGGCAAAGTATCGAGGTGAAGTTAAATATGACGACACGATCGTGATAAAAGTTTGGTTAGCTGAAGCCAAGCGGGCGGCCATGCAATTTCAATATGAAATCACCAATTTAACGACCGGCAAAGTTGTAACCGATGGATACACATGGCATGTTTTTGTTGGTGAAACGATGAATGTTGTGTCTATTCCAACTGATTTTAGAGAGCTGTTAGAACGTGATCCAGATAAGTATGAAACTGTTGTTTCGTAAGAATTGTCCTATTTTGTTGGCCATTTGCAACACTTGAAGAGGTTTTCCCGATAAGATTTGGGCATGATCAGTCCGAAGTGGCTTGGCCTTGGAAATCAGCGAAATGTATTGCTGGCTTCCGTTGCATTTGTCTTTTTCGCAAGCGCAGGTAGTTCATTTGCGCAAGATGTTGAAAAGGTTGTTCTTAGGGTTAGGGGTGAAGTTGGGCAGAAAGCTCGTTATGACTCAACGAGCAACATTTCGCTCAGTGTTGCCGGTCAAAGCTTGAGTATTAACGAACGAAGCACATCTGAATCTGAAGTCAAAGAAGTTCTAGATGACGGCTCGGTTGTTTTTGAACAAAAGACTTTATCGACCAAAACTTCGATGAATGGGGAAGACATTCCGGATGAAGGTGGAGATGACAGTGTTCGGCGCTTGCATTTGGCACAAAACGGCAAGATCCTTGGATTTGAAGACTCATCGGCAGATGCCAGTGATCCAAATACTGGAATCACAATTAGAATTCTCTTTTCAACAAACTTAATGTTCAAGGACGAAGAAGTTGGCCCTGGTGATACTTGGAGTTTTGACATTCCGGGAGATGACAAACTCGGTTCAAAAAATGCAAAAGCAATTTATGAGTTTGTCAGTTATGAAGAGATTAGAGGCAGAAAAGTCGCCAAGATTAAGATGACTTTCAAGGAATCTTCTGGGACTCCGGTTCTCACCGCAACTTCAACTCATTATGTTGAAATTGCCTCTGGAGATTCGATTAAGAATGAAGCGGAAATTACGGGTATTCAGCTTGATTTAGGTGGCGAAATAGTTGCTGCTTCGGCAAAGAATAGTTCGGAAGTGAAGTCGGGCGGAATGGTTAAGATAGAAGGTCAAGAAGACTTGCCTGACCCGGCTGACGAAGATGCGATTGCGGCAAAAGTTGCAGATTTTGAGCGGATCGAAGGAGTTTTTCCGTTATATCGCAAAGATTCTGAAGGCCGGATGACACTCTATATGGAGATTTCTCCAGAACAAATGGGTCGACTTGTCATTTTACAAACGACAGCATCTACGGGCTTGGCGGATGGTCGAATTGCCGCCGGTGACCCAATCAATGATTTGATATTTGCTTTTGAGCGAACTCCGAATCAAAGAGTTGTCATGAAGGTTCCAAATGTGTTCTTTAGAGCCAAAGAAGGTACTCCCATTGCAGAGGCAGTAAAACGGTCGTTCCCTGATTCAATTGTGGAATCTTTTGGATTGGAAGCAGAACACGAGGGTCGCGTTCTAATTGATGTCAGTCAATTCTTTAGAGGCGATATCAGTATGGTTGGCATGCTCTTGATGGGCGGAGGAAATCCATTGCTGGGTGGCGGCGGAGATTCGCTTGTTCCGGATCGCGAAAACACTTACGTTAAAACGTTAAAGAATTTCCCTGAAAACATTTACGTTGAAACGGTTTACAATTTCGTTGGTCGGGGTGGAGGGCCAACAAGTTTAGCGGAAATGATGAATCAGAGCACGCTTGCAGATTCTCGCAGCGCAATGATTACTTTGAACTACAACATGTATATGTTGCCAACTGATAATGGGTATCGCCCCAGGCTTTTTGATAGCCGGGTTGGATTTTTTAACGTTGAGTTTCAAGATTTCACGGTTGATACGGCTTTGGATCAGAAAGTTCAATATATTTCAAGATGGAATTTGAAAAAAGTTGATCCTGAGTCGGAAGTGAGCGATGTTGTGAATCCAATTGTTTTTTGGATTGACAAAGCCGTGCCTTTGAATTATAGAGATTCCGTTCGGAAGGCAATTGAGGCTTGGAATGCTCCTTTTGAAGCTGCTGGTTTTAGAAACGCTGTTGTCGCCAAGCAGATGGATGACGACTCTGATTTTGATCATGCAGATATGCGTTACAACGTAGTGCGCTGGATCACTTCTCCGGAACAAGCCTACGCTATTGCATTATTCCGAACGAATCCGATTACTGGTGAGATTTTGAATGCAAGCGTCAGTGTTGACGCAAACATTGTTCGAACCTTTGCAGCGGAGTACGGTTCATTTATCCGGCCCGAGGCAGTGAAGAAAAGCTTAGTTCAATCTTTAGCCGCTCATCGAGGTCATGATTGCGATTTGGCGGTTTCGGCAAAGGCGAATCAGTTTTTGGGCGGCATTGCCATTGATGCACTTGGTCAAAGCTCAAAAATCTCACGTGATGAATATATCAACCAATTCGTGACCTGGGTTGTTATGCACGAAGTTGGGCATACCTTAGGATTGCGACACAACTTTGTAGCAAGTACTGAATTAACGCTGGCGGAGCTGGGAAATGCCGATTTAGTGAAAGAACTCGGAACATCTTCTTCAGTGATGGATTATGTTGCGTTTAACCCTTCAGCTCTTAGTAATCCAGGAGTAAGGTTCTATGGCGACAAACCGGGCACTTATGATTTCTGGGCTATAAGATACGGATATCGCGATATTTCGAATGCAAATTCAACCGAAGGAGAGCGATTTGAGTTGAAAAAGTTGGCTGGTATGACGAATCAAAAAGGTTTGACTTGGCTCGGCGATGAATTTGCAGATTCAGTTGATCCATATGTCACTCGATTCGATTTGGCTGGAGATCCATTGGAATACTGGCTGGCCATGGGGAAACTGAGCCGAGATTTGATTTTTAAACTCGACCAGTTTTCACCAAAACCTGGTGAAAGTTTCTATGCCTTTACCAGAGACTTTAATGGATTGATGAATAGCTATGGCAATGCTTCTATGCAACTTTCTCGATTTATTGGTGGAGTGCGTAGAAACCCAAACTACAAAGGCGATCCGGGGCAAAAAATGCCACTTGTTGCCATTGGCGGCGCGGAGCAAAGGAAAGCATTGAATCAGATGATTGCAATGATTTTTGATGAAAATGCATTTGCGTTTCCGAAGCGATACTTCGAGATGTTTGGGACTAATCCGAGTGCTGGCCTTGTCGAAGGGTTGCTTGGTGGTTCGGAGACATATCCAGTTTATGATTTACTGGGAGGCATGCAGGTATCTGCGCTTTCAACTTTGATTTCTTCTTCAACTGTTTCGGCATTGTTGAATCAGGAGTTTGAGGCGGGTGGAGCCGATACTTTGACCGTTCGAGAGCTGTTTACAAAAGTGACATCTTCCGTTTGGTCGGAAGTTGACTCGGCAAAGCCGGTTACTATGCTTCGGAGGAATTTGCAACGTCAACATTTAGACCGGTTAGTCTCAATGGTATTGGACAAGGACGGCACTCCAGCGGAGGCTAAGACTTTGGCTTGGGCTCATCTTCAGGCACTGAAATCTAAGCTCTCGACAGCATCAAAGAAGGTCGCGCACGAGTCGACTCGCTTGCATTGGCAAGAGTCATTGATGCGTATTGACCGGGCTTTAGGGGCTAAAGAAACCGTTGGCGCATCTGGCGGCGGCGGTGGGGGAATGAGCCTTCTGGACTTGCTTGGTGGGATAAAGAAGTAAATTCCTAAATTCAAAAAACCCGCGAGTCTAAATATGGGCTTGCGGGTTTTTTGATGCCAAAAATTGTTTTTGACCGTCTGTTCTTATATGGCAGGTCGTCCGCAAACTTTTGAATACCACGATGTTTTAGCTAAGGCAATGGGGTTGTTTTGGGAAAAAGGATACGAATCGGCGGGAATGACGGAGATTTTGGGGGTTACGGGGGTAGCCCGGCAGAGTCTTTACAACACTTTTGGGGACAAGCGGGGTTTGTTTTTGAAGGCTCTGGGGTTGTATTGCTCGGCAGTTGTTGAAATGGTGAGAGAACATTTGGGACGAGGAAACACGAGTTATGAAAACTTGTGTGATTTGATTTTATCCATGGCTGATACCAGTGGCACGACAAGCCGAATGGGAGACTTGATGGTGAACTCCATGGTTGAATTTGCGGGCAAGGACGCGGAAATTAGTCGGCTCATTGATTCTACAATCCGCGAATTAGAAATGATGATTCAGGGAGCAGTGGAACGCTCTATTGCAGAGGGGGATTTGCCTTCTTCTGTTCGGCCAAGGAGAGTTGCCCTTGATGTGATGAACTCTTTGAATGGCATGCAGTTTATGCGACGGGCGGGTCGCAATCCGGAAGATATTCGGGAAGTGGCCGAAGCTACGATTGAAGGTATGGCTTACTTGGGTTAACACGTTTTAGCGAGGCTTACGAGCGACACAAACTACGGAGCTTCCCCACGGTAGATTGAGTCGCTTAAACAAGGAGGCTTCTAGTTTCATTAGCATCAATAGTGCTTTGTTTGAGCCGGATGAAACATTTGGGAGTTTAACCTCAGCAGGGCCTCGGTGAAGTTTTTCGGCCAATCGTCGAAGGATGACAATGGGAAATAGCAAAAACACGGAATAACTGGATTTTTCAATTGTGAATCCAGAGTTTGTTAGCAACTGGACAACTTGACGTTTAGTGTATCGTCGTTGGTGCATGAGAGCTACATCGTGAGGGCCCCATAGCCACTTGAAAGCGGGAACATTCATGACAAAGATTCCGCCAGGCTTTAAGACTCGGAAAATTTCTTGCGATGCAGCAACATCGTTGGGAACGTGTTCTAAGGTGTCTAGGCTGACAATTGCATCGAACACTTCATCGGCGATTGGAATTGCTTCGGCATTGCCGTGAATCAAATTTGTTAAGCCACGTTGGGCAGAGAATTCTAGCGCAATGGGGAAGTAATCGAGTCCGTAAGTTTCATTTTCGGCTTGGAGATGTTGGAGAAGAGCACCGGTTCCACATCCCACATCAAGAATTTTTGGATTTGGACAGGAATAGCTTTTGAGGAGAGAAAGCGCCAGGCGTCTGCGCGCTACGAACCACCAATAGTGGTCTTCTTGATCTCGCATTTTCCCGTATTCGTCGGCATTCATTCTGGTTGGTTTCGGTTATTTTGGAGGATTAGCTCACTTTAATGCAGGAATCATCATTCATGCCAGTTTTTTAGATATCGGAATTTTGTTTGATTCGGTTTTTTTTGCCAGCGAAATTGAGTTTTACAAGTTCTGATAGCATTCGGATACCATCACGCACAACATTAACTTTTGACCCTTCTTGATGCGACCATCGAATTGGGACTTCGGCAATTTTGTAATCTAGATCTCGAGCAATCATGAGAGATTCAAAGTCGAAACCGAATCCATTGAGCTTACATCGAGAGAAAATATCTTTGGAAGCGGCTTTTGAAAAGAGTTTGAACCCACATTGAGTGTCATCGATTCCGCGAACGGCTAGTAATTGGACGGCCTTGTTAAAAGCTCGACCAAGCATTTCGCGGTACCACGGTTGTCTGATTTCTAAGCTAGATTCTTTGAGAGGTCGGCTGCCGATTGCAATTTCTAGTCCGGCATCTACCGATTTCCAAAGTTTTGTAATTTCTTCGATTGGCGCGGCAAGATCGGCATCGGAGAATAGCACGTAGTCGGCGTCAGACTCTAGAATGCCTTTGCGCACGGCATATCCTTTTCCACGGTTAGGTGAATAGCTAAGGAGCTGAAAATTAGGGTGAATTGCAGCAAATTCCGACACGATTTGATCTGTGTTATCGGAACTTCCATCGCTGACCACGGTGATGATAGTTTCGTAATTTTCCGTTGCAAAAAATTCCGCCAGCCTTTTCAGGGTGGGCGGGAGTCGATCTTGTTCGTTATAGGCCGGAATAACAACGGCTAATTTGGGTCTCGACAAGGCAAATTGATTCTACCAGCGCACGAAATTCGATTATTGGGAGAAAAGAGCTTGCGCATCAATGGTTTGGCGTTCGTTCCATCTTTTTTTGAACAAGTCGTCAAAAGCCGATCGCTTTTCAACCATGAATAATGTTGAAAGCGCACGGTTTGGGCTTATCTTGACATCTCCCATGTAGTACAGCATTGTTGAGCCTCCTCCATCGAGGCAGACGCCGTTTGTTGCACCTTGATTTTTAAGAGCCTTTCCAACCGTTGATAATGTGACGGAGTTGCTAGTTGCCATCATGATGAGCTTGTTATTTGCGGTGACTCCGACAGCTGTACGCGCGGCTGATCCCCATATTCTTTTATCTTTAAAGCCTTGAGCTTTAGGATTGGGGTTAATTTCTCCGTCGGAGAGAACTCGAATCATCCCTCGAAGGACATATCGATATGGCTCAAAATCCAATGTCTTTTTAGTGGGGACATCAATGATTTGAAGTCGGCCAAACCAGTCAACGGTGAGGGCAGATCCTCGTTTTCCAGAGGCTTTTTGGACGCCATCGATAATGACATCGGCAACTGGTTGTTGATTTTCGAATGCAAAGAAAGTTCCGGTGATAGCGGCAACAGGCTGGGCTTTACCGGCGACTTTCCAAAAGCTTGTTAAGCGCGATGAATAGTGGGCGGTTGGGGTGATTTCTTCTCTTTGGATATCGATTTTTACGACGTGGTACCAGGCTTTATCAATTTTGACTTTATTGTAGGCCGCATAATCCGGGCTACCGGCGGCGGAAATTGGCACGACAAAAAGAGCCAATAAAAGACTTGTTGCTCTTTTAATCAGTGCCATATTGTTAATTGTGACTGTTTTCCACATTGATTTGTCACTTATTTGACGACGTTGTCAATGAAATGCTTCCATAACTCTGAAGTTTATAAACCAGCATAATTTCGATACTTGCGTGAAAAAGTGCCTATCTTTACGGTTCTAACCGTCCCAAGAGCTTGACTTATGAGGGTAGTCGCGGGTTACCTAGGGGTTGCCCAATATGGGACATCAGACAAAGAACCACCTGGAACCTGTTCCAGAAGACGATCATTCCGGTTTAGAGAGTAATTATCCTCGCCAAGTTAGCGAGATGTCTGCTGTTCATCATGGTTTCTCCCGATTGGCCTGGATACTTCTTGGTTTTACAATTGTAGTAGCCCTTTTTGGCGCATTTGTACGTGCCAGTTTGAGTGGGGCGGGTTGTGGCGCAAGTTGGCCGCTTTGTAATGGTGAGCTTTTGCCAATTGGAGCAGAAGCGAAAACGATTGTTGAATTTAGCCACCGATTGAGCAGTGGTCTTTTGTTGCTCGGAATTATTGGTGCATATGCTTGGTCGGTTTTCTTTTTCAAGAAAGGACATCTTGCCCGCAAAGCGATGGGCTGGAGTGTGATATCGACTATTATCTCGGCTCTCATTGGGGCGGGGTTGGTTTTGCTTTCTTGGGTTGTTCATGACAAATCGATTGGTCGGGCCATTACGATGCCGATTCATCTTGTGAATAACTATTTGCTTTTGGGATCGCTTTTGGTATCAGCTTTGGCGGCGAATGGTGGCCCCAAGATTACGTTTAAGGATCAAGGAGCGGTTGGATCGGCTCTGAAATTGGGTTTGGGTGGATTTTTTGTATTGGGTATGACCGGCGCGCTTTCGGCCATGGGAAAAACGGCATATAGCTCTGAGCTTGCGGAAGCTAATACATTCTTCCAGCGGATTCAGATGCACGTTGGTGATGGAGCGGCTCCGTTGCTGCGCGGTGGAGTTATGCATCCGCTTGTGGCAACGGCAGTTGGACTGTTGGTTGTATATGTGTGCGGGTTAGTGACCACTCAACGTAATGATCCGGATGTTACGCGATGGGCGAAAGCTACGGTTGGATTATTTGCGTTCCAGTTTGCCTTTGGGGTTGTGAATTTGCTGTTTAGCGCTCCACTTTGGATGCAACTTTCTCACCTTGCACTTGCCATTGGAAATTGGTTGACCTTGATGATGTTGGCTTGTTTTGCGATGCGAAGAAAATATGCAGAGCCTTCACCAGTATCTATTCCATTGGAGCCCAAAGTTCCTCGGAGTATTGGGGATGTTGTTAAGGATTATATTGCGCTGACCAAGCCGAGGGTGATTTCTTTATTGTTGTTCACGACGTTGGCGGCAATGTTTATTGGTCAGGGTGGTGCGCCATCTTTTTGGTTAATTGTGGCGGTAATGATTGGTGGTTATGCTTCGGCAGGGGCCGCGAATGCTTACAACATGGTGATTGAGCGAGATTTAGATTTGACGATGGAACGAACGAGCCATCGACCGACGGTTGGGAATCGGATTACCAACAAATCGGCTTTGATTTTTGCGACGGTATTGGGAGTGGGTTCGTTTTTGCTTCTAACTTTCGCCGCAAACTTACTTTCTGCTTGTATGGCATTAAGTGGTTTGTTGACTTACGTTTTTATCTATACGCTTTGGCTAAAACGCCGTACTTGGCAAAACATTGTTATTGGAGGCGCGGCGGGAGCTTTTCCGCCTTTAGTTGGATATGCAGCCGTGACCGGCTATCTTTCGCCTTTAGCTTGGTTTTTGTTTGCTTTAATCTTTGCTTGGACTCCCGTACACTTTTGGGCTTTGGCAATTTTGATTAAGGACGACTATGCCAAGGCAGGAGTACCAATGCTTCCGGTTGTCAAAGGTGACCGAGTCACCGTGATTCAAATTGCCTTGTATACAGTGATTACGGTAGTTGTATGTGCATTGCCCTTAATTCAGGGTCAGCTTGGAATGACTTACTTGATAGGTTCGGGATTGCTGAATTTTGGGCTATTAGCGCAAACTTACAAACTTTTGCAAGATTCATCGAGTCGTCCGCGTGCGCGCGCTTTGTTCAAGTATTCGATGATTTATTTAGCTTTAATCTTTATTGTGATCGCCATTGACCAGGTAAAGGTGATGGCATGAAGTCGGGATTTTGTAGTCAGGTGGGGCAAGTACTCATCAGATTATGCAATAGTGACAGGTAAGCGCATTCTATGGCACAGTTGTTTAAACCAGTAGCAAATACCCTAGCGACTCTCAGCTTAATTGCGGGTGCGGGTTTGCCGTTCTTACTTCTAGCGGGTTCGCAAATTACGCGATCTCCGGCTGGAACAAAGGTTTTCAATCCTTTAGATCAGCCCGTTCCGTTTAGTCACCGCCACCATGTTACGGAGCTTGGGATAGATTGCCGCTTTTGTCACTCTACAGTTGAAGACTCGGCGCAAGCTACGGTGCCGGCTACTGAAGTTTGTATGAGCTGCCATAGTCAAATCTGGACAAATTCTCCAATGTTGGCTCCGGTTAGAGATAGTTACGAGACGAATAAGCCGATTCGTTGGAATAAAGTAAACGCTGTTCCTGATTTTGTTTATTTTGATCACTCGATTCATATTGCTCGTGGAATCAGCTGTAATACTTGCCACGGAGCCGTTCAGAATATGCCTCTTACTTGGAAGGGTCAGGCGTTTAGAATGGCGTGGTGTGTTGATTGCCACAAGAATCCTTCGAAGTTTATGTTGCTAGATGAAGAATCTGGCGAATCACATGGCGATCATTCCGCTTCGGCTGAAGGGGATGGCCATGATGAAGATGCGGTTTCAACGCTGACTCCTAGTCAGAAGGTATTCCATCTTTACAATAAGATTTCCGCGGGTGAAAAGTTGACGGAGATTGAGCATAACTTGGCCAAGGGCTTGACTCAACAATTGCCTAGTGATGACGTCCACAAAGGATACAAAGTCATGCAACAGCAAGGCGTAAATGTGACGCAGCTTCAGGACTGCTATGTTTGCCACAGATAAGATTTTACAAGGATGAACTGACGACTGATGGATATGCCCAATAAGCCGAATAAGCGAAAACTGACACCTTTATTTGTTAAAGGGCCGAGTCAGGCTAGCCAAGAATCCAATGAATGGCTGGATGATGAATTTCCGACTCGAAAAGGTCTGGTAGACCTGGGTCGACGGGACATGTTGAAGATGGTCGGTGGCGCATTGGCGCTAGCGGGATTGAGTGCAACAGGGTGTCGTTACCAACCTCAGCGAAAGATTGTTCCTTTTGTTGATCATGTTGAAGGATCAAACGCGGGTTCTCGGAAGAAATACGCATCCATGACCACGATTGGTGGTTTTGCAGTTGGAGTTTTGGTTGATCAGGTTGATGGTCGTCCGATTCGAGTCGATGGTCATCCTCATCATCCGGCCAGTTTAGGAAGTTTGAGTAGTCGTTTGACCGCCGAGATTTTGAATCTTTATGATCCTGATCGGTTGACGATGCCGGAATATAACGGTGACCCGAGCAGTTGGCGTAATGCTTTTAAGAGTATTCGCGAGAAGTTGGAGAAATCGAAATCTGGTGGTCGGATTGCATTTTTATCGGAGACCGTTGGTTCTCCGACACTTGCGAAGCAGATTGATGCCTTTTTGAAGAAGTATCCTCAGTCCAATTGGTATCAATACGAGTCCGTTAATCGAGATTCCATTCGAGAAGGGGCGACCATGGCTTTTGGTCAAAATGCTTCGGTTCGCTATGACTTTACGAAAGCGGATGTGTTGGTGGCGTTGGATTCAGATTTGCTCCATGAAGGGCCGGCAGCGATTCGGTATAGCCGAGATGTTGCTAGCCGAAGGCGATCGGCAGCGGATGGATCTGGGATGTCTAGAATTTATGCGTTTGAATCTCATCCCATGACATTGGGATTGATTTCAGACCACCGCGTTAGGATTAAGCCAAGCGAAATTCTGGCATTGGCATTGGCTTTGGCCACGAAGATTGGAGTTCCTGGATCTGGTTCGAGCGTATTGCCTAAATCGGTGGATTCGAAGTTGTTTGAATCTATGGCTTCGGACTTGATGAATACTCGTGGGAAGAGCGTGATCGTACCGGGCGATCATTCGAGTCGCGAAGTTCATGCAGTGTGTCACGCCATTAACAACCATCTCAATAATATGGGATCGACCGTTATTGTTGATCAGCCAGTATTGCCTCGTCCTTCTAGCCAATCTGGCGATTTGCAACAATTTGTAACTCAGTTGCAGGGCGGGCAGCTTGATATGGTTGTGATGCTGGGTGGGAATCCGGTTTATTCAGTTCCGGGAGATATTGATTTAGCAGAGCTTCTTTCGAGTGTTCCCCTTACCGTTTACATGGGCGGACATCGGGACGAGACGGCAAAAGCGACCCAGTGGCAGTTGCCAGTCTCTCACTTTTTGGAGGCTTGGGGCGACGGAGTTGCCTATGACGGGACATACTCCGTTTGTCAGCCGATCATTGAGCCGATTTATGATTCTAAATCCTACATTCAGTTGATGGATCAGCTTTTAGGAGGATCGGGTGACGCGGAAGCCTTGGTCAAGAAAACTGCTTCTGCCGGCGGACAATCTTGGGACGAGACACTTTCTGCAGGCATCGCACCTTTGCCGCGACCTGCTTCGGTTCCTTTAACAGTTAATCCTGGTGTTTTGGGAGCGATAGCGACAAATCCGGCAACGACTGGTATGGAGTTGTTGATTTTGCCGGATCCGACGATTTATGATGGTCGGTATTCGAATAATAATTGGTTGCAGGAGACTCCGAAACCGATTACCAATTTGACTTGGGATAATGCGCTCTTGATGAGTCATGGAACAGCCACGAAACTTGGAGTTGTCGCACCTTTTGATAAAAAGACAGTGGCGAACATTCCGTTTTACGGTGCCGCTGATATGGTTCGCGTGACAGTTGGCGGCCAGAGCTTGGAATTGCCAGTTTGGGTTAACTATGGTCAAGCGGACGATGTGCTTGTCTTGCATTTAGGATATGGACACGAGGTTGGCGGGCAGTTTGCGAAAAAGCGAATAGCAGGGCCAATGCTGAGTGAAGTTCCGGCGGGTGGATTTGACGCTCATTCGTTAAGAACGATGGCAAATCCGGTATGGGTTGGCGGAGTTCAGGTTGAAAAGATTAAAGGCGAATATGTTTTGGCCAGTACTCAATTCCATAACACTATTGATGTTTCGGACGCAGACAAAGATCGACACTTAATTCACGAAATTACAGCAGCGGAACTTGCAGCTAAAGCAGCAGCAGGCCATGAAGGTGAGCACGAAGAGCATCATGCCGTTGGCCCAGCGGAAGTGCATAACCGGAATTACGGCGAGCACGGTGGCGCGGATGACATGAGTTTTTACACGGGCAAGGACTTTGAAGATAGCAAGGCCGAAAACTATCAGTGGGCGATGACCATTGATCTTTCGCTTTGTACGGGTTGTAATGCATGTGTAACGGCTTGCCAGGCCGAGAATAATATTCCAACAGTTGACAAGGATCAAGTGATGGATGGTCGAGAAATGCACTGGATTCGCGTTGATCGTTATTACAAAGGAAATGGAGATTCTTTGGATAAAGACAATCCACCGATTTACGTTCAGCCAGTGACTTGTATGCAATGTGAGCAAGCTCCATGCGAGCCGGTTTGCCCAGTTGCGGCGACAGTTCATAGCACAGAAGGGATCAATCAGATGGTTTATAACCGCTGTGTTGGAACTCGATATTGTAGTAACAACTGTCCATATAAAGTGCGGCGCTTTAACTTTTTCCATTATTCGCAAAGAGCGGATCAGATTCCAGTTTTGAAAATGCTTCAAAACCCGGATGTTACGGTTCGGTTTAGAGGCGTTATGGAGAAATGTACTTATTGTGTTCAGCGGATCAATCACGCTCGAATTGATGCAAAGCGAGAAAGTCGATTGATAAAAGATGGGGAAGTGAGAACGGCTTGCCAAACGGCTTGTCCAACTGAAGCAATCATTTTTGGTGATAAGCGAGACCCGGCGAATGCGATTAGCAAGAGCCGAGCAGACCAACGAAATTACGTGATGCTAGAAGAATTGAATACACGGCCCAGAACAACGTATCTGAGCAAGGTTACTAATCCAAATCCGGAGTTGAAGGCTTAAACCATGGCGGGAAACAATGTACCAAAGCTTGATAAAGAGCTTTTGAAGGGTGAGTTTACAAATGCATCAATGGATGAAACCATTGCGCGTTTGGTGACGGATCAGACCACGCATAACTATCCAGAAATTAAAGTTCCTGGTGGAAAAACTAGCCCTTGGCAGATAGCTTTTGGGATTGGTTTTGCATTGCTTTCATTGCTAGTACTCAGTATTGGAATGCTGGTTTGGAACGGAATTGGCATTTGGGGCAATAACCAGCCAACTGGTTGGGGATTTGACATTGTCAACTTTGTTTGGTGGATTGGAATTGGTCACGCCGGCACATTGATTTCTGCAGTTTTGCTTTTGCTCCGTCAAAAATGGCGCAATTCAATTAATAGAATGGCGGAAGCCATGACAATTTTTGCAGTTATGTGCGCGGGTTTGTATCCGCTCCTTCATACCGGTCGACCTTGGGCGGCATACTGGCTTTTCCCTTATCCAAACGTATTGGGAATGTGGCCACAGTTCCGCTCGCCGCTGGTTTGGGACGTATTTGCGGTTTCCACTTACATGACAGTTTCGATACTGTTCTGGTTTGTTGGATTGATCCCGGATTTTGCTTCGTTGCGAGATCGATGTACTAAGCGTACGGCTCAGTTTGTCTATGGGATTTTGAGTATGGGTTGGCGTGGTTCGGCGAAGCATTGGCATCGCTACGAACATGCTTCGGTGATGCTTGCGGGCTTGTCGACTCCATTGGTTTTATCGGTTCACACAATCGTTTCCTTTGACTTTGCTATGGGCATTGTTCCTGGCTGGAACGTTACGGTTTTCCCTCCTTACTTTGTTGCGGGTGCGGTCTTTGCTGGATTTGCAATGGTTATGACCTTTGCAATTCCACTTCGTAAATGGTATCGGCTTGAAGGCTTGATTACTATGAAGCACTTGGATTGGATGTGCAAAATTACATTAGCAACTGGCTTGATTGTGGCCTACGGTTATATGTTGGAAGTGTTTTATGCTGCTTATAGTGGAGTTCCGGCGGAACTTGGGTTGCTATACAACAGAACAGCTTTGCAAAGCGCGCCATATAGCTGGGCTTTTTATTCTTTGATCTTATTCAACGTGATTATTCCGCAGTTGTTCTGGGTTCCAAAGTTTAGGCAGACGCCTTGGCTAATCATGTTGGTTTGCGGAAGTATCAGCATTGGAATGTGGTTTGAGCGATACGTCATCATTCCGATTGGATTGACTCGGGATTATGTTCCGGGTGCATTTGGATACTACACGCCAACACTATGGGATTTCGGAATGTTTATTGGAACGATCGGATTGTTCTTGTTCCTTATGTTCCTCTTCGTACGGTTCTTGCCAATGATCAATATGTTTGAAATGAAGGAGCTCTTGCATCAGCGAGGGCATGACCACGGACACGATCATGCCCATGAAGCGGAGGTGAAATCGTGAGCCACGGAAGAGATACTAGCCCCAAGCAGTATGGGGTGGTTTGCGAATTTGAAACTCCGGAAGAGCTTTTGACGGCGGCTAAGGCTATTAGAGAAGCGGGTTACCGTGATATGGATGCCTATAGTCCGATGCCAGTTCATGGATTAACGGATGTTTTGGAATGGAAAGACGACCGATTAGGCTGGATTGTGTTTTTGGGTGGAATCAAAGGCTTTTTGCTTGGATATGGTTTGCAAATTTGGACAGCAGCAGGCGGATTTGGTACTCAACAAGAAGCGATTAAAGTTTCTAGTTGGTTCCAAAACACTGGCCTTGGATCTTACGCCCATAACGTTGGCGGAAAGCCATTGATCAGTACATTGGCATTTTTCCCTCCAGCTTATGAATTGACCATTTTATTCGCGGCATTTGGGGCGACCTTTGGAATGCTTGCCTTAAACGGATTGCCGAAGCCTCACCATCCCATTTTGAATGCGGAGTGTATGAATCGAGCCAGTTGTGATCGGTTTGTGCTATGCGTTGAGGCGACTGATCCACGATATGACGAAGATACGATTGAGCAACTGATGAGGCTTCAGAATCCTATCAGTGTTGAACGCGTGATGACTTCGGAGGGATACTAATGAAACTCTGGAAAATTGCTCCATTAGCGCTTGCGGGCGGGTTTGTGTTGACGGGTTGTCACTTGGATATGTGGGTTCAACCTAAAGTTAAAGCTCAGTCTGAAAACAAGTTCTTTGCGGATGGAAAAGGGACACGTGCGCCTGTAGCTGGCACAATTGAATTTGGAAAAGCCCGGACGGATGACGCTTTTTATACTGGTTTTGAAAACGGGAAGCTTGTTAAGGAATTTCCAGTTAAAGTTGATAAGGAGTTTATCTTGCGGGGCAAAGAGCGATTTGAAATTTTCTGTTCACATTGCCATGGCGCGATTGGGGATGGAGAAGGGATGATTGCTCAGCGCGGTTTTGCAATGGCACAGCCGGTTGGAAATTATCATACTGACCGCCTGAGAGAGATGCCAGTTGGGCACCTTTATGATGTTATTACTAACGGATATGGGGTGATGTATCCACAGGGAGCAAAGATTCGACCTCTTGATCGCTGGGCGATAGTGGCCTATATCCGAGCATTGCAGCTGAGTCAACACGCAAAGCCAAGCGATTTGGATTCAAAAACAGCCGCAGCTGTTCAGTCTTCCGGAGAAAAGTCTGGTGGCGATGGGCATCAAGAAGCAACCCCAGGGGCGATGAAAACGGGAGGAGCGCACTAATGAGTGAGACTGCAAAGAAGAGTAATTTTGGGACGTCGGCCTTAATATTAGGTGTTGTTCTCTTAGTTATTGGAGGGGGCCTGACAGCAATGGGAATGGGCGGCGGTTTGAAAGGATTATCTGGTCCTTACATTTTCGGTGCGATGTTTTGGGCTTGTTTGACCTTTGGATGCTTGGGCTTGAACTTGTTGTTCCAAGCTACTCGAGCAAGATGGGGAACGCCTTTGGTTCGGATTTTTGAAGCCGGGGGCGGGTTATTGCACCTTGTGTTGACATTTATAACTCTATTTGTGATTGGGTTTATGGTGTTTAAGGATCATATCTATGGTGCCTGGTTGCATATGCCGGCGACAGATCAGATATTACAGAACAAGAAGTTTTATTTGAATGAAACGGCCTTTATGATTCGCTCTGTGATTTACTTTGTGATTCTTGGTGGTATCGCGTATGCTTTCCGAAAGTGGACTTTGAAAGAAGTTGAGACTGGTTCTAAAAAATGGAGTGATCTTAGAAATAACGCTAGCGGAATTAGCATGGTCGCCTATTTTGTAGTGTTGACCTTTTTGACAACAGACTACGTTATGTCGATTGACCCGCACTGGTATTCCACGATTTGGGGTGTTTTGTTTGCGGTTGGCGGTGGACTTTCTGCAATGTCTTTGGCGGTAGCCATTGTCTTGACCCAGCAAAACAAAGAACCTTACGTTGGGAAGATTGACAATCTCATGAAGAATGACTTTGGCAACCTCACGTTGATGTTGACAATGTTATGGGGCTATTTTAGCTTTAGCCAGCTTCTCATTATTTGGTATGGCAACTTACCAGAGTTTATTCCGTTTTATTTAACGCGCTTGACTGGCAATTTCAGCGCGCTAGGAGGGATGCTCTTTTTCCTCCAATTCCTTTTACCATTCTTAGCATTGCTTTCTCCTAGCTTCAAGCGAGGTAAGGGGTCGATGCTTATGATTATGGGAATTGTGTTTGTGATGAGAATTGCGGATATGTACTGGATAATCATGCCCTTCTTTAAGGAGATGGTAACTCCGGCACTGACTGATTTCGGTCCGCTTTTGGCAATTGGTGGCGTTTGGTTGCTTGGGTTTAGTTGGGTCTTGAAACAAGCTCCGCTTTACGTGGTGGCGCATCCTAGCGAGGCGGCACAAGAACATTCTAATGGGTTACAGGATTTAAAGGAGGCTACTGAAAATGTCTGATCACGGTCATGGAAACGAACCAGAAAAGGATCTGGATTTGCTGGCGGATATGGGATATGAAAAGTCTGACTTTAATCTATCTGCGCCAGTAATGACAAAGTTGAGCATTGGTTTCTTTGGATTCATTGCAGTTTGTTTCGTTGCAGCTTGGCTGTTTTGGGATGGAATTGATCGGACGGACTACTTTAAAAAAGCAGATAAGCCAGAGAACACCGCTCGGCGACAATTACCAAAGGAAATTCCATTGATTCAGTCGAATGCGACGGCAAAGAAAGATATGGAAGATCTGCGTAAATTGGAGCAGCAAAAACTTACAGCATCCGGCTGGGCAAATGAATCTAAAACGATCGCAAAGATTCCGGTTTCTTCAGCAATTGATTTGATTGTCGAAAAAGGGCTCCCGACTCGAGCTAATCCGGGAGTTCCGGCAGAGTATGTTGATCGGGCGAGTGCGAAGACTCCCAAACCAGTCGCTCAACCTGGCGGCGAAGTACCGCTAGAGACACATTCGGCAGAAGGCGGTGGGCATTGATGAAGAGAATTCTGTTTTGTCTAGCAATAGCTTTAGGAACAGCTGCTGTTTCATCAGCTCAGTTTTACGGCAAGTATGAAGATATGCCAAAAGTGGGTTCTGGTCGTATTGCGGCAGTTAACGCAAACGCAGAGATTAGAGTTGAGCAAAAGCTGAATACTATATTGCCGGGTGATTTGGAATTTACGAATCAGGACGGTGAATTAAAGACCACTTCAGAAATGTTTAGTGAAAAGCCAACTTTGCTTTTGATGGTGTTTTTCTCTTGTTCAGGAGTTTGCACAACGGAACTTAACAGTCTTGTTAAGATTGCTCGCAACATGAAGAAAGAGAGCGTTGGTAAAGATTTTAATATTGCAATTGTCAGCATTGATCCTACAGAAACTGCCGAATTGGCGGCTTTGAAAAAGGAATCTTATACCGATGTTTACGATCGACGAGGCACGGATGATGGTTGGCAGTTTTATGTTGGTAAAGATGACCAGATTCGCAGTTTGGCAAAGGCTGCTGGTTTTTACTACGTAAGAGATGAAACGACGGGAAATATTACTCACCCAGCTGCTCTCATGGTTGTATCACCGGAGCGGCGAATGACTCGGTATTTTTTGACTCAAGAATATGATGTTCGACCCGTTTTGATTGCTCTGGATGATGCCAGAGAAGACAAGGTTGGTCCGCGCGACACATTCGCATCATTTTTAAGTTGTATCAACGTTGATCCTTTGACGGGTAAACGGTCATTGGACATTATGAAGACACTGCGGTTGGCGGGAATCGCAACACTATTGCTCATTGGAACTTCAATTTTAGTCATGAACAGAAACAAGAAAGTGAAATCGATCCAGGAGGATCAGTCGTAATGGGTTGGGGGCCATTTCAGTTTCCGATAGGTCCGCCACAGGCAAGCGAACATGCGCTTGCCTACGACCAATTGTTTGGTGTGATTACGCTGTTGACAATTTTCTTTACAGTTGCGGTTTCACTGGTTGTTGTATTCCTAGCCGTTAGATATCGAAAGGGCAATAAGGTTGATCGAAGTAATCCTTTACATCACCATACTGGTTTAGAAATGGTCTGGACGATTGTTCCTTTGATCATGTCTTTTGGAATATTTTATTGGAGCATGGAGAACTATATTAAAGTTCGAACTATGCCCGATGAAGCAAAAGAGATTTTTGCAATTGGTAAGCAATGGATGTGGCATTTTGAGCATATGGATGGCATTCGTGAGAACAACGAATTGCATGTTCCGGTTGGCAAGCCAATCAAAATGACAATGATTTCGCAAGATGTTATCCATGCGATGTACTTGCCAGAAATGAGAGCTCAGTATCACGTTGTTCCGGGGCGATATACGGACTTAGCCTTTACACCAATTAAGGAAGGTGAGTATCGGATTTTATGCGCTATGCATTGTGGGACCCAACACTCTGAAATGGTTGGCAAATTGATTGTTATGAACAATCGCGAGTATTCCGAGTGGGTGGAACGGCAAGGGAATCGCTTTAAACCCAAACCGAAGACTATGGTTCAGGCCGGGAAAGATGTTTGGGACAGCAAAGGTTGTGGTAACTGTCATACCGGCGAAGATCAGTTGAGGGCGCCAACATTGGTTGGGCTAAAGGGCAAGACCAGAAAGTTTGTGGATGGTTCAACTGCGGTTGCCGATCGCGACTATATTCGCGAATCGATTTTGCATCCCTGGCAGCGCATTACGGCCGGTTACGAAAACACAATGCAAGCCTATAACGGACAATTGACCGAAGAAGAGGTATTGGCGGTAACGGAATATATTGGAACAATGAGTGGTTCATCTGGAAATACTTCTGGAAGCGGTATGCAGCCTTATAAGAAGCCAGTCCGCGGCACAGAGCCTGGTCAGGCGGAAAAGAAAACAGAGGTTGATATTGCAAACCAAGCGGAAAGTGCCGGTGTTAGCCAGTTTAGATCTACGGAGACGATTCGATGAGTGTAACAAGCGCAGAAGTCGGTTCAGCCCAAACTGAACCAACAGTCAAGAAAAACTACTTAAACGCGGATCATACGCTGAAAAGTTGGTTATTGACTGTCGATCACAAGCGGATTTCGATCTTGTATCTCATTTCGATTTCTGTGATGTTTTTGGTTGGTGGCGTTGCGGCGGCACTCGTTCGATATGAGCTGACATCCCCACATGGGATTTTGCTTTCATCTGAAGCTTATAACAAGGCATTTTCGGCTCATGGCGTATACATGGTTTTTTTCTTCCTTGTTCCGGCCATTCCATCCATCCTTGGTAACTTTTTGATTCCATTGATGATCGGGGCCAGGGATTTGGCGTTTCCTCGTTTGAACCTATTTAGTTGGTACTTGTATTCAATTGCCGGCACGATGGTTATGACGGCTTCAATTTTGGGAGGCGTTGATGCGGGGTGAACCTTTTATACACCTTTGAGTTCGCTTTACTCGAACACACAGATAACTTTGACCCTATTAGGGATCTTTATTAGTGGTTTTGCATCCATTGCAACGGCAGTTAACTTTGTTGCAACGATTCACAAAATGCGAGCACCAGGTATGACTTGGTTCCGATTACCGCTATTTGTGTGGGGTAGCTATGCAACATCTTTGATTACCTTGCTTGGTACTCCGGTTGTTGCGATTACGCTAGGTTTGATTGTTGTTGAGCGAGCCTTTGGCTTTGGAGTCTTTAGTCCGGAGTTGGGTGGCGACCCAGTGTTGTTCCAGCATCTCTTTTGGTTCTATTCTCACCCGGCGGTCTACATCATGATTTTGCCTTCGATGGGTGTGATTAGTGAAGTGATTGCCTGTTTTAGCAGAAAGCATATTTTTGGTTACAAATTTATCGCCTTTAGTTCAATGGCAATTGCGGGCCTCAGCTTTTTGGTATGGGGTCACCATATGTTTATTTCCAGCCAATCGGTTTACCAAGCCGTAATCTTTTCATTGATTAGCTTCTTGGTTGCGATTCCGAGTGCGATTAAGGTCTTTAACTGGGCAACTACGATGTGGAAGGGAAGTATTCACTTTACAACTCCCATGATCTACGCGCTTGGATTTATCGGCTTGTTCTTGATTGGTGGTTTGACAGGTTTGTACTTGGCATCCACAGATACCGACATTCACTTGACTGGTACTTACTTTATTGTTGCTCACTTCCACTACGTGATGGTTGGGGGAACAATTATGGGATATCTGGCGGGTATACATTTCTGGTGGCCAAAAATGTTTGGTCGGATGTATAGTGAGTTTTGGGGCAAGGTATCAGCGATTATTATTTTTGTTGGCTTTAACTTCACGTTTTTCCCTCAGTTCATAGTTGGATACTTGGGAATGCCAAGACGATATCACTATTATTACTTTGCCACCGAGTGGCAGGCGTATCACATACTTTCAACGGCAGGTTCAAGTGTTTTGGGAATTGGATTTATGTTGCCAGTGATCTACTTGGTTCATTCTTTGATCGCAGGCAAAAAAGCTCCGGCGAACCCCTGGGGTGCAACTGGACTGGAATGGGAGGAAGCTTCTTCGCCACCAGTCACAGAGAATTTTGAGCGCATTCCATTGGTAACAGGAATTGTTTATGATTATGATGCTGAGGCAGACGCAAAATTGTATGAAGATAAGACTCCAACTGGAGGCGGATACTAATGTCGCATAGTCCAACGGTACAAGGTGACGGCCCAGAGGTTTATTTCCAGTTTGAGGAGATCGATCAGCAGCAAGAAACCTATGTCGTAGGAATGTGGTCGTTCTTAGTCACAGAAGTCATGTTCTTTGGTGCATTGTTTATGATGTACACGCTTTATCGCTGGAAGTTTCATGCCGATTGGTATACCGCCCACTTGGAGCTTGATCCTTGGAAAGGCGGAATCAATACTATGGTTTTGCTTTTCAGCTCATTTTTGGTGGCTTTGGCTGTTCATTTTGCCCAAAAACGAAAGAAACGTGCTCAGTTGATTTGCCTTGGAATGACGATTGTTTGTGCCTTTGGATTCTTGTTTATTAAGACATTTGAATACGGAGGGAAGCAAGATCACCAGCTTTATCCAAACCACACTTTTGTTTATCCGAGCGAACATCACGAAAGTAAGTGGGATACGGCTTGGGACAATTTAGGATTAAAAAGTCCTCTTCCGAAACACCATGCTGAGACTCCGGCGAATCCACAACACGCAAAGCTGTTTTTTGGCCTTTACTTTACGATGACTGGCCTGCATGGAATTCACGTTATTATTGGGATTTTGGTTATTGGGACACTGATGACCTTGATTGCTAGAAACTCGCCATTGATAACGGATTATGTGCCAACAGAAATGGTAGGTCTGTATTGGCACTTTGTTGACCTTGTCTGGATATTCTTGTATCCACTGTTCTATCTCATTCCGAAGTAAACCTATGTCAAATCATTCACACGGACAACCTCATTCGGACTCGCACCACGCGATTCCTCAATGGAAGCTTATTATGGTCTTCTTCATTTTAGTTGGCTTAATGGTAGCGACCATTTGGGCTAGTTATTTAGAAGGAATTCCAACAATTTGGATGAATGCAATTGCTCTATCTATTGCAGTGACTAAGGCGACCTTTGTTATTGTCGTTTTTATGGGCGTTGGCTATTCCACTAGATTAGTCAAGCTATTTGCATACGGTGGATTCGCTTGGTTTTTGTTGATGTTTATTATGCTTGCTGACTATATGACTCGTCCAGCGGAAGCGGTTATTGGTTGGGAAAAAGAGCAGGCCACGGCCTTACCAAGGAATTCAGCTGTAAAACCTGACTAGCGTTATTGAGACTAGAACTAAAATTACTCCTCTGAGTTTGAAGACTTAGGGGAGTCTTTTCGTAATTGATCCGTGAGATATTTGAGTTCGGACTCTATCCATGACATTACTTCTGCAGAATTTGTTTTTGGGTCGAAGGATTTTGGTTCACCCCACTTAGCAATGAGAGTTGCGTTGGCAATTTGTGGTTCTACCATTGGATACGGCATGAGCTTGTTTGAGTTTTGGATACCAACGCAAATGCACTTTACGCCAGACTTTTTGACAAGAAGAGAAGCTCCGGGCAAGAGTTGGATTAATTCTCCGGTTGGGCTGAGTTGCCCTTCAGGAAAAACACAGACAGCCTGTCCGCGCTTGACCAAAGCGATAGCGGTTTTTAGTGCGGTGGAATCGGAAGAGCTTTGCGTGACTGGAAATGCCTTCCAAAATTTTACAAAAGGAGCAATTCCTTTCATGGCAAAGAGCTCACGGCGTGCCATAAAATTGATGTGTCTTGGACAAGAAAGCTGGACGAGAAATGGATCTGAGTTTGAAATATGATTTGAGAAGATCAGGAGTCCTTCAACATCAGGGATATTATTGCGGTTTTCAAATTGCCACAATGCTTTGTATCTCAATTGAATGTATTTCTTGACCGTGAAACGAATTATTGGGGATAGGATTCGGAGTAGAGGTGTGATCCTTAGTTTTTCGGGTGGGAAATTAGGAATTTGACTTGATTTACTCATGAATTCAATGCGAGGTTTATCGCCATTGGAAAAGCTTCCATTTCGGCAGTATTGACTTTGGCAGCTAGAGATTCAGGTGTATCGCTATTGCTGACCGGAACCTTAACTTGAAGGATTGGTGCGCCTTCATCGTAATGCTGTGTTACATAGTGGACGGTACAACCGGATTCTTTTTCGCGTGCTTCAATGACAGCTTTATGAACATTCATGCCATACATTCCTTTGCCACCAAATTTAGGAAGAAGAGCCGGGTGAATGTTAAGAATTCGATTTGGATATTGTTGGATTATGGCAATTGGGAGTAGGGTCATGTACCCGGCTAAGCAGATTAATTCTATTTGATTTTTTGTAAGGATATGAAGCAGTTCGGAATCATAGGAAGTTGATTGGTAGGGAAGGATTGCCGTTTGAATGTTTTCAGTATTCGCGTAATTCACGGCAGGCGTGTGGTCTTTGGGAGAGATAACAATCTTGACTTTTGCATTCATTCGCCCATCCTTTGACGCCTGGATGAGGTTTTTCATATTGCTTCCTCTACCTTGACTTCCCACTAGAACAGCGATGGATGGCATATCGACCATGAAACTATTTTGGCTGATTCGAATAGAAATGAAATCGGCCCTTGCTTAAAAAGCAAGGGCCTTAAGAAAAAGAGGATTCAAATAGCGCTTAGGCTTTTCGTTTCTTTCTTCTTAACAGTGCCGCGGCACCAAGACCAAGTAGGGTCATGGTTGCTGGTTCTGGAACTACTTCGTATTGAACACCTTGCAAATCAATGACTTGATCCCATGCATCAGGCTTTGCACCAGTGAGGGAGTCAATAGCTGTATCCGGTCCACCGCCAGTTGAGATTGCATCGAAGGTGATTGTGTCGCCAACGGAAATTCCAAGATCGGAAAGTGATGCGGTGAGGGTGACCATGTTCGGGCCAGAAATTGAGTTATCAGTTTGGCTGTTTTGTACCCATGAACCGTTGTAGTTGTAGTTGATTTGGTTAGAAGTTGGCTGGTCGACCCATGAACCAATGAATCCGGATGCTCCACCATTTAAGGTGAATTTTCGTCCCCATGGGTTGTTTTCTGGTCCATTTTGAATAAACGCAGCATTGTTGGATCTGAGAACAACTGTGTATTTGCCCCAGTTAGTTGCGGTGAGATCTCCTTGAACAGTGAACTTAAATGAAATAGATGAAAGGGTGTTCGTTACTTCAACGGATGTGATATCCATATGGGTACCAACGCTTCCGGAGCTGAGTCCTTCATCGTTTAGAGCGTCGGAATAAATGGTGGCTTGGCTTGCGGCAGCAATGCTTACAATCGCAGCTAAGCTCATGAGCTTAAAGTTCTTCATTGAATTCTCCTAAAAAAACAAGTCGGCTAGCAGATAAATCCTGCAAAACCAATTGACTATATAACTATACACATAGAAAGGTACTAGAATCGACGGTTTGGGCTAGTAAATATACTAGTTTGAATACGTATTCATGATATTCATGGCAAGTTTAGCTGGTTTTGATCTCGAATCCCTTTGGAACAAGTTGGGATTCAGTCATATGGGATAGGTCAGTTGCTAGGTAATCTGGATTACACGGAAACAAATATGTCTCACGATAGTTTTAAGACACGAACCACAAAGAATTTAGGCGGAAAGCAGACAACTTATTTTGACTTGACAAAGTTTTCAGAGCAAGGATATGATCTCAGCCGGCTTCCTTACTCATTGAAAATTTTGTTGGAGAACATGGTTCGGCTTGAAGATGGCTTGAACATTCGCAAGCAAGATATTGAGGCTATGTTGAATTGGGATTCACAGGCCACTCCTAGCCAAGAAATTGCTTACACTCCGGCTCGGGTTTTGCTTCAGGATTTCACTGGAGTTCCTTGTGTAGTGGATTTGGCGAGCATGCGCGACGCGATGGCGAGATTGGGGGGAGATCCTCAAAAGATTAACCCGTTACAACCGGTGGAATTGGTTATTGACCACTCGGTTCAAGTCGATGCTTTTGGTAGTGATACGGCATTACAAGTCAACTTAGATTTAGAATTTGAGCGCAATAACGAAAGATATGAGTTTTTGAAATGGGGGAAAGAGGCCCTAGATAATTTTAAGGTTGTTCCGCCGAATACGGGCATCTGCCACCAGGTTAATTTGGAATATCTTGGTCGAGTTGTAATGGAAAAAGATGGTGTGGCTTACTTGGATACTCTTGTGGGAACAGATAGCCATACAACGATGATCAATGGCCTTGGAATTTTAGGTTGGGGAGTTGGGGGAATTGAAGCCGAAGCCGCAATGCTCGGGCAACCAGTTTCAATGTTGATACCTCAAGTAGTTGGTTTTAAGATTTCTGGAAAACTGAAGGAAGGAAGAACGGCTACAGACTTAGTTTTGACCGTTACTCAAATGTTGCGAGCACACGGGGTCGTTGGTAAGTTTGTTGAATTTTTTGGGCCCGGCATTGCAAATATGCCTTTGGCGGACAGAGCAACGATTGCAAATATGGCTCCAGAGTATGGTGCGACTTGCGGATTGTTCCCCGTTGATAATGAAACCCTCAATTACTTGAGAAGAAGTGGACGAAGTGAAGAACTAGTTGAATTGGTGAAGGATTATTATCAGGCCCAAGGATTGTTCCATTCTTCAGACACTCCGATTGCGCAGTATTCAAGCACTTTGGAGTTGGATTTGGGTGATGTTGAACCAAGTGTTGCGGGACCAAAACGGCCACAAGATAGAAGTGTTCTCAGTAAAGCTAAGTCGACATTTTTTGAAGCATTTCCGACTTCTATTCCTGGGAGTGATAACCCGGAATTGTCCGGTGGAACGGCAGTTGCGACTGAAAGGTTGACTCATGGCAGCGTAGTGATTGCTGCCATTACCAGTTGCACGAATACGAGCAATCCAAGCGTCATGGTGGCAGCGGGCTTAGTTGCGCGAAAAGCAAATGCTTTAGGAATCAAGCCGAAGCCGTGGGTAAAGACATCGCTTGCACCTGGCAGTCGAGTTGTTACTCGATACTTGGAATCTGCTGGGTTATTGCCAGATCTAGAGTCGGTTGGATTTAATGTCGTGGGCTATGGATGTACGACTTGTATTGGAAATTCTGGACCATTGCCAGATATTGTCCGGAATGAAGTAATTGAGAAGGATCTGACAGTGGTTTCCGTATTGAGTGGGAATCGGAATTTTGAGGGAAGGGTTAGTCCAGATGTAAAGGCTAACTATTTGATGTCTCCACCTTTGGTTGTGGCTTTTGCATTAGCGGGGACTTTTGATATTGATATCACGGTTGATCCAATTGGCAGAACAGCTGATGGGAAAGATGTGTTTTTGAAGGATGTGTGGCCAACTCAATCTGAGATTGCCGATCTTGTCGAAAAGAATATCACTCGCGAAATGTTTACAAAGAGCTATGCGAGCGTTTTTGATGGAGATGAGAAATGGCAGTCGATTGATGTTGCAGAAGGCGATTTGTTCAACTGGAATGCTTCATCAACTTATGTTAAAGAAGCTCCTTATTTTGATAATATGCCAGCAGAGGCGCCAGAAACTGTTGAAGAATTGACGGGCTTGAAAGTTTTGGCCAAACTTGGAGATAGTGTGACGACTGACCACATTTCACCAGCAGGTTCGATAAAAGCAAATTCTCCGGCTGGCGAATACTTGATGGAAAATTCAGTAAAGCCACACTTGTTCAACAGTTATGGAAGTCGACGGGGCAACCATGAAGTCATGATTAGAGGCACATTTGCCAATGTCAGGCTCCGGAATCAACTTGCTCCGGGAACAGAAGGCGGATTTACCAAGAACTTATTGACAGGTGAAGTGACATCCATTTATGACGCTGCAGATGCTTATGCCCAACAAGGAATTGGATTGATTGTTTTGGCAGGTAAGGAATACGGAACTGGATCGAGTCGAGATTGGGCGGCAAAAGGGACTCTTCTTTTGGGTGTTCGGTCGGTAATTGCAGAGTCTTTTGAAAGAATCCATCGATCGAATTTGATTGGCATGGGTGTATTGCCACTGCAATATTTAGATGGTGATACTGCGGAATCGTTAGGATTGACTGGTGAAGAAGAGTTTAGTGTTGTTGGCTTAAAAGCCGGAATTTCAGAAAAGTTTGCATCGGGCAAAAACTTGTGGGTAAGGGCGACAAACGCGGCTGGCGATGTTAAGGAATTTGAAGTGGTTTGCCGACTTGATACGCCTACTGAGATGGATTATTATCGTCACGGTGGAGTTTTGCAGTATGTGCTTCGTGGATTGCTAAAGGGCTAATCGCTAGTTCTCAAACAGAAAGAGCCCCCGATTCCGGAATGGAAACGGGGGCTTTACTTTTTTACTCGCCGGCTTCGGCTTCTGCTGCGCCAGTTGCAGCAGGTGCGCCGGTTGACGATTCGCCTTCGGAAGCCGTATCGTATTGAGACGAGGCTTCTGGTGAAGTGGTTTGCGCTTCTGGTTCAGGACCGGAACTGCAACCTTGGACGACGAATACTCCAACAAGTAGAGTAAGAATGATTAGAGCTTTTTTCATACTATTCTGTTCTATCGGGTCGGAAGAAGCACCAGTAATAAGGAACGGTTGATGCAGAACCAGCGGGTCGACAACCTGTGTAGCTTGCAGCAAGACCGTTTGCATTATATGTTGACCAGGGATCTCCTAAGTAATTGGTGTTTGTGCTGGCCGCTTTTGTACCAATTTTAAGATATTTAGCACTAGAATCGGATCGCACAGTGATGACACCTTCTGAGAACGCCCAGTTTGTTGTCATTCCTGTTGCACTGAACCAAGCAGAACCAAACGTACTTCCGCCACCATTCCAAGAGTCTGGATAACCGCTTGGATTGAATCTACAGCTTTCTTGTGTGGAAGCTCCACATCTAAGAGCAGGAATCGCAAAATTTCGACCAATTCGGTTGGTTTTTCCAGTACCATTCCAGAGAAGGGTTACAGCAGTTGGCACTTCAATTGAAGTGTGGCTATATGTACTGAGAAGACCATTGACGTTCAATCCCATTTTAGCTGGTGGAATTGTTGTTGGCGCAGTTGTGCTGTCAAGTGAGTTTTCACCACTTGGATGGCTGTACATCGTGTCGCTCTTGATGTATGGTCTAGTGGAGTTTGCCCAATAGATTTCATGGCGATCGATGATACTTTGAGTTGTATATAGCCAGGTTGCAGGCACGGTTGGCACAAGATTATATTGCCATGCTCCTGCAGAACTTGGAATGATCATGATTGGGAAAAGATCATCATGATCGGCAAGATAAATGTGCAGTCCTGTACCAACTTGTTTGGCATGAGAGAGGCCAGTAGTTTTTTTTGCTGCTTCTTTAGCTTGAGCAAAAACTGGGAAGAGAATCGCAGCGAGAATCGCAATTATTGCAATTACTACGAGTAGTTCAATCAGGGTAAAGCCCTGCCTTTTAGAATGATTCATTTTCCTAAAATATCAACTGTGATTTAACAATTCTCAGAAAACCTGAGTTGTCAATATATTCGCATATTGCATGTTGAAAAGTTGCAAAATTGTTTGTTTTTAGCGAATTTACTTTGATATATCGAGTATTTTATGTGTTCGAATGCGAAGAGTGAATTTTCGACACTAAATCAATATGAAATTTGGCGGCACTCTTCTTAACACTTTTACGGTGATTTTCGGCTCAATAGTTGGGCTATTGATTGGGGGATTGATTCCGGTTGGTTGGCAGCCCATTATCCAAGGAGCGATTGGATTAGTTACATTAGGGGCAGGAATGAGCATGTTTTTGAAGAGCAAGAACATGCTCATCGTTGTAAGTGCCGTTACCATTGGGGGAATCATAGGCTTGGCACTTGGTATTTCCGCAGGATTTGCCCAGTTAGCTGAAAATTTTAGAAATCTAGTTGGTGGAGACGGCAATTTCAACGAAGGGTTTATCGCAGCGAGTGTTTTGTATTGCGTAGGCCCGATGACATTGCTAGGATGTATTGAGGATGGGATAAAGGGCAAAAGCGAACTTCTCAGACTGAAATCTGTTTTGGATGGGGTCACGAGTGTTTTTTTTGCCAGCAGTCTTGGCGTTGGAGTTTTAGCTAGCGCGGCCACTGTTTTTGTTGTTCAAGGAGTTTTGACTGCACTTGCCCGATTCTTGCGTCCGGTTGCAGATCATCCAGATGCGATGGGAGAAGCAACAGCAACGGGGGGGATTTTGATGTTAGCCATTGGATTTGGATTAATTGGAGTGAAATCTATTCCAGCGGAGACATTTTTGCCGGCCCTGTTTATGGCACCAGCTATTGTTCTGGTCACTGATCGAGTTGGAAAAAGAAAAAATTCTGGTGCAAGTCCGGTGGCTAAAGACGTAGAATCTGGCGATGCAGTTTAAACAGAGAATGCGTTCTGTTTCTAGTTTGGTAATTGTTGGCCTTTGCGCTTATAGTTTTGCTCAAGATCGCTGGCCGACAATGCCGGGATATGCTGAGTATCAAGATGCTTTGCGTGAATCAAGGAATGTATCGAGTCCGGCTTTTCGTGCAACTTGGAAAGACTCGAGCACACTTGAATATCGAGTCGGAAGCGAAACTAAACAATTTAGACTGCAATCTGGGCTCGTTTTGAACATGGGAAATTCCCCGTTGGAAGTGAGTCCACAGCCTTTGCCGCTCCAACAGCCGGGTAGAGGACGCCAGTGGACAAAATCAAAATCGGATGATGGGACGGCGGAGGCGATTTATCGAGACGGAAATTTATTTTTAAGTATTAACGGGGGGCCAGAAAAACAGATCACTCCGGATGGTGATCCTGCAAAGCGGATTCGTTACGGGACTGCGAGTTGGGTTTATGGAGAAGAACTTGACCAAACTCATGCTTTTGGATTTTCACCGGATAGCAAGAAGCTTTGGATATATCGATTTGATGATTCGCAAGTGACGGATTATCACCTGACATTGGGGCAAGGCGAACAACAAGTTTCTATTTACTCAGAGGCGTTTCCTAAGCCGGGCAAAGGGAATCCCATTGTTGATCTTTATACTTATGATCTTAGTACTGGAGCATTAATAAAGGTCAATGTTAGACCAGGGGCGCCAGATAATGGTTTAGGACATTATGTTTACTCGATTAGTTGGGGAGAAGATAGTCAAGAGTTGTTTTTCCACCGAATGGATAGACGACAAAAAATTAAGGAGCTATGCGCTGCTAATCCTGCAACTGGTGTATTGAGAGTCGTAAACCGGACAGAGAATCCATCAGCCTGGATTGAGTTTATGCCTCTAGCCGATATATCTGGAGGGCGCAGAAGCGCAACACCTACTCCTATGCCGGAACGAATTTTGTATCGAGATGATTCTGACGGGTTTATCAATTTGTATTGGTTAGATACAAAAACTGGAAAGCGGACTCAGGTCACAAAGAATAAAGGCGACGTTGTTTCAGTGATATCTCGCGATGAGGCGAGAAAACGACTAGTTTATTCTTGCGCAGATGGTTCGACTCCGTATCGACACCAGATTCATGTTGTCAACTTGGATGGAACGGGTCACAAGTTACTGACGGATCCTAAATTTCATCATTCAGCGACTTTTAATGCGGATGCCCAACTTTTAGCCGTTGAGAGCGAGACTTCTACGGATTTGCCTCGCTTAGCTGTAATTGATTTGAATGGAAAAACGGTTAAAGATTTTGGTGTTCATCCTGATGTTGATTTGAAAGGATTTTTGCCATCGATGTGGTATTCGGTCAAGACTTTTGATGGCAGCGAGACTCTATATTGCGAAATTGATTTTCCGAGAAATTTTGATCCAGCGAAGAAGTATCCGGTGATTGTAGATGTCTATGGCGGCCCGCTTCCTCCCGGATGGGGAGCCCCTAGTGAGCAATGGTCAGTGAGCAGTGCTCAAGCGAGTACGGGATTTTTGCAAGTCAAGATTCATGGACGAGGCGAAAATGGCCGAGGTCGAGCATTTCGAAATGCGCTTTATCGGAAAATGGGGATTGTTGAAATTGATGATCAAGCAGCCGGAGTAAAGGGATTGTCTCAGTTTCCATTTGTCGACACGACACGAGTTGGCATCCATGGCGTTTCTTATGGCGGATATGCATCTGCAATGTGCATTTTAAGATATCCAGACTTGTTTGCAGCGGCGAGTAGTGGAAGTATGGTTAGCCAATGGACGAATTACGACACGACTTATACCGAGCGATATATGGACATGTTGGAAGAAAATCCGGAAGGATACAAGGCTGGATCTTGTATGACATATGCGAAGAATTTGAAAGGCTGGTTGATGTTGTATTTTGGGACAGCTGATGATAACACTCATCCTTCAAATACTTATCAACTCTGTGACGCACTGACGCGTTCTGGCAAATTTTATGAACTCCAAGTTGGAGTCGATAGAGGTCATACCGGTTTAAACTTTGGTAGAGAAATGGAGTTTTTTGTTGAGCGATTGGTTTTGAGTGGCCCGCGAAAATAATGTTTGAATAGTGCTTTGCGAAGGAGTCGACCTGTTAAGGATGACTCCTTTTTTTATCTCTTTGGTGGCTCTAACAATTTTTGTTGGTAAGAGTCGCGCCATTGGTGGATTTCTGTAACGGTTGGAAGAGATTGCGGCTTTCGATCTTTTGGGAGTGGTGGAAATGGTTTGCTTGGCAAGGTTTGGTACCAATAGGCAACCGATTCTAAGCCAAGCGATAAGCAATTAGCATGGCCGTGTTCAATGCTTGCTCGTAATGACTTGTGGAAACGAATTGGGTCATATTGATGAAATCGGTAGACGTGGGTCCGCCCGAACCAACCCAGTTTTGGATCATTGTTGCCTTGCCCTGGAGCATAAGCAATTCCAAATGAGTGATTTTGAAAGAGTTCATCCGGTGACCATGAGGTGTTGAAGTAATCCTCGGTTCCGGTGCCATGGAGCCCGGGCCAAGGTTTGCCATCGATAAGGAACATATCATCGCCTTCGCCGTACCACATTGGCCCGGGGTTTGTAATGTAGTAATTGACGCCGACAAAATTCCCCATTCCTTCAGCATCTACCCACAGAAAATTGTTTGCGTCGGAGCAGTTTTTTTCATAAGGGTGTAATGCTTCCCATTCATTTTCTCTTTTCGATGGATTTTCCGGACTTGTTTGCTCTTGGTTGTACCAAGCGTGAAAATATCCCAATTCTTCTGAATGACCAGTTTCAGAATCGTAATCGACGTAGTAGTAGAGCCGATCAACGGGAAGACCAGTTGTGTTTTCGATTGTCATTCTTGCGCCGTTTCTAAAGGGCATCGGGAAGTAGCAAACCATTGCTTTCCCTTGCTGAGGGGCGCAGGCGAGGAGTGGGGTGCTGAAATTATAGTGTTCTCCCCATCCATTGCCAAAGAAATCTCCTAAAGGAGCCTCAACACTTGGGAAATCCTGATTATCCCAATAAATTCTCAGTATAAGATCTTTTCTGTACAGGGCATGCAATTTGAAGTCAATTGTGATCCAAATGTGACGAATGACTCCTGAACCTTGGAAATCGAGCATTGTGTATGTTTCGTTTGGTCCGACAGAAACGAAATCAGCGTTTCCACCTGATCGGTCAAAAGAAGATTCTCGACACGAATTAGTAGTGTGGCTAAGCCTTGCCAGATCTAAACCAAAGTTCATATTAAATATGAGTTTGGCTTATTTGTGAAGCAGTTCGTATGCTCCGTTCCAGTTTTCTGGTGGCGGATTTTTCATGAATTCGAGACAACGAGAATGCAAAATTCTTGCGGGGCCGTCTCCGTCTTGGATATCGATCACAGCATCAAAATGGTCAGCGGCTGCCTCCCAATCTTTTTTGATATAAGAGTCAAAAGCAATTTCGGAGAGGTCAACAAACTCTCTTTGTTCACTTGTTGCCAGTTCATTTATACAAATAGGTTCGTAGATCGTGACGGCTTCGTCGCGCCCGACGACATACACTCTATCCACTCGTCTCATAAGGAATTGGTCTTGACATTCACCAGCGGTAATAGATCCGACTAGGATATTGGTTTTATAGAATTTGTTAAGGCCCTGTAAGCGGCTGGCTAGGTTTACAGAGTCGCCAATGACTGTGTAATTCATTCTGAGTTTGCTTCCGACGTTGCCAACGATGACGTCTCCGGTCGCGATTCCAAATGATGCGCTTAAACATGGTCGGTTTTCTTCTCGCCATTCTAAGTGCAATTCATCAAGTCTTTTTATTGATGACAAGGCGGCGCTGACAGCTTTTATTGCATGGTCATCGGTTACGGTTGGCGCACCCCAAAATGCCATTACATCGTCTCCATTGAACTTATCAAGTGTGCCTTCATGGTTGATGACTTCTTGACTTAGGACATCAAGATATTCTGAAAGAACGATGATCAGTTCTTCTGGTGGGAGTTGGTGAGATAGCCTTGTGAATCCGACAATGTCACCAAAAAATGTTGTGATGTGTTGCCGAATTCCTCCCAACGTGGCTTCTTTTCCACTGGCGATCAAGTGCCGAGCGTATTCAGTTGGCACAAGTTTTTCCATTGATCTTAGTCCAGATTTCATTGCCTCAATGGATTCGCTGAGGGCATCAATTTCTCGGATATTGGTGTGAGTTACAGGAGATTCTTCAAGTTCTAAAGATCGAATTTTTGCAGTTTGGCGCACAATTTCTTGAAGAGGGATGGCAAACCTTCTAGCCAGTAAAAGGGCGACTATACTGCCAATGACTAGGGCAATTCCGGTAAAGGTTGTTATGAAAAGTAGGGTTCTTCTCCGACTTGCAAAAAAATCTTGCTGCGGTGCGACAACGCACATTGCCCATTTCGGGCTATTTTCTAATGAGACTCGTTGCACGCCTCCAATGTAGTCAATTGACTCGGCCCGGAATGCTACTTTTTGGACTTCGTTTAAGGCAAGATTTGGTTTTTTAAGCGCGACCTCAAAAAAGCCTTTTCGAATAGGTTCTGTAATGTCTTTGACTGGTGTAAGTTCAATTGAACTGGCATTGCTAATGTTTTGGGGTTGGGGATCGGCGACGATTCGTGCGGATCCATCGGGGTCAAGCTCTACGAGAAAAGCAAAACCTTTTTCGCCTACTTTTAAGCCGAGAAGAAATCGATTTAGGCTGTCGATGCTTATGCCTATTGCTACGACTCCCAGAACGCCTCCGTTAGAATCGAAAATTGGTGTAGCGCAAATTACGCCGGGCTTATTATTTTGGGCCTGGCTGTCGATATTGATGATTCTAACAGGTGTCCAAATTGTTCGGTCTCGATCCAAGGCTTCTGTGAAGAATTCTTGAGTCCGAGGATCTTCATCCCATCCAGTTTTCTGAGAGGTTTCCAGAAACTTATCTGCAAAGGGAATGTAGGTCTTGAGAATTTTTGAACCATCTGCAATGAGTTCGGAGGTTTCAATAATAGGATTTGCAGAGTCTTTTCTTAGAATTTGGACATATTCTCCAGTTTGATAGAGAATGTAAGATATTGAACTTATTTCGGGGTTAATTTGTAACAGATTGTAGCCTTGGGAAGCTAAGTTTGGAAACTCGGAAGAATTAAAAGGCTTTCTCGTGCCTTTGGTCAGGGTTGGTTGGGCGTTTGCCGCTAAAAACTTAGATTGACTTTCAGTTTTATTAAGAAGTGCTGAAATTGATTGGTCTAATAATCCGGTTGTTTGGCGAATGACTCTTTCCGCTTGGGCAGTTGCTTCGGATGTTGTTTGGTTGTAAATGTAAATTCCGATTGCAAAAAGTGCCACAAAGAGTACAGCCGCCATGCGTAAAACAAGAGCGGCGCGTATTGAAAGTTTCTTTGCGGGCATGAGTCGGCATCCGCTGCCTGAAGGCATGAATTACGAATGTCCAGCTATTTTACGCATATACACCAGAACCGTTACAAGAAAACCTTCAGAAATATTGGATTCCGCTAACGGAAGCAGTACTGATAGTTGAGGATTTTGGCAAAGTGTCGCAATTGCCTCTTGTTCTTGACCTGCTGAGTATTCTTCGATTGCTTTACGAAGTATTGGGTCTTTTTTAATCGATGCGCGGACAGTTTGCAATAGGGTGTTATCTCTTGTTACCTCTTCCATTGTTAAGAAGCGATAGGCTTCATTTTCTACACCCATTAAGCTGGCTACGCCCAATAAACAGCGCCTGATTTTTGTAGCTCCGATTGCAACTTGAGCAACGGAGGCGATTAGCGGAATATCTTCTGGTTTTCCGACAACTCCAAGAGCATATGCGGTTTCGCTTGCGCCTTCGTCTTTTAACCATTCTAGAGATTGCCGAAGAGGCTCGGCTAATTCACTAATTTTGAGCTCAGCAACGGCTTCGGCGGCAGCCGTTCTTACGGATGGATGGTTATCAAATAATGCATCGTGGTAATTGAATGGGTCGTCACTTCCCATCAGGCGTAACGCTTGGATTGCAGCACGTCGTAGGTCCGGGTCACCCGGTTGTCTTGCCGCTTCGGCCAATGCTTTTGCTGCGATCGGGTCACCGAGCTTGCCCAAAGACTTAGCAGCAGCTCTTCTTAAAATTGGGCTAGGATCTGCCAAATAGTTGGTTAAGATTTCCGCATTTCGCGTCCCAGGAGTATTGCCAAGAGCTTCGAGCGTTTCATCTTCAACATTCTCTGGTTGATCTTTTATAAATTCGATGAGAGCATTTGCGGCTTCTTCTGTTCCTAGCCGACCAAGGGCATCGGCGGCTTCTCGCCTGACGCGAGGTGATGGATCGCTTAGCGCGGTCTTTAACTCATCAGTGGCGAGGGTGAATTGAGAGAGACCCACTTTTCGAATTGCCGATTCTCTTTGCCGGTGGTCGGAAACTGATCTCATCGCTCGCATTGCGGCCATCCCTTGAGGTCGAACCCGCACTAATGTTCTCACTGTTTCACCAAGTGAAACTGCGCCTCGTTCTTTAACTGGAATGAGCGCAATCGCAGCAAGGCCCCTTCCAGCCATGGAAACGATAAAAACCCATTTATATGCATCAACTGCACCAAGTGGAACTCGTAATCCGGCCATCAATGCAGAGCCAGCAATCGGGGCGATAAAACTGACAATGGCTTGAACAGTTAACGCAGATGCTAGATAATTTCCTCTTTGCTCAGTCGTGGAAGTGGCCAAGTAAAGGTTCATGGTTGTTACACCAATTCCAGACCAGAAAATTCCGGGGAAGATATGGAATCCGATGAGAATGGCTGCGTTTTGCCAAGCTGGTAGAGCCGGGCTTGTGGATATCCACATGATGGGAGTAAAAGTGACTCCGATTAAGAGGAGAAGAAGAACTGGTTTGTTCCCATATTTATCGGCCAGCCAGCCCCACATTTTAACCGTTAGAATTGTTCCGAGCGTGTGAGTTACGCTTGTGAGCTGGAGGACAGTGAAGTCCATTTTGAGACTTTCTAAAGCGTAGGCGCTGAACAAGTTCCCGGGGAAGCTTGCACCGATCCAGAAGATGCCAACAAACAGCATGACCTTCCGAAAGTTTTTGTCTTGGAATGGTTCTTTAACTACACCGACGACAGACGAGAGATCAACTTTTTGAACGTTTTCTCGATTCAAATCCCCCATTTTCTGGAAGTAAATCCAACTGATAAGCGCGCATACTACTCCGATCGCAAAAACAAGAGCGAATCCTTGGCTCTCATAATCGGTACCTTTGAATCGATCTAATAGCCAGGCTCCGGCCATGCCAACCACCATTCCGACCGCGGATGAAACAAGCGTTCTTTGTGAAAAGTACCAACCGCGGCTTCGATCCGGGACGAGATTTCCGATCCACTCGTTATATGTTGGGCTAACAAATTGAGTTGCGATACCGGCTAGCCCGACAAACAATAAGATGAGGAGGAGTTTGATTTCGTTTGCAATCGGAAGCAAAGCGAGGAAGATGAGAGGGACATGGAAAATTCTCCATAATCCGCCGCCCCACTGAACAAATTTTTTGAAACTCGTGTGACTCTTGCCAAATGCAGCGCCGGGAATTTGGAGTAATCCGGCAAGGGCAGGAATAGCGGCCACCAAACCAATCCACACGTCTCCGCCTCCGAGGTGCTGGATGAAACCGACGATATAGGATCCTGAAATGAGGGTTCCAAACGCGGTGGCGAATGCAACGTCAGCCGTCGCATTTCGGAGAGAGTTAAGACTCTCTAATCGCGATGGAGCAGCCATGGGCGAGAACCTTGCTTGAATTTTGATTGGTCATGTCTAGGTTGGGGGGTCTTATGCTTGATATTTAACGGTGAATTTCATGATTTTGACAAATCGGAGCCTTGGGTTTGGCACAATGTTTCCATGAAATCACGAGTATTGAGTTTGAACATGGGTGCCTCATTTGTTTCTCTGGCAAAGGATCAGGCAGGAGACCTAAACTTGACTGTATGTTCAGGAGAATCTGATGCTGAAAATCAGGGGCTGATTTCTGAGGGCCCTTGGGACGTTGTCGTTGCTCGTTTTGTGGATGTCGGGGTTGGTCTGGAACTGTTGACCGATTTACTTTCTGGAGATTTGTTTACTCAAGTTATTTTTGTCGGAAAGGATTTGGCCGTAAAAGATGCGGTTATTCTCATGCGCGCTGGAAGTTGGGCGGTAATCGATGAGGCAGAGGAATCGTTGATGGAAGTTTTAGAAGCGATTGGCGTCGCGGCAGAAGAACGGAAAGAGGACATGGATTTAGTTTCTGGATCAGAGTCATAAGAGCTATTCCGAATATTGAAAACTGAGTATCGATTGCGGTAAAAAATGCTCTGAGTATAAGGGGCAGGCATGATACTTCCTATCCGTAGCCAAAATCCACCGGAACGCATTCCGTTTGTGACGATTATATTGATTGCACTCAATGTGATTATTTACTTTGCCACGAGCGATATTCTTTCCATTAGAGAAGAAATTGTCAAAGAGTGGGCGTTGGTTCCTTCACAGTTTAACTTTGTTGATGTTCTAACGAGCATGTTTTTACATGGCGACATTTTGCATCTTTTGGGAAACATGTGGTTTTTGTATTTGTTTGGATTTGCGGTAGAGGGCCGAGTTGGATGGTGGAAATTCTCTTTCCTTTACTTACTTGCTGGACTGGGAGGAGACTTATTGCATATGGCAGTCTTCTATTCGATTTCACCCGATATGCCCTCGATTGGTGCTTCAGGAGCGATTATGGGGGTTATGGGAGCGGCTTTGGCGATGTTTCCGTTTTCAAAAGTTCGGGTTTGGTATTTCTTTAATATTTGGTGGTACGGAGAATGGATTTGGGCAATGTGGGGAGTTGCACTCTATTATTTAGGTACCGACTTGGTTTTTGGCCTTTTGGGAGTAGCCCTTGAGTCATCGGGTGGAGTTGGTCACTTTGCTCATTTAGGCGGGGCGTTGGTAGGATTTTTGATTCCCTTGATATTGAAGGAGCGTCGTGATAGTTCGGATGCCAGCGATGCCAAGGCTGTCGTTGATGATATAAAGGATTATTCAGTTTTGACAGAGCGTGAGCTTGGTCATTTGTGTGTTGCCAATCCGAAAGATAGTTTTGCTTCTCACCATTGGATGCATAAGTCAGTGATTAGAGGGCAAATCGATCCGATATGTTTGGAAACATTTCAGCGACATATGCCGGAGTTAAAACGAACGGCTGACTTGTCATCTGTAGGCTTTTGTTTGATGGGAATTCAGCGACAAGGTCACCCGGTGAGACCAGGCGACTTATTGGATTGCGCTATTTGGGCGGAAAAGAATGCGCAGACTCAACAATCGATGGAGTTGTTCAAAAGTGTTTTATCTCACTCTCAATCTACAGACTCTGAAAGAGAAACAGCAACATTTCGGCTAGCTCTGTTGTTAGAGCAATGGTTTAAAAACTATATTGGTGCCGAAGAGCTGTTGATTGAGCATCGGCGAAATTGGCCGATGTCTCCATCAGATGGAATTGTAGCGGAGCACTTACTTCGATTGAAGAAGTTGGCAGAGCATCAGCGAGTTCAAGCCCGGTATTGATGCCACTTTTTTGTAATGGGATAGGAGAGCAGCCTATCAAGTCACAAAGATTGGTGGGCATCGAGACCATTTTTCGCAAATATTTAAATATTTTTTAACTTTGTCGAAGGTGAATTTTGACGTTTTTCGAGCGAATCGAGTGAGTTGCTATTGAAATCGGGTGATGGGTCGAACTAAAGTTGGCCGAAAAAGGAGAGAATTTGAACTTTCTTGTAGGCCTTTTCAAAAAAACTTTTGAAACTGGTTTTTGATCTGATTTGGTGGACCCTTCAGGCTCAAACGCATTGCATTATCTGTTGTGGGCCAAGTGTTCAAGACGTGCTTTTGTGGAGAAATGGCGCAGTTTTTTACAGAAATGTTGTTGGGACCCCTTGATCCTATCTTCAGGACCGCCTATAATTTTCCTTGCCGCTCAACGAGTTGGCAGCAATTTGAAAGCTCGATAAAGTAGAGACGCAGCCTTTAAACAAGGTATTGCTGAGAAATCAGTTAATGCCAAGTTTTACAAACAAAGGTGCTGGTTGAGAAATCAACTGGCAGCTAGTTGGTGAAGAGCCAACTAGCATAGCATGCAACTACGACTCATTCGTGAGTCTATAAAATTGACATGTGTCCTTGTTTCAATTCAAATGAAACGAAGCAGGATCAAAACTCTAAGAATAAATTTCTTCGGAGAGTTTGATCATGGCTCAGGACGAACGCTGGCGGTGTGCCTAAAACATGCAAGTCGAACGAGATCTTCGGATTTAGTGGCGAACGGCGGAGTAAGACATGAGGAACATGCCCTGAAGACTGGGATATACAGAGGAAACTCTGGGTAATACCGGATGTGTCCAATTGCTGGCATCAGCGATTGGGTAAATGGTTTTTCGCTTCAGGAGTGCCTCATGCCCCATCAGGTAGTTGGTAGGGTAATGGCCTACCAAGCCGACGACGGGTAGCGGGTCTGAGAGGATGATCCGCCCGAGTGGGACTGAGACACGGCCCACACACCTACGGGTGGCAGCAGTTGGGAATCTTGCACAATGGGGGAAACCCTGATGCAGCGACACCGCGTGGAGGATGACGGATTTCGGTCTGTAAACTCCTTTTGCTAGGAAAGACTTAGGACGGTACCTAGCGAATAAGCTCCGGCTAACTACGTGCCAGCAGCCGCGGTAATACGTAGGGAGCAAGCGTTGTCCGGATTTACTGGGCGTAAAGGGCGCGTAGGCGGCTTGTTAAGTGTGGTGTGAAATCTCCAGGGCTCAACCCGGAAACTGCATCGCATACTGGCAAGCTAGAGAGAGGTAGAGGTAAGTAGAATTCCTGGTGTAACGGTGACATGTGTAGATATCAGGAGGAATACCGATGGTGAAGACAGCTTACTGGGCCTTTTCTGACGCTGAGGCGCGAAAGCGTGGGTAGCAAACAGAATTAGATACTCTGGTAGTCCACGCCCTAAACGATGGATACTAGGCGTTAGGGGTATCGACCCCCCTAGTGCCGCAGCTAACGCATTAAGTATCCCGCCTGGGGAGTACGTCCGCAAGGATGAAACTCAAATGAATTGACGGGACCCCGCACAAGCGGTGGAGCATGTGGTTTAATTCGATAATAACCGAAGAACCTTACCCAGGTTTGACATCGATCGAAAGCCGTAGAGATACGGCCCTCTACCCACAAGGTAGACGTGAAGACATCTGTTGCATGGCTGTCGTCAGCTCGTGCCGTGAGGTGTTTGGTTAAGTCCAGCAACGAGCGCAACCCTCGTCTTATGTTGCCAGCGGGTAATGCCGGGAACTCATGAGAGACCGCCGGTGTAACTCGGAGGAAGGTGGGGATGACGTCAAGTCAGCATGGCGATTACGCCTGGGGCTACACACATGCTACAATGGGCGCAACAAAGGGCAGCGATACCGCGAGGTGGAGCTAATCCCAAAAATACGCCCTCAGTTCAGATTGCAGTCTGCAACTCGACTGCATGAAGGTGGAATCGCTAGTAAACGCAGGTCAGCTATACTGCGTTGAATACGTTCCCGGGGTTTGTACACACTGCCCGTCAAGTGATCCGAATTGTCTGCACCCGAAGTCCGTGGCCTAACCGTAAGGAAAGAGCGGCCGAAGGTGCGGGGGGTAAGGAGCACTAAGTCGTAACAAGGTACCCGTACCGGAAGGTGTGGGTGGATCACCTCCTTAAAGAGTTAGAACTCAGGTTCTCACCGAGAATCCCTGACATACTCAGGTCGAACTGTGTCTCTACGAGCTTTCAGAAGCCTTATTTCAGATTTCGGTCTGGAGTAAGGCTTTTTTGTGTTTTTTTTGACAAAAATTCAATTACCTTTTGCGTTAAACAAAAGTGTTTCAATAGATAACTGTAAATTTCTGAATTGACAGTTATCTGAAGCTAGGTGATTATTAGAGAATGTTAGAGAAGTCTTTGGTCACACTTTTTCAGCATAAGTTAGTCTGTAGATTGGCGAACGATATGTTGCATTGGCAAAAGCTCGAATCGAGAGGGCTGATTTGGAGTGTCAATTCTATCGAGAAGCCAGTCAAATGCTTGTGAAATGACCTGCTGAAATGGTGGAGCAATAGTAGATATTGGAATCTGGCATGATTCTGCTTCTGGATAGTTACCGAAGCCGTAAACAAGGCAATCTTCTGGAATTTGTCGGCCATTCTGGATCAGGGCCTGGATCGCACCGACGGCAAGAGTATCGGAGAAACAGGTGAGCGCATCAACGGCCCCACCTGATTTAAGAAAGGAGTTAATAGCTTCCGAGGCCGATTGGGCCGTCTCTTCTTTGCATACTATGAAAATAGGTTTTGCGCCAACTTCTTGAATAGCTTCTGTATAGCCACGTCTTCTTTGCTCTCTTGGGAATTCCTCGATAATCCAATTGAGAGTCAGATGGGCAATATTCTTTCTTCCTCTTTCTATAAAAGTTTGAGTTGCCTTTTTCGCGGCTCCAACAACATCCCATGCGACTGAATCTCCATTTTCAAATTCTTGAAATCCTAGAATTGAGACAGGAATATTGGAAGCAGATTTTGAGCGATAGACTTCAACTGCTTTTTCTGAATCAATGCTTATGATCGCATCTGCGGGCCAACTGTAAGGTGCTTTTCCAGTTGTCGTGAGGGCAGATTTTCGGTCTAGACCAAGAATGACGATGTCGTAGCTAGACTCCTTTGCCTTCTCTCCGATGATTTGAAGCATGCGAAGGTATGCCATGATCGGGCGATCGATTGGCATCCAAATGGCAATGGTGTTTGTTTTTCCAGATCGAATGGCTTGAGCGAGCGGATTGGGAATATAGCCAAGTTTCTTTGCAGCTTCTCTTATTTTTATCTTTGTGATTTCCGGAAGGATTACGGTTTGATTACCGGATAAAACATGAGAAGTCGTTTGCACCGAGAATCCAGCTTCCTTCGCCACGTCGCGAAGTGTTACTCTCTTGTTCCCCGATCCCTTTTGCACTTGTTCAAGTTTACACTTGTTAATCGACTTTGGTACTCGGTCAGTTACCAGGAATTTGGCTTAGAAGCAAGTTTGTTGACCAGGTACAACGATGAAGTGGCTGATCGCAGAATAGATGACATTAGAATCAAAGCAACTCGTCCTTTGATTCAACCTGCGATCCTGACGGAAGAGATTCCTCGTTCAGATGTTAATACTGAGATAGTTGGAGACAATAGAGAAGCAATTACTGAGATTATTCAGGGTCGAGATTCTCGACTTTTAGTAATTGCTGAACCATGTAGTGTCCATAATCCGGCGGCTTGTTTAGAATTTGCTGAAAAGCTAAAGGTCTTGCATGATCGGTACATTGATCGCATGGTTTTGGTGATGAGAGCCTACTTTGAGAAGCCACGTACAGTTGGTGGCTGGAAAGGACTTATCAATGATCCAGAGCTTGATGGAACCCATAAAATTAACAGCGGTTTGCGGATGGCTCGCCAGTACCTAAAAGATTTAGCGGATATTGGAATTCCGGCTGCGACAGAGTTTTTAGATACAACGGTTCCTCAGCATATTGCAGATCTTGTGAGTTGGGGAGCAATTGGCGCGCGTACCGTGGAAAGCCAGACTCATAGAGAGTTGGCCAGTGGTCTTTCCACTCCAGTTGGTTTTAAAAATGCGACGGATGGGCGGATTCAGCCCGCTGTTGATGCAGTTTTAGCAGCCGGAAATTCTCACTGGTTTCCTTCGACAACAAAAGATGGCGTGGCTTCGCTTTCTGAAACAACAGGAAATGATGCTTGTCATATCATATTGAGAGGTGGACAATCTGGGCCAAATTATTCCGAGACATTTGTGATCGAAGCTTGCGAACGTTTGGAAACAGCTGGCTTACGGCCAAGCGTGATGATTGATTGTAGCCACGGCAACAGTAACAAAGACCATCGACGACAAATGGCAGTGGTTGAGGATATTACGTTTCAGCGGAAGACAAATCCTCAATCTATTTTTGGCGTCATGATTGAGTCACATTTGGTAGAAGGTCGGCAAGATTACGATCCGTCCAAAGAGTTAGTTTACGGGCAATCCATTACCGATGCTTGCGTTGACTTTGTAACGCTTGAGAGCATGTTAAGCAAATTTTAGACAAGTATTAAGTTAACGAGTTTTGGCACTTCGTCAGTCAAGAAATACTGTTGTCCCAAAGGTTTTCGTCGATTGCAACCCATTTGCACGCACTTCGTAATATCAATGTGATATCATGATGATATTGGGAACTAATATGAAAGAAAAAGTTTTTAAGGCAATGCCCGGCGGGATTTTCCTTATGGTGAACATTGCATTGTACATTGCGGGAATATTGGCATTGATTCAGGGAGCTAGAGCGGATGATGGCACGCTTGCACTCATTGGAGTTGTGATATTTTTTGTTGCATCAACCATGAGCGCAGGATTTTTTACCGTCGAACCGAATGGTTGCAAAGTGCTCTTGTTATTTGGAAAGTACATTGGCTCTGTAAAAGAATCTGGTTTCTATTGGACAAACCCGTTTCAGACAAAACGAAACTTAAGTTTGCGGGTGAGGACTCTAAACAGTGAAAAGTTAAAAGTTAACGATTTGAGCGGGAATCCAATTGAAATTGCAATTATTGTGGTTTGGCGTGTTGTAGATTCATATGCTTCAAGTTTTGAGGTCAATGACTATGAAAATTATGTTTTGCTTCAAAGTGAAACGGCTTTGCGCCACTCGGCAAGCTCTTACCCTTATGACGATGAAGATCACGTTATGAGCCTTCGTCAGAATGCTGATGAGGTCAGCGAGCACATTCGTTTAGAACTTGAAAAGAAGCTTTCTGTAGCGGGAGTTGATGTTGTTGAAACCAGGATTGCTCACCTTGCTTACTCTCCAGAAATTGCTGGAGCGATGTTGAGGCGTCAGCAAGCAACGGCGGTTATCGCCGCTCGTCAGCGAATTGTTGATGGAGCCGTTGGAATGGTTGAGATGGCCCTAGAGCGAATGGACAAAGAAAAGCTGATTGAGCTTGATGACGAGCGAAAAGCAGCCATGGTTAGCAACTTAATGGTTGTATTGTGTAGTGAGCATTCTGTTCAACCAGTTGTGAACGCTGGATCTTTATACACCTAAGGAGGGGCACTAAATGGAACGCAAGAAATTCTTGCTTCGATTACCGGTCGATCTTTGGGATGAACTCCAAAGATTGGCCGCATCAGACCTTCGAAGTGTAAATGTAGAAATTGAAGTTTTGTTGAGAGAAGCTTTGCAGAGACGTGGCATAAAGACCGACCCGACAAAGTCGGAGACTAGCGAGGATTGACCAGGCATAATAGAGATATGGCGAAATTGTGCACTTTAACAGTGCAAGACATGCTTTGGATTCATCTTCAGCTGACACGTTCCTCGGAAAGTTTTCGGTTTGATCGGCTAGAAGAAGCAACTTTCTTGCAGTATGGCATTGGAAGTAGTAAAGATATTCTTGGCCAAGCCACAAGGTTTTTATCAATTTTCCCCCAAATGCGACCATTTAAATCAGCAAATATGGCGACGGCTTTTGTTGCTTTTGTCGCGTTTTTAGAAGTGAATGACTACCACTTTGATGTTTCGGCCGAGGATTCAGCGGCGTGGTTGAAAAACTTTTGGAGTGATGCGGCAACAGCAAGAAATCTTGTTGAAAACGCAGTTTCTGAATCACACAGCCACGATGTTATGGGAGTTCCAGATCGACGAAAAGCTATTGTCACGGCATTGAATCGTTATGGCATCACACTTTCAGATTTGGTATTAAATGAACCGGCCGGCGCTTTAGTCTAACTTGTTTGTTTGAATATTAGATGTGTGATTTTTTTGCAATTGTCCACTTGCAGTTTTTTAAAAATCTTGGTGCTTGAACAAGCTTCATAGCGTCTGAATTGAAGCGACTTCTTCAAAGGGTCGCTTTTCATTTTCTTTAAAGCAGTCGTTTTGTAGTTTTAGTTTGATTTGGTTTTGGGATAGTTAGTCGTTGTGAGTTTGGCCATTACAAATTTGGAAGTCGAGTTAGGGGGTTACCAGCTTCGTTCATATCAAGATCGAATGGTGAGGGCCTGGCAAAGTGCATTAGATCGCGGGGTACGGAGAGGCTTAATTGTTGCCGCGACAGGAACTGGAAAGACTACAGTTTTTAGCGCGATTATTCAGTCAATGTTGGCAGACAATCCAAGTCTAAAGGTCTTAGTTTTAGCACACCGGCAAGAGCTTCTTGACCAAGCCGCAGAGAGGATTTCAGCTATGTGCGAAGGGATGGAAGTGGCGGTTCATTCTGGCGTGAGGAAGGCTCATGAAGGGGCACAGGTTATTGTTGGCAGTGTGCAGAGCTTAGGAAACCGACGCAACAAGGCGATTGAATGGTTTGAGCCTGATCTTGTGATCGTCGATGAAGCTCATCACGCTGCGGCAAGAACTTATCAGAATGTGTTTCGGCGGTTTAAGTGTTTTGACAAGGAGGGAGCATTTCTTCTTGGTGTTACGGCGACGCCTCACCGAATGGACAATATGGCCTTGCATGGTACAAATGGCGCCATTTTTGAGGAACTCGTATTTAAATACGACATTGTTCAAGCCATTCAAGATGGATTTTTGGTTGATTTGAGAGGCTATCGAGCCGTTGCCGATTACGATCTTTCAAGGGTAAAGACAGTTCGGGGAGATTATCAGCAAAATCAGTTGCAGCGAGAGTTGAATACCGAAGCGGTTAATCGATTGGCGTTTGAGAGTTGGTCTCAAGTTGCGGAATCTAGACCAACAATTGTGTTTTGCTCTGGTGTTGAACATGCAAAATCAATGGCGGATCTTTTCAATATGGAAGGGGTTACAGCTGAAGCAATATATGGCGAGATGAAACGAGACGATAGAGAGCAGGTTTTGCGTGATTTTAGAGCTGGGAAAATTCAAGTCTTGACAAATATGGATGTCTTGACAGAAGGATTTGATGCGCAACATTGTAGTGCAATTGTTTTGCTTCGGCCAACTCAAAGTTGGTCGTTATTCGCCCAAATGGTTGGTCGAGGATTGCGGTGTTTGCCGGGGATCATTGAGGGAGTGATGGATGCGAAAGAACGTAGAAAGCGATTAAAGGCATCTGGAAAACCGGAATGTATTGTCATTGATATTGTCGGGTCGTCTTCTTCGCGGGAAAATTTAAAGCCAGCGGAAGAGATCGATAAACCAAGCTTAAGTGGACTTGTCGACTTGCCTCCTGATCTTGAACTTGAAGGTAGGACAATTTTACAGGCAGTTGAAGAATTTGCAGAAATGCCGAATTACATGAAGGCCGCGGCGTTTAGGCGAACCATGACTTTTAGTGGACTGACCGGGGTTTTGACCGAAGTTGCTATGATTGCGGAACTTGATATTCCGGATGAAGCGAGGGGACAAGACACTCGACTTTATTGGCTGAAAGTTAAAGAAGGAGAGTACGTATTGGACATTGGCGGTCGGGGAGTGGATCAGCATGGACGTCTTTGTGGATTGACTTGCGACATGATTGGAAATTGGACGTTAACGATTATCGAGTAAGCACCGGGATCCTGAAGAGTATTTTATGGGTCGGGAAATGGAAGGGGTTTTTGAACGTGCTGAAAGAAAAGTCAGAGATGTTTTTTTCGGAGTCACTCGTTTGGCATCTCGAGAAGCGGCTTGGCGGAAAGGTCGGCCAACGGAAATGCAATTGGAGTATTTGAAAGAAAAGGGAATTGGGAACGATGTTTTAGATGCCTTAGATCAAGGTCATGCGAGCGCATTAATTACGATGATGGAAAGGTCTAGTTCTGCATTAAAAAATTGAGAAGTAGAAAGAAATTGGAGCGGGCGATGAGAATCGAACTCACGTGGCCAGCTTGGAAGGCTGGAGCTTTACCATTAAGCTACGCCCGCTTTATGGAGACCAATATTCTACCCGGCAGGTCTTAGGTTGTGGGGCTAGTCGCTTTGAACAATGGGCGATTTGGGCTAGAAAGAGACTCCAAATGTCCAGTACGCATGGTGGAAGTCGAGGAATCCAGCGGAAATTGTGGCGCGAGCATCTCGGCCATTCCCGATCGAAGTAATCTTTCCCAAATCATAAGCAAGTCCGGAGTTGAGACCGAATGTGTCCCATTCAGCAATGAGTTTTATTCTTGGAGTCGCCAAGTAGTTTGCACTCGCAAAGAATCGACCCTTAAATCTCCCATCTCCAAATCCGAGGCTAGCCGAATGTCCATTTTCAAGATTGTAAGTTACTACTCCGTAATAAGTTCTACTCTCGCCGGGATCGAATCCACTTGGTCCGCTAGTCTGGCCCTCGGTGCCGCCTTGACCAGAAATATCCTGTACTCCGATACCAAAATTAATGTTTTTCTGTTCGAATGGGAGTTGCCAGTGAAAGTTTTGGCTGTTATCGCCTTTTGTGGATAGAACCATATGAGTAGCGGTCAGGCTGCCGAATTTACCAAGCGGAATGCCGATCATTCCTACTAACGTTCCATTACTTTTTAGAAGCTGCCCCTCGGTTGTGTCAAACCTGAACTTGCTATTTCCGCTGAAAATACCGCCACCAATAAAGATGTTGAAGTTGCTGAGGCTGTAGGCGACGGGAGTTGAGATGCTCATTGCCCCGTTAAAGCTTAACTCACCCGCTTTAGTTACGCCAAAACCAGAGCCGGGAAGTCCAGCTAGTGATCGAAACTGGGGATAGCTACCGGGTCCGGCAATTCGGTCGGCGTAGATTAATGCCGGTAAGAGTGTTACTATTGCCAATATGGCGAATCGATTCATGGCTTAATTATGACGTTTGAAGGGGCTTAGACTCTTTGTGCCTAAAACTGATACACTTTACTGAAGTTATTGCCGGGAAATTTGGGCAAGGTTTTTAGCATGATAGTCAATAAGATTGAGGCAGATATAATCGAAAAAATCAGAGGTAAGTCGGCAACAGTCGGAGTTATTGGATTGGGATATGTTGGATTGCCATTTGCAGTTGAGAAATGTAAGGTTGGCTTTTCAGTTGTGGGAGTTGAACAAAACTCGAAGCGTGCCGAAAAAGTCAATCGCGGGGAAAACTACATTGGTGATGTTTCGGACGAAGAACTACAGGAATGTGTTGCTAGTGGTTTATTGCGGGCAGTCGTAGATTTTAGCGAGGCTACTGAATTTGATGTAATTGTGATTTGCGTGCCAACACCATTGACAAAAAATTTGACTCCTGAATTAAAGTACGTTGAATCCGTAACTCGAGCATTGGTTCCCCATTTGCGCCCCGGGCAACTTATCAGCTTAGAATCGACAACCTATCCGGGAACGGTTGAGGAGCTGATGTTACCGATTTTGGAAGAATCTGGCTTGACAGTCGAGAAAGATTTCTTTTTAGCTCATTCTCCAGAAAGGGTTGATCCAGGCAATAAGCGTTACACAACGAAAAACACCCATAAGGTTGTTGGTGGAGTTGGCCCGCGAAGTCTGAATGTTGCAACTGAACTTTACGGAATGACAATTGAGCACGTTGTACCGGTGAGTAGCGCTAAAGCTGCAGAGTTAACTAAGGTGTTTGAGAACACATTCCGAGCAGTTAATATAGCCCTTGTCAATGAGCTAACACAGTTGTGTGATCGATTAGATTTGGATGTTTGGGAAGTTTTGGATGCGGCATTTACAAAGCCATTTGGAATCATGCCATTTTATCCAGGTCCTGGAGTAGGAGGGCACTGCATTCCGCTTGACCCTCATTATTTGGAATGGAAAGCAAAGGAAGTTAACTTTAACACCAGATTCATCAATTTAGCCGGTGAAATCAATCGACGAATGCCCGAATTTACCGTCGAGAAAGCAGAAAGAGTTTTAAACGGATTAGGAATTGCAGCAAGTCGTTCGAAAATCTTGGTACTAGGTGTAGCTTACAAAAAAGATATTGATGATTGGCGTGAAAGTCCATCTACAATTCTAATTGACATTTTGGCTAAGCGAGGGGCTGATGTTGTCTGTCATGATCCATTTGTTCCAGAGTTTTATGTTGGTTCTCAGCAGTACAAAAGTGTCGAGTTGTCCGATGAGATATTGGGATCGGTGGATCTAGTTTTAATTGCAACGGATCATACAACGGTCGATTATAACCGTGTGGTTGAGAAATCAAAAGCGGTTTTAGACACAAGAAATGCAACGAAGCAGGTTAAGCTAGGTATGGAGAAAGTGACTCGTTTATGAAAATTGGTGTGGTAGGCGGAGGCAAGTGGGGGCAGAATATCATTCGAACCCTGAATGGCCTGGGATATCTCGGTGGTATTGCCGATGAATGGGAAGACACGCGAAAATTTCTTTCACAAGAATATTCAGAAATTCCGGTATTTGAGTCTGTTGAAGAACTTTTAGCGCTGAATTTTGACGCAATAGTAATTGCTACTCCCGCACACATTCATCATGAAATTGCCATGAAGGCTTTATTGGCAGGAAAACATTGTTTTATCGAAAAGCCAATGACTCTTGGATCACGAGATGCGAAGGAACTCTGCGAAATTGCAGATGCTTCTGGATTGACTTTAATGGTTGGTCATTTATTGATTTATCAACCAGCCGTTGAGTTTTTGAAAAAGTCTATTTCAGATGGAATGATTGGAAATTTGTTGAGTTTGAACCATGAAAGGTTGAATCTGGGTCGCGCACGAGATGTAGAAAATGTCTTATGGAGTCTTGGGGTTCATGATATTGCGGTTTGTTTGTATTTGGCAAATGGAAGCCCTATTACGGATGCAGGTTTGATTGGGATGGCGGAACTTCAACCGGGGATTGAAGACGACACTCGCTTATGGCTAAAGTTTGAAAATGGAGCGATGGGCCATATCCATAACAGTTGGCTTTGGCCAGATCGTCGTCGGCTTTTAACGGTAGTTGGCACACGAGGAATGCTGGTTTATGATGAGCTCGCCCAAACCGTAACGTTGCACAAAAAGTCGATTGAGTTTCCGAGCTTAGAGAATTTCGATGAGGGTTCGGAACTTGTTTTTGAAGGCGCGGGCCAGCCACTTATGCTTGAAATGGAGCATTTTGTCGAATGCGCTAGTACAGGTACAAGACCAAAAACCGATGGATGGTCGGGATTGCAAGTTGTGGAAGTGATGGAACAAGTGAGCCCAATGGAGCCCCTTCGGTGAGCGAAAAATTCTTTGCTCACGAAAGTGCATATGTGGATGAAGGAGCAGAAATTGGGGATGGGACTAAGATTTGGCATTTTTCCCATGTTTTTGGCCGAGCGAAAATTGGAAAAAATGTTTCAATTGGGCAAAACGTCGTTGTTTCTAATCGAGTTTCTATTGGAGATGGTTGCAAAATTCAAAACAATGTCTCTTTATATGAAGGCGTTATTTTGGAGGAGGAGGTGTTTTGTGGTCCATCAATGGTGTTTACAAATGTTAAAATGCCGAGAGCAGGATTCTCAAGAAATACCGCGGACGACTATTTGGAAACTCGCTTAAAAGTAGGTTCAAGTATTGGAGCAAACGCAACGATAGTTTGCGGAACCTCTATTGGGAAATATGCATTTGTTGCCGCCGGAGCGGTTGTAACAAAAGATGTCGATGATTATGCTTTGATTGCAGGAGTTCCGGCGCGGCAGCTTGGATATGCATGTAAGTGCGGGCAGCCCTTGTTGTATGGAAATTCGGCTACCTTAGCCGAAATCGAACCTCCCCATGAGAAGTGCAGTACTTGCGATTGTCCGATAAAAGACTTGATTGAGCAAGTTCGGACGGATTTAAAATCTGGAAAGTGAGATTGTCCCGGTAACGCCCGCACTTTTAGGGGATTTGCAAGATAGAATTTATTCGTTTATCCATTTAAGGACTACGAGTAACTATGAGCAATACTTCGACCCAGCAAAATATCCCAATTCTTGACCCTCGCCCAGAAATCGAGTCAATCTGGGATGAGGTTATGGCCGCAATTGAAAATGTTCTGAAAACTGGACAATTTATCATGGGGCCGAACGTCACGGGATTTGAGCAAGAAGCGGCGGAGTATTTGAACGTGAAGCATGCCGTCGGATTGAATTCGGGGACGGATGCGCTGATCCTTGGAGTACATGCTTTAGGCTTGAAACCGGGGGATGAAGTCATTTCCACTCCGTTTACTTTTTTTGCTACTACGGAAGCCGTGAGTCATTTTCACGCAACTCCAGTTTTTGTCGATGTTGAAGATGAGACTTACAATTTTAAGATTGAAGACCTTGAAAAGGCAATTACACCAAAAACTAAGGTGATTATTCCCGTACACTTGTTTGGCCATTCCGTTGATATGGATGCAGTCATGGCCTTGGCGGAGCACCATGGAATCAAGGTGTTGGAAGATGTCGCTCAGGCATTTGGCGGAGAATATAAGGGCAAGAAGCTCGGCTCAATCGGTCATGCTGGTGCGTTTTCATTCTTTCCGACAAAGAATCTTGGTGGATGTGGAGATGGCGGTTTGTTTACAACGAATGACGATGCGGCAGCTGATCTTGTCAGGGTTTTGCGAGTTCATGGGGCACGAAAAAAGTACAACAATGAAATGGTCGGTGTGAACTCCCGATTAGACGCTATTCAAGCGGCGATCCTCCGTTGCAAGTTGCCCCACATTGATGAGTGGAACAATGGTCGCCGAGCTGCCGCAGATTATTATGCGGAAGGGCTTAAGGATGTTATTGGAATTGAAACTCCTGGGGCAAAAAGTTATGCGCATCACGTATATCATCAATATACGGTTCGCATTACTAATGGAGATCGGGACGGCGTGAAGCAAAAACTTCAGGATATGGGAGTTGGCTCTATGGTTTATTACGAAAAGCCTTTACATAAGCTTCCAGTTTATGCTCATATGGATGTTTCCATGCCCGTGAGCGAGCGATTGGCTAGTGAAGTATTGAGCCTACCTATCTGGCCAAAAATTGAGCGATCTGTGCAAGATCGTGTCATTGATGCATTGAAGTCTGCATTGTCTTAAAAGCGGAATTGAGCGGAACAATATGGATGCCAAATCGAAAGGAGTTTCAGTTAGAGAATCCCTCGATTTGGCATTTCGCTTTGCTCAGTCCCAAGGATTAGCGACTTATGATCCTTTTGATACGAAAGGATGTCGATTAGGTCTGTGGTTGTATAAGAGTGACAATGGATTTCGCAGAATCCTTAGAAAAGGATTTAATGGTCTAGATCTTCTTTTTCCACTGGGATTGCGAAAAGTACTGCGCTTACCTAAAAAGCCAAGCCATGGGGGAGTTGGTCGATGGGCGCAAGCTAATATTGCCTTTGGCAAGCTAACTGGCGAGTCTCGGTATCGTGCCCGTGCTTGGGAGCTTTTGGAATGGTTGGGCGATAGAGCCGCAAAATCTGAGCATGGAAAGGGTTGGGCTCTTCCATTTGATTGGCAAGCTTTTGTGATGGTTCCAGCTGGTACTCCGATTGGTCATACGACAATGGGAGTGATAAACGCGATGATAGATGGGGTGGAATCGGGGGGGGCAGATTGGATTTGGAACGAGATTGAAGAGGGATGTACGTTTCTTGCGGAAGGTCTCAATTTGACAACTCGCGAATCAGGGGCGATTTCATTAAGTTACACCCCGCTTGATACGAGCCAAGTTATCAACACAAATGCAGAGATTGCTGCCGTCTTAGCAAAGGTTGGTCTTCGCAGAAATCGTCCGGAATGGGTAGATCTATCGAGAAAGATTGCTCGGTTTGTCTTAGAAACTCAAAACGTAGATTCGAGTTGGTGTTACTCTGCTCCAGATGCGGGGGAGGGCAGGCAAGTAATTGATCATTATCATACGGGGATGATCTTGACCGCTCTCTTAGATTTGGAGGAAAGCTTTGCGGAAGAGGAACTTGGGCAACGATTAAGAGGCGCTTTGAATGATGGGCTTAAATTCCATTTAGATCATCATTTTGAAATCAATGGCTGTCCGAGAATGCGCCCCGATGCATTGTTTCCGATTGATAGCTATAGTGCCGGCGAGAGCCTTTTACTATTGAGCCGAATTTGTAAAAGTGCAGTGATAGAGCCGGAAAACCGGCAACGAAGTCGAGAAACCCTTGAGAAACTAGCCGGCTTTGTAACAAGCCCAGTCATGATGTTTAAAGATGGATGCTTTATCTATCGAATTTGGGGAATGAGAAAAATGAGATTGGAGAGCCTTCGCTGGGCACAGGGACTGATCTGTCACGGACTAATCGAATACTTGCTTTTGGTTGGAGGAGAATCTGAAGAATCGGCTTGAAGATCGACTAGGAGAAGAACGTAGTCGACTGGTAAAGGGTGTTGGCATTTTGATGGGAGGGACAGTAGGTGGCCAACTTTTGGCAGTCGGAATATCTCCAATTCTGACTCGAATGTTTAGCCGAGAAGAGTTTGGAGTTCTTGCCGCTTTTGCTCTGCTCTTGACCTTTCTATCGCCTATTGTAGGCGGGCGCTACGATCTTGCAATTCCCGTGGCAAAAGACGAGAAAGAATCGACCGAAGCCATGGCAGCAGCTTTACTGTCAACCATATTTGTTTGCTTGGTTGTTGGCGCAGGAATGGTTTTCCTTGGGCCATGGATAGCGGGAATGATTGGTCATCCAGAGGCGAGCAGTTATCTTTTTATGATCCCACTAAGTTTGTTTGCAGTTGGGGGATATCAAGCATTGAATTATTGGGCGATTCGCGAAAAAGAATATAGTTTGACGGCGCGCACAAAGCTTGTTCAGGGGTTGATGTTAGCCGTTGGGCAACTTGCTGCAGGTGCGTTTCGCGGTGGAGCGCTTGGCTTGATTCTTGCTGATTTTGTTGGCAGAAGTTCCGGCAAAGTAACAATTGGATACCAAGTGTGGAGTCGCCATAAGACTGTGATTCGGCAATTGACATGGCCAGGAATACTTGAAACAGCAAAGAGATTTCGAGCCTATCCGCTTTATGCTGCACCGGCGGCATTGCTTCATGCCGCTGCTTCGGCATTGCCAGGTCTGATCCTTGGTGGCATGTATGGTAGCGCCGTTTTGGGCATGTTTTTTATTGGGTATCGATATGTTTGGAATCCAGTTTCGGTTTTAGGTCAAAGCCTGGCCCAAGTCTTTAATGGTGAAGGAGCGGTTTTAGCAAAGACCGATCCAAAGAGGTTAGAACGGGGATACTGGAAAATTGTCAAGCGATTATCCTTATTAGGTTTTGTGCCCTTTGGCGTAATCGGCATGTTTGGTGAGCCGATTTTTGGATTTATTTTTGGCGCAGATTATATAGTGGGCGGAAGATTTGCGCAGATTTTGAGTTTAGGTTGGTATGTCCAGTTTGTTGTTGGTCCAGTCTTGCCAGTTTTAAACTTGTTAGAAAAGCAAAAGTGGGTTTTGCTTGCAGACTTGGTGGGGCTATTACTGATCGGTTCTAGTTTTTTCTATGCAAATGCTTCAACTCTATCTGCGGAAAAAGTCTTAGGTTTATACACGATTTCTGTAACCATCATGTACGGGTTACTCCTTTGGTTAGGAGGGAAAGCTTTGCGAAAGCTGGTTCAATCTAGCAATTGAGTATAGAGCTTGAGGAGTTTTTGAGATTCCGCTTCCCAAGAGTATTTTGATTCAATGGCATTTCGCCCACGGCGGCCCATTTCATCTGCTTCTTCCGGGTGATCGAGAATAGACTGCATTGCATTGGCTATCTCTAAAGGGTTGGATGGATCAACACAGATTCCAACCTTTTCGCCTTCTATGATTGACTCCCAGAGCGGAAAGTTTGAGCCAATAATTGGAATTCCTGCTGCCATGTATTCGAAAATTTTGTTTGGCTGAGATTCTGTGTGGTTTTGGGCGGGAAGAAAGGTGACAATTCCAGCTCTAGAATTTCCCAGGACAGTGGCAACATCTTCACGACTCAGCCATCCAAGGTGCTTGGTCTGGCTCCATCCAGCAATTTGTTTGACTTCGGCTTCATAGGAACTGGGAGAAAATGTTCCGGCGAGAGTGAGAGTCGCTTTTGGAACTTGACTTATCGCCTGAACTATTTCTGAAATCCCACGAATTTCTGACATTCCTCCGATAAATGCAAACTGATTTTGCCTTTTTGTTTGAAGTTTGCCGTTGACATGAGCGAATTCATTGATGAGAGGAAAGTTTTGAATATCGATCGTATTTCTATTTTGAAACTGTCGCGCAATTGCGGGAGTTGCCGTTACAATTGCATCTAAAAATTTGTCGGCCTTGGTTTCTAAATTTTTAACATGTTTGGCGAGAATTGGTCGAAGAAATGGCTTCAGGTACTTACGATCTAAAATTGATCCGCTGTGGTTCTCATGGACATCGTAAATGACGAGCTTGCCTTGTTTTTTAAGTTGAAGTCCCAGCGGAATGAGTTCAGGATCGTGAAAATGATAGAGGTCAGCATCGACTTCGATTGCTTTTTGCAAGGCATTTTTTGCCCCTGTGGTAAATCTTTGAATACGATTTGCTGATTTGGGAAGAGAATGTAAGTGGACTCCTTCAACTATGCCGGTGTGATCGGCAGTTGCAATGAGGTGGCAATCATAGTTGTTGTTTGCCAACGTAATGCACATTTTTTTAAAAATCCTAATGTCCGTAGGAGTGTGAACAGTTGTGATATGACATATTTTCTTCATTCTGGTGCTGATTCTAGGATTTTATTCGATTGATCCATCGGATCCGGGAACGGTTTTGGAACGAGAATCAAGAGAATAGTGATGAGAAGTGTTCCGTGGCTGAGTATTGCTGTATCGAATGAGACATCTGTCCATTTGACACCTAAGAATCCGGCCATAAATACACAAATTAAGAATCCTCGATTATGGGAAAGCGAGTCAATGAATCGAAAATAGGCAGCGGTGACTGCCGTCATGAAAATCATGCCGAGATAGCCAAAATCGCCAAAAGCTGCCGCAAAAATGTTTGCATTTGAGTTTGTTTCTGGGCTGTTGAAGTACGTGAGTCCGATTAAGCGCGGCGTGGCTAATGGGTATGGGTTGGGAATAATTCCTTTTAAAAATCCGTCCGCGTAGTACATGTAGTCATGAGTTGAAAAGAAATCCCAGTAATAGGAACTGAGCAGACCCTTGACGAGAAGCATTCTCCAACTGACAATCATAGGTAATGAAGGATTTTTTGCTACGACAAAGCTTGCAATGGAGGCGAGCAATAGGAGAAGCATGCCGCCTAAAACTGCGAATCCAAAAAATTGTCGATATCGGAGAATGATTGGAAATAAGGCAAAAATAAACACTGGGAGAAGGGCAGCTGATCGGCTACCTTCAACTGAAAAGACAATAAGTGCTGCAATAAGTCCAGCCGCAAAAAGCAACCACTTTTTTCGCGCGACACCAATGGCAATCGCAAATGGTGCTAGAGCCGATGCGAGGTTTCCTTTAATATAAGACACGGCAGACTGCTGTTGAAAAACATTTCTTGCAGCATGCCGGCGATCGTAGATATTTTCTAGCCCAAGGTCAATTTTGAACCCGACCGAAGCCCAAGTGATTACTGCAAAGAGGAGAACTATGACGATTAAGCTGATGTAAAAATAGTTTGGATTATAGACTGGTCTAGGGATTGAAAATCGGGGAAGTTTATAACTGAATGCCAAAAGCGCAAAGCATGCAATGAGGCAGGCTGTAAAGGAAAGGATTTGATCGGGCGGTCGGTCTAAGACATGGTAGGGAATGGTCATTGCCGGGATAATCACCATGATGTAAAGAACCCAATATGCAAAATGAGAGGGCCTTTTGAGCTGAATTGGCATCCAAAATGAAGGAGCAATAGCCATTAAGATGGATAAGGTGTACCAAGAAATTGATGGTGGTTTAAATCTGAGTCCGAGCCAACCAAAAAGAATTGAGTCGATATGTTCTAAGGAAAACAAAAGAGCAAAAACAAATACCGTAGCAAGAAAAATGAGTAGGAGTCTTTGAGCGGCAGCCTTTCTGGATTCGACTCTCAGGGTCATTGGTTAAATCTGAGCGTACCTGAACCAATTGCGGGGTTAAAAAGACAGAAAGGTCTACAATAGGGTGCATTTCAGGAAAGTGATTGTCGGAAATATGAAGATTTTGACGGTAGTTGGAGCGCGACCACAGTTTGTAAAGGCAGCAGCAGTTTCGCGTGCATTTCAGCAATTTGGAGTTGAAGAGAAGCTGATTCATACGGGTCAGCATTACGATGACAACATGTCGGATGCTTTTTTTAGGGAGTTAGATATTCCTGATCCTGCTTATCATTTGGGGGTAGGTTCGGGGGGCCACGGGGTACAAACGGGGAGAATGATGGGGGCTTTGGAGGAGGTTTTCGAGAGAGAAAACCCACATTGGGTGTTAGTTTTCGGTGATACCAATTCGACAATGGCAGGAGCGTTAGTTGCGGCAAAAATGCACTTGCCCATTGCTCATGTAGAATCTGGATTGCGAAGTTTCGATCGATCAATGCCGGAAGAAATCAATCGCGTTGTGACGGATCACGTTTCTGACCTACTATTTGCACCAACGCCTGTTGCCGTGAAGAATTTGACGAACGAAGGTCTTTCAGGGCGAAAGATTATTGTAAGTGGGGACGTGATGTATGATGTTGCGCTTTACTATGCAGAAAAATCTGAACGAGAGAGCAAGATACTAGAGCGGCTTCAGTTAGGGAGCAAGAATTTTGCTCTAGCGACAATACATCGGGCCGACAATACGGATGATGCGATGCGCTTGCGGAACATTATGGAGGGCTTGAGCATGGTCGCAAAGGAGACTCCAGTTGTATTGCCTTTGCATCCTAGAACAGCGAGTGCGCTGAAAAAGTTTAATTTAGAATATCCGGATATCAGTTTTGTTGATCCGGTTGGATACCTTGATATGCTTTCTCTCTTGAAACATGCGGCTGTCATTGCTACAGATTCCGGTGGTGTTCAGAAAGAGGCTTTTTTCCAAAAAACTCCATGTGTTACTTTGAGGACGACTACAGAATGGACGGAGCTTGTTGAGAGCGGCTGGAATAGACTTGTTCCGCCAGATTCTAGCCAGATTGTACGAGATGCCATTATGGGAGCAGTTGGAAAGATTGGTGGCGATTTGAGCGATTACGGCGATGGAAACGCCTCAGAAGTGATATCAAAGACTTTGCTCGAGGTTAGTGTTTGAGAGTTTGGCTGGTTAATCAATATGCAGTGCCGCCTACTTTAACGGGAGGCTTGCGTCCCTACAGTTTGATGCGTGCATTGAAGGAAAGAGGGCACGAGCCGATGATAATTGCCGGCAGTTTTAACCATTGGACGAGAGAAGAATCTCGGCTAATGGATGGGGAACCGGAAAAACTGATTGACGAAGAAGGGGTTCCTTTTGCTTGGTTGAGAGTGCCGCCCTACCCGGGAAGCACACTCAAGCGGTTTTTTAGTATGAAGGCTTTCTCAAAATCTGTTTTGACGAGCCCGCTTTTGAAGAGCCTTCATGCCCCGGATGTTGTTATTGGATCTAATCCCCATTTGTTTGGAGCCGAAGCTGGGATGAACTTGGCAAAGAGAGCGGACTCACCTTTTGTTATGGAAATTCGGGATCTTTGGCCACAGAGTTTGGTGGATTATGGTCGGTTTGGAGAATGGCATCCGGCGATTCAGTATTTGCGACTGATTGAAAGTCGTTTGTATAAAGGGTCTTCATCAATTGTGACTTTGCTGCCTGGCTCTGAAAAATACTTATTGGAAAAGGGAGCTCCGGAAGGGGGGATCTACTGGTTACCCAATGGTGTTGATACTTCCCAGTTGCCGGATGTTCAACTATTGCCGAAACATGAAGAGTTTACAATTGCGTTTGTGGGGATTCATGGAATCGCCAATGGCTTGGATGTTGCTTTGGATGCCGCGCAGATATTGAAGGATCAAGGACATGGGTCAAAGATTCGATTTCGATTTGTTGGTGATGGCGGAGAGAAAGATAGGCTGAAAGCAGATGCTCGAACAAGAGGGCTCAGCAACTGTCAATTTGATGACCCAGTGCCGAAGGCAATGGTTCCGCAAATTTTGGCCGAGTCTGATGCGGGGCTGATGATTTTGAAGCCTGCTCCGGTTTTTAAGTGGGGGATTAGTCCGAATAAGCTATTTGATTATTTTGGTGCTGGTCGCCCGGTTGTCTTTAGTGTGAATTCTTCAAACAACCCAGTCGCCGAGGCTTGTGCAGGCGTTACGGTAGAGCCAAATAATGCACAAAGTTTGGCCGCAGGAATATTGGAATTGGCGGAAAAACCTTATGAAGAACGCCAAGAGATGGGACTGCGAGGAAGAAAATACGTTGAAGAAAATCATGATTTGAGCAAACTGGGAGATACTTTGGATTTAGCAATTCGGCAAGCAGCAGAACGACACATGGGGAAGAAATGAGCTTAGTTTCTCGTTTTCCAGAACTGACTTACTATCGCGGGCGAGTTGCGCTGGCGGAAATTTTGAAGGCCATTGGAGTTGGGAAAAACGATCTGGTTGCAACCCAAGCATTTACTTGTTTGGCAATGCCAGAAGGCATAATGGCGACAGGGGCAAAACCACTCTGGATTGACATTGAACAAGGCGGAGTGAATATGGATCCAGAGTCTTTACGAAAGCACATGTCGGAAGACTGTTAAAGCTGTCAGTTGTTCAGCATACATTTGGGATTCCAGCCCAGATTGACCTTTTGGTTGAGATATGCACAGGAATGGCAGGTACCACTGATTGAAGATTGCTGCCATACTTTTGCTTCTAGATTTGCGGGAAGGACGGTGGGAGAATTTGGCGTTGGCTCTTTTTATAGTTTTGAATGGGGTAAGCCAATGGTTGCAGGGATTGGTGGTTCTGCAATATTAAACGACGAAGATCTCAACCAAAAGGTTAAGGACTCTTATGCCTCGTTTGAAATGCCAAGTAAAAAATCTGAATTAAAGATCGGTGTTCAGTATGCGGGCTACTCTTTGTTGTATGCGCCGAAGAGATTTTGGATGATTCGCGATCTTTTTCAAAAGTTATCATCGAAAGGGGTAGTGGAAGGCAATTACAATCCTTCAAATGAAGTTGCAGCCGACTTTAGCTTGAAAATGACTCAGAGCAGTCGGAATAGATTGCTTGTTCAGGTTAACCGGGCGGACATGATTACTCAGCGTTCGAAAGGGATTGTTGATGGCTATTTGCGGGGAATTGATTCGGCGCAGCTTCGTCCGGTTTATGTGCCTGAACTTGCGGAACCCGTTTATGCAAGACTTCCATTTTTAGCTACCAATAAGAAAATTATTCTTGAATATGCCCGGGAGGCCAATGTTGAAATTGCCGAATGGTATTCAACGGCAGTGCATCCCTTGGGCCCGAAAGATTGGGAGCCAATTGGTCTTGAAGAGGGTATGTGTCCAGAAGCAGAACTGAGAGCCAGTGAAATTATTTCGTTGCCGATCAATGGGAAAGCAAATCGGTTTGTGATTCACCAAACAGTTGAGTTTCTGAATTCGTTGGTGTAGTCATGGAAGTACGGCGCTTATTTGGTGAGGAAGAAAGTTTGGTTTTCGAATCGATAGCTGGGCTGCACAAAGAAGTGATTTCTGAGGGCTTTCTTTCCACATTAGGCGATTCGTTTTTAGTGACTTTGTACAAAACATTGGCGAGTAGTTCGGTTGCATTCATTTTGGTTGCGGAGGATGGCAAAGAGGTGGTGGGATTTATTGCCGGTTCTCTAGCAACTGGGAAAGTTTATAAAGATTTTATGCGACGGGCAGGTTTAAAATCTTTGTTTGTTATGTTGCCAAAGTTGCTTTCTCCGGCGAGAGTTAAGCGGATTTTAGAAACTCTGCTCTATCCAAAAAAGCAGAGAGATTCAGAATTACCGGATCCGGAGATTCTGAATTTTTGCGTTAAGGGTGATCGTCAGGGCGCGGGAGTCGGCGGAATGTTGTTCCGGGCTTTGTGCGAAGAGATGAAGAGTCGTCAAGTAGAAAAAATTAGGATCGTTACGGGGGGAAATCAGGTTTCGGCGCAGGCTTTTTATGAAGCAAAGGGAGCTGTTTTAGCCAAAGAAATTGAAGTTCATTCCGGCGATAAGAGCCTTGTTTATTTGTACGATATCGTTTGAGTCACTTTCCCGTTAAAAATGCGTAGGTTTACAGTACAATTTGAGTTCGCAATTTTGCTTTGAGGTAATTATTAGTGAGCACTAGCGCGCCTGCCCGTCAAGTCCCTTTTTTCCCATACCAATCGTTTTTTGGAACTCGCGAAAGTGAGTTTACAGAAGCAATTGTTGATGTTTTGCGTCGGGGGGCATTTATTATGCAGCGCGATTTGTTTGAATTCGAAGAAGCAATTGCGGATTATATTGGCGTTAAGCATTGCGTGGGAATGGCAAATTGTACGGATGCATTAGAAATTGCATTGCGCGCGGCCGGAATTGGACCCGGGGACGAAGTGATATTCCCGAGTCATACCTTTGTGGCTACGCCAGCGGCAGCGAAGATAATAGGAATAGATGTTGTCCCAGTGGAATGCGGGGATGACCATTTGATTGATCCGGCGGCAATTGAAGCAGCAATTACTGCAAAAACGAAAGCGATTATGCCGGTTTCTTTGAATGGTAGAACGGTGAAATGGGATGAGATTCAGGCTATAGCTGACCGTCATGGGTTGCTTGTGATTGAAGATTCGGCTCAAGCTTTGGGTAGTAAATACAAAGGCAAGTTTGCCGGAAGTTGGGCGCTTTGCGGAACCTTTAGTTTTTATCCAGCAAAGATTTTAGGCTGTTTTGGAGACGGAGGAGCATTAACGACAAACGATGATGAGATTGCTCGTTTGGCCAAGCTTTATCGGGATCATGGCCGAGATGAAGAAACGGGAGACGTTGTGCTTTGGGGCCGGAACTCTCGATTGGATACGGTTCAGGCGGCGGTTTTGCATCTTCAGTTTAAGGAGTATCACAAGATCATTGCTCGAAGACGGGAAATTGCAGCTCGCTATCAAACGGGATTGAGCGGATTGAATCAGTTAGTTTTGCCTCCCGCTCCGGATAGCGATGTTAATCACTTTGATGTTTATCAGAACTACGAAATTGAAGCGCAACGCCGAGATGGATTGAAGCAGTTTTTGAAAGATGAGGGTATTGGGACACTTGTTCAATGGGGCGGCAAAGGAGTTCATCAGCACGCAGCTCTTGGATTAAATGTGAGTTTGCCCAAGACGGAAAAACTATTTTCTGAGATGTTGTTGCTTCCAATGAACTTTTTCCTTTCTGATGAAGATGTTGATTATGTGATTGAAAAAGTTCAGGAGTTTTATCGTTCCTAATGCTTTTTGAAGATTCAAAAGAGCTAGCTTGGCGGATTCGCCGCCATGCGGTGGAGATGACTCATTTAGGCAAATCCAGCCATGTTGGAGCTTGTCTTTCAATGGCGGACTTGATTGCTGTTTTGTATGGCAGGGTGATGAATATTCGTCCCAATGAACCGAAATGGGACGGTCGTGATCGGTTTATCTTGAGCAAGGGACATGCCGGAGCAGGGGTTTATGCGGCATTAGCAGAATGTGGCTTTATGCCAGTTCAAAAGCTGAAAACTCACTATCAAGACGGCAGTGATTTGAGTGGTCATGTTTCGCATAAAGGGATTCCGGGGGTTGAGCTTTCAACGGGATCGCTTGGTCATGGATTGGGTGTTGGCACGGGAATGGCTTATGGAGCAAAACTCGATGACGCGGATTGGAGAGTTTTTGTAGTTTTGAGTGACGGTGAGTGTGACGAAGGATCGAATTGGGAAGCGATCTTGTTTGCTGGTCATCATGGACTTTCAAATTTAGTGGCGGTCGTTGATTACAATAAGATTCAAAGTCTTGCTCCTACATCTGAGACGTTAGATCTTGAGCCTTTTGCGGATAAGTGGCGGGCTTTTGGTTGGGACGTTGTGGAAGTTGATGGGCATAATCATGCTGAACTTGAGGCTGCATTTGGCCGAGAACTGAATCCTTCTGGTCGACCGAAAGTTGTTCTTGCGCACACCACAAAGGGCAAGGGAATTAGTTTTATGGAGAGTACGGTTTTATGGCATTACCGGACTCCGCAAGGCAGTGAGTATGAGGCAGCCATAGCGGAATTGGAGGCTCAACGGTGAGAGATAGGTTTATTAGGACGTTGACGGAATTGGTTAGCGAAAACGAAAAGTTGATGTTGATTACCGGCGATTTGGGTTTTGGCGTTTTGACTGATTTTGCCAAGAACTATCCTAAAAGTTTTTTGAATGCCGGAGTTGCGGAACAGAACATGACGCTGATGGCAACGGGATTGGCAATGAATGGGAGAACAGTTTTTACTTATTCAATTGCAAATTTCCCGATTTTTAGATGTTATGAAATGATTCGGAATGATGCCTGCTACCATGGCGCGAATGTGAAAGTTGTTTCGATTGGTGGTGGTTTTAGTTACGGATCTTTGGGGATTAGCCATCATGCAACGGAAGATATTGCGGCCATGCGTGCTTTGCCAGACATTACGGTAGTTGTTCCGAGCGATTTGTGGGAAGTGGAGCAAGCAACCCGGGCGATTACTGCCTTTCCGGGCACCGTGTATTTTCGGCTGGACAAAGATACTGCTCCGGCTACTCCTGAAGCCGAGACGGCTTTTGTTTTGGGCAAAGCTAGGGAGTTGAGATCAGGAAATGATTTGACTTTGATATCGGCAGGCGGAATCATGCGCGAAGTATTAGCAGTAGCGGACGCCTTGAAGGCCGAAGGAGTTTCGGCAAGGGTATTGAGTTTGCATACGATTAAGCCGATTGACCGAGAAGCAATTTTATCGGCAGCGCAGGAAACGGGAGGGATTGTAACTGTGGAAGAGCACTCAGTAGATGGTGGCTTGGGAAGTGCCGTTGGTGAAGTTTTGCTTGATGCTGAGATTTTTCCTCAGCGTTTTAAGAGAATTGGGCTTCGCGCTGGGTTTTCGAGCATTGTGGGTAGCCAAGACTATTTGCGAAAGCAGTATGGTCTTGATGAATACTCGATTTTGGCCGATGTTCGGAATTTGCTGAGCGGCGATTAGCTTTTGGTTTTGGTGTTGAATATGATTCGTTTTTTTGATTTTTTGGCAGCCCTTTTAGGCTTGGTTTTGCTTTCGCCTTTGCTGATAGTTTTTATGCTTTTGGTGTTTTTGCAAGATGGGAAGTCTCCGTTTTACTTGGCTCCACGCGTTGCAAAAGGTGGCGGAACTTTTACAATGTTTAAGTTGAGGTCTATGGTTGTCAACGCGGATAAGAAGGGGGCGGATTCAACAAAAGCGGATGATATGCGGATTACAAAAGTCGGACATTTGATTCGAAAATTGAAGCTTGATGAGTTGACGCAATTGATCAATGTTTTGAAAGGTGAAATGAGTTTAGTTGGCCCGAGACCGCAGGTTCGACGTGACGCTGATTTGTATACAACTGAAGAAAGGAAAATGCTGACAGTGTTGCCTGGAATCACTGATATTGCTTCGATAGTTTTTAGCGACGAAGGCGAGATACTAAGAGGACAGGATGATCCGGATTTGGCTTATAATCAGTTGATTCGACCTTGGAAAAGTCGGCTTGCTCTGTTTTATATTGAAAATCAGTCTCTTGGTTTGAACTTTAGATTGATTTTGCTTACTGTGAGAACTATTGCTTTTGGCCGATCTTCAACTTTATCTAAAGTTCAAGAATTGCTTGTCTCGCTTGGCGCGAGTGAAGAAATGGTGAATGTTGCGGGTAGAAAGGTTGAGTTGGTGCCTTGCCCGCCTCCGGGTGCGTCGGAAATTGTGACGGCTCGTTAAGGCTATTCCACAAACTTGACTTTAGATCGGAGAATAATCCACCCGGCACATGCGGAGGCAAAGAGTGCCCAGACTCCGGAAAGGAACGCTTTGCGGGGGGCGACGGCGCGGTTGACTGGCATGGCAGGGTCGAGAACTTCGAATCGAGCAGGATCATTTTGCTCAATGAGGCGAGCCTTTTCTAATTGAGATTCAGCGGCACCGAGAAGTTGAAGGCTGGCTTGATACTCGGCTTGGGCTCTTTCGATTTGTACAGCAGAATTTGGAGCTTGACGGATTTGAGACTTGAGCTGGTCTACTGTTGATTGTAGAGATCGGTTTGTGGCTTTGAGGCCGGCAAGGGCATTTCGAGCTTCGCCGATGCCGGGGAGCGTTCCGCTAGAAAGTTTTTCATTTGCTCCAGAAATTATTGACTTTGCTTCACCTTCAGACGCTTCGACGCTCTTTTTTGCGGCCCGATATTCTGGGCTGGATTTGGTGAATTGTTTACTGATCTCTTCAAGAGTTAGTCGACGGGTTTGTAATTCTTTGGCAAGATTTGTGACCGCTTGTCCCATAGATGTCATGGCGCTGGGATCGATTGTGCTGAGGGCATTTAATCGATCATCCAGTGAGCTGCCACTTTTGAGTCTTTTTGAATATAAGTCTTGGAGATCTGAGAGTCTTGTCTCAGCAGATTTTTCCTCAGCCTGAGATTGACTCAGGGACGTTAGCAAATTGAGATATCCGGTACCAAGTTCGGAAACGCTTCCGAGTTTGTGTTTTGTGGCTACTGCAATGTAGTTTTCTTCTGCTGTATCAACTTTTTCTTGAAGGGCATCGACTCGCTCTTGAATATAGATTCTATTTTGCTTGCCAACATTTAGGGTGAGTTCATCGGCTCTTTTTTGAAGAAATGCGTACATAGTTTCGATGATTTCAACGCAAAGTTCGGGTTTCTCCGCTTGGGCGGAAATCACTAAAAGTCCGTTGTCATCCGTAGAAACTGATATTCCGCTCTTGAGCTTTTCGACTGATTCATCTAAGGACTTGTCCCAAGTCCCGTCTAGATTTAGTTCTTTTACCACGTGCAGCAGACAGGTTCTAGATTTTAATATTCCGGTGGCGGTGCCAGGGCTTGATCCGACCAATGGCGAAAGCATGTCGGAACTCGCTCCTATTGCATCTGCCCCAGATTTACTGCCGGCACCTAAAGCACTGAGGGCCGACGATGCGGCCGAGCTTGATTGCGCTAGTGGGAAATAAATGGATTGAGAACTTGAATATGTTTTAGGCAACATCGAAAGAACGCCGTAAACAATGCCAGTTGTCGCAATGACAATGACACATCCGACTCCGATTTGCTTTCCCAAATTCATACTGATCTCTTAAGAAAATGCCTGGTTATTGACCAGACCCTTATTATTACTGGTTAGAAGTATGGGGTTCTGATTAGCCCCAGCATTTCCGCCAGATATAATGACGTTGTGAAGCGGATTTTTTCGGCGGGCATTTTGTTTTTATTGATTGGGTTTGTCTTTGCCCAGTCGATACCGTTGAAAGTTGGAAAGGGAGATGTCCTAAAAGTTTGGGTGTTTGGGCAGGAAGGATTGACTGGTTCATATTCTGTGCTTTCTGATGGTTCGGTTACGGTTCCAAGGATTGGGAGAGTATTGGCAGATGGCCGGACCTTAAGTGAGATTGAAAATGAGATGAAATCAAAAGCAAGAGCATTTTTGGTTGACCCTGAAATTAGCGTTGTTTTTGAATCGGAACGCCCAAAATTTGTTTATATCGCGGGTGAAAATGTTGAATCTGGCTCAGTGAACTTTGTTGATGGAATGGATGTTCGACAATTGCTTTCGAGTACGAAAGTTCCGCAGGATCCAGGAATGTATTCGGCAACTTTATATAGAAGGGGGGTTGCACTTTTGGAAATTGACTTGCTGTCAATTTTATCTGCGGAGTCTAAAACTAATGTGAATTTGCAACCGAATGATTTACTTTCAATTCTTCCGAAAAAATCCATGCGAGTTTGGGTTTTGGGTGCGGTTCAGCAAGCCGGGGAGATATTAGTTTTGCCAGGGTCGTCTGTTGAAAAAGTTCTAGCTGTTGCAGGCGGAGTGAATATTTCGGCAAGTACAAAAGGTGAATTGACACTGATCATTCGTCGAGGCGATGAATTGATCTCATATCCTTATAGTTCTGGTGGAAATGAGCTGAAAGAGACTGTTCAATCGGGTGATGTTTTGATGGTGAAGGTTCCGGAGAAAGTGAGCGTTAGTGTGGGCGGAGAAGTTCTTCGAGGTGGCTCGTATTCTTTGAAAGATGGAGCCACAGTTTTGGAACTCTTATCTAGTGCCGGTGGACTTACTGAGACAGGCACGCTCAAATCGGTTTACCTATTCCGAGACGGAACACTTCGAGTATTGAATTTGAGCCAGCCTGAATTGCTTTCTCCGGACAATATGATTTTGGCAACAGGAGATTTTGCTTATGTCACTTTGAATCAGTCGGCATATCATGTTTTTGGCGAAGTGAGAGATGCCGGAAAAAAGGTGATTGAAGATGGAACTCGGCCGAGATTAGCCGATGCGATTTCTGCGGCGAAAGGCTTAAGTCCGAATGGTGTATTTAGAGATATTGTGGTTGCCAAGCCCACAGCAATTGGAGATCTTGACATCAAGGCTTACAATTTAGACGACTATTTTAAAAGCGGAAAATTGGATCAGAATCCGTATATCCAGACAGGCGATATTGTTTTTGTTCGTCCCAGCAAAGGTCTTGCGATCTCAGAAATCACCAGAGTTATTACGTCAACGTTGTATCTAGATAGAATTCTTAATTGATTTCTTACGGGTTTTTTCCCAAATTGATGAAGAATATATTGAATACTATGATTTTGAATTGGAGAAATAATGGACGCTGAAAAGAAGAAAAATCATATTCAAGAAGTTCGAAATTTAAGAGGAGCGCAATTCCGAGTTTTTAGCTTCGATGTGGTTTTGATATGTGTTTCATTTATTATTGCGTTTTTGATTTCGGAAGGGCAACGTTTAGAACTGACGGAATACATTAGATTCTTTTTTATATTAGGAACAGTTCTTTTAGTCTCACCGATTGTGGTTTGGTGGCGGCAACTTCATCGCATTAACCCCCGATATTTGGGTTTGTATGATTTGGCGAATATCTCTTTTTGTGCCTTGATTTTAGGTTTGGTTGAGTTTTTGGCCCAAGTTGGAATTGCACTCAGCTCAAATAGCTATTCGGTTTCTATTCCGGTGTTGTTCATATTTATCAATGTGACATTGCTCACTTCTGTTCGATTATTTAGGCGGCTGATTTGGCAACGTTCGCACTATCCGGCTTCGATGCGTGATGATACCGTTCGACTATTGATTGTTGGTGCAGGAGATGCGGGGGAAGCCGTTTGGCGTGAGATTTCGCGAGTTGAGGGTGGAAAATACTTTATCGTTGGCTTTGTGGACGATGACCTTTCAAAGCAAGGCTTAACAATTCATGGAATTCAAGTTTTAGGTGGAATCGATACGGTTGGCGAAGTTGTAGAAGCTCATTCTGTCAATGAAATTGTCATTGCCACTCCGTCAGCAAAGTCGGATGAAATGCGCAGGATTTTTGGATATTGTGCTAAATCAACAGCCCGAATTAGGATTCTTCCTTCCTATGCCACTTTTCTTGGCAGTGAAGATCAGGTTTTGCCGGTTGTGAGAGATTTGCAACTTGAAGACTTGATGCGTCGAGACACGGTTGAATCGGATATGACCCGAGTGGCGCATGGGCTTGAGGGCGAGCGCGTGATGATTACCGGCGCGGGCGGTTCTATTGGGAGTGAATTAGCGAGACAGGTTGCTAGTTATCACCCGAGTAGTTTGGTGTTATTGGGGCGTGGCGAGAACAGTATTTTTGAAATTGACCAGGAGTTAAGACATAGAAAAATGTTTTTGGGGACTCCGGTCATTTGTGATGTGAAGGATCGCCAAAGCTTGAAAATGGCATTTCAAAAGCATTACCCCAGTGTGGTCATACATGCAGCGGCGCACAAACATGTTCCTTTGATGGAAGCGGTTCCGATTGAAGCGATTTTGAACAACGTTTTTGGAACTCTCAATGCGGTCGAAGAAGCGGTAGCTTCTGGCGCAAAAAACTTTATTTTAGTGAGTACAGATAAGGCGGTTCGTCCCAGCAACGTCATGGGGGCAACAAAGCGAGTTTGCGAGATGATTTTGAATTCGATTTCGATTCAAACAGAGTGTTCATTTGCGGCAGTTAGGTTTGGAAATGTGTTAGGGAGCAGAGGGAGTTTAGTTCCGCTATTACAGAGTCAGCTTCAGCGTGGAGGTGCCAGTGACCATTACTCATCCAGAGATGACCCGCTATTTTATGACAATTCCGGAAGCTGTGCAATTGATATTGCAGGCCGGAACACTGGGTAAATCCGGTGAAATTTACATATTAGAGATGGGTCAGCCAGTGAAAATTGTTGACCTTGTGACAGACATGATCAGAATGCACGGCTTGGTTCCTGGTCAAGATATTGAGATTAAGTTTATTGGGGCTCGGCCAGGCGAGAAACTTCATGAAGAACTTTCTGGTGATTACGAAGCATTGGTGAAGAGTGATTTCGAAAAAATACAGTTGGTTGCTGATGTGCAGCGGGTTGATTGGAGTTGGTTGCGAAGTCAACTGATGACTTTGAAATCGTATTGTGAATCTTGTGATGAAGAAAGAGCCCGGACTCTTTTGATGGAATTGGCTTGGGGGAAGAATATTCCGCCGGTCCAAACGAGTCAGAGTTCTCATGCGGCTGTAGAGACTTCAGAATCGCTTGATTAGCGGGTCAACGGGCCCATTATTGAAAAGTTTATTGAGCCTAACTTGCAAAACCTTTCTATGGAGAGATCGTAAGTGGTCTGGGTTTAAGTAGTATTCAAGGGTCATGCTCTCTGCCGACCCAAATACGGTGGCGAAGGTTGAGGATGAGATTATTATCCGCATGGATGCCGACCTTACCGAGGACGGCTCTTTTGGCCAGCGCACACTAGAAGTTTTAAACCACGAAGTTCGGGTCTTGGATCCTAGCGGTGCGGTTTTGTTGTCGGTCAAAGTTTCCGATTTAGCGAATGCAAAAACCGAATCTTTAGTGAGTGGCGGTCGGCTTGTTCTTCAGACTAATAATCATGAAGAGATTGAAGCTGTAAGTTTTACGATGTCTTTGAGTAAGACATTTAGTGAGATAGCTCGGGGAATTGAACATTTAGCAAATGGTGAAGAATTTGTCGTCAATTTTTCGATTCCTAAATTGCGATGTGAAAAATGCAATCGACTCTTGCCGGAAAAGGATGGTCTATGTCCTTCTTGTTTGAGCCGAGGGCGTACTTTACTGCGACTGACTGAGTTTATGTCGCCTTATAAGCGGAATTTAGCGATTCTGGCTTGTACGGTTGGCCTCATGACTCTCTTGAATCTGGTTCCTCCGGCACTGCAAGCTTATGTGATTGATGGGTTCAAGAATAACTCCATTTCATGGCAACAGCTCGTTCAGTTTATATTGATTTGGATTGGAGTTTTGGCGCTTGCAGCGGGAATGCAGATCATGAATGGTCGCATGATGACATGGCTGGGTTCTAGTATTGCGAGAGATTTGCGAGTGATTACATATCGAGCAATTGAGTTCTTACAAATTGAATATTTTGATAAGAAGCCAGTTGGTGCGATTGCCAGTCGAGTTACTCAAGATACCGATCGAGTTTGGTTCTTTTTATCAGAAGGAATGCCTTACTTTATTGTCAATGGCTTGATGCTGTTGGCCGTTGGAATACTCCTTTTTGTTACAAATTGGGTTTTGGCACTGGCGATTTTGATTCCGATTCCGCTGGTGGTTTTGATTAGTGTTTCGCTTTGGAAACCGATTAGCAATCTGTTTTTCAGAGCAAGTCAAAAAATGGCGCGAATTCATATGCACTTGAACGAATCTTTGATGGGGATTCGGGTTGTTAAGGCATTTGCGAAGGAGGATCATGAATATGAGCGGTTTGTGGCAAGAAGCAATGAACTACGATTGGCCAACAATCGAGCGGAAATGACTTGGCAGACGGCATACGGAGCGATGACGTTTTGTGTTGCGAGCGGCACCGTGATTCACTGGCTAGTTGGTGGTTGGATGGTATTGAACAATCAACTTACATTTGGTCAATTCTTTATGGTTCATGCCTATTTAGGAATGATTTATGGCCCGTTGCAGTGGTTTGCCATGGTGAATAACTGGTTTAGCCGAGCAATGGCGGGGGCAGAGAGAATTTTTGAAATTCGTGATATGACTCCGGAACCTTCGAATATGGGAGGGATTAGCAATGTGGTTAAGGGAGATGTTGAGTTCAAAGCTGTTCGGTTTGGTTATGAGAAATCGAATCCAGTTATCAAGGATGTTTCTTTTGATGTTAAAGCGGGCGAAATGATTGGGCTAGTTGGCCATTCTGGCTCGGGGAAATCGACGACGATCAACTTACTTAGCCGATTTTATGAGCCGGATCAGGGGCAAATTCTAATTGACGGCGTTGATTATCGTGATTTAGATTTGAGGTCTTACCGAGAGCAGATTGGGATTGTTTTGCAGGAACCGTTTTTGTTCCACGGCACGATTGCCGAAAACATAAGCTATGGCAAGCCAGATGCCACTATGGAAGAAATTATGGAAGCTGCTAAAGCGGCGAATGCTCATAGTTTTGTGTTGGCAAAGCCAGAAGGATATGACACCATAGTGGGAGAAAGGGGTGCGCGACTGAGTGGAGGCGAGAAACAGCGAATTAGTATTGCTCGGGCTATTTTGCATAATCCTAGAATTCTGATTTTAGATGAGGCGACTTCTAGTGTAGATGTTGAGACCGAACTTCAGATTCAGGAAGCGATTCAACATTTGGTGAGCGGTAGAACAACTTTTGCAATTGCCCACCGGCTTTCTACGTTGCGACAAGCTAATCGCTTAATTGTAATGGATCGGGGGAAGATTATTGAAATGGGAACTCATGAAGAGTTAATGGATTCCAAAGGGCACTTCTATGAGCTAGTTCAGACTCAAAGTGCCGTGAATTCTATCATTGGTGTTGGAGCCGACTAGAGATGAATTTTAGATCCTTAGATTTTGAGAGAGATCTTGATTCTGTAAGTTCCCTCATGGCGGAATTTGATCCGGAACCATTGAGTCCGCCTGAGATTTTGAATCGGTGGCAGACTTCAGACTTGGCCATTGATCCATTGCGTGAGGTTTGTGAAGTTGATGGCAAAGTTGCCGGATATTTGACTTGCCGCAGATTGAGCTTTTTGCCAGAAGGTCGGTGCTTGTTAGATCTTGCGGTGGGCAGCGATTTTTCTCGTCAAAGGATTGGAACACAATTGTTTGAACGAGGGAAAGCTCATGCGGTGGCTAAAGGCTGGACCACTATTGCAACACGCTGTCGAGAAGTTGCAGGAGATGGCCCTGAAAAATTCTTAAAGGGATTAGGATATCGGTTGAGCTATGTTCACAATGAATCGGTTGTGGACTTGGCAAACGAGCCAACGGGAGCTAGTGTCAGCATTCAGAATCCGCCGGAAGGTTTTCAGATTTTGACTTGGTATGATATTGGAGATACGTTGGAGAATCGAAGAAAGCTTTACGATTTAATGGTTGGATGTGATAAGGATGAACCATCGGCAGATGAGTTTGGAACAATGGATTTTGATGCGTTTTGTTTGGAGTTTTTTGGAAAACAGGTTTTTTAGCAGAAGGAATGTTTGTTGTTTTCAAGGATGGAACTTGGATTGGATTGCATAATGTTGAGGAGAATTTCACAGGCGATACCGACGGAAATATTGGTTATACCGGCGTTTTGCCTATGTACCGAGGCAAAGGATTGGCAAAAGCATTGAAATGGCGAGGAGTTCAATTTGGGCGGGCGAAGGGCTGGAAGTCGGTTTTGACGCATAACGACTCTCGGAATTCTTCAATGCTTCATATTAATTCTCAATTTGGATTCGTGAATCGCCCAGGCTGGAAGCATTTTTGTAGAGAAGTTCAATGAGATTATTTTATGAACCAGAGGGTCGGCTGAGATTGACATTAGAAGACAGAAGCTATATTGAAGTTCGTCCGGTTTGGGCTTCTCCAATGAGTCATCCCGGAAAGTATTTAGCGCTTGTCGATAGCCGCGACAAGGAGATTTTGATGCTGACTCACCCCGAGAAAGAGCTTTCGAAAGAGAACTGGGAAGTTGCACAATTGGACTTGCAACGGCGGTATTTGAACGGGTTCATTCTAGAAATTCATGAAGCAAAGACCGTTTTTGGATATACCTATTGGACAGTGACGACCGAACGAGGTCGTCGCGAATTTGTGACGATGAGCTTGCAAGAGAATGCGCAATGGCTCAGCCCAGTTCACTTGATCATCATGGATGTCGATGGAAACCGATTTGAGGTCTCTGATGTGGAACGATTGCCAATCGAAAGTCGGAAACTTCTCGAAACTACTGTTTAAACTGATTTAGTCGGGATACAATGCCCGAGTGCCAGTTTTGAGTGGACTAGATCGTTTAATTTCATCGGGCTTTGAACAGTTCAAAGGCAAAAGCATTGGCGTTGTTTGCCACCAAGCGTCTGTAGCAAAAGATTGCGTTCACATACTCGACCATATGCTGCCAAAACATAGAAGTGGAGACTTTGAGATAAAAGCAGCATTTGGTCCACAGCATGGGATTTGGGGGCATACCCAAGACAATATGATCGAATGGGAGGGCTATTTAGACGCCAGAACTGGCCTTCGTTTTTTTTCCCTTTACGGCGAGTTTCGTGAACCTTCGGCTTCGATGCTTGAAGGAATTGAAGAACTTGTTTTTGATGTTCAGGATGTTGGCGCTCGGTATTACACGTTTATCTGGACTCTTGCGAATTGTATGAAAGCATGCGAAAAGCATGGGATTCCGGTAACGGTATTGGATCGCCCGAACCCAATTGGTGGTTTAGAAGTTGAGGATCTGGGTTGGAGTTCGGAGTATCAGAGCTTTGTAGGTTTATATCAACTTCCGGTTCGGCATGGTTTGACTGTGGGCGAAATTGGTCAGTATCTGAAAGAAAGAGAGTTTCCAAATTGTGAGCTTAATGTTGTTTGGGCGGAAGGATGGGAAAGAGGGATGTACTTTGATGAGACGGATTTACAGTGGACTCTTCCTTCACCCAATATGCCGACTTGCGATACGGCAGTTGTTTATCCGGGGCAATGTTTGCTAGAAGGAACTCAACTGAGCGAAGGTAGAGGAACAACGAAACCATTTGAGATTTTTGGTGCTCCTTTTATTGATGGCTGGGAATTTTGTCGTGAACTGAATACGATTGGATTAAAAGGATGTGTCTTTAGGCCAGTTCAATTTTTGCCAACTTTTCAAAAGTCTGCGGGCGAAGTTTGTCAAGGGGCGCAGATCCATGTTTTGAATAGGCAAGATTTTCGACCAGTAGAGACATCTGTTGCGATTTTGTATGCCGTGAGAAAACTTTATGGCGATCGGTTTGCTTGGCAAAATCCTCCTTATGAGTACGAGGAAATTTTATTGCCAATTGACATTTTGTCAGGCGGTTCCAAAATGCGAGAAATGGTTGACGAATCTTCCGATATCAAGTCGGTTTTGAATTGGGTTAGAGAAGAGTCGGCAATTGCAGTTGATTCAGTATTGGAGTTTCGGCACTATTGATTGATTAAGTACCGATTAAGATTTGGTCTGAGTTGCCTAAGTTGAACATAACCGGTGGAAAAGATGCCTATTTGATGGGGATGAAATACCCTGGTAGTTCACCAAGGTGGCTGATTTTCTGTTAGAATTAGAACAACGTTTGGCGGATTTCGCCAAGTGATTTTATATTCTTTCGGAAGTCCTCATGAAATCAAAAGCATTTACTCTGATTGAGCTCCTGGTCGTGATTGCAATTATCGCGATTTTGGCAGCTATTTTATTCCCGGTGTTCGCACAAGCAAAACAGGCTGCAAAGCGAACGGCAGCATTGAGCAATATTAAGCAAACAGGAACAGCCGCTCAAATTTACTTGGCAGACTATGATGATATGTTGCCACGTTTTGACGATTGTGGCCCTGATCTTTTGAACAGTTCACTCGTTGGAGCGGTTCCATTCCCAGCAGGCGGAATTGGTGCTGGTTGTACAACATCAGCTGGCGCATATGGCTTCTTGTACAGAATCAATCACTTTTCCTGGCAAAAAGGGATTCGCCCTTACACCAAGAACGTGGAAATGTTCTTCTTGCCAACTCGACAACGCAACGATGCCTCTTGGGCCCAAGACAATATTGTTGATCAATTTGGCATCAATACCGGTTTGACTGGAGCCTTGAACACACTTGGTAACCCAGGTCGAAATGGCGCATTCCGAAACAGCTTCACTGGTGGAAGCCACACGGCTATTGCACGAGTTTCTGAAGCGATGTTGTTCATGGAAATTGGTGGACACGGAACGGCACACATTACTCATGGAACAGTTGATCCGTTTGTGAACGTTCAGCCAACTTACCCAGTTGCAATTCGAGAATTTTGGCGCTACAGAGTGATGAAAGGAACCGCGGCTGATTGTGCGGCAAACACGGCAGGTACCGAACCAGATAACCGAAAAACCAGCAATGGAATGGTTATTATGGGATTTGCTGATAGCAGTGCTAAAGCAATGCCAGCAGCTCAATTCTTAGCAAAGACTCCAACATTGGCTGAAATTGGAACGACCGTTTCATTCAACCAATCGAGCTTCTGTACATTCGCAAATCCTGGTGGCAACATTGGATATGCTTCTGCTCCTAACTCTTCAATCAACTATCCGCTCTGGGGCTATGGTAACTAAGTTCCTTGGATTGATTGCGGTTGCATTGTTGGCACTTGTAGTGGCCGGGTGCAACACAGGTGAGGTTTCTACGAGTGACATGGAAAACGTCAAGCAGGAAATGTCTAGAGAAGCTTACGAAGAAGGAATGCGAAAGGCAGGCCGGGGCGACGAACTTGAAGCCCAAAAGAAAGCTGATGCAGCTCGAATGTCTCAGGACAATAACGGCGGTCAATAAGTTCTAAACGTATCCCTCTGAGCTTTATGCTCAGGGGGAATTTTTGTTTTTTTATTTAACGAATTGTTAATTCTTCGGTTCTCAATGAACTTATTATTCCATTTGACCGGTCAAAGGCCTGGTTGTGAGTTTTTTCAAAATGCATTATGGCTAGACTCACATCGAGATCGGAAACTTGTCTGATCTTTGATTTATTGGAATTCCCGAATGAAGAATCGAGCATTTACTCTTATTGAACTCTTGGTCGTTATTGCCATCATCGCAATTTTGGCCGCAATCCTCTTCCCAGTTTTTGCGCAAGCAAAACTAGCGGCAAAGAAGACACAAGGCTTGTCACAAGCAAAGCAAATCGGAACATCTACACAGATTTACATTACTGACTTTGATGACACGTTTTTCCCTTATCGCTATAACGGAACAAACCCAGACTATGCAAAGCTTTTGGCGGCTGGCAGCCCAGATGCAAGCTTGATTGGTACAAGCGCGCAAACCAAAGTTTTCTACAAGCACATGCTCGATCCGTATGTAAAGAATGACCAAATTTGGGCTTCTCCAGGCAACCCAGACGCATGGGTAACCGTTGATCGAAAAATGGATTCTGATAATCCGGCAGTTTTTGGTAGTTATGGTGCCCAAAACAGCTACGGCGTGAATAGCTATGGCTTTACACCAGACGGTCTTGGTTTGAACGGAACAACAATTGCAGAAGTTTCAAACACAGTTTTGATGATTGACGCTCGATATTACAACGTGCTTCCTCGATATGTTGCCCAATTGAACGGAAACTTGACCGGAACGGCTTTTGCCTGTACAAGCAGCTATCCAACTTACTGGAAGAGCCTTGGTAATAGCTACCGATTCGGTGCAGCGGGTGAACCAACAGATTTGCAAGCTCTTAAGAATATTGATACTCGCTTTAATGGCGTTTTGAATGTTGTGAGATTTGACACGTCTTCAAAGAGTTTGAAGTCGGATCAAGTTGTTAACGACCTTCGAAACAATCCCAACAGCTCCATGTGGGATCCTTACAAAGCTGGCGTAACAGTCTGTCCATAATTGTAGTTTGAGTCGAAATCCAGCGATTAAGCATTTGCTTGGTCGCTGGTTTTTTGTGAGAAAGCGACTACAATAGGCTCAAGTATGAAACTTGTGATATGTGTTGTTCACAATCGAGATAAGAATCGTTTGACTGATGAAATGGTGAAGGCCGGGTTTAAGTTTACGGTCATTGGATCATCGGGGGGATTTTTACGAGAGGGGAATACTACGTTTTTTGTTGGCGTCGAAGAGGAGAAGCTCGAAGAGTTAAAAGGATTGATTGGAGTGAACTGCGAGACTAGGGAGCAATTGTTGAATGTTTCTCCATTTGATGCGGGGCAAGCTGCGGGCTTATTGCCAAATCCAGTAAGAGTGCCAGTTGGTGGCGCAGTAGCGTTTGTGATGAATGTAGATGAATTCCTTAGATTTTGAATTTCCGAAAACTGTTTCTGAAAATGCGGCCAGAACCGTTCAGCAGGTTTTGGATCGTGGATCTCAGGCTCAGGCAGTTTTACTTTACGGAGCCGAAGGGGCGGGTATGAATGAGCTTGCTTCTTGGCTTTGCGGCAGATGGCTATCCGGCACTGAGCAATTGACTGACTTGAGTAAGTCTGTTGATTGTGAAGTTTTCGGTCCAGTGGGAGCGAGTAATTGGATTACGATCCATGCTTTTAGAGAAGTCAAAATTCCACCATCGCCTTATGAATTAACTCCATTGAATCGTTTTTTTCAAACTCGGCCATTAGTATCTGCGACAAAAGTAGGGTGGTTAAAGGATGCTGATCGTCTGTTTCCTAAAGCTGGCAACTCGGCATTAAAGCTTTTGGAAGAACTTCCACCTTACGCGAGAATGGTATTGACGACCAGTAATTTAGCAAGAGTTATCCCGACGATCAGGAGTCGATGTTTGACGATTGCTTGCGGTTCAGTCTTACATGAAGGCAGTGAAGATGGGTTGAGCATTTTTTCAGAAACGGTTGGCCAGCATGAGTTTATTGTGTCGAATCGTGCAGTTTTTTCTCCAATGCTGGAGTGGCTCGATCGGCACGCATCAGGCGATTCAGTCGACCCACTAAAGGCTTCGGAGATGGCGAGAGAGGCAGGACGATTGTTATCGGAGCATGCAAATATGCCGATGAGGTTAGCTAATTCTGAGGTGGTCAAAGCAATTGGTTACTGGGTTTTGCACAAAATGCCGACAAAACCTGATAAAATTCAGGCCGTAGCAGAATGTTATCGGGCCTTAATCGGCAATGTGAATTCTTCAGTTGTTTTTGACTCTCTCTTTCTATCGGTGTTTACCGACCATCGGGAACTTTGAATTGAAAAAACAACGTAGTAAATCAAGTAGGAAATAGTATTGATACTTTCTTGGGTCAAGTCTTTAACGAAATCAAATGTGGATCGTCAGGAGCTTTTTGAGCGACTGATGTCGGATTCGTATCGACCAGCTTTTAACATGGCATTCCGATTGACAGGGAATCGTTCGGAAGCTGAGGACTTATTACAAGAATCGTTTGTCCGAGCATTTCGGTTTTTTCATCGCTATGATGAAACACTTCCGTTTAATTCCTGGCTATATCGCATCATGACCAATATTCATATTGATCAGGTACGACGCAAGTCTAGAATAAAGACAGTTAGCATTGATACAGCAACAAATGATGGAGTTACCGCTTGGGATTTGCCTGATGAGCAAGCCACGGCGGACAGCGGTGTATTGAATAGCCAGCTTGCCGAGCCCTTTCAATTGGGATTAACGGCCATGAATTCTGAATTTAGAACGGCAGTGGTCTTAGCGGATATTGAAGGTTTTTCGTACGAAGAAATTGCCGAGATCATGGATACATCGGTTGGGACTGTGCGGTCGAGAATTCACCGGGGCCGAAAACAATTGAGGCTTCATTTGGAGCGTACTGCACCAGACTTACTTGCGGGGTTACGACAGTGAATTGCTCACAAATTGAAAAGCTAATCTCAGCTTATATTGATTTAGAATTGTCGGCGTCAGAATCGTTGAGTGTTCGCAAGCATCTCCTTAATTGCAAATCTTGCCAGGAGAAACTTGAGGTAGAGAAATCTATGAAGTTGTGCCTGGGTTCGCTTGCTGTGATTGAGCCCAATTTTGAGTTGCAAAGTCAAGTTATGTCAAAAGTCATGGACAGTGGGTGGACAAAGCGGTCAATAAACCACGCCGTAGCAATGGTAGCGATGACGGCATGTGCCTCTGCTCTGATTGTTGCAGTAGTCATATCTTTTGTAGATAAGTCTGGTCAGCCAGTAGCTCAAGAAGTTCACGCAAGTCCTGGTCAAAATTCATCTGGAGAATTGGCAGATAGTTCGAATTACGGACAAGTTTATCCAGTTAAGTATTAATCGTGAGCTATCAACCGAAACTTTGCGCATTAATTTTAATTTCATGGAGTTTGACTCATGTCTGTTTTGCTGGGACTGATCCTTTTAAATTAGTAACAAAAGCTTACGCCAGTCAAGTCTCATTTAATGGGGCAGCCGTCGTGTCTCGGAAAATGCCGAATAATGGTGGCCAAGAAGTTTATAAGCTAGAGTTTAATAAATCCCGGCAAGAAATTCGGGTCACGTTTGTCCACCCATCATCTCTTCAAGGTCTGACCATAATTGACAATTTGAAAACGAAACGTGTTTTTATTGCTCGAAGAAATCTCATTATAAATGAGCCAAGTCCGTTTTTGGATTCACTGAGCGATGAGAGCCGAAAGTCGCTCATGAAGAAAAATTACTGGGCAAAACACGTTGGCACCGGAACCATTTTAGGAAGAAAAGCGAATCGAGTGGATTTGAAGCCACGGCATTCGGAATTATTTCGTCGAGAGATTTGGATCGATACTTCGACTGATTTTTTGCTGAAACAGTCATTAGAAGACAAAGCAAAGAACTCCTATGAATTCTTAAAAACTGTGTCATTGGATGTTTCTTCGGATTCGCCTCCGTCGTTTCAATTTGATTCAAATTCTGAAACGGAACAGAGAGATGCCATTTCAACAAAGCGGGTTGATAATCCAGTTCAGTTTAGAGTTTTGACCGGAATGTCGATTCAATCTCAAGTCAAACTTCCCTATGGTTTTGTGGAGCTGAGTCGAAGAGTAGTTGCCAGAGCTGGCGGTGGTTTTAGTGTTGTTAGGGTATTAGTTTCCGACGGAATTTCGGAAGCTTTTGTCTGGTTATGGATGACATTAGGAAACGAAGGGCGAGAAGATTTGAAGCTAAATGGCACTAAAGTGCCGGTATTTGGGAAAGATCAATATGGAGTATCGGCATACGCCCAAGGTGATGTTCCAAACTTTGCACTTGAGCAGATTGCTAGAGATTATCTCAAGAATCGATAACGGGACCACGGGAACGGTTTCAACTGACTTCTGGTTGTAGAAAACAGATACAAAAGATTTCTTTGGGGCGCAATTGGCTCGAAAAGTGATCAGAAACATTGAGAAGAGAGAACATGAACAATTGGAAAACAAAACTCGCACATCCGGCACTTATTGTAGTCGCCGGCCTAGCCTTAGGCGTTGGCGCAATTTTTGGTGCTATGAATGATGGTTCTGGAATGCGTGGCAAAGTTTCGGGTTTGAACTACCCGGTTGCAAGTGCTAAATTAGCAGGTTTGCCTTCTCCTAGCAATTTAGAAGCTTTGCGTCAGATGGACACAACTTTTGCCGACATTTCTGAAACATCTTCTCGAGCAGTCGTTTCTATTCGTTCTAGCCGTGGAGGTCAAATGGGCGAAGGATCGGGATTTATATATCGTTCAGATGGTTGGATTGTCACCAATGACCATGTTGTAGCTGGTGCAAGCACTGTATCCGTTATGTTAAATGATGGGCGCGAACTAGAAGGGAAAGTGATTCGGGCAAATGATGACCAAGTTGATTTGGCCCTGGTGAAAATTGACGCCAAAGATTTGCCGGTCTTGCCATTAGCAAACTCAGATTTAGTTCGGCCAGGACAATTTACATTAGCCATTGGGGCTCCCTTTGGTCTGGAAAATACTGTCACGGTAGGGCACGTGAGTGCACTCGGACGAGGCAGTTCGGTTAATGACCCTGAATTTGGTGATCGGGGATATATTGGAATGATTCAAACGGATGCGCCAATTAATCCTGGTAATAGTGGTGGCCCACTTATCAATATCAATGGCGAAGTTATTGGGGTCAATAGTACAATTTTCTCAACAAATATGACGAGTGCGGGAATTGGGTTTGCAATTCCGGCAAAGGTAGTTGGAGCAGTTGCCGATGAAGTGATTAAAACTGGAAAATTCGATCGTGGGCTGATTGGCGCGTACATTGAAGATTTGAAGCCGTATCAAAAGAAAGAATTGAAGATTGATGGTGGTGCTATCCTTTCGGACACAGTCCCTACCGGAACACCGGCTTACAATGCAGGGCTTCGTAAAGGTGATGTCATTACTCGAATTGATGGTGACCCGCTTGGCGACCAAATGGATCTCAGGGTTGCCTTGTATAAAAAATCTCCAAAGGATCAAGTTTCGATCACATATGTTCGAGACGGAAGCATCAAAGAAACAAAATTGACGCTTGAAGCTCCGGCAGAGCGAGTTGCGGTTCAGCAGAATAACCAACGAAGTGGACAAATTCCTGATGATCTGGAACAGTTCTTTAATGGAACTCCGTTTAACCGAATGAGTCCAGATGCGGGTAATCAGCCTGAGACCCGTTCAAATCAAAAAGCGACAATTGGTGTGAATGTCAGAAATCTTGACGATGCAGCGCGAAAACAATTTGGATTGCCATCAAATCTGAATGGAGTCGTGATCGTGAGTGTAGAAGCTGGTTCATTTGCTGATCGATTTGGTTTGAAAGCCGGTGATTTAATTACCACCATCAACTCAAAGTCGATGAGTTCAATTGAAGACGTTCGTGCAATTGCGGCGACTTTGCGAAAAGGTGATATGGTCACGATTCAATATCGCCGAGTTATTGGAAATTCAGTTAGCGAAGGAACAGTTTCTTCCAACTTGTAATTTGATTGCAGAGTTTACGAAGCTCCCAGTTCAGATTGAGCTGGGAGATTTAGTTTCGCAATTAATACAATTGCCTTCGATTTCAACTCTAAAATTTCGGATACGAAATCCGATTTCTTTCATTTGCATCGAGATTTCTGCGGCGGTTTCTTTTGATAAGTGATGTTCAGTGACATTTCCGCAATTATCACAAATTGCATGTTCACTTCCGGGAGAACTATGACATTCGATTGTGCAAGGCATAAAGCCATCGGACGAATGGACTCGATGGATGAGTCCGAGTGAATCGAATGTTGCCAATGTCCGGTAAATACTGACCACGTCGATGTTTGATTTTGCTTGATTCGCAAGCTCTTTAATTCGATATGCGGAGAGGGGGGTTTTGGTATTTCTGAGGAGTTCAATAACCAGTTTGCGAGGAATGGTCAAGCGTAAACCTGATTCCTTTAATTTTTGTGTTGCGGTGTCTCTAAAGTCGCTTTTTCCCGATTTTTCCATCTTTCCACCCAAAAATAAGCGTACCAGACGTGAAAACTTGACTTTTTCTGGCCTAGTGCTTGCAAACTTGAGCAATCTTTCGGCAAACTAAGTCAACTTCTCGACCAGGCAGGTTCAAATCATTGATTTGATACGTCTGTCGAAGTGGAGACCATTCAGATTTATCTGAACGAGGTTGAATAAAAACATGCAGTTTTACAATTTGAAAACTCGATCTCACGTAGACGTTCCGGAGTCCGATGTCCGCAAGACTAAAATGGTTCGCAAGACCAAGAATGGCGAGCAGACTCGTTATGCTTTTAAGGCGACCTTTGAAGGTAGCACTCTTTACAAGTTTGTAAATGAAGCTACTTACAAAGCAACTGACGTTCCTGAAGTTTAAGGGACAAACAGTTTTGATTGATATTAGGCCCAGACTCTGAGAGTCTGGGCCTAATATGTTTACCGGGCTCGGATTGGTCCATTGAACCTTTTTATGATTAGTTCGTACATACAAATATGATTCTGCAAACTGAAAACGACAAGATCGCTCATTTGCTGCGGCGTTTTGGATTAGGAGCTAGTGAGGCAGAAATAGAATATTACGGCAAGGATGGCCTGAAAGGAGCGATTGATCGCTTATTTGACTATAAGAGCTTAGAAGAGCCATTCCAACCAAATTTAGAAGATGTTGCGGCCAATGGAAATGTTGGAAACCCTCGGTTTGCTCAAACATATTGGTATACAGAATTCCTTACATCTGTGCGACCGCTTGAAAAGCAGCTTGCGCTTTTTTGGCATGATCATTTTGCAACAAGTGCGCAGAAAGTAGCTAGTGGCTCTGCAATGTTTGACCACACTCGTCTTTTAATGAAGAATCCAACTGGAAACTTCATGCGGATGCTGGAAGATGTGAGCAAAGATCCGGCAATGCTTTTTTGGCTGGATAATCAGGAGAATGTAAAGGGCAAGCCCAACGAGAATTTTTCTCGGGAAGTGATGGAATTATTCACGATGGGTGTGGACAATGGCTATACCCAGCACGATATTGAAGAGGTTGCTCGGGCTTTTACTGGCTGGACATTTGGGGTGAAACGGGGACAACGAGTAATTCCACTTAGAAACCAATTGCCAAGGCAAAATGTAAGTTTTTACTTTGACCGAGTCAATCATGATAATGGCTCGAAAACTGTTCTTGGTAATAAGGGTGATTGGTCGGGCGATGAAGTTCTAGGAATTATTGCCGCAAAGCCACAAACAGCTCAATACATTACAACAAAGATGTGGGAGTGGTTTGCATACGAAAAGCCAGAGAAAGTAATTGTTGATCGATTGGCGAAGCGATTTAGAGATAGCGGAATGGAAGTTTCGGTTTTGGTACGCGGGATTATGGAATCGGAAGAATTTTACTCCGATAAATCCGCTCGAAAGCTCTATAAGAATCCTGTGAATTTTGTGGTTCCCGTTTTGAGGCAACTTGGAGTTGGACAGTTTATTTTGGAAAAACTGGACGCGTTTGATTCCGAATCTTCGCAACGCAATGGATTATTTGGACCATCTCAGATTGCGACTCGAACTACGACAGCCATGGGAATGGAATTGATGTATCCACCTGATGTCGCAGGATGGGGCAGTGGTGCCGAGTGGATAAGTACGGCTACGGTGGTTGAGAGAATCAAGTTTGCCGATGCGGTATTCGGAAATCCGACAAATCGGGCTCAATCTTTGCGATGGCCGGCTTATCCGCTATTGCAAGATGAGCCTTCGGCTAGTGGTGCAGTTGATCGGATATTGTCGCTTTTTGACGTTCAGGTATCAAAAGATAAACATGCAGTAATGGTAAAAGCGGCGAATGATGTCGGTGCGATTAACCAACGTACGGCAAATACGGCGGCTCACTCTATCAGCCGGCTGTTATTTGGTTCGCCAGAATTCCAGTTTAGTTAGTGGTCTGGGCAGGGATCGGTTAAGGTTTTGGCTAACCGGTAGAATTTGACCTGGCATGACCGTTGACGACCAATTGAAATTACTTCGTAGAGGGACTACGGAGATTATTAGCGAAGCTGATTTACGTGAAAAGCTTGAAAATGGTCGTCCATTGCGCATCAAGTTAGGCGTAGATCCGACAGCAGCTCACGTGACATTGGGTTGGGCGGTCGTTCTGCGAAAGCTTCGTGATTTTCAAAAGTTAGGACACATCGCTTGCTTAATCATTGGTGATTTTACGGCGATGATTGGAGACCCTAGCGGAAAAAGTAAGACAAGAAAACAGTTAACACGAGAGGAAGTTCAAGCGAATGTAGATGCGGTATCGGAGCAAGTTTACAAAATTCTTGATCGTGAAAAGACAGAGATCTATTTCAACAAAGATTGGTTGGGAAAAATGTCTTTTGAAGATGTGATTCGGCTATGTTCGCGATACACAGTGGCTCGAATCATGGAGCGAGATGATTTCACGAAGCGATTTCAGCAGCAACAACCGATTGCGATGCATGAAATCCTTTATCCCCTTTGCCAAGGTATGGATTCGGTTGAACTGAATGCGGACGTAGAGCTAGGTGGAAATGATCAGAAATTTAACAACTTAGTGGGCCGAACTTTGATGAGCCAGTACGGACAAGAGCCTCAAGTTGTGATTCTGAGTCCACTATTAGTTGGTACTGATGGCAAGGAAAAAATGTCTCAAAGTTTGGGGAATTACGTGAGCGTGGTAGATGAGCCCAACGATATGTTTGGCAAAACGATGTCAATTCCAGATGATTTGATTGAAAATTGGTTTGAGCTTTGCACGGATGTTGATATGGACGAAGTCAAGCAAATGCTTGTGGAAGGGAAGAATCCGCGAGATGCAAAAATTCGATTGGCAAAGGAGATTGTTGCCTTGTATCACTCGCAAGCGGCGGCTGATGCTTGTGAAGCCTATTTTATTGAAACATTTAGCAAACGAAATCAGCCAGTTGAAGCGGAAGAAGCAGAAATTCCTGAAAATCTTATCGAAGAAGGATCTGTAGCGATGGCTACATTGATTGCAGAACTGGGTTTAGCAGAATCAAATGGAAAAGCTCGAAACTTGATCAAGCAAGGAGCAGTTAGTTTGGAAGGCGAAAAGTTTATTGATCCCTTTGGAAAAGCATTGGCTGTTGACCTGCGAGGAAAAGTTCTTAAAGTTGGCAAGCATCAGTTCAGAAAACTCACCTGAACTTGCTCTTTTAAGTCCCATTGTTCATGCAACCTTGATAGCTAAAACTCGTTCTAATAGATATGGAACAGAAAATTCAGCGCTCTCCAGGAATGCCATGGGGATCAATTGCCTCGTTGTTTGCTGCGATTTTTTATGGTGTTTCTCCCATCGATTTGATTCCGGATGTTATTTTGGTTTTGGGTTGGGTTGATGATGCGATTGCAGTTCCAATGTTTTTAGTATTTGCTGGGGTTTTGTATTCTCGGCACAGAAAAGCAGGAAAAACCAGAGCAAAACAATCGGCCGCTGATATTATTTCTGCTGAACCGGTGATTCCTCAGCGGTATGAGTCCGGAACCCATTAGCATGGCGTGTAATTGAATTTAGCGAAAGAGGCCTTCAGCAAAGACTTGTGGGTCGAAATCTCGAAGATCTTCTGCTTTCTCGCCAACCCCAATCAGCTTGATTGGCTTGTGGAACTTGTTATAGATCCCGATGAGCGCGCCTCCGCGCGCGGTTCCATCGAGTTTTGTGAGAACGAGGCCAGTAACGCCAGCAGCTTGCGTAAACTCTTCGGCCTGCCTAATTGCGTTTTGGCCGGTATTTGCATCCAGGACGAGCAAGACTTCGTCTGCGGGCCGCCCAAGGGCTTTCTCGACAGCTTTGGTGACTTTGTGGAGCTCCATCATTAAGCTCCCTTTCGTATGTTGCCTTCCGGCAGTGTCCGCCAGGACAAAATCGGCTCCCCGAGCTTTAGCGGCGTTGATGGCATCGAAAATTACTGCGGCGGGGTCGGAATTGGGTTGAGCGCGGACAATATCGCATCCGGACCGCTCTGCCCAGATATCAAGTTGCTCGATGGCTGCCGCTCTAAATGTGTCGCCAGCGGCAAGAATGACTTTACGACCTTCCTTTGTGAGGCGAGTCGCAAGTTTGCCAATGGATGTTGTTTTGCCGACTCCATTAACGCCAACAAAGAGATAAACCGTTGGCGGAAAATTACGAAAGAGGAGAGATTCTCCAGGCTGACTGAACCGATCTCGGATAGATTTTTGGAGCCGATCTTTGATGCCGGCCGCATCGGTAATTTTTTCTTCTCGAACAGCTGTTCGTAGTTCTTCCAGAATGGCTTGAGTTGTGGAGATGCTGGTATCGGCTTGGAGCAGAGCTTCTTCCAAATCCTCATAAAGTTCTTCATCAATGACACCGCGACCAAACATGCGGTCGACATTATTCATGAGTCCCTTGAACATCTTTTGAAATTATGACAGGCTGGGATGGTCAACTTTGGGATGAAGAAACCCAAAGATTTTTTGCAGAAATTTGAGAAATTTTGACAATTGGCTGGACCTGAAAGACTAAAATGTGGAAAACTATAGTTTCAACGAGTTGACAAGGATTGTTGACGGGCTCCCTTTAAGGATGAAGGGAGCGAGTTTGGACAGCACGGATGCGGTATTTGAGCTTTTTTTCTGGAGCTCTGGGATTAGACTTGGGCCTTGAGAAGGCCGGGTGGCACTGTTTAGGGGCCAATGAGCTTGACCCAGTTGCTTGCGCGACGATTCGAAAGAATCGGCCCTCACTTCGTTTATTTGAAAGTGATATTCGTGATTTGCAGGTCTCAGATTTTAATGTTTCGGGGCTAGATGCAGTAGTGGGTGGTCCACCATGTCAAGCTTTTTCTACGGCAGGCAAGCGTGGAGGCTTGAATGATGATCGTGGCAATGTATTTCTCCATTTTATACGTTTGGCCATTGATTTGAACCCAAGATACGTTGTAATTGAAAATGTCCGAGGGCTTCTTTCGGCACCAATTCAACATCGTCCGCACTGTGAAAGAGGCGAAGGCTTTCCCCAACTGATTGATGAAGAGAAGCGGGGCGGTGCCCTGAGATTGATCTTGGCATTGTTTGAAGAAGCTGGATTCTCGGTCTCATTTCGGCTTTATGACACCTCAATGTTTGGGGTGCCGCAATCAAGAGAGCGGATGGTGTTGATTGCTCACAAGGGAAAGACAATGGTTCCTCATTTAGAACCAAGTTTATTGCCGAAATTGAACTTGCGAGATGCAATTGGAGACTTAAAAGAGGCGGAACCGGAATGCTTGCCGTTGCGAAGCAAGGTTATTCCCTATTTAGGCAAAGTTGGCCCGGGAGAAAATTGGCGGAGCCTTTCAAATGAGGATCAACGGGGGGCTTTGGGGGGTGTTTACGAGTGTTCTGGGGGGCGTACGGGGTTTTTACGGAGGTTAGCGTGGGATAAACCGGCACCAACATTGGTGACTTCTCCCACAATGCCGGCAACACTGTTGGCCCATCCCGAAGAGCTGCGAGCCCTGAGTGTTAAAGAGTATGCCCGGATCCAGATGTTTCCGGATGATTGGGAGTTTTGTGGGAAGACGGCGGATAAGTTTCGTCAGATTGGCAATGCGGTGCCGGTGGAATTTGGAAAAGCGATTGGGGAGCATTTGAATCGATTTGATTCTGGGGTGAGGATCAAGAAAGTTTCACGGGAGACGAGTCGATATTCTAAAACGGATGAATCGGCATGGATTGCCGGATAGATCTCTTAATTGAATTGGTTGTATGATTCTCTTATGAATGATGCTCGTTCGTTTTGGAAAGGATTTGGCTTAGCAACAGGAATGGCACTTGTGTTTTTTGTGGGCCGGGTTTCGGCGGATCCGGTTTCAAGTGTGCCGAGACTTGAAGATTACTCGCGAACTTTGGACAAGATGGCTTCTCAGTTGGAGAAGGTCGCATCGGCGGTTGATAACATGAATCGGTCGGGAGTTAAGGTTGATGGGGAAGTTTCGGTTCGAGGGGCTTATAATTCTCGCTCGTATCCGATTTCGGTTAAAAACGACTAAACCTTTGGATCGAGAACCCGTTTGGCAGTGGCGCAAGCGGGTGAGCCGTCTTTCATAGTTCCTTGAACTTGGATTAGTTTAGTTTCTGGTGTGACGTCGTTGATATCAACTTTTAGCCGACGGAACATTTGCCCGGTTGTGTTGATCCAGGCGAAATAGATAAACCTTCTTCCATCGCCGTGGTGCTGGACGGTACTTCCTGTCCAAAATACTTGTCCAGCTCGGTTTGGTTTTTGTTCTATTTCAACTTGCCAGCAGTTTGACTTTGATGAAATGAGTCCGCTTTTTTTATCGACCAGAAGAATTTGGATGCCCTGATTTTCACAGGACTCTGGAGGATTGACGATCTCAATTGTCAGAAGCATTTGACTACTCTGCGACTTTGAGAACGCTGAGGAAGGCTTCTTGCGGGACTTCGATACTTCCGATATTTTTCATTCGCTTTTTCCCTTTCTTTTGTTTTTCTAGGAGTTTGCGTTTTCGGCTGACGTCTCCACCGTAGCACTTGGCAATGACGTTTTTACGGAATGGTTTGATGGTATCGGCGGCAATGACTTTCATGCCAATTGCAGCTTGGACTCGGACTTCAAATTGCTGCCGGGGAACGACTTTGCGAAGTTGTTCGACGATGGCCTTTCCTCGGTAATAGCTGAACTGACGATTGACAATGAAGGACAGGGCATCAACCGGGTCGCCATTAAGGAGAATATCGACCTTTACGAGATCGCTTGATGCGTAATCTGTGAGTTCATAATCAAAGCTGGCGTAGCCTTTAGTTGTGGATTTGAGTTTATCGAAAAAGTCGAGGAGTATTTCTCCGAGTGGAAGATCGTAATAGAGGATGGCGCGCATTTGGGTTGGATATTCGGTGCGCTTGTAGGTTCCTCTTCGGTCTTGGCAGAGAGTCATGACCGTTCCGACGTATTCGTTGGGAACCATGATTGTGGCGTTGACCATTGGCTCTTCAATTTTGTCGATATGGTTGCTTGGTGGAAACTGGCTGGGATTGCTGATGTGGTGGACTTTGCTATCGGTTGTTGTGACCAGGTAATCGACGCTGGGGGCCGTGAGGATGAGATCGAGGTCGAACTCTCTTTCTAGCCTTTCGCGGGCGATATCCATGTGAAGTAGACCAAGGAATCCGCAGCGGAATCCAAATCCGAGGGCAGCAGACGTTTCTGGTTCGAATTCTAGTGATGCATCGTTGAGTTGGAGCCGCTGAATGGCATCTCTGAGGTCTTCGTAATCATCGGAATCTGTCGGATAGAGACCGCAGTAGACCATAGGTTTGGCTTTACGATAGCCGGGTAGTGGTTCACTTGCCGGGTTAGTGGCTGATGTAATTGTGTCACCTACTTGAGCATCGCCAATGGTTTTGATTGCGCCGGTGATGAATCCGACTTCGCCGGTTTGGAATTCGGCGGCTCGTTCGAGTTTTGGTCGAAAAACACCCACTTCATCGACATCGAACTTTTTGCCGGTGGACATCATCATGATTTTGTCTCCGGGCTTGACGTGGCCATCTACGATTCGGCAGTAGGCGATTGCGCCTTGGTAAGTATCGAAGTGCGAATCAAAAATGAGGGCTCGGAAAGGTTTTTCGGGATCGCCTTTTGGCGGGGGGATGAGGGCGACAACGGCTTCTAGTATTTCTTCAATTCCCATTCCTGATTTGGCGGAACATGGAATGGCATCGGAGGCATCGAGAGCCAGGGCATTTTCGATTTCTTCTTTGGCCATCTCTAGATCGGCGTGAGGCAGATCCATTTTGTTGACAACAGGAATGATTTCAAGATTCTGGTTCATCGCCATGTTGGCGTTGGCAATGGTTTGGGCTTCTACACCTTGAGTGGCATCAACCAGGAGGAGTGCGCCTTCGCAAGCATAGAGGGCGCGACTGACTTCGTAAGTAAAATCGACATGCCCGGGAGTATCGATTAGATTGAATTGGTAGGTTTGGCCATCTCTTGCCGTGTAGGACAGTCTTACGGCGGTCATTTTGATGGTGATACCGCGTTCTCTTTCTAGCTCCATGGTATCGAGAGATTGTTCTTGCGCAGTTCCTCGCACGGCTCCGCAATGCTCTAGAATTCGATCGGCGAGGGTTGATTTGCCGTGATCGATATGAGCAATGATGCAGAAGTTACGGATATGGGATTGATCCATGGTGAAGTAGGCTTGAACGTGAGATTTTACCGTTTGGGCTTGTATTGATTCGGCGATGGCCTACTGTGTGGTTTTTTCAAAAAGATTTAAATAAATGATGAACGATGACTTGGTGATTAGAAAGTGGCTTGATTCGGACGATGCGGAGGAGTTGACAGAGCTTTTGCATATGGCCTACCATGTTCATGCCATGGCTGACTTGCGCTTTCTTGCCACTCATCAAGACGTTGGCGTGACACTTTCTAGAATGGAAGGCGGAGAGACATGGGTTGGTTGTATTGGTAAAAAGATAGTGGCGACAGTGACACTGTACGAACCGGATTCTAGAAATGGTTGTGAATTTTATCGGAGTGGCGGGGTCGCGGTTTTTGGACAGTTTGCCGTTTTGCCTGAGTATCAGAAACGAGGAATTGGCAAGCAGATGATTCTTTTGGTTGAGCGGCAGGCAATGAAGATGAATGCCGTGTTTTTGGCTTGCGACACTAGCGAGAAAGCGGGTGACTTGATTGGTATGTACAGGAATTGGGGATACGAAAAATGTGGCGTGGCCGATTGGAGACCAGAAGTGAACTATAAAAGCGTTATCTTGGCTAAAAAGATAGCAGGATAACGCTTTTAATTTGAACTATGATTTGACTTATTTTGCCTTGTCAAAAATCAATCCTTCATCAATCCACTTTGCAATGAGCTTGATTTCGGAATCTTTGAGTTTTTTGTCGGGAGGCATTTGATCGTAGCCTTTGAGCCCTTTAATGAATCCCATAATTCGACTTTCTCCAGATTTTTTGGGGACAACAATTTTGCCGTGTTCGCCACCGGCTCTAATTCCTTTTTCTGAAGTGAGATCGAGATCTTCAGTTTTTTGATTTTTGTTGTGACAGGAGTAGCAGTTTTTTTTGAGAATCGGCACCACTTGTTTAACGTAGCTGACTTTTTCAGCTGGCGGAGCGGCAAAACTTGGAGCGATTACCGCGACGGCAAAGATTGTGGATGCGATGGCAAAAAGTTTTTTGTTCATATTTACGTTCTCATGAGTGTAAACGATTATCTTCAGTAAAAGTTTATCCGGCTCTGGTTTTAATATCGGAGCCGGAACGCAATTTTCTTTAGCTTAAGTTTACAGATTCGCATTCTTGGATGCGAATGTCTATACCGCGTTTTTTGAGTTCGCGGAGGAAGTTTGTTCCTGACATGGCATTTTCATATCGAATTGCTCCCTTTGGAACATTGCCTTGGACGACTTCTTGGGCGATGATTGATGTTGAGAATCCGGTTAATCTTTCCATGGACGTGAATCCGGTTTTTTCGTCTTGTCGATCAAAGATATCAATTTGGATTCGAGTTGGTTTGCCGTCTCGAGTGCCGACGCCAACGCCTCGAACGGCGCAAAGGTCGAGATCTTCAAATTTTGCAAGTTCGGGGCCGAAGACAGCGTTGAACACATCTTTAGGCACGATTTTTGTTCCTTTTACATCGATTTCGTCTTCTCTCCAGAGACCAAAATCTTTAAAGATTTTCATTTGGGCGCAGTGGCCAGGGAAACGGATAGTTTTGTATTCGTAGTTTGTAACTTTGTTTTGGAGGGTCATTGGAGCGGTAGAGGTTCCGCCAGAAGTGACGAATGCTTCCATTTCACCGAGTTCATCTATGTGCAAAGTTTCTAGTTCGGTGAGAGTTGGCACTTGGATGATATTGTTGTCTCTGAGGACTACCGCTTTGTAATCGTATTCTGTGACGAGCCCTTCCATGTTAAATGTGAGCTTGTAGTTGAAAGGTGGTTTTGGATTTTGGGGAAGAACTCCGCAGTAGAGTTTTACGGATTCGCATTGATCGAGATTTTCGACCATATACATTCCGACGTTGTTGACTAAGCCTGGAGCTAAACCGGTATCGGGCACTAGAGTCACTTCATTGTCCTTTGCATAAGGATCGAGGCCAAGGGTTTGCATTGTTATGTCGGTATTTCCGCCGAGGTCAACCATATCGGTTATGGTTTCGATTGCAACTTTAGCAATTTGTGGATGCATCCAATAGGGCACACAAGAGATGACGATATCGGCTTCATTCAGGAAGGTTCCAAGTGCTTTGGCATCGAGTACATCGACTTGGTGAGGAGTACAGCAGTTTGTTCCGGTAAGTTCGTTTATTCTGTTCGCGGATTTTGTTGCTTGTTCGAGGCTCATATCGGCCAGTAGAACTTGCGGATTTCCGGCGAACTTCACCAGGTCATAAGCGGCAGCTGTGCCTTGCATTCCGGCACCAAGGATGGCAAATGTGTTTTGCATAGATAGATTTCTCGTTTTAACCTAAGGGTCTTAATACGTGGAAATCCACATCGCCCTTGATGTTTGATGATATGAGATTACCTATCGGCTTACTTGAGCAAATTGTTTGGTGGGTGATTCGGCATATTGGTCCCTGCATTTGAAGGGTCGATTGACTATAATTGTTGCCTGTGTGGGAGGTTTGTTCGCTTTATTGCAGATAAACCAAGGACCACGGAGGCATTATGGCCAAGAAAATTAAGAAAGTAGAACACTCGACTCGTTTCAATGAATTGACCCCAAAAGTGGATTCCGAAAAGCTGTATGAGCTTGATGAAGCGATTGCTGCGGTTAAAGCAACCGCCACTGCTAAGTTTGTTGAAGCGGTTGATCTCGCTATTAAGTTGGGCGTAGATCCTAAGAAAAGCGACCAAAACGTTCGCGGTATTACCAACTTGCCACACGGCACCGGTAAAGTTCCGAAAGTTGCGGTTTTGGCAAAAGGTGAAGCGGCCGCTGAAGCCCTTGCTGCAGGGGCAGATACAGTTGGTGAAGATGATTTGATTAAATCCATTCAAGAAGGTTGGAAGGATTTTGATATCATGTTGGCGCATAGCGATTTGGCTCCACAGATTGGTAAAGTTGGTCGATTTTTAGGAGCGAAAACTCCAAACAAGCGAAACGGCACCGTTACCGACAAAGTTGGCGAAGCCGTTAAAGATTTGAAGGCGGCGACTCGGGTTGAGTACAGAATTGAAAAGGCCGGAATTGTTCACCTTTCCATTGGTAAAGTCAATTTTGAAGATAAGCAACTTAAAGAAAACTTTATTGCGGCCCTTGATGCAGTTGTGAAGGCAAAGCCATCAACTTCAAAAGGCGTATATTTGAAATCGATTGCATTGAGCGCTACGATGGGGCCATCTGTAAAGTTGGATCCAGCATTGGCACAAAAAGCTTCAGTTTGATTTGATGCTTAAATGAATACCGAGTCAGCTTTATAAGTTGGCTCGGTATTTTTTATCTGGTTTGCCGGAAAAGTTCTTTTCTTTTCACTTTTCCATTGCCGGATGATTCTAGACCTCTTTTATCAAATGGATTTGATGAGTTCGGCGAGGTCATTCCATCGCGTTTCTAGATCGCTTGCGAGCGGAGTTTGATGCCGGGCGAGGCGAGTATCATCGGTGTTGATTTCTGTATACAAGATCTGTTCGCCTAAAACTTTTGCTTGTGCCAGTTTTTCACCGAATGGTGATATTACGAGACTTCCGCCGGCTAGTCCTTTTCCGCCTTCAAATCCGGTGAGCATTGACATTGCGACGTGAATTCCGTGTTCTTCGGCGAGGGCGGTCAACATTCTTTCATAGCGGAGTACGTTTGAAGGTTTATCGTTTTGGAATCCTCTTGCGGGAGATGCGGAGTGAACGAGAATTGTGTGACATCCGGCGGCAGTGAGAAGGGTGCCAAGTATAGAATGCCAGACATCTTCGCAGATCAGGGTTCCGATTTTTCCGAATCGGGTCTCAATGACGCCAAGTTGGTTACCGGGGCGCATGAATCTGGCTTCATCAAACACGTGATATGTTGCCAAAAAGAACTTACGGTATACGTTTTTGAGTTCTAGTCTTTGGTTTTCCCAAGTGAAGTAAGCAGCAGAGTTGTAAGGTCGGCCATCTGATTTTTCATAGAAGCCGATTGAAATGTCAACTGTTTGGTTGAGTCCTTGCAGTCTTGATTGTAGTTCTTGCCGTAGTTCTTCTGGCGTTTGTGCCAGATCTTCAATTCCTCTTTCGAGGACATATCCAGTTGTGCAAGATTCTGGGAGCAGGACAAGATCGGCTTTGTCTTCGGCGCATTGCCGGATCACTTGAGCAAGGCGATCTAAGTTAGAGCTGAGTTGGCCTTTTGTCGGCTTGAATTGCACGATTGCGAGGCGAAACTTCATGGCAAATTGGAGTCTACCGGAGGCGATGGGGCGGGTTTCCGGACTTTGATACTGGGATGGAGATTTGAAGGCATTTTGAGGGTTGATCTGATAAAGTTAGAGAACGATTTATGGTTGGTTTGCTGATTAGAAACCGTGAGACAGAGTTTTGATTGGGCCCGAGTCATCGCGACGTATAGCACTCTCAATTTATCTTCCAATTCAGCAGTCTTGCGTCTGGAATCTAGCCAAAGTTGATATTGAGAGTGAGTCGTTTCGGTTTTTATTGCGGCAAAACAGGTTGCTTGCTCAATGTTTGTATCACTTAATCGCCGGATGAGATTATCAATAGTTGTTGATAAAACGACGGTAGGGAATTCCAATCCCTTGGCGTTGTGGATTGTCATTATGCGAATTGCATCTTCTGAGTTATTGGTCGGAGCTTCATTTTCTCGATGTTCAAATTCAACCGTTTGGCGAAAAATTGACGCCATATCTGGGCAAAGAGCTTCACTTTGTTTGATGGCAATGCCGTGAAGCTTTCGCATATTGGCCATGATTTGTTCTCGCTCTGGATGTTTAGCAACGTTTTCAAACACGGGTGATTGGTGGAAGAGTTCGCTGATTATTTCCCACGCAGGAAGTCGGTCTGCAATTTGAATGAGATCGATAAACCACTCTTTGAATCGATTAAGTTTTTGGGCGTCTTCGGGCAAAGCAGATAAATCGATGTGTGAAATTGATTTTAGTAGTCCTTGATCCTTTTGATTGTGTAAGCACAGTACGAGCGCATCATAGGAGAGGTCAACATACGGGCTAGTTAGTAGGGCCGCGAGGGCAAAGTCATCAGAAGGCTGAGAACATGCCGTGAGGGCATTTGCAAGGTCTCTCGTTTCCATTCGCGCATAAAATCGTTTGCTTTTGCCGAGTACTAAAGTTGGTATGCCCTTTTCTCGTAATGCGATGGAAATGTTATCGCAATCGTTGTTATGATTGGCAAGGATGGCAATTTCTCCGGGGAGAGTGCCTTCGCTGATAAGTTGTTCTACATATTCGGCAGTTTGATTGGAATTCTTGTTAGCAAGCTCCCACAATTCAACACCTTCAAATTGGCGAAGTGGTTTTGGAGTTTCATTAGCGTAGTCCATTTCGCCATATTGATTTGGCCATATCGAACTAAAAAAGAAGTTGACGAACTCGATAATATTGGGAGTGGATCGATAATTTGTTTTGAGGTGGATAGTATTGGGGTGGCTTGCCCGTTTGGCAAAGATTTTGGGATCTGACCCTCGAAATGCGTAAATTGATTGTTGTGGATCTCCAACAAACATTTGATGTTCAATTCCTAGCGCTTTTAGGAGTTTAAACTGCGCTGGGTTAACATCTTGAGCTTCGTCGACGAGCAATGCGTAAAACTGTTTTTGAATGCGAAGGTGAATTTCGGCATTTGTGCTAACCAATTGGATGGCTTTGCCTTCTAAGAGATTGAAATCAAATTGTTGGCGAGCATTGAGTTCTGATTCAAACTTGTTCCACGCGGTCAGCGCGAGACGACCTAAAGCCCAGGCTGAGTTTATTGACTTTTCTTCAATTTCGGGGTCAAATTTTGGTTTAAACCAAATTGAAAAATCTCCCCGATCTTTAGTGTTGAGTTCGCTCATTTTGGCAAACGCTTCGACAAGGGAAGGGTTTGTGGGCAGTAGAGATTGAATTACCAAATTTGTTTTGGCCATTTCTTGGAGAATATGTGTTTGCAGCGATCTTGGAGATTCATAGATATTTTGAATTTGTTCATATCCAAGATCAGAAGTTCTGAATTTGTTCATCACTTCTGCAATGTTTGTACGAAGAACTTCGCCTACAATTGGTCCAGTTAGATAATTAGATTTTCCAGCATAAGTGGCAAGAAGATTTTGAATCAGCGGGTCGGAGGTTTCTTTGGTATGAAAAATTGATTGGATACATTCTGTTTGTAACAGACTGCTGAGTGATTCGTCGATAATTTCAAATCTAGGGTCGATTTGGGCAGCGATTGCGTTTTCTCTCAAGAGTCGTTCGCAGAATGAGTGGATTGTTGAAATTGGTCCGGTTTCAGCAATTTGAGCTTCTGCTAATCGGTTGAGATCTCTAAATCGATCGACGATTCGATTTTTCATTTCCGCGGCAGCTTTTTTGGTAAAGGTGATGGAAAGGATTTCGTCGACTTTGACTCCTTTATCGATGACAAGGTGAACAAATTTTTCAACTAAAACTCGAGTTTTTCCGGCCCCAGCGCTGGCAATGACTGAGTACTGGTCATCGGTGGCTTGGGTTGCTCGCGTTTGATCAGGGTTGAGTTGTATCAAATTTCGCCTCGACTTGGTTTGGTAGAACTATCTCCAAATTCACTGTGGGATCGGCAGAGTTCTGCGAATCGGCATTTGCGGCAGTAGTTTCCTGGAATAGGCGTGATATTCCCGGTGAAAATATCTTGCAGAGGTTTTGCAATTTTAGCTTTGAGATCTCGGCAAAATTCTGCGGTTACTTCAGATTTCGTCAATTCATTTGGAGGAGGGGATTCTCCGGGTTCGAGTTCAACCGAGTTTGTTAGTCCTACACTTGTAATGTTTTCTAGTTTTGCAAATCGAATTCTCTTTTGTTGTTGTACTGAATATGATTTTCTTTCTTTGAATCCATCGATAACTACTCGGACATTTTTTTTCCCTTCTGACATGAGGCCAACGAGATTGAGAGATACTTCGATAGACTTCGCTAAGGAGTCATTTTCACTATTGTTCTTGGAGAATTCCGGCGTATTTGAGTTATAAAATAGTCCGATTGTTTCATTTGGTGTCCTTATAATGGCGTGAAATCGAGAACTGAAAAGATATGGCTTTCCTTCAATTTTCCATTCCCAACCATTTGGATTGCCACCCACATATCCGGGAAACTCGGTTTGATAAGGAGCGGTTAAGTATTGTTCTCGGAAATCAAACTCTCTGGCAACCCAAGCTGGAATGAGACTGTCACTTACTTGCTTTAAGAACTCAACTTCCCAGTGCTTTAGGCGAAGGCTGTGCCACTCGATTTCTTGTTTGACTTGTACGTTGAGGGCATCTGTTGCCGTTTCTCGATTTGGTAGTTCTGCCAGTTTAGCCTTGTTGGGAGTTGATTTTAGGATTGTTGAAAAAGTTCGATTATAGTTTGAGTAGAGCTTGAACTGGTACTTGAACGCGGATTTAAATGGGCACTCGGCAGCCATTCCGATTTGAGCGGGATCGAGAGGAGTTTCAGGGTCTGGCTGGGCAATTTTTTGGGCTATTGGACTGGTTAATTGAATTGGTTTTAGTTTGTCGGCCGGCTTTTCTAATGATTTTCGAAGAACGAGGTCGGCGTAGAGAACGCAGTCTTCTAGAGGAGGGACAACTTCATTGGAATGTCGGATTGTCGGTTCAATACTTGGGATTGCTCGCCTTAATTCCTGTAAGTAGAAAGCCGGGATATTGTCGCGAGTTTCGGAGATTTCAGGATAAGTGAAAATTAGACTTTTTGATGCTGATCCACAGATTCTGATGAATTCATCTCGCTCTGCGGCAGCTTTGATATGGCTTGATTGTAATGGAGGAAGATCGGGATTGATTTGGTTGATCGTTTCTCGATCATCGTCGTTTAGAACAGGATCTTCAGTTCGACGGCGAGGCATTGTGCCTTCAAGCATTCCAAGTACAAAAACGGAGTCAAAATCTTGTAGTTGGCTGGTGGCCGTGCAGATTCGTATCGCATCTGGAATTGTGTCGGTGGCCCGATTGCCAGATGAATTCCATGCGACTCTTTCTAAAGACCATTGTTCACGTAATCGCTTTGCAAATTCTTCAAGTTCTAATGTCTGGCTTTGCAGTCTTAGGCTAGCTTCGTGTACCGAACGTTGAATGAGAGTCTGGGCTCTTAAATCTCGCTCTCTAGTGACTAGCGACTGAGTCACGGAATCTAAGAATCCCGAGTTTTGAATCAGTTCAAAGAACCTCGTTCCCCAATTAGCGATGGAAGTTGGCTCGGAAAAGTGTAATTGTCGCCATTCAATGATTTCTGAAAACTTAGCTAGACCTTCAATTTCTTTGAGTTCATTAGAAAGGTGCAAAAAGGGATCGGGACTTATTGAAGATTCTTTTAGCAGTTGTGTTAACTGGTCGACTTTCTCATTATCCAAATTGAAATAAGTGGAATGAAGTAATGGAATCAGTTCTCTTGGGTCTGAACTCGCCAAGGCGGTCACTAGTTTCAGACAAATTGAAGCTAATCCATTGCTGAGGAGAGGTAGCCCGACATTAATTGATACTTTGATTCCAAATCGTTTAGCGGTGCTTAAAAGAAGTGGGGCATAAGTGTTTGGATCACGAACAAAAATGCAGATTTTTTGCCAATTGACTCCTTCTGAGTTTTTTTTGTGACATTGCCGGAGTACGTTTTCACACTCTATTAAGGAATCGGGTGAAGTTTGGATTGATATTTCTGGAAATACTTCGGCCGTTGAAGTGCCAAAGAGATGATGAGTCCAAGAAGAAGGTTCTTTATGGTCGATTTTTGGTTTGATTTGAACTATGAGATCGTTTGCTGCTTTGCCGAGTCCGGGATTGTGGTCGAAATCTTCAATAAGGATTTGAACGTGAACTCCTCGTTTTGAAAGCCATAGTAACCATTCTTGATAAAGTGGTTGGGATTGTTCTCCAGGAATGAAGACGAGGTGTGCCAGTGGCAGTTCGGGCGATTCTGATTGGTTGAGGCAAGAAGTTGCCCGGTCAGCTCCGAACTCTCCATTGATTGTTAACATATCTTGCCGGACTATTTCTTCAATATTTGCAAGATCTAATAGTTTATGTTTGAGCGGATCAGGAAGTTGGTTCGCAGTTGATCTTCAATTGTGCGCAATCGAATTTTGATTGGTGCAATTCGGTGATGCACTCTCCGATAACTTGGGCAGTTCCGATATATTCTTTTGCAAATCGGTAGTCTGACTCTTCTGGAAGTTTTGCCCCGGCTTTCATGATGAGGGCTGTTAATTGTGACTGGCTAATCCGTTTTCCAGTTGAAACACCGCACATATTTGCAATCCATCGGAGGAGATCTCCGATTGGTCGGAAGTCGATATCGTCTTCTGTGAGGTCGGAATTTGGTTCAAGAAGGATTCTTTGCGCAGTACTGAGCGCTTGATCGTTAAAGGCTGAAACAATGGTTCCCGGCTTTACGGTCTTTCGTAAAGCGTTTGCTAGTCCAATTCCCCCCGCTGGGTAGAGCACCGCCGTTGGGCGCAGTTCTGCCATATTAGAATCATATTATGGCGTTCAAACGCTCTGATCTTTGGACTTTAGGAAAGCGAATTGCGGGAAATTTGGCTCCGTTGATTCTTTCGTGTCCATTTTTCTTTTTAGCAATGATTGAGTTGGCAAGGTTTGGGGCCAATTTAAAAGTTGTGGTTTATTCTTTACTTTTCTTTGCTGTAGGTTGGTTAGGGACTAATTTTTTAGGATTGTGGGGAAATGTTGGGATGCGAAAACAAATGGAGACTCGGTTTCGATCACGGTTTCCGGAAGATAGCGATCGGCGTTTTTTTGTTGGATTTGCACGGCCCAGTTATCGGGGTTTGCTTGATCCGCATGAGGATATCGGGTTTCTGATTTTGAGGCCAGAAGGAGTTCAGTTTTTAAGTGATGACACTGATTTTTCGATTCCGGCAAACGTGGTGACATCGGTTAGGAGAAAGGGGAATATTCATTCCACTTTAGGGTTAGGGGGTTGGGTTTGCGTCGAGGCTGAAGTTAACAATAAGATCGTGCAGATGTTGGTGGAGCCGAGGGAAAAAAGAACCTTACTGGGAAACAAGTCTCTCAGTAAGGTCTTGGTGAAGATGCTCAAAGAGCATTTAAGTGTGGATTAACTGGTTTTTGTTCCTCGGCAAAAACCACGGCAAAACGCTAATCGTTCTGGATTGTCTTGAAGTTTCCAAACTTCAGTTTCATCCCAACCGGCGGCCATAACCATTGTGCCAAGGCAAGCGAGATTTGGTGCCCACCAGTTTGTATTATTGTTTCCGTACTCTGTAGTTGGATAGAACTCCATAACGCATTGTCGACCAGGATAACCATCACCTAGTCCATTTTTGTATGGAGAGTAATCGTCGCAGATTGCGGTTTCAATAAAAATGCTATCGGTGCAAACACTGCTGGCTAGATCGAGAGCCAAAAGCGGATACCGGAAGTGATAAAGAACTCCGAAAAAGAAAACATAATCGAATGTTCCAAATACATCTGGAGTAAGTTGATAGATGCTGATTTCGTGTCTTTGACAGCGTTCATGGTCGTAACCTAATGCCTCTCGGCAGAGATCGAATGTTTCCCAAGCTTTACGGTCTCGTTGGTCGAGGTGTCCGAGATAGTCGCTAAAATCGTCGATGGCAATGGCTTGCTCTGCTCCTCTTTTTAGAGCTTCAAAAGTCCAGTAACCATCCCATGCACCGACATCTAAAACTCGTTTTCCGGTGAGGTCTTCTGGGATATTGTAGGCGGGGGGATGAACCGGAGCCCAACCCGGGGTGACAATTCCGTTTGGAAGTTCAATCTTGTGATACCAAAATGGAAATTCAGCAATTTTTTGTTCTAGGGGAGAGGTTTCGATTGGGAGATGCATTGTTCTGCCTTAGGTAAGGGACTTGGATGTACCTGGTGAAATTATCGGCATAATGACTTTGAGTCGGCAGGTTTTTTTTGAAATGGATTGGAAAGAAGAATTTGAAACTGGATTGAGAGCTCATCAGGCAGGAGATATGGCGACCGCCTTACATCATTATCAAAATGCCAGACGCATAGATAAAAATGCGATTCCGGCGGCGAAAGCAATGGCGGTTGTTTTGGCTCAAACAGGTGATTTATCCGGCGGCATTGAGCTCATGGAGGAGGTTTCTGATTTGGATGCAAAGGACGGCGAAAACTGGGGGAATCTTTGCTTTGCATATTTACAGGCCGATCGAAATTCTGAGGCAGTTTCAGCAGGAGAGAAAGCAGTTGAATTGAGCCCAGATAGTGCGTTTTGCCACAATAATTATTCGGCAGCTTTACGCTTAGAGCGGGAGTATGGGCAGGCTTTTGAGCACGCTAGAAAAGCATTGGAATTGAATCCGGGGATGGGAGAAGCTACGATTAATGCGGCGGCTTGTTTAATGGCAGTCGGAGAAATAGATTCTGCAAATGGGCTGCTTTCGGACTTAGTTCAACGTGAACCCAAGAACTTTCATGCTTGGGATAACTACCTTTTTGGCCTGCACTATTCGGCAGGAATCAGTTCGGAACAGATATGTGAGATTCATCGACTCTATGGAACCTTGTTTGCCGAATTGGATCGGCTTCCGATGCGGGCAGAGCCGAGGACTGTTGGATTCGTTTCGGGCGACATGCATCGGCATCCGGTTGGATATTTCTTGAAAAACGTTTTTTCGGGACTGTCTTCTTTAGGTTGGCGAGTGATTGCTTTTAGCAACCGAGAAGCAGAAGATGATCTTTCGGCAGAGTTGAAAGCCAATTGTGGTGCTTGGCATAGAGTTGCCAGAAAGACTGACTCTGAACTTGCGGCATTGATTCGTAAGGAATCGGTTGATATCTTGATCGATTTAGCCGGCCATACTGCAAAAAATCGACTGCCTGTCTTTGCCTTGCGACCAGCTCCAGTTCAGGCTACATTTTTGGGATATTCTTCTACTACCGGTTTGAAAGCAATGGATTACCTTATTGCCGACGACGCGACCGTTCCGGATGGGAATGAACATTTGTATACGGAGGCAGTTGTCAGAATGGATCGGAGCCTTTACTGTATGCCCGTAAAAATTGGCACGGACGTAAGTGAAAAAAGTGAAGAAGTTGTTTTTGGAAGTTTCAACAATCCCTATAAAATATCCACGAAAAATATTGAGGCTTGGGCTCAAATTTTAATGAGGGTTGAAAAGAGTCGACTGATTCTTAAATATGCGACCCTCGATTCTGAAGAAGTTCGAGATTCGTTCAGAGAGAAGCTTGTTTCGGCGGGAGTTGACGAAAAAAGATTGGCATTTTATGGCCACCTTCCTTACGAAGAGCATCTGGCTATTGTCGGTTCAGTTGATGTTGCATTAGATAGTTTTCCTTATACCGGGGCTACTACGACGGTTGATTCTATCAAGTCAAGTACGCCAACGATTACACTTGGTGGTGATCGATATTCTTCACGAATGTCTGCCAGCGTGTTGATGGCATTTGACCTGAGTGAGTTAGTAGCAAACTCAGAGGAAGAGTATGTGGACTTAGCGGTTCGATTGGCTACCGATCGAGAATGGCGAAAAGATGTTCGGTCGCGATTAAGAGATCCTGAACGACTGGCAAGGTTCTCTGATGCTAAAAGTTATGCAGAATCGTTAGAAAAAGTCTTTTTTAACATGTGGAACGAAGTTTTAGCTATAAAAACCTAACAATTATCCCGACAAAAATACCAGGGAAGCATTTGCCAACATGGTGTTTAGATGAATAGGTTTTTGAGAAGGCGAGTAGAGAAAGCGGTTTTTGACCTGACAGCAGGATTCTTTGTGAGTCCTGATTCTCAATTTCATGCTGACCTGGAATCTGCACTTTTGCATCATCGTTCCGGTCGAATGCACATGGCGGCCGAAATTTATCGAAAGGTATTAGAAAAGGATCCAACGAATAAAGAAGCGACATATCTTTTGGCAATTTGGCATTTAGGTTCCGGCGAATACGATCCCGCGGGAAGGCTATTGCAACTCGTGACTACTGGATATCCCGAATTTGCTTTAGGTTGGGCGATGTACGGATCTGCTCTAGAATCAGTTGGGCGATTTGAAGATGCAGAAGTTGCATTTGAGCAGGCTTTAAGAATTGAACCAAAGCTTGTAGTTGCTCATTTCTCGTTAGGTTGCTTAGCTCAAAAGAAAGATCATTTTAGAATGGCAATTGGACACTTCCGGCAATCAAGCGGACTTGACCCACAACATTTGCCGTCTTTTATTGGAATGGCGGAATGCCATTTTGAAATGAAACATTATGAAGAGGCCATGTCGGCTTGTCATCGGGCGTTACTTGTTGACAAACGAGATGCAGTTTCTCATCACATTTTGGGGCAATCGTTGCTCGCAATGGGTCAAGTTCGCCCGGCTGCTGATTCATTTCGAACGGCTGTGAAGTTGTGTCCGGGATATGCAGCTGCTTACTGTCATTTAGGTGAAGCACACTTAGCATTGCAAGAGCCAGCTCAAGCATTGGAAATGTGTATTCAGGCAATTGAATTGGACGACGAAATTGCGGATGCGCATATATTTAGGGGTCTTGCACTTATTGAACTCGGAAGACTTGACGAAGCTATTATTGCGGCCAGAAATGCATTGGCAATTGATCCTCAATCGGCTCCGGCATATTATGTTTTAGGTAGCGCGACTTTGAATTCGTGTTTGCCGGAAGAAAGTGTCGTGCACTTTAGATCGGCTCTCGATTTGAAACCAGATTATTCTATTGCTCACAGTCGTTTATTACAGGCCATGCAATGTTGTGAATCTGTATCACCAGAAGACTTGTTGCTTTGTGCAGAAGACTGGGGTAGGAAATTTACTTCATCAAAGTACTCTCAAAAACCACAGCCACAAGAAATCAAACGCATTGGTTTCATTGGATCTGATATGAACTTGCATCCAATTGGTTGCTATGTTGAAGGTCTTCTCAAAAACATTGATCGGGAAAAGTACCAAGTTTATGTTTATGCAAACTCGGATCAGCCGGATGCATTGGGCCAGAGATTAAAAGATTCGGTTTTTGCCTGGCGAAGAATTCTTGGGCTTGATGACGATACGGTTACGACAATAGTTAATGAAGACAATATCGATGTTTTGATTGACTTGAGTGGTCATACATTGAATAATCGTTTGCAGATTTTAGCGAATCACGCTGCACCGATTCAAATTAGCTGGCTTGGCTATCAAGGTACAACCGGATTGCCACAAATTGATGCTGTTATCGGAGACGAAAGCGTAACGCCGCAAACTGCCACTGGAGAATTTGCGGAAAAACTGATTCGGTTAGATGGCCCCTGGGTTTGTTACACGCCGCCAACCATTGATCACGATGTTGTCGTTCCGCCTTGTTCCAAGGGAGAACCATTTACATTTGGAGCATTTTGTCATACGGCCAAGGTTAATCGATCGACTATTGATTCTTGGGCGAAGATTATGGTTGCCGTACCGGGCTCAAGAATTCTTCTTAAATCGCGGTCTTTGGTTTCGGCTAGTCTTCGCGATCAACTATTGAAGTGGTTTAGAAATTCTGGTATTTGCTCTGAGCAAGTTATTTTTAGACAATCTACTTCTTGGGCTTTGCATTTTGCCTCATTTGATCAAGTTGATTTGATGCTAGACACTTATCCTTTTAATTCTGCGACAACGACATTAGAAAGCATTTGGATGGGAGTTCCGGTCTTGACGCGTGAAGGAAAGTGTATGCATTCTCGATTAAGCGCAAGAATTTTGGAAGAAGTTGATTTGCTTGGGTTTGTGACTGATAATGAGGAGGATTACATTTCTAGGACAGTTGCCCTTGCGCACGACGTAGATTTGTTGTGTGACTTGCGTCAATCTTTACGGAATCGGTTACTGACATCAAGGATCTGCAATGTCAAAGGCTTTGCTGACCAATTTATGGAAGCTATTGAAAGTCTGCGCTAATTGCTGTGAAAAAAGAAAAAGAAACCCCGGAAGAGAACTTCCGGGGTTTCTTTTATTGTTCGACTGATTATCGAAGGAGTGAAAGGACTGCTTGTGGAGCCGAGTTGGCTTGGGCAAGCATTGCTACACCAGTTTGTTGCAAGATTTGCAGTTTGGAGTAGTTGGTCATTTCTTCGGCCACGTCGATTTCTCGGATGGACGATTCTGTTGCGGACAAGTTTTCGCGAGCAATACCGAGTGCACGAACGTTAGATTCGAGCGTATTTTTCATAAATGAACCGATATCACCACGGGACTTGGCCACAGATCCGATAGCAGTGTCCAGCTTAGACAATGCAGTGCTGACATCATTTGTATTGATATCGAGGTTGCTGAGTCCGAGCGAGGCAGAGTTGAAGTTACCCAAGGAGAGGCTTGCGGTTTGACCACCATTCGCACCAATTTGGAACGAAGCGGATCCGGCAATGACTCTTACTGAGTTACTGTGAGTCGTGGCAGAGTTACCTGCTGAAGTTAGAGTAATTGAGTTGCCTTTATCGTCTTTCAATTCCAAACCAGTACCTTTATTAAAGGTTCCGGTAAAGGTGTTTGTTCCGTCGGTATAGCTAACCGTAGCAACGGCATTTGTTCCAGCTGCGCTGTTTGCAGATGCACTGCTATTGATAACTGAACCGGAGTCAACCAAGTCAATTTTGGCATCGGAGCCAAAGTTGACGCTGGAAAGAACAACTGCACCACCTGAAATGGCAGCCGTAACACCCGTGTCGGACGATTTTAAGTTCAACTGATCAACAACATCTTGTTGAGTCGTTGTTGCGCTTGCTGTGAAGTTAACACCGTTTACGCTAAAGCTACCAGCGCCAACCAAGTCGGTTGCAGCAGTTGCGGTTGCGGAGCCAGTGATTGTTGCTTTTGTAGCAGCGGTTGTGACTTGAACATCGATACTATCATCTTTATTGACGGCACCAGTTCCGATTTGGCCACCAATTGAAGCTGAAGCGATGTTTGTTGAGTCGATGACGCTGGTTCGAGTTCCGGTTGAACCATCTAGCAATTTTTGCGAACCGAACTGTGTGTTTGAAGCGATTCTGTCGATGGACGACATAATGTTATTCAACTGAGTCTGGTTAGCTTGCTTTTGCGTTGAGTCGAGGGTGCTGTTACCGTTGGCAACAGTTAAAGCTCGAGCGTCACGGAGTAGTCGGTTGACTTCATCAAGGCCACCTTCGGCGGTCTTGGAGTAGTTCATAGCGTTTTGGTTGTTACTGAGAGCTTGGGTGAGACCACCAATTTGTGCTCGGTAACTTTCAGATGCGATCAAGCCGGATGGATCGTCTGCGCCAGTGTTGATTCGTAGACCAGTCGAAAGTCGGTTGGTTGCTTTACCGAGTTCGGTTCCGGTCATGCCGAGATTTCTAACGGCGTTTAATGCGCCAACGTTTGTGTTAATGCGAAATGACATAATTGTTTTCTTCCGTGAACTATTCGCGGACGGGACCTGTTTTCCAGATCAGTCATCCTGACTTCCGTCCGAGATACAGTTTTGGCGAGTTAAGGTCGGACCATCCCGCAAGAATTACCAGGGTCCAAAAAACCCAGTATTTTTAGGGGAGTAGCGCGATTGGGCGGTTGAAATGACGTAGAGTATCGAGATGGCAATGGTATTGGGAACCTACGTAGCGGCAATAAAGCGGCAGATTTTTGAAGACCTTTTAGCAGGCAGAGAACCTAGTGAAGGTGATTTTGATTCTGCAATATTGGAATCTGTAAAAGATTTGGGCCAACCTCAAGTAGGGACAACCAGCTACGCGCCAACTCACTTTAACCAAGAATTTATCTATCGTGGTGGAGATATGAACGTTGTATTTTCAGTTAAAGTTGGTGTTCCGGAACGTATTGTTTTTATGCCAGTTCCGATATGGGTAATGCAAACCGTTTGGCAAGGTGAAGTCGACGGATCTTTTCGATTTGAGTCGGAAGCTGCTCAGTTAACTCAAGAGTTTTCAGCGGAATTGGAAATTGGCATGAATGGAAAGTGGTTTGAAAAGCGTTTGCCCACCACCCGGGAATAATTTTGAGAGCATTTGTTTGATAGGTAGCATTCAGTTTATATGCGAACAATGGTTTCAACGTGGAAGCGACCAGGGGAAGTAGCAATTTTAGCGGCAGTTGAGAAGATGAAAAGCGGAGGATCGCTTTTGGACTGCTTAGAACATGGACTGGCAACAGCAGAAAACGATCCGGAGTTGATTGCCATTGGAAGAGGTGCGGTTCCCAATACCGACGGTGAAATTGAACTTGATGCTTCGATCATGGAAGGTTCAGACCTGAGTGCGGGAGCCGTTTGTTCGATGAGAGGGATTCTGCCGGCAATTTCAGTTGCGCGCTTAGTCAAGGAAAAAACTCCCCATGTCATGTTAGCGGGAGACCAGGCGAGACGCTTTGCTATTGAGAATGGATTTGTTCCTCAAAATTTGATAACGGCGGAAATCTGTCGTCGGTATGAAGAGTTTTTAAAACGACCCGAAAGGAGCAAAGGATATGTCCACACCATAGATGATCCAATGACTCATGAACCTCCACATGATACGATTACGATGCTGGGGCGGGAAGATGGAAAGTTTTTTGCAACGAGCTCGACCAGCGGTTTTCCTTACAAAATGCCAGGTCGAGTTGGTGATTCGCCAATTTTTGGTGCGGGGATCTATGCCGATGATGAAGCAGGTTGTGCTGGAGCTACTGGCTTAGGAGAGGAACTATGGAAAGCTTGCGCTTCATTTAGAGCCGTGGAACACATGCGAAATGGTTTATCCGCCCAAGATGCCTGCCAGGCTGTTATAGATCAAATGATTCGCCGGCAACCTCTCAGCCGAGAAGTAGATTGCGTTGTTTTAGCGTTGGATAAAAATGGAGGCTATGGGGCAGCAACTACATTTGGCCATTTTGATTTATGGGTTGCCCAAGGTGAAAATATTAATAGCTACCATTTTGAAGGACAATATCAGAAAGTCTGAATGGCAAAACTAGTTGGAACAGCCGGGCACGTTGACCATGGAAAGACAAGCCTGATTCGGGGATTAACTGGAATTGATGCTGATCGATTACCGGAAGAGAAACGTCGCGGACTGACCATTGATTTAGGGTTTGCATTTTTAGATTTGCCTCAATCTGGTCGCGTATCTTTTGTTGATGTTCCTGGCCACGAGAAATTTGTAACGAATATGCTGGTTGGGGCAATGGCGATGGATGTTGTGCTTTTGTGCATTGCCGCAGATGTTGGAGTTATGCCTCAGACCCGCGAGCATTTTGAAATTCTTTGCTTGCTTCCCATTGAAAAACTCATTGTTGTATTGACAAGATGCGATACGACAGATGAGGTCACTTTAGAATTGGTTAAAGAGGAAATTTCTGAACTTTTAGCTAAGAGTCGTTTTGAAAACTCAGAAGTATTAGAAACTTCGGCAATTACAGGGGCGGGAATAGAACGGCTAAAAAATACTCTAGATCAATGTTTGAATCTATTGCCTGAGCGAAACATAGATACTTGGTTTCTGCCGATAGACCGCGTTTTTGTTCAACCAGGTCATGGAACTGTTGTTACTGGTAGCTTACAAGGAGGGCCTATTCTGCTGGAATCTCAGGTTAGGATATGGCCCGGAGACCGAAAAGCACGACTCCGAAGTATTCAAGTCCACGGAGAACCGCGTATTAGGGCGGAAATTGGGCAACGTGTTGCGCTTAATCTCGGCGGAGTTTCGGCAGATGAGATTGAAAGGGGCGACCTTTTGACTTCAGCTGGAGACGGACATTCTAGTTCTATATTTGATGCAGAAATAAATTGGATACGGCCCGGAGGTCATGGCAAGCGCGTTCGAGTTTCTGTTGGTGCAGATGAAGTCATCGGAAAAGTATTTTTGAACGATCATTCTGAATCTTTGGTTCAGCTTCGATTAGAGCGAGAAGTTGGACTTCGAAAGGGCATGCCAGTCATTGTGCGACAATACAGCCCTTCGATCGTACTTGGCGGAGGGGTTGTGACAAACCCGATAACTGAAATCCGAAGAAAAAGTGAAAAAATGGATAGTGGATCTGTAGATAGTTTATTGGCATGCTTGACTGAAGTGGGATCGGCTCTTGAGACTGGTCAGCTAGCAAGACGGGTTGGGTGGGAGGATCGTAAGTTATCTTATGAACTTGAGCAAGCGAAGGCTTCGGGAGAGCTATTGAGCTTTGCCGGGCTCTGGATGACTCCCCAAAGTTTTGAGTTCTATGCCAATAGAATAGAGTCTGCGCTGGCGAAACTTCACCAAAAATTTCAGGAGAAGAGTTTGTTGCCTAAAGAAGGGGTTTTTATGGAGGCCGAGATTGTGTGGCGAGGCAAGATTATGGATCGATTGATCTCAAAAATGGTTGAGGATGGAAGTTTGCGCTCAAATGGGCATTCAATTGCTTTGATAGACTATCGACCTGAGCTAAAAGATAAGCAAAGGATCCTTTTGGATAAAGTCGTTGAAATTTTAGATGCGAGTTCACCAAATGTATCGGCCCCACATGAATTGGCTGGAGAGATTCATGTTCCCGTTCAGGCGATAGAAAATATCTTGGTAGTTGGAATTGAAGCGGGCGAACTTATCAAACTTGATGAAAATGTGTTTTTCACTCCTCAATCCCTTGAGAAACTAGTTGTGGAAGTGCGCGATAAGTTTAGTGGAGTTAAATTTGGTGCAGCGGAGTTTCGTGATGCGCTTGGCACAACTCGAAAGTTTGCTATTCCCATTTTAGAATGGATGGATCTGAAGGGGATTACGGTTCGGCAAGGTGAAAATAGAGTTGTTGTCGGTAGTCATTCTCACTCAATCAAATGATAGATTTGATTGCTTCCTCAACAGTTTGAGTTCGCATGACTACAGATTTTACGTTTCCGTAGCCGTAGGTTAATAGCTTTGCGGCAAGTTCTTGCCCTTGATGTGATGACAATTCAATTTGTTTTTTGCCAGCTTTGGCATAAATGACAAAGGGATCAATCATGGATAGAACTGTTGATGGATCGTCTAGTTCAACGTGTAATGTTAAAGGATCTGAAGACTTAATGAGTTCTTGAACTGTGCCGGCAAATTTTGGCGTGCCAGATTTGAGGACGATTAAATTTCCGAGTGCTTCGGCAATATCTGCCCGTGAGGTAGTGATAAAAAATGCTTTGCCTTGAATCGATTGGGCTTCTATCAACTCTAATATGTCTTCAAGTGTCCAGGGATCGATAAAATCGAGATGCCCATCAATCAGGATAGTTTCTGATTCTGAAAGAAAGCAAGGGAGGAGGTCGACAAGTACAATCTGCCCAGGTGTGAGCTTGTGGACTAATTGATCTTTAATGTCCCATAGCTTTAAATGAGTTAGGACTTCGACGACCTTTCCTGATTCTAATCCTTTGGCAAATGCCCTGGCCAAGTTTGCGGCGGTTGCTCGACGCCCATATTCTTTTTCAGAAGCCATTGCAACTTCAGAATTAAGAGTGATTGATCCTCGTTCTGGTTTTTCAGATTGAGCTATACATTGCAGAAACCAAGATTTGCCACTTGCAATTGGCCCCATAACGGCATACTTCTCGCCATTTTGAATCTGAGCAGTAAGCGTGCGTCCTTGCTTTGCAAAGGAAACAGATTCAAGTTGAACGAGAGTTCTTTGTTCCGTTGTCATCCGATAATGGTCAGTTCTTTTGGATAAGACGTTAAGATTCTCGGTTCGTTTTCGGTAATCAGAACATCATCTTCAATTCTTACTCCGCCAAAGCCTTCAATGTAAACTCCTGGTTCCACTGTAAAGACCATTCCTGGCTCCAGAATCACTTCAGATGACTTTGAAAGTCCTCCGGGATCATGGACATTGAGTCCGAGTCCGTGACCTAAACCGTGACCGAAATATTTGTCAAGATCTATTTCTCCGAGAACATCGCGAGCGTGTTGGTCGACTTCTTTACCGCTTGCACCAGGCTTTAACAACTGGCAACACTCGACTTCGGCCCTTAAAACTTGGTTATAGATTTCTGCATGTCGAGATGATGCTTCGCCGATCACAAAAGTTCGTGTTATATCTGAACAGTAGCCATTTAATCTTGCGCCGCAATCAATAGTGAGAAAGTCGCCATTTTGTAGTTTTCTTTCTCCGGCTCTGCCATGAGGTTTTGCGGAATTTGGACCACTAACGACGATTGGATCAAAAGCTAGTTCGGCTCGGTTTCGTCGGTAGAAAAACTCGACTTCTAGATTGATATCAAATTCTGCAACTCCGACTTGGAGAAGACGAGAAACGTGATCGAGACATGCATCGGCTAGTTTGCATGCGGCTTGAATTCGGTCAATCTCGCCTTCTGTTTTGACCATTCTCAAGTTTGCCATTAGCGATGCAGGAGTTTCAACCCATTCAAATTCAGAAAAGTTTGTTTTTCGCTGGGATACAGCCGAATAAGACTGGTTGGTCTCAAAAGCAAATTTTTTCTGGTTTGTTCGATTGAGCTGATCTTTTACGGTTTCATCCCATGATTTTGGCGATCCAAAGGTAATGATTTCGCACTCTAGAACCTGCTCTTGCGCCTGAATTGTATATCGACTATCGGTGATGAAAATGGCTTGACTTTCTGTGACAATCACTTGCGCGGCAGACCCTGTAAATTCTGTTAACCATTGAATATTGAGATGATCGGTCAAGAGTATCGCTGGAATTTTGGCAGATTCCATTGCGGTTCGGAGTCGAGATAGATTTGACATTTTTTTAGTCGGATGCAACTGATATGTTTAATAAAGCTTGAAGCGCTAGGGTATAGCCCTGACTGCCAAGACCAACAATTTGTCCAACTGTTATTGGCGAAATAACTGATTGTCTTCGGAAATCTTCGCGAGCATGTACATTGCTGAGATGCACTTCGATTACAGGAATTCTGACACTAACTAATGCATCCCGCAGAGAGATTGAGTAATGCGTCAATCCACCAGGATTGATGATGATTGCATCAGCCCATTTTCGGTTTTCTTGTATGGCATCAATAAGTACACCTTCATGATTTGACTGCAAGATTCTGACTTCGACACCAAGCTCGGTTGCTTTCGCATTGAGCTCGTCATCGATATCAGGAAGAGGTTTCTTTCCGTATAGTTCGGGCTCGCGGAATCCTGTCATATTGAGGTTTGGTCCGTGAAGAACGAGGACGTTGAGTTTGTTTTGGCTCATTTTGATTCTTTTTTTGCGGATTCACTTTCTTCAGCAACAAGGTGTGGAATTCCGTTTATGATTGGGAATTTTGCACTGCAATTTGAACACTTTAAAGAGTCATTTTCAATTTGAAGTTTTGGCCTTGTTGGGCAGATCGGGCAAGCTAAGATTGAAATCAGTTCTGGACTCATTTTGAAAGAACCTCTTGGTATCCCTGGAACGTGATTTCGGCAGAGCTTTTCCAAGAAAAGTCTTTGACTCTCTTGAGCCCCGCTTGTTTCATGGATTCTACTTTACTCGAATCCGTCAGTAAACTTTGGATCACATTGGTCCAAGTTGCAGGTTCAAAATCTGGGGCCACTACGGCGGCATTACCGGCTACTTCGGGAAGCGCGCCTCCGGGACTGCATAGTACTGGGCACTGGCATGCGAAAGCTTCTAGTAAGGGAATTCCAAATCCCTCATGCCAACTTGGCGCGAGATATAGATCTGCTGCCGAGTACAGCGCGGATAGAGTTTCATCCTCTACATAGTCCGTGAAAATAATTCTGTCGCTTTTTGGCAAACTACCCCAACCAGGTTGTCCGGTAATGACCAGTTTATGAGGAAAGGCGTCTGCGAGATTGTTGCAAGCTCGAATTGCAAGTTCTAAGTTCTTTCGGGGCCATCGGGTTCCTAATGTGAATACAAAAGGTTCTGCGATGCCCAGATTTGATTTTATGAATTCTTTTGCATTATCTTTAGAAAGTGGTTTGATGTTGTTTCCTAAAGCATTGGGTGTGACTGTGATTTTGCCTTTAGCAAAAGGTAAAAAATGTTCAATTTCACTTTTTGAAGTTTCAGATACGGTGAATATTTTCTTCGCAATTCGTGCAGACATTGGAATTTGGCTTTTCAGAATCAACCGATCCTTCATCTTAAACCACTTGGGATTGATCAAAAATGAGACATCGTGGATTGTCGTAACACTTGGGATTTTTGCAAATGGGCTGACATTGTATTGGGTATGAATGAGTTGCGCTCCCTTATTTGCCGCGTTGCGTGGAAAGTCCTTTAATGACCATATTCTTCGGTTTTTTTGAGGCAGACAGACCCATTCGATTCTTGGATCATCGGGAACGTTCTTTGGCTGATCGGTGTTGGAATATAGGAATAGTCTGAAGTCTGAATCGAGCTCTACAAGCCCTGAAATGAGGCCGATCCAATAGCTTGTATCGCCTGTGTTATGGGTTGAGATGAGCCTGGCATCGATTGCGACTTTTGGAACTTGCATAAGGCTGTGATCTATTTTGGCCCGGAGATTGCATGATTACAGTCTAAAATAGAGAAAGTTAGACTTTTGAGGTACCAGAAAGAATGAAACAAAAGAAATTTCCAGCGATGGCTGTTGTAGGAATTGTACTTGCATTTGGAGTCGTTGCGACTCTTAATGCCACTGGAGGAAATATTGATTTCTCCAAATTGCTAGAAAAGAAAGATAAAGAAGTTGAGATAACGGCTCCTGCAGAGTCTTCCAAGGCGGAAAACAAGGCGACTCTCAATGCGGCAATGGTGAGCAAACGCAACAAACCTATTAACCCCGAAGATGGCCCTCAGCCAGAGCTGAAAAATGGCGTGCCACTTAAACCAGTAATTTTGATTCCCAAACGGCAACGACGTCAAGAAGTTATGAATGACTCTATGACATCTGGTCATTGGGATGCGGAAGGCTCGGCGGTAAAAGCGGAAGGCGAAGGAATTCGCGAAAAGAGATCAGCTGGTCAATAATTAATTCGGTAAGAATAGTTTCTCATTTTCAGCCTCAATAATTCGAAATGGGTGATGAAAGGCCTCAGTCAATATTTCTTGGCTGAGGTCATTGCTTTTTATAAATCCAATTTGTTTTCCTTGGCTTAGAATGAGGAAATGAGTTGCAATTTTCGTGAGCCAGTTAATATCGTGGCTGGCAATCATTATTATATTTTGTTTGACCGTTTGGTCTAATAATATTTCACGCAGGCCATTATGGTGTCGAACATCAAGATGATTTGTTGGTTCGTCTAGGATAAGTATTTCCGATTGTTGCGCGAGCGCTCTTGCTAAGAACACGCGTTGCCTTTGTCCGCCAGACAAAGTAGTGAGTTTTTGGTTTCGGAGTTCTTTTAGATTGCAACTCTGGAGAACACTATTGACTGCTTCCTTGTCTTCTTGGCTTTCCCATAATCCGTTTGAATGGCAAGTTCTGGCCAGCGAAATCGCTTCTTCAACTGTAAAATCAAGTTCTGCTTCCGGATTTTGAGCGATTGAAGCAATAAATTTTGCTCTTTCCATAGAATTTGTTTTTCGAAATTCCAGATGTTTATATTCGAAGTTTCCAGTGAAATTGTAGTTCCCAGAAAAGGCATTGAGAAGAGTAGATTTTCCTGAGCCATTTTCCCCGATTATTCCAAGACAATCTGTAGGATTGAGCTCAAACGAAATCGGCCCAAGACTAAAATCTTTTGAAAGCTTGATTGATAGCTCTTGAACATTAAGAATTGACATCGTCCATTAGCCCCTGGGTGAACGCACCATACATGACTGAGTAGGGTCCATTATCGGCCATGAGCTTAGAGTGAGATCCGATTTCAATGACTTCTCCCTTCCTCAGTACAAGAATTTTGTCGGCTCGCGCCGCAGTTGTGAGACGATGGGCGATAAAAAGGGTTGTCCGAGTGTGCATGACTTGTTCTAAAGCCTCGGTGACGACCTTTTCGCTATGGGCATCGAGGTTTGAAGTCGCTTCATCTAGGATTAAGACTTGAGGATCGGCAACAAGAGCCCGGGCAATTGCGAGCCGTTGGAGCTCTCCGCCGGATAATCGAACTCCGCGTTCTCCAAGTTTCGTTTCAAGTTTGTCAGGAGTTGAATTTACGACTTCAAAAACATTTGCTTGTTGCAATGCGAGTTCAATTTTTTCATTTGAAGCGTTTTCCGCCCCCAAGCGTAAGTTATCGGCAATAGTTCCGGCGAATAGAAAAGTCTGTTGAGGGACAACTGCGAATTGTTTTCGCAACCAGTTGATGTCGAGTTCTTGATAATTGATATTGTCAAAGAGGATTTGCCCGCGTGTTGGTTCATAAAATCTTAAAACGAGGTCGGCGATTGTGGATTTGCCGGCACCGGATGGGCCAACAAGTGCCAACGATTCTCCGGGATTAAGAACAAAGCTGATATTTGTCAAGGCAGGGGTACCGTCGGGGTAATTGAAATCTACATTTTTGAATTCAATTCTGCCCTTAGGCGAAGTTATCATTTGACTTCCTGGGTTAGATTCCATTTCGTCTTGTTGGTCAAGAACGAGTCCGTAAATCCTGTCAATTGAAGCCTGTACTTGGTTCATTGTGCTAGAAACATTGCTGATTTGTTTGAAACCTTGATTGACCATGTCAAGAGCTTGGACTATCGCAACAATTTGTGCAATCACTAGCATTCCTTCACGGGCAAGGAGGCCACTAATGAGGAAGATTCCAGCAATTGCAAATGCTCCGATAAGCTCTACTGAAGGACGAACAGCCGCAATTCTGCGGGCTCCAGTTAGTTGCGATTGATATTGTTTTTCAACTTCAAGTTCATGGAGCCGTGAAAGTGACTCTTCTGCCGAAAATGATTTAATGACTCGTGCGCCGGAAAATGATTCCTGAGCTAAGGCAGTGACTGAGGCTAAATCTTCTTGGATTTTCTTTTGAGCATTTTTAATCTTCTTCCCTTGAATGCTGACGACAATTGCGACGATTGGGACAAAAAGTAGAGCGGCCAGCCCCAATTGCCAGCCAAAGAAGAATACAAATGTTAAAGCGAGAATAGCTTTAATGGGTCCGTCGATTGCATCTCGAATGACGGTAACGGCAGCTTGAACTACGCTGACATCATTAGTAATGATTGATTGTAATTCTCCGGTACGTCGGCTATTGAAGTATCCGACCGGAAGACGCATAATTTTGTCAAACAGCTTTTTTCTGAGGTCGGATGAAATTCGATTTGCTGCTTTCGATAAGAAATAGATTTGTCCGCGAGTAAACCAATACTTGAGGACAAACAAGAGGATTACCGAAAGGCAGATTCCAATTAGATTTTTGACCGCTTGATCTTGGCGAATTTGGACTTGATCGGGAAGAGATGATCGGTCAATGGGCTTTCGAGTTTGGTTTTGAATTTCTTTGATGACTTTCAGCGGATTTGACGACAACTGAGTGTCGGACTGTTTGTACCCTTCGGCTGTGGCATCACCTACATATTTGAATCCCAATGCGGTAAGGGGAAGCAGGCAAGTTGTTAAAAGAGAAGTCACCAATACACACAGAAGACCGAGGATGACGGTCTTTTTTTGGCGCATAAGCTCGGCTTTTATGCGGGGATCGAGGGGTTGAAAGAGCCCTTTCAAGGATGGGAAGCATACCGGGGATCGAATTGGTGCGACTTGGGCCCGTTTTTACAGCTTCGGGACTTGAAGGTTGTGATTCGAGTTTCAAAGCTAAAATATGAGTTCACGTGGATCAATTTGACGTTATCGTAGTTGGAGCAGGACATGCAGGGATAGAAGCGGCGTTAGCTTCTGCCCGCATGGGTCGGGCTACTGCCTGTGTGACACTAAAGTTTGATCGTATTGGGCACTTACCTTGTAATTGTAGCGTTGGTGGCCCGGCGAAAGGTCATATTGCCAGGGAAGTCGATGCTTTGGGTGGCCAGATGGCCGTTACGAGCGACTACACCTTGACCCACACAAGAAGAGTCGGGACGGGCAAAGGGCCAGCAGTTCAGACAGTACGAGCGCAAGTTTGCAAGCACGATTATCCGATTTACATGCAAAATGTTTTGCGCGACCAGCAAAATCTTACGCTTATTGAAGGTCAAGTCCTTTTTCCAATCGTTGAAAATGGCGCGGTTTGTGGAGCATCGGTTTTACTTTCCGGGGCAAATGAGCCGATTATCATCGGGGCAAAATCAGTAGTCATTACGACTGGAACATTCTTAAACGGCTTGTGCCATGAAGGCAAAAACCAAACCGTAGCCGCCCGGCATGGAGACCAAGCGGTCCACAATATGTCGGAATTCCTTGAGAAACTTGGAGTTAACCTGCGACGATTTAAGACAGGAACAACGCCAAGGCTTAAGATTTCAACAATAGACTTAACGAAAACTGAGGTCATGCCTAGCGAACCTGAAGCTGGGCCACTGAGCTTTTTGCATGATGAATATTTTTCTAAGCGTGAGCTTTTACCGACTTGGCAGACTAGAACTACGCTTGAAACTCACGCATTCTTAGAAAAGAATTTACACTTGAGCGCAATGTTTAGCGGTCAGATTGAAGGAGTTGGCCCCCGGTATTGTCCTTCAATTGAAGATAAAGTTGTTCGCTTTGCGGACAAAGAATCTCACCCAATTTTTTTAGAACAGGAAGAATGGGACGACGAATCTGTTTACGTCCAAGGATTTTCGACTTCGTTGCCAGAGGAAGTGCAACTTCAAGCAATCCGCACTATTCCTGGCTTGGAAAGAGCAGAGTTTATTCGGCCAGGATATGCCGTTGAATATGATATGGCTGATCCTTTGCAATTAAAAGCCACACTCATGTCGAAATTGCTTCCTGGATTATTTTTGGCGGGCCAGATTAATGGTACAAGCGGTTACGAAGAAGCTGCCGGGCAAGGGATTGTTGCCGGAATAAATGCCGCTCGATTTTCGACAAATGAACCGGAGGTTTTGTTTGGAAGGCACAATAGCTTTATCGGAGTCATGATTGATGACTTGGTTACAAAGGGTGTCGATGATCCTTATCGAATGTTGACAGCAAGGGCGGAGCATAGATTGTGGTTGCGACATGATAATGCCGATCAACGTTTGACACCAATATCAATTGAACTTGGGATTGCATGTGAAACAAGGAAAGACAGATTCTATAAAAAACTAGAACTCATTAAGACTATTCGTTCTGCAATGGAATCTACTTACTTCTTTGACTCTCATAATGATGTTTTAGCTTCATTTGAGCTGTCGGCGGTGAAAGGGCGTTCGAGCCTTTTTGACATGTTGAAACGGCCAGATGTATCTTTGAAATTGATCGAAGATTTGGCAAAAAAAGCAGAAATTTCCATCGAGTTCTTACCTCCCATTCCTGAAAATGGCGAATACGGATCAATTGGATACCAAGCACGACAGCAAATTGAGATTCTAGCGGTGTATCACGGATATTTGAAACGGCAAGATGAAGAGATTGAGCAAAGTCGTCGGTTAGAAGAATTGGCTATTCCGGATGATTTCGATTTTTCGACGATGAAGAGTTTGAGTTACGAAAGCTTTGAAAAACTGGGTCGAATTCGACCCAGTACGGTTGGGCAAGCGAGCAGGATTCCGGGCGTTCGGCCATCGGATATTGCCTTGTTGATTGGGTATTTGCGAACACCTTCTCGACGAGTAGAAAACTCCTAGCTTTCAGGTTGATCTACTAGCAATGTATGAATATAGTTGATTTGGCCAAGGTGATAAGCTATGTTCCATGGATGGTAATAAGCAAGATTTGCAACTCGCCATTCGCCAGGCATTGGCATTTCAACTGGCTTGTTGTATTCGGCAGGATCTAAATTGTTGATATAGTCTCTATAAAGAATCATGCCTTCTTTTAGCGCAGTTTCTATTTGATCAAATTCTTTGAGTTGAGATCTTGATTGAACCCATTCCGCGAATTTTGTTTTGTCGAAACTGACCTTTTGATTCTTGATATCTTCTAGAAAAGCTTGCATTGCAGTCGCAACTTCTTGTAATTGATCAAGAGCGGATCGAGAATTTGGAGTTGGCTTCCAATCAAGTTTATCAGACGGCAGCGACTTAGCAGCTTCTAGCAAATTAGTAATGTCTGATTCAGCAATATAGATGTTGTATTCGGCAAGGGTCATTTTTATCTCTTCTGATTTAATTCTGACACTAGCAACAAATATTGAAGAGGAATATTATGGGTTCATTCCAGACGTTTTTAATATCGCTGCCAGATCAAACAACTGAATCGAATTATCTTTGGGATTTATGGCCGCTAAGAACCCATTTGCGAACGCTGACTTTAAGGGATTTGGGCAAATTGCGATCTTTGAGGGTCCGGAAATTGGAAGATTGAGATTTCCGACGGGTTCCAATCGATTAGGGCTTGAATCATTCAATACGAAAATTTCTAATCTGCTTGAAGTTGCTTGACTTGATAAGATGAACAAGTGCTCTTTATTATTCAAGGTCGCCCAAACAGCATCGGTAGGGCTATTCAAAATGGGTTCATCAAAAGCAACTGGTACTGGTTTATCTTGATTGAGCGGAATCAAGTTTAATTTATTATTGATGCTGTTGTAAAAGACTTCATGGCGGAGTGGATGATTAAAAATCACTGGAAAAAATGACACTGGAGTTTTAGATTTTTCAGTCAGTGTTGAATTTAATTGCGCTTTTAGTTTTGAAGTGACTTTTTTCCCATCTTGATTCACTGACATGATGAGAAACGAACTTGTATTTGAAGTTAATTTGGTGTTGATGATTAAATTTTGGACTGTTTGGTCTTTAGAATGATCAAACGATAATTGGTTAGAAACAGGCTTTGCTATGGATTCCGCAAGAAAAGGGGCGGAATCGATTTTTACTAATTTGCCATTTGGCACCATAGAGAATTGATAGAATTCAATTTGATTTTTTGTGATATTGATTGTCGCCAATAGCTGGCTTTTTTCTTTGTCAGTACTCATTTTGGATACAGCAAGTCCAGATAGATGGTCTTCCACTGAATACGACATCAGGTTTTTTCCTGACAAGTTTAATACTGCAATTTCTGTTTTTTTCGAGTCTGTTGATAAGGTGACAAAACTACTGAGTTCTGGAATTTGTTCGTTGTAGGCAAATGCCAATTGTTCAGTCGCAAGTTTTGCCCCTGCGAATTTTTCAATTGGTCTCAAGATAATTGGATTTGAACCTGAGCTTCCATTATTTGGACTGTTCAGTCTTGAGCCAGTTGGTGGTTGATTGAGGGAAGTTGAGTTGTTTCCCGCACAGGCAATCAACGAGAAAGCAAGACCAATTGGAATGGCGGCCCTTAATATTTCGCCGTTTTTGAACATGAACATAGACTTTCTATCATTATTGACGAATCATTCTGGCTTTCATTAGCTAAATCTAGATGTTTGGCCCTTCAATAATTTGAAATCTTCGGTTTAGTGAAGAATCTCGCGACATCAAGATAGCTTCAAAACAGAGTTCAGGAAGCTTGCTTTGGCTTGCAAATTCTCCTGTGGGGTCCATGCCTTTGATGACTGCTTCTCTCAACTGAGCAATTGCATCGTCCTGTTTTGATTCTAAGAAGTCGACACCTTCAATCGCTTCTCGCATTATTTGTGTGGCTTCATCCGAGCCAGCGAGCATTGCATTCTTTTGATGCACTGCATAGTCTCCATCGTAATCGAGAATGAAAAACTTGTCGCTCTCTGGTTGTTCGTTAACTTCTGCAAAAAGGCTTCTGACTACGGCTGGTGCTCCACGAAAATCGCCAAATGATTTTTTGACAGGTTCGCTAATTTGGGTGACTACTCGTTGAATTGTGACGTCTTCTTCTGAACGTCGAAAGCCTTCTTGGTGGCAATAATCTACAGCGGCGACACGTATTGATTCGATGTCAGATTGCATCCCGACAGCGGAGTAGACTAATCGGTCATAAATTTCGAAAAGTTTTGTCGTATGAGTTCGGTACGTTGCGATAATGATCCCATCAGGGGTCGAAGCGGCGGCAACAGGAATGCCGGCTTTCAGTCGGCTTTCAATAAATTGGGCGCGGTGTGTAATGCCTTCTTGCCAATCAAATGGGGTCATCATAAGCGATCTTTTTAATCATACGCTTTTCAGACTTTAACGTTGCCAAGGAATTGGGTTAGGTCATGCATTTCGGGGCAGTAAACTAGAGGATCGTTATGGACTATCGGAGAACATATATCAAGGATCTGTTAGGGTCAAAAGCGGGTCAATCTGTAGAAGCCTTTGGTTGGGTGAAAACAAAACGCGATAGTAAAGGGGTTTCCTTTGTTCAGCTAAGTGACGGCTCAAGCTTTAATGATTTGCAAGTTGTAGTTGACTCAGGAACCATTAGTGATGATTTGATGAAGCTTGTTACAACTGGAGCTTGCGTCAAATTTTCTGGTGAGCTAGTTGAGTCTCCTGGCCAAAATCAATCAGTTGAATTGAGAGCGTCCGAACTTGAGGTTTTTGGTGCGGCTGAACCGAATTCTTATCCGATGCAAAAAAAGGGGGCGACGATGGAGTTTTTACGAGAGATTGCCCATTTGCGGGTTCGGGGGAATACGTTTGGTGCCGTAATGAGAGTTCGGAACAGAGCTTCTTATGCCGTTCATAATTTTTTCCAGTCTCGAGGATTTAACTGGATTCACACACCAATCATTACCGCAAGTGACTGTGAAGGTGCAGGGCAAATGTTTGCGGTTTCGACTTTGCTTGAAACTGTAGAGGGCAAATCCGGCCCGGAATTCAATTTAAGATCGAATGATCCATCAAACGACTTTTTTGGAAAACCTTCATTTTTGACCGTATCAGGTCAATTAAATGTTGAAACTCAGGCCATGGGATTGACTAACGCCTATACATTTGGTCCCGACCTTTCGGGCAGAGAATAGTCAATCAGTTCGCCACTTAGCCGAATTTTGGATGATTGAACCAGAAATGGCATTTTGCGATATCACGGGCGATATGAATCTTGCTGAGGAATTCACGCGAGAAGTGATTGGTGATATTTTAGATAATTGTGCCGAAGACCTAGATTTTTTTAACAAGAGAATAGAGCCCGAATTACTTACCACGCTCGACCACGTTGTAAATTCAGGTTTTGAGCGCATGACTTACACCGATGCTATCAAACTATTGGAAGCTTCGGGTGAGAGTTTTGAGTTTCCTTGCAATTGGGGAAGCGACTTGCAAAGTGAACACGAGCGTTGGTTGACCGAGAAAAAAGTCGGCCGTCCAGTGATACTGACGGATTATCCGAAAGAGATAAAAGCCTTCTATATGTATGGGAATGATGATGGCAAAACTGTTCGAGCAATGGATGTTTTGGTTCCGCGAATCGGTGAATTGATTGGTGGTTCCCAGAGGGAAGATCGACTTGATGTACTGGAAGATCGACTAGACCATGAAGGACTGAACAAAGAAGATTATTGGTGGTATCTCGATTTAAGAAGGTTTGGCTCTGCTCCCCACTCTGGTTTTGGCATGGGGTTTGAACGGCTTGTTATGTATTTGACAGGAATGAAAAATATTCGCGATGTCATACCGTTCCACCGAGCACCGGGCCAAGCAGATTTCTGAAACTTAAGTTCGCTAGCTGTGAAGCTAGCGAACCTATATTATTGCTAATGATCAGCGATTAAGCGATCGACATTATGCATGCCAGGATAAGGTCGGTTTGCGAGCGTTTGCTCAAATCGATGAAATTTAGCATGTGAATCGGCAAAGCCATAGTTGGATCCTTCCGAAAATGCCTTTTGGAATATTCGCTCATCAAACCAATTTTCTGGTCCTGATCCTTCATCGAATTCGTACGCAGAAGGAATATCCCAGCTCATTTCGTCTCCTGGCCACGGATGATAATCGTCATCTTCGACTTCTTGCTTTCTCAACGCGACAACAATTTGTCCGGCAGGATCGCTGAATTGAGTTAATGAGACTCCGTGAGCAAATATTCCATTGATCAAGTAGTCGGTTTCTGGTTCAGTATCCAATGCCTTGTAAGCCGGAGTCCGGAAGACTCCCGTGTTTTTAACATAGGGGAATAAGGGTGGGAACCAGTCGTAACCGAGATCTTCATCTTTTACGACGCTAAAATCGTCATTGTCGCTTGCGTAAATGTATAGAGCGGTACCGATCTGTTTGATATTAGAAAGATCTTGTGTCTTTTTAGCTGCAGTTTTTGCTTGGCTAAAAACAGGGAAAAGAATTGCGGCAAGGATGGCGATGATTGCGATCACTACCAGAAGTTCGATAAGGGTAAATGCTTTTTTCATAGTCTTGTTGCAATGATATTGCAGTATGTATTCATTTTAATTGCTATTGCAACTCTATTGCAACATAAAGTGTTTAGTTCGGTCTGTGGGGATTTCCCGGTGGATATTGATACAGTTCGCCAGAATTAAGAAAGATATGGCAAAGCGAGTGGACATTACGATAGTTGGCGGGGGGCCGGTTGGACTTTTCGGAGCATTTTATGCTGGCTTGCGAGGGATGTCCGTTCGGATTATTGACAGTCTTCCGGAATTAGGAGGACAACTCACGGCTTTGTATCCAGAAAAGTATGTTTACGATATGCCAGGGTTCCCGGAGGTTTTAGCAAAGGATTTGGCTCATGATATGGTGAAACAAGCGATGCAGTTTGAACCGGAATTGGTTTTGGGAGAGACGGCAGAAAAGCTTACTCAGGACTCTGAGGGTTGGGTGATTGAAACTGGATTTGGACTCAAATTGCCGACACGAACTGTTGTAGTTTCAGCGGGGGCGGGAGCTTTTTCACCCACTAAAATTGGAGTTGAAAGGGAGGAAGAAATGGTTGGAAAGGGACTGTATTACGGAGTCCGCCAAAAGTCGGTTTTTGAAGGTAAAAACGTTGTAATTGTTGGGGGTGGAGACTCAGCATTTGATTGGGCTTTAGCGCTGGAACCTATCGCGAAAAGCGTGAAGCTTGTCCATCGGCGCGATGTTTTTCGAGCTCATGAGGAGACAGTCAAGCAAGTGAGGAGAACTTCCGTTGAGTTTTGCCTATTTGAGCAAGTGACGGCGTTGCATGGCACGGATGGGGTCAGTGGATTGACTCTTTTTAACTCACAAACGAAGCAAGAAACCCACGTTGACTGCGATTGTATTGTTGTGAATATAGGCTTTAAATCCTCTTTGGGGCCGCTGAGAGATTGGGGAATGACGATTGAAAAGAACCAAATTGTCGTTGATGAACTGTATCAAACGGGGTTGCCGGGGGTATTTGCGGTGGGTGATGTGTGTAGTTTTGGGGGGAAATTGAAGCTTATTGCGACGGGGGTTGGGGAGGCGGCGACCGCAGTTTGCATTGCGAAGACAATGATCGACCCGGCAGCAAAACTTTTCCCTGGACATTCCAGTGATATGGACAGATCTAAATAATGCACAGGTAAATCTGCCAGCTTTCCTCTAGGGGATGCTCAAAAAATTGAATAGGCTTAAAACTTGCCTGTATACTTTTTGCATTCTGGCTTACTTTGAGCTGGCTTGTATTTTTGGAGCAATTTATGAAGAAAACAATTTTTGTTTTCGCAACATTTGGACTTTTAGGATCGGCTTTTGGTCAATCTATATCATCCTTTAATGCTGCGGATATCAGTGGAGTGTCAGTACTCCAGAGCGGTAATCAGATCACCTTATCTGTTGCAAATGGAGCAACTTTAGATTACTTAGGAAACTCTTACAATGTTACAGATGTTTTTGGAGTTTGGGCTCTCGACTTTGGGCCTAATCCAACGTTAAATGCATCTGGTTCTGATATTGGAGTTTGGGACTTTAATTCAAAAACAAATTCTGCGGGAAATATTTTTGGTTGGAAGACAAATCCAAACACCGGAGTGACTCCTGGCGGTTCACAAATTTTGAACTACAACTCGTTGTCAGGTTCTATTGATGACTGGGGCTTCCATATCCGCGTAGATGGGAATTTACCGGGCGGTGGAAACACGGCGTACTTTTATCAAGAGGCAGTTCCGGAGCCAGCGAGTATGGTCTTGCTTGGTGGAGCGGCAATGGCAGCTTTGGCTCGCCGACGAAAAAGATCCTAAACTGTCTTTTCAAGCTAAAGGCTCAACTCTAATTGAAGTTGAGCCTTTTTTTTCAACTTACTTTGAAAACGGAGTTACATCTTGTTTGGAGCAGAGATTCCGAGGAGTTCTAGAGTTTCTGCGAGGGCCTTTTTTGTGGCTTGGCAAAGTTCTAGTCTTGCCATGGACAGCTCCATTTCTTCTGGTTGAATAACTCGGCAAGCATCGTAGAAATGGTGATAGGTTCGAGCTAATTCTGTGGCGTAGGTTGTTAGACGGTTGACCGAATAGTCTTCGGCGGTTCTTAAGACCTCAAACGGCAAGTCGCAGATTTTTACGATTAATGATTTTTCACGATCATGAGTCAAAAGTGAAAGATTTGCTTTATTACTTGAAACTAGACCTTGATCTTTTGCTTTTTCTAAGATTGAGCAGATTCGAGCATGGGCGTATTGAACATAGAAAACTGGGTTTTCATCACTTTGTTTAGTCGCCAATTCCAGGTCGAAATCCATCGCAGTGTCGTGATGTCTCATTAAGTAGAAAAACCTTGCGACATCGGATCCCGCCTGTTGCTTTTCCTCTGGAGTTCCTTCTGGGCGGAGAGTTTCCCCAATTTCATTGATTAGATCGATGAGAGCATAAATGTTGCCATCTCGCTTACGCATAGGCGCAGGCTTGCCATCTTTTAAAAACCGTACAAGCTGGAAAATTTGAACTTCGAGATGTTCCTTAGCCCATGCCAAAGCGGATTGACATTGGTTTCGGTCGTTGACAGATGCAAAGATTTTAGATTCGTTTTCTGAAAGAGAAGCTGAGTTTTCAATCGGTTTGACATCGTTGCTGAACATTGCGGCAACAACGGCAGTGAGGCGAGCGATGTATCCGTGGTGATCGGGGCCAAGAACCGTGATTAATTTGTCGGCATTTTCTGGTCGATTGAATTTGTCTTTGTGATATGCAACGTCGCTGGCGATATAGGTTAGGCGTCCGTCTTTTCTTTGTAAAACACGGTCTTGATCGTCGCCAAACTTTGTTGATCGCAACCAAACTGTTGTTTGCGCGCCTTCGGCGTCGTCTTCGTCGACCATTTGTTCTTCTTGAAGAACTTCTTTAACAATGCCTCCCTTGCCGGTGACAACTTTCGTTCTATGAGGAGCGGTGTCGGCCGTTCCGATCTCCATGAGGTGGGAAAGCTCAGATTGCACAATTCCAGAATCGTGAAGTGATTGTTCGGAGAACCAAGTGTCGAAAGTGACTTGGAAATGCTGAAGATCCTCTTTCTGCTTGGAGAGCATCATGACTTGCGAGAGTTGTTGCCAATCTAAAAGTGTAATTCGATACCCGAGGTTTTTGAGCGTTTCAATTGGCGGCGTTTTTAAATTGTCTTTCACTTTGCTGAGAGCATCGTAGGCGGCATTTTTGGCAATCATGAGGTCTTCGCCTCTCTTTGCATTTCTGGCTTTGACTTCCTCAAACTGGATTTGGCTGAGTTGCCCCATGTATTCAGGCATTCCAAAATCGTTTGGTAACCAACTTGCGGTCTCACGCTCTAAGTAGCTATATTCTAGATCGATTGATCTCATTCGATTTTCAAAGAACTGTATCCAAGGATCGGTTTCTGTTTTTAAACGTGATGCAACATCATGAACATAGTCGCCTTTGTAGCCATTATCGGGAACGTTTCTGTCTTCAATAATTGCTTTTACAGATTCGGCGAACAAACGCATTTGTTCAGAGTTGACTCCATCATTGATGTAGTACTCACGATGAACAGTGTTTCCGGCAGCTTCTAGGACATTGCACAGAGCGGATCCAAACGCGGCTCCACGACCGGAACCGATTGTAATAGGGCCATTTGGGTTGACGGAAACAAATTCAACATTGATTTTCTGAGATCTCGACTTGGTTGAACTTTTGGCGAGTGAATCAGCTGAGTTTACAGATTGAACGAATTTTGAAGTCCAGGTTGGATTGAGTTTGAAATTGATAAATCCGGGACCGGCAATATCGATTTGTAGAAAAACTGCGGTGTTTTGTTTGAGTTCGGTAAGGATTAGTTCGGCAGTTGCTCTTGGGTTTTGTTGGATGACTTTAGAGGAAGTGAGCGCGATGTTAGTCATAAAATCGCCATGCGAAGAATCCTTTGGGACATCGATTTCCACGCTGAATTCAAGAATTGATTCAGGAAGTGCCGTTTTTTTCACCAGGTCTTTAATGGCCTGGGACAGAAGGGTTTCGAGGTGATTTCTTATCAAGATTGAGTCTGATTTTAGCCTTTTTCCACAAAGGGTGAACGGACTACTCACAAAGAAAAGTCAATAATTTAATCCAATTGGGTTACTTTTCCATGTCCCTTTTTGACTACAATAGGGTGCTGGAGTTTTGTTTACTACTTTCTGGGAGAAGTTTTAGGCATTTGAAATAGCTGGTTTTGTGAATGGAACCAGGCCCAGTGTGATTGAAGGATCCGAATACGATGGCATTGCAACGTGTACCAATGGCTCAATTCCTCATGGAGAAGGGATGGGTTTCTCAAGAGCAACTTGATGAAGCTTTGAAGCTTCAGGCTCAGACTAAAAATCCTGATCTCGGCAAAATTCTTGTAGGATTAAACTATGTTGGCGAGCGGGAAGTTATCCATGCTCAGGCCCAAGAGGCTGGTTTGCCTTTTGCTGATCTTGATAATGTTCAGCCGGAGAGCAGTGCAATTAATGTTGTTCCAGACCGAATTGCAAAGCAGCACAATGTTTTGCCATTGAAAAAAGAAGGCGGAACGATTTTCTTGGCCATGGCCAATCCTAACAATGTTGAAGCCATTGATGCAGTTAGATTTGCAAGTGCTTGTATTGTCAAGCCAGTTGTAGCGGTGCCGGGCGCGATTGATGACGCGATTAGACGGGCTTATGGTGGAGAAGCAGGTGGGAATGGCAAGGCGGCAGTAGCCACGCCTGATCCCAGTAGCACTGTTGGGAAGCGTGATGATTTGAGAGGGCTGATTGCCCAGGCTCAGGTTAATCGCGATGCAGACAATCGCAATATGGATGAAGATGTTACGGGCGATGGCTCGGACATGGCTGATCAGGCGCCAATTATTAAATTGGCAAATGCGGTTATCCAACAGGGAATTATTGATCGAGCTTCGGACGTCCACGTTGAGCCGGGCGAGCGCGGTGTGCGTGTTCGTTACCGTATTGACGGGGTTTTGATGGAGGCGATGAGTTTGCCGAAAAACCTTCAGGCTCCATTGATTTCACGTTTGAAGATCATGGCGGAAATGAATATTGCGGAACGGCGTGTTCCTCAAGATGGTCGGATTGAAGTTCGGCATACCGCTAAAGAATATGATTTGCGGGTTAGTAGTATTCCATGCCCATTTGGCGAAAAGATTGTTATGCGGATCCTTGACAAGGGCAATGCGATGATCGGCCTTGGCAAGTTAGGATTTACTGACGAGAACCAAGCGAAAATTGAAGAGCTTGTTAGCCAGCCAAACGGTATGTTCCTTTGTACTGGGCCGACGGGTTCTGGGAAAACGACTACGCAATACTCTGTTCTTCACATTTTGAACTCGGTTGAGCGAAACATTATTACCGTTGAAGATCCGATTGAATACCAGTTGAGTGGTATCAGTCAGGTTCAGGTTAATAAGAAAGCTGGTTTGACCTTTGCGACATCCTTGCGGGCGTTTTTAAGACAAGACCCTGATATCATCATGGTTGGTGAAATGCGGGACTTGGAAACTGCAGAAATTGCAATTGAAGCTTCGCTAACTGGTCACTTAGTTTTGTCTACGCTTCACACGAACGATGCGCCTTCGGCTACTGTTCGGATGATTGACATGGGGGTTGAGCCTTATTTGATTTCGGCAACGGTTATTGGAATTTTGGCCCAACGACTTGGGCGTCAGATTGATCGCGAGCATAAGGAGCCTTATGAAGTGAAGCAAATGGAGCTTCGGCGCTTTGGTTTCCAAGTGACTGATCCGGAAGGTTTGGTGACTTTGTATCGAGGAATTCCTCATGAGAACAACCGGCACACTGGATTTAAGGGTCGAAGTGGTTTCCACGAGTTAATGACCATGAATGCCGAAATGGCGGACATGATTGTAAGAAGAGCTCCTTTGAACGATTTGAAGGCAGCTTCTAAAGCAAATGGAATGAAAGAGCTTCGTGAAGACGGATTGACAAAAGTTCTTGCGGGGGTTACAACTCCGGATGAAGTTATGCGTGTTGTCTTTACTGCGGGCTTCTAAAAAAGTGAGAATTTTGTCGACGAACGAAGGGATATGGGAACTTCGTCAAATTTAAAGAGATAACAATAGGAAACATGGAAAATACGCCGTACATGCCTGGTGGAACTGCTCCACCAGCTTCAGGAAGTGAAATGGGCTCTGCTCCTCCGATGCCAGGACAAAGCGCGGGTGGAGAGCAGGCGCGAGCTGCTGGAGCGCCAAAGCCGATTGAAGATCTGCATATTGATGAACTTCTTCATATCATTGTTGACCGAAACTGTTCGGACTTGCACATCTGTGTTGATGCTCCGCCGGTTATTCGTGAAGACGGTGGCTTAAAACGATTGAACTACGAAATGTTCACTCCTCAAGTTGTTCAGCGACTTATGTACGAAATTATCAGTGATGATAATGTCACCAAGTTTGAGCAAACCAAAGAGTTGGACTTTTCTTATGCTTTGCCGACTCCGATTCATATGCGGAAGCCCGGGCAAACGAACATTATTCGTGCTCGGTTCCGGGTGAATATGTATCGAGACAGAGGTTCTGTTGCGGCGGCCTTTCGTTTGATTTCCAGTTCGATTCCGACCGTGGAAGAGTTGAATCTTCCTCCAATTTTGAAGCAGCTTTCAGAGCGGCCAAGAGGTTTGATTTTGGTTACTGGCCCGACGGGTTCTGGTAAGTCGACGAGTTTGGCGGCGATGGTTAATCACATTAACATCAATTTCGCTCATCACATTATTACGATTGAAGATCCGGTTGAATATTTGCATCAGCACAAGCAGTGCATTATTAACCAGCGCGAGTTAGGCCAAGATACTTTGAGTTTTAATAATGCTTTGCGAGCCAGTCTTCGGGAAGATCCTGATGTATTGCTGGTTGGTGAAATGCGTGATATGGAAACGATTTCTCTTGCCGTTACGGCGGCAGAAACTGGTCACTTAGTTTTTGCAACTTTGCACACAAACAACGCGGCAGAATCGATTGACAGAATTATTGACGTTTTCCCTCCTGGTCAGCAAGAGCAAATTCGAATTCAGCTTTCGAATAACATTATTGCGATTATTTCTCAGCAGTTGTTGCCAAGGAATAGTGGTCCGGGTCGATTGCCAGCGAACGAGATTATGATTGCTACTCCGGCGATTAGAAACTTGATTCGTGAAAACAAAACCCACCAGATTCCGTCTAGTATTCAAACGAGTGCGAACGTTGGTATGGTGAGTATGGATCAGTGTTTGCGTGATATGTACATGAAGGGTCTTGTGAGCTTGGAAGAGATTATGAGTCGGTGTACAAATGCTGAAGAATTGAAGAAAATGATCAATTTGAACAGTCCAGGATCTGGCACTGGCGGCCAAAACGCCCGAAGGTAATAATAGATGCCCGTTTACAGTTATACGTTTAAGGATCCCAGTGGTGGTCTTCAAAAAGGAACAGCGGAAGCTGAATCTGAAGATAAGCTAAGGGCTAGGTTCCAAGAGCAGGGTCTTGAGATTGTCGAAATTTCGATGATCAAAAGAGGCGCGGCTAAATCTTCGCGTGGCTTCGGGAAAGTCAAGCTTGCAAACTTATCGATTTTTTGTCGACAGTTTTCAACGATGGTTGATGCTGGTGTATCTTTGGTTCGATGTCTTGACGTTTTGTCGAGGCAAACTGAAGACCCTCGATTGAAGCGAGTTCTCATTGACGTTGGCGAACGAGTTGAAGGTGGTGAATCGCTATCTCGGGCAATGCAACGTCACCCTAGAACGTTTAACAATTTGTTCATTGGTTTGATTCGGGCTGGTGAAGTTGGTGGTGTTCTGGAAGAATCGCTTCAGCGGCTTTCGCACTTTTTGGAATCCGATGTTTCGCTTCGGCGAAAAGTTAAAGCGTCGCTGACCTATCCAGTTTTGGTTATGATTGCGGCGATTGGAATTGTTATTTTCCTTGTCACTTGGGTTGTTCCTCAGTTTGCCGACCTGTTTAGAGACATTGGATTAAAAGACCAAGACTTCCCAGCGATGACAAAGTTTTTAATTGATCTTTCGGCTAACTTCCGAAAGAATTGGTTGATTATTGGAATTACATCGACGGCTGTTTATTTTGGTTGGAAGCTGTTTACGAGTACTCGTTTTGGAAGACGAACTGCCGACAAGATCAAGCTGAAGATTCCTGTTTTTGGAAAACTGCACCACAAAGTTTGTATGGCGCGGTTTAGCCGAACCATGGGGACATTGTTGACTTCTGGGGTTCCGATTTTGCAGGCGATGGAAACCGTTTCTGGCACAGTTGGTAACTCGGTTATGTCGGACGCGATTTTGGACGCCCGGGCTCGGATTAGAGAAGGTGACCGAATTGGTGATCCTTTAGAGGCCAGTCGATTGTTCCCCCCGATGGTTGTTCATATGATTGGGGTTGGTGAAGAATCTGGTTCTCTTGACTTTATGCTTCAAAAGATTGCTGATTTTTATGAGCAAGAAGTTGAGGCGGCATTGCAGTCTTTGACCGCGGCACTTGAGCCTTTGCTTATTTTGTTCTTAGGTTTTATTGTTGGATTCATTGTTATTGCAATGTTCTTACCATTGATTAAAATTATCGAAGGTCTGGCATCCGGCGAAGCTGAATAGGTTAGTGAGTGAAAAAATGTCCAGTGAGATTAGTCTTGCTGGACATTTTTTGTTTTTCGGAAGTGGAAGTTATTGAGAGCGGGTATTGTTGGGCTGGTTTGAGCCAAGGATGTAGGCAATGTTTCCAGAATGGACATGGATTGTAGGATTTTTTCTCGGAGCAACAATTGGGAGCTTTTTGAATGTTGTGATTTATCGGCTTCCTTTAGGGATGTCGATTGCGGAACCTCGGCATAGTATTTGTCCTAATTGTCGTAATCAGTTGGGGCCATCGGAATTGATTCCGCTTTTTAGTTGGCTTTTTCAAAAGGGAAAGTGCGCTCAATGTGGCGTTAAGATTGCGCCGAGATACTTTATTGTTGAATTGATTACGGGCTCTTTATGGGCGTTGATTTGGTATCAGCAATTGGTTGTTGGTCCGGCTTCGGATGCTTATTTGCTTGCAGATCCGATTAAGGCGATTGGCTATATGATTTTTTCGGCGGCCATTGTTGTTGCCGTGTTTACCGACTTGGCGCATTACATTATTCCGGATGAGGTTAATGCCGCGATGTTTATTACGGGCGTGGGCATGAATATCGCCTATATAGTGCAGGGGAATCCTTTGGCTTGGAAATGGGGAATGCCAAGTTCAATTGCTGGTGCGCTGGTTGGAATCGGAATTTTATGGGGGATTACTTTTCTTGGTCGAATTGCATTTGGTAAAGATGCAATGGGTCATGGAGATATTAAGATGGCAAGAGGGATTGGGGCCGTTTTGCTGCCGATGATGGCGGGAATCAGTTTTGGTTTGGCGGTTATTCTTGGCGCGGTATTGGGAATTGTCGCTTTAAAATTTAGAAGTTCTGAGCCGGAGAAAGTTGGTGAAGAAGTTGACGAAGAAGAATACGAGCCAGAGTCAATTGGATCTTTGATTAAGAGTTTATTTGGATATTTACTGCTTGCCGACATTATTGGGATGTTTATTCCGAAGGTTTATATTTGGTGGTTTGGTGAAGATCCGCGACATATTGAGGTAGCGGACGATGACTTTGAGGTAGAACCAACAATGATCCCGTTTGGGCCATCTTTGGCGGGCGGTGCAATTCTAGCAATGTTGTTAAGTGCGCCCTTGACTAAGGTTGTCATGGATTATTGGAATGGCATAGTTGGACCGTAATTGTTCAAATTTTTCGGAACATTACGAAACCAGTTGGCGTCATACGAGGGTCAGATTCGGTGAAGGCATGAAACAACGCAAGGCATTTACGCTCATTGAACTCCTGACCGTGATTGCAATTATTGCAATTTTGGCGGCGATTATTGTCCCAGTTTTTGCTCGGGCCAAGGTGTCGGCTTTGCGGAATGGAGACATAGCAAATATGAATCAGCTTAGTACAGCATTAGGGCTGTATCGGGCTGACCAGGGAGCTTATCCTCCGCAACTTTTAGGATACGTCACTTTATATTCTAGTGGGCCACAAGCTGGGAATGTTATTCCGGCAACGGCATTGAAGGGATATATTTTTCCACAGAATGCAGATTCTTTAAATTCCTTTAAGCCTGCTTATAACAGTTTTAGTAATACGACTTTTACAGGGGCTTTGGGTACGGATTCTGGAGTGGTTTTCCCTCCTGGGGATGCAACCGCGGTTGGTTCAAGTCCAATTATGGATTTGAACGGCGATGGTGTAATTTCTGGATTGGATGACACTTTAGGGTCGCGACAAGCATATGGTCCGGGCGATGGCAGTGTTTGCTGGCATGGCGGATTAGGTGCGATTGTTGCGGGTGGTCGTTGTGGCGAAGCTTCGGCGAGTGCCGTGAATTTTTACCGCTTAAGTGGATATGACGTTTTTGAAGCCAAGATTCCGGGTGGTGGAACTCGTAATGAGTTGCGTTATGCTCGGTTCTGGTCGAATTTCACAATTGGTCTTTCGCCATTCGGTAATGGAAGTGCAATTGATGATCCTCGGCAGCTTGGTTATAGTGACCCACCGGATGATACGGTGATCACTTGGAACAGCGTTTATCGTGAATTTGATGGTTCGGGCAATGTTAAGCCGGGTCGCCAAGAAATTGGTTTGACTTTAGGTGGAAGTGCTCGTCCTTTGAACTCGGTAGATTATGCTGATTTCGCTTGGAGACAGCGACGCTAAAGACGTTCTGCTCCCCTGACTCGATGAGAATTTGAATTTTGATGGATGGTGTCATGAAAAAAAGGCTTACAGCCGGTACGACTTTAGTTGAGCTCCTCGTAGTTATCGTGGTGTTCATGGTCGGGATATTGGCTTTTGTGCAAATCTTTCCAGCTGGTCTGGATAGCTTGCGATTGACTCGGCAAATGACCGGGGCGAGGGCGATGGTTCGCTCTATGTCTCAGCAATTGGCGGGGCAGAGCCAGCAGGCTCCCGAATATATTGGTTCAGTCCAATTTGTTGGTGGGGGTGCGTTCTTGACAATTGATTCGAGCGTGAATCCTAATGAATTCATGCCTCCTCTGAATGACGTTCCTTCTAATGAGGGTCGGATTCGTCCGGATGGTCAAGTTTTAGTTGGTGGTGCACCTATTGGCCATTGGTCAAAGGTGAGCGGCGCGAATCGCATGTCGCGAGTTATTGGTGAAGGTCGTCCGGTAGGCGCGCCACAAGTTACTCCATTTAATGGTCAAGGTAGCTTGATGCAATTGAGCTTTGCGCCGGTTTATTACGTCCGTGATCCGGGCACGGGAGTTGGCACTCCTGGATTGCTGAGCGGTTATTCAAATGATTTGAGTCTTCGTCTTGGTGATGTTGATTCGGGATACCCTGATTCTTTGAACGCTCCTTATGAGCCATGGTCGGCATTTTATGTACCGGCTGCTCAGGCTACCGGTGTAAACCCGACTCCATTTCTTAATGAAGATCAGATTTGGATCCGGTTGATCAATGATGGTGGAGTCGTTCGGCACAACTATCGCATTAAGGTTACATTTTCATATGATTTTGGCGGAGCGGTTCAACCGGTGGATGTTGTGATCAATGTTCCGGGAACGGCGGTTTCTCCTTTTTATAATGAAGTCGGCACGTTTGGTGTGATTTCAATGCCTCAGTTGCTTGGTTTGACGGGTGGTCTTTATGTTCCGGCAAACTATCGCGGCACGGTGGTTGATAGTCTTCGTATTCAGCGTCTTTACCGAGAACTTCCTTTGGCAACAGCCTTCTCTAATGATCCACTGGAATATAAGGTTTTGAATGATAATTTGGGGACATTACTTGTTAACCCTACGGCAGCGGGATATCGATTGCCGAGTGATTCTGGACTTAACCGACCATTAAGCTTTAAGAGCGACTATACAGTTTTTGACTGGCGATTGATTCGTGATGACTTTACGGTGCCGACGCTTGATGCTTCGAGTACGTTTGATGTTAAGTTGGTTTTGAATGCTATTAAGCCATTGAGCTCTGATGGGTTAGATCGGCTTCCTTGGGGTGGCCTTTCGACGGGGCTTGCCGGAACAACTTTGGATACGCCTGATACTTCTGGTGCGCCACGACAGCAAGACTTTGTATTGATCGATGCAGCTACGGGTGGCGTAATTGTAGGGAATGATGCGAATGATCCTTTGAGTTCGTATTCCGTTGATAAGACTAGAGGTTATGTTAACTTCCGGGATGTTGATGGGAATCTGGCCAATGGTATTACGGGCACGATTGCTTACCCCGATCCGAATAATCCTGGCGCATGGCTGGCGCAAAATAATGTCCAGTTGAACGGTCGCCGAATGAGAGCGCTTTATTCTAGTTCTAGTGATTTAGCGATTCAGGTTACAAAAGCGGCATCGAGTTATGCGGTGGTTTATCCGGCGGCGGCGGTGCCTTTAGGTGCTGGTCAAGTTTATGCTGGTGGAGCATCGGGATGGGGTTCTTCGGATCGACTTTACTTCCCGGTTATGGACTTAGGTCAACGAGTTACTGTTGGTGAAATTGCAGAGTTTGGTGTTGCCGAGCCTCGCAGTGAGCAGCAATATAAAATTGATCGAGTGGAATCGGTTGGTGGTGTTAACTTTGCAGTAGCGGTTTTGCCATTCACGATGAATATTTCAGCGAACGTTGTGCCTCTTAAGAGAGTCAAAGGATCATCGTTAAAAGTGAGGGCCCTTTGGAATTCTGGATTCTTTAACTTAGATACGGACGAAGTTGCCAATTATGACTCGATGAAGAATTGGGCAAAGAACTGGCGAAAGACAGAAACGACAGCATTTTTGGGAGCGCGATAATGACGATGAAACGACGCATAAAAAGACGCGGTTTTACTTTAATTGAATTGATTGTTGTGATGGCCATTACGACCATCTTGTTGACAATCATTGCGGTTCCCGTCATTCAAAGCTTTAACCTGACCCGAGCGGCCCAAGGATTTGCGAATGCGCAAGCAAAGGCCAGGGAATTGGTTTCTCTTATTGAAAATGAGATTTCTAATTCGGCGGGTGTACGGGATAATTCTGGTTTCCGAGGAGCATTGGATGTTCCGGTTCCGGCAGATGATGGCGTTACCGAAGTTTTGGTGAGGTTGCCTTACACGAAGCTTGATATTTTGAAAGTTGCTTCTGGTGATCCCTCGACTCGAGTTGGGACGGCATATATTGATCCGGATACGGGCAAAGTTGACCCTACGCTGAAAACTCCCAAGGGGCAGCCTCGCTTGCAATCTACGCCAGGCGATACGGTTGTTCGCTATTTTGTTGGTCTTCGAGATCCACGGTTACCCTATAACAATCCTTATGTTCAATACAGAACTCCGGCCAACACTCGATGGTTAGGATTTGATGGTGGGCGTGATAATTTATTTGTTCTTTATCGGGCGGAAGTGAGGCCTTATATTTGGGCAGATCCGGATGGGGCCGGCCCTCAACCGGTTCAGCGAGTTGTTAATTCTGCATTCTTTATAGATCTTGATCGCGCGGATGCTGATCCTAATACAACTGGCCCGTTGATGGATGATCCAGGGTTTTTTGTGTGGGACGACGGCGCCCCAGGTGCGATTTATGGAACTCCAACAACTTATGATCCGGCAAACCGAAACGAAATGGTTTCAAATTGGTTGAAATCCGCAAAGTTAGTTACGGAGGACACTCGCTATGACATGGTTATGGCGAAATATAACCCAGGCACATTTGCGATGCAGTTTGTTGGAAATGTTCCGGAGTTGGTGCCTCTCGTTCGGTTTAATCCAACGCGAGTTGCTCAGGAAACCGCTAGTGGTCGAACGGCTGTTCGCACTGGTGAAGAGACAGAAAATGCAATCAATATTGGTCCGGATGTTTTTGAAACTCAGTACAAGAATTGGGCAGGTGCCCAGTTTAGAGTTTGGCCCAGTAATGGCCCGGGTGGAAGTGGTCCGCTTGCTAATTCGGCGGGACGTCCAGTTATTGCAGCTCCTACGAGTGCAGTTTTCTTGCAATCTGTATTGAAAGCTGATAATGATCAATCGCTATTTTTAGGCGTTGATGAAGTGTTTAATATTTCGGCATATTTAAGGTTGCGAGGCAACAATGCGGCATATCCGTTTTCGAATGCGACATTGCCAGCGGCGGTAACTTTCCCGAATTCTCGTGATTTCATGCCGATGGTTCCGGATAACCAAACTGGAAAGATCTTGGCTAGCTTTGCGATTGAAGAGTTTGGTTCTGATGCGGCGGTTGCTTTGGAAGATAGAATTCCATCGACGGGCGTTGATCCGGGGGTTGATAGTGGCCCGGCAGTTACTCCGGCTACGGTTGGATATCAGGCTGGAGCGTTCAATGCGTTTTCGTCGATAAACGAGCGATTTGCTCTGCAATACAATATTTGGGATTCATTGTGGCCGGGTGGTTCTGCTCCGAGCAAAGATGGTCCGATTTGGTCCAAAGCGATATATTGATTTGCGGACGATTCCTCAATTTGGTCCAAGTGCGGTGGAGAGTCCGTTGAGTCCAAGTTGGAGGATGAATCGAATTCAGATTACTCCTGGCAGTGCCGAAGTATACGGTCCTGATCAAAGACCAGGTTCAAACTATGGTCAGTTGGTTCGCTATGATGAAGTTCCGAATACGGATGCGACTCCGGTTGGAGCGAATCAGTTTAAGTTGAACTATACGCATAAAGCGAATGAACCGGACTGGGCAAGCTTGTTTGGATTTGCTGGCCCGGACTACAATCCTGATTTTTACAATGCTGGTGATTTCTTGTCGAGCACAATTCAGCCGAGATACCGAACTGGCTACTTGGAGTTGAACTCTCGATATGGTGAGCCGCTTCCAGTTGGGAACATTTACGTTCGATATCGCTTCCAATTTACTGACTCCAAATCAGTTTTGGCAGTTGACTACGACAGTGGCGAGTTGATGGAAGTTGTTTTGACAATTCGAAATTACTCGCAAACAACGAATCCGAATCCACAAATGGTGACGGTTCGCGGATCGGCCGCAGTGAGAAATACTTTACGTTGAGATGGGAATGATGATGCAGAAAGAAAAGAATTTATCGCAGGGACGACTAGCAAAGGACGCTGGTCAGACTCTGGTGATTGCAGTGATTATTTTAGGGATTTTGTTGATCCTTGGAGTGGCATTTGCAAGCATTATCAATCGAAACATTAAGGATACGAGCCGGTCGAGTCGTCGGACTCAATCTAGTGATGCTGCTCGATCTGGAATTGAGTTTGCTCATGCTCAGATGTTGAATTCGCCACTAGGCGCAGATTGGCATCCTGATCCAACTCCTCCACTCATCGTTGGCGGGTTGAGCCGAGATCCTGATGCGCTTTATTTACGGCCAGCTTCTGGCTTTGCGGTTGAGCCGGATCCGGTTGGAAAGCCCGGTTACACTGTAGTTGATCTTGGTGGTCCTGACTATTTGGGGCCATATAGTCGAGTTGAGTTTGAAAGCAGCCGAGCTTTGGTTCGGGTTCGATTCCAGCCAAGCGATTATGGTTCACAGGTGACTCCAACGGGGCAATTACGAAAGCCTGGTTTGGCGAAAAATACAGTTGTTATCGAATCGATTGGTCGTCAGGGAACGGTGAATGCCAATGATCCGACACAATTATTGAAAAATGCGGTGCAAGTCACTGGATTTGCGGATCAGAATGCTTTGCGGGCTGGTTTAGGCGTGATTAAGAACGCCGACACTACGATTCAGGACACTCGGAAAATGTTGGCTTTTGCTAATTTGCCAACGATGTTTTCGAGGTTTATTACAAATTTAGATCGAGTATCTCGACCTGCGGAGTTGGGAGTTCCGGTTCCGGCAGGTGGTGGCCCACTTAATTGGAAAGATAATCAAAATTTAAGCGTGAACTATGAAGGCGCTTCGGTGGCAGTTCCTAATGCCATGGGTACGAATGCAGCCGGTACAGTTTTGCGATCGAGTTTCCCGTGGGAAACTATGCCAGGTGGGGGAACGATGTATGTTAACGGAAAGCTTCGGCTTCATGGTCGACATGATATTGCTCTGAACTCATTTTTTGGCGAATCGATTGTGGCGACTGATGGTTTGGAAGCGGGAAACAACGGTTCGAGCCTCAACCTGTTCTTATATCGATACGCTCCGGGGCCAGTTGGAACTGATGGGTGGACATCGGATGTGACAGTTCCTTTGGGTGCAGGACAGTTTTCTAGCACAAATAATAATTTTTCGACTTTTGAAGGAGCATTGAAAGATGGCTCTAGTCAAACGGATAATGATGTCACCGTTGGCAGACCGTTTGTTGGTGGAGAAACACGGGAAGCGACTCGGATTGAGCCGCCAACAATTACTCGTGAAGACCCAGCAACAGGTTTGAATCGATATCGTGAGTCCAGCCAGAATGCTGGGGTTTTGAACGGTAATGGTCAAAATGTTGGTCGATTTGGGTATGGGCCAGGAGTATTTGTTGACACTGCTGAAAAAGGAAATCGATCTGATGATTCAGAGCGACAGAATTTAGATCCTTCTAAATCGAATCCAAATGACTGGTTGAATCCAAACAATGCGAATAGCCAAGGTTGGCAAGGGCCATTTTATGTGCCGATTGCATCTTATGTGCTTTTGCAAGCTGATGGCTTTACGATTACTCGTGATTCTAGAAGCCGCAACAAGTTTTGGAGAGATCCGGCGTCGGGTGCTGAAACGACGACATCTAGTATGAGATTTTATGTCAAGCGATTTAATGTGGGCGGAGTTATGGTTCCGTTCATTGCGGATGAGTTTGATGTAGCTGGTGGTTTTAATCCTTCTTCAAATGTCCTTGCGGATTGGCAGGCTAATGGCCAAATTTTCAACGGAGTTGTTATGGTTGAAGGTGATGTTCGAGTTCGTGGAGTGATTCCAGCGGGCGTCCAAATGAGCTTGGTTTCGATGGGGAACATTTATATTGAAGGATCGATCACTAAGGGATCAGTTGAGTTGCTCGGTGGTGGAGCTACGGCGTACACTGCTCCAAGTGCATCCATGATTGCTTTGATGGCTCGTGATTATGTTGTATTGAACACAACACAATTCTTTGGCCCGGCTCCGGGTAGCGTGCCGAGAGCAAAAAGTGGAGATTCATTACCTGATACTCCTAACCCAGTGGAATTGGATGCGACAAATCCTGAATTAGAGTTCATGACTCAATTCCTTTTGGATAGAAATGGCCTTAATCCTTCGGCTTGGCAGCCTTTGGCTACTCAATACACCATGCCGGGCGCATTAGGAACGACTGCGAGCCAAGATTTGCCCGTTAATGTGATGATGCAAGTTTCGGCCGATGACAATGGTCCGTCATTTGTTTCGGTTGATACGACGGCTGGAACCGCATTTGATGCGACTCCAGATACAGGTTCGTTGATCTTTTTGAAAGCTAAGCTTTTGGGATTGCCGGCAGTGACGCCGGAGCCGTTTAATGCGGCGGGTCCAATGTTTGTAGCAGCAGAGATTCCGGTTTATGGGCTGGGTAATCCAAGTGTGAACTCCTATCCTAAGTTTGAAACGATTGCGCAGCCTTTGGTTTATCCAGGCGGTACGCCAGACCACACGAGTACTTGGAATCCTGGCACTCGCCAGATTACAAATACTTACAATATTACAGGTCAAAGTAACGTCTTAGGTGTTGAAGACCCGACGTATATGAAGATGTTCTTGAACCCAGTTGGTACAGCTCCCACGAAGAACTGGTTGGTTTCGCGAATTGCAATGGCTCCATTTGATGTGCGAATTGAAGCAACATTATTTGCGGAGCGAGGATCGTTCTTTGTGATTCCGGGCGCATGGTTTAACTCGAATCCTGATGATAACCGGGCTGCATTTGAGCAAGCTTATACGCCAGGGAATGTGACAGACGATTTGAATACGGCTCGATTGGATTACGGTGCTGGCGGAGCGCTCCTGGTTGCGCAGCAACGCAGAATGCAAACTTATGGTAATTCGCCAGAGGTTCCATTCTACGGCGAGCCACTGGACGTGCGAATTTCGATCGTCGGATCGGTTATTGAGAATATGCCGGCACCTTTGAGCCAACAAGCAGAATGGTTGAAGAAGTGGGGTTGGATTCCACGTAGACTTGGCGGCACAGGATTAACAATTCCTGGACAGCATGTGGGTGCTGCTTACAATTTGAACAGTGATTTGGTTGTTCCGAACTTGCAAATCACTTATGACCCCGCGCTTTCAACAGGTGCGGTACCGGTACCAGGTGGCTTAACACCAATTCGAACAGATAGTTCTGGTCGAATGTTGCCACCGATACCACGGTTGCCAGTCAGTCCGAAACTGGCATATTTTGGAGAAATTACATCGTGAGGAAGTTACGTAGTTTGACAATCGGGATTGGATTGGGTTTTGCCGCTTTTGCGGCAGCCCAACCAGTCGGTTATGCCTCTAAGACAGTGAAGATCACTGCGGGCATACTTATTACGCCTCAGACTGGATTTTCTCAGCCCTATAATCCTGTTCCGCACGTTTGGGGCAACGTGGACAAGGCAATTGGCATTAAGCCGGCCGCTTGGGTTTTAGATAATCCAGTTGGATCTGGTACTTTGACGGCGATTGACCAGGCTAGATGGTTAGCTCCTCTTTCAGCTGGCTCTCGAATTGGGAAAGAGCACGCTTCTTATTGGGAAGTCAATTTAGCAGCGGCTAGCGATACTCGGCTGAGTGACTATGACGTTTTACTATTGCCGGTTCAAGGGATTCCAGGATTAACGACAAGTGAGCGCGAAAAGATTCGTCGATTTGTTGACAAAGGTGGTGTCCTTTGGGTTGATATTGTCAATACAGCGGCGGGAACTGATCTGGCGAATATTGTTCCGGGTCCGTTTGTTTTGCAAGCCGATGTTGCGAGTCAAGTTTTAAATACATTCCATCCATTGATGCGAACGCCTAACAAAATGCGTGTTCGAGACTTTGCAGCAATGGACAATTATTCTGGCTTAGGTGCCAGTAGCCGATCGCTTGTTCCGGGTGATCTTTTTGGAAAGCCAAGTTTGTTTGGGACAGTCTTAGGCGAATCCCAAGAATGGGACAATGTTGCGGTTACTCCTACGGGTCGAACAGTTGGTGTTGAAAGTCTTGGAGATGGTTATGTAGTACTCACCACTCGCGGAGTTTCACTCTCAGCAAATATGGGAGTTGGCGGAGCCCTTAATAATAATTTTTCTGGATTGCGTCCAAGCGCGAGCGATGCGGCAAATGGAGCGATTAAGTTTGCGCTTAACGTTATGAGCTTGACCCGAAATTATGGTTCAAGTGGCGGTGGAGCGAGAAAAGATAACTCCGTTGCGGCGACAGTCAATTCTCCAGCGATCAAACGATTTTATGGTCCATCTTTTGGGTTTACAGGTCCAACTCAAGTTGGCTCACCAAGTTCAGCGGATGACCGATCTGAGACGTCCACTCCGGTTTTGTTTAATGGAAGAGTTATTTCAACTCAGGGTGATCAGGTTGTAGTTTATGATGCGGAGCCGAATCGAAACTTTGATGGCGATTTAGCCGGAAATCCAGATGATGGCGTTCAAGAAGTCGTTCCTGGTTCTTCTCATGATGTGATTTGGTATTCGCAAAGTGTTGGTGCAAAACTGAGTTCTCCCGTTGTTGTTGAAAACATCAACAGTTCAGCAGGTTTTGTAGAACAAGTTTGGGTGCGAGACGAGAATTCGCGAGTTTATGTTTATAATCTGAATAGCGGAGTTGCTAATGTTGCTCCGGCTTTCACAATCAATCCTCCTACTGGGACAAATCCACAGACTGATCTTGTAACGCCAGTTACCGTTCACGAAGGGATTGCATATATTTCAGACTTTACAACGGGCAATTTAGGTCGAGTTTGGATGATTGACACAAAAACGATGTCTCGACAACCTTCGGGAGCTTCGGATTGGGCGGTTCAACCATCGACAATTTCCAGACCGGCGGGCTCGCCTACTGTCGGATACATTAAGATTGATGACAATTCTGGTGGAAATGACCGAGTTCTTTATCAAGGTGGCGGTACCCCAGGAGCGGGTGGAACACCTCCTTCGGTGACCAGCATTTGGCTTGGAGCTAAAGGTGAAAACCCGGCAACTATTTCGGTTATTGGTACGAATTTAAGAATTGGTACTCGGGCTTCTGAAAGATCTGGCGGCTTACCTTTAGCTGCTGGTGTGCCTGGTTCTCCGGTTGCACCGATGGTTAGAGTTATTGATCCGAGCGGAAACTTTTTGTCTGCTCCTCAAATTGCGGCTACATTTGACAGCTTGGTTGTAGATCCGGGTGGAAGTCGAGGGATTATTGAGTGCGCTTTAACGGCACTTGGTCAGACTTACGACTGGACTGGAGGTTTGACTCCGGGAATGACAACCGATGACTATAGTGTTCGCGTGGATTATTCTATTGATTTAGGTGGCCCTCAGCGTGGGATTCCGATTGACAGTAATTTATACGTACGCGGTTCATTGCAGTTGATTGACCAGCCAACTCCTAGTCGAAGGATTGTTGGTTCTCCGGCTTTAACTCCAAATGGATTTTTGGGAATTGCAGTGAGTAACACTGGTGATTTGTCGAATACTGGATCTGGCGGAACGTTTTACGTTATTCGTGAAAAAGGTCGCGGAGGATGGCAGGTTCGGACTCGATACGAGCTTCACAATGCCATCAATACAATTACTGTTCGCGGTGGAGCTAGTTTCCCTTGGCGAGAAGCAATTATTGACGAAGATAATTTAACGACAGCTTTGCCTTTCTTGCAAGGCACCGTTAGAAACTTGCGATTTGTGGGAGCCCCGGCAGTAAGAAATGGTTTGTTCTATGTTTCGGCAGCAGGCGTGAAAGGCTTAAACGGAATTCCATTTGATGCTGACACTTCGGTTTTAATGGCTTTCAAATCCGAGCCAAATGCGCCGGAATTAGTTCTGACCGCCCCGGCAGGTAGTTCTGGAAATCTTTCGAACTTGCAATTGAGATTGCGTCAACCGGATATGGCAAAGAGTACGAATCAGTCGGCTCCTGGTATTTCGGGCACGCTTGCTCAAAATAATTTTTCAATTGAGCCAATACCAAATTCTAACAAAGTTCGTGTTGTTCTCGATTCTCTGGGAGTGGCAAATTCCAACGGATTAGTGACTTGTTTGGCAAGCAACTTGCCGGTTATGGCCGAGTGGGCGAATTCAACAGAAACGGTTATTATTCCGGAAGGTTCGACAATTGGCGCATTGACAGCGGGCGAATCTAAGGGTTCATTCGATACTCTTCAATGGTATGTCGTTTTCAACGGGTTTAAAGCCTGGGGTCCTCCCGTTGTAACCGGGAATGTTGCCTATGTTGCCGGTACGACTTTGTTACCAGATGTTATTGCCGGAACATTTCCGCCATCAACAGACGGATTACTTTTTGCGATGGACAGCGACGTTAGCCCGAACGATCCGTTCTTGGTTGCAAACTCGGCTCGTCCATGGCAACGGCAATATTGGTCTATCAATGGTTCGACTGGAGCATTCGATTTCAGTAATGTTCAAGCTGGCACTAACTTAAAATGGCCACAATTCCGCGGAATTACAGATTTTGATGATTTCCGGATTCGTTTGATGCAAGCTGTTTTGCCAGGGCCAAACCTTTATGGAATGGCGGCGGGTGATGATGCCATTGCTGCAAGTTTTGATAGCAATGATCCGACAGATCCAGGGCCTAAAGTTGCTGTGTTCGGCCAAAGTGATTTCTATGTTGTGGATTCAGGTCGAGTTTCTCGATTTGATCCGAGCGGCAATCCGCTTTGGGCGACAAACCAAACGCTTTTTGCGGGTCAAGGTGCTCCGGTAACTTCGGCTCGAAATGTTCGAAAGCTTTCAGAGCCAACGCGAATGTATCCAGATGGCAGCAATGGTTATGTTTTGGTTGATCCAGGTAATAATTTAGTCACTCGGGTTGATGCGGCTGGTCGTGAGTTGAGAACTCTTAAGACTGTCAAGACTCATCCACAATTCCGGCCTGATGGAATGACTCAGAGTGAGTCGAAAGATTTGCGTCGCCCGAATGACGTTATTTTCTGGACAACCCAGAGAACGGCGGCGGAAGTGAATGCGACCTTCCCGGGAGAAGTGATTCTCAATGGAGCTACAGACGAGCGCTGGGATCACTGGTTAATTGCGGATACGGGCAACAATCGAGTTATCGAAGTTGTTGATCGTTATCGTGTTGATGCCAGTGGAAACATTGTCGATCTTCAGTATTTCCAAGATACTTCTGGTGATGTCATTAACGGTGGCTTCCGATATTCGGCAGGTGAGGGAGTTCTGATCTGGCACACGCCAAGTCAGTTTACGGGCAAAAACTTTGCTTACTCATCGTTAAATCGGCTAGTTGTTGGTGATGGGCTAGGTGGAACAAAGACTGTGTTTGCGCTTGGATTCAACAATGTTGAACCTGGTCGAACCAGTTTGGGGCTTGATAGCGGAGCTGTTACTCCTTCAAATTCTGATAACTCAATGGGATTTGGTGGTGTGATTTTGTTCGATGGTAACTCTAGCACTACCATTACCGAGTTTATTCACCCAGCTATCAATGCGAATACTTATTATTCCTTTAATGGGACAGACTATTCTCTCAATTCTCCAACTGCGAATGAGCCAGAAAAGGATGTCAAATTGGCTGGGCTGAAATCTGCAACTTTGAAGTATGTGAATACTCCACTTGGATATCGGCTTGGTGTTATGATTTCTATTGCTGGTGGAGTTTATGAACTCTACGAGGATACGTCTGGTCCATCGCCAGTTTGGAGAGTGAATTGGATGTTGCCAGATAAAGCCTTTAGCTTTATGAGACGACCGCGAAATGCTGGTCCGTTTACAGTTGGTCAGTTAAACAATAACCCGATTGGCTTTAATCCGATGTATGCGCGACGATTGGATTCTGGTGATGTGCTAATCGTTAATGGATATAGCGGAATCACGCTAGGCGGATCAAGTTTAAACCCATATACGGGCGAAGTTGTTTTGCTGGATGGTTCGTTCTCACCATTTACTGGTTTGACAAACATCAATCGACCTGGCTTTAACTTTAATAGAGCCAATCTTGGATTCAATAGTTTGAGTGTTGAATTTGAGTTACCGCCCGTGCAAGGTGCGCGGGGCATTATAAATCCCATTTTTGCGGAGCGACAATAATCATGAAGAGTAGAGAAGACGTACGATCCATTGCTTGGCGAGAAAAACTCTCGCTGATAGGCGTGGTTGGCCTGGGCTTAGTGTTAGCTGGTTCTGCCGTTGCACAAGACTATCGTAGTCTTTCGGGCACGAATGGGCGTACTGGTCGGGCGACAGTTCAACCTTCAACTGCAGTTGCGCAAACCGTTTGGGATAATGCCGGTCGCGGATTTTTACGATGGTGGGATCCGATTTATGAAACTGGTTCAGAATTGGATAACGATGCCGTAGGCACAAGTTCGATTGGGGCTTGGGTTAATCCGGCTCCGATTGGTTTAGCTAATCCCAATATTTTGCTGGCGGCTGGTTATTTGCAAGCAGTACTTGCCGATGCTCCATATCGCGTTGCTGTGACTTCGGCGAGTTCGGCAGCGACTGATTTAAATCCTAGTGGAGGCAACACGGCTTCTTACGAGTGGGTGATATCTGGATTGATCGCGGGTGACGAATACTCTATTGAATCGAGTGTTCCCATTGGGCCAACAAACATCCAACCGGATGGCGCCTTTGCACCAGATTTCAGGTTCCCAAGTCGATTTTTTGGATTTGAAGTCATTGATCAAAATGGCACGACTCCAGTATGGATTGATGTGTTTGCCGAAGGTGGCGGGCTTGCCGATTTTGGCGGGTCTCGATTTGTAGCAGATGGGGCAGGAACAATTACCGTCCGGCTTTACAATACAGTCCAGCATGACAGTTTTGGCGCAAAAGTTGAACCAACGGATTTACCTGGATTCAGCGTTGTTTATGCCGATTATGTTCAAGCTATCGGTCGAAGCGGAAACCGAGATGGTTCCTACTCGGCTTCGCCGGTAGTCGGACAATTGACCAGAACTCCATTACTTGGTGGCCCAATTCAGTTTGACCAAAGAGTAGTTTCTGCTCGAAATGAAAGCCATTTTGTCGGCTCAATCAATGAAGAAGTTCCTCTTGGCGTTGTGACATCATTTACTCATAATGGTGCCTTGGTCGATGTTGCGGAACCTCTTCGTAGAAACATGGTTTGGTCTTATCCGGCGGTTCGCCCATTTGATCTTGCTCAGGCAACAAATGATCAATATGAAAGTGACACTGCGGCTTGGATTACGGGAGCTCCGAATGCAAATTATCCTCGGTACAGAGTTTTCCGGCAACAGGATAACTTAAGCTCCGGAACCAGTTTTTCCGGACCATTTGGTGCGGCAAATACTTTTGCGAGACGCGGGCCAAACTATTTGACCGCTCCGGCGAGTAATGCGATTACTGGAAATGTCACTTGGAATAGTGATATGCCAGAAGGCAATTATTTTGTTGAGGTGTTTTTCCCGAATGATGACGTTGCGACTGATCATGCAACGCAAGCCACATACGAAGTTTTGCAAGGGGCAGTAGTTGTTGCAACAATTCCGGTTAATCAATCCACTTCTAACAATTGGGTTCGGATTCCTTTCCAACCGGTAGATGGTTTTAACAACACAGCGGCATTGCCGCTTGCCGTCCGATTGACAGACAGAACTCTTCCGAGTGATGTTACGGATGGAAGAGCCGTTTATGCGGATGCAGTGAGATTTGTTGGGGCGGCAGATTTGTCGATTGATTCGACTCCCGTTCTTGGCGATGCTGTTATTGACGATGGTGCAACGACACAAGCTCGTGATGTCGTTATAGTTGCACGTGAAAATGGACGGATTTACTGTATGGATGCCCATGGTAACCCAATTACTGGAGCCCAGCCTCAAGTGTATTGGACATACCCAAGCGAAAACCCGGCAGGAGATCCTAATGAAGTTGCAGGCGAAGATTTCGGGATTGCAACAGAACCAACTCAGTTTAATTTGAGCTCAGCATTTGTACAAAATGTTGGTGGAACTGATTTGCTCTATATTGGTGCTGATAATGGTCGAGTTTATTGTTTAGAAATGACCGGCCGAGGGGACGGAACAACTCGACGTCGATGGACATATCCTGATGACTTCAGTCCAACCGCTCCAACGGCACAAATGTCGGCATCGACACTCGGCCCGATAAGCGGCTCTTTAGCTTTTGCAAGTGTTGGCGGTACCGATGCAGTAATCGTTCCGGCATCTTCTGGTCGAATCATTGCTCTTGATGCGGCTGGCAATCCGGCGGATAAGACAACTTCTGTTTTGTGGCAATACCCGCCGGCGATTTCTCCGACTCTTGGTGAAATTACAATGTCGCCAGTTGTGAGTTTTGGAAATGTATATTTTGCATGCCCAGACCCAATTACACCAACCGATGGAGTCATCCATGCGGTTAATGTTAATACCGGTTTAGCCGCTTGGACGAGAACAACTCGTAATGATGGAATTACAACATTTGGAGAGTTTTCTTCAGCGACTCCGGTAGCGATTCCGGCAGCAGTTAATCCTGGTTTAGGGGTTAATAGCGTTGTATTTTGCGATAGCTTGGCGGGCGGAAACTTGACATCAGTTAATGCCGCGACAGGGGCGGTTCTTTGGGAACAGGTTGGAGCATTATCGGCAGGTGTTACATCTGCTTTGAGCTTTACAAACTTACGACAATATGAAACGACCGGTACATTTTTGGTCGATGCAACTCCGACGGTTTTGGTTGCAGCAACATCCGGTCAGCTGTATGGCTTCTATGCCGACGGTAGTCTGAATGTGAGTGGTACACGCCGAAACTGGGGTTACTTTGTTCAGGGAGAAGATCAAGTTGCGAGCTTTGCCGTTGGTGGTTGGCCGAATACTTTGGTTGCTAATCGATCCCATATTTACATTGGTGATAGTGAAGGTTTGCTCTACGCGTTTTCTTCGGAAGATGATAACAATGCCGTGCCTCCTATTACGCCTGGACGTCCTCCGGGTGGTCAGACGGCCAGTGGAAGTGATCCAAATGAAGGTGATTTGACTGGAATGGTTCAGCCAGATGATATTTTGCTGATCACTCCTGCACAATACGCGGCTCTTGATAGTTCTTCTAGAAATGGAGGAATCACGGCAGCTGACATTGCAAGTATTAAAGCCACGGCTATAAACCGACGTCACTTTGAGTTTGGCGAATCGCTTTACTTGGCAATTGTTGACATTGCTGATCCTACGATTGCGCCGACGGCTGGCTATAGAATTGAAGCGACAATTTCTATTGGAACTTCGGCGGGGCGACGTCGACCGATGAATGTCCGCCAAGTTTCTGGAGTCGCAAATCCTGATGAAGCTGGCGTGGCCTTTACTCAGATTCCGATCATGCCTGATTCAAGACAAGGTTTTGAGCCTGGCCCGGGAACGCTTGTTGTACAGGCCGTTCGTGGTGGTTCACGTGGGGCACGGGGTGAAGAAGTAGCAATGCTTGCAACCGCGGCGGCTCCGGCCTTGACTGCTGGAAACTTTAACGTTGCAAACCCACTAGCGGTGAGAATGTTAAACAATGCTCAAGCGGGGGTTAACGTTGCTCCTTCAAATCCATTGGTGTTGACCAACGGCCCGATTGGCTTTACTGGTGCTTTAACCGGAAGTTTGCCAATTGACGTTTGGACTAATAACTTTGGTGGTTCGGCAACTCCGAATTCGGATTACTTGCCTGGTCAACGATTATCGCCTTCAACGGCGGCTGAAGAATCGGTTCCACACGGAACAGATGCTTTGACTCAAGTTCAAGTTTATGATCGCTCTCTTATGTTCTTGATTTTGGGAGACGGTACGAGTGTCAACGGAATTGTTCAAGGCTTAAGAAATGTTCGATGGAGTTCATCGGATATGGCTTGGCAACCCATTTCAAACCCATCAACTTTAGTGGATGATGGAACAGATCCGGCTTATCCAAAGCAATTTGATCCGGCCGGAGATTTAGGAGTTCGAAGACCGCTAAACGTTGGTTCGACAAAATCGAGCTGGCAATATCGAAACTTCGAAGACTATCCGTTGTTCTATCCAAACCGGAGCGTTGACTATCCTGACCTTACAAGAGGTGGATTGAATGTTTCGAAGAGTGAATTGGGCGATGCTGGAAATCCATTGTTTGAAGGCGGTGTTCAACTTAGACCATCTAGCTTTACGGCGGGGGATCTGAATCTATACAAAACGGATCCGGCGACCTATGAAGTTGGCTTAACTCGCGCCAACGTTGCGACTCCAATGAATGTTCGTTGGTTGGTGCCAAAGTATCAACCGGCAAGCATTGGAATTGCAGGCGAGCGTGCTGGTTATGCTTCAAGGCAGACCATATACATCGATCAAGGATCGGCAAATGGTTTTGACAGTAGCAAGCCATATCGGCAGTTTGTACTTGGTACAAACGTTGCAGAAGATGTGCGAATATCGACCAATTCTCCAACCGTTGATTTGGGTTCGACCCCAACGGGAGGCGGATTTAACGGTGGTGCAGCTTTTGGCCCAGAGAATCCTTGGGCGGTTGGAAGTACATTCCGACCGAACAATCCTGCATTTACATCAGGAACCAATTCTCAATTCCAAAAATTCACGGTTTTGAATGACGGAAACACAAACCTGTTAAATGTTCGGATGAGTAAAGCACTTGCCGAGTCTAATGGGGTCACTAACTTGATTCGACCGCAAGAACTTTTTGCTCCTGGCGAGCATGAATTGGCATGGCTTGACGCAGGTTCAAACCTGTTTTCAAACCTGGATCCAAATTGGGCGCCAGTTGCGCAAGCGGGATTACCGACTCCTTACGATACGGTGAGACTTCAAAAATCTCGGCCCGGTGATGTGGCGGCTACTCGCTTGAGTACAAACCCTAATTTCCGGCCAAATCCGAACTTGGGTGTAGTTGGTGGATATTTGCTGAATACAGCAACATTCCGGCCAGAAGATCCATTTGTGGGAGTTGCTCCTCCAATTGGTACACCTTCTGGAAACTACATTACGCGGGTGTATGCATTTGAAGATTCTCTTGTGGATGGACTTACATATCCATTCATTGGAGCAGTTCCTGTATTGGGGCCAGATGGTGTTGGCGCGCCAACTTACGAAGCCTATACAAACCCTGGAATCAGTTTGAAGTTTACGGTAAGAGAAACTCGATTAACAAACCGAGAGACGACTAAGTCTGCTCCGAATGTTGAGCGAATCATTGCTGCGACCGAAAACTTTGCATGGAGTAACCGTCAACCAACGGCAGTGCGTACTGACCAAGGTGATATGTTTGTTGCATGGTCTTCAAACAGAATGGATATTGGTGGGCTACCGGCATTTGTTCCAGCATTGCGGAATGAAGCCAGTTTGGATTCGAGAGCTTCTTGGAGAATTTTCCTGAGTTCATTGAATGGCACGAATGCGCTTGGAACGGTTGGTCAAGGCCAATTGGATGAGCTCAATACTTGGACGGCAGGAGCTCCCAATCATTGGTTTAACCAAGTTGGGCAGATTCCAGCAAATGGTACGGGAAATACATTGTTCACACCTAATACGGGTTGGGCATTGGATACAAGCCGAGGCGAAGCTTCGTTCCAATTCCATTCTCCGGCGTTTCCGAATTCTGGAGCATGGGATCCCATGACTCCGGCGGGTACTCGGGCTTCTATTCTTCAAACATCAATGGCATTTGTTGGTGAGGCAAAGCAAGTTGGACCAAGCGGCCAGGTTGCTGACCTGAGCCAAATTGTCTTGGCAAACTTGACTTTGCAAAACAATGGAAATGTTGCAGTTGGCTTGTTATCAACAATGCCGGGCGATGCTTCAACAAAGAAGAGCAAACCAAGCGTAACGCGATTGATCACTGGTGGAAACAACGTTTATCAAGTGGCCTACACTGGTTACAGCAATGGGCTTGGTGACTTGTTTATTGCTGGCTACAACAACGGTGTTTGGCAAAATCCAGTCTCGTTGAATGTGGGTGCAGGTTTTGAAGACTTAAGCGCACCTTCCACGGTATTGCGTCGATATCAGAACTTAAACGTTCCTGTTATTGATACATTCTTTACAGGAAAACTTCGAGGACGACAAAATTCCGAAACGTTTACTGGCCGATTGCGGGTTAATGCAAGTGGATTGCCATTTGAAAAAGATCCGTGGGCGGTTTATGAGAATCGGTACGAGCAGCTAAGATTTGATGCGAAATCCGGTCAATATCAGGCGGCTGGAATCAACTGGGATCTTTCTGGAACTCGATTAGATGACATTAGAGTTTATGTGCGAGGAGCGTTCTCAGGATCGCAATATCGTTCGATAGCTCGTGGTGATGCGACTGATAAGTTTATCAACAGAGAAACAAATGAATTGACGTTGAATTCTGAAATTGGTGGCAAGGTCTATATTGATGCTAATACGGGAACTGTCAAGTTGTCGGGAGTCATTCTTCCTCGCAATTCAGATGTGTTCTTGGTTTACTCTCCGCGATTGCTGAGAGTAAGCGGTGCAACTTCAAAATTGCTCGTGCAAGATATCAACACTGGAAATCTTCAAACGGCGTTCCTTGGAACAAGCGTTGGGGCCAACTACCGTGGCGCATCTGTACAATATGACGATCGGTGGATTGGGGTTTACAATAACGGTAATCCAAATCGAACACTGAGCGAAGATCAGAACTACTGGTTTGAAGCTAATTCAAACTTGCCGGCTGCAACCGTGGATTCTAATTTGTTGATTCGACATGATCGATACATGATGATGACTAATCGGACATCTAATGATGGATCGGCGGCGACTCGACCGTTTATGAGCACGATGCGTTTCGGAATTGAACTTCCGGCCCCAGTTGCAACAAATGCAAGTGGCAATATTCTGAGTCTGGCGGTAACGACTGGAGCAGTCCCGAGTGGGGATCGACCTTGGTACCAAGTTGACCCGGTCAACGGCAGGATTTACTTCACGGCGGACATGGAAGATGAGCCCGTAACGATTACGTACACATCTGCTGCACAAAATGGAACAGTTGGTCCGAGCTACACATTTAACGCGACGGTTGGTGTGGTGTTCGAAAAAGGCGAGCAAGCCGTGCCAATTGAACAAGTTGGAAGTGAAAGTGATCTGTTCTTGACTCTTGATCCGTTTACAAATGGACCATTAAACAATCGGCGACCACCATTGTATTGGATGTTCTGGACATCGACAAGGGCTGGCGTACAGGATGTATTCTTCCAAACTTTGGCGCCGAAAACGGCACCTCAAGGGCCTGGAAACTAAACATATCCTTGGGTTGTGGAAAGCTGTTGGCATGGGAAACATGCCGGCAGCTTTTTGTTTGTAACCATCTCCCATGTTAGTCGCGTCTGATCTTACAGTAATTCGCGTCTTTTTGAGTTGACTCTAGAGGCGCGTTGATGCTAACATTCACGTGCCTCTAAATGAGTGCAGGTAGTTTCTGCCATGGCGAAAAAGTACACAAGTGTCCTCGGGGTTGATATTGGTAGTCAAACCATCAAGGTAGCCGAAGTAAAATTACAAGGACGTCGTCCTGTGATTTCGGCTTATGGTATGGCGCAGACCCCATCTGGTGCCGTAGATCATATGGGCGTTCACGATTCTGAATCTGTGGGTGCCGTTTTGAAAGATTTGATTACAAGTTGCGGCGCAACTGTTGGAGATGTTGTTATCTCTATGGCTGGCCAAGGCTCTGTTCTTGTCCGCACTTTAGAAGTGCCAACAATGAGCGAAGGTGAATTGAAGCAGCATATGGAGTGGGAAATCACTCGAAATGTTCCTTTTGCTGAGAGTTCAGTTGTGAGTGATTTTAAAGCATTTCCACCCGCAACGGCGGATGCTCAAAACATGGATGTTGTGATGGCTATTGCTACCCAATCATCGGTGGATACGGCTATGGGAACAGCCAAGCGGGCGGGAAAGAAAACGGCCGCGTTGGATGTTGAGCCACTTGCTCTGGCAAGAACTTTAAGTATTGGTTATGATGGCGAGCTTGGTGGAAAGCAAGTTTGTGTTATCGACATTGGGCACAAAACAACTTCCATTAATATTTATCGAGACGGGCAGATTTTGATGCCGCGTCAAGTTCCGGTTGGTGGGGAATTGATTACTCGATCTTTGGCGGATAATATGGGTATCAGCTTTGAAGATGCGGAATCGATGAAGCTTAGCTCGGCTAAATTGCCGGCATCAGTTCCTTCGATTGCCAATCCATTTGATTCAGGAGCTCAAGCGACAGTTCAATCTTACAATCCATTTGCAGTTGATGGCGATATGCCCGTTGCCCCGGTGGTTGAGGAATCTGCAGAAGTGGTTCCGGCGGCTGTTGGGCCATCAAATGGTTTGGATGCGGAAGGCGCAAGGATTTTTGATGCAATTTCCGGTGCAATGGACGAATTTGTTTCTGAAGTTCGCCGATCGGTTGATTATTTCCGGAGCAAAGGTGGCGACGTTGATTTGATTTTGCTTTGCGGTGGAGGTTCAAAAATGAAAGGGATGAAAGAGTTTTTGAAAGGCGCAGTTGGGATTGAAGTAGATTTAATGGATCCTGCTCGCAACATTTCCGTTGAAGCTAAGAAGCCAGATGCGGCCCTTTGGGATGCTGGCCACGAAGATTTTGCAGTTGCAATTGGGAATGGATTGCACATTGCGTTTTAAGGATACGATCGAATGAAGCTGAACTTACTACCAACTACAGTCGCTCGATCTGGGCAATCAGCAGGGATGCTAATTTTAGGAATTGCTATTGCGGCGGTTTCTGTTGTTGCATCCGTGTTTTTGATGCTTTGGTCTCAAGGAAACTTGAACAAGGCTATGGAGGAGGCGCAATCTCATCAGCAAGGAGCGGCACAGGCTCTTGCAACTGCGAATGCGGCTCAAACCCAGATTGATATGGCTACAGTTATTACCACTAACCAAAAATTAGCGGTTGCGATGAATGAGCATAATGCAAAATATCCTGACCTTTATAATAAGGTTCGACGATATGTTCCTTCTTATTACCGATTGACATCCATTTCAGCTCAGCCAACAGGCGAGCAAGCAACTATAACTATGGTTGGTCAATTGCAGAGCTTTAGGCAATATGCAGATTTGGCTATTGCCATGTGGAAAGTTCCGGGAGTGACTAGCGTTGCTCGGGCTGGTTATACATTGGATCCGAGGCAGGTTCCAGCGTTAACTGAAGCTGATCAGATTGGTACTCCTATTAAAGGAAATGAGGCTCCTTTGCCAAGTGATCCTTTGGATAGGCTTCAAGAGTTGGTGACTCGAGCGAGTGCTTCGGCCCAAGGATTCCAGAATGTTGGAGGATTTGGCGGTGCAGACGATTTGACTGCGCGTGGAGCAATGCCGGGCTGGTCAACTGTGACAATGACAATTGTCATAAATGAAAATATTAGAACTCCGAATCCACGCGGTACTATCGCTGGTAGTGGCGGTGCAGCGGCAGGTGGTGTGCCAGGTGTTGGCGGATTTGGCGGAGCAGGAGGCGGCCCTCGGCTCTAAGCCCGAGGAGAGAATATTATGAAAATTTCACCATGGGTTTGGTTGGTTGTAGGAATTAGTGTTGCAGTTATTGCACTCAGTTTCTCTCTATTCCAACATGTTTTGCCAAACCAGGAGCAAGCTAAGAAGTTTACAGAATGGGGCGAAAAATTGGCGGCGGAAGAAGCCAAGATGCCGCAAGCTAAGAAGCGACTTGAAGACGCAAAGGCTCTGGTTGCAGAGACTTCGGATGAATGGCAACGAGTTATTGCTGCGCGCACTCCTCCCCAAAGCGTGAGCGGCGGTGGTATTAATTTGCAAGTCAATCGGTATCAATTGACTGTGGATTCTTTGTATTTTAGAGATAGTGTGCAAAGGGCAGTCAATCGGCAGATCAAATCTGGCGGCGTATTGGTTATTTCTGGGCCACGGGTAGAAAATCCTCCCGAAACTCCGGAAGAGATCATGCCGACTTACTTTAACTATCCGACAACAAAATTCCCGGTTTCGATCTTTGATCTTGGCACGGTAACAGTTCGAGGGACTTGGGATCAAATTTCGGAAAATGTTCGATCTTGGACAAGAATGCCGAACTATCTTGCGGTCGCAGATGGTCTTCAGGTTACTGGGACATCTCCGAATTTGACCGCGACGTATAATTTGTCAATTGTCGCGTTTATCCGCGGAAAGAAATTAGCTCCTGAAGTTGGTGCTGGAGCAGCAGCTTTGGCAAGTAACCAAGGTGCTCCAGCTGGAGTTCCAGGCTTACCTGGCCCGGTTGGTCGGCCAAGTTTATCTGGTGCAGGAGGATCTGGCGAAGGCCGATAACTTAAATAAGGCAATGATTATTAACTCAAATTTACAAAAAGTAATGATCCTAGGGATCTTAGTTTCTGCCTTAGGTTCTGTAGGTTGTCGGCAGAGTGTTGCAACTGCTCCGGCGCCGGTAACGGCAACATTTGGTGGAGAATTCTATCAACCAGAAGCCGTGGCTGGAGTTGAACTGAAGCCAGAAGACGCATTTAGCGACATGGAGACTGTTCAGCAGTTGGCTAGCCGCAGAAGCTGGGACAATCGCAATGATCCTTTCCGCTTATTGTCTGCAGAATCCAATTTTGATCGACAACAAATGATGGAGCGGGTTCTCTCCGATGGTGGTGGCTACAAAGCTTATTTTGAAGAGCCAGTTATCAACTATGAACTTGATCGACCAGTTGTTGAGCCAACTCCCGCTTGGAGACTTTCTGGTGTTGCGGTTAGCGAGGGTGCGGTGTTGGCTTTGCTTGACACAGGTTCAAGTGTTGAGTTGATTCGTCCTGGATCGCAAGTGCCAGGAACTGATTGGACTTGTGTTTCAATCGATGAGCAGCGAGCTGTATTTCGAAGATCTGGCAACCAGTTGCCACGCGAAATCACAATTCCGTTGGCTGGTAGAGAAGGAAGTGCTGGTGGTGGAAATCAAGGTGGCGGTGGAGGTAATGGCCGTCCTAGTCTAGGTTCTGCTGGTGGTGGTGGATCTTCAAGTAGTGCAGTGGGAGCCGACGAAGGTCGGTAATTTTGGGAGAAATAGAATTGAAATTAAAACGTTTAGAAGGTAAGGTTGGAAACAAAGCGATGAAAAAGACATTTCGTACAGTGTTAGGCTTGGCAATGTTGGCCTGCATGGTGACCGCTCCGGTGATCGCAGTAGCTCAAGACGATCCAGGCAATACAATTATTGAAAGCTTGGAATTGGATCAAGCAGACATTCGTGACGCATTAAAGATTATTTTCCGCGCAACAGGGCTTAACTACACTGTTGCTGCAGATGTTCAAGGCGTGATAACCGTAAGCTTGAAAGATGTTCCTTTTAAGACTGCGTTGCGAAACATTTTGAACCAAGTTGATTCCACTTGGCGCGAAGAAGCAGGTATCTACAATATTGTACGAAAGCCAGCGGTAACCGCTCCAACGGCGACTGATCCAGGTTCTCTTGGTGCAGCAGCGGCTAACCCAATTCGAAAGATTTACATTCAGCACGCTGATCCATTCTTGATTGCACTCTTGCTCTCAGGTTCCGGCAGTGTGAACTCTCAACCTGAAACCTCGACTTCGGTTGGAATTGGTGGGGGCGGACAAGGCGGTGGTCAAGGCGGCTTTGGTGGTGGAAATGGCGGATTTGGCGGAGGCCAAGGTGGCTTCGGCGGCGGTGGTCAAGGTGGATTTGGCGGCGGCGGTGGTCAAGGTGGATTTGGCGGCGGCGGCGGAGGCTTTGGTGGCTTCGGCGGCGGCGGCGGCGGTGGAGGCATTGGAGGCTTCTAATCTGCTTTAGGTAGAATTACTGAGGAATATCTGGGAAATATGATGAAAGGATTGAAATCGACATTCATCGCGGCGGGTTTGCTTGTCGCGGGCGTGGTTTTTGCACAAGAGAGCGCCATTGATAAGCAAGTTACGGTCTATCTGAAAGATGCAGATTTGTTGACGGCAACTCAATTGTTGTCTAAGCAAACTGGCTTAAAGTTTGTAGTCTCTCCAAGCGGAGAGCGCGAATATGGAAAGATCAACCTCTCGCTAAGTGAAGTATCTGCAGCTGAAGCAATTCAATACATTTGCCAAGCGGCAGGTGCCCATGCTGAGCGTGATGAAAATGGCGTTTATGTCATTCGTTTTGGTGAGAAGCGAGAAGCTGTTAAAGCAACTAACACAAATGTTGCAATTCCTGCGAAAAAGCTTTTCCGCAAGATTGAAATGAAGAAGGCAGACGCGGCTTCGGTTTATCGGTTGATCATGACCGGTGATTCTGATGACCCAGATTTTGCTTATCGAGATTTGATCAATTCCAGCAATGGCATAACAAATGGTCTTTTGAATAATCCAATGCGAACAGCGGCTGCGGAATCACTCGTGCGCCCTTACCGAGAAACTGAATTAGCAGCTGCTAATCAAAGAAGCGGCGGCGGCGGCGGAGGTGGCGGCGGTCTTGGTGGCGGCGGTGGCGGTCAAGGTGGTCTTGGTGGCGGCGGCGGTCAAGGTGGTCTTGGTGGCGGTCAAAATGGTGGCGGCGACTTTGGTTCGTTGCAGTCCGGTCAAGGTTTTATGCCAGAAGGTGTGGATCGGCTCGGTTACGACCCAACTGACAACTCTATCATTTTCCAAGGTACTGACCAAGCTTATAACGATTTACTTGATCGATTGCAATTGTTTGACATTGCTCCAAAGCAAGTTGTTATCAAAGTTGAGTACATCACAACTAGCTCCTCTTTGGATAAATCATGGGGAATTGACTGGTTCTACGAAAGAGGAGGCATTTTTGCCGGAGCTCGACCGGGCGTGTTTGCTCGAAACAGTGATCCTATTTTCTTGAACTATGCAACTGGGAATATTAGTACTCGATTGAGAACTTTGTTGACCAGCGGCTATGGTCGAGTTGTGAACTCGCCATTGGTTCGAACCATGAACAACCAGTTGGCTCAAGTTTCATTTGTTCAACAAACAACAATCTTCTTGAACCAGACCACAGTTGTTGGAAACTCAGTCGTTACAACTTCTACGCCACAATCGCTTTCAATCCAAACAGGTTTGAACGTTCGGCCGAGAATTAATAACGATGGCACGATCACAATGACTCTCTTGCCTACTATCTCTGAATTTGGCCAATTGCGCCGAGGCCCAGATGGACAAGAAATTCCTGACCAGTTGTCACAACAATTGGCAGTAGTTGCACGGGTTAAAGATGGTCAAACCGTGGCATTAGGTGGCTTGACAAGAAAGCAAGACACTTATTCACAATCGCGATTCCCAATTTTGGGTGACCTGCCGATTATTGGTCAATTGTTCCGTTCACGGAACTCACAACAGAACTCAAGCGAATTGATTATCTTCGTCACACCTAAGGTTGTTGATGAAACTCAGTCCGGTATCAATCCTTAATTAAGGAGTTGTTCTGAAAGAGCAGCGACAGGAAAATAGCCTGTCGCTGTTTTCTTTTTTTATGAGGCAGATTTAGAAAGCAAGAATGTCGAAACTGATTTTGGTCGGAATGATGGGAAGCGGAAAGTCAACAGTCGGAAGAATGTTGGCGGAAGAGACTGGTCTGCCCTTTGCCGATACCGATTCTTTGCTTGAAGTTAAGATTGGAAGGACAATTTCTCAAATGTTTCGACTTTATGGCGAAGACACATTCCGGGGACATGAAACTGCAATCCTGAAAGGTCTCGAACCAGAGCCAGGTGTATTGGCGACCGGAGGAGGGATTGTGTTAAGAGACGAAAACTGGACAGAGATTCGACGGTTAGGTTCTTCTCTGTTTTTGAATGTGAATGAGGAAATATTGATTAGGAGAGTCGGTGAAAGTTCTCGCAAGCGACCCATGTTGGAACTTGAAAACTGGGAAGATCGTTTTCGAGAATTGATGGCTGTTCGAAGACCTTATTACATGAAAGCGGATTTTGTAATTGATATTGAGACGGAGGAATTCGACGAAGTGCTAGATCGCATATTGGGCTTGAGGACAGATTAGTGATTATTCCGACATCTAAAGGTGAATATGAGATTCGAAATGAGCCGGATATAGCCGAAGTCTTTTCAAAAATCGGTTCACATGATTTGGTTGTCACCGATTCGAATTTGGAGACTTGCTACCAATCCTTTTTTGATAATATTGAGAAGAAGATTGTTGTTCAAGCTGGTGAATCTTCAAAATCGATGGATTGTTATTCTCAGATTTGTAAAGTTGCCGCGCAAATGGGAATTCGAAGATCGGGAAGGATAGTGGCAATCGGCGGGGGAGTTGTTGGTGATCTCGCAGGATTTGTAGCGGCAACTTATATGCGGGGAATCGATCTCTTGCAGATTCCAACGAGTTTACTGGCAATGGTTGACTCCAGTGTTGGTGGAAAAGTTGCCATTGATATTCCGGAAGGTAAGAATTTGATAGGTGCCTTTTGGCCACCTTCTGAAGTTATCGTATGTTTAGATTTTTTGAAGACACTTCCGAGAGAACAGTTTGTTAATGGAATGGCTGAAGTGTGGAAGTACGGGTGGATTATGGACGAGAGCTTTTTGGAGAATTTGGAAGCTCAAAATATGCAAATTGAATCTAAGGAATTTCAGTCTGTCATTCATCACTGCATCGAGCTTAAAGCAAAAATCGTTTCCGAAGATGAGTTTGAGACGACAGGCAGAAGAGCCATATTAAACTTTGGACATACAATAGGGCATGCTATAGAAAAGTGCCAAAACTATCAGGGAGTCCTTCATGGCGAAGCAGTAGCGATTGGAATGGTAGTTGAAGCCCGGCTTGGAGAAATATTGGGGATCACTCCGGCAGGAGTTGTGGATCGAGTTGAAAGGGGGTTGAACAGTCAAGGCCTGCCAACCACGGTTCCGAATGGACTAAGCATTGATGAACTGATTGCGGCAATGTATTCGGATAAGAAAGTCACCAAAAAAGGTCTTGCATTCAGTCTGATATTGAATCCGGGAAGATGTAAACTATTCGATGGAATTTCTGAGGAACACGTAAGAAGAGCGTTACAAAGATGAAATTGATTCGTATCCTAGTTTTATTGATGAGCACGCTAGCCATGTTTTCTGGCTATGTTGCCAGTCAATCAGCCTTTTTCTTGGGAACAACTCAAGGATATTCAAGTTTTATAGACTCTTCTTTTTTTCCGAACTTCTTTACTGTTTTACTCTTTGGAATTATAATTTGCGCTTTTATCAAGGTTCGTGAGCCCGAATGATTGGAACCGTAGTTGGAGGAAGATATTCCCTGACAAAGGAGGCGGAATCTGATGGTGTGTTTTTGGGATTTAAGGGCGTTGATCAAACAACGAACCGTGATATTTTCGCAAGAATGATTCGCCCAGAAGCCGAAGGCGATGGCGGAATCGTTTCGACTCTGACCGATATTGTGGCCAATTTGAAAGGAGTTCGGCACAATGGTATCGAAAAAGTAATCGGAGTTTTTGAGGAGGGAGAACATTTCTACTTGGTCTCGGAAGCTTTCGAAGGGATTTCAATTGAATCTAGATTGCGAAAGTTGGCAAACTTAAGCGTGCCAGTGGCAGTTGGAATGGCAATTGAAATTGCAGAAGCTCTGGAGATCGTTCATGAGGCAGATATTGTCCATGGCGATATTTCGCCAAGAACTGTTTTCAGTCAGGCTAATGATAAGGCCAAGTTGGTGACGGTTGGTTTTTGGAAGGCTTACGCTTACAGCAATACTGCGGCGCGAGTGAAAGCGAGAGAGATGGGCCCTTATTTGGCCCCTGAGGTGACCGCAGGGAGCATGCCCAGCGTTGGTTCGGATATTTACGCGGTTGGGGTTCTGCTCTGGCAGATGTTGGCAGGTCGACCTCCTTACAGTGCGGAATCAGTATCGTCTTTGGCAGCAAAGCATTCCAGTCAGGAGTATCCATCAGTTCGATCTGTTGTGCCAGCTGTTCCTGTTGCTCTGGACAAAGTTATTGAAAAGGCGATGTCGAAGAATCCGCTTCATCGTTATGGGTCGGTTCGATCCCTTTTAGATGACTTGAAAATTATCCAAGATGGATTGAGATTTGGTCGGCCATTAGCCTGGCCTTTGAGACCTGATAGTGGTGAAGAGGTGCAAGTCAAAATTGCACCAGAGCTTAACGTAGTTGATTCGGAATTAGTTGAAGAGGAAGAAGTGGCAAAAAAGAAAAAAAGACGTAGGGACGCGGAAGTTTCCGATTCTCTGCCCATGTGGCTTTCTGGTTTAGTTTACTTGTCGCTGACAATGATGATAATTGTTGTTGGGGTTTGGATCTTCTTTAACATTCAAAAACCGAAGAGCCAACTGATGCCAGATTTGATTGGGAAGCCAGTTGAAGAAGCTCGTAAGGAGTTGGAAAAGATGGATGTTAAATTGCGGATAGCTCGACTTGAGAGTTCCAATGAACATCCGAAAGATGTGATTATCTCTTTGGCTCCGGCTCCGGGAGAGAATGTAAAAGAGCATTCTTATGTTGAAGCCGTTGTGAGTTCTGGAAGCCGCATTGTTGAATTACCCGACTTTAGAGGTCGGTCTTTGGATGAAGTCACTCAGATTATTGAAGGATTGAGCTTAAAGTTAGAAAAGGCGGATATTGAGTATGTTCGAGATCGGGAGTTGGAAAAGGGCATGATTGTCAGCCAGTCTCCGGAACCTCGGACAAAAGTTGAACGATTGAGTTCTATTAAACTGAAGGTGAGTAATGGAAACGAAAGAGTTAGTACCGATTCTGCTTCTGATAGAAGAACGGAGCGAGACCTGGTATTTACAATTCCAAGAAGTATTGAGGGAACCGTTTCTGTTCGAGTTGAAGCGGAGGACGCGAGAGCCAAGCGGGAAATTTATTCGGCGACACATAGCGGAGGCGATGAGATTGTCGAAAAGTTTTCGGCCTATGGGGATAGCGTCCAGATTTTGATTTATTTTGATGACAAGCTTGTGACGACGCAAAATAAAAAGATTTCCGAGGGGGATTAGCATTGTCTTTACTCATTTGTCCTTCAATTTTGAGTTGTGATCCGGCAGATTTTGCAAGTTCTGTCATGGAAATGGAATCCGCCGGGTGTGATTGGATACATTTGGATGTGATGGATGGACAATTTGTGCCTCCCATCACTTTTGGAGCAGATTTGGCAAAGAGTTTGGCGAAGAAGTCAAAGATGCCTATGGAAGCTCACTTGATGACCTTGACGCCGGAAGCGCATTTTGAAGCCTTTATCGAAGCGGGATGTCGGCGGATTATTTTTCATCAAGAAGCCACTATTCATTCTCACCGATTGATTCAAAGTTTGCGATCGAAGGGAGTTGAGGCGGGAATTGCTATCAATCCTGGAACATCGATTTCTGCAATTGAATCTGTAATTGGTGAAGTTGATATGGTTTTGGTCATGACAGTTAATCCGGGATGGGGAGGGCAAAAGCATTTAGATTTCTGCTTGGAGAAAGTCCGCCAGATTCGAAAAATTCGCAGTGATGTTGCGATTGAAATTGATGGGGGAGTTGATCCAGATACTATTGGGGCAGGCTTTGATGCCGGAGTCACGCATTTTGTTGTGGGTAGTTATTTGATGCGGGAAAATAGTATTGCAGAAGGCGTACTGAAACTGAGGCAATCATGCGGCTAAAAGTATTTACAACGGGATTAATGATTTTTGGTTTGGTCGCTTTATTTGGAATGCCGATCTTTTTGGGGAATAGGCCGGATAAAAGTGAAGGTAACCGAGCGATGCAAGAGTTTGCAGTTCAGTTTGGGATCTATACAATTATTCTAGTTTTGGTTTGGTTGGCTGTTATTGTTTGCGCTTGGTTTATCATCAAGGGAGTTAGAAATGAGTTGAGAGAAATTGCCGCCGACAATATGAAAGAGTTTTTAGAAGGTACATTGCGAGATCATGATGGTTCTGTAACAGATGAGCCATCGGTGGTCGATTCTGATGGCAAATCAACTTGACTTGGCAATGATGGCGAGGGCCATTACTCTTTCAGAAAAGGGTTTTCCGGCTCCTAATCCGCACGTTGGGTGCGTTATTGTTCATGATGGAGTAGTCGTTGGTGAGGGATATCATGATCATGCCGGGGGTATTCATGCGGAGATTATGGCTCTCAATCAGGCGGATCTTCATGCGCAGGGAGCAACTGTTTACGTGACGTTGGAGCCTTGTTCCCACGAAGGTAGGACCGGGCCATGCAGTTTGGCATTGATTAAAGCAGGAGTAGCAAGAGTAGTGATTGCCGTTGCGGATCCAAATCCTATTGCATCTGGAGGGGGCCAGCAACTACATGAAGCAGGAATTGAAGTTGAGTTTGGAGTTTTAGAGCAAGAAGCGAGGGCCAAGAATCGTCAGTTTTTGCATTCGGTTACATCCGGTCGGCCATGGGTTCGAGCAAAGTCTGCAATTACTGTTGATGGGAAAATCGCATGGCCAGACGGAAGCAGTAAGTGGATTACAGGCCCGACGGCAAGAGAAGACGGACATTTTTTAAGGGCAGAGACAGGGTGTGTTTTAGTAGGTCGGAGAACCGTAGAGTTTGACGATCCACGATTAACGGCAAGGATAGATGGAGTTGTCAATCAGCCGGTAAGAGTAGTCATTGACCCTCAAGGCAAGTTAAATGGATGCGAAGCTATTTTTAGCGAAGGAGGAGAGACGATTTGGATGACATCGAATCAAGAAAGGGAAGTTTTAGATCAGCAAATTGGATTAGATTCCCTGGAACCTATTGATATTTTAAGAGAGCTGACTAGCAGAAATGTGACAGGAGTTTTGATTGAAGGTGGAGCCGGAACATTGCGACGATTTTTTGATGCAGATCTTGTTGATGAGCTAATTCTTTATATTGCTCCAAAGATTTATGGAGATGGCCTATATTGGATGGGAAGTGGCCAAGCGTGGCTACCGGATGGAGTTCGATTGACGCTCATTAATTCGATGGTCTTAGATGGAGATATCAAGTTGCAATACATAATTGACAAATAAATTTTTGGAACATGAGTATCAATTGTAGGGTCGTACTTATAAGGAAGATTTTAGTACCTCCTCCCCAAAGCCAAAAAACAACCTCGTTTCGGAGATTCCGAACGGGGTTTGTTTTTTATAAATTGAGAAAATACTCGTGCAATGCAAGATCTTCGGTGAGTTCTGGATGGAACGATGTCCCGATCTTGTTTCCCTGTTGCACGGCAACAATTTGATGATTGTATTTGGCTAAGATTTCGACTTGGTTTGAAAATTTAGTCACAATTGGCGCGCGAATGAAAACCCCCATGACAGGTTCTTGTATATTTTTGACTTGAATTTGATCTTCAAAGGAATGGATTTGCGCTCCAAACGCGTTTCTCCTGACGGTGATATCAAGAATCTTAAGTGTGAATTGCTCTCGGCCCTCTACTTCTGACGCCATCATAATCATTCCCATGCAGGTTCCCCAAATAGGCATTCCTTGATCTGCCTGTTGGATGATTGCCTCTCCGAGCCCAAAGCGTTGCATGAGAAGTCCAACGGTTGTACTTTCTCCACCCGGTAGGATGAGCCGATCGACTTGCGCCAAATCCTCTGGAGTGCGGACTTCTTTCACTTGGAGTTTGGAATCTCCGAGTTTCAACAGAGAATTGGTGTGTTTATCAAAATCTCCTTGGAGTGCGAGGACGCCAATAGTCTGGGGCATTTGACGAACAGTGTAGCTTTAACAATTGCCCATTGCCGGGCCCCAAGTAGAATGGAATCAATGTATGATTTGATTGGCGCACCCTTTGATCTTTGCGGCCCAGTTTTAGGCAGTCGACTTGGTCCGGCAGCTGTGCGATTGGTTGGAGTTGTAGAAGAGCTTCGCGAATTGGGAATTGAGATTATTGACCAAGGGGATGCGTTTGAAATGAACAGTCGCACGCCTTCTGATCTTGAGGCAAGGGCAGTTGAGGCAATGCCTGCATATCGTGCGTTGAAATCTAAAGTGAGCCAAAGCTATGCGGGCGGAAGGACTCCGATTGTTGTTTCCGGTGATCATTCTTTAGCTTTAGCCACAATTTCCGCCGCTATGGCGGAATATGGAGATGACTTGGCCGTTCTTTGGGTTGATGCTCATATGGATTTGAATACGCCTGGTTCAAGTCCATCGGGAAATATTCATGGTATGCCAGTGGCGGCAATTATGCGAATGGATTCTGGGAATCAGATCAATGATTCACAAACTGGAGCCATGAAGATTTGGCCCAAGATTTTAGAAGAGATTGTGCCAGGAAAGGGTTTGAGGGCATCGAGAATGGCCTGGATTGGCCTGCGAGATGTGGATTCTGGGGAGGTATCGAACTATAAAGCAATTGGAGGTACGAATGCATTGACGATGCAGGATGTTGATCGTATTGGTATTCGAGGAGCAATTGAAGACATAAAAAAATGGCTCGATACTTGTGGGGCTAAAAAGCTTTGGGTGAGTTTTGATGTTGATGCGTTTGATCCCTTGCTTGCTCCGGGAACAGGGACAAAGGTTCGTGGTGGACTGACTTATCGCGAAGGCCACTTTATTGCTGAGAGTATCAATGAATACTTGTCAGCTTCTTCTGAAATGTCTTTAGCCGGAGTCGATGTCGTGGAAGTGAACCCAATGACCGACCGGGCGGGAGAAACAGCGCAAGTCGCTTGTGAGTGGCTGTGTTCATTATTGGGACGAAAGATTATGGGAGATCGGAATTGAGTTTGGATGCCATCAAGCGTGTCTTGCGAGAAGAAGCAGATGGGCTGGTTTCTTTAAGTGATAGGATTGGGGAGCCTTTTTCAGTCTCGGTTGATTGGATATTGGGATGTAAAGGGCGGGTGGTTACGTGTGGGATTGGAAAAAGTGGACATATTGCAGCCAAGACGGCGGCAACTTTTGCTTCGACAGGTACACCTTCATTTTTCTTGCATGCAGCAGAAGCAGTGCATGGTGACTTAGGCATGGTGACATCGGATGATGTTGTTTTGGCATATAGCTACAGCGGGGAAACGGATGAACTTGTACGATTGTTTCCTTCATTTAGATCTCAGGGTGCGAGGACAATCGTTATGACCGGGCGTCCAACAAGCAGCGCGGGTCGAGAAGCTGATTTGGTTCTGGATGTGGCTGTTGACCGAGAAGCTTGTCCAAATAACTTAGCTCCGACTACATCGACGACAGTTATGTTAGCGGCGAGTGATGCTTTAGCGGTTGCAGTTATGGAAGCGAGAGAATTTAGAAGTGAAGATTTTGCTCGATATCACCCAGCGGGTGCGCTTGGCAAACGGCTTTTATTGACAGTGGCGGATGTTATGCGTTCGGAAGAGGATATTGCTATTGTAGAGCGAGATACGAGAGTGATTGATTTGATGCGTTCGATTACCAGGGCAGGGTCGGGAGGAGCGTGCGTTGTGGGAAAAAATGAGGAGTTGATTGGTTTTATTTCTGACGGAGATTTGCGACGATGGTTTGTAAAATCTGAAGCGCCATTAGAGGGAACGGCAGAGGATTTGATGTCGATGCCGGGAGTAACTTGTGAGCCCAGTTTGCTGGCTTTTGATTCTTTAGAAGTGTTTCAGAATTTTCCAGCCAAGATTGGTGAAATGCCAGTTATTGAAAACGGTCGACTTGTAGGATTACTGGTTTTGAAAGATCTTCTGCGATCTGGAATTGTATAGTTTAGAATAAAAAACCCTCCAAGAAAAATCTTGGAGGGTTTGGTGTGGACGCTTAAAATAATAATTCGTTAGGCTACGTCGTTATAAACGCTTACTCTACGCTTGTTTTTTGGGCCTTCAAATGTGACTGCACCATCAATTAATGCAAAAAGCGTGTGATCGTTTCCGATACCAACATTGGCACCTGGGTAAAACTTTGTGCCGCGTTGTCGAACAATGATCATTCCTGGTTTAACAACCTGACCGCCATATCGCTTTACTCCGAGACGGTTTGAGTTACTATCGCGACCGTTTTTCGAAGAACCTTGACCTTTCTTATGTGCCATAGAATTACTTTCCTCCCTCAACGCCGGTTACTTGTAGGTAAGTATGGGTTTGTCTGTGACCCCAGCGTTTTCGGATATTTTTCTTTGCTTTATAGTTATAGCCGTTGATCTTCTTTCCCTTTGCAGTTCGGACGATTTTAGCCGTGACTTTTGCGCCTTTGACGAATGGGCTTCCGACCTTGATTTCCGAATCGGAACAGATCATTAGCACCTCGTCGAGAGAGACGACCGTTCCTGGTTCGCCTTCGAGTTTTTCGACCATGAGGACCATGTCCTTTTCGGCCTTAAATTGTTTACCGCCTGTTTTGACTATCGCGTACATCCAACACCTCCCGAGAAACGTCTCGGACTGAAATTCAGCAAACAGAAATGATAGCACCGATTTGTATTCGGCTTCATTCTAAGGACCCGAACAGCAATTTTTTTGCGCTCAGTTAGGACCTCATTCCTATTCAGCTTGCGATTTGAGACTCATCAAAGTCACCTCTAGCAATCGCTACTTGGTTTCTACCTGATCTTTTGGCTTGATAAAGGGCCAAATCAGCAGATTTGAACAGACTATCAGGGTCATTTGCAGATTCCGGAGAGCTGGAGCAGCCAAAACTCGCAGTTATTTGTCTTTTGTTTCCGGATTTTGAGGTGTATTCAATTTTTTCAATAACGCTTCGAATCCTTTCTGCAACTGATGCGGTCGCTTTAACATCCATTCCGGGGAGAACAACCGTAAACTCTTCTCCACCATAGCGGGCGCAAAGATCTTTTCCTCTTAAGTTTTCTCGGAGAGACTGGGCAACCAGTTGAAGAACTCGGTCGCCACTATCGTGTCCTTCTTCTTCATTGAATCTTCGGAAATGGTCGACGTCGATCATGATGAGGCCGATAGGGAGGGAATCGTGCTTAGCTTCTTCGAGTTGAGTTGCAACGAACTCTTGGAGTCGGCGGTGGTTACTGATTCCAGTGAGCGGGTCGGTAGTTGCCATTTGTTCGACTTGTTCAAAGAGAATTGCTGATCGAAGAGCCAGGCCAAGATGTTCTGCAATTGTGAGATGAAGATCTTTGGAAGCGAGGAAATCGTGGTCTGATTCTTTAGCAATGAGTTCCAAGACGCCAACAATTTGGTGTCCGACTCTGAGGGGAAGGCAGGCAATTGCTCCGGCAGGGATATAACAGTGATGGGCTTCAACTTCTAGAGTTAGGGGGTGTCGGTCGGCGCGATTAACCCAAAGTGGTTTTGCCGTTTGAACAACATACTCAGCAAAGAATTGAGGCTGCCTGTTTAGGCGAAGGATTTTGACTCGATTTGATCCTTCTCGGTCTATTCCAGCATTTGCAGCCAGTTCGAACGACTCATTGGCATCTTCGTTACTCCAAAGCAAGACACCAGCAAGGTCTAGCGCTTGGATGAGGGAGTGAGCGGTGGCGATTGCTAGGGGCTGCAATGTTTGGTTCATTGCCAGTGCTCTTCCGATTCTTTTTAGAGCGACGGCTTCTCTCTCGGCGTTTTTGAGGGCGAGATAAGCTCCCCCGAGTTCTTCGACAGCAAGAGTTAAGAGAATAACATGTTCGCCTTTTCGGTGGGCATGGAGATAGATTTCTCCATTTGAGCTCGATGATTTTCCTTTTTTAAATGCTTCTCGAACGAGAGGCTCAGAATCGAAATTGTTCTCAATTATTTTTTTTGCTAGGCCCCAATCGGCCAAACAGCAGTTTTCGCGATCGAAAACTGCGATTCCGAATTCATCTTTTGGAAGGCCATCAAATATGGAGGGATGATCGAGCCAGACTGTGACAGAGCCAGCATCATTTTTCATTAATTGAACTGGAAATCCGGGCGGTGCCAGCCTAATTCCTTGTTCATCAAGAGCATTTAATATTGAAAGGAGTGAATCCGAATTGGACACAGATATTGTGATTTTCGGATGAATTTTCAAAAATGTCCCTGGTAAAAGTAAGAACCTTCATGGTTTTGTTCCGTCAATGTAATGTGCGATTGAGTTTTTTGGCCATCGGGTCCGTATTGCTGGGGATTATTGTTGCCGGTTGCGGCGGAGGTGGTGGAGGCGGTTCTACGACAGTCGGAAGTTTGACGATGGGGCCATGTCTTGTAACAACGGCTTCCGGACAGATCAACTACACAACCATTTGGGGTACTGCGCCAACAAATGCATCTCAGGTTTTGCAAGTTATTGATGTTGATGGGTTTGTGGTGCGTTCTGATAGTATTTCGAATCGAAATGGTTCAACGAATTCAACGCTTAATTTAACCAATATTGTCGCCGGCACTTATGAGTTGCGAGCAACAATATATAACTCGCCGAATGCGGCAGGCGGCATTCATAAAGAATTGCGAACCATTGTTGATTTGTGTAGCGGCGGTCCGGGAGGGACGAACTTAAATGTACAGACCAGTAATGCTCTAGCTCCAACTTCACTTCGCATTGCTCCAGCTTCGTTAAATTTGGTGTCGCAGCAAACAATTCCAGTTTTTGCAACGGCGATGAATGGGAGTATTCCTGTATTTAGTCCGTTGGGATCAATAAGTTATGGTGTAACAGGTGGGGTCGGCACATTAACGGGTGGAATTTTTACTGCGACAACGGCAGGGACGGGCACGATAACATCAGCCTTGGCAGGTACTAGTTTGACGGGATCTGTGCCAGTTACGGTGACTTCTCAGGTTATTACTCAAGGGAAGTGGACGGTTCTGGTTTATTTGAATGCTGCGAATGATTTATTTTCATTCAGCGATGGGGATGTAAACGAAATGGAGCAGGTTGCGGGGAACCCGGATGTTCGGTTTGTTTTGCAGTGGAAGCAAAGTAAGTCTGTATTTCCTTCGTCTAGTTTCGATGGGGTTCGGAGATATCTTGTTAAACCTGACTCAAATCCAAATCTAGTAGGGTCTCAGATTATTCAGAGCAATTTGAAGCAGACGAATGGCGATCCACTAGATATGGGTGATCCGCAAACATTGCGAGATTTTGTGGCCTGGGGTAAGGCGAATTATCCAGCTGATCGTTACGTTTTAATTCTTTGGAATCATGGAAATGGATGGAAACGTTCGCCAGGTGACTCTTTGACGCGTGGGTTCAGCTACGATGATGAATCTGGAAATAGTATTAATACTTGGGAGATTGGCCAAGCTTTGCAAGGTCAGACTTTTGATATTTTGAGTTGGGATAGTAGCTTAATGCAGATGATGGAAGTGGCATATGAAGCTCGAACTCATGCTAGTTACATCGTTGGAAGTGAAGAGAGCCCTCCGGGGGAAGGATTGCCTTACCATTTGGTATTTGATGGATTCCGCGATAATCCCAATGGCACGACGGCGGCACTGACTAATGAGTTTGTGACGGGAATGCTGGGTTATGCACCTTATAATTCGAGAAAAATAACGCAGAGTGTAATTGACTCATCAAAATTGGTTGCATTGCGGACTTCGATTGACAATTTGGCTACATTGATGATTGCTAATGCTGGAAGCTTAACGACAGCTATTCCGGCGGCAAGAAACAATTCTAAGGCTTACAGTGACACATCTACCAGAAAATATCGGGATTTGGTTGATGTATGTTTGAAGCTGGAAGCAGATGTGTCAGTTCCGACGGTTGTCAAGACGGCATGTGCGGATGTGAGGGCAAAAGTTACTGCGGCTGTGATTCATGAAGGAAACAATGCGAATTCTGAGCCATCATATGGCATATCCATTGATTTTTCACCGAGTGGCTTGTTTACAACTTATGCATTGGATTATGCGCAGATGAAGTTTGCGCAGGATTCGAGTTGGAATGAGTTTTTAAGTCAGGCTCCCTAGAAAATTAAGAGAGCCACGACTCATTTTTGGAGGAACGAGGGGGCCGGTGGGCGAGACCGACCCCGGGCTAGAGGGTTGTGATATTCCGAGAGGAATGGGCGGTTCCATCCCGGTTTTGTATTGTGAGGACTCTCAATTGAATCCTACACAGGGATTGTTCCTTGGTGTGTTAAAAAGGTGGCAGTTATGATTACTTGCTGGTATGGTTTTGAACTTAAAAACTGGATCAATGACCAGTAGTATGGTTACGAGGTAGCTAGTAGTTGTAGGGTGGGACTTCTTGGTATGGTTGGGCCTATCCGAAGGGTTTCTTGGTGGTTTGGTGTGGCATAATGATTGATCCGCGACTCTGTTGCGGATAGGACTGTACGTTTTTATGTCAGACGATTCAATGGAAATGATGGATGCGGGAGCCGATAAGGCTGCCGTCGATGCCAACGAGGGCCGTGGAGACGGTCGGGCTCGACCACGCCGTCGCCGAAAAGTCAGCTACTTGACGATCAATAAGATTGACAAAGTGGATTATAAGGATGTTGCGATTTTGCAACGATTCTTGACTGATCGGGGCAAGATTTTGCCGAGCCGGCAATCTGGAAATACTGCCAAGCAGCAACGAATGATCACTCGCCAAATTAAGCGCGCACGAGAAATTGCTCTCTTGCCGTTTGTTGTACGCGATTTGATTGATTCGGGTCACACTCCTCGACGACGTCGAGAAGCTAGCCCCATGTCCGGCGACGAATAATTTTCGCCAGTATTGTTTTGAGACCACCCAGCATTTATTTGCTCGGGTGGTTTTTTATTTAAAAATGGTGTAGTTAAGTCCCATCGTCCAATCGGGGCCGATTTGGGCACCGCCGGGAAAATCAAACCAGCCGAAATCACCGTCTTCTTGAAAGTAGATTGACAGTTTGTCTCGGCTTGATTTTTTTGTATATCCCAGGCTGATGACCCGATGAGTTGAATCGGTAAACGATCGGTTGTGGTTTGTGGGTGATGCTTCGGAATTCCACTGTAGACTGAATGAATCTTGGCGGTTTGGTTGGTAGCTGATGTTTATTGCGGCCGACTCTATAATTCCGCGAGCGTTTTGGACTTGGCTTGGCTTTCCTTGCGCAGTAAGCCCGAGATGAAGTTCAGTTGTCCAGCGAGGAGCGATTTTCCAGGCGTTATCAATTGAAATTCCAAAATCAAAATTACCGCTGCCAAAGAACTGCTTTGGGTTACCGGTTGGTAATTTTGTCCAAATTCTGGTGGCTCCAATACTGGTTGTTCTTCCATAGGCGATAGTGAGGTCTCCTATTCCAAAACCTGAAGAGTATTGGCCACCGGGGATTTGTAATTCGGATTGACCAAAAGGAGTGTTATCTCGAAGAGGAACGGAATCATCAACAAATATTCGATGCCACCAAGCAAGGATCGGATCGAGAATTCCGCCTCCGCGGTAGAGGAAAGGAGCTTCGAAGAACAATTCATCTTTGTTTTTTAGAGACTTTCGGTACCGGTATGCGAAACGCCAGGTCTCGGAATCTTCGTAGATACCAGCGGCCGGAAGATTTCTCATTTCGTTACTGATTGCGAGATGAAAGGATTTTTCGATTGAATCTTGGTTGAGGATTTTTCCGAGAGGGAGAGGTCGAAGGAAGTTGAGAGAAGTGCTTCTATGGTTACGAATCGGTATGAAGTTTGTATCGGCAATGCTGCAAATAGGGAGTGCAAAGGCTACGATTGCCAGATGCAATTTCATTTTTTCAGGATACCGATTTGCAGAGGAGATTGAATAAGCATGGAAAAAACACTTTGGGATATTTTCTGGAAAGTATGAAAAGTATGATATCATGGATTTTGTAGTATTCAGTCATGAAGAAAGGGATATGTGATGATTTTTTTTATGGCTCGGTCACCGTTGGTGAGCGAGGCCAGATTGTGATTCCTGCGGAAGCCCGATCGGCCCTGAATTTGAAGCCCGGCGATAAGCTTTTGGTGATGCGTCCACCATTTAAGGAGGGATTGATGATTTCAAAAATTGAGGATGTAGCAGAAATGTTAGAAATAGTGAAACAAGGTTTAGAACAAGCAGTTTCGGAAGCGGAAATGGAGCCCGAAGTCGAATGAGTGGTTTCGCTGCACTTGCCTTTGCACTCTCGGCAGTGTTATCAACTCAGCAAGATGATGGAGTTTTAAGCCTAACCGAAGCATTGGCACTTGCTGAAAAGCAGGCATTCTCGATTCGACTACAAGAAAGCCAAATTGAAATTGCTAAAGCCCAGGAAAAGGTATCTCGTGCATCTTTGAGCCCGGGGGCTCAAGTGAGTTCTACTCTTTCTTGGTTTGATGCTCGAAATTCCAGCGGATTTGGACAGAACGGTTCAAGCACTAATACAAATATTCAGTTCGCCGTTAATCAAATCATTGATATTTCTGGCGTCTATCGAAACCGAATACGGTCGGCGGAGTTTAATCGTCTAGCAGAAGAAGCCAAATGGGATGTAGAGACAAACACTATTCGTGGAATGGTTCGTTCGCAGTTTTTTGCAGTAGTTCAGGCCAGCGAATTGCTATCAATTCAGAAGGCGACATTGGATTCGGCGGAGCAGAGGCTTTCCAAAGCCAGGATTCGTGAACAAGAGGGGGCGATACCTAGATTTGATGTTTTGCGATTAGAAGTCGTTGTGAAGCAGTCGGACCAAGGAGTCAGTGATGCGGCCGGAAACTTTCGTTTAGCGAAGCAAGCTCTAAATAACCTGCTAGGTCGACCAATCGAAACAGAGTTTGAAGTTGAAGTTGAACCTGCTCAAGTATTTAGTGAGTTAACAGCAGAAGTGTTTGTCAAGCAAGCTTTGGCCAATCGTGCCGAAATTCGACAAGCTCAATTGGGAATATTGGCACTTGAGCAAGCTCGTAAAGCTCAAGAAAAAGCCGCCGCCCCAACCCTCTCGGCCGGTGCAAGTTATTCAAAGAATTTGGATCCAGGATTTGGACAATCCAACGAATCAACGACGGCCCAGCTTGTATTTAGTTTTCCAATTACCATTTCCGGAGTTGTTGCTGCAAATTCTAAAACTGCAAAGGAGCGTGAAGAACAGGCAAAGATCAACTACGAGCAGATTCAATTGGGAATTGCTTTGGAGGTGCAGTCTTCATTGACGGAATTGCAAACGGCATGGATCGCGCTGGATTCGGCAAAAAAGAATTTAGAGCTTTCAACGGAAGCCTTGCGATTGGCTCAATTGAGATACGACGAAGGAGTTGGAATTTTGCTAGACGTGACGACTAGCCAAAACGATTTGACACAGGCAGCTGCAAATGTTGCCTTGGCTAGTTTTAGAGTTCGGACGGCGTATGCAGCATTGCAAAAGTCAGTTGGAAACGATGAATTTTTAGTGACGCCGGAAGCTGCCGGACAAAAACAGGAAAAGAAATGAGATTGAAATCGCCATTTACATTTGGGATAATTCTGGCATTGAGTGCTGCGGTTTTGCCGGGCTGTGTCAACAGAGCGGCGCAAGCTCAATCGGAAGAAACGAAGAAAATCGTTACTGATCCTACGATTGCGGTTCAGGCAATTGATGTTGTCACTAGAGATATTCCGGTTGAGCTCCAACTGACAGGGAGCCTGATTTCGGATGATGATGTGAGTGTAACAGCTCAATCAGCCGGGCGGTTGGTAGCGGTTTATGTGAGAGATGGTGATTCTGTTAGAGCTGGGCAATTGATCGCAAAGCAAGAATCTTCCGATAGTTTAGCGAGGCTTCGTCAAGCATCGGCTCAAGTTAAATCGGCTAAATCTCAACTTGATCAGGCCTTAATGGATGCTAAAGTTTCCCCTTCGAAAACAGCAGCGGCAGTTGCTTCAAGCGAAGCCGGAGTTCGGCAAGCAAAATCGGCTTTACAGAAGCTTTTGAATGGCGCGAGAGTTGAGGAAAAGCGACAGACTAAAGCAAACCTAGATCGTGCAAAATCGGATTTGGAAACGGCAGAAAAGAATAGGGATCGATCCGGCCGGCTTTTTGAGCAAGGCGCGATTGCTAAATCGGAATTAGAAGCATCGGAAAATCGTTATCAATCGGCATTGGCCGGATATACATCGGCTTTAGAAGCATATAACTTGATTCTTGATTCTGTTCGCCCAGAAGATATCGAATCGGCACGTGAGCAAGTGCGCCGAGCCGAGCAGCAACTGGCGGTAGACAAAGCCAACCAGAAACTTGATCCTGTCTTGGATCAACGCGTGAATGGTGCGCGCGCAAATTTAGAATCAGCGCGGGAATCTGAAAATTTAGCAAAGCTTGCATTGGAAGATTTAAAAGTGTATGCCCCAGTCAGCGGAAAAATCAGCGGAAGACCACTTCAGGCTGGCACTTATGCGGCACCAGGAACTCCAATTGCGAGATTGATTGGCGTGCAAGGAATCTATTTTGAAGCTGACGTTCCGGAAAAAGATATATCACTTGTGAAAGTTGGACTGCCGGTTAAGGTGACGATTCAATCTTTAGGCGGAACTCAATTGAGTGGACAGATTGTTTCTACCGATCCGCTGGCAAGTGATCTTGGCCGATTGTATCGAGTGAGGATTGCAATTCGTGAGCAGCTGTCAGGTTTGAAAGCGGGCATGTTTGCGAGCGGCATTGTTCAGTTAAGAACGGAATCGGATGTGATGGTGATTCCTGATGCGGCGTTGAATCGTGACGGTGAATCGGTTTTTGTTTATGTTGTTGAAGGTACTAAAGCAGCAAAACGTGAAATCCAAGTTCGGTTCAGTAAAGATGCTTTGAATGTCATTGAAGGGCTTCAAGTTGGAGACAAGGTGATTACGGCGGGTAAATCGGAAGTTGTTCCAGGCTCAACTGTAAAGATATCTGATTCCGCAGTAAAAAGTGATTCATCGGAAACTGAGTTAGAGAAGGAGTAATTCAATGGGTTTAACAAAGATTGCAATTACTCGGCCGGTATTCATCTTGATGGTGATGGTTGCCGCCGTCATGTTGGGTTTGATAGGCTATAAATCGATGCGGGTCGAGTTGAACCCGGATGTCAGTTTTGGAGTTGTAACGGTTGTTACGGTTTATCCAGGTGCTGGACCAGACGAAATCAATACTTTGATTTCAAAAAAAGTTGAAGAAGTTGTCACTGGTTTAGCTAACTTGCAAGAAGTTGTGACAACGAGCCAAGAAGGAGTCTCGGCCGTTACATTAACCTTTGCAGTTGGTACTGACATCAATGTTGCCTTAAATGAGGTCAAAACCAAAGTCGAAGGGATTGTCAATGATCTTCCCGATGATGCCCAAAAACCGATCATTGATAAATTTGATAGTTCGCAAGATGCAATTTTGACATTGGGTTTGAGTTCGGATAAGTTCAGTAATCGTCAATTACGAGACTTGGCTGATAACCAACTTAAAGATCAATTTGCGCGAATCAATGGCGTTGCGGCTGTTAATGTATCTGGTGGTGATGTTAGAGAGATTCAGGTTCAGCTAAAGCGAGATGCGCTACTTCGCTATGGAATTGGAATTGTTGACGTCCAGAGAGCGATTAATGCGGCAACATTAAATATCCCGGCAGGCAGAGTATTGGATGGAGATGAGGAGCTTACGCTACGGGTATTGGGCGAAGTCAAGACCGTTGATGCCTTGCGTGATACCTTTTTGACTCTGAGCGATAACAGTCGGCAAGGTGTTTATAAGTCATTTCGATTGCGTGATATTGCAGACGTGATAGATACCAACGCCGAGCGAAGAACTAATTCTAGGCTTGATGGAAAAGAGGCCGTTACGATTGTCATTCAAAAATCGAAAGAAGGTAATGCAGTCGAGATATCCAATGCAGCGCGATTGCCATCCGGGGAATCACTTCTGGATTCGATGGAAAAGCAATACGGAGTGAAGTTTACAGTTTCTCAAGACACTTCAACCCAGATCAAAGAATCACTATTTGACTTAAACTTTGCGCTCATTTTTGGAATAATTTTGGTTTCAGCCGTCATTTGGATGTTCCTACACAATTTTAGAGGAACGCTGATTGTTGCCCTGGCAATTCCGGTCTGTTTGTTTACGACATTGATTGCATATTGGGCATTTGGCTTTACGATTAACAATCTTTCGATGCTGGCTTTATCTCTGGCAGTTGGAGTTTTGGTTGACGATGCAATTGTTGTTATTGAAAATATTTATCGCCATTTGACTATGGGCGAGGAGCCAGTTGAGGCGGCCATTAATGGTCGGGCTGAAATTGGACTTGCGGCCATTGCAATTACAATGGCAGACGTTGTTGTCTTTTTACCAATTGGGTTTATGGGTGGAATTGTTGGTCAGTTCTTTAGACCATTGGGTATTGGCTATGCGGTAGCAGTTATGGTTTCGCTTTTTGTTTCCTTTACTGTTACTCCAATGCTGGCGAGTCGCTGGTATCGAAAAGGCGAAGATTGGGAGCATCCTAAAGGTTGGTTTGCAAGAGGGTTTGAGAATATGTTTAATCGATTCTCCAATGCATATCGAAAGGCTGTTGCGTTTAGTCTTCGCCACCGATGGTATTTCTTTGGTGGTGGTTTTGCAATTCTCATTGCGTTATTCACGTTTATTGGCGGCTCATTTGCCCCGGACATGAAGACGGCAATGGGTTCAGGGCTTGGTATGTTGCCAATGATTCTAGTTTTTTCGGTTGCGATCTTCCTTGGAAACCTGATTCGGTTTAAGAAAGCAAAGTTCGGAATCTTTATAGGTGGAGCGGGCTTCTTGGCTTTATTTGTAGTTGCGCCGATGGCAGGCAAGGCTTACCATAATTACAAAGGCGAGGATGTATTTAAGTTTGCATTTTCTCCACCCCAAGACACGGGAATTGTTAATATTAATGTGGAGATGCCAGCTGGAACAAGTTTGAATCGAACAACACAAGTTGTAGAATCACTTGAAAATATAGCGATGCAGCACCCTATGTCTCATTTTGTGACATCACAAGTCGGACAAAAAGGCGGTGGATTTGGGGCATCGAGTGCAGGAACACAGTTTGCTCAGATCAGTATAACTTTGCTAGAGAAGCGGGCAATTCTCGATAACCTCATGTTTTGGGTAAAGCATGAAGAGAAACAGCGTCCGATGGACAAAAACGCGGAATCTGTTGCCGCCGATCTTTTACAGAAAATTGGGAAAGTTGCCGGGGCAAAAGTAACAGTAACGACGAATGAAGCTTTTGGTTTTGGCGCAGCAATTCAGCTTGCATTTAAGTCTGATGAGCGGCAGAAGCTTGTTGATGTCACTTCAAAGGTTAAAGAAGGACTTCAGAATGGCAAGATCGCGGGGGTTATTAACCCCAATGTTACGAGCAAGCCGGGTAAGCCGGAATTACAAGCGATTCCAAACCGGGCCCGCCTGGCCCAGTCCAATGTCACGGTGCAGGAAATGGGCGGAGCATTACGGGCATTGTATGAAGGTGATGATTCAGCCAAATTTAGAACAAGCGGAAATGAATATGACATTCGTGTGATGATGAATTTGGAAGATCGAAACAACCCAGAGCTGTTGTCTTCGGTTCCGATTACGTTTAGAAATGGCAATCCGGTTTATTTGAAAGAAGTTGCAACGATTCAAAACGGGACGGGGGTTGACAAAATTGACCGTCGGGATCGCCAAGAAGTGATTACAGTTGAAGCAGATCTCTTACCTGGTTTTGCTGCAGGATCTGTTCAGCTTCAAATTGATGAGTGGCTGAAGACAGAAAATATGGTTCCAGAGGGTGTGACTTATCGTCCTTTGGGACAAGCTGACACTCAGGCAAAAGAAATGGGCTTCCTTTTCGGTGCGCTTGGATTAGGTTTAGTATTGGTTTACATGATTTTGGCTTCGCTTTTTGATAATTTGATCTATCCGTTGATCATTCAGCTTACGCAGCCTCAGGCAATGGTAGGGGCGATTCTCGCTTTAGTTATTACCGATAAGACTTTGAACATTGTTGGCTTTATCGGAATCATTGCATTGGTTGGTTTAGTCGGTAAAAATGCGATATTGCTTGTGGATTACGCCAATACTTTGCGAGACCGAGGTATGAGTAAGTTTGATGCATTGGTGGAATCGGGCGGAACTCGGTTGAGGCCGATTATGATGACGACCTTGGCATTGCTAATGGGAATGCTGCCAGTTGCTTTGGCGATCGGAAGGGGCTCTGAATTTAGGGAGACGATTGGAATTACGATCATCGGTGGAACGATCTTGTCAACATTTTTGACTTTGCTCGTTATTCCTTGTTCCTATTCAATTCTTGATGATTTTTCAACCAATCTTGGAAAACTAATGAATCGAATGCGTAAAACTCAATCGAAATAGAGAGAATATTGCATTGATAGGAGCAACGGGACTTGAATCCTTTTGCTCCAATTCAGCTACATTACAATAGTGAGTGCACGAATTCAAAGTATTTTAACAGGCGTCTGTTTGGCGTTCCTAATTTTCTTTTGGATTTGGGGCAATCCCTGGCTTGCTTATATTTCTGTTGCGGCGGGAGCAGTGTTTGCTTTGCAGACGGCTTGGGAGTCAATCAGGGCCAGGGAACTTGATGTTAATGTTCTGATGGTCGTGGCGGCGGCCGGGGCCGTAATTTTAGGGCATCCGGGTGAAGCAGCAGTTCTGCTCTTCCTCTTTAGCCTTAGCAATACATTAGAAGCCTACGCATTGGGCAAGACTAAATCTGCAATTGAAGGATTGATCGCATTGAGGCCTGAAAACGCCATTTTGGTTGTTGCAGGCGAAGACCAAGTGACGTTAGTAAAAGACTTGGACGTGGGGGATGAGGTGAGAGTTAAGGCCTTTGAGCAGATTCCAGTTGATGGTGTTTTGGTGATGGGTGACACGCACGTTAACCAAGTTGCAATGACGGGGGAATCTGTTCCAATAGCAAAATCTACCGGCGACGAAGTTCTGGCTGGAACGCAAAATGAAGAAGGAATGTTTGTCATGCGAGTATTACGGCGATCGGGAGAAACAACACTCGACAAAGTTGTGAATCTGGTTCAAGACGCTCAAGACAACAAGGCTTCAGGGGAAAAGATTAGTGGGTGGTTCGGACAAAAATACACAATTTTTGTCATTGGTTCCTTTTTTATCTCGCTGTTTGTAAGGTTGGCTATTGGGCAAGAAATGAGTGTGGCAGCTTATTCTTCATTGACTCTTTTAGTTGCTTTGAGTCCTTGTGCATTGGTTATATCAGTACCTGCGAGCACTCTCTCGGCCCTAGCTTGGGGCGCAAGAAATGGAATTTTGATTCGAGGTGGTCAATATATAGAAGAACTTGGAAAGATCGACTCCATAACAATGGATAAGACCGGAACTTTGACAATTGGGAAGCCGGTTTTACGCGAAATTTGTGTTTGTACGACCTCATTTGATTCGGATCGACTTTGTAAGGAAGATGAGTTTTGCTGGATTGAAGGCGAAAGCCTTTCTCCCAAAGCAGCGAAGTTGCTCGCCATGGCGGCTGCAGCGGAACAATACAGCGAGCATCCAATTGCCGTTGCAATTGTGCGAGCGGCAAAGCAGCATGGATTAGAAGTTCGAAAGATTGAGAAAAACGAAGTTGTGCCGGGATTAGGGATTCAAGGTGTTCTCGATGGAATAATAATTCGAGTTGGCCAACCCAAGTTTTTTGAAGATATGCCAGAAGGCTTTAGAGACCATGCCGATGAATTACGAATCAAAGGCATGACTGTGGCCATTGGAGAATTCGGAGGTGAATACGCGGCATTTGGTCTGCAGGATTCGCCAAGAGAGGAAGCTAAATCAACTGTCCAGGAATTGGGAAATATGGGAGTTTCGAGGATTATGATGTTGACGGGAGACAATTTGGCAACCGCACAAGCCATTTCCGAGGAAGTTGGAGTTACTGAGATTCGGGCTGGCTTGTCGCCAATTGACAAAGAAGAAATTATTGCGGATCTTGTGGGCTCTGGATCTCGAGTGATGATGGTAGGCGATGGAATCAATGATGCGCCAGCGTTGAGTCGGGCCCACGTTGGGGTGGCTATGGGGGGATTGGGGAGTGATATCGCGTTGAATTCGGCAGACATTGTCTTAATGAATGACCGAATTGAGCATTTGCCAACGATTTTGAAATTGGGTCGCAAAACCACGGGAATTATCACGGCAAACTTGATTTTTGCAGGGGCAGTGATGGCAATTTTAAGTATTGGGTCGGTCGTCCTTGATATCGTAGTTCCACAGATGCACAACTTTCTTTTGCCAATGGCAGTGCTTGGCCACGAGGGAAGTACGGTTTTAGTTATTCTGAACGGTCTCCGACTTCTTCGGGGCCCTGGGCAAACATAAGTTAACTTTTGAACTGGAAGACTAACTTTGGTCGTTTCGTTTCATCGGAGTTATTGCGACTGTAGAATTTGTATATTCCACCTTCTCCAGCCTGAGCGGGATCGAGAACCGAAGTTAGAGCCAAGCCGATGAGCTTATTCGGTGTCTTTGTAACTTCTGATACGGAAGTGAGAAACTTGCTAGACTTTGGCATGAGATTGATTTCTACTTTGAAATCCTTTTGATCCGCGCTTGGTGTTACGGCGGTAGAGCCAAAGATTGATCCTTCTCCGCTGGCTGGTCTGACGCTATCGGCAGTAGCAAAACTAAAATTCTCTTCTTCAAATTTCGAAGGTGCAATTCTGACTTGAATCGGAGATTTTTCGCTATCTTCCTTTATGTAACCGATTTCTCCTGGCGAAGTAAGAACTAACTTGGCAGAAATAATCTGCCCTTCTGGGAGGGTAGAGAGATCAAATTTGAGAACGCTAAAGCTTGCTCCTGGGCCTACCGCATCGCCTTCCGTGCCCCAAGCTCGAAGATAAGGATCGCTGGATTGGTCTTGAGCGTGGACGTATACCCAGACGTCATCCGATGGTTCGATAGTTAAAGTTTGATCCAATACGATACTGGCTAAGAGAGACAACATCACTGCATTTTACAGATAGATTTTTCAATTTATTTGATAATCCTGCTGATAGTTTGTCTTGCCTGTTACAATCTGGAAAAAGCTATGCATTCATTAGAGGTTTTAGAATTCAATTTGATTCGCTCAAAATTGTCTGATCACTGCGAATCGGAGCTAGGAAAAACGCGTGCTCATCAATTGATGCCAGATTGGAATGCAGAGTTGGTTTGGAAAAATCAAGATTTGTCCCGAGAAGCGGATCGAGTTTCTCAACATGGAATTCCGAGTTTGAAGGGATTGAGAAATCTTTCGGAGGACGTCAAGATGGCGTCACGAGGACGGCAATTAGATGGCGTGACTTTGTGGCGGACTGGTCAGTCTTTATTGGTATTGTCGCGCTTGCAAGATTCCCTTTTGAATTTAATTGAAGATGATTCTGCACTTTTTGGATTGTTTAGTCAAATTCCAGATTTAGCAGATTTAGGATTTCGCTTGGACTCTAGTCTGGATGGAGATGGATCCGTTTTAGATGGGGCCAGCATTGAACTTTCTCGATTGAGAACAAGTGCTACTCAGTTTGCGAAGAACTCTGTAGATTTGATTCAGAAGTATGTTTCTGGTCGTCAACGAGATTTGTTGAGTGACCCATTATTTACACAAAGAAATGGGCGATATGTCTTACCACTAAAGGCTGAACATCGCGGGAAAATTCGAGGCATTGTTCATGATTCTAGCGCGAGTGGTCAAACAATTTATGTTGAACCAGATGATGTGGTATCGATAACAAATCGTCATCGAGAAGCGTTGGCGATGGCTAAAGCGGAAGAAGAAAGGATCTTGGCGGAGCTTTCTGGACTGGTTGGTCTTAATGCAACTGAGATTGTTTTGGGTCTTGATGCAGGAGGGGCATTTGATGAATTGTTTGCTCGAGTGAGATTGAAGATTGAATGGAGCGGATGTTGGGCTGAACCGTCATCAACTCCTGCCTTTTTGAATTTGCAAAATGCACGTCATCCTGGTTTGGAATATTCGATTGCCGTTCCTCTTAGTATTCAACTTGGGGGTGAATTAAGAGGAGTTTTAATTACTGGTCCGAATACTGGGGGAAAAACAGTTGCTATAAAAACTGTAGGATTGGCGGTTGCTCTTGTCCAATCTGGATTACCAGTGCCGGCGGTTCATTGTGATTTTGGCGTTTTTAGTCAGATCTGGGCAGATATTGGCGACGAACAAAGTTTGCAGCAAAGCTTATCCACATTTAGTGGACATATCAAGAACATTGCAGCAGCTTTGAAATCGATGAAAAAAGACTGTTTGGTCTTGATGGACGAAGTTGGGGCAGGAACAGATCCGGCGGAAGGAGCGGCGTTAGCTCAAGCCTTGCTGGTGGCATTTAGAGATGGAGGAGCGATAATTTTGGCGAGTACTCACTATGGTGAACTCAAACTTTTTGCTAGTAGCGAGGACGGTTTTGTCAATGCTTCTATGGAGTTTGATTTGAAAAGCTTGGGGCCGACATATCGTTTCTTGATGGGGACTCCGGGAAGTAGCCATGCTTTTCGGATTGCTGCCCGGTATGGAATTCCGGACAATGTTATAGAAAAAGCGGAAGCTGGGTTTAGTCAACAAGAAAAAGATATATCGCGCATGATTGAGGAACTTGAATCAGCACAGAAACGGGCTCGGCAAGCTCAAAGTGAAGCAGATCGTTTGGCAGCGAGGTTGAGAAAGCTAGAAGCGGAGACTGACGAGAAACTGGCCGCTGCGGAAGATGCGCGTACTAAAGTACGCCGCCGGATGTCGGAGGAACTTGATGAGTTGCTTCGCCAAATGCGGATTGAAGCGGTTGAGCTATTTGATGCCGTTAAGAAGAATCCAACTCAAAAGTCTATTGATCATGCACGAGCGAAGCTTGCTGATTTGCAAGATGTAGGTAAATCATTCAGCCGAGATTTACGGCCGGCAGAAAAGATAGTTAAGGCTGCAAGCATCGGAGAAATTCAAAAAGGGATGCAAGTAAAAGTTTTAGGCTTGAACGTAACAGGCGTCGTTTTAGAACCTCCAAAGGGAAAGAAAGTTTCTGTACAAGCTGGGGCCTTGAGGATGGATGTGGAAATCAATAAATTGATTCCGATTGGCATGATTCAACCAACAGCAGTTAAATCCAAAAGGAGGAGTTCAAAATTGGTGGTTGAAAAAGCAATTTCGGCTCAGAAAGAAATTCATTTGAGGCACTATCGGGCAGAAGATGCCAAAGAGGAATTGGAAAAGTTTGTGGATGACTGCCTCTTGGCAGGACTGCAAAGAGTTCGAATTGTGCATGGAAAAGGGGAAGGGGTTTTGCGAAAAGTGACACGGGAGTATTTGCGAAGTCATTCGGGAGTGGCAAAGTTTTATGATGGTGATGCGGAAGAAGGCGGACAAGGAGTTACAATTGTTGAGTTTAGTTAGATTGATGCCAGCGAGAGCGTGAGTTGAGGGACTAGAATAGTATTTGGTCATGGATACTAAAGCCGAGTTAATTAAAAGTGCCCGGGCAATTCGCTCGAACGCATATGCTCCCTATAGCGTCTACCAAGTAGGTGCTTCTGCACTTGGTTCAAACGGTCGAATTTATTCGGGATGCAACGTTGAGAATGTGAGTTTTGGTCTATGCATTTGCGCAGAGAGATCGGCAATTTCGGCAATGGTCTCGGATGGATGCACGGAGCTTGTGGCAATGGCGGTTTCGACGGCTGATGGCGGCACTCCTTGCGGGATGTGTCGACAAGTCATGCTAGAATTCGCAATGTCTTCTTCGGTTCCGGTTTGGTGTACCGATGAGGCTGGTTTGATCGTTGAAAATACGGTAGGTGAATTGATTCCATTTGGGTTTCAATCGCCATTAAAAAAGATTTAAGGATATTTTGTGAAATACATCAAGCAGAACCCATTTTTATCGGCCTTGCTATTCGTGACCTTCATTATCATTTTGGGATGTGGCGGAGGCGGAGGCGGAACAACCGGAACTTCATCCGGCACAACAGGCGGGGCACCATTAGCAGGTCAATATTTGGAATTTATCGATTCGTTTGGAAGTTCTGTCGATCCTCTGAATTTGACGGTTGGGCAATCAGTTACAGTTGAGTTTGTTAATTACGACACATTTCGGAACTAGAACTAAACTTTCGGGAAGCTTTAGCAAGAGCGGTCCAGGATCGTCTTCAATATCAATGACATCCGGTGGACTTTTGAGTATCGTTTCTCAGCCGGCTGGTTTAACAACAGTTTCGGGCACGGCTATTGTTTCAGGAGTTTCGAAGACCTTAACCGGAGATGTTAACGCCAAAGTTACTGGAACAACAGCAACATTAAAGGGCCGAGTTATGAGTTCAGACGGAGTTTCTGCCGTTACAGGCGTTCAAGTTGAGTTATATGATACAAGCGGCAATTACCGCGGAGGAGGCGTCTCCGGGGCAGATGGACGCTTTACAGCTACGATTCAGACATCGGCAAAGTCTTTAACGATGAAGCCGGGGACTATTCCTTCGGCATTTTATAAATCGATTAAGTATCAGAACAATAATTATCCGGTTTCTGGATTGACATGTCCGTTGACGATTCCAACTTTGTCAAGTGGTCAGACTTACACCTTGCCTTCGAATTTGATATTGCCTCGACAAATTGAAGGGCCACCTCCACCTCCTAGTGGCTGTTGAGAGTTAATTGTGGGTTAAACTAGACGGGTTGCCTATTTTGGCAACCCGACTTTGTCAGTTTTGGTAGTGGTTTTAAGTGGAATTGGAAACTGAGTTGCAACGCCCGAAGTTAGGCGATATGAGCGATGACGAGATACAGGAAATGCTTGTCTTGGCAGCTCGTTTGCGTCAACAAGCGGGAGGTGAACTCGATGATGATGCAATTATGGCGGTAGCCGAAGCTACTGGAACTTCGATTGATTACGTTCGCTTAGCCGTAAGAAGTATTCCCAATGAGATGTTGAAGGAGACGGTATTTGATCGTTTAAAAAAATCTTTCTTGGCATTTTCGGGAGATCATCGCCGAATTGTTGTTGGTTCAGTATTAGGATTAGCGGCCGGGGTCATGATGTTTTGGAGCGAGGCGCTAGTGAGAGATGTCTCAGGCCTTTTTGAAATATTGAGTTTTATTGCTTTTGCAGGCGGAATTGTCAATGCGGCGGTTTCGAGAAGCATGAAAATTGCCATGATTAGTGGAGCGTTATTGGGTTCTGTAAGCATGCTTGCCATATCACTTTTTGGTTTTGTCGCAGGAGCAATTTTCCCTTCAATTCATATCGGAGCAGGAGTTGGTTATTTTGTATTGGCCACAGTATTGGGGACGTTTTTATCGGCGCTTGCTTTCAATCTGTTTTCAAAAAATCGATCGCGAATGGGGTTTGGTGACCCGGTTGCAGAGCGTCATGCCTTGATCCAACAGATGCTGGAAATCCAGAGTCAGTTAAAATCTGATGAAAAATTTGTTACTTTTTTGAGCGTGGATGCCGTGGGTTCAACAAAATTAAAAACTGAAAATGATCCGATTTCAGTGGAATTTACTTTTAATGAATATCACACTTTTGTTGAAGCTGTTGTCTTGAAGAATGGTGGGAAAATTCATTCAACTGCAGGTGATGGTGTTACGGCAGTTTTTGAAGAGCCCAAAATGGCGTTTCAGGCGGGAAGGGCGCTGCAGGCGGGGTTGTTTGAGTTTAACCAGTTTCGTAACAAGTTAAAAAATTCCTTGGAATTGCGCGCTGGCATTCACACAGGAAACATACTTGCCCCAGGAAAAGATTCCACCAGTGTTAACTTTGCCCATGTTATTGATATTGCAGCACACATGCAAAAAGAAGCTCCTGTAGGCGGTTTAGTGGTTAGTGAACAGACCGCAATGTACTTTGGCGGACTAAAATCTGTAAGCGATGAGCATTTGGTGATTGATGAAATCAAGGCCGCAATTTGGCGACCACGATCACAAAAAGCTATTGCTGCTTCAGCATCAGTAGAGAATTAGTCGAGAGACTCCACTTCTAAAAGCATATCGGTTTGCGCTAAGCCACCATCATCTCTACCGTCGATTCCAACGCTATAAACTTGAAATTCCCGACCAGCCGCACGGTATGGAAACATTCGGCCCGAATAGGGGTCAATCAAGTTTTCGGGGTCAAGGCCTGGAAACTTTAAAGGAGCTTCGCCCGAAGACTTTGCGCGGGCCATGGCATATGTTGTAATGGCCAGAAGACGTGTTTTGGCGACAAATGCATCATTAAGGTCCAGGAGTGGCCCAAGAGTGGCAAAGAATTGATCACTAAACTTTTTCCAAGGTCGTTCTGATCGTTTATCGAATTTTAGGACTGTCCTTTCGACCGATGGTTTATCGGCTTCTTTGATGTAGTGCCGAATTGTCATTTCAGATTCTTCCTTGAATCCATTAAAATATCCAGATTCTTCTTCTGGGCTGAGTTTTTCTAGATACTTGATGGCAGGTTGCGCTGCCTTGTACATCACGGTGTCCAGGGTCTTGTAATCATTGCGTTGTCGGCAATCTTTGATGAACTGAACCCCGAAATAAAAGTTTTGTTGTTCATTTTCAATAGCAGTTCGGATGGATTTGTGGTTTTGGAGGAGTTTGTTTAGGGATTGGCTAAGATTTGATTGGACTCCGGCAGGCATCCTTAGAATATGGGGTGCAATAGCTTCTCTTGCCGAATCTGCCAGGCTGAATCCAAGAGATGCATCAGATGAGTCTCCATTTGCCATGTCTATTGCAATTTTGGTTGTAGATTTGATGAGGGTTGCGCATCGTTCCCAATCTTCCCGTTTGACGGCCGCTTCAGACTCAAAACGAATTGCACGGGCAAGGATGACAATTCCATCAAAACCAGGTCGTGGCTGGAATGGATCGGTAGCGTGAAAAGTATGTGAATAGCTTTTGTTTGTCGCACTTATTAAATCTTTGAGAGCAGGGGCGGCACATGCTCTTAGTTTTTGCTTGTGGGATTCCGTGTAATTGACTCTACTTGTGTAATCTGAGCAATCGCTTAGCGCTCGACTACCGGCATTCATGTAGGATCCATATGCATCATTTGAGTCAAAATTTGCATTGGATGCTGATTTCGGCTCGAAAATATTCGCTGCCGGTTTGTTTTCTGATTTTTGACAACCTACGGTTGCCAGGCATAAACAGATTAAAAGAACGCTAAATCCTTGGGCCAGAGGTTGTGAAATCCGTTTCACGGCTTAGAATTTACCGCAGTAAGGGTGCTAATCTGTGGGGAAGAGAACTATGAAAGGATTGATTACTGCAGCTGGAAAGGGAAGTCGGCTTTTTCCTGTAACAATTGCGATACCGAAGCCATTGCTACCACTTGCAAATCGATTGACTTTAGAGTACGCATTTGATCAACTTAAAGACTGCGGTATTTTCGATATTTGTATTGTTGTGGGAGAAAATGAAAGTGAATTGCGATCGGCACTTGGGGATGGTTCAGATTTTGGTATTCGATTGAGTTATGTTCAACAACCTGAACCGCTGGGGTTAGCTCATGCAGTGAGCTTTGCGCGTGACTATATGGGTGAAGACAGTTTTATGCTTTATTTGGGAGATGCAATCTATGGCGATAGCCTGAAGCCGCTTGTTGAGATGTTTGAGCAAGAGCCATGCGCCAATGTTAATTTAGTAAAGGCAGTTGCAGATCCAAGTCGATTTGGAGTAGCCAATGTCGAAGGCAATAGAATTGTAAAGTTGGTTGAAAAGCCAACAAATCCAGAATCAAATTTAGCTATGGCAGGAGCGTATGTTTTTAGCCCCAAAATTTGGGACGTTTTTGACGACCTAAAGCCCAGTGGACGTGGCGAATATGAGATTACAGATGCAATTCAGTTATTGGTTGACGGAGGAGAAAGGGTATTGGCTTGTGAATACCATGGAGATTGGTTTGACACCGGAACTCGAGAGTCGTTTTTAGCAACGAGTGCATTTCTGACTCATGGCGAGAATATGATTGATGATTCGGCTCAAGTTGGAGCTGTTATTGGAGAAAACGTTGTTATTGGAGCGGATTCCGAAGTGTCGGCCACAAGAATTGAGAACTCTGTTATCTTGCCTGGCTCGAAAGTTTGCGTGAACGGGATAGTATCGGGATCGATTTTGGGCGGAACGGTGCAAGTGGAAGGCGATTGCTTGGAGATGATCCTTTATGATTAAAGGCATCTAAAAATAGTTCGTGAGAAAAACGAGGGCCCAGACTTGAAGCCTGAGCCAGAACTACGAATTCGTTGCTTTTAGAGCTTAGTGGCCAGCGTCAGCTGCGCCAGCATCATCAGCAGCGCCTGCATCAGCAGCGCCTGCTGCAGCACCAGCAGTGGTGCCAGCAGTGTCAGCAGCAGCAGCATCGCCACCGGAGCATCCAGCAAGTACGCCACCGACGATTGCCAGGGCGAGCAAGATTGAAATGATTTTCTTCATTGTCTATAGACCTCTTCCGTGTTGATAAGGGCTAACCCTGTATCGCAGTGAAATATACCAGACTGGGAACTAAAATTCAAATGATAGGCCCGCTTAAGTACAAAAAGAAAGACGGGGTCGAATGGTATTAGGTTGCAATTCCCATAAATGTTTTTGGATTTTATAAGGGAATTTCATAAAAAGCAGGGGTTAAGTTGGGACATTTTTGTCCGACAATTGAACTGTGATCCCAGGTTTTGTACCGGGAGTCCTGATTATTTATGTCGACACGCAAGACCGAGGATAAAGAGCAGATCGCTGTATCGAAGCCTAAAAAGCCTCGAGCAGTAAAAAAAGTTGAGTCATCTTCAGTCATAGATGCTTCGGCTTTGTCGGCGATGATGGCTCAAATGCAGTCTTTAATGGACGAAGTTGGATCACTTAAGAGTGAATTGACTGCTCTTAAAGTTGTCGAACCTCAATTACCAGAAAAATTTTCAAATGTTCTAAAAAGTATTTCTGAGGGTGAAATGAATGAAGAAATTGATACTTCCGTTTCTTCTGCAGAGACTTCGGAGTTATTGTCCACATTAAGTATGGCAACCGAACACATTGCCTTTGAAACGGATTCAGGCGGTTCAGAAGCTGAAAATCAAGATTTAGAATATAGACAATCTTTAGTCCAGGATGAACATATTGTCGTGGCTGGCAAAACGAATGCTGCAGCAACCAGCAAATTAGAGGATGAAGAAGAGTTTGAATTGTCCAAAGTGGAATCTCTTTTAGGACAATCTACAAGCGCACCGCTTTTAACTTCCCTGGAAGAAGGTGCTGCAGACAATGTTGATTCGGCGCCATCTGAAAATTGCTCGAACGATTGCGAGCAAAATGATGATTCTGAGCCTGTCGGCAGTTTTAGTCAAGAGGAACTCAGCGATGAAGCAATTGCCGCAATGCTTTCTGGCGCTGTCCAAGGTGAATCGCCAGAAGATCTTGAAGTTCAGGCCGTTGAAGAGTCTGCAGGAAATCTAAGTGATGACGAAATTGCCGCAATGCTTGCCAGCGCGCAGACAGAAGAAGGTGAGCCATCAAGTTCGACAGAATCTGACTTCAATGAAGACGACGAAGAATTACTATCAGAAGAAGAACTTGCGGAGATGATTCGTGGTGAGATCGCGAGGCAGGATACTGAACTAGCAGAAGTGCTGGCGAATCCTTCGCTATTGGAAGAACCTGCCCAAAGCAACGGAGGTGTTTTATCGGCAGATGAAATTGCAAAACTGTTGGTAGAGCCTGACCCACACGATGGTCATATTCCTGCCAAATCTCAGGCGATGGACGAAGACGAATTGGCAGAATTGCTTGCTCAAGTTCCAGCATCAACATCCAAGCCTATTTCAGTGCCGACAGAATTACCAGTAGACGTTTTGCCATCTTCGAATGACGATGCAGAAAGGGGTTCCAATGAGTCTGAAACTCGTACTCTAGAACACTCTCATATAGAAGTCCCTGATGTTGGAGCAATTAAAGCTGTTCCGGCATTTTTAGCGATTCGCGCCATGGCGTTGCCAATGTGTTTTTCTGAAGGAAAGTTAGTTTGCCATGTGGCCGAACCATTTGATCAACCTGCATTGGATCGGCTATCGAAAGCAGTTGGTTTAGGAATTGTTACGGTGCCGAAGCCAATTGTAGACATTGTTAGTGGACTGAGAGTCGCATATGCGGAAGTCAGAGATGAACATGCCCGAACATTATTGAGAATTGAAGGCGAAATCAAGCCAACAATTGGCGACAAACTGAAATCTATTATCAGGAGAATTGCTTAAATGAAGACAATATGTTTTGTAAGTGGTAAGGGCGGAACCGGGAAGACGACAATCGCATGTAATTCAGCATTCGCTCTTGCCGATGAAGGAAAAAAAGTTCTTCTGTTTGACGCGAATTTTGGACTTTCAAATGTTGAATTAGTTTTAGGTGTAGACGTACCGACGACGATTGGCCACGTTGTAAGGGACAAAAGGGAATTGAAAGACGCTCTTGTTTCGGGCATTTTTCCCTTCGATTTTATTGCCGGAGGTACCGGAATGTCTGAGTTGTTTGCACTGACATCTGATGCCATTTTAAAATTGCTCGAAACAACAAAGAAATTATCACCGGATTACGATTACATCATTTTTGATGCCGGTCCAGGATTGGGGTCAACTGTCAATCAGGTCATTCAGGCTAGTGATACTGTGATTGTTGTGACAACACCAGATGTCACATCATTGACGGATACGTATGCAGTCGTTCAGCAGATTCACGCTAACAACTCTTCACAAGAGATTATGTTTGTAGTCAATCGTGTAATGAACGAACTTCATGGATCTAAAGTTGCGAATAGTTTAAAATCGATCCTCGGCCAATTCCTTAGTTTTGAAGTCGTCTTTTTGGGATCTGTGAGATTCGATAAAGCTCTTGAACTGGCGGTCAATAGCGGTCAGCTTGTGACAAAGTACGACGAGAAGGCACCGGGTAGTGTTGATCTCTTTGATATCGGTTATTCGATAATTCGGGGAGGAGAAGTTGAAATTGTTGAGTCTACTTTCCTCGAAAGACTTAAAAGCAAATTTAGCAAGAATTCGGAAGACGACTCAAGTGTCGACGCGGCTTGAAATTCTAGTTAAAAATGTCTAGTTAATATTCATTTAAGTCTAAAAGGCGATAGACTTGATTACCGCGATTGTATTGACGGCACCTACAACTTTGCCTTGCTCGTTTTTGATTGGCGAAATAATCCAGCGTACTTTTCGGATGCTTCCATCAACTGTTGAAATATCGAGTTCTACAGGTTCAGTTTCTATACCAAAAAAAGTATTGTAGATCGCTTCTTGGGTGTGGCCCCTGCGAACAGAATCTCCTAGGATTTCTTGGATGGAATGTCCCAGGACGTGTTCAGTGCTTTTTCCAAAAAAATCACTTGAAGCAGAGTTCCATTCAACGATAGATCCTTCTTCATTGATTGTAAAACAGGGTAATGGTAGGAAGTGAAAAAGTGAATAATATCGATAAAGATTTGCGGAATTGATTTTGGTAAGCACCGCAAGTTCATGTTTGAGATCGTTGATTTCCCGCAGTGCGAGACGAAGTTGAGCTTTGGAAGCTAATTCTTCTTCATCAAGCAGACTGTTGATAGGCGCAGGGATTGATTTTGTACTTTCCCCATTGCTTTTTTGGGGCAATTTTTCAAATTTTGACTTTTTGAAAAAGCTCATTTCAGAAAATCGAAACGCAGCCAAGAGAGCAGAGCCAAGGACAAGCATCTGCCAGTTCACAATGATTCCCCAATATTGTTTTGTCTGCGTGTTGCCATTTTTGTATGGGAGCCAAGTTAAATTACTTACTATCTGAATTGTTGGACGAAATCAGATTATATTTATAGAGAAATCATTAAATATCGATTCATTCCCCATTTATCTTTGCGGATTTGTCTGAATATTGAATGCTTGTGATTTCAATCTAAGACTTTCTAAGTTGACAGCAATTTGAAAATGGCAAGATCGTTCTGCCACTGGTTCTCTACTGCAACTTTAGGCTGAAATTGCCAAATATAATTTGCAGATATGAGCGGTTTTTTTATTCGGAAGTTATTGGAGGCTTAAGCCTGATTATTGAAAAGCGGTAGCCTGTAGTGGCTTGATTATTGCAGTGTTGCGATTATCATATGGAGATCAATGTGGATCAATACCGGCATTTAGACTTTTTACGAGTAACAGAAGCAGCGGCACTAGCAGCTTCAAAATGGGTAGGCAAAGGTAAACGTGACGAGGCTGACCAGGCGAGTTGCGAAGCGATGCGACTTCATTTGAATGACATGTCGATGGATGCTACGATTGTTATTGGTGAAGGTGAGCGTGATGAAGCGCCGATGCTATTTATTGGCGAAAAGCTGGGGCAAGCTGGAAACACACCTGTTCAAATTGCAGTTGATCCTTTAGAAGGTACAAATTTGTGCGCAAATGGAACTCCAAATGCGATTTCCGTTTTAGCGGCGGCGGTTGAGGGGCACGGATGGCTTATGCATGCTCCAGATTGCTACATGGAAAAGCTAGTTGTTGGAAAAGAATGCGCAGGAGTTGTGGACATTACTGTTCCGCCAAGGATTAATGTGCGAATGATGGCAAAAGCATTGGGCAAAGATGTTGACGAATGCATTATTGGAATACTTGACCGCCCTAGACACGAAGATTTGATTCGAGAATTGCGAGATGCTGGTTGCAGAGTTCATTTAGTTCCAGATGGAGATTTATCAGTAGCCATTGCCGCACTTGATCCGGATTCTGGTGTAGACGGTTTGATGGGTATTGGTGGCGCCCCGGAAGGTGTTATCACCGCGGCAGCGGTGCTTTGCGCCGGTGGAATGATGCAAGCTCGTTTGAAGTTTACAATTGATGGCCAACGGGAACGCGCAGAGAAGATGGTTGATGGTGATGTTGATCGAGTGTTTTCTACAGAAGATTTGGCAAAAGGAAATGTTGTTTTTGCGGCAACAGGTGTGACTTCAGGTGATTTACTTAAAGGCGTACGATTCCGACATGGACAAGCTCATACAGAATCAATTTTGATGAGATCTGAATCTGGCACGATTCGAAGAATTGAAACATCCCACCGCATTTGGTGACACTTAGTAGACATATGTATATTTATCTTGGTATGATTTGATCAGCTAAAGGAAACGGAAGTATATGTCGATAATAGTGAGAGGTAGTAGTTGGTGATGAGTCGAGATCAATTTGAACAAGAGCTTGGGAAGATTGTAAATCAAGCTTATGGGTACTGTCTTCGCCTTTCGCGAGGTGACCGAGAGGAAGCCGAGGATATCTTGCAAGAATCAAGTGTTGCAGCCTATCGCGGTATTGGTACTTTTCAAGAAGGTTCAAATTTCAGAGCATGGTTTTTCAAAATCATGACAAATCAGTTTTTTAAACGAGGGGCAAGACAGAGTTTTGCAACCATTTCTTTGCCAGAAAATCCAGAGCCATTTTTATATTCAATGGCATTAAATCATGGAGTTTCCATGGAGGCTGATCCTTTGGAGACAGTTTTAGCCAAAGTTGATTCTTTTATGATTTTGAAAGCATTGGATGCATTGCCAGACGATTTTAGAATTGCATGTTCGCTATTTTTTGTGAGTGAAATGTCATATGATGATATTTCAGTTTCGTTGGATATTCCCGTCGGAACAGTGCGGAGTCGGCTACATCGTGGAAGAAAAATGCTGCAACAAAAACTATGGAATTTGGCAGAAGAACATGGTTACGTAGGAGGTTTGAATCATGCCTGATGAGATGTATTCATGTGAAGAAGTTCTATTGAAATTGGCGGATTTCGTTGATCGAGAGCTAATTGATTCTGAAATAGCTTTTGTGGAAACCCATCTTTCGCATTGCCCTGAGTGCAAGCATGCTGTGCGTTGGGAAGGACAGATCTTAAAAAAATTGGCGGATTGTTGTCAATCTGTTGAGAAACCGGATGCATTGCTCGAGCGAATAATGAAGGCTATTCCCGTTGAATAATCAAGTTTCGATTCGATAACTCTTCCTGGGTGATCGAATTATAACCAGATAGACTGGTTAGATCGAAATGAGACTTAGTGTTTTATCCCAGAAGTTGAGCAACGGAAAATCTCTCATATGAGTGAATCCAGTTCAGGTGACTCAATTGTTCTGAAAGAAGTTGAAGAGTATCTCAGCGCAAGAGTAGTTCGAAGAAGACTTTTTCCAAGAGCGATTCTTGTAGGTTTAATTGCGGGCACTGTTGCTGTTGTTTTTAGACTTAGTTTATCTGGACTTGAACATTTATGGTTTGAAGGATATTCTCGATTAAAAGCTCAACCATTTTTAGTTTTTGCATTCGCATCGATTGTTGGACTTTTAGGTACTAGAGTTGCTTTAATGTTCTCAAAAATTGAACCAGATTCGTCTGGGTCAGGTATTCCGCAAACCGAAGCGGCATTAGAAGGCAGTTTTAGACCAAATTGGATTCGAATACTTTGGACTAAGTTTTTAGGATCATTGGCGGCCCTGGGAGCTGGTCTGGCGTTAGGGCGAGAAGGTCCAACTGTTCAAATGGGCGGTGCAGTCGGGCATGAAGTGGCAGTTCGTACGAATGCAACGGCAAGAGAGCGGAGAGCTTTAACTGCCGCTGGAGCAGGAGCAGGATTGGCCGCCGCCTTTAATGCACCTTTGGCGGGCGTTACTTTTGTTTTAGAAGAACTTCAACGGGATTTTCAAGCCGTTGTTTTTGCGGCTACATTACTTTGCGCGGCGGTAGCAACTGTAGTATCCCGATTGGCTTCGGGGCAAGTTACTGTCTTTTCAGTACCTTTCTTAGATGCGCCACCTTTGAGATCTCTTGTAGTTTTTGTTATAGTCGGATGTTTGGGCGGCTTTTTGGGAGTTTTGTTTAATCGTTCGCTTTTAGCACTGCAAGAATTGATGCATAACTTCAGCAATAAAAATCCTTGGCTTTTATCGTCTGGAATCGGATTGCTGTTGGGATTGGGGGCGTTGGTTTCACCGCTACTTTTGGGTGGCGGTCATGATATGAGCGAAGCTGCATTGGCTGGCCAATTGTCTATTGGTGTTACATTATTATTTTTAGTGATTCGGTTTTTATTAGTAAATGTTTGCTATGGAACAGGTGTTCCAGGTGGCATATTTGCTCCGTTACTTTCATTAGGCGCATTGTTAGGGTTGTTTGCCTTTCATATGGCTGGATTAGTTGGTTTGCAGAGTGGACTTTCAGCAGCAGCAGTTGGCGTTGCTGGAATGTGCGCACTCTTTTCTGGCGTTGTTAGAGCTCCTTTGACCGGAGTGATTTTAATCGGCGAAATGACCGGGAGTTATGACTTACTGCTCCCACTTTTGATCGCATCATTTTGCGCCTATATGGTTGCAGATGGAATGAATGAATTGCCAATATATGAAGCCTTGCTTCTTCGATTTTCAGCATCTCGCGAAATTTCAAGTCAACAAGTAGAACAGGTTTTTGCCAGATATATCGTTCCGGAAGGCTGCAAACTGGTAGGCAAAAATCTCAGGGACGCGGGCTTGCCAGCGGGAGTTCTTGTGGTTATGTGTACTTACGATGGCAAAGAGTTTGTGCCAAGCGCAGACACTGTTCTACTCAGTCATATGAGGATTAGTGTGATACTTAGTTCTGATGTCGCAGCATCTCAACTGGAGGAATTGATTAGGGGTTAAGGTTTTTTGAAATCGTTTTGAACTCGGTATTGACGGCACGAGCAATTCCTTGGGCGAGAGCAAATATTGGATTTACTTGGGTGAACGCGTTGGCGATAGCTACTAAATGTGAAATTCTAAATTTTTTATCTTTTACATAAACAACCACGGGCTTCCACTCATCGGGGAAAAACTTTGCTTTGAACTGTTTTAAGCCCTTGAAATTGTAGAACCGAGTTAAATGTGCATTGGCCCAGAATCGAATGAGTTTTAACAAACGACTTTCAGGAATTTCATTTTTGGTATTTTCTCTAATTAGCGGGACAATTCCCATCGTAAAATAAGTAGCTTTATCTTTTAATACGGTCAAAGCAGCTTGTTGAAGGAGAAATTCGATTGTTCCGTTTGGCGCGATTGGAGATCGTACGAACTGTTCGGTAAGCCATCCGTTTCGAGCAGGTGAAGGACATAAGGTGACAAATCCTATAACTTTGTCGTGAATGGTTGCGACAAATATTCTTCGATCTTTTAGGTTGCCAAGGGTTTGGTATTCCACAAGAAAGTGAAGCGGGGGAAGCCCTCTAGTTTTGAGCCATTTATCAAGTACTTTTTGAAGTTCAGGGTGATTTTCGGCCAATTCATAGGGCCACTCGTTTACTTTGATGTTTTTGTTTTTTGCACGATTGATTTGTGCTCGAAGTGAAGGGTGAGACTGGATACTTTTGACAAAGGATTGTGGACTCCATTCTGGCTGCGCGCCGAGATCTATCGATGAATGGCTTTTAGATTGGCTTAAAACATTTATCAACCTTGCTTCAGCTCCAAAATAGCAAGTTTTTAGTTTGCTTTTGTCTACAAACTTCTCCCACTCTTGGACAACTGATTCGAGTGTCTCGGGAGAACAAATGGGGGCTCCGGCTACAATTGCAAATCCTTTTGATCTGACGAAGCCAACAAGTGCTTTGCGATCTGCACTAAACCAATGCTCCATTCCGGGATTAAGAACTTGGTAGCAAGTACTCGTCCAACCGTGCAATAGGACCAATTGTCGGGCTAGGTTTTGTTCTTGTTCAGAGAGTGGCTGGATATTTTGAATTGTTTGAGCATATCTTGTCTGGAGGTTGATTGGTATATTGAGTTGAAATGTCTAAATTTGATCAGATCATTGAGCACTATTCAGTTGAAGGAATTCTCGATCTGATTAAATTTTATTTGTCAGAAAAGGGCGTGATAACTGAAAACGTCTCTATTGACGATCTAGGTTCGATAGATGAATTGCACGTTGGGAAGGGTCCAGCCACACGAGCTTTCTTTTCTCACTTAAGAATTCCTGCTAATTCTAAAGTATTGGATATTGGATGTGGACTTGGCGGCCCAGCTAGAATTGGAGCATCTGAATTGGGATGGCGAGTCGTCGGGATGGATCTGACTCCGAAATTGATTAAAATTGCAAAAAGTTTGAACCAATGGACATCGTTAGATGACTCAGTTGAATTGATGTTAGGAAATGCAGAAAAGATGCCGTTCGCGAATGAAAGTTTTGACGGGGCCTACATGATTCACGTTGGAATGAATATCGAGCGCAAAGATTTGGTTTTTAGCGAAGCCTTCAGGGTTTTAAAGCCTGGGGCCCGTTTTGGAATATACGATGTATGCGGCAGTGATTCTCATATTCCCCAATATCCGCTTCCTTGGTCAGATTCTAAAGAATATTCTTGGCTAGAAACTGCAGATTTATATGTGAAGGCGCTCGAATCAGTTGGATTCAAAGTATTTGATTTAATAGATCGTAGTAAGGAGGCTGTCGAGTTTTTTGATAGTGTCAGGGAGGCTAGGAAACAACAGGGAACAGGTTATGTGGAGATGGATGTTATCATGCGGGAAAGTGGCCGAGAAAAGTCAGGCAATTTAGCTAGAGGAGTACGCACTGGGACGTTAATGCCAACGGAAATCTTTGCGATAAAACATTAGGAAGGAATTTTAATAATCCTCCAGATAAGGATATAAGAACAAACTTCTCAAACTTTGGCACTTGAAGTTTATAATCTTAATATGTTGACTGCTTTTTTGGGTTTATTGGCTTTGAGTTCCTTTCAGGATCAATTGCACGAACAGTGGGAAGGTGAATTTGTTTTTACAATTTCTGGGACGGGAAGAGCAAGTGGTCCCAGCCCGAACTTTGGCACTTGGAACATCAACCGTGAAGCCAAAGGAAAGATTGTATTGGCCAAGTCGTTTCGTGGAGGCGGAATAGCTGGGACTAAAGATACTAACAATTTGAAAAGATATGAGACTTGGATTGCCGACGCTAAGCTTCCTATTCAGATTCAGATTCACGATAGCATAGTTGTTTATGGCCCACTTTTTTCAGCGAGTAATATCCGCAATGACACTACAAAAGTCGATTGCCCCCCTTTAGATTCCAAAGAAAAATGGCAAATTGGAAAAGTTGCTTCCTCAATATTGCAGTTTGATGAACTCAATGGTTCATTTGAGTTTGAGAGCCCTCGAATTTATGGAAAAGCTCAACATTCATTTCAACGAGAGTTTGTTAAGGGGCCGGCATCTTGGACTAAAAAAGAGCCGATTCTCAACAAAAGTGAGCCGATAGAATACGAAATGATTCATGATTTGAATCAGCCTAAAGAGTGGTTCTTTGTTAAGGGAAAATATAAAGTTGGTCAAAAAGAAGTTGTTTTGACTCGCGAACTTCCGATTACAGTGCCTCTTGGTGCATCAATAAAAGCTCAAAATCTGAAAGCGAAATTTGAATTGGTTTTGAAAAAAGTTCCTAAGCCAATCTCAATTCTTGAATTGAAAAAATACAAGTTTAGAATGGTGCTCGATACAGGATTTGAACCAGTGACCCCTTCGGTGTGAACGAAGTGCTCTACCGCTGAGCTAACCGAGCAGAAAACAAATGCTACCTGAAGGGGTTTGTTAGTGATATCACCTGATATTGTGCCCCTTCAGGATTTTTATTCCCTTAATTAGATTTTCTTCGATAGCTTTCGGCGCGTAGCTAAAGTCGCAAGTCCACTAAGAATGACCAACGTCATAGGTTCGGGAACAGCATTAACTTGGACTTGGAAGTATCGAGTACTTTGAACACTTCCAGGGGTCCAAATGAGTCTTGCATTTGATGGAATGGATCCAAAGTTAGACCATGGGCCAGTCCCGTTTGGACCAAGATCATTGATTGTTGTCGAAGCACCGCCAAACCCAATGAGGCTTGCAGTCCAATTGATATCATCATCCGAAACGATTGATTGGGAATTATCATTGAACGCAAAGCCAGCATCGCTTAAAGATAAGGCAGCTAGAAACATTGATGGTGACCCAAAAACATCTCGAGCTTCGATATTGATGTAGTTGGTCATTCCCGCAGTTAAGGTAACTGTATTTGAAACGGTTCCGGCATGCCAAGTCGCAGATCCTTGAGAAAGGAACTGAGTTCCGGCAACAGAAGCGTTTGTAGAGACATATGCCGTGAAGGTGTCATCAGCCACTCCGGTTAAGGTGAGATTGGTGGCAAAAGTAAAAGAACTCAAAGTTAATCCAACTCCAAATGCAAACAATTTAAAATTCATCTAAACATTTTACATTAGTTAATTTTTTATTGCAATGGTGAAATTGAAGATTTAAGAAAATGTTTGGTAAAACTTTATCATGCTGAGTCCTAATCTTCCCACAGTTTGCTTTCCGGTTCGGTTTCCGGAAGATAAAGACTTGCAAGATGGCTTTTATCAACGAGTTAAAGCAATTGATGATTTACTCGCTGAGTATGCGAATCGAATCTACATTAGAACTGATGGTTCGGCCAAGCAATTTTTTTCAAAGTCTCGGGTTATAAAGGAGAGATGTGTTGAGCTTAAGATTTCGAGAAGGTATCCGTGGCAAGTTCAAAAATCGAAATCTTTGGTTCGTGGAAATATTGGATATCTGCATAGTATTTTGAGCTTGGAGTCTGAAGTCTCGCAAAGGATTTTTGAGTCTTGTTTTTCTATCATTTTAGATATTCATGGTGCTGTTCCGGAGGAAGCTCAAATGATGGGAGTGGAATCAATCCGGATCGATCGGCTAAAGACTTTGGAACGCGCGATTGTTGAAAGGGCCAAGTTGGTAGTGGGTGTTTCCAAAGCGCTAATGCACCACGTGGCCAAGAATGAAAACCGAGCTGAAAAAATTCTATTACCAGTTGCAGACATTGATGTACTCAGAAGCGAGCTTAGAAAAAAGGAACCTGATCTCGTTATCTATGCTGGGGGTGTTCAGGCTTGGCAACAGCTTGAAAAAATGCTAGCCTTCGTGCAAGCCCATCCAGAGTTGAGATTTGTATTTTTGAGCAGAGATGGCGATGTGATTAGATCCCATTACCGTGAACAATATGGAGTGGATTTTCCGGGAGAAGTTTTTGCTGTTCCTCCAATAGAACTTGGTAAATGGTACGAGAAAGCCAGTTTTGGGCTGATTTTAAGAGCGGATTCTGTGGTGAATCGAGTAGCAAGCCCGACAAAGATGATGGAATACTTGAAATGGGGAGTTATTCCGATTTTGGATTTTGGGGAGATCGGCGATTTCCGTGATCTCGGGATGTTGGGAGTTAATTGGCTGGATGATTTACCTGGAGAAGACGAAAAGTCGAAGATACTCAAACGTAATTTCGAAGTCCTAGGAAGTATTCAATTTCGCTATAAAAGTGGAGCAGAGGAATTGATTAGTTGGATACAAAAAACTGACTCTAACTTACGCTAGAGCCAGTTCTTTTCTTTTTGGATTTTAATTACTTTGACTTTCGTCGGCGAAGAGCAGCGAGTGCACCTAGGCCAAAGATTGCCATTGTAGCTGGTTCTGGAACAGCTTCAGAAGTGATTTGGATGTCATCAACTCCAATCCATTCGTCATTACCAGTAGCATTGGTAGTGATGACTCGGAATTGAAGATCCGAAGCATTATCCCAAACTGCCAGATTTGCCGCAACTGGTGTTACGAGTGTAGCGAGGCTTGGCCCAGAGCTTGCATCGGCAACATATCCAGTTGGAACGTTAATAAAATCTCCAGCTCCACCAATTCTATATTGAAGTGCAACTTGTTGTACAGAGTTGTCGGCGCTGCCATCAATGTCGCGCAAGTTATATCGAATGGTGATGTTCTGTCGGCCAGTTGCGTTCATGTAAAACACAAGGGCTGGAGCATCAGCTGTTCCGCTACCTTGAAGTGCAACTACAGGGTTTAGGATTTCAAATTCAGTTACCCCACCAGTAGAAAAGGTGTTAGGATTCAATTGGTTTGCATTGACATCAACTGTCCCTTCAAATGCAAGAACAGTTTGTGGATCAACATCATTTGCAGCTGTAAGGTTGTCGCCGCGATAGCCCATGATAGAGGCTACACCGGACCAGTCATCACTGGTTGAGATGAGGCTTGTGTTGCTCCAATCTTGAGAAAAATCGCTGGCTGATAAATCCCAGAGAGTAGTAGTGGCCGAAGCGGCACCGGTAATTGAAACAGCAATAGCTGCGAACATTAGTTTCTTCATAAGTATTCCTTCCAAAAAGTGACTCAAATATAGTTGCCAATGCAACTCAAGTCAGGCTTCATTTTATCAGAGCTAGAGGGTCATAACCTGCTCTTAACAGGTAGCTCAGCCAAAACTAGTACTTTTACTTGTTAAAACTTCTGATTATCGGTCTTGCAGAGGCACCAAATTAGGTTCAATTGAGTTCAGGCACAATCTGTTCCAAATCTAAATTTCCATTTTTAATTTGAGCTAGGACTTCAGGAACTTTTTTCTCTTGGTTCCCATTTCGGTAACTAGAAAACGCTTTAAGCGGATGTGTAGAGATTGAGAAAAGATATGGACAGAATCATTGCAATATTGGTACTCGCCGGAGGGTTAATTGTTAATTCGATTAACAGTTTTAATTCCGTTGATGAGGTGCCAAATTCTCCGGAATTAACTGTGCCATTAAAAGTTGGCCAAGTCATTCCTGATGTAAATTTAGTTTCGCTGGAAGGGAAATCCTTCAATTTGCGAAATGAGATTAATGGTCAAAAATCAGTCATTGTTTTCTACCGAGGTGGATGGTGTCCTTATTGCAATAAACAATTGGCAGGTCTAGGAAAAGTAAAAGATGATCTTGATGCGCTCGGCTATCAGCTGATTTCCATAAGTCCAGATTCAATTGATTCTCTAAAATCATCTCAAGAAAAGAACTCTATTGGCTATCGAATGCTTTCTGACTCCTCAGCAGATGCGATGAAAGCGTTTGGAGTTGCGTTTAGACTTGACGATACGACTTTTACGAAATACAAAGATAGTTTTGGACTGGATATTGAAAAGGCCGCTGGCGGTAAAAACCATCATATTTTGCCAGTTCCTGCGGTATTTGTAGTAAATGGGGAAGGGAAAATCACCTTCGCCTATTCGAATGTGGACTACAAAGTTCGATTGAGCGGAGAGGACTTACTAAAGGCAGCAAGAGGGTAAAACATTGACAGCATCCCAAAAGCGATGCTGTCAATGTTTTTAACTTGCCCAACGATGAGCACGGCTAATATCTTGTCTGATTCTTTGGGCAATAGCTCTGATATCGGCAGATGCAGGAGATACAGGCTGTTCTATAACATAGAGTTGGCGTTTTCTCGATGCGAGGACAGCATTTCGATCGTATCTAATGTTGCCAAGAAACTCAATCTGCTTGCCTAAAAACTTCCAAACAATTGCTTCTAAGGTTTGGAAAATGATTTGTGCTTCATCTGGCGATGCTTGATTGATCAAAACTTTTACATGAGCGTCTTTATCTTTTCGATGAAGAGTCTTGATAGTTGCGTAAGCATCAGTTACAGATGTTGGGTCTGGTGTGACAACTATAATAACTGTCTCTGAAAGCTTCAAAAATGTTAATACCCGATTGTCTAAACCCGCGGAAGTATCAAAAATGAGAACGTCTGTATCTTTTTCGAGACCAGCCAATTGAGTTAGAAAAGTTCCCATTCTTTTTGGTCCGGCAGTCATCAGAGCAGGCACAGCAGAAGCACCAGTTACTGCTCTCACTCCGGCCGGGCCTGTTACTAAGATTTCTCGCAGACTTTTTTGGCCAGCAACAACATGTTGAAGGTTGAATTCAGGATTTATTCCAAGGGCAATGTCTAAATTCGCCAGCTGCAAATCAGCATCTAGAATTACAACTTTTTCACCGGTTTCTTGAAGGGCAGCAGCAAGATTGCAAGATGTCGCCGTTTTGCCAACACCGCCTTTTCCGCTTGTCATGGCTATGGTATGCATTTATTCAGTCCACCTCGTAAAAATCCCAAATTGGATTTACTCCATTGCCGGAAAGAGCTCCTAAGAGCAATTGTCGATCGGCTTGGTCTTGGACCTTTACGGGTCTAGTTTTACGAGAAATTTGATTTGGCTTTGCGGGCGAAGACTCAGGTAGTTTCTTTACTGAATTGCCTTTTGAAGTAGTGTTGGAATCGTAATGATGGCTGATTGACTCGAATAGCTCAAGTGATCCAGCTATTCGAAGTACAAGTCTTCGGTTGACTGCTTTGGCAACATAATCGGTAGCCTGAATATCAAGGGGATCAGCTATAAGGCAGTGAAGTTCGTTTTGGGTGACATGAAAAGGCAAAATCATCCTGCTGAGTGCAAATGTAGGTGAAATAAGTCGGAGTGCTTCCGGTTCTGGTTCGACCTCCTTTACGCTCATGTACTTGAGATCGTACTGAGAAGCAAGACATTGCGCTACTTTTGCTTCATCCGCAAAGCCTAAACTGACGATAATTTCTCCGATTCTGCGCTCTGAAGTGCCTTGAATTCTCAAAGCTTCTGTTCGTTGTGCCTCGGAAATTATGCCTTGTTCAACAAGTAAATCTCCGACTCTTTGGTACCCAGTCATGAATTCATCCTCACTAATCTTCCTTCCTTAACTTAGTTTCGGCATATTTAACAGGTAACTCTAGGTTTTGAATTGCTAAGCTGCGCACAAGAAATCCGCCATCTCTCGTGCCGAGTCTGTCATTTTTAGTAATTCAGGAGAATTACAGACGTTTTCGATCAATGTTAACTCCGTATTGCCTTCTTTATGACTCCAAGGGAGGAACCCAGCATTATGCTTAAAGGATATAGAATCTGAAAACTGAATGAGTACGTTGATTGTTGGACAACTGCCATTTGGATCATTAAGAATAACTGGAAAAAACTTTTCGGGAATGACTAGATTTGAGAGAGCAGGCTGGGCAACTTCTCCGAGCGATTTATTATAGGTTTCTTGGAATTGATCTTGAATGGAAGATTGTTTTCGCATCGCATATTCATAAATATGGTTGAAGGTATCGGGTGAAAGCAAAGATAGCAAACCGACTGGTAGCAGGTGCATGACACCGGCTGCAAAGATTTCGTCCTTAGTCCAAGACTTGTCTTCACCTTGGATTTTTAGAACAAAGGCGGCTTGGCTTGCCATTGCCCCAACAAATGCTCCATTTTTTGCGAATTGTTTTGGATTAAATTTAGTGTTGTGCCTGCTTCTAGAAATTAGGGCATTTGTCCACATTGCCACGGCCAAGCTTCGAATGGATTGCTGACCTAAAACCATCACCGCTTCCTTTACCGAAGTAACAGGTTTAGAACGGCCAAAGACAGCGGAGGAAGCAGCTCGAAGAATGCTTACGGTTAGTGCTGGATCTGCGTGAATTGCATTTTCAATTTCTTGAGCTGAAGCATCGGTATTGTCAAGCAATTCGGATAGTTGTAGCGGCGAATTTGGCATTTGGGGAAGATTTTCTGCACTTCCAAACAAACTTTGCAACTCTTGAATTGAAACGAAAGCACCCATTATCAATGATTTTCGGCAACAGATTGCCTGATCCTGATATTGGGTGCGCCTTTTTTGATTAGGTATTTGATTTGAGAAGATCTCTGATTTCAGAGAGTAGCTCTTCTTGAGTCGGACCTTTTGGAGCCTCGGGTTCAACTGCCTTTGGCTTTTCGAGTCTTGAACGCATTGTGTTGACAGCTTTTATCATCAGGAAAATTACAAAGGCAATGATGAGAAAATTAAGGATTTCTCCCAAGAATGCGCCGAGGTTCATGACCACATCGGTATCTGGGTTGCCTGTATCTTTGAGAGTGATTTTGAGCTTTTCAAAAGGATTCCCCCCCGCAACCAAACCTACAATTGGCATGACTACTTGATCGACAAGAGAAGAAACGATTTTTCCAAATGCGCCGCCGATGATGACACCAACAGCAAGATCCATTACATTTCCTTTTGAAATGAACTCTTTAAATTCTGAGGATAAGGACATATTTTTTTGATTACTCCGCGAAGGCTTGATTTACTGGACGTAAATTAGTCCAAATTAGTCTTTGTTTCCTCCTAGAAATCCTTTTGCACTTTCCAAAAGATTGTCTGAATTACCACCAAGGAAACTAGAAGCCTTATCTGCTAGGTCTCCGGACAATAATTTTGGCAACTCATCCATATGATTTTTGATGAAATCCGCAATCTTGTTGGCAGTAGCATCATCAACTCCAGTTTTTTCTTGTAACAACTTAATGAGTTGGTCCATTAATGCGTCACCACTCGATCAAGCTTCTTAGCTTGTTCGACCCAGTCACTGACGGAATTTTCACTTGGGGTTTGACGCACGAGTGATTTTTCTGCATTGACTTCTTCCATCTTTTTGCTGAGATTTGCTGCATTTCGTTGGGCGAGTTCCGGAACTGAGTCGACACCCGATGCTTCAAGTAAATCCGCATATTCAGAACCGATACCTTTAACTCGTGCTAAATCTGCTCGGTTGACCCAATTTAGAAGATGAGTTTCGCTAATTCCAGATTTTTCAGCGATTTCTGATCGGCCCTTTTTTGATGCGCCATTTTCAAGAAGTTTTTCTAGAGTATTGATTCCAAGTTCTTCTAGCTTTGCGCCATAAATTGGCCCAATGCCTTCGATTTCTTTTATGTTTGCCATATTCGCCTTTGTAGACCATCTCAAAGATGTCCTAGTTCATTTTAATGGACTTTTGAACTATAACAAACAAAGTTTAAATTCCGACTTTATTTTAAGAGATCACTGACAACATGGCCATGGACATCTGTCAATCGGAAATCTCTACCTTGATATTTAAATGTGAGTTTTTTATGGTCGATTCCTAGCTGGTTGAGAATCGTAGCATTAAGATCGTGAACATGCACCGCACCGGGTGTAAAGTGATCTGGATTTGGGTTTAACACTTGTCCATCAGAATCGACAATGTTATATCCATAGTCGTCGGTTTGTCCATACACCATTCCTGGTTTAACCCCTGCACCGGCCATCCACATTGTAAAGCATCTTGGATGGTGATCTCTTCCGTAATTCTCGCGAGACAATGGGCCTTGACAGTAGATCGTTCGACCAAACTCTCCTCCCCAAATAACAAGTGTGTCATCCAAGAGACCCCTTTCCTTGAGATCCATTATGAGAGCTGCTGAAGATTGGTCGACATCTTTGCATTGCTTAGGCAGGTCTCTTTGAACATTGTCGTGGTGATCCCAACCTCGGTGATAGATCGTGATAAATCTTACATCTCGTTCAGCTAATCTTCGTGCGAGCAAGCAGTTAGCGGCAAATGTTCCGGGCTTTCTGGATTCTTCGCCATATGCCTCGTAAGTTTCTTCCGACTCTCCGGACAAATCCATGAGTTCCGGCACGCTAGCTTGAAGTCGAAAAGCCATTTCATATTGCTTGATTCTGGCGGCAATTTCTGGATCGCCAAATTCTTGTAACTGCTGTTGATTCATGGCGTTGAGGCCATCGAGCATTTGGCGACGCATAGTTCTATCCACGCCATCGGGGTCATTTAAGTAGAGGATTGGGTCGCCAATTGTTCTAAGGGAAGCTCCTTGGTGTTCTCCTGGGAGAAATCCGGAGCCCCATAAACGACTAAAAAGTGCTTGGGCATCACGTTCCGCGCTCCAAGTCGAGTGAAGCACAATATAGGCTGGTAAATCGGCATTTTCAGTTCCGAGACCATAGCTTATCCAAGATCCCATGCTTGGTCGACCAGGAAGTTGACTACCTGTATGTGTGAATGTAACGGCGGGATCGTGGTTAATGGCTTCGGTATACATCGATTTGATGACACAAAGTTCTTTGACGATTTTTGCAGTGTGCGGGAGAAGTTCGCTGACCCAAACTTCTTCGTTACCATTGTCATACGGATTGAATTTATATCGGCTTGGAGCAATTGGGAATCGCTCTTGTCCGCTTGTCATTGTCGTCAGCCTTTGCCCCATTTGGATTTCAGCTGGGATATCAGCATTGAATTTCTCGTTCATTTTGGGCTTGTAATCCCACATATCATGCTGGGATGGCCCACCATTCATACATAGAAAAATAACCCGTTTTGCCTTAGCGGGAAAGTTTGGGAAATTAAGTTTTGGAACATCTTGAGCATTGAGACTAAATCCGCTTGTTGGCAAAAGACTTGCTAAAGCTGCCGTACCAAGCCCAAGAGATGCCCGTCCAAAGAGTTGGCGGCGGGTCATTAAGAGATCAAGTTCGCGTAGAGGGTTCATTAGCTTAGTTAAAAGTCAAGGCTTCGTCGAGGTTGAGCAGAAGATTGCAGAGCATTGCATAAGCAGCAATTTCTGAAGGATTGAGATTTGCATCGGCCGGCATTTCACCAGATTTGAGGAGCATTTTTGCTCGTTCGGGATCAGACGAAAAAGTTTCGAGTTGAGTGTTGAGGAATTTCTCTAAGAGAGGCATTTCTGTTAGTGAAGCTTTTCGAGCAACGACAAGTTGCATTCCCAAATTGATACGATCTTTTGGTGACTTTTTGGCTTTGATTAGCCTTTCTGCCATGATCCTGGAGGATTCTACAAATCCAGTTTCATTCATCACAGCCAGAGCCTGCATTGGAGTATTTGTAATGCTTCTTCTCACTGAACATGCTTCCCGGCTCGGCGCATCAAATAGTGCCAAAACGGGCGGTCCAGAAGTGCGTTTCAGGAAGAAATATAGACTTTTTCGATAAAGTGCATCGCCATGATCCTGAACATATTTTCCAGTATCGCTAGATTCATAACCGAGTTGCTCCCACATTTTTGGAGGATGATAGGGTTTAACACCAGGGCCACCAATCGTTGTATTTAATAGGCCGGACGCCGCCAGGGCTTGGTCGCGAATGATTTCGGCGTCAAGACGGAATCTTGGTCCGCGAGAAATCAATCGATTTGCAGGGTCAACGTTTCGCTTTAGCTCAGTTGAAGCTGAGGATTGGCGGAAAGAATTGCTCATGACAATTAGTTTGTGCATGTGCTTGATATTGAATTTTGATTCCCTAAATTCAACGGCAAGCCAATCTAGAAGTTCTTGGTTACTTGGCCAGTTTCCCTGACTCCCAAAATCTTCACTTGACTTTACTATGCCGGCACCGAAATATTTTTGCCACATTCGGTTGACATAGACTCTTGTGGGTAGCGGATTCTCTGAATCTAAAATCCAATTTGCCAATCCTAATCGGGTTTTTGGCTCGGGACTTGGATTTGCTGTCAGCCAGCTGGGAACATTCCGGCTGACTTCTTGTAGACGTTGGTCGTATTCACCTCGTCTAAGAACATAAGTTTTGCGCGGCTCTGGCATTTCCTTTGCCACTAAAGTTGTCGGAATTGTAGGCAAGAAAGCTAAATATTCATTGTTTAGAGATTGGTAGGAAACCGTTGACTTATGCTTGGTTCCGTAAAGGAGGAAAAGAGATTTTGCTGCTGTTAGTTGAATAGGATCCCTTTCGATCGCTAAATTTGAACTTAGCGATTTTGCCAAAAGCCGTGTTGTTTCAGTGCCTAATGTAATGCTTGCGGCATCTGGTCCGCCTCCGTTTGTAACCTTGATGAGTAGGTCATTTTTGCCTGCCTTTAGTTTCAGGACCACACTATCTTGATCAACGGTGAGTCCCCGAAGAGCTGGATTATCATGAACAACTTCGCCATTAAGCCAAACTTTGACTCCATCATCGCTTCCAAGCTTGAGTGAGTAGTCAGCCGACTTTTTTATCTCAAGAGTAGTTCTAAAGTAAACGCTCGAATTTTCTTTGCCAATCACTCCATTCATTGGAGCAGAATCAACAACGACGATGTCGCGCCACTTTGATTCCGCATTGCCCGGTGTTTCTGGTGGATACTTTGCGTTGTGTGACAGTTCGAATGACTTTTCTGAATATGGTCCAGACAATTGCCATTTACCAGTAACTGGTGTGATATCGACTACTGAAGATAGCCACTCTTTTACGATTGGAGTTGATACTGTATTTGCAAGTTTTGCTAATTCTGATTCGAATCGAGATTTTTTCTCTCGCTGTTGGGGACTTGGCGCAGATATTACAGGGGCATGTACTTTGCTGTTTTGATCCAATACGGGATCAACTGTTGAGTTAAAGTATGCCGAGAACTGATAGTAATCTTCATGCGTGATTGGGTCATATTTGTGATCATGGCATCTAGCACATGCCATTGTTAAACCTAGGAATACGGTTGCCGTCGTATCGGTTCGGTCGGCGGTATTTTTCACTAAGAATTCTTCTTCGATTGCGCCACCTTCATTGGTCGTTGGATTCATACGAACATAGCCACTGGCAATCAGTTGATCGAGACTTGGGTCTGGAAGAAGGTCTCCAGCGAGTTGCCACTTTACAAACTGGTCGTATGATAAGTTTTCATTGAAAGCCCTAACTACCCAATCACGATAAGGATAGATCTCACGGTAATTGTCGAGATGTAGACCGTGAGTATCTCCGTAGCGAACAGCGTCGAGCCAGTACCGAGATTGGTTTTCTCCAAATGATGGTTTGGCCAGGTAGTAATCCACCAATTTTTCATACGCTTTTGGGCTGGTATCAGATATATATTTATCGACTTCGCTTGGTGTGGGTGGAAGACCAGTAAGTGAAAGGCTAAGCCGTCGAATGAGGGTGTTTTTGGAGGCAGTTGGGGCTGGAGATAAATTGTTTTTGTCTAAAGAGCTAAGTACGAAGTTATCAATAGGATTGATGATCCATTTGGGATCTGACGTATCTGGTAATTCAGGTTTTACTGGAGGAATAAACGCCCAATGTTTTTGATAATTTGCTCCTTGCTCGATCCAGCGCTTAAGAACGGCAACTTGAAAGTTTGAAAGCGGTTCGACTGTTGAAGAAGGCGGAGGCATTCGTAGAGCATCGATTTTTGGTTCGATTCTCTTTCGTATCAGTGACTCTTCATAATTATGTGGCTTGATTGGGAATTGACCATCGCGATCTTTAATTGCTTCCTCAAAGGAATCAAAACGTAGACCGCCGGTTTCTTCAACTTTGGCTTTATCGGGGCCATGGCATGGATAGCAGTGTTGGGAGAGAATCGGTCTGACATCGCGATTGAAAAGAACCGTTTCTGGAACTTTTTCTTCTTTTTGTTGATTCTCAACCGGATCTGCATCAATTGGAGTGGAAGCAATGCCAACTCCTAAAGATAGAACTCCAATTGATCCCAATAAAAATTTTTGAATTACAGTTTTTGCCAACATGGTTCTGCTTACTTCGCCAATTTACCAAAACCACATATTGATTTGTTTTATTTTCGATTTGATATTGAGTTAATTCTTTGGAACAAGTAGGGTTTCCAGCGTTAATTTGTAAATCTCTGTGAGGATTTCAATATCTTTTATGACGACGCACTCATTTGCCGCATGTATGGTTTTATTTAATGGACCAAATTCTACGACAGGAATATCGTGTTCTGCAAAAAACCTTGCATCGGATGTCCCACCAGTCGTACCATGAGTGGCTGCCACTCCGGTGTGGATTTCAACTGCGGAATGAATTGCAGTTATTAGCGGTTCGGAGTGAGTTTGAAAAGCATTTGCCGAGTGATTCCAAATGATTTCGTAGTCTAATCTATGTTTTTTGGCGAGTTGCTCGATATGTGTTTGTAGTTCTTCGGCATTTGACTCCGGCGAATATCTAATATTAAAATCGAGAGTGGCATTTCCCGGAATAACATTCACCGCGCCAGTGCCTGCATTGAGATTTGCAATCTGTAGACTTGTGGGCGGGAAGACATCGTTTCCATCATCAAAGTTCATATTGATGAGTTCATGCAGAAATGGCATGAGATTGTGGATTGGATTATCAGCGAGTTGAGGGTACGCAACATGTCCTTGTATGCCATTGATAGTTAGATATCCAGTGAGCGAACCTCGGCGCCCGACCTTTATCATATCTCCGAATTGAAGTTCTGATGTTGGTTCGCCGACTATGGCAAAATCGATTTTAGATCCACTTTTAAGAAGCTCTTCCAAAACATATTGGGTTCCATCAACGCCAGCACCTTCTTCATCTGAAGTGCTGATGAGGGCAACCGTTCCGGGATGATTGGGATTTTCTTTAACATATTTTGCCAGGGCAATTGTTAAGGCAGCTAAACCAGATTTCATGTCGGCAGCACCTCTGCCATATAGGACACCGTCTATGACTTCAGGGTCAAATGGTTTTGTATGCCAGGCATCAAGATTGCCGGGAGGGACGACATCGCAATGGCCGGCAAAGACAATATATGGTGCCCCTTCTCCATGCGTCGCCATTAGGTTTGAAACTTCATTCTTAGGAAAATCTTGGAAATTAAATCCGGATTGATGCAGAGCTTCTCTTAGCGCATGGTGGCATCCCGCTTGATCGGGCGTGATGGAAGGACGAGCTATTAGGTCAATCGTAAGGGCGACGGCCGGATGCATATGAATCTATTATGTTGACTCTTTCGATTGATGAGCTGAGATTTGCCTTATTCGCCCCGAAGGAGATCATTTATACTGGTTTTCGAACGCGTTTTGGCGTCGACCTGCTTGACAATCACAGCACAGTTCAGCGAGTAGGAACCGTCAGAAGAAGGAAGGGAACCGGGGACAACCACTGAACCAGCCGGAACTCGACCATAAGTAACATCTCCTGTTTCCCGGTTGTAAATTTTGGTGCTTTGACCTATGAAGACTCCCATGGAGATCACTGAGTTTTCTTCAACAATGACTCCTTCGACAATTTCTGAGCGCGCACCGATAAAGCAATTGTCTTCGATAATTGTGGGATTAGCTTGAAGAGGTTCTAGCACCCCACCAATGCCAACTCCGCCGCTAAGGTGGACATTTTTTCCGATTTGCGCGCATGAACCGACGGTTGCCCAGGTATCGACCATTGTTCCTTCATCAACAAAGGCACCGAGATTGACATAACTGGGCATTAGGACAACATTTTTTCCAATAAACGATCCTCTCCTAACAATTGCTTGGGGAACAACACGGTAACCGCCCTTTTGAAAATCTTCTGGCTTGAAGTCTTGGAATTTTAAATCGACTTTATCATAGAATTTGAATGGCCCAGACTCGACTAGGGAGTTATCATATAGCCGGAAACTCAAAAGTACCGCCTTTTTAACCCATTGGTTAACTTGCCACTCATTGTTGATCTTATCTGCAACTCTTAGAATGCCCGAATCTAAGTTTTCAAGAACTTTTGCAACGTTAATTCGAAGATCATTGGGAGCAGACTGTGTTGACAGTTCAGAGCGATTTTCCCAGGCAGATTCAATGAAATTCTTGAGTTCGGACACGAGGCATGTTTACCTAAGAGTCACTATATGTAATTAGGACAAGTTTCGGCACACCGTGGTAAATACTTACAGTGCCTAAAACAAGATTTGCTCCCAGCCCAACAGGGCGACTACATTTAGGGCATGCCTATTCTGCTTGGATGGCTCAGTTGAATTCAAGGGAATCTGGGTTTTCGTTGCGAATTGAAGACATTGATTTTGCACGTTGCAAAGTTAAACATGTTGTTGGGATCATGGAAGACTTAGACTGGCTAGGCTTAAAATGGCAAGGTGAGGTGCTGTTTCAAAGCAAACGAGAAGCAGTTTATCGCGATGCGCTGGATCAGTTAAAGTCGCATGGGCTGACCTATCCATGCTTTTGTTCTCGTGCGGAGATAATGGCAGCAGCAGGGGCCCCTCATGGAGATTCCGGACCGATTTATCCTGGAACTTGTAAGTACTTGAGTAAGAATGAGGTGCAATCGAAGATCGAACAAGGAGAAGACCACTGTTTTCGTCTCGATATGGAAGCTTGTTTGAAACAAGGCGTTGATGTCACTTGGGAAGAAGTTGAATATGGTCGAATAATTGGAGAACCGCAAAATTTCGGAGATGTAGTAATTGGCCAAAAAGATTCTGGACTCAGTTATTTTTTGTGCTCAACAATCGATGATGCGGAGCAAGGAATTGAGCTCGTCACGCGGGGCGATGATTTGCGATCTTCAACGGTTGTTCAGCGTGTTTTGCAATCAATAATGGGATTACCAGAGCCAGAGTATTTTCATCACGCTTTAGTTGTTGATGATACAGGTAAGCGGCTTGCAAAGCGATTTGACAGCCTGGCAATATTGACTTTGCGTGAAAGTGGCTTTTCTCCGGAACGTGTTTTTGAACTTGCTCTTAGTAATTTGAAAGCTTCGCCAGTATAATTGTTCTTATGATTAGTTCAATAGTGTTGGTTCTTTTAGGGCAAATTGACGCACGATGGGATCCGAACGCTGAGAATTTCCGGGCGATATCACAAGCAATTCAACCCAGTGCCGAAGAAAATAGTTGGAAAAGAATTGGTTGGAGAAACGCATTTTGGCCTGCCGTGCAAGAGGCCCGTCGATTAGGTCGTCCAATTCTTCTTTGGACGATGAATGGTCACCCGCTAGGCTGTACGTGAAACAATGGAGTTCGTGGCCGGCAGGTTGTCTGGTCAGATAAAAGAGTTCAAGAACTTGCGAAAAACTTTGTCACAGTTGCCGATGAAGTTTTTAATATCTACCCCGAAGGTGATTGGGCAATCAATAATCGTAAAGGTGACCCCGCATTTGAGTTTTTTAAAGCCTATGGTGTTCAAGTACCAAGAGACCAATGGCATGATCCTGGAACTAAACAAGGAATTTATTTTATGGGGCCGAATGGGGAGTATTTGGAAGCCAGATTTGCAAGTAGTAATGGGGAAGATATTGCCGAAAAAGCAAAGCGAGCTCTTGAGAGATGGGAAGTATTGCGAAAACAACAAGGCTATGCTAATAAGCCAATTCCTCATGTTGAAACAAGATTGCCAGACAAAGAGCTAGAAAACAACCGCATGGTTTTGAGGGTGAACCTAAGAGATTTGCCCAGGACCGTTGGAGGCAAAGTTACAAAGTTTGAAGAAGTCGGTCGAATTCAGGAAGCATGGCCAGACTTTAGAAAATGGGCTTTTAATGAGAATTGGTATGGAACTCAGAATGTTGAAGCATTTGTTACAGATTCCGGAACTCCAGTGACAGTTGAAAACTCAGAATTTCATACAATTTGTACACAAGTTCTAGTTGACAATGTCCGGGGGCAAGCTCCAACTTGGGATGATGAATCCATTCGATCAGCAAAGTTAACGAAAAAGAGAATAGAAGTCAAAGATGGGTTCTGGCGAATTGAATTTGATGGATCTGCTGAACTGCGACGTGGAAAGAACTCTTACTCGCCCCGGCTGTACGGGCAAGGATTATGGGATCCAAAAACTAAAAAATTCTTATCTTTTGAACTTGTATCGACAGGGATGAGGACTGGTTCTTGGCCATTCAACAATCGTACAGATGATTTAGGCCCGGCTCCAATGGGTGTCAGTTTAGTTCTATATCCTTAAAACTAATTTGTGATGCAATTTGCATCGCAGCACCCATCTATTTCGCACCGTCAATGGAGTGACCGACTCGTATTCTTATGATAACGGCGACAAACTGCTTTCGGTTTCTGGTGGCAATGATCCACGAACCTTTAGTTATGATGGAGCGGGGCGGACAATTGGAATCCACCGGGCTTCGGGTACGACGTCGTTTTCCTATGACTATGAATCTCGGGTGACGCAGATTACAAAACCGGGGATGACGAACAACTCGTTTACCTACAACGGGCTCGATACCCGGGTAGGGATGACGGATTCTTCGGGATCTAAGGTGTTTAAGCGGAACGGGGTTGGCGTGACGGCTCCGGTACTCTCGGATGGCACGGCTCAGTTCACTCCTTCGGGCGAAGTTCGAGGGGGGACGAAGACAACTTTCCATTCTGGTTTGAAGAACTCGACCACCCAGACTTCTTCCGTTGGAGCAGTCTCGGCTGAAAAAACTTACGATGCGTTTGGGAATAGTGTCTCGGCGAGTGGAGATTGGAAGTCTCAGTTTGGTTATGCCGGCAAGTTTGGTTACCAAAGCGATCCGGATACTGGTCTGAAACTGTTAGGTCACCGGTATTATGATTCTGATACAGGTCGGTTTTTGACTCGCGATCCGATTAAGGATGGTCGGAACTGGTACTCGTATTGCGATAGTAGCCCGGTGAAATGGTTTGATGCAAATGGGCTGGTAAAGATTATTGCCTACTACTATTACGTTAGCATTACAACAGCCGTACATTGGTTTATTGTTATTATTGACAATCAAGTAGGAAGTCCAACCTACGGACAGAAGTGGTACATTTCTGGTTATCCTACAATTGACGGCAATTATTCCTCGGGTATAGGATCAGATCAAACTCTTACAACAGAAGTTCAGCATGAAAGCAAAAGGCATTACGATTCGGAAAGAGAAGCAAAAGGCGGCGTAATTCTAGTCGATGATCAGAGCGATGTGGGCCCATGGGTTGATCGTGCGAAACGTCGGAGTGCAAAAAGAAATGGGTCTTCATATTATCGTCTTACTGAACACAATTCGAATACTTTTTTTTATGACATACTCGAAGCACTTGGTTTGCTCGATGTGTTTGATAGTGCAATAGAGAAGCGTTATAAAGAGGGCAAAGATCCACTGGTCGCACCCGGATACCATCCTTGGCTCCGGAAGCCAAGAGGATTTTGGGGCCCTGAGAAAATTGGTAGCTAACAGGAGAAGATTAATGTGAAGACATGGTTATTAGTTCTCATTATAAGTATTAGCGTCATTGTAAGTTATTGGCAGGACATACTAGTTCTTCGCATGAGTCAGCTGGTAGGTTTCACGCTGAAGAGGAAAGACTAT
>CAWDCK010000005.1:0-342345 GCA_963800805.1 uncultured Armatimonadota bacterium | reverse complement strand
TGGGGTTGAAGCGCCGCCGCAACGGCTGTCCACGGCGTCGTTCCTGCTGAACTTCGCCTTGCTGCAGCAATCGAATGCCATTGCCCCCGCTGGCGCTGGCCGTGGCCAACAGCTTTTCCCAGCCGATTGACAGCCCCTACACCCAGTTGGCTGTCGATCTGGGGATCGAGGTAGAGCCGTTCGGGCTGGTGACCCGCGCGAGGTCGGTCCTGCCCCCCACCGCAGCACGGATCGCGCAGGAGATTCAGGCCCTGACCCTGCCCCTTGCGGGATGATCCTGACGTCGGATGTCAGGCGACCGTCAACCTGCGGACACGGGTCAGTCCTGTGATCTTTTCAAGATCCAGGCCCGGTCAATCGCAAGGACCATCGCCATGGACTTGGCAACCAGGGCGCCATTGCCAGACCCGACGCCATCGGCCATGGCCTGATAGTGTGGTGCCTTCTGGGCGGCAAGATCTTCGACCCCGCCTGCAATGCGCGGTGCGGTGGCCTGAACGACCCCGAACTCGACCAGCCCTGAGGCCGCGCGCAGGAAGGGGTTCTGGGTGGCCTCGCAAAGCGTGCGGTGAAATTCGAACTCAGCCAAAGCGAAGGGTTCGGCCATTCGACTGGTGGCGTTGCGCTGGTGCAGCCAGTAGACCAGCATCCGCAGCTGTTCGGCACTGCGCCGTTCGGCCGCAAGCGCAGCTATCTGCAACTCGATGGTTTCCCGAAGTTCGACGAAACTTGCCAGAAAGGCAGCGTCCGGCCCCGCCTCAAGGATCCAGGCAAGCACCTGACGGTCATAGAGATTTCCACCCACTGCGCGGCAGCACACGGGTGCCCACCTTGGCGCGCGCTTCGACCAGCCCCTTCGCCTCCAACGTCTTTAGCGCCTCACGCAAAACGGTGCGCGAGACGCCGTAGGCGTCCATCATCTCGGCGTCGTTTGGCAGGATGGTGCCGACGGCAAAACGGCCCCCCGCGATGCCAATACCCACTTCGGTAATCACATATGAGTGGTAATTCCGCGCAGTTTGCCGCCCGGAGAGCAAACGCACCAAGCTCCCCGGTTCGCTCATGTCACGTCTTCCAAAGGGCCTTTCTGCCGGGCGCACGCGCCGAGGCCGAAAAGACCAGTCGCTGCAGAAGGATGAACATAAACAATAGCGCGCCGATGACAATCTTCGTCCACCAGCTGGACAGGGTGCCATCGAACACGATGTAGGTTTGCACCAGACCCTGCAGCATCACGCCGATGAAGGTGCCCGCGATAAAGCCGTATCCGCCGGTCAGAAGCGTGCCACCGATCACCACTGCGGCAATGGCGTCAAGTTCCACCCCAAGGGCGGACAGCGAATACCCGGCCGAGGTGTAGAGCGAAAAGACAATTCCGGCGAGCCCGGCCAGCGTCGAAGACAGCGTATAGATCAGGATCGTGGTGCGGGCGACAGGCACACCCATCAACGCGGCCGAGGTTTCATTGCCGCCAAGGGCGTAGACGTAGGACCCGAACCGGGTGCGATGCGCCAGAACCATACAGACGGCGAAGACCGCCAGCATCACGAGGCCGATGATCGTCAGACGGCCGCCGCCGGGCAGCAGAATGTAGCTTTTGGAGATGGTGGTGTAGACCTCATGCGTGATCCCGATGCTGTCGGGTGACAAGACCGACGCGCCACCGCGGGCGAGGAACATACCTGCCAGCGTGACGATGAAGGACGGCACTTTCAGATAGTGGATGGCCGCCCCCATCACCGCGCCGAAGGCGGCCGAGACGACCAGCGCAATCGCAAAGGCCAGCAGCGGATGCATATTCGCCCACATGATCAGCGCCAAATCATTGCAGGTTTGGTCGTCAAATCAAGTGAAAACTGCCAGCAATCAAAGTTCGGCAGTACCTTTTCATGAAGTACCAAAGGATTCTCCCGTCGCAAACCTAATTCCAACGAATCCAGTGGTTTTGTCTGCAGAAAGCCAGGCGAAAGCAAAGAGTGCAATTGATGCTCTTAACCAAGTTAAAGATCTCCTCCAAAATGCAAAGCAGTCGGTTATCGAGCTTTCCAAAAGTACAAAATATAAAGGAACAGAAAGACTTCTCAGCACTGTGTCCACAACCGCAAATGAGATCATTCAGCATGCCTCCGCAAACGGAGTTCCAGTTTTTCGGCATCACCAAGTCGATTCCTCGCCAGCAATAAGAGCTTATCAAAAAAACATTCGATCCTACCAAAATAATCAAACGTCTACCGAATCAATCACCCTTACAAACGCGTTCAGGTTGGCAAATACGCAACTCGTCGGCAATGGCAGTCTTGCCTCCCAATTGCAAAGACTTAGCGATGATCCGCAAACCGCAATTTCAGGCATAAACCGGGCATTGGAATCCGTAGAAGCGATGACCCTCAGTTTCAAGAACGCACTGGAATAAAGTCACAAGCTTCGCTTCATTCTATCGAGCATCATCAAGGCCTCGAGTGGAGTCAGCGAATTCACATCCACTTCGCCAAGTTCTTGAACGACCGGGTGAGGAGCAACTTCAAAAAGCTGCATTTGTAATGTCTGTAAGCTCGGGCCAACCGTTGGCGTAGATTCTCGCTGTTCCAGCCCACCTAAAATCTCCTGGGCTCTATTCACCACGATCCTCGGAACACCAGCCATTTTTGCAACTTGTAATCCATAACTTCTGTCGGTTCCTCCTGGCAAAACTTTGTGAGTCCAAACAACTTCATCCCCAATCTCTTTAACACTTACTCTGAAATTTTTAACCGAATCAATTTGGTCGCTTATTGCGTTCATTTGGTGGTAATGCGTGGCAAACAGACACTTACACCGAATTCCTGCTAAGTGCTCGACCATTGCCCATGCAATGGCTAGACCATCATAGGTTGAGGTTCCCCGTCCAACTTCATCTAAAATCACCAAACTAGATTCAACGGCATTATTTAAAATATTTGCACTTTCTAGCATCTCCACCATAAAAGTGCTTTGACCAAGGGCAATTTCATCCTTAGCTCCTATTCGAGTAAAAATCCGATCGCTCAACCCTAGCCGGCAAGATTTCGCCGGAACAAATGAACCGATCTGAGCCATCAATGCGATCAGAGCTGCTTGACGTAAATACGTCGATTTACCGCTCATGTTTGGACCCGTTAAAATCACCAATCGGCTTCCATGATCCAACATCAAATCATTTGGCACGAATCCTCCAGTTGTCGCATCAACAACCGGATGACGACCTTCTGATATTTCCAGAACGTCGCTATCAACAATTTCGGGCCGGACATACCCACGTGTCAAAGCAACTTCTGCTAGCCCCGCCAAAACGTCTAGCTCAGCAATGGAACGTGCCGTCTTCAGCAAGCTTGGCCCAAAACTAGAGATTCGACTCCTGAGTTGCAAAAATAAATCCGTTTCTAATGCTAAAGATTTTTCTTCGGCTCCAAGAACCGCTGATTCTTGATCTTTCAATTCGGCAGTGATATACCGCTCCGCATTTGCCGTGGTTTGCTTGCGAACATAGTGATCAGGAACTTTATCAATGTAAGCTTTTCCAACTTCCAGAAAGTATCCAAAAACACTGTTGTAACCCACCTTTAACCGATCAATTCCTGTAGAAGCTCTTTCTTCAGTTTCCATTTTCGCAATGAATCCCTTTCCACTGCGGCTCAACTCACGAATTTTATCGAGTTCTAAATCAAATCCGTCTTTAAAAATCCCACCTTCCCTAATAGTCAATGGCGGATCTTGAACCAAAGCCTTCCCCAATTCTTCGCAAAGTTGTTGATGAAGATCTAAGTCATCTCTAACAGTCAAAAGATGTTCCAATGCAACCTTTCGCAATGCATCATCAACTGCCGGCAAGGCTTCTAAGCTTTGCCTCAATCCGGCAATGTCTCTTGGACTTGCCAATCCCGTTGCACAACGACTAACTAATCGTTCAATGTCTGATACTTTCTTGAGTGCATCGCGTAAATCTCCCCGTGTAAGCACATGGCTTGCTAACCTTTCAACCGCTCCTAATCGAAGTTCAATTCTCTCTTTATCCAACAAGGGCTGATCAATCCAGCGACGAAGCATTCTCGCTCCCATGCTCGTTACCGTAAAATCCAAGACCGAAAGGAGAGTGTTTTTTCGACTTCCATCATTCAAATTCTGAGTCAACTCCAAACTACGCCGAGTTGAAGGATCAAGACGCATAAATCCATCAATGGAATAGTGGGCAATCCCATCAACATGTCCTAAATTCAATCCATTTGACTTTGCGTAATCTAAAACCATCCCCGCGGCAATAATTGCGCTCGTCTTTCCTTCAACTCCATATCCAGCAAGGCTAGATGTCGAAAACTGATCAAGCAAAATTCTATTTGCTTTTCTAGCATCGGGTTCATCTCTCTCCGTAGTCACTAACCCTAAGCCATCATTTGTAATTTTCTGTATCTCTTCCGCATTTGCCGAATGAAGAAGTTCCGCCGGCATGACTCTTGCAATTTCTTGAACCAATCGCTCTAGCAAGTTTTCGCCATCAATTTCTGTAACTAAGAACTCACCGGTTGAAGGATCTAGTGTGGCTAAAGCAGCTTTTCCATCACTAATTGAAACTGCGCCTAAAAAGTTGTTCGCGCCAGCATTGAGCATCGAATCTTCAAGAACTGTTCCCGCGGTTAATACTCTTGTGACTTCTCTTCTTACTAAACCTTTGGCCTGTTTGGGATCTTCAACTTGATCACAAAGTGCAACCTTAAATCCTTTCTCAACAAGCCTAGCCAAATACTTTTCTATCGAATGAAACGGAACTCCCGCCATTGGGATCCGACCATTTTCTTTGTCCTCTCTTCCCGTCAGCGTGATCTCAAGCGCACTCGCTGCTACCTCCGCATCCTCGCCATAAAACTCAAAAAAATCGCCAACACGCATTGCCATTAAAACACCCGGATGAGCTTCCTTCGCCCGGAAATACTGTTGCAACATCGGAGTACGCGCTTTCACTTTTCCAATTCCACTAAAAGTTTAGTATGATGGATCAACCTCTAAGTCTCCCATCCAAGTAACGATAACAGCTAAAATAATCTTCAAGGCCACACATGAAAAAACTATTATTGAAATGGATCATCTTGGTCATCTCCCTTGTCATCGCTGCATATTTAACTAATTTAATCCCCGGTACAGGTTTTGCGGTCGACACGACAATAGACGGAATTCCTAAACTATTCCTAGGAGTAGCCGTTTTAGCGGTACTGAACATGACGGTCGGCAAGATTCTAAAGCTTTTAACTTTGCCACTTAACTGTCTCACTCTCGGTATTTTTAGCTTAGTTATCAATGCTGCCATGCTGATGTTGGCTTCAAAACTTGGTCTTGGATTTACAATTCAGGGTTTTCTTGGGGCATTTGTAGGCTCAATCCTGATGTCCGCTATTAACGCAGTTCTAGGAACCTTCGTCGACAATGAAAAAGATAAAGACGAATCGTAATTCTAGAACGCGAAGTCTGCTTGCACCTTCCGCGGAACTAATTCGATATGCGGTTATTGCTGCGTTGGGCTTGATATTAGCCTGCCTGGGAGCGTTTATGAGCTTCCAAGAATCGATATGGCCCTTTTTTACGCGAATTGGAAAATGGTGGGATTCTGTCTTAGGTGGAGGATTTCAAATCGTCGACCCTCGACAACCGACTCACTTTATCGGAGGCATTTTTCTCGCCATTGGAGTCATTGTTGTCTACTCATCCGCTAAAGCATTTTTCAATCAATTAAACACAAGCGGAGACTCCAGTAAAGGCTCGGCTTTATCGGAATACATAAAAAGACAAAATTTAGCTCGAGGGCCCCGAATCGTTGCCATCGGAGGAGGTACCGGTCTTTCAACCCTCTTGCGGGGCCTTAAACAATACAGCAGCAATATCACAGCCATTGTAACCGTCAGCGATGATGGCGGGTCTTCGGGCCGGCTTGTCAAAGATCTTGGCATCATTCCTCCCGGCGATCTTCGAAACTGTCTTATCGCGTTGGCCGATGCGGAAAAACGGATGACAGATGTACTCAACCACCGCTTTTCTCAAGGCTCAGGAGATGTCGCTGGTCATAGCATGGGAAATCTTCTCATTGCCACATTTATTGAACAGGCCGGCGGCGATGTCGACGTGGCTCTGCAAAATGCTAGCGAAGTCTTGGCTATTCGTGGACGCGTCATCCCGTCAACGACTCACCCCGTCACCTTAAAGGCAACAATGGAAGATGGTGAAGAAATGAGCGGAGAAACCGCCATAGTAAGTTCGCATAAAAGAATCAGAAGAATCTATCTCAATCCAGAATTTCCTAAAGTTCACCCCGAAGCATTAAAAGCTATACGCGAGGCTGATCTTGTCTGTATTGGCCCCGGTAGTGTCTACACCAGCATTGTCCCAAACTTGCTTGTGCCAGGTATGGCCGCCGCTCTTGAGCAAACAGAAGCCATCCGAGCCTATGTATGCAATGTCATGACCCAGCCCGGGGAAAGCGACCAATTCACTGCCGCTGAACACATTGTGGCCATACAGGCCAATGTTCCAACCAAGGTCTTCGACTACGTCCTTGTCAACACCGGTTCACCCAGTCAAATCACCCTCAATAAATATCATCACTCCGGGCAAGAATTTGTCGCTCCGGATATTGATCGAATCAAGCAAATGGGTTTTAAGCCTGTACCCGGCAATCTGATGTCAGAAACCGATTACGTGCGCCATGATCCCGCGCGAGTTGCAAATCTCCTCATCGGCCTCTTCAGTCGCAAGTAACTTCCAAATCAAAAGTCAGTGTAAACTTGGTTCGTGCCAATTCCTCCTCCACTTGCCAAAGCTGCCGGTTCTTACAACGGAAAATCCGTTCTTTACATGCCATGGCTAGAAGAAGCAAAACAGCTCGTTCCTTCCGATTCCACTCTTAACATCTCGCTTCATAAGGAATATGCCCTCGTCAATTACACTTGGGCCGATTCCGATAAAAAGCCCCAAGAAGGGCACATGATTATTTCTGCTCATGAAGAAAAATCAGTAGCCGCTTGGCTTGATTCTTGGCACATGACCTTTCCCATTCTCAATTGTGAAGGAACTGCAAGTCCGCTCAAATTCACGGGGAACTACTCCGGCGGTGACGAAGTTTGGCGGTGGAGAATAGAACTCACACCAAACGACGCCGGTATTCATATGGAAATGGTCAATATAACTCCCGATGGAGAAGAAACTTGGGCCGTCCGCGCCGATTATCATCGAGTCTGAACCGCCTCTGCTAGACTAAATTCAACTCAATGCCCCAAGGACTTCTTGTCATTCTCAGCGGACCAAGCGGTGTCGGCAAAGACACCCTGATTGATGCTTGGCGTCAATTCAACGCATCCATTGTCCGGGTCGTCGCTTGCACAACTCGAAAACCAAGGAAAAATGAAGTCGACGGTATCGATTACCACTTTCTAAACGAGACCGAATTTGAACAAAAAATCTTGAATTCTGAATTTTTAGAATACAAAAAAGTTCATCAAAGTTATTACGGAACACCAATATCACAAGTTGAAAGCCTCCTTCAAGATAACAAAGTTGCAATCTTAAAAATTGATGTACAAGGTGCCCTGGAAGTCATGGATAATCGAGACGACGCGATTTCGATTTTCATCCTTCCCCCAAGTACAAAAGAACTGAAACGGAGACTCACATCACGCCAAACCGATTCCCCAGAGCAAGTTCAAATTCGACTAGAAACTGCGCTTAAAGAAATTGAACTTGCTGATCAATATCAATATAAAGTTGTTAACGAAAACATCACGACTGCAGTAGAACAACTACAACAAATCATTAGTAGAAAATGGCAAACATCATCCTCGGAATAACCGGATCAATCGCGGCGTATCGCGCTGCCGATCTTGCTCGTGACCTCATGCGCGCGGGTCATAACGTAAGGTGTTGCCTCACCCACTCAGCAACAAACTTTGTAAACCCGATTCTCTTTGAAACGCTGACCGGAAATCCTTGCCTAGTTGACACTTTTCAAGAACCAATCCCCGGACGAATGGCGCATATCGACTGGGCTCGACAAGCGGATCTCATTCTCATCGCTCCCGCAAGTGCAAACACAATCAACCAAATTGCATCAGGTCAGGCCGCCAACATGATTTCAACAATAGCGTTGGCAACTACAAAACGCATCGTAATCGCACCGGCCATGAACCCAGTCATGTACACCGATGAGACCACCCAACAAAGCCTCAAATTATTAAAAGCACGAGGCGCCTATTTCATAGATCCAAGCGAAGGCGACGTTGCCTGCGGTGAAAACGGACAAGGTAAATTAGCCGAAAACTCCAGAATACTAATTGAAACTCTTAGAGTATTGGACATATCTGAGAAACTGAAAAATCAAACTGTCCTCATCACTACCGGCCCAACCCAAGAGCCAATTGACGATGTTCGATTCATTTCAAACCGATCCAGCGGCAAAATGGGAAATGCCCTTGCCCTCGCTGCCCATTGGATGGGCGCAAATGTTATAGTGGTCTCTGGTCCAACCGCACTCCCTAATCCAACCTTTGCAAAGGTGATTCGTGTCAAAACTGCATTAGAGATGCTCAGTGCCGCTCAGCAGTATTCCCCCAAGGCCGACATCATCATTGGCGCAGCGGCCGTGGCCGACTACCGCGCTGCCAATGCTGTTACTGGAAAGATGCGAAGATCGGAAGTCAACCTCAATATCGAACTCACCCCAAACCCAGATATCATTGCAACATTAGCAAATCAAAATCCTAGAGCAAAAGTGATCGCATTCGCCGCCGAGCCTAGTTCAGACTTAGAAGTTGCAAAATCTAAACTTGTCAAAAAAGATGTATTCGCAATCGCAATTAACGATGTCAGTCGTTCTGACATTGGGTTTGATGCCGATCAAAATGAACTCACTCTCATTACAAATCAAAATCAAGTTTTAACCAGCGGAATTCAGTCAAAAATTGGTTGTGCCCTGTGGCTCTTAAATCAAATCTGAATTACTGTAAAGCCAAGACATAGGTGCCAGGCTTAGTGCCGCCATCCATCCAATTTTGAATTGTTGAATGAGTCGAAATGGTCACTCCATTACTCGCATCTATAAGCCAAATTCCTGTTGCAACCATTGGATGATCTACTGATTTTTCCGAAAAGTCATAGCTTATCGTAACCTGCTTTCTGCCTTTTACAACCTCAACTCCACGAACCGAGGCTTTAATTGTCGCACTAGAAAACAACTTTGATTCTGGATACTGAAAAGTCCATTCCGAGCCCACCATAACTTTTCCTTCCGGAGCAATAAATCGAGTCGCTCTAGCAAGGGCAAAAGTGCCTACTTGGTCTTGAGAATCAACAACTAAGACGTTTCCCCGCAACCCATAACTAACACTCAAAACCGTCTTTCGGTCATCTCTAATCTCTTCAGAACCTATCCGAACCAGAGTACCGGTTGAAGTTGTCCGAAGAGTAAATCCTTCTTTCCCCAGTTTTATCACTTCTTGCTGCATTCCTCCCTCTGCCACAATCTTTTCTCCAGACTGTTCACCCTTTATCACAACACTGTAACTTGATTTCATCCCGGCTTTCACTCTATAGCTCAAATCCACAAATTCAGGTTCAAATCCTGCGAAAGCTGCAATAAGCAAACTCGTCATAACCTATTAGACGATCATCGGCATAAATTGTTAAAACTAAAAGCAAATGTTTACCTACATAATTGATGTATTATTGAAAAATGATAAGAGCAACATTTATCGCAATAGTAATTCTGATTTCAGGTTGCACGTTTGCTCAAATTCAAAAGCTTGAGTTTGCTGTCTCCTCTAAAGGTGAGGTTTATGCTCTTGGGCAAAAGCAAACCGCGCTCAACGGAGCTATTATCAATTTCGAGATTTCGCCCGATGGTCGATTTCTTGGTTGCGCGCGACTACTCTTTAACCAAACGACTGTTTTAGATATCGTTCAAGGAAAGCAATCAAATCCAAAAAAAGTTTTTACGATTTTCGATTCGAAAACTAAAAAGCTTGTCGATATTGAACTTAAACCTACCGTTGTTATTGAGATAACCCATCTTAACAACGATTCGTTCTACATTTCTCTTTCCGACCACGAACTATTCACTACAGAATCATATCTCACTTCTCTTTCCAGTTCGCCAGTAAAAATATCACTACCCGACGGTGAATCAAGTAACCTTGCTGTCGCCCATCCTGCAAAAAACTGCTTTTCCGTGCTTTACAATACATCCAGGATCGACAAAGAAATATATAATTCCATTGCAGTCTTTGATTTCAAAGGTCAAATCATCAAAAATACCCACAAAGTGTATGGTCAGCCAACTACTTTTCGTGCTGACCCAAAAACATCAAATTTGATCCTTTCAAATCTTATCAATAAAGAGCCCTTCTTATATGACCCACTGACCGGAAAAGTATCACCGTACAATGTAGACGATTATTCAATTCTAACTACAAACTTTGAAACTGCCCAAATTGAATTCACTCACAAAGAATTGGGAAAGCAAAAATTCATCATATTAAGTTCACAATTCGATGAAAAAGAGTTTTCTGAATTGCCAGCGGAAATCAAATCCTTACCAAAGCCAATCATTTCAATCAGCCCGGCTAAAGTTACAATTGCCGAAAACAATTCAATGGTTTACATTGCAGATACTAATGGCATAAGCATAATTCCACTTCTTCCAGCTAATATCGACACAGTCGCTAATCTCATTCGCAGATCTGAAATAGCCGAAACCATGGCTACAGCCCGGAAAGTCGCTCTGGGAATTCATATTTATGCCAGCGACTATGATGATTGTTTTCCGCTTGCGAACAAATGGGATGAGGCTGTTTGGCCATATTTAATGACAAATGAGTTGACCTCAAATTTTCATTATATGTTGAACGGGGATGAGATCGGTAAAATCTCGGATGTCAGTAAAACTGTTTTGGGGGAAATAGTTACGAAATACGGACGAGCCGTAGTTTATGCCGACTCATCTGTAAAATGGTTCGATGCTCCAAAGCCATTTAGTCTTTATTCAAAAGTAGAAAAACAAGTCAGGACAAAATTTGTGATTCTTAACTAAACTTAACTTCAAGCACTGATGCAAGCTTTCTAAAGTCATCCATTAGTGTCATAAACTGCTCGGAATCCAATGCCTGAGAACCATCGCTCAATGCCTCTGCTGGGTCAGGATGCATTTCAATCATAACGCCGTCTGCTCCCGCCACAAGGGCAGCTTTTGCCAGGGCCGGTACAAACCTAGCAACTCCAACCCCATGACTCGGATCAACAACTACGGGCAAATGGCTTAGCTCTTTTAGAACCGGTACTGAATTCAAATCGAGAGTGTTCCGCGTATAAGTTCTATCAATCGACATCACTCCGCGCTCGCACAATATGACATTCGGATTGCCTTCATTCAAAACATATTCACTCGCCAACAAAAACTCATCAATGGTCGCCGATGGCCCTCGCTTCAAGAAAACTGGCTTGCCGCTACGACCGGCTTCTACCAATAATGGAAAATTCTGCATAGATCTTGCGCCAATTTGTAAAATATCAACATAGTCCGCAACCAATCCTACTTTTTCCGCTTGCATGACTTCACTAATCGTGACTAATCCAAATTCATCACCAACAGCCTTCATAATTTTCAAGCCTTCTTCCTGAAGTCCTTGGAAAGAATATGGTGAGGTTCGAGGTTTAAATGCCCCGCCTCGCAAGATTTTTGCTCCCGATTGTTTGACAAGTTCTGCCGCTGTCCTAAATTGTTCAAAGGATTCGACCGAACACGGGCCACCAAAAACTGTGAATGTTTTGGCCCCAATCTCAACGCCTTTTACTGCAACAGTTGTTGGGGTGGGATGAAATTCTCGGCTTGCCAGTTTAAATGGGCTGGATGTTTGCGTGATTTTGCTGACACCAGGCAATCGAGAAAGAATGCTTTCCAAATCTTCACGTTGGTCACCGCTCAGGCTTGCTGGGATCCCTACGGCACGACGAGGCTCACCAGGCAAAACGAGAGGTTCAACACCTCTCTTTTTAATTGCCGCACAAACCGCATCAATTTGCGCATCTGTAGCTCCAACCTGCATCAAAATCAACATAAGCAGGTGTCAGAATACCGCTCGATTGAAAACTACCTCTGGCCCAATAGATTCGCTTGCAAAAATCTCAGAGTTAAAAATTTGGCTAGTGGTTCATTTCCTGATTCACAAAGTGGACTAAAAATACATAATGGGCACCCATCTTCACAGTCGCAGCCGCCTAAGAGTGTTTCAGCATCATGAAATAGCTTTTCCAACTCTTGGATTAGCCCAACTGAAAATCCCAGCCCGCCCGGCGTATCATCAAACAAAAAAAGCGCGGAACGCATAGTGTCTGGCGATACTGCATACCAAGCACTGCCCAAGTCTCGTCGATCACAACCCGCTCGAAGTGGCGCTAGCGCACTGAAAACATGTTCCAACGTGTGAACAATCGACATCGAATTCGGATCACCAATCGGCAAGCGAAGTTCACTAAAGTCAAACCTTAACCCCGTAGTTTCAAAGGTCTGCGGTGGTAACTGAAGCCCTGTCTCATCTAAGACACTCATTCCATCCAGTTTCATTCGCCGAAAGCCAGAAACTGAACTGGTAACGGTCAGGCCCATGGCTTCTACTATTAAGCCATCAAACTCTCTTTTTTCAAGCTGTATCCCTGGCTCAACAACATTTTGGACAACCGGCATTGTAAAAAAATCAACCTGAGCTCTTTCTAATGTGGCTGCACCTCGGTCAAGGGCGAGCGATGTCACCACATAGCTTTCACCTCGATGCAAGTAAATCGCTCCCGGATGAGCATTTCGAAGGGCTCGCCAATATTCCATTTCCCCTAAGATTTCACCATCAATTAACAATCGAATACTTTCTGAACTTGATCCCCGAATGTTTACTTTTGCCGCTGGCGGATCGTACGAAGGGTAAAAGTAACGTCCTCGGGCTTCATGGAAATCACCGGCCAACACACCCTCATTAATCATGTCTTCCACGCCCCAACGCTCTACTTCGTCAAATCCAATGGGACGCTCATAAGCGGCACACTTGAGTTGCGAATGAGCAATGTATGGATTTTTAAAGCTGGCAATTGTTGGCTCAACCCTCCCATCCAAAATCAGCTCAGGTTTCTGTGCAATGAACTGTTCTAAAGGGTCTGCATGAGTCAAAAGCACGGCTAGAGAGTCTTCTCGTGAGCGTCCCGCTCGACCAACTTGCTGCCAAAAGCTAGAAATCCTCCCTGGATAACCATTTAAAATAACCGCATCTAACCCGCCAATATCAACTCCGAGTTCCATGGCATTGGTCGTCGCCAATCCCAAAAGCTCCCCCTTAAATAGCTTTTGTTCGATAGACCTCCTTTCTTCTGGACTATATCCTCCTCGATAACTATCAATCAAAGAAGGATCTAAACCCTTACCTTCTAAAAATTTTCGAGCGGTGCGAACAACTAACTCAACCGAAACCCTTGCTCGGCAAAATGCCATTGTTTTAACTCCACGAGATGAAAGGTCAGCGAGGAGCCTGGCAGAATCAACATTTGGAGAACTGGGGTTTCCTCGCCCATCGTCCGCAATTGGCTCAATAATGAAGATTGATTTTTCACCACTTGGCGATCCGTCTTCATCGACCACAACTGCCGACCTTCCCACCAAATCCTCGAATAATTGACCAGGATGAGAAACGGTTGCGCTGCACGCAATGACTTGCGGATGACTCCCGTGCCACTCACACATACGCAATAATCGACGCAAAACCCACCCCACATGCCCCCCAAACACCCCCCGATAACTGTGAGCTTCGTCTACAACAATCGTACGCAACGATCGAAAAAACTTTGTCCAAAGTTCGTGTTGAGGCAAAATTCCCAAATGAAGCATATCCGGGTTCGTCAACACAATCTGAGCTTCCTTTCGAATTGCACTCCTTTGATGTTTTGGAGTGTCACCATCAAAAGTTGCAGCTCTTGAATTGGATCCTTCTAGAAGAAGTTCAAGCTTGCCGAGTTGATCTTGGGCCAATGCCTTTGTCGGAAACAAGTATAAAGCTCTTGCCAGAGGTTCTGTAGCGCAATTTGTCAAAACAGGCACGTTGTAGCAAAGCGATTTGCCACTACTCGTACCTGTAACTACAATAATATCTTTGCCTTTTAATGCTAAGTCAATCGCTTTGGCTTGGTGTGAATAAAACTTTGTGATTCCCTGCTTGGATATTGCCGTCAGAACTGACTCGGGTAACTGTCCATGAACTTCTCCAAATTTAGCTCCTCTTGCTGAAAGAGTCGATACAGTAGCTGGGCGATCCGCTAAAAAATCACCGAGTACATGTGCGGAATCCATCAATCTAAATTATTCAACACATCGTCCTTTGCCGTGTCTTTTTTCGATGAAATTTTAGCCGCTGTGATGCTTGCAAAAAATAATCCTGTCATGGGCAGCGCCATTACCATCATGCTAAAAGGGTCACCGCTTGGAGTAATAACTGCAGCGGTAAAAAACACTCCAACGGTAACTTGACGCCAATATCTCCAGATGGTATCGGCCGAAATCAAGCCTATTCTTGCCAGAAAGTAAACGATTAAGGGCAATTGAAACGAGATTCCAAATGCAAGAACCATCTTTGAACAAAAATAAACAATATCTGGTGCGTCCTGCATGATTGTTGTCCCTTCAAAGGCCATGGTCATGCTTAAGAACCAAGCCATGGTCGGCGGCAAAATCCACCAACCTAAGCCCGCGCCAACAAAGAACAAGAAAACGCTGATCGGAACAACACGTTCAATTGGCTTCCGCTCATTTGGCTTCAATCCTGGTTTTACAAATCCCCAAATCTCATATACCAATAACGGAATTACAAGCACTAACCCAATCGTTACCGCTAATCGAATCCAAAACGTAAATCCTTCGGTCACTCCAATTCGCAAATCAATCGGATGCTCGGGAGTGTTTAGCGGAGCAATGACTGATTTGTTTATTAGCTCCCAAAACTTAGGAGCTAAAACCCAGCCCACAATTGAACCAACGGTGACATAGATAAACGAACGAATAAGCCTTTGGCGAATCTCTTCTAAGTGCTCACCTAATGTTAAGCGCAAATCCCCAGAATTTGAGAATTTGCGCTTAATTTCGGGCGATTCCGTTGACATTGCCCTTTTATTATTATCGATTATTGACTATTCAAGTTCAATAACAAGGCTTTGGGTAACGCGTTGGATCATTTTCACACCAGCCGATCCGCCAGCTGCTGCTCCTTGATCATCTGCACGTCCAAAGCCACCTGCACCAGCCGGTCCACCTTGTGGGCCTCGTGATGCCGGTCATCCGTCACCACCCTCTTGACTTTGGAAGAAATTCTTCGCCATCGAGGTGCTGTAAGAGTTAAATAGACCAGCCGTGTTTGGAACATGGAATCCTGCTGCGGAAGTTGAAGAACTTCCTTGACTTGGGCCACCGCCGCCGCCCGAGCCGGAAAGACTCGGCCGACCAGGGCCACCACCAGCTGCTCCACCGCCGCCGCCACCACCAATGGTGACCAGCGATTCTTGCATAAAGTTTAATTCCTGTCGAATGACAACTCCACGATCAATTGCAAAATACACAATTTGTTGGACTTTAAGATTCTGAGGATTTCCAGGGAAGCCATTCAGTGCTTCAACATCTTTCAAATCTTGGGCTCCAAGCTGTAATGACGTTGTTAATTTTGCACAAGGCATACCTCGGTACCATTGCACGCCATCAAAAACACCGCGACCTGGAAGATTGGTCATGTGTTTATCCTTATCCATCGCTTCTTCTGGAGAAACTGATGATTGTGGGAAGAACGATGGGAATACATCTCCTGGTTTAACTGCATTTGCCGGCAAAATCGGGAATGGCAAATTCAAATACCAATCTTGTGGGTTCCTGCTCGCTCCGCTTGTCCCTTCCAGTGGAATATAAAACGGAACAGAACTAAAAACTTCGCGACCCTTGTTAGTCAAACGGTGGAACATCGGCATCATCTGATCTTCAAAAATCAAGATTTTTTCTGTTCCGCCACCTGGTGTGCCCCAAGCATAATCTTTTCCTTTGTAAGGCAAAATTTGAATTCGCTGAAGTCCTTCTGTTCGGCCATTGATAATGTAAGCATTGTCGGTTGCCCAAAGGAATCGAATTCGCTCTTCATCTAGAACAATTTCTCGACCACGGCTACCAAGCGCAGCTTGGGCTTGAGTTACCATCCCAATTGAAGTATTAGCCTTCAATGAGTAACCTCGCTCAACTCCCTTTACAAAAGAATATTTCAAGTTAAAACCGTTAGCAGGAACAACAATGCTGCTCTTGTTATCAACCGTTACATTTACGCTTGATCGGTTTAAGACAACGGGGTTTGTGTCTGAAGCCATGTAGAGCACAACTTCAATTGTTGCTGGCCCATCAGGAATTTTGCGGGCAACGGTATTGAGTTGATAAACATAGTCATCACCTTGCACATCTGGCAAAACGGCTTCCAAAAACTTGCCATTTACGACAATTCCAACATAGCCACCTTGGGGAATACTATTCTTTGGAATTCGAACAGCAACCGTTTCGCGAACTCGCGAACCGTCCGCTGGACGTCGAATCGTAAACGTCCCTTGGGCAAACGTACTTGCAACTATAACAGTCGCCATTGCTACGGCAATCAATCTCTTCATTCAGAAAAACTCCGGCCTTGAGTCCAAATTGAACCTAAGACGCACTCGGTCTACATTTACTGACGCCCCCATCCACCCCAAACGTTACAACGTTGGTGAAAATGAAAAGCAAAGTCCAAAATGCTCTACCAAATTGTACCAGTAGGCAAACCCTAAAATCGAAGATAATGAAGAGAGCGCATGCCAAACGCCCAATTTGATCTGACAACACTCAATCCCAATCAGCACGAAGCCGTCCTTTACGATCAAGGACCACTGATGATCGTTGCTGGTGCCGGTTCCGGGAAAACTAGAGTCATAACCTATCGAATTGCAAACCTTATTCAAAACGGTATTCCTCCTTATCGAATACTTGCTGTCACCTTTACAAACAAAGCATCAAAAGAGATGCGGGAAAGAATTACCGAACTTGTCGGCCCAGAACTCGCAAAAGATCTTTGGATGGGAACTTTCCACTCAGTTTGTGCCCGGCTCCTCAGAACAGAGGGCTCTGCAATTGGACTCAATAGAAATTTTGTCGTATATGATGATGGCGACCAAGTTACCCTCACGCGTGACATCATCAAGCAAAAGGGGCTGGATGACAAAGCCATTCAACCCCGGTCGGTTCTCGCCGAAATCTCCAGGGCTAAAGAAAAACTACTTTCTCCGGCAAAATACGCCAGCCAAGCAAGTGGTTTCTTTGAGCGAGTTGTTGCAGGAATTTACGAAAAATACCAAGCATCGCTCAATGCGGCTAACGCCCTCGATTTTGATGACATCCTCATGAAAGCCGTCCGGCTTCTTGATGAATCCGAACAAGTCAGGCTGAAGTACCAAGACCGATTCCTCCATGTCCTTGTCGATGAATACCAGGATGTTAACTTTGCTCAGTATCGATTGGCCGATATGATGGCCGCAAAACATCGCAATCTCACAATTGTAGGAGATGATGATCAGTCAATCTATGCATGGAGAGGGGCAGATGTTAGCCTCATGATGAGATTCAGCAGTGATCATCCGGATGCTAAAGTTGTCACTCTCGATCAAAATTACCGATCCACAAAGCATATTCTCGATGCGGCTTACAGTGTTGTCAAACACAATCGCTCTCGAACCGACAAGAAACTTTGGACCGAAAACAATTCTGGCTCTTTGATCACTCTCACAGAAGCTGGAACTGAGCAAGATGAAGCTCGTCTCGTCGCCGATGACATAAAACGGCAAATTGCCCGAGGAGACAAAGAATACAGAGATTTTGCAATCCTTTATCGCACTAATGCACAATCCCGTGTCATTGAAGAAGCATTCCTCACTCATAGAATCCCCCACGTTCTCATCGGCGGACAGAGATTTTATGAACGCAGAGAAATCAAGGACATGGTTTCCTATCTTAGGCTGGCACTTAATCCTGCGGACAACGTTTCACTCAAAAGAGTCATAAACACCCCAACTAGAGGGATTGGTAATACCGCTCAGCAAAAAGCCGAAGAATTCGCCGAATCAAGCGAGTTAACTTTATTCCAAGCCTACGCCAACGCAGAGTTTCAAAAACAAATCAGCGGTAAAGCCATTGCCGGAATCAAAAGATTTACAAAAGCTATTGAAGATGCAAAAAACCTATCTGAATTCGGAGATATCACACCCGTTTTAAAGCATCTTCTTTCCGAATCTGGATACCTTGAAAATCTTAGATCTGAAAACACAGAAGAATCACAAGGACGCCTAGAAAACCTTCAAGAACTCATCAATGTCACAACAGAATATGACGCAATGGAACCAGAGCCAAACCTTGCCGGGTTTTTGGAAGGCGTTGCACTAGTGGCCGATACCGATAATTTGACTGATGGCGATAACGCCGTGACCCTTATGACCTTACACTCTTCCAAAGGTTTGGAATTTCCAGTTGTATATCTTCTCGGTCTAGAAGAAGGAATCTTCCCTCACTCTCGCTCACTTGGAGAAGATTCTGGGTTAGAAGAGGAACGCCGACTTTGCTATGTTGGAATGACAAGGGCAAGAGAATCTCTGCACCTTTTGTACGCGCAAAGAAGGACGCAATATGGAATGGCAAACTTTAATCCGCCAAGTCGATTCCTGCAGGACATCCCTAAAGAACTTTTGGAATACAGCGGATCTACTTCGCGCCCAAGGTTTTCAAACACTCAAGCCGTCGTTACTCCAACTCGAAGTGGAACCTATCAGGTCGATGAGCCAGAATCAACTCAACCAAAATCTACTTGGATCCCACCATTCAAAATTGGACAAAAAGTTTCCCATAAAAAATTTGGAATCGGCGTTGTCGTGGCCTGCAACCCTCTTAAAAATGATGCAGAAGTAACGGTCGCATTTCCTGGTGCAACGGGTGTTAAGAAAATGGTTCAATCATTTGCAAAGCTGGAGTCTGTATGAAACAAATTCTTTTAATTGCACCAATCATTGTATTGGCTGGTTGCGCGAATCGAATGGAATCTTACATGCCAATACAAAAAGATTCCAAATGGAGCTATCAAGCCGAACCAGGACTTCAAAACGAAGTACTTGATCTTGAAGTAATTGGACGAGTCCCCGTTGGTGACTCTAATGGTTGGAGATTGAATTCCGGATGGGGAGAAACGCATTTAGCTTGGCAAGATAATTCGCTCATAAGCTCCCTCTTAGGCGGGACGAGATACGATCCTCCACTTCCGATATTGTCAAATTTAGCTGCAACCCAAAGGAAAGAGTGGAAAGGAGACATTATTCTTGCTGGAAAGAGAATCCAAGCCAATGGCTACATCACAACTTCCATTACAGATACTCGAGTTGGGAGTTTAGAATTACCTTCTATTCAGTCGACCCTTAAGCTCAATTTGGGAAAAGACGAGCAAGAAATACTAACTTGGTTTGTGCAAGATTACGGGATTGTCCGGCAGGAACAACGCAAAAACGGGTTACTAGTCAATAGAATCTCCTACCTTAGCGGGCCGTAAATCTTATTCTGTTGAAATTGAAGGTTCATTCCCTAGGGCAGCTTTTAAGGCATGCCACGGTAAAGTTGCGCATTTAACTCTAATTGGGAATTCACGCACACCTGCAATCAATGCAAAGTCTTCATTGTCGGAATGTAACTCCGCCTTAAAATCTCCTGTCAACATGGAGTGAATCGATTCAAATTTGGATAAGACTGATGCTACGGTTAATCCCTTAATCGACTCGGTCATTAAACTTGCTGTAGACATACATATCGCGCATCCTTTTCCGTCAAACATCACTGACTCAACAATGCCGTCAACTACTTTAAGAAATACTCTTATTCGGTCGCCACAAATCGGATTGTGCCCTTCTGCTTGTTGCACTTCGCCCTCCAAAACTCCAAAGTTACGTGGATTTTTGTAATGTTCAAGAATAATTTCTTGGTACAAATCTCGCATCAAATCACTCATAAAAATAGTTCCTGGGCATACTTAACTCCTGAAATCAAGTGCTCAACTTCTTCCGTTGTAGAATAAATACCAAACGATGCCCTCGTTGTCGCAACAACTCCAAGCCGATCCATAACGGGTTGACAACAATGGTGCCCTACTCTTACTGCAACCCCAAAGGAATCTAAGATAGTCCCTAAATCATGAGGATGAACTCCTTCTAAATCAAAGCTAACGATCCCCATGGATTTTTCTGGACCAAAAACCGTAACTCCCGGCAATTTTTCAAGTTCTTCCCGAGTAATGCGGGACAGTTCACATTCTCGCCACCCCGCCGCAATACGATCAATTGAGCTCAGATAGTCTATTGCCGACCCTAATCCAATCGCTTCAACATAAGGCGGTGTTCCTGCTTCAAATTTCCGAGAACCAGAAACAAATGTAGAGTGAGTCATCGTAACCCGTTCCACCATTCCGCCGCCAGTTTGATAGGCTGGCATCACATCCCAAAGTTCGCTCCGCCCATAAACGGCTCCAATTCCAGTCGGACCATAGACCTTATGTCCACTCAAAACATAAAAGTCACATCCCAAATCTTTAACATCTAATGGCAAATGTGGCGCACCTTGGGCTCCATCGATCACAGATATTGCTCCGACTTTTCGAAGTTCCGTGCAAATCTTCTTAATCGGGTTCAAAGTTCCTAGAGAATTACTAATATGCCCAAAAGCACCGATTTTTACTCCGCTAGTTAACTTTGATTCAAATGAATTCCAATCCAATTCTCCATCGCCAGTCATCGCTACTGTCTTCACAATTGCGCCTGTTGCATCAGCTACTTGTTGCCAAGGCACAATGTTACTGTGGTGGTCAAGTTCAGAAAGCAAAACGACATCGCCTGGACCCAGATTCGATTTCCCCAACGACCAAGCCAACAGGTTTAAGCCTTCTGTACATCCTTTTGTAAAAACTATCTCTTCGGCGGATTCCGCACCTAAAAACTTTGCCGTCTTGTTTCGAGCCTGTTCATACAAGTGTGTCGATTCCTGACTCAAGCTATGCACCCCACGATGAATATTAGAATTCGTTTCAGCCAAAGCCGAAACAAGCGAATCAATAACACACTGTGGTTTTTGAGCGGTAGCCGCAGAATCAAGATAGCGCAACGGGTGACCGTTAATTTTCCTTCGAAAAATCGGAAAGTCTTCCCGAATTCGAGCCGCTAAATCCCAATCAAATTCTGCCGACACGCTTCAATAATAGATCATGCCAACATTAAAACCAGATTTGACCTAAAAGGCCATGTTATCGTAGTCTCTCAACAATCCGATAACTCGCCCCAGTATCCTAGCCTCATCGGCTGGAACAATTATTGGATCGTATGCCGGATTTGAAGCAATAAGTTTTAATTCTGGGCCAGCAAAATGAATTCTTTTAACCGTTGCTTCCGTATCGACTAAAACCGCAACAAGTTCTCCGTGATTTGCAGTCTCTTGAGGCTTGATAATAACAAGATCACGAGGATTGATTCCTTCCCCCGTCATTGAATCCCCACGCACCCTCAAAACATAAGCATTCCGAATTGTCCTAACCATTTGAATCGGAACCGGAATCATATCTTCAATATATTCTTCGGCCAAAATTGGCGCACCTGCCGCAATTTCACCTAGTAGCGGCAACATGATCACTTGAGATTGACTTTGGAACGCCGGATGAATCACTTTTATAGATCGCGGTGTATTGGCTCGCTCAATGTAGCCTTTCTTTTCCAAAGCATCCAAATGAACCGTGACTCCTCGCAATGATCCAATTCCAAATCGCTGCCCAATTTCACGAATTGATGGAGGAAATCCACTGTCCTGGGTGTACTCCACCACAAATCTTAAAATCTCTTCCTGTCGCTGAGTAAGTCCTCTTGCCATCCTGGTAAACCTATTCTGTCAACTCACTTCGGCAATTACCGTTATAAGTCGTCTGCCATATTACCAACCTTTTGTCTACCTGTCAAGGGTCTAACGACAACATTTGGAACATGATCGTGCCAAAATCAGTTTTCTAACTTCAGGAGTATTTTGTGTCTATCACTACAATTCGAAACATGACCGAGAAAAAAGGGTGCCAAGTTGCACTTGTGCTGGTTGGCGTAGCCTTAGCCGCCGGTATGGTTTTAACCGGTCAAATGGGCGCCGGGCAAGGCCAGAACAATGGAGAAGGTGCTCCCGTTCTCATAGTTGAAGGCAAAAATTACTCCGCAGAGCAAATTGACACTCTGGCCACGAATTTTGCTACTAATCAAAGCCTTGATCGCGCAAATCCTCAAAATGATTTTCAAGCCGTGGCGGCAGCTCTTACCAATGTAGTTGGAGAAGTTGTTGTCAAAAAACTTTCCGATCAAGCCGGAATCAAAGTCAGCGATGAACAAATTCTAGCCACGGCAGAAGAACAACTCAAAAGCCAAATTGACATGTTTAAAATCCAGCTGCAAATGTCTGGTCAAATTAAACAAGATTCAAAACCAGAAGACATCGAAGCCGCCTTCACTAAGGCTGCTGGCAAGTCTTCTCAGCAAATCTTAACAGATCAAATGACTGAGCTCAAAGAGCAAATCAAAAAGCCAGAAGTTAGACAATCAATGGAATTGCAAACGGCAGCTGACTTAGTTCAAAAAGACTTCATGGCAAAGGTCGAATACTCTGAAGAAGACCTCAAAAAGAGCTTTGATCTGTACTATCTTGAAGAAATTGCTTTTGATGCCAGTAAAGAAACTCCCGAAAAAATCTTAGAATTGGCTGAACAAGCCAGAGCAGAACTCGAATCAGGCAAATCACCAGCTGAAGTTCGAAAGAAATTTGCTTCAGAATCAAAGCGCACAACGGTCGAACTTCCCCGCGACATGCTGGAAGGCTCGCCCGTCTATGCCCCCATCCTCGCGCTCAAACCTGGAGAAGTTTCTGAGCCAATACAGCCATTTTCATTCACTTCGATTTTCAAACTTGTCAAAGTAGAACCCAAAGTTCCAGCCGATTTTGAAAAAACGAAGTCTGAACTCCTGAAAACAAGAAAAGAAAGCAAGGGGCGAACAGAATTTGAAAAGCTATTCAATTCAACTCGCGATGCCGTGAAACTAGAATGGAAAGATGATGGGCTTCGATTAATTTGGGATCTCGCTACGATCATTTCCGACCCTACTCTCAATGCGAATCCTGATGAATTGAAAAATAAGCTGGATTTGATTTTAACAGAATCAAAGGGAGGCAGCCTGGCCGCAAATTCTTCAATGAGATATGTCGCTCTTGCCAGCTATGTCGCCTCAGACCGACTCCTTTCCGTTGCATCACCAGAAGACAAAGAAGCATTGGAAGATGAATGGCTCGATCAGTTGAATACGGTTCTAACTTACTATGAGAGCATCCCTCTTCGACTCGATGCTGCTCAGAAACTATTTGCAAACAAACGAAATGAAGAAGCCGCAACGATGTTGTTAGAAGCTGCAAAATCAAATGGGGACTATGAAGCCGCCGGCAAAGCTGACTACGACCAGACTTCGGCCATATTTGAACAAGCCAAGAAAGACAATTCAATTGCAGAAGAAGTCATAAAAGAGATTGACGTCGAACTTCAGAAGTGGCTGACAAACAAAATTGACTTTGATAAAGAGCAAAAAGAAATCGAAGCCGAAAACAAGAAGGCAATGGAAGAACTAGATAAAGAAGAAGCAGCTGCTAAAAAAGAAGAAGAAGCCAAAGCAAAAGCTGACTCATCCTCTAGTGCAAAACCGGCAACAACTGGCGGAAATTAAATCATCATGGATAGGCCTGGAAAACTCGTTTTAGTTTCCGGGCCTATCGGCAACCTCGGCGATATCTCTAGCCGAGCAATTGAAGCCATATCCTCGGCGGACTACATCATCGCCGAAGACACCAGAGTCACAGGCAAACTCCTTGCGCACTTGGAAATTTCAAAGTCAATGCGAAGGCTGAATGACCAATCAACTCTCGCACAAATTCAAAAGATCGCCGAAGAAATCAATAATGGAGGCAATTGGGTTCTGTTAACAGATGCCGGCACACCAGCAATCAGCGATCCCGGCGCACAACTTGTCGATACCTTGCTAGAAGATAATGTTGAAGTCGATTGCATTCCCGGGCCAAGTGCAGTAACAACTGCTCTGGCCCAATCGGGCTTCTTTGCCCAAAGATTCGCATTTCTTGGCTTTATGCCTAAAAAGCCTGGTGCAATTGCCGAGCTTTTACAGCCATACATAGACTCAACCTTTACCCTTGTCTTTTTCGAATCCCCAAACCGATTCAACAAATTACTTGCCGAAATTGACAAATCACTGGGTAATCGTAGATATGCAATTTGCCGAGAATTAACAAAGAGGCACCAACAAATCTATCGAAATACGCTTCCCAATTTGCCAAATTCAACAGAAGTTTTAGCAAAAGGTGAATTCACAATAGTAGTTGAGGGCTTCCGACGTGTGCAAAAGGGTGCGGACCAGTTATAATCGGCTGTTGTTGCAAAAGTTTGCACAAATGAAGGAAATTTAGGATGAGCCGTTTCATAAAAGTATTATTGGTCACACTAACTGTGGCCATCATGGCCTGCGCACAGTCGCAGACCTCTACAGAAACATACCGACTCAAACCTGAAGATGTCCTCACCATTCAAATCTATCGTGTAGATCAGGTCAATGCTATAGTTCCAATTGGCCCCGATGGGAATATTTCTGCCCCATTTGTAGGCACTTTCAAAGCCGCCGGAAAAACCATTAAGGAGTTAGAACATGAACTCTCAGTTGCATATTCTGAAAAACTTAATCTGAAAGATCCAATTGTCTCAGTCACAATTCGAGAGTTTCGTGCAATTAAAGCCGCTGCCAGCGGATTCGTCAGCAAACCCGGAAACTACGTTCTTCGACCAAACGACAGAGTTCTCGATCTCCTTGCCCATGCCGGCGGTACAAGCACCGATGGACAGGTCGATCTCACTCGGGCATATCTCATCAAACGAGAATCAAACGAACGCATTCCAATCGATATGGAAGCTTTAATTCTCTATAACGATGCCACTCAAAATTATCTTATTGAAGATGGCGATATCCTTGTGATCCCCCCAACTCGCCAGCAACCAGTAACCGTAGGTGGCAGAGTTCAACAATCTGGCCCCCAACCTTATCGGCAAAGCATGCGACTCTCTGAAGTTCTAACTGCAGCCGGAGAAATTGAAAGGCGATCAAAAATGAGCCGAGTTCAAGTTTTCCGCCGACTCCCCGGCCAAAACAAAGTTCTAGCCATCCAAGCAAACATGGTCGATTTCCACAACGGGAAAGATCCTCGTCAAGATATTGAACTCCTCCCCGGAGACTTTGTCTACGTACCAGATAGTGGCAATATTGACTTCAATGTCATTAGTACATTTAGCAACTTGCTCTTCTATCTCGACCGGTTTAAACTAGATCCGTTCGGTCTAAGTAGAGGAAACTAAAATAAAAAAAGGACTCCGTTCAAACAAGAACGGAGTCCTTTTTTATCGGTTAAACAATTTCGTATACAGATTCCATTTTTGGCCCAAGTCGTAATGTCGACATAACCGTGCAATACTTTTCATCGCTAAGCTGAACAGATCGCGCTACCGCAACCTCATCCAAGTTGTCTCCGGAAATCTTATGAATCACTTTAAACTGAGTGAATGGCCGGGGGTAAACGCCTTCTTCGCTTCGCTCTCCTTCTACAACAATTTCATAAGAACGAATCGTTTGCTTCTTCTTTACTAAAATCGAAACAACATCCATTGCGGAACAAGCTGCAATGCTGCCCATAAGAGCTTCTACAGGTGTCGGCCCCGAATTACTACCACCAACTTCTGGATAGCTATCCATCGTAAATGACATTCCAGAATCTCCAACCGCTTCAAATGCCATTCCACCTTTCCAAGTTACTTTTATAGACATACCAACTCATTAAAGGCAATTCAGAGATAAAAAGGTTCACCAGCCCCAGGACATTTCAAAGCAATCCGAAAAAATAAATCGTTCTTTGTCCAATCCTCTGATAAAATGAACCTTCAGTGGGAGCGAATGGGTGCTGGTGTGCCCCCCGGTCTTCAAAACCGTGTGTGGCGTCTTTGGGCGCCGGGTGGGTTCGATTCCCACACGTTCCCGCCATTTTTGAGAGATTATTTGAACCTCAATAGTCAACTAATCCTCGATTTGTGCTCGGTGTTTCCAAACTTATATGCAACTCTTTTCATGGGAGCGAGTCAAGTTTTCGTTCAAAACGATCATATTCAGAGTGAATCCGACCTAAAGTCGACACTTTTCACAATTTCTCGCGATTTATTGGCTGCTTCCGGCTAGCCTTTCAAGGCATATAATCCTCGACTTGGAATTGATAATAGGCAAGCGTTGCCCACTTCACACAAGAGTCGCATTCAGCAGCCATCTCCTGTTATCAGAAAATCACAGGTTTAAGCACTACGCAATACAGGCACACTCCAAGCATTCCTCGTGATTCGTTTTTGGTTTTAATCCCGAGCAAAATTCTCATTTGCAACACCTTTCACATTTTCGATATTATCTAGACAGAATTACATCGTCGGGCCATCACTGACTCTTTCACTACTCGTGGCAAAAATCGTCTTGCCAATTCACCTGTTATCAACAGAAGTGAGATGAACGGAGAATTTGCTAGAATGTTCAGCCACAACGCAGCTCATCAAAAAAGTAAACCAACAATCTAACAGGAAACTCACAATTACTCATACCAATTCTTCAATTCAAGTGGTACAAATGAATTAACCAGTATTGATATGAAAGCAATTCTAAACATTCTCGGACTTGCCACCGCCTCGTTAACTTTGGCAGTTGCAATTTTTGCTCCTCAATCTGTCGAATCGAGTTCAGAAAAAATTCACAAAGCGAATTCTTTAACTGCAACGCTGAGTGTGCAAGTCCTCGGCGGCTCATTGCAAGAATATAAAGTTCAGTTTAGTAAGCCGAACCTCTCAATAATCGAAAGCTCTGAAACTCTCAAAACTTCCGATGGGCAGTCGTTGTTTTCTCTCAATAAAACTGCAAATAGCTATTCCAAAACACAGTTTTCTCAAGAAAAACTCAATGATTGGCTTGTTCAGCCCGAACTCATGGGATGGGCATCATTTTTCACTTTAGATTTGCAAAAAGCATTCACTGTATCGCCTTCCGGAAAGGCCAAAAAAGTGAGAGGCATTGAAGTAACAGCGTATTCAATTGCTTTTAAGAATATTAAAGACACCGCCGAAATCTACGTTGAAAAAACTACCGGAATTATCCGAGGTTACACCCTCAACAAAGGCGACAAAACGTATATTGTGTGGGCCACAAAAATTGCTCTCTCTGAAGAACCAATCTTAGCTGAGATATTTGCGTTCAAACCACCCGCTGGAGCTGTAGATTCCACAATAGCCAATGCCGAAAGTGCCACTTGGAACTCAGTTTCCAAAATCCTGAACGATAACTGTCTCCCTTGCCATGGTGAGGCCGCAACCGATAACCTTGATGTCCGCTCATATGAAACGGTCATTTCGTCTGGCAAAGTAAAATCGGGCGACTCAGCATCAAGCCCGCTAGTGCGAGCTATGAAAAGCACCCGCAAGCAAATGCCTCCAAAGCCAAAAGCTCCACTTCCGGCTGATCAAATCGCAACTATTGAAGCGTGGATCAATGCCGGAGCAAAAAAATAGAATCGATGAATATTCAAGCCGATCAGTTATCCTATTGATAGGATGATTTTTTCGGCTTGCTTACTTTCAATTTTTGCAAAATCACAATTCAATCAACCAGTTCCCGCCTTTCTCGATGATCTAGATCGAATCACAATTTGGGTTCCACTGCCTAGCCGAACCGAAAGAATCTTAAACGCAGCTCAAGTGTCAATTGACGGCAAACTCGTCAATATCCTTGATGTTCAAGGCCGAGATTCGCCAACTTTTGCCTCTTCGCCCGAGCAAGTTGTATTGCCCGGATCCATTCAATCCGCACTAGGAGCCGTCGAATGGGATCCCAATGGTCAAATAACAAAAATGACCGAGACGGCACCGGGCATTTTTGAATTCATCGCCGAATTCCCAAAAGGATCGTATGAATACAAAGTCGCCAAAGGAGGATCATGGTCGGAAAACTGGGGAGCAGATTTTTCCGCTGGAGGTGCAAATATTGTTCTGAATGTGCCACAAGATCAAACTATTGTCAGATTCGTTGTTGATTTTAATAAATCAACAATCAAAGATTCAATCAACTTTCCTAACGAAATTCAAGCTCCGAAAACTGTTCCAATCCGGCCACAAATCCAAAACCAAACTGGAGCATTTTCGTCGTTTTCAATTCAATTGTCTCAACCAATTTCCAGCCTAAAATCGCAAATTCTTGTCGAACTCGATGGAGAAACCCGGCCAGTTTTTGCTCGGGAGATTCTCAACAATCAAAAATATATTTACACCGGACAAGATCTCGGACCAACCTATACACCTCAAAATACTAATTTCAAAATATGGGCTCCAACCGCAACAAAGGTTGAACTTCTGACTTCACCAAATCCTCAAGAAAGCCCAAAACTATCAGCAACTTTAAAGGAAAGTGACCAGGGCACCTGGCACACCACGATTGATGGCGATCTTCATGGCAGATTCTATGTCTACAAGCTCACTTTCCCAAATGGTGAAACAACACTCGCTGCCGATATCTACGGGAAATCTGCCAACTCGGATTCTAAGCTCTCACAAGTCATCGACCTCACCAAAACAAATCCAAATCATTGGCGTAATCAAACGCCAATAAAGCCCAAGTCACCGCTAGACGCTATTCTTTATGAATTCCACATTCGAGATTTTACTATCAACCCAAACTCAGGAATCTCAGCCAAAAATCGTGGCAAATACTTAGGATTAACTGAGCCAAACTCAAAAGTTCCATCCACAAAAATCCCAACTGGGCTAGATTATCTCAAGTGGTTAGGGGTCACGCATGTGCATCTTCTTCCGTTTCAAAATTACAACCCCGCCCACAGCAATCAATACAATTGGGGTTACGAAACCACCCTCTTCAATGTCCCTGAAGAACAATATTCAACAAACCCGGATTTGCCTATTCAAACCATTCAAGAAACTAAAACCATGATTGCCGAAATGCAAAAGGCCGGAATTGGTGTAGTTTTGGATGTGGTCTATAACCATTCAGTGCCAAGTCAAGGTTCCGAATCTGCGTTTTGGGCTTCCACTCCCTATTTCTATTTCCGCACAAACGACAAGGGAGATGTTCTAAATGAATCCGGAGTCGGAAATGCATTGAACGATGACAACCCAATGGTCCGGAAATTCATTCGAGACTCTCTCATTTTTTGGGCAGATGAATACAACCTAGATGGTTTCAGATTCGATCTCCTTGGAATGTTCACCCCAGAAACAATCGAAGATCTTGCAAAAGCGATTCGTTCGGTGAACCCACATGCTCTCATCTATGGCGAACCATGGACCGGAGGCGGCCCAAATCGGTCTCCAAAAGGATCACTTAAAGGGCTAGATGTAGCTGTTTTCAATGATAATTTTCGCAATATCCTCAAAGGAGGGTTGGATGATGGTCGGCCAGGATTCATCGACTCCAATCCCATTGACCAGTCAGAATTCACCAAGAACTTCCTCGGAGCAACTGAGCTCTTTACCAATCAGCCTACAGAGACAATCAACTATATCTCTGCGCACGATAATCTATCCTTATGGGATGCCATAACCGCATCACAACCTAACCATACTATCGACCAACATAAATCCAGTTTAAAACTGGCCGGTGCCGCAATTTTATTGGCTCAAGGAATTCCCTTTTTAGAGGGAGGCGCAGAACTCGGAAGAACGAAGGGCGGAAATCACAATTCTTACAACGCTGGCGATGAAATCAATAATTTCGATTGGCAACGTGGGCTTAAATTCCAAGATGTCGCTAATTACTACCGCGGCCTCATTCAAATTCGTAAAAGTCATCCTGCATTCCGCATTAACAACGAAAAACCTCATCTCAAAGGCAATCACACCGCTTTCGTGGGTGGATATTCCGACTGGAACCATTGGATATCAGATCAACGGTCAGACTGTTGGAGACGCATGGAAGTCAATAATCGTCATTTTCAATCCGACTTTAGAACCCAAAACTCTGAGACTCTATAACGGGCAATGGAACCTAATCGCAAACAAGAATTCTATAGACCAGAATGGAATATCCAGGCACAAAACTGTTTACCAATTAGAGCCACAAAGTGCGACAATACTAGTAAAGTAGCAAGCAAAAATACGAGGTTGCGCTCGCAAATTTGCTTGGCACCCTTTAAATTTGACATAATCTATTTGAATCCGAACATCTTAGCTTGAGAGTCGCTAATGTCCGAAATTTGGAGATCTTTTATGCTCAAAAAAATCAGTCTTGTTTCCGTTGGAATTGCGTTAATTGCCCCCCAGGCATTTGCCACATCTCTATTTTCAGATGCTGGTGAAGCCCTCACAAATTATTCCATCGTAAGTGGCGGCGACAGTTCTGCACAAGTTGTTGACTATTCAAACTTCACATTTGGAAGCGTCACCCACAACATCATCGAAGCTCCGACTATGATCGGCGGTTCAGCTTCAACCACAGGAATTTTGTTGGCTGCAAATGAAACACTAGGAGTCGCCACGGGAATCAATTTAATTCTAGGAAACTCCCCAATCACATTCAATCAACCGCAATACACCATGTCTTTTGATATGTACATGAAGTTCTCGCCAAGCGGTGTCGGCAACTACAGAAGAAGTTCTTTGGGGAGTTGGTCGAACAACAACACCAGCTTTTGGCCGATGGAATTCATCTAGTGGAAATGGCACCTGGGGATATGCCACAAATGAAGGCGGATCGAGTGTTGACTATGCGGTAAATGTTAATGGAGTAAGAACTCAAACTCTAAATAACTCGGCAGCGATTCCGCAATCAGCATTTACAAGCCCACCATATAACATTGCTGGCACACCTGGCGGAGCCTGGTCAAGAGTCACGATTGAAGTTGACAATGGAGCGGTTCGCGTGAAACATAACAATGTGACGTTTTTCACTGAGTTGACTGGACCGACTTCTGGATTTGCATTCATCGGTTACGATGATCCGTTCAGCTCGCTTTCAGCTGATCCAGGAAATCAATGGACAATCATTGACAACGTTCGAGTCGATTCTGTACCTGAACCAGCCTCAATGGTACTTTTAGGTCTTGCTGGTTTAGCTGCTCTAAAGCGACGAAAAAAATCATAAAGTAGCATTGTGTCGTTAGGATTTGCCCAACTAGAATTCAATTCAGTTGGGCAAATTTTTTCAAGCGGCCAAATTCTCGACATTGCTATAAATATCAAAAACCGCTTCCAAACATTCAGGATCAAATGCCGTTCCACGATCCCGCTCCATTATCGAAAGAGCAGATGAAACTGGCATCGCATCGCGGTAAGGACGCTTTGCTGTTAAGGCATCCAGTACGTCCGCGGTTGTTAAAATCCTCATATCTAGATCCAAATGCTCCGCCCCAAGTCCACGCCAATAGCCTTTTCCATCTAACCGTTCATGATGGGCAGAAGCAAGCTGCGTTATCCTCTCAAATCCCTTTACTCTATCAAGTAGTTCGTGAGAATATCGAGGATGACTTCGGATGACCGCGAACTCATCTTCTGTCAATTTGCCTGGTTTCTCTAAAATATCATTAGAAACCGCAAGCTTGCCGATATCGTGCAGCAATGCCGCTCTATTCAACTCCGCCAACCGATCCGCTTCAAAGCCAAAATATCGACCCAAATCAAGCGAGTATCTTGCAACTCTTGTTGAATGCTCCCCAGTAAACGCTGACTTAGCGTCAATAATTTGCGCAAAAGCTATACATATAGCATCAATAGAAGTGTGAACATCCTCCAGCACCTGGGCTGACACGGGTAACGGAACTTCTTCACCGGCTAATTGCAATGTGTGCAATTGCCAAAGTTCAGAATGATTTGCCAAAGATAATCCAGCAGAAGAAATTTCGGGAGAAAACCACCTTCCGCTTCTACGATTAACCATGTCCATACAAGTTTGAACACCGAACGCTGCTACAAAAACTTCCATAGTTTGCGCTAGCCCAATAATCAATGCTAATGTCGGAATTGCATCTCCACTTAAATGCTGTGGGCTGCCTTTGCCATCCCAATGTTCATCCAAACTATGGATACCCATTGCCACCGTTTCACCAAAACCTAAACTCCTCGCAATCATGGCCCCGCGCTGACAACGAGCTTGAGTAATCTCATCGGTCAATCTCGGCCCTTTCCGGGCTAGACCCGCCAACTTTTTTAATTTCGCGCCAGTCGTGCCTTTAGGTTCGATGTGCTTGAGAGCATGTTTAAAACTTGCAAAAGTATCGGGCCAATCCACAAATTTAGCGTTTTTCTTAAACTCCCGTTCGTCACCACCAAAAAACTGATAAATACGCGCCGCATTGGTACTGCAACCGGCATCCTTTAAAATTGACGCATAAAACGCATTTCTTTGTTCAATTTCTGAAAGCTGTAATGCCTTACATATTTCAACAGCAATCATAGCGGTGCGGACACTATGACCTTGTGGTTGCCCTTCAACCAAATCTAATGCGCGACTCAAACAAGCCAAGACTTCGCCCAATGGTGCATATCCAGATTGCTGACTCACTATTGAATCTTCGGTGAATCCCAGTTGAAATTGAAGAGACAGCATTTCATTCTTGACCCAAAACCTCATCATGCCTCCCAGGTAAACCTATGGCATGTCAAAGCACGCTGCGCTTCTTAACCGATTGATTCCAAACTTATCTCATTTTGAAGGCGCCGATTGCCCGGTTCACTCTCCTGGGGATGGCTCACTCCTCGCTACCCTTAAGTTTCAAACCACTCAAGAAGTGGATACTGTCATCAAAAACTCAACTGAAGCTTTCAAAGCATGGCGAGAAGTGCCCGGTCCAATTCGCGGTGAGCTTGTCCGGAGATTAGGTGAAAAGTTAAGAGCTCATAAAGAAGATCTGGCTCAACTCGTAACATTAGAGTGCGGAAAAATCATCGAAGAAGGCCGCGGAGAAGTCCAAGAAATGATCGATATCTGCGACTTTGCTGTCGGAATCAGTCGTCAACTTTACGGCCTTACAATCGCCAGCGAACGGCCAAACCACTCAATGCAAGAAAACTGGCTTCCACTCGGTCCAATTGGAATCATTTCTGCTTTCAACTTCCCCGTGGCCGTCTGGAGTTGGAACGCCGCTCTCGCTCTAGTTTGTGGCGACTCATGTATTTGGAAGCCTTCAGAAAAAACGCCACTAACCGCACTTGCCTGTCAATCACTTTTTGAAAGCGTCGCTAAAGACTTCCCCCAAGCTCCTAAGCACCTTAGTCAAGTCATTCTAGGTAATTTTGAACAAGGTAATCAAATGGTTGAAGACACCAGAGTTCCATTAATCTCAGCTACTGGCTCAACGCGAATGGGACAAATTGTTGGACCAAAAGTGGCCGCCCGATTCGGTCGTTCGCTCCTCGAACTAGGCGGAAACAACGCCATTATTGTCACGCCTTCGGCTGACCTCGCCGTAGCCATTCCAAGCATCCTTTTCGGCTCCGTTGGAACCGCGGGCCAAAGATGCACATCAACCCGCCGAGTCATCGTTCACGAATCTCTCATCGACCAAGTCTTCGAGACTCTCAAAAGCGCTCTGACCCAACTCAGTGCTTCCAAAATCGGTAATCCACTTGATGCATCCACCCTCGTTGGGCCACTTATTGATGAAGATTCGTTTAAAAACCTACAAAAAACTATTCAAGAAATCACCCCATGTGCGGACGAGGTCTTTGGCGGACACCGAGTGTTAGCCGACAAAAACCCCAATGCATACTATGTCCATCCAGCATTAGTAAAGCTCAAATCGCAAAACCAAACGGTCTGCCACGAAACTTTCGCTCCCCTAACCTACATCCTTCCTTACAAAACCCTAGAAGAAGCGTTAGAAATCCACAATTCAGTGCCGCAAGGTCTGAGTTCCGCAATCATGACCACAGATCTTCGCGAAGCTGAGTTTTTTAAACGAAATTCCGATTGCGGAATTGCTAATGTCAATATCGGAACTTCTGGAGCAGAAATTGGCGGAGCATTTGGCGGTGAAAAAGAGACCGGAGGAGGCCGAGAATCCGGCTCCGATTCCTGGAAAGCATACATGCGACGCCAAACAAGCACAACCTACTTTGGAACCGAGCGCCCTGCCCTTGCTCAAGGCATAAAATTCGACATTTAATCACCGTTCACTAAATCCTGGCTTAACGAAATCTTTCGGCCAGGATTCTCAAAACTAATTCGTGCGTGCATCACGCATGAACTTAGCATGAGTATCCAGAAACAGGCGGTTTCGACCGCCAGCATGAACCGCCTTCCCGCGTAATTCCAACGGAATTGAGGCAATTGTCTTAGGGAAGTAAGGGTCAACTGCTAACTCTACATCCGCAACTCCATCCGGAATTCCAATAAAGGCATTATTGGCACTGATCAAATCTTGAACTGCCCAATCCGGACTCTTTCCCCAAAAGTTATCGAGTGGAGTCGGTGTCGTAATCTGGTCAAACCTCCACATCCAATAGTTCACTCCGTTTTGAGTAACTCTAGTCTCATCTTTCCAAAGCGATTCTGTCGTTGGACAAGCCAAAACTCCTTTAGTTTTGTAACTTTCTAATAATGAAACAACCCAGCCTGCCCTCGGATCACTCGGCGGCCATCCCGTCCAAGGCATAAAACCGCCTTCTGCCGTCAACTTTAAGTCTTTCCTATCCGGCATCCGATCATCATAATCGCTCAGATACAAAAACCAAGCCGTCCCGAGCTGTTTCAAATTACTTAAGCATGCGGTTTTTTTTGCCGCCGCTTTAGCCTGGCTAAACACCGGAAATAGAATTGCCGCAAGAACCGCTATGATAGCAATCACAACCAAAAGCTCAATTAAAGTAAATCCCCGGCGTTTCATCAATACTCCTAAAAACGAATAATTATGTTAAATCGTTCGCGCAAGTCTCATAGTCACTCAGATCGCCAGGTATACCCATTTTCATGAAGTCCCTCAAAAATGCCGGGCGAATCTCAATTTTCCTTGGCTTGGCAGCCCTGACCGCAATCACGTGGGCGCAAGAATTTAAACTAAAAATCCTTCACACCAACGATCTCCATGCCCACGTTGAATCCAGTCGAGTCTCCGGTGTTTCTGTTGGTGGATATTCTCGCCTAGGAACCGCTATCTTAAATCTTCGCAAAGAAAATCCAAACAATATCCTGCTCGATGGCGGTGATACATTCCAAGGCACTCTCTTTTTTAACACGTATGAAGGATTGGCCGATCTCGCTTTTATGAATCTCGTGGGATACGATGCGATGTGCGCCGGAAATCATGAATTCGATCGGGGAGTGACTCCATTTGCGACATTCATTAAAAACGCTCGCTTCCCAGTACTCGCCTCAAACCTGGATCTATCTAAAGAGCCAGAACTAGAAACGATACTTAAGAAATCTACAATCATAGATGTAAACGGCGAAAGAGTTGGCGTCGTTGGGGGTATCACTCCAGATCTTCCAAACATTAGCAGCCCTGGCGACAAAATTAAGATGCTGGACTATGTAAGTAGCGTCCAAAAGGCTGTCGATGAACTCACCAGCGCTGGCGTAAACAAAATTATCTTACTCACTCACTCTGGTTTTGATTTTGACAAAGAATCAGCCACCAAAATGCGTGGAATAGACGTGATTGTTGGAGGACACAGCCACACCTTGCTTGGCCAAGTCAATATCCCTAATTTTAATGGTTCGCGCGGAGCCTATCCAACAATCGTAAAAGACAAGGCCGGCCAAAATGTCCTCATCGTCCAAGCCTGGGAATGGGGCAAAGCATTAGGAAATCTCGATGTCACCTTTGATCCAAAAGGAGCCATTACAGAATTTGGCGGAAACCCCGTCCTTATCGACGAATCCTATCCCGAAGATCCATACATCAAGGCGATGGTTGCAGCTTTCCGAAAGCCTATTGATGCCTTGGCCTCTCAAAAAATCGGCGAGTTAAAAACTCCACTTGTTCGTGGCCTCGGCACAACTGTAGAGCCAACTATGGGTTATGTAATTTCAGATGCAGCCCTAGCCACAACAAAAGCTCAAGGATCGCTCATTGCCCTCTGGAATGCCGGCGGTGTTCGCGCTGCTCTTGAACCCGGCAACATCACCTATGGTCAACTCATTGAAGTATGCCCATTTGGAAACGGACTCGTAGTTCTCGATGTCACCGGCGACGAGTTAATTCGAGCTTTAGAGCACGGAGCCGCTAGCGCTGGTCTCCTCATTCCCAGTCAAGGATTCACGTACACCATTGATGAATCCAAACCCGCTGGTAGCCGAGTCTCAAATGTCACTCTAAACAACATTGCGATCGACTCGAAAAAGACATATCGAATAACTATCAACAGCTTCGTAGCAGCCGGCGGAGATAGCCACACCGTTCTCAAAGATGCAAAGGGATACCGCCTTGACACAGGGTTTGTCGATCTCGACGCATTGATTGATTACTTTAAAGCCAATACTCCCATCACTTCAATCGAGACAAAGAGAATCATCGTAAAGAGATAAAGCATGAACCTGTTTTCGCCTCTGACCATTCGCGACCTCACGCTGCGAAACCGAGTTGCCGTGTCTCCGATGTGCATGTATTCGTGTGAAGCAAACGATGGAATGGCGAGCGATTGGCATCTTGTCCATTTGGGGTCCAGGGCAAGCGGAGGTGCCGGATTGGTCATGGCAGAAGCAACTGCCATCGAACCAGAAGGAAGAATATCGCCGCAAGACCTCGGAATTTGGAACGACACTCAGGTGCCTCCATTAAAAAGAGTCACCGATTTCATTCGGTCACAAGGAGCAGCAAGCGCTATTCAATTAGCTCATGCGGGCCGAAAAGCTGGCACATACCGCCCTTGGTCTGAAACCCGAGGATTTATTGCCGAAGCCGATGGCGGGTGGACCAACAAAAAGGCGCCATCAACTCTGCCTTTCCGAGATTCCGATCCAGTACCTCATGAAATGACAAAAGGAGAGATCCTAGATCTAATAGATTCCTTTGTTGCCGCCACGGAAAGAAGCCTTGTCGCCGGCTTTGATATTGTCGAAATTCACAGCGCGCATGGCTATCTCTTGCACCAATTCCTTTCGCCAATCAGCAACCAAAGGACTGATGAATATGGTGGCGATTTCACAAATCGGACAAGGCTACATCGAGACCTTATCAGCGCGGTTCGTTCAGTTTGGCCCTATTCTCGACCACTCTTTATTCGCTTTTCCGCTACCGATTGGGTAGATGGAGGATGGACAATTGAAGAGTCCATCAAATTAGCGGCCATGCTCAAAGAATTCGGAGTGGATCTCATCGATTGTTCTTCGGGAGGAAGTACGGCCGATGCAGAAATTCCCTATGGCCCAGGCTATCAGGTGCATTTGGCAGAACAAATCAGATCCGGAGCCGATATCCTAACTGGAGCCGTCGGAGCAATAACTACGGCTGACCAAGCGAACAAAATTGTCCAAAGCAATCAAGCCGATCTCGTCTTTATCGGTCGTGAAATGTTGAGAAACGCTTACTGGGCAAACCATGCCGCAAAAGAACTGGATGAAAATTGCCACTGGCCCAACCAATACGATTGGGCGGTCAACCGCAATTAGTTCGCCAAAAATTCGGATGCGCGCAAAACATCAACTTGGGTCAAATTATGCCCGGAATCGATTAGTTCTATCCTAGCCTCTGCGCCAACAAGATGCAATGCTTCCAAAAGCTTTTCTGCAGAATCTGGAGGACAAATCATATCCGATCGTCCAACATGAAGTTGAACCAAACACCGATCCAAATTTGTATTTTCCTTCGGCCGATCGGTATACATTGGCCGTAACAAAACCGATTTCCTAAATCCAGAATATCCCTGTAATAACAAATTGGCTGCAATGTTTGCCCCGTTCGAATAGCCTAAAACATCCAAATCCTGACCGTCCGCCAAGAGTTCTTTTCTAGCAACTTCAATCCATTGTGCTAGCTCCGCTGTCCTAATGGCTAAATCCTTCAAATCAAAAACCCCCTCGGCAAAACGAGCAAACCACCGATTCACTCCATTTTCGTTAACATTTCCTCGGGGGCTCAAAAGCGTGCGACCTTCCGCCACAGCCTCCCCTAACCGAATCAAGTCGAATTCGTCGCCTCCGGTTCCATGAAGCAAAAGGAGTGCCGGCAGGTTTTCATCACCCGGTTCCAATGCATAGCGATATCCGTCCAAAATCATGGAAAACTCACTCCATCTGGGGTTACAAATGGGGCTAGCCCGGCTCGAATCTCTTCTTCCCTACCCACCGCATGGTCAGGAAAGACAAGCTTGTGACCCAAGGTTTCCATAGGTTCATCAAAAGTCATGCCTGGAATATCCGTCGCAATCTCAAAAAGTGGCCCTCCCGGAGTTCTAAAGTACAAACTCTTAAAATAGTGCCGTTCAATCTGTTCTGTAATCTGCATACCTGCATCAACCAAATCCGATCTGAGTGCCATTTGATGAACGCTATCTTTGACTCGAAATGCTACATGATGAGTTGTTCCAACGCCGTCACGTCCAAACTCTGCATCCCGATCAACAACCACATCAACAATCGCCCCCGAATCACCGTTACCCAATACATATCGATATCGATTTCCCTGGTGCTCCAATTGCCGATATCCCATCTGCAAAGTCAACAAGCGATCCATACCTTCTAGTTTTGGCACTAAGAGTTCCACGGAATGAAATCCGAGAATTGCATGGTCTGCCGGAACATCGTGCCAAGGTGATGGAGTCCGCTCATCAACAATCCCAGATTCAACCAGCTCAATCATGGCTCCATTTGGATCAGTTAACGAAATGTATTGATCCGAAAATCGATACTGAATTTCCGATGCCGCTATGCCGTATTCTGCCAACCGCGTAAACCACCAGTGCAAAGAATTTGCAGGAACCGAATATGTTGTCACGCGAGATTGACCGTTCCCAACTTTGCCACGGTAAGCATCGGGCCATGGGAAAAAAGTAATAGAACTTCCCGGTCTAGCATCGCCAGTTCCGTAATACAAATGATATGTCTTGACATCATCATGGTTAACGGTGACTTTCGTCGTTCTCAAACCAAGAACCCCCGCATAAAAGTCAACATTCATTTGGGGATCACCACAAAATGCCGTAACGTGATGCAGACCTAAAACGCCATTCAAAGCTGTCATACCAAACTCTACGGAATAATAAACTCCAAAATCACATTGACCCAGATTTAGAAAACTACAAATTCCGCTAGGTGTCGGTTAACTGCTTTTAAGGTTCAATAATCAAGATCAACTTTCAATCGCCGTAATGAATATTCCAACCCATCGCCCGCCCGATCTCCCTGCCCTCACTGGTATCAGAGCAATTGCGGCAATTTGGGTTCTCCTTTTTCACTCCCGGCTCCGAACCATGGAACAGATCCCTGGCGCCATCCGAGAATTCATTGGGCTAGGTCATGCCGCTGTCTGTTTTTTCTTTGTCCTGAGCGGATTTATTCTCGCTTACAATTACTTTCCAAAATACACTTCACTAAGAATTTCAAGCGACCAATTGAGAGAATTCTGGGTAGCCAGAGTCGCACGAATCTATCCACTCTACATTGTTGGATTTCTCCTCGCCGCTATTGCTGGATACCTCTTAGTCGGTAAACCGTTTTATCAAAACACCACCATTGAAACAACCAGTTGGATACTTCGCATTCTTGGCCTTCATTCATGGTGGCCGCAACTTTTTATGGAAGGCCCAAACGATCCTTCTTGGTCTCTCAGTTGTGAATTCTTTTTCTATGCTTGTTTCCCTTTGTTGGCAATCCCAATCCTCAAACTCAAAGACAAGGCGTTATTCCCTGCAAGCATTTGGGCCGTAATCCTTTCTCTTGTCGGGCCCGTCATCATGGTTGCAAATGGCATCACTTCGGGCTCAAAAATGCCCGACCTTGGAATGTTCCTTAGTTTCAATCCGATATTCCGGATCCCCGAATTTGTCCTCGGCATGATTCTCGGCCGAATAGTTCTTCAAAATCAACTCCCGAGCCTCTTCTCAAAATATGCTTCTGCCCTTTTCATCGGACTATCTATTGCCTTGTTTATCCTTGTCAATTCCGGCGTCCCCACCCCACTTCTCAGATACGGACTAACAACCCCAATTTTTGCCCTCATGATTCTTGCAATGGTTCCGCAAACCGGAGTTGTAGCCAAATTACTCAGCATAAAACCAATGGTCGCTATGGGTAAAGCAAGTTACGCTTTATACATCCTTCATCGGCCAATCATGTTCGGAGTCGAAGCCGCAGCAATTCGACTGTTTGGCTCCAAGCCAATATGGGTATCTCTCATTTCGCTCGTTCTCATTTTTGCCGCCAGTATTGCCGCATTCCATTGGTTAGAAGAACCGTTCCAGAAAAAACTCAGAACGTGGTATAAATTGCGTCAAAAACCTGAAAATAAGCAAATTCAATAAGTCGGCAAATTCTCAGCATCAACTCGCGATATTCGCCACTTCTTTTTTGGCAGAATCCCGACAAAACCCGTCTCCTTTTTCAATGTGATTGTCACGTTTTCAAATGTTTGGTTAATTGGAAAACCCATAAAATCTCCTTCCACCATAACATCGCTAATCACCTCCGCCAAATCCCCATCGACTCGCGGATTCACTTCTAAAACCGAGATCTTTGGCTTACTATTCTTGATAACTTTACTAATATCAAACCGATTCGGCAATTCATCGCCAAAGCTAAACTTCTTGCTCAATCCATCTAAAACTTCACTCGACTGACCATCCGCCGCTGCTTGGGTCGAAGCCAGAATAGAAGCTTTGACAAGTTCCTCATCGCTTGGGCCAAACCACAAACTCACCAGACTTGCCAGACCAAATACTAGCAATAAAGCCAAGCCCACCCCAATGCCGATTTTCTTACCCATATCGCTCCAAACGCCAATTCATTTCAACTTGTTCCCAACGCTTGCCAACCAATCTCGCGAACTTGCTCAACATCGTTCGCAATTGCTTTGGTCAAAGAATCCAATCCGCTAAATTTCATTTCATCTCGAATTTTCTTGACAAAGGCCAGCTCAACAACGGTCCCGTATAGATCGCCTCCCGGAAAATCTAGCAAATAAGCTTCAACAGTTCGATCTTTTCCATCTACAGTTGGTCTCAGACCAATACTAACCGCCGCCAAAAACTCGCCTTGCATTGTTCTTGCAACTCCGGCATAAACTCCATCTCCAGGCAATATTTGAGGATGAGATCTCGCCAAATTCAGGGTTGGATATCCCAGTTTTCTTCCCAATTTCTGACCAGCAACCACAACTCCTCGAATCGCATAATAATGACCCAAAAATCGATTTGCCATTGCCAAATCACCTCCTAAAATTGAAGATCGAATTGCACTACTGCTCACCCGATGCCCATCCATTAACAAGGCATCTACAACCTCGGTTTCAATCCGAGATTTCAACCATTCTCCATCCCCTTCCCGGCCCGCGCCAAAAGCAAAATCGTGACCAACAACTACCGTTTCTGCTCTCAAACGATTCCGTAAAACATTTTCAAAAAACTCAGCGGCAGAAACCAATGAAAATCTCTTGTCAAACGGCAAAATGACTGTACAACTCACGCCAAGATCTTCAAACCGACCAAGATTTTGTTCAAGCGTAGAAATGGCTGGTGGAACATGTTCTGGAGCCAAAATACTAGCCGGATGACGATCAAAGGTCACCACAAGGCTCGGGGATTCTAACTCTCGTGCCCGCGAAACAGTCCGCAAAATCAGTTCACGATGACCCAAATGAATTCCATCAAAAGTACCAACACAAACAACCGATGATCGCCACTCTGGTTTTAACTGCTCAATCCCAAAATGAACCATCATATTTTCATCATTCTACTGACTCTTGCTTCAACTTTTTAGACTGTAGTTTTCGCCAATAGTAATATGAAGCCACGACAAAAGAGAAGTTAGCAACAACCCAGGGTTCATAACTTGACCAAGGTGAATAAAAATCCAAAGGAATTATCGAAAAAATGCCAATCCTTTCTTCGACAATAACAACCTGAAAAACTAAAACAAAACTAGAATATAGGAAAGGCAAACTCAAAATCATGACATTCAAAAAGTTGCCATTCCCCGCCAAATCAGGAATCAAAACAGAAGCTATTAACAATCCAAAAACGCCAAAAAGGGGAGCAATTCCAGATAGAAAAACACTAGAAGCGGGCAAGCCTAAATTCTGTGGTGAAAACAAAACTCCGGTACCTAAGAAAATCAAAAGAAGGCAAGAGCCGACTTGAAAACTAAAAACTAGAGCTCGCAACCGAACTCCAAGCCAAGATGGAACTCGAATGGCCATTACCTAACCCCTAAATATCTGGAACATCAGAAATATCTGTATCAGAAGCTGTTACATTCTCTTCTTGTATCTGCTCAAAAATCTCCTGACGGTGAACGGTGACGTTTCGAGGAGCCTTGATTCCCAAGCGAACCTGTTCGCCTCGAACTTCCAAGACAACAACTTCTATTCCATCGCCGATGACGATAGCTTGATTGACCTTTCTAGTGAGGACCAGCATTGTATTAGCCTTCCGTGGCTCCTGAAAATAATAAACTCAGGAAACGACTCGTTATGCCGCCGGGCTTTCTCCTGATTGTTCCGCAAAAACACGGAATCGCAAAGGAAAAGCTTCGGTATCCAAAATAATCTGCTTGGCTCGGCCAGTTTCCGCATTTATCAAAAGCGGACCCGCCAAATTCAAAGTCATATCCTTTGGACGACCAGACGGAATCGTCGCTATAGTATAGACCAGTCGAGGGGAATCTTCGCTGAGGTTTAATGCGCAAGCTACGGAATCAGGCATGAGAGGCGAATAATCCGCAACGTAAACTGCCGGATCAACTACCAAAAAAGCCAACCCCCCATCTTCAATACTCTGCAACCACCGAAAAGGGCTGCCTTCTTTATGCTGAATCAACACAAACTGACTTATGTTGTTAAAGCCCAAAAGTCCACCAACAAATTCAATTACATCACCGTCCGAATATTCAAACCGACCAAATCGGCTCGTTTCTAGAATTGCTTTAGTCATCATCTAATAAAGTCCATCAAACTTAAGCCCATTCCTTGGCTAGTAACTTGCAAAGCTGCCTGATAAGCAGTCTGCGCTCCTTGATATTTCACAAACACTTCAGCAAAATCGATATCCTCAAAATTACTGATTTCCACCGCCAACTCATCCAAACGACGTTGGTTTTGAGTCGACAAATTGTCGATTGAAAGCAACTTGTTGCCCAAATCACCTCTAATCTGATTAACAGAATCAACCCAGCCTTTCAGGCTATCCACGCTGTTCTGCGAAATCTGAATAACATTTCCACTCAGTAAATCATTCTTCAGTTGAGTTAAAGAATCAAACATTCCCGTAAAGGTCGTATCCGCTGAACTCAAGTTAACTTGAATAGTGTCCGATGGCCTCACCTCTGCCTGAACAACACCATTGTCGCCGTTATAAGTCAATGTCCCGCCACTGTCAACAAATGGTTTTGTATCCGTTTTGTGACCCGCAAAAATGTATTGCCCACTTGAGCCCGTGGTGTTGCCAAGCTGAACTAGTCGCTTTTGTAACTCATCAACTTGGTTTGCCAATGCATTTCGCGAACTTTGGCTCAAAGAATCCGTCGCCCCCTGTATCGCAACTGTATAAGCTTGGCGCATCACAGTTGAAACTTCAGATAGCGTCGCTTCTGTGTTTCCAAGATAATCTTTTGCTCCCTGAAGATTCTGCTGAAACTGCTCCAAACGCACTTTCATTCGCCGAGAATCAATCGATAATGTTGCATTTAGCGGGTCTTCTCCCGCTCGCTCAAACTTCTTACCCGTTGACATTTGTTGTTGAACTTTAAAATACAACGACTGAGCACTTTGCACATTCGATCGGTAAGATTCAAACTGATGGCTTGTACTAATTCTCATTAACTATTCTCCTTACCTTCTTAAAATCCCAATCAAATCTTGAGCAACTTCATCAAAAACAGTCAACATTTTTGCCGCTGCTTGGTAAGTCCGCTGGTACTGCAAAAGAGCCGCCATTTCATCATCTAAACTCACGCCCGATACCGATTGGATTTGACTTTCAATCTGCGTCAATACGGCCGATTCTGTCTCCATCGCCGCATCTGCGTAACTCGATTGATGCGCCACGTCACTGACAACTTTTTGAAAGAACTTTCCAAATGATTGATTACTCAATCCCGCGATATCCGCATCTCGCATTCCCGCTAAACTTAAAGCAATTCCACCATCACCTGGAGTTCCACTGGCTCCCGAAGCAATGGCTCGTGAATCAGCCAAAACCTCAGTAGAAAGATTAAAATCAATCGCTCCCGTTTGAGGAGGAGCCGCCACATCATTGAAAAAGTTGACGTTTGTGTTCCCTAAGCTATTAACTCCTAAGTTGTGAACAGAATTGAATTGAGTTCGCAAATTGTTTGCCAAATCATCTAAGTTAGACATTTGGGATCGAGTCTCGTTCAAAGTAGAAAACTGACCTGAAAGCGAACCACTTGTTACAAAGTATGTCAAAGAGCCATCCGATACCGACCCCGTACTGGCATCATAGCTACTTGGAAAAGTTCGCGCCCCAACTGAGTCAACAAGAGTAAATCCTGCCGCATAAACCGAGTACTGGCCATCAGCAAAAACCTCTTTCTTAACGTTAACTAATCCGCTCAGCTCATTTAGCGCCATGTCGCGCTTGTCCATCAAATCATTGGCAGAACCACCAGTAACGGTGTTCTTCACAATCTCCTTGTTCAGTTCAGAAATAGTGCTCGCAAGTTCGTTTATTCGCCCAATTGTAGAGCTAATCCCAGTCTGCGTATTCTTTTCAATAGATTGAAATTGTTGATATGTCGAGCGAACCGTATTCGTCAGTTGTAAGCCTGCATTCCTAACCCCAGCTTGAGCACCCGGATTTGTCGGATTCGAGCCAAATGCCGACCAAGCATTAAACATCTTCTCCAAGCCTGCAGCAATTCCGTTTTCACTTGGTTCGCCGTAAGCCCGGTCAATCGCTGTCATTCCCTGAGCCCGAGATTGATATTTGCCCATATTCCCCGTCGAGGAGTTATAGCTAATATCAAGATAACCATCACGAATTCGATTGATACTCGTGATGGTTGTTCCTTGGCCAACAGAATAACGAGCACCGTTATAATAAGTCAAAGGATCATTAGTGCCAAATTGAACAGTCTGACGAGAATAGCCCTTGGTGTTAACGTTGGCAACATTGTGCCCCGTAGTATCCAAAGCGCGCTGGAACGAACGCAATGCGTTCGAAGCCATATTTAATCCCAAAAACGGTCCTGCCATAGTTTTTCCTCTATACTTATCCTTATCGGTTGTTTATGCTGCCTGATTCATCAAAACGTTCGCCTGGGAGCGTTTGCCCTGGTACGGCCCCTGAGAAACCACTGCTTCCTGCGCAATGACTGTCATCGTTCCATTGACAAATTCCAATTCGTTCTCAATCAAAGCCCGATTCTTATCAATGACCTTTTGAACATTTCTTCCCGCGACAATCACGCGGTTCGCAATGGATTGCACTTCTTCACCTTCTGCTTTTGGCAACGAAGCAACTAAGCTTCGCAAATTTGGTTCGCAACCAAAACCTTCCGCCATCGCCTTTGCGCAGCTCGCTGCGTGGTCATCAATTGCCGCCATTTTAGACATCAAAATATCCATTTCCGGCTGAAGCGTCTCCAAACGATCAACTTGACGCATTGTCAAGGCGGCCGTTTGTTCGTGCAACGTGCTCAACAGGCGTTCACTGGTACTCAACCAGTCCCACCATAGTCGTTGAAGTTCTTTGGTCTGTTTAGCCATTTTTGTACTCTTACTTGCTCTCCGTTGTCTTTGACATGAGCGAATCGCCAATTGCGCGTTTCGCAACCATGTCTCCCATCGATAAAAACACTGTCCTTCCAATGCCAATGCTTCCCTGACCCTTTGAAGTCGATTCAGCAATCGCTTGATCCATCGTCTCTCTGGCAAAATCTCCCATTCCAGATTCCTTTTCGTCAGAAAATTTCACTTTACGCATTTGCGCCATCAACCCCTTCAAAAAGTGAGCTTCAAAGTCCTCGCTTGCTTTTTCAAGCCGCTTCAATTCACCTAAGTCTTTTTCACTCAACTTGCTCAAATCAAATTTTCCCTTGGTCATCAATGTTTCCAGCTTTTCTCCGAAAACTCCCTTAACAGATCCTTTTCCGTCTCCCAAAAATCCGTTAACTTGTCGTTCTAAAGCTTGGGCAAAATCAGCCCGAATCTGAACCTTTTGATTCACAGAATTGATCATTGAATTTTAATCCTCGCTTTCAGTGCACCTTGCTCGGAAAGAGCCTGCAAAATCGCAATAATGTCTCGAGCCGTTAGATTCAAAGTTTGGAAAATCCGCGCCAAATCATCCAAAGATGCGTTCGGAGCCACAACTGTAACCTGTGGTGGATCTTCCTCGGCTGATAAGGTTGATCGCGGCGTAATTTGAGTCGTTCCATTTGTAAATGGCAATGGTTGACTCACCATAAATTCGGTATCAATTCGTACTCGCAATGAACCGTGAGCAATCAAAGCTGGCCCTAACTTAACATTCCCGCCAACAACAATCGTTCCCGTACGCTCATTGATTACCACTGTCGGAGGAGTATTAGAATAAACCTCCAGTTTCTCAATCCGGCTCAAATTTGAGACTGGATCAAAACCATCAGGAAGCATCACCTTCACTGTTGCGCCATCTTCGGCCAATGCCATCATGCCGGGAAAAGCCTGCGAGATTTTTTCAGCTACCCGTTTTGCAGTTGTGAAGTCAGGTTCATCCAAGTCAAAAAAGACCACATTGTTATCAAATAAAAACTTTGTCGGAATCGAATTCTCAATGGCTGCTCCATCGGGCACCCTTCCCGCGGTCGGATGGTTCTTGCGAACAGAACTTCCACTTGCACCGGCGTTATATCCACCTATGCTAACTCCACCACTACTGGTCGCAAAAACCGAATCTGGTTTCCAAGCGGGAGCGAGAGGTGTTGGAAGCAAGAATCCACCTTCCAAACTCTTACAATCACCTAAACTTTGAACCGTAACATCCAATTTTCGACCCGGAGCCGCAAACGCTGGAACATCGCAAGTCACACTGACTATCGCTATGTTTTTACTCTTAAAGCTTGCCGGATCAACAAGAGTTCCCCACCGACTCAGCGCATTTGCCATAGCCGTCCCTGTTACAGAAACCTGCTTAGAATCGCCCGTACCATTCAGGCCAACTACCAGTCCATAACCCATGATCATGTTTGAACGGGCCCCTCTAAATCCTCCAATTGCCGCCAGTTCTGTATTGATGCCAATCATCTCAGCTTCGCGAATAACTTGTCGTCGATGCTGCTCAATCAACTGCTGCTGCTTGTCAAACTCTTGTTGTAATTGTTCTGCTGTCTTTTCACCACTCTTCTGAGCAATTGAAATGCCAGTACAAACCAGTAATCCAAGGATAAAAAATGATTTCAATTTCATGATTGATTCCTAAAACAGCCAGTCCACCAACTGGGTCAAGATTCCTTTTCGTTGTCGATCGCCAACTGCGCCTTTGGCAGTTAACTTTATTTCTGCTTCGGCAATTCGATTCGAAGGAATCGTATTCATGCTCGTAATATCTTGTTGCCGTACAATGCCACTCAATACATAAACTTGGGTCTCTTTGTTCGTCACAAGCGTCCGAGTGCCTTCAATAACCATTTGCCCACCTGGCAAAACTTTTTTAACAACCGCACTCATTTCCGTCGTCATCTTGCTCTTATAACTGGTATCTCCAGAACCGGCAGAACTGCCACTTCCACTTGTAGAAAGTGGAGCAAATAAGCGATTAAAAAAGCCTTTCAAAATATCTACACTTGCCGTGCTTCCATCCGATTTACTCGTATTCGTTGTCGCCGTAAAAGTAGAAGAAGAGCTCTCCACAATTTCAATCATTAAAATGTCGCCTTCTTTGCGTGCAACTCGGTCAAGATATGGATTCTCACTATCAGAATTAAACAGCGATCCCGGATTTGCTTTTCCTTCTCCGGTTTGGGAATAACCCAAAGCCGAAAACAACAATATCAAAATAACTAACGAATTTTTCATGCTCTTACTTCCACAAATCCTTTCTTATTGACCCGCCCAACTACCTCAGAACCAGTCTCTAATAAAACCGTAATCTCCCCCGTAACCCCATCAATCTTGCGAACTTTGCCTGAAACTTCCACCGAAATATCATTTGCAATGATGGCAACCGTTACTTTGTCCCCCGTTTTCAGCGTAATCGGAACTGTCGTATTGTAAAGCTTGATATTCCGAGAATTGATCCGCTTTCCGTCAACATATGCCGTTACCGAAATAGCTACCGAATTCCCCGACTTCACAATGTTTTCTGCTACTAATTCCAATTGACCTTTTGGCACTTCTAAATCTGGAACCGGACGATCGCTTTCCACTTCAATATCACCAAATCGCTCTTGAGCGGCAGCAATGGCAACTCGATCAAAGTCAGCTTGAGTAATAGTTTGACTCTCTAACTTAACCGTAAGCCGACTACCTACTATCCGAATCTTGTCCGCCGACACTCCCGAGATTCGCAAAACCTGAATGATTCGATCCGCCGTAACTTGTCTGGGAACTCCAAAAACGGGAGATGCTCCTAAATCTAGCGCGGAAACAATCGGTGAGATATCTCCGTTTGCAAAAACTGTTGCAACTTCCCCTAATCGAATCCGATCTGAGCTAACTGTGGAGTTTTCTGGCAAAACAATCTGCACTCCACCACTTTTCAAAAACTGAACGTCTGGCTTAAAGGTCGGAGTTGTAACCTCCTTTTCATCCGGTAAATAGATTTTTACTCGGTTCTCATCCGTCTTGGGCTTCGGTTCCGACTTCACATGCTCACGAATGTTAACTGCGACGGAGTTCATCGCATCCGATCCACTTAAAATCTTTCCAAATGGGCCATCATTGGCTTCTCCAAGCTTTGGTTTATCATAAGCAACCAAAAACCCGCGACTTTCAACTGGCCGAATATCATCCGCAAAAGTTGCCAAAATAATTCGGCCCAAATAACTCTCGCCTTGTCCGTAATCAACCTTTACTCGACCACTTGCATCCACTGCCATTGACTTCGGTTCGCCCTCAACCAAAATCACGGGAAGTAGCCAAGGACCATCAACTGAGCAGAGTTTCCCGGATTTGACTGTGAGTGTTGTTTGTTTTGCAAAAACCTCTTCACCTTCTCTCGCAAAACGAAAGAATCCTTCTCCCTCAATTCTGACGTCCAAACTTGGCGTCGTTGCCAAGGCTATACAAGTGATCAAGTAACTAATCATAGTGATTACCGTTTCAATCCATTCAAAATAGAAAGCATTTCGTCAGAGGTCTGAATCGCCTTCGAATTGATTTCATAAGCTCGTTGAGCCGTTATCATCTTCACCATCTCTTCAACAACCTGAACGTTAGAACCTTCTAAAAACCCTTGCTGAATCGTTCCAGATCCTTCAGTTCCTGGTTCAACTGCTGTGGCTTCTCCGCTAGCACCACCTTGTAGGTAAATGTTTTGTCCTTGGCGAGTCAAACCTGCCGGATTAGTAAAGACCGCAGTTGTAATTTGGCCAAGTTCAGTCGGATCCTGGTTGCCTGGTAATATCGCCGCAACCAAGCCTGTCGTGGAAATCGTAATTGCGGTTGCCCCGCTCGGAACGGTAATTTCGGGTTGAAGCGCATAACCATCACTATTCACAACTAACCCGTTGGCATCTCGCTTAAACGAACCGTCTCGAGTAAATCCTATCTCTCCACTTGGAAGCAATACTTGGAAAAAGCCTTCGCCATTGATCGCCAAGCTAAATGGATCAGCATTGGGTGTCAATGATCCCTGCGTAAACGAAGTAGCCGAAGCCGAAAATCGAGAACCAAGCCCAATTTGGGCCGACTGGGGCAAACGCGAAGAGTTTCCGGTAGAAGCACCAGAAGCTCTAAATGTCTGGTACATCAAGTCCTGAAACTCGGCACGCTGACCCTTAAAAGCCATCGTATTGACGTTTGCCAAATTATTGGCAATCACGTCTAAATTCATTTGTTGCGACACCATTCCGGTGCCGGCTGTATTTAATGCTCGCATCATATGGGCGGTTTTCTACTTTTTTCGATCCGCACCATCCATGGCGTTGGTTGTCAATCTGGCGACTTCAGCACCAAATTAAGCCCCTATCTCAATCCCTTGAGATAGTCCAGCTATTACCAACTAACCTTGAAGGGTTTGTATCAGTCGTGAGGACGATTCGTCTTGACTTTGCGCGCTGCGCTGAGCCATTTCAAATGCCCGGTTTAACTTAATCATCGTAATCATTTCTTCAATCGCATTTACGTTTGAAGATTCAACAAATCCTTGCTCAACACTCACTAATTCCGGATCCATCGCTACTGCATTGGAACTGACATAGTGACCGTCGAAACTCTTTTGGAATCCACCATCGTAAACTCCAATCTGACCAACTTCTTGGCCCAATACTTCAATCAAACCACTCTTAGAAATCGACATTGGCCCAGGAGGAACCGTAATCGGACTTCCCGAGTCATCTAAGACAGGATTGCCTCGCAGATCCACAATTTCGCGATTCTCATTCATTGCAAATGTTCCCGCTCTTGTGTACTTCACACCTTCCGGCGTTTGGATAGCAAACATCCCTTTTTCGGATGTGATGGCTAAATCTAAGGAGTTACCAGTGGCTTGCAAAGCACCAACCTTAAAGTCGGTGTAAGTGCCATCCAAGCCTGGGCCACCACCAAGTTCACCAATAACGGCACCATTGCCCCCCTCGGCTCTAATCACGCGATCCAATGCTTCATTGAACATCAACCCATCGCGTTTAAATCCGGTCGTGCCGACATTAGCTAAGTTGTTGCTCACGATATCCATCGTAAGCTCAGCCATGCGCATTCCCGTCGCTGCAGTGTAAAGACCTCTGTCCATCCTGTATTGTCTATCGGCACAATTACCAGGCTCCTCACCCCTAAAACCTCACAATCTACTTGAGGATTTCAAATCAACCAGAATGTCTCGGCTCTATAAGCCTTCCACAAAAGATTTAGCACTAGAGTAGTTTTCAAAAATTAGCGCTTGCTCTGCGTTTTCTATGAACATAAATGAAGGCACTCCCTGTAGTTTTAGATCCACAAATTTTTTCATGCGACGATCAAATTTTAGTGATGTACTCTTTTCCACATGCAAAAGACTGCTCTGAGAGACTCCATTCTTAACTAAAAATTCTGCTATATCAATTTTTGAGAAATCACCCGAAAAGAGAAACTCAACCATTTTTCTATTGAAACCAAACTCTTGACTTAATTCTAATGCGGATTCAATATCATGATTTCTTTGTTCAGTACTCAGAGGAGTAAAGATCATTTTTATTCCTATTTTGGGATGAGCATGCTCAATCGAGTTTATGAAATCTGGAACAAGTCTGCGGCATGACGGACAATCAAATGCCACCCAAATAAGAAAATATTTATGTGTTGCTGACTCCTTGATTGTTAGAGGCTCAAGAGTTTCTTCTGAAATCTGCTCTGTGAAAATAGTCCTAACAGACACCTCGTCTTTATGGAGCGCACGAATCCCAAAAATAGTCAATCCCAACAGAAAGCCAATACTTATACCAATTAATATGACTAGGCTGAATTTAATTGAATTCTCTTGTGATTTTCGGCTCAATTGGGACACTGTTCCGACATCCCCGGCAAATGACAAAATGGACCCTGCAAAGAGTCACGATTCGCATGGCCGTCGTAATATACAACGTTTGCAAATTCCCCATGAGAACATGGGGCAAATTGATCGTTGGCAGTCAGGGGATACGTTTCATCAAAAAACAGCTTCGTTTTTGAGGGAGCGGATATCTGGCTTAGGTTGAGTTCCCACGATGACCGAATGTCGTAGAGCACTCCGGTTGAAATCCAATCAAGAATCCAAGCCGTTTTCGATTGAGCGTAGCTACTGACTCTCCGATCGATAAGACCACTTCCCGACTGGACTTTTGTGCCCTTGTATTCGTCAAGGGGACAAAAAAGCTGATCTTTGCTGACATGGTAGTTCTTTATCAATTCCGCAAAGCGCCTATTAGAGCTTTGGACAATGGGATCATCCGGTTGCAGTGAAGTCTGCAGTCCAACCGGGGGAATCACATCATTATTGGATTCCGCATATAAAAGCAAAGCCAAATGCATCTGCTTCAAATTATTCAAACAAGAACTACTCTTTCCAGAACGAATAACCGCAACTGACGCCGCAAAAATCAAGCCCGCTAAGACAAAAATAATCGCTATTGTGGTTAAAAACTCAACTAAAGTGAAACCTCGGTTATGATCTTTAGTACGCACAACCATCGAGCACTTGGTTCACAAATCCTGTTTGGTTACTACAGGCAGAGTCAGAATATTGATATTCTGGACAAGTGAATTTAGTGCAATCATTTCCAGTGCATGCTAATCTACCAGCAGCAGCTCTCTTTCGATAGTATCCTTGTACCGGGTTGCAATTCAACTTACAAACATCAGATTGTGGCCAACATATATGAACTCCGCCTCCGGGATCTTTACGTGAACTCATGCTCATTACCGCCTCCGAAAAGCTAAATGCGCTAAATGCTGAAAGTGAAATTGAAACCCCTAAAATAATTAGTGTTTTAATCATGTTTGGAATAGTATCATCAAGGGGGGGGGGGGGGGTAAGTCAACCCTAAGTTTTCAATTGTCTTAAGAATACGATAGCTACGCCACAACTAAAACAAAAAGATAAACGTAAGGAACCACATGGCGCTCCGTAAGGATCAAAAGCTTCTCATCGCCGCCGCATTTACCATTCTGGCGGTATACGCGGTACCTCTGTTGCGACCTCTTATCCTCCCGCTCATCTATTTCAACACCCATATCCACGAGCTCGCCCACGCCCTGGCCGCCCTTGTTACCGGCGGAATGCCCCAGCACATCATCGTCAATGCCGATGGCAGCGGCGCCACCCCAATCCTGGGCGGAAACATCCTCCTCGTCGCCTCCGCTGGATATATGGGAAGCACAATCTTTGGTGGATTGCTCATTCTTGGTTCCCGTACAGAAAAATCCGCCCGAACAACTCTCTATGCAACCTTCGCGCTATTTGTGCTTTCTGTTCTGCTCCTAGTTCGAGTCAATCCCGTTGGCATCATCTCCGGAATCCTCTGGGCCGCGGCAATCGGCGCATCCGCAAAGTATCTAAAAAATGACTCACTAATTTTCCTCACAAGATTCCTCGGCCTCTCTCTTTGCCTCACCTCATTTCAATCATTCCTGACTCTTCTGCAACTCACCGCAACCACCACATCACACAACGATGCCATGCTTCTGCAGCAAGCCACTATGATCCCTGCCATCCTCTGGTCTCTAGCCTGGATCACTCTTTCCGCTATTGCACTTTTTGCTACACTCAAATCGGCTTGGAAACCACCTCTTAATAAAGCTGATCAGCCAATCCCCTAACCACTCAATCACTCCCGGTACACTTCACCCGCTAACAAACCATGATTGAACGTCTCAACGAAATTGAAAACAAGTTCATAGAAGTCGAACAAAAACTCATGGATCCCAGCATAACCGCCGATCCCAAACAAATTCAAAACCTCGGCAAAACACGTTCCGATCTTCAACCGATTGTCGATGTCATTCGAGAATACAAAGCAGCACTAAAGACCAAAAAAGAAGCCGAAGAACTCCTTGACGATCCGGAAATGAAGGAGCTAGCCAACGAAGATCTCGATAACGTCAGAAAACTCATTCCAGAACTAGAAGAAAAGCTCAAACTTCTTCTCCTTCCCAAAGACCCCAACGATGACAAGTCCGTCATCATCGAAATTCGATCGGCTGCCGGTGGCGAAGAAGCCGCTCTCTTTGCCTATGAAATGTTTAGAATGTACACCCGCTATGCCGAAAGAATGCGTTGGAAGTACGAAGTCATTGAACTCGAAGAAACCGGTATCGGAGGAGCGTCAAAAGTGGTCTTTTCTATCGACCATCCCGGCGCATACAGCCAGCTCAAACACGAATCTGGCGTCCATCGCGTACAACGAGTCCCGGCTACCGAAACTCAGGGGCGCACACATACTTCCACCATAACTGTAGCGGTCATGCCAGAAGCAGAAGAAGCCGAAGTAGAAATCAATGAAAAGGATCTTGAAGTATCAACTTTCCGATCTTCCAGTGCCGGTGGTCAGCACATGCAGAAAAACGACACTGCCGTAAGAATTGTCCACAAACCAACCGGAGTCGTTGTCACTTGCCAAGACGAAAGATCACAACAACAAAATAAACTTCGAGCCATGTCGGTATTGCGAGCAAAAATCTTAGAAGAAGAACAAAACCGTATGGCTAAAGAACGGGGGGACTTACGAAGAACGCAAATCGGTAGCGGTGACCGATCTGAAAAAATCCGCACTTACCATTTCCCACAAGACCGAATCACCGACCATCGAATCGGCTACACCCAACATAGCATCCTGCTATTTATGGATGGCGATATTCAAAAAATGTTGGACACTATTGTCCAAGAAAACCAGGCTCGGCTCCTTGCCGCTCAAGAAGAAATATAGCAACTAGGTTCAAATACCTCAACTTTTTAATTTCTTGTCATGAATCCTTAACATTTTGCTAATATTGCTAACATGCTTCGCGCATTCATTACAACTCTGATGGCAGGAGCGATGGCAACCGTTGCCATGGCTCAAGTCTCTGACATTGCTTCCGCACCAGATGCAAAAGTACGCAAAGAAGGCCAACTTGTTCTTCAATATCGCGTCACCAGCAAAACCGATAATTTCGATAAAGGTTGGGGACATAATTTTAAAGCCACTTATGGCCTCGGTTATGGCATTGAATTAGGCTGGCAAACTGAATTTACCGGACGATCTATGGTTGGTGGTAAGTATCAGTTCTACACCTCAAAAGATGGAAAAGACGCTGTCTCCGTAGGAATCCTAGATATCACAGAAGAAAATGACCTCTTCATCTCAGGAAGCCGCAAATTTGAATCTTTCACCCTTGGTGCCGGATATGTCGCCAATGATGACAAGCAACTTTTTGTTGGTGTCAAGCAAAACGAATATGTGAACAGCCTTAAATTCTCGGCTGATCACATGACCAGCAGCAACGGAAAAACTTCGTTGCGTGGTCAATATGATCTGAGTAAAGGGTTCGATCTAGATTTCCGAGTTTTCATTCCTAACAAGAATGGAAAAGATACAACTTTCAGACTCGGCGTAAACTACGACGTAAAGTTCTAAATACAAAAACTGGAAGCCGTCAGAAAATTTCTGGGGGCTTCTTTGTGATCAAAACCCAAATATTTCTAAACTTTAACTGCAAATAACCTAACTTCTAGGCTAAAACTAGGGATAACCCGTAAGCAGACCCCCTGGACCCCCGCCCGATCCGAATATCATTTTCGGTACGCAACGATGTCATATCGTCACATTCACACCTCCGAATCCGTCAGCGAAGGCCACCCCGATAAACTCGCTGACCAAATCTCAGATGCCATTCTCGACGAAGTTTTTCGCCAAGACCCTATGGCACGCGCGGCAATGGAAACCCTTGTCGGGCACGGTTTTGCCGTAGTAACTGGCGAACTCAGTAGCAAAGAAGCCTATGTTGAAGTTGCAAACATTGTAAGAAAAACAATCAAAGATGTCGGATACACCAGCACAAACGTTGGATTCGATGGTGCAACATGCGGCGTTATGGTTGCTATAAATGAACAATCTGCCGACATTGCTATGGGAGTCGATACTGGCGGCGCCGGAGATCAAGGAATGATGTTTGGAATGGCCACCGACGAAACTCCAGAGCTTATGCCGCTTCCCATCTCAATGGCCCATGCTCTCACACGGAAATCCGCGGAAGTAAGAAGAGCCCGTGGAGACGATGCCCTGCGCCCTGATGCCAAATCACAAGTCTCAGTGGAATATGAAAATGGTCAGCCAATCCGGGTCAACACCGTTGTTCTTAGCCAACAACACTCTGCCGATGTTGAAGATTCAATTCGACAAATCGTACAAGACGAAATCATCCAGCCCGTTCTCAAAGAATATAGTCAATATATTTCCGGTGATGTCATCTATCACGTCAACCCAACCGGGAGATTTGTCATTGGTGGCCCGGCCGGAGATGCAGGATTAACCGGAAGAAAAATAATTGTTGACACGTATGGTGGACTCTGCCCACACGGAGGAGGAGCATTTAGCGGAAAAGATCCAACTAAAGTCGATCGATCCGCCGCCTATATGGCTCGCCATGTTGCTAAATGCATTGTCGCTGCCGGACTCGCCAAAAAAGCCCAAATCGGCCTTGCATATGCTATTGGCGTCGTTCAACCAGTTGCAATCAATATCGAAACTTTCGGTACTGCTACCGTTTCCGATGAAGAAATCATCAAAAGGGTCAGAGGCGTATTTGATTTGTCGCCAAAAGGAATCATCGATCATTTAGATCTAAGGCGCCCAATCTATCTGCCAACCGCCAAAAATGGTCACTTTGGAAACCCAACCTTCCCATGGGAAGATGTCTCGAATGCTGCGGCGTTGAATTCCTAATCCAAAAATGATAAAAAGTCGCTTGGTTAAACTACCAAGCGACTTTTTTATCTTTAGTGAAACGGATAATGGCTCTGGTCGCGCTTTCCCATACTAAAAATAGTTCTGCGCTCCCCGCTTTTTGTCGATCCCCTATCATCCATAAAACTTTCAACGGCATGTAAAGCTTCAGAAACCTGAGAGCAAAATGTAGGGCTATTACTCTGGCTCATCGCTTGCCTAAAGTCAACCGTTGCTGCCTTTAAATCGCCTTGAGAAAGCAGTGCCATTCCCCTCGTATATCGATATCCAGGCTCAAGAGGGTTAAGACGTAATAAACGAGTTGTTGTAACAATCACTTCTTCGTACTGTCCGGCATACCACTGGGCTTGAGCCAGAATTTCTAAAGCACCCAGATGATTTGGGTCAGCTTTTAATACTTCAAGGCAATTTTCCAATGCCCCGTGCCATTCATTCGACTGAGTCATGCGACGATCTTTTTCCTTCCTATTCTTCGACAAGGTCAGCCAAACCGGCTGAAACTCTCGCGAAGTTAAATAACCAAGAACTTTCAATAGCTTCTCCGCCGTCCGAAGAAACTATTTTTAGTTGTAACAAAGACTTTAGCGCAACCTAGACCTGTTTCCATACTGGTATTGGGCAAATTCCCGGTGATCATGCCGTCTTCTCCTCTGAAACCTGGTTATTTTGCGGGCGTAAATTCGCAACTTTAGCTTTCAGGGCTAAAGGAATACGAGCCCGTCCATCTGGTGTCGTCAATCCAATCATACTGGCCGAAGCCGTCGATTCATTGGCCCAACTTCGAGCTTCTGCTTCATCCGAAATCGGCAAAAATGCCACGTAATCTCCCTCATCCCGGCGACAAATACCTCCGCCATTGGGAAGCCGAGATCGTAGTCTCGAAGTCAATTTACGCAGAGCATGATCAAAAGCTGGCTTTCCAAACTTTTCGATATTCTCATCACGTTTCAAAACGTCAAAGTAAACAAGAAATCCATCTTTACCCGCTCGAATCGTCGCATAAAACTCAGGAGGAGTCATAATTCCCCCCGGGTCAACTTCAGGGCTCACGATGCGAGTAATGGCTTGGGCAGTTTCATCGCAAATAGCCTTCAAAGTAGACCGCTTCGCTTGGTCAACTCCACTCGCACTATGGGTCGAAGCTGTAATGAATCCATAAAGCTTGCCCGCAACTTCTATCGGCAACATCAAATAGCTACCAACTCGCCGCTTCATTGAAACCGTCTTGTCTATGCGTGCATCATCTAATGTGTCCGGAAGAAATATCTCTGGAGATCCCATTTCAATCCAACCTTCCAGCCCGGCTCCGCCAGAAAACGAGATGTCTTCATACAACCGATTGGGCGCACCAAAACTTGTTATCTGTAATGCTTCGTCCCCATCAATAAAAAAGACTGCCATGTGATCCAATCGAATGTTCTCTCCCAATTCTCTAATCACTCGCGAAACCAAACTCTGAGGTGTTTCTGCCCCTAGTGTCACGCTGGCAACACCATATAAAATCTCAGTCTCCTTCAACCGACGTCCAAGGTCTTCTTTTCGCCGATCGGCGGCAACCATCGGGCCAAGTGCTTCGGCCGCATCTCCAATAACCCTTGCCCCAGTATCCAGCTTAACAAGCGCTCTATCAAAAATGGCAAACATCCCCAAAAGCCGTCCTTTGTCCTTCAAAAGAACGGTCGCGATTTGAATTTCACTGGCCGGATCTCTCAAAGTCAACAGGCGTTGCTCCATATGATGTTTCAACTGACCGTCGCTCAGTCCTTGCGGGACATCAAATGCAAGATCACGCACTGATTTCGGTACAAGCCCCGAATAAGCCTGGGCAATCATTCGATTTTGCTGCGAGTCATAGGAATAAACCGCAATGCCTGCAACATCACAAGCATTAACCATCGTGTCGGCCATAGTGGTTGCAAATGGCTCATCACTCTGATTGCCGGCAACATACACTCGCATGGCAACTCGATCCCGCCGACTTTTCTTTTCCAAGTCAGAAACATGATCCTTCAATTGCCGATAACCTTCCTCCGCACGGCTATCCTTCGCTCCCGGAACTAAAACTTCCTTTGTAACTTGAAAGGGAACTTGAGTCTCTTTCAAAACTACTTTTGAGTTGTTTGTCAGCAGCCCAACAATCAAGATTCCTGCGGTATGAGCCATGATTGGCAAGGTAAATCCATCATTCTCAAAGAAGTTGCTACTGACCATAACCGTTGCCGCAACAAGAGGAGTCATGCTTGCCGCATCCGATCCAAATCGACCAGTCGCCCACATCATTGGAGCAAGCACAACAAACCCAAATCTTTCTAATTCGCCAATCTGAGCCAAAGTCGTGGCAATAAACATGGCATCCAAGACAGCGATAAAACCGGCAATGCCTGAATTTCGCAACTTCTTTTGCTCAATCCAATAGACAATGCCGCCAAACAAAGCAAAGCCTGCAGCTAGCATGCCGCCAGTTGCAATTTCAGGTTTGCCAAACGCAATTGCGCTGGCTATTAACCCCGCCGCAACCACTAAACGAACAGAAAGCTCGATCATTACTTTAGGTTTTCGGCACAAAAACCTATTCCTTAAGACTAACTTTCGCTTTTTCGTTAACTATCACAGAAAACTGTTGTCAATACAACTAGTACACAATCAGAGCAAACTTCAATCATAATTCACGTATGGATGCACCACCTCCCATGAACCCCGGGCCAACAAGGTCTTTGGCCGAATTCATCAATGCAACTGCCGAAAGAGATAATCCTGGCGATATCTTTGAACTCGAAAGCCCTAAAATGCTCGAAGCCCAAGTCAACGGGCGAATTTGGAGCAAGTTAGGGGCAATGATCGCCTATCGAGGAAACCTCAAGTTTGTCCGAGAAGGAATGCTTGAAGGCGGAATCGGCAAAGCTCTATTAAAAATGGTTTCTGGAGAAATGTCTCCACTTTCAAAAATTGAGGGTCAAGGCCTCGTCTATCTCGCCGATGCCGGCAAAGAAGTCACGGTCTTAAAACTCAATAACGAAAGCATCAACGTCAGCGGGAATGATCTCCTCGCTTTCGAAGACTCCGTTGGCTACCAAATCACAATGCACAAAAGAGTTGCCGGAATGCTCGCCGGTGGACTTTTCTCGGCAAAACTTGAAGGAACTGGCATGGTGGCAATTGTCACTCACGGAAGACCACTCACATTAAAGGTCACACCCGATGATCCTGTCATCACCGACCCCAATGCCACCGTAGCCTGGTCAAGCGGCTTAAGCCCAGAAATCAAAACTGACATCTCATTCAAATCTGTAATGGGAAGAGGAGGCGGAGAAAGCTTCCAAATGATGTTTCGAGGCGAAGGCTTCGTTGTAGTTCAACCATTTGAAGAACTTCCAACCGTTGCCGGAAGCCAAGGCTAACGACTCATTCATGAGCTGGAAATCGTTTTCCAGCTCATGAAATTACATATTCAAAACTACTAATCCGATCCGGAAACTCATTGATCTGTTCCGCCCCACGAGCCACCAAACAGCTCGTCATCCCCGCCCCTCTCGCCGCTGAGACTTCTTCCGCAATATCACTCAAAAAGCAAATTTCATGAGGAGTAATTTGCATCACATTCGCAATAATCTGATAACTACTTGCGTCTCTTTTTGGCCCTGTCGTTGTATCAAAGTAATGCGAAATATGCTGACTCAAATCTCCAAATCTTGAATAGCCAAAAATCAATTTCTGAGCTAAAACCGAACCGGAAGAAAAGATTGCAATCTGCGCATCGTTTTGAACCCACTTCAAAATCGCCGAAACCACATCGTCATACATTTCGCCCATCAAATCCCCATTTTCGTAACCTTGCTCCCAAATTCGACCCTGCAAACTCTTCAATCCCGTAGATTTCCGATCTTGATCCATCAACCAACGGAGATAATCTGGACCCAATAATGGTGGAGTCTTACCGTCTTTCTCATCTGATTCCCATTCCGCACTCAACAAGTCATATTCTTCTGGAGTTGGCGCAAAATCATCTAACCGTTGTCGGGCAAAGGGAAACAATGTCCGAGTAACAAAGTCTATGGGCGTCGTTGTGCCTTCTATATCTAAGAGATAAGCCCGAAAACTCATGCTCAAAGCTTAGCTAATTCCGCCGGAATGAAGTCGATCCCAAAACACACCGGCAAGTATCCACGCTCATGCCCACTCTCCGTATAATGTGGCGTCCAACCGCTCGGATCCTGAAAGAGACGAATTGCGCGAATCCGTTTATCTTTCCGCAGATCAAACCAATGCCATGTCCCTGCCGGCACTCGTGCCAAATCCCCTTCTTCCACATAGAGAGCAATCACTTCGCTCCCATCCTTTGGACGAATATGAAATACGCCATTACCCTTCACAATGAAACGAATCTCATCCTCATCATGCCAATGTTCTTTACTAAATTTCGCCAACATCATGTCCAAATTGGCGGTATCCGGATACAGATCAATCACATCTGCTGCTGTGTATCCTCCACTGGCTTTCAGATCCTCAATCTCCTTCGCAAAAGCTTCCAACACTTGCTCAGCATTGGTACCGTCATTCACTTCCACCTCTGGCTTCCAAACTTCGTAACCAATTCCGACTTTTGCTAAGTAAGCTTTTACATCCCCATATTCATTAATTGTGAGATCCAATTCCGGAATTCTTAAAAAAGCCATATCAGTTCATAACCTTACGCAATTGCGCATTCAATTCAAACAAAAACTCAAAAACTTCTAGGTGTCTCTTCGCTTCAGCCTGATCACGTCCCCACGTATACAGCCCATGTCCTCGCAACAAAAACGCATGACAATCCGGATACTTTCGCAATTCGGACTTGAGCGTATCGCTCAAACTTTTCATATCCTGAGAATTATCTAAAATCGGAATCAACTCTTCATGCTCATGAGTCTCAACCCCTCGTAATCCCTTTAGCATTTCAAAACCCGCCAACCGATAAACCTCTCCCGGAGTCAAACTGGCTATCGTATTCCAAACCGAATGAGTGTGAACCGCCACCGTCGCATCCGTCTCTTCATAGATCACAACATGAAGCATCGTCTCGGCAGAAGGAGAACCAAATCCCGATACTTTCCCCCCCACACCATCTACAATCAACAGATCTGAGGCAGAAACGGATCCTTTATCAACTCCGCTTGGCGAAATTGAAAGTTCAAGCGGAATGCGAGAAATCAATTCGCTAAAATTGCCTCCTGTCCCCGGAGCCCATCCCCGAGAATGTATCCATCGAATCAACTCCGAAAGATCGCTGCTAAGTACCGTGTTCACCGAACAAATGGTACCTATCCACCATATTTACTTTCATAATAATAGGCATACATGGATTTCAATTCGCTATTTTCAAAACAAACTTCGTCATTTCAGTCTCCAGCCCTAAGACAAATCACTCTCGATGTCCAAAAAGTAAACGGTATTAACCTCGGACAAGGGGTCTGCAATCTCCGTGTTCCCCCCCGAATCTTAGATGCTGCCTATCAAGCCGGACTCGATGGCATCAATTTATATACAAACCCACGAGGCCTCAAATCATTGCGAGATGCCCTGGCTTACAAGCTCAATTGGCATAACAAAATTGAAGCCGACCCAGAAACTGAAATCCTAGTCACTGCCGGAGCAACGGGAGCTTTCGAAGCCGTTTGCGGAGTGTTCATCAATCCTGGCGATGAAGTCATCGTTTTTGAACCAAGTTATCCCTATCACATCCAAGCCTTAAATCGATACCAAGCGAATATCAAGTACATCACGCTCCAAGGTCCAGATTGGGAAGTCGATTTTGACGAAGTTCAGTCTCTCATTTCCGATAAAACCAAGTTCATTCTCATCAACACTCCTGGCAATCCAACTGGAAAAGTGTTTTCCGAAGAAGAACTTGAAAAATTTGCCGAAATCATCACGCCCACAAACGCCTTCCTCGTTACCGATGAAATATACGAATACATGACTTTCGATGGATTGACCCATGTTTCACCCGCAAGCCTAGAATCTCTCAAAGGAAGAGTCATCACTATGGGCGGATATTCCAAAACATTCTCAATCACGGGTTGGAGAATCGGATTCATGGTAGCTCCTCCTAAAGTTGCGGAAAAACTCGCATCATTCCTCGATGCTGTCTATGTTTGCGCACCTGCCCCACTTCAACAAGCTGTTGCCACATGTATACAAGAATTCAGTGAAAATTTTTATATATCAATCATAAATAAGTATAAAGGAAAACGAAATCGGTTCGTGAAAGGTTTGAAAAAAATGGGGCTGAACCCATACAATCCACAAGGTGCGTACTACCTCATTTGCGATTATTCAAATCTTTTTCCGCAACTCGGCAGCTATGAATTTGTCAACCATATGATCGCACTTACCGGGGTCGGCGCCGTGCCTTCCTCCGATTTTGTCCGCGATCATCAAAATGCAAAATGGGTGAGATTCTGTCTCGCTAGCGAAGATGATGTCTTAGATGAAGCCCTCCTCCGCTTGCAAGAACTCACGGAAATTGCCGATTCCTAAACACTGACAACTCTTGTCAAACACCCTCAAAGGTATCCTTTCACGAATCAGAACCTTCGGAAAACTGACTATGGCAAATCACGCATCCAAATTCTTAGCGCTGACGATTTTCGCGAGCCTTACCCTCGCCGCGCAAGCTCAAAACAAAATTCTCTCCCACGCCGATTACGACGGATGGAAAGCGATTCAAGGCATCTCACAATCCAATGATGGCGCGTGGATCCTTTATGCTTCTAACCCCCAAGAGGGCGACAATGTCGTAGAAATCAAAGCAATCGATGGCAGTAAAACCTACAAAATCGAACGAGGTATCAATGTTAATTTTAGCGAAGATTCGAAATTTGTCATTGCAACAGTCATCCCAAAATTCACCGAATCCCGAGACGCCACTCGAAAGAAAGTCAAGAATGAAGATCGACCAAAAAACAGCCTCGTTATTCTCAATCTCACAAACGGCGAAACCACCACAAAAGAATTAGTCACCAGCTACCAAATTGCAAAAAAAGATTCGGGGTTCATCATCTACAGACCAGAACCTCCAAAGCCAGAACCACCAAAAAAGGAAGAAGCAAAGCCAGAAGCTAAACCAGAAGAAGCCAAAAAAGATGAGCCAAAAAAGAAAAAGGGCCACGGCGAAGGCAACACGATTGTTGTCTACAATCTGGCAACCAAAGAAGAAACAAAAATGGATAATGTTGGAACCTATACAACCAACGATTCCGGGGCAAAACTCTTCTACAATGCAACCCCTAAAACGGCAACCGGACACGGCGTATTTGTTTACGATCTAAAATCAAAATCCACAAAACCCATCCTAGAAGGACTTGGTCAATATACGCGAATCACATTAAGTGAAGATGGTCGCAAAATCGCAATTCTCACTGACAAGGATGACTACGAAACTGAAACCAATCCGTCGAATTCCGTATATCTAGGCGATTCATCCGGAATTGCTAAGCGAATCGCTTTTGAAGGCGATGCCGGAATCCAAAAAGGCTGGTACATTCCCAGCCGATCAGGACTTTCATTCACCAGAGATGGCGGAAGACTCTCATTTTCAATCGTTGAAAAACCAGCAAAAGAGGAAAAGAAAGAAGAAGTATTTGACGATGAAAAAGTAACCGTCGATATTTGGAGCTGGACAGATAAAGAACTTCAGCCACAACAGCTCTTAAGAGCTGCTCAAGAAAGAAACCGAAGCTATTCTGCGCTTTACGATTTAACAATGGGAACGATTACTCAGATCGAAACACCGGAGTTCAACACTGTAAGAATCTCTCGATTCGGAACTGGCCGCTGGGGGCAAGCGTCAATAGATCTTGCTTCGGGAGCCGGTGCAACTCCTGAAGAAATTTGGCTAATAGATCTCACCTCGGGAAAAAGCAAAAAGGCACTTCCCGCTGGCTATTACACCGCATCACTCAGCCCAACCGGAAAATGGTTATTTGCCTATAACTACAAAACACAAGAATCCTTCGTCCTCAACCCCGATAACCTAGAAAAAACTTCCTTAACCGGTCGGTTCCTCTACCCAATTCACGACACAGAAGATGACCACCCATTTCCGGGCGGCCCCTACGGAATTGCCGGATGGAGCGAAGACGACAACACAGTCTATGTCTACGATAAATTCGACATCTTTTCCGTCAACCTCACAACAAATGAAAAAGCTAAAGAGGTCACAAAAGGTGCCGGAAGATCTTCAAATCTAGTCATTCGATACAACTCGATCGATCCCGAAGAAAAGTTTATTAGCCCAACAAAAATAAGCTATGTCAGTATTTTTAACCCAAAAACAAAGGACATGGGTTACGCAACACTCAAAATGGGCGAAACAAAGTCTCCAAACATTTTGGTTCTAGATGCGCATAACTACTCCGGATTTTCAAAAGCTCGCGATGCCGATGTTTATAGGGTCCAAAAAGAAACCGTTAGCGAGTATCGCGATGTATACATCACCAATGCGCAGCTAACCAATCAAAAACGCGTCAGCGATATCAACCCTCAAACAAAAGAATACGTTTGGCCAACAGTTGAACTCGTAGAATGGCGGTCATTGGATGGAGAAAAGCTACAAGGGCAGCTCTATAGACCCAGCAATTTCACTCTTAGACAGCAGTATCCAATGATCACTTATTTCTATGAGAAAGACTCAGATAACCTCCACCGATACTTGTCGCCTGCCCCAAGCGCCAGCACCATCAACATCCCATACTTCGTCAGTAATGGTTACTGTGTATTCGTGCCAGATATAACCTATAAAGATGGCTACCCTGGGGAATCTGCAATGTCTGCCATCGTCTCCGGAGTTAATTCTATTGTTGACCGTGGCTTCATAGATCCAAAACGGCTCGGCATACAGGGCCAATCATGGGGCGGCTACCAAGTCGGATATTTGGTCACCGAAACCAACATGTTTGCCTGCGCCAGTGCCGGAGCTTTAGTCAGCAACATGTTTAGCGCATACGGTGGAATCCGATACGGAAGTGGCCTAGTCCGACAACTCCAATATGAAACCGGACAAAGCCGCATTGGCGGAACGATGTGGGAATATCCCATGCGATATTGGGAAAACTCTCCAATCTTCTTTGTTGACAAAGTCAAAACTCCTTTGCTGATGATGGCAAACGATGCTGATGGCTCCGTGCCTTGGACTCAAGGAGTTGAATACTTTACTGCCCTGCACCGCCTTGGAAAACCAGCGTGGCTAATCAACTATAACGGCGAAGATCATAACCTCATCCAACGTAAAAACCGCAAGGACTTGTCAATCCGACTAGCCCAGTTCTTCGATCACTATCTCAAAGGCGCGCCAATGCCAGTGTGGATGGCTGATGGAATTCCTGCATCAAAGAAAGGGACAACAATGGGTACCGAACTCACCGGTGGCGGAGAAAAGTCAAAGCAAACCGGCGGAAACTGATAAACAAACCTCCGCTAATTTCTAACCTGAAATTAGCGGAGGCAATTAGCTTCTAGTGCTCCCAACCCTGAGATTCTCGGTGCCAATTTTGAATATCAATGTGCAGAACAATTGAAAGTAATCGAGCTGGCAGTTCATCAAGAGGTTCATAGCTATGAACCTCGCTTGCATAAAAAGTCAAACTATCATTTTCTTCTAAAACTACACTTTTAGACTCAAATTTAACGCAAACCCTCCCTGATAAAACGTAACAAAACTCTTCCCCAGGGTGCGACTTAACTTCCGTCTCTCGATAAAGCTCCATCACTGAAGGATGAAAAAAATCTTCCGGCATTCGGCTTTTCAAAAGCGCAAACAAGTTCGTCCCCAGCCCATCTGCAACCTGCCGTCGTTTCTCTGGCGGAAATTCATCTCGAGTCACCGGATAAGCCCCGCCACGGTAGTTCTGTAAGTCATACCAAAGCCAATCAGAATAATGATGCAATCCAATAACCGCTGTCTCTCCAAACTCCGGAGAAAGTAAGTCACGCAACTTTATTCCCATACACCGCGAAACTTGTCTTACTGTCGCAAAATGTGATCCATGCCCTAACTCCAACCTCAATAAAGTGTTCTTGCTAATCTCCGAAAGCCTCGCTAATTCGCGAATCGATATCCCAAGCCGTTCACGTGCTCGCCGAATTCGCTTCCCAACTTTGATTGGCCCCGCTGCCGCCAATAATGCTTTTAAATCTGTGGTCTCACTCATCTCTCCAATTCTCGCTCCCCGTAAAAAGCCCCATTCTAGACTCATTTTCAAACCAGTTGTCAAAATTGCACCTGGTGCAAGTTTCGCTGAAATTTGCCATAATGTCCCAATATTGAACTAAATTATAGTCCCAACTATAGCCAGTTAAGAACCAATAATAGATTTCTTAGCTATGCTGACAACAATTCTTTCATCAATCGTCTTGAGCACGTTTTCCCCGTCGCCAAAGGCTGCTCCGCTTTCCGATCTGGATGGCGCAATTGTAAACATGATTCGAGTTATCGACGACAAAGTCTACGTGGTCGGAATGTTTGAAAGAGCAAACCGAAAACTTGCCAATAATGTCGCTGTCTGGGACGGAACTCAATGGAGCACGCTGGGCAAAGGCGTCGATGGAAAAGTCTACGATGTCTGCAAAGTCGGCACCGACATCTACGTCTGCGGAGATTTCACTTACGCCGATAAATCATCAACCCAAGAAGGGATCGTCGCAAATCGAGTTGCACGGTGGGATGGAACAAAGTGGAATGCCCTTGGTGCGCGAACTGTCGATCGCGAAATCTTTGCCCTAGCAACCGATGGAAAATCACTATTCATTGGCGGAAATTTTACAAGAATCAATGATGAAACTGATACAAAGGGAGTTGCAAAATACAATGGTAAAAAATTCGAATCCGTTGGCGGACTTTTCGATCGCGCTGTCATGTCCATGACATTCCTTGATGGAAAACTCTACGCTGGCGGAATTTTTGATGCCTTCGGCGATGACCCTATGAGCAAAATTGCCGTTTACGACGGAAAATCTTGGAGTGAAGTCGGAAATGGTGGACTCAATGGTAGTGTCAACCGACTCTGCAATGATGGCAAAAACGTCTACGCTGCCGGCAGTTTTACAGTAAATGGAAAGCTAGGTATCGCTAAGCTAGAAGGATCAAATTGGTCAAATATTGTCGAAACCGACTATCAAACAAGAGATGTCAATTTCACCGATGGTGCCCTTTGTTTTGCCGGAGAGTTTAGAAAAGTCAACGGCAAACCGAGTGAAAGAATGGCGATTCTTAAAGGCTCAACGGTTCTCACCGCACCCGAAGTTCCCTATGCTGATCACCGATCAATTGTCCCCTACAAGGGCTACTACATCGTCGGTGGAAATTACCAAAATGTCCAAGCCCCTGGTATTGGTGGTGTCCTCAAATGGGGAGGAAAACACAACCTCGACGATTTTGATCTCCTCAGCAAATAGAAGCTGAGTTTTCATTTCATATTTTTCTCGGGCGACGGAGCAACCGCCCGAGATTTTTTATACCAATTTCGTCCAAAAACCTCAACCCAACCTTGCCATGATCACAAACTAAAGTTTCAAATCTTCGGAAAACACTTTAACTAAACTTCGTTTGCAAAATCTGGAATGAATCCATCACCTTTGCTAAATGAGAATGACATGGCTTTTATAGGCCCTCGGAACTGTTCAAATCACCACGCATTGTGGTCAATATAATGCTCAACATCTTCGCGCTCACGATGACCATCTTCATCAGCATGATCGGAATTTCTGCCCAAGATTTCAAAATACAAAATGTAAACGATGAATTTGTAAATCTAAAAACAAAAACCTATGAAATCGAATTGCCAAAAGGTTGGCAAGTAACTCCCGAAACCTTCTACGGGCAACGAACCGCAACGCCAACCAATGGTAAAGGAGAGCTTGGAATCATGACCGCTCCCCCAAGTCAACAAACCTGGGATGAGATTTATGACACTTCACTTTATTTCATCATGAGAGAGCAAGGTGGCAAAGCAACTCCTTACAAAAAGACAAAAACAAAAAGAGGATACGAAGCTGCTACTTTCGATGTTACGGATAAAGACGGATTCAGTAGTCGAAGATACGTCCTCATCAAACACGAATCTTATGGACTTCTCGCCCTTTCCGTAAAAATTCCCAGCAAAGATGTCGAGAAAGAATGGACTAAATACTTCCAACGAATGGTAGATAGCGCTAAGTTTGCCAATGATAAATCAACAAATTAATTCTAATCTTAGGATGAACTGCATGAACCCGATCAGTTTTGAATTGAAAAATCAAAACTGATCGGTCATAAACATCCAAGGGATCTCATCAAATCCTCGACCCATATAAAGCAATTCATCTTTCTGCGAAAAAATCGGAACTCCCATCGCTTCCGTTATCGACCGCAAGCCAAACCACTCTGTGCCAAAAACTACTGGCCATTCATTCAGTTCTGCATGAACCAATGCTTCTCGGCAAAGCATAGGCTCATAGCAATAATAGCCATCCAAGCCAGCTGGTTCGCAACTCCGATAAACCCACTGCCAATGCTTCCAACGTCGCTCATCACGGCGCAACCACCGATCATCACTCCGCTCCCACTTCGCATACCTCCGAGTTACTTCTTCAAAACTCAAAGCATCCACCGGATTTCTAATTTCTGAACACTTGACCGGCCCCTTAATCACAACATCCAAAGTTTCAAATCCAGCCCTTTTGTAAACCGTTTCTTGATGGGCAAACAAAACCGCTTTTCCTTCACCTCTTACCGACGAAGCTTCGAGTGCAAAATCCAAAAGACGCTCGGCGTAACCTAAACCGCGTGCAGAATTCCGAGTCGCAACTCCTGCGATTCCAACCGCCCGACCAATTCCAAATTCTAGCGGAGTTGTAGTCAATATCGAAGTCATAACCCCATCGCAAAATAGGGCAAATTTCCGATCTAATGCAAAAAATGGTTCAGAAAAAAATACCGATGCCGCCCGCCCAATATCCAGTTCAAAAACTTCGCAAAGAAGACCCAAAAACTCTTCGGCTTCTTCCTTGTGAATTGTTCGACATTCAATTTTTGGCAAATCTCACCTACTCACCGGACGAATCTTTAATTTCAGCAAAACATCAACAACATTACTCGTCGCTCCCTGTGGGATTTTCAACTTAACCCGTTTTTCTGTTGAGCTTGTCAGGCCACTCAATGAAATCGGCTCAGTATCCAAGCTTCCAACCATCGAAAGGGCTTCACCAGGGCCCGTCAATAAAACTTGATTAGGCTCCAAAACCGCTTCATCCAAGCGATAACCAACTGGCAAGGAACCCGTAAAACTGGGATTCACAAACAATCGCTTACTAACAGCTGCCGCTTGAATCTTGGGCACAACCGTAACCGTCGCTGGCTCCGTACGCATCAATGGAACAGGTTTCCCATCCGCATCTAGGGCTTCCACGGGCAAATCTTCGGTCATTCCGCTTCTTAAAATAGCTAAGTCTAAGGTAACTCTTGCCTGACGAAACTTTTCAAAGTAACTTTTTGGCCCAAAAACCGTAACCTTTTCCGGGTCAGTTTCCGCCGTAACATAGAGCAAAGCATTTGGCGCAACACCAGTTGTCGATATCTCTACAGAAACCTCTTTTCGTACTAAATCTTCAATAGAAACCGCAATCCCTTTAACTCTTGAATCTAAAGTCACTCCGTTGATGGCCCCCGTCAGTTGAACCACAAAGTTCTTAGTTCCCGCTTTTGCATCGCTCAAGTCGACGAAAGCAACAACCGTGTCCGTGTTCAACTTATCTAAATCGTTTCGCGTCCCGCTTGCAATCACCATAATCGGCTCGGGAGAACTAATGGCAACCAAATTCTGGGGATTCAAGCCTCGATATTCCAGAGGAACGGCAAACTCCAATTGCTGGCCAGGCTCAAACAAAGGTTGAGTCTGAAACCACAAGAGAAACGCAATAAAAACGGAAGCAAATGCTAATGCAATTTCGTCTCGTTTCACTTTGCCACCTTCTCACCTTGCGATGATTTTCTTAAAATGCTTCGCAATCGCTTTTCTTCGGCTTTATCAACATCTGTAAATTCTTGGGTCAGACGCTCCCTCAACCCTTCTGAATTTTCCATATGCTCAAGTTTTCCTGCCAAAGCTAAGCTAATCGCACCCCGTTCTTCGCTAACAATAACAACAACACTGTCTGCAACCTCACTCATCCCTAAACCTGCTCGATGTCGCATGTGATACTTATTTCCAAGCCTTGTGCTTTCGCTCAGTGGAAGTCTGCAAGCTGCTGCCATTAACTTATCACCGCAAATAACCGCTGCCCCATCGTGCAAAGGATTTCCCTCGTAAAAAATCGCAACGAGTAATTCAGAAGTCACCGTCCCCATAACCGGAACGCCGTTCGCCACAACATCAGTAAGTTTCGATTGACGCTCAATCACAATCAATGCGCCAGTCTGAGTCGAAGCCAATTCATCACAAGCAACAACAATTTCATCAACGATGCTACGACCAAGCGCGGTTTCTCCCGTCAATAACTTTCCCGACCAACTTCCAACTTTTGCAAATCCTTCAATGGCCTGCCGCAACTCCGGCAAAAACAATAAAACCAAAGCAACCGGCGCCAATAATGTCGCCTTATCTAAAATCCAATTCAGAGTTCGTAATCCTAAAAGCTCACTAAAAAAGAGAGCTAAAGCGAAAAATAGAATTCCAATAATCACATTCCAAGCGCGACGGCCCCTGACCAAAATAAGAAGTTTGTAAACCAAAAATGCAACCAACAAAATGTCGAGCACATTGACAAAACTTTGCCACGAACCATCCACGAAACCCGCTAAACGCTGAAAAACTATATCCAAAATCTTATTCTTTACAGTTTAACACCGCCAGAGCCCCATTAGTTCACATTCCTGAGGTCAAAATGGAAACGTGGATAAACAAACTCCTAATCGATCCCTTGCCGATATCCGAATCGATATCGACCGCATCGACATGGAACTCATCCAGCTCCTCAATAAGCGAATCCTCCTCGCCCAAGAAGTCGGAGAAATCAAAGGAGTCGAAAGTAAGCCGTATTTCACGCCAGAACGCGAGCGGCAAATCTATGAGAGACTCAAAGACCACGGCACCCAACTCCTTCAGCCCGACAGATTAACCGCCATTTTTCGAGAAATCATATCTGCCGCCAGAGCAGCCGAAAAACCTCTGCAAGTCGCCTACTGGGGACCAGAAGGAACCTACACTCACCAAGCCGCCATCAAATCATTCGGAAGATCCGTACAATTCGAAGCTGCTTATAACATTCGGGAAGTCTTTCTCGCCGTTGAACGCAAAAATGCCGATTACGGCGTTATTCCTATCGAGAATTCAACCGGAGGAATCGTCCCCGAAACCCTCGATATGTTCCCACAAACCGATGTCAAAATTATCAGCGAAACATTCCTAGATATTCATCACCATCTCGGAACTCTCGCCCAAAATGTGAGCGACATCAAGCAGATCTTTGCTGGCCCCCAACCGTCTGCACAATGCCGAGAATGGCTACGAACCCACATCCCTCATGCCGAAATCACCGATGTCGTTCCAACGGCCAAAGCCGTTCAACTCGCATTGCAAGATCCAACAACTGCGGCCATTGCAAACGATGTCTGCCTAGAGCTATACGGGCTTCCTGCTCTCGCTGAAAACATCCAAGACAGCAGTAATAATCGTACGCGATTTGTAGTCGTTGGTTATAACGAGCCCGCTCCTAGTGGTCGCGATAAAACATCGCTCATGTTCAAAGTCAGGAACCGACGAGGTGAACTTTATAGAATTTTAGGCTGTTTTGTCGAGCACGAAGTCAACTTAACCATGATAGAATCTCGCCCCGATCCCCGCAACTCATTCCAATACCTGTTCTATGTCGATTGCGAAGGACATCAAAAGCTAGAAAGCACAAAGAGAGCGATCAACGATCTTCGAAGCGTAGCTATCGAAACCGTAATTCTCGGAAGCTACCCAAGCTACGATCAAGGTCTCCAAAGCATTTAACTCAAACTGAAAACAGTGTCCAATTTCCAACAAATTGAACATTTCTGTTCGAATTCATTTCTAACAAGACATGAAAGAAATCTTTGAGAAAATACAAGTCATGTGGAAATCTGCTTTTCGCAAGTCAAAACCCAAACATTTCGATATATCGCAATTGTCTCTCCATAAAGACGAAACTTTGCTAAACCTATCCCGACTGCTTCCATAGGCAATCTTAAAGCTAAATTTAGGTAAACCTATAAAGTGAAATCGATCTTCGAGACCGAGCGGCTCATTGCCCGCCATTGGAGTCCATCCACTGATGTCGAATCTGCATTCGAAATCTATGGCGACCCCGATGTCATGAGGTACTTAGGAAGATCACCAGAAGTAGTGCCATGCCTCGATGAACAAAAAGCCAGATTGGAAAAAATCGAGCTTGCAATGCTGTCAAAACAAAATAGCACCGGGATGTGGGCCATCATGACAAAAAATGATCAAGAGGTCATCGGTTCAATCCTTTTTAAAGAATTGCCCGATGCCGATAACAACCCAACCGGAGATTTCGAAATCGGATGGCACCTGGCAAAAAGAGCCTGGGGAAACGGCTATGCAACTGAAGCTGCCGAAGCCATTATCCAATATGCATTCAAAACCATGCCGATACTTGAAGTCTTACACGCCGTAGCCTATGACGAAAACCTGAAATCTCTTGCTGTAATGAAGCGTATAGGAATGAAGGACCAAGGCACGACAACCAAGTACTACGGAATATCATGTCGACACTTCACACTCCACAAAAATCAACTCCAAAATTCGACGCATTCTTTGGAGCAATAGGTGTATTTCTCACCGCCGCTCTCGGCGGTATCGCTACAAGTCAAGCCGTTCAAACTTGGTACCCAACCCTCCAAAAACCGTCATTCAATCCCCCTAACTACCTCTTTGGCCCGGTGTGGACTGTCCTTTATATCTCAATCGCCGTTGCCTATGCCATCGCCGTAAAAAATGCAAAACCAGAATCCCTCAAATCAATTCGAATAACATTTTGGGTTCAATTATTCTTCAACCTGATCTGGTCTTATGCTTTCTTTGGAAGCCAAAATCCGCTCGCAGGCCTCATCGTCATTGCAATTCTATGGCTCGCGATCATCGCAACAATTGTGATGTTTGCCAAAAGCTCCAAACTTGCTGCTGGTCTTCTCTTTCCCTATTTAGTTTGGGTCAGCTTTGCAACACTTTTGAACTTTGCAATCTGGCAACTCAATCCCATTTCCTAGCTCTAGTCGAAGGCGGCAGGTAAAACCATTCATATGCGTCCCGAGTCGCTCCAGTTTCTAAAAAATCTTGTCAATACACCTTCGCCCAGTGGCTACGAAGAAAAAGTTGCTCAGGTTTATCGAGAATACACCTCAAAGTTCGCCCACAAAGTCACAACCGATTCCCATGGCAATGTCATGGCCATCCTCAATCCCGATGCGGAAATGAAAATCATGCTCGCCGGACACATGGACGAAATCGGATTTCAAGTGTTCTACATTGATGAAAATGGGTTCATTTCATTCCGAGGAATTGGCGGACATGACACGATGGTTCCCCTCGGACAAAGAGTCTTTATCCACGGAAAGGAAAAAGTTGCCGGCGTAATCGCTCGCAAACCAATCCACTTACTAGAAGAAAAAGAACGAGGAACCAAGCCCGAGTTCCACGATATGTGGATCGACATCGGAGCTAAATCTAAAGAGGAAGTCTTAGAACTGATTCAAATTGGAGATCCAATCACCTACCAATGGGAATTCGAACTTCTAAGAAACAACCGCGCCGCCGCCCGGGCATTCGATAACCGAGTCGGCTCGTTTGCCGTCGCCGAAGCCCTCCGACTCCTGTCCGAAGGTGGACTCGACTCCAATGTCGGCGTCTACGCCGTCGCCACCGTTCAAGAAGAAATCGGACTCAGAGGAGCTAGAACTGCCGCCCACACTATCGGAGCCCAATCCGGCCTTGCCGTCGATGTCGATTTTGCTATCGACCATCCCGGAGTCAGCAAATCTCGTTACGGCGAATCCGACCTCGGAAAAGAACCAACCGTAACCAGAGGCGCAAACATCAATCCGATTGTCTTCCGAATGATTTCCGAAGCCGCAAAAACTGAAGACATCAATATTCAAATCACTGCCGAACCAGGCGGTACCGGAACTGATGCTAATGCCATGCAAATCGCCGGAAATCCAATGGCAACCGGACTTGTAGGAATCCCCCTACGATACATGCACTCCCCATGTGAACTCCTCGATCTGCAAGATGTTGAAGACACCGCCAAACTCATGGCCGGCTACTGCAAACTCGTAAAAACCGACACCGATTTCACCCCAAGAATCGGCTAATCTCCATTGTGGCTGAGGAGTTCCTCAGCCACTAATTGCTTTAATCCAACCGCTCAAACTGTAGTAGCTCGTAATCCGAGAAATCTTCCCGTCTCGAGATTCAAAAAACGCCGCCGCTTTTATCGAATAAGTTTGCCCTGTTGCTTCCGGTAATCCAAAATCGGTCTGCAAATAAGTACCAGAACAAGTAAACTCCGCCGCCCCTCTCGTGCCATTGACCATAACAACCAAATCCGTAATCTGCTCACGATAACATTCATCCATGTGAGTTTTGAATTTGCGAAAAAGATCAAGTCCAACCTCTCTCTCGCCTTCATTGATATCATGAGCCACATCTTCGGTCAAAAGTGCAAGCATTCCCTCTGCGTCATGTGCATTAAACTTTTCAAAATAGGCAAGGATCAAATCATTCAAATTCACGACCAAAATTTACTTCAATCACAACCTCGCCGCTAAGCCCAGAAACGGCCATTCCCATTCAAACGTTAAATGAACAAATGACGCTTTTGGGAGTTCTTCTTGGACTATTCACTCCACCTTTCTTCCCCGTAGACACTCCTAAAAACATCAAAATTATAGTCGACACCCCCGAACTCAAATTTGGAGTCGAAGGCACTCAGTTCAACCCCCAAAAACTCTATAAATTCAAACCCAATTCCGACCAAATTATCAAAACAATCCACGTACCTCGGGGAGGAGGAGGCGATGGCGGAGGATCATTCATAAACTCTCCAAACGGAAGCGCATTTATTCTCACCGCATACAGCGTCGGAATGTCACTTGAAATCACAAAATCCACTGTCCTCGATCACAACTTCCGACCACTTCCAATCGACATCGACTTCTGCTATGGAATCGATAACACATCAATCTTGGGTGCCCCCGATATCAACCGGTATCCCGGCCAACGAATGTCGAGTAGCGGCCCACTATCCCTCTTTCAAATTTCAAATGCCAAATTGATGTGGCGCCGATATGATATTTCGTCAGAACATTCCTTTTACAATGCCCAACTAACTCCAAACACTGTCATTGTCCGATTCCCTCACTTCAAAAATGCTGTAAAAGTCCTCGATCGTTCAACCGGAAAAACCCTCTTCTCCGATCCACCAGAACAACTCACTATTGGTAAATCAACTTTCAATCCGTGGTTCAATCTAAACTTCGAATCTTCCGATATCACACATTTTAGCAATGGACTCATCGAACCACGAATAAAAAAATCGACAAATGAAGTCCTGGTCTGGTCAACACCTAAACACACCATAAGCGCAATCAACTACTTTAACAATGAAACCGCTCAACTGATCTTCAATAATCCAAAAAGCGGTGAAAAAAGCTCGCGCATCACTCTTCCTAAATGGGTTGTTCCTTACAATCTCCAGTGCGTAAACAGCCCCGATTCAGATCTCTATGCTCTCAACTGCTTTGGACAATATGGATGGCCTCCAACTCCTTGCTTTTCCATAATTGTCAAAAACGGAATGCCAATCATCACCAACTCCAACGGCCCTGTTGTTAAGCTAACCCCTTCAACCATCATTCACGAACTGACCTACAAAACCTCAACTTTCCTTGTCTCCACCAACCTAACAACAAAAAAACGAAACTGGAAATCCAAAGCACTAGGCAACTCTGGCGTCAATTTCTTCACAAAAGATCTCGCCATCATTTCCAAAGCATTCAAAGATCAACCTCGAAAAATCGTTGCCCTAAACCTGCTGACTGGCAAAGAAATATGGGAAATTCTCCAGCCACCACAACTCGCTCGCATGACTCCCAAAAACGAAGTCCTCTTGCTCCAAAGTCAAAAAGAACCTACTCAGCCCGATACCGTCCAAGTCATAAATATCAAAACCGGCAAAAAAATCGGAGAATATAATCTCCTTCCTCAACTCCCACCCGAGTTCAATCCGTAAAACTCGCGCCCCTGCTCAAAATCAAGCAAAGGACCATAATAAAACCATGAATCAAATTTCCGGACAATCAAGCGCGAAAGGCAAGAAAATCGCCATTGTGGTCAGCCGATGGAATGAGCTCATCACAAAAGCCTTGCTGGAAGGAGCAACCGATACTCTAAGCTCTGCCGGAGTAACAGAAATCACGGTTGTCCATGTTCCAGGAACATGGGAAATCCCCATCATCACGCAAAAACTGCTCGCCAATCACGATGGCGTAGTCGCTCTGGGATGCATCCTTCAAGGCGCAACCACTCATGCTGCTCTCCTTGCCGGGGATGTCAGCGGCGCCCTCATGAACCTGCAAATTCAAACCGGAAAACCAATCACTTGGGGCATCTTAACCCCAGAAAACCAAGAACAAGCATTGGAAAGAGCCGGAATGAAACTAGGAAATAAAGGCCGAGAAGCCGCCGCTGCATTGGTCGAAGTTCTCAGTATTCTTGACCAATCTTAAAACTGCAGACCAAACAAAAGCGTAAAATCATAAAAAGATGATCAACGCAATTCTATCAGTAGCAATCGGACAGCAAACCCAACCTCCAACCCAAATCTATGCGTCCGTTCCAAACTATGTTTCAACCTATCCTGGTCACCCAGAATTTCAAATCCATGGCGTAACTGTATATTTAGGAACCAACGAATCAAAAGTTGAAACTCTAACAAACTGGCACAATTCCACTGGCGAAGAGCTCAAGGGCAAAGTCAAGTTCAAAGTCTCCGCCAACGGATACGGTTTTTCTGGGCTAAAAAAATTCAAGGCCACTTGGAATAAACAGCCTATCGAATTCAGAGTAGAAAGCGTAAACAAAGACAAAAGCGACCTCAATGTTTTACTTCGACCCAGCCAAGTCATGACCATTACCGCCGATGTTTCTATACCCGGAAACGGAACCGGATCCCTGGCTTTAGAATGGCTTCAACCCACTACAAAATACGGCATGAATAAAGACGCCCGCCAATTCGTTTACGACCTCGAAGAACTACCAAATATTCCCGATCAATTAAGAATCGCCCTTAAATACACCAACGAAGTTGTATACAAAACCCTCCGCACCGAATCTCCAATCGGAAACTGGGAAGTCGGTAGCACTGGTGCCTACCTTAAACTAGATGGATTACGACAAAAAGAAGGGTTTGCAATTTTCCAGTTCTATCCTGGATTAACTAACTAAAAACTCAACTCAGTACTTTGTATAAAAACGACCGCCAATAATCAAAATTGAACCGCCCAATCCTGCTCCATTAAGTTGGATTGGGCCACTTTCCGGCTCAAGCATCATTGTTCATTGAGTGAATCAAGTACCCAGAATATTCGATATATCCTTGAACTAATTCTCCCTATTCCAGTAGCGCAACACGTTAGCATAGTCTTCCGGAGAATCAATATCCACCATGCCCTCAACATCACAGTCCGCAACTATAACTGCCTGACCGCCTAAAAGCTTGCCTAGCCTCATCTCTGCCTCCGCAATCGAAACTTGGTGCAATGCATACCGAATCATTGGCCAAATCCCAATCTTCAAAAGCATCTGGAACTGACTTTTACGAGACTGTGCAACCTGCGTAAAGAACTCCGCGCCCGAAAAGAATCCATTCAAACTGGTGGCAAAATATGCCCCACTCACAAAATCCCCATCCTTAAGTTTCAAATGCGGATTCGGCCAATCCGGATACGCCGATTCCCAGTCAGCATGCGGACACATCCCCGCGGCAAACCAATCGCTCCTCGGGTCATCCAATCGATTAAAAACAGATTCTCCAAAATGCCTGACTCCTTCTCCCGTCAAAAATGGAGCATCGCTGGGCAAAAACATCACTCCGTCAACAACGCCAAGTTTCTCAACTCCAGCCCAAGCGTTAGCAATTGGACCCGAAACTTCATCCGCCCACATTGCCCGGTCGCCAAGCACCGCACGAACCTCTTCCGATCCAACCACAACAATCTCATCCGAACTGAAACCAGCCGCCAAAACTGCTTCAACTACCCGAACAACGCTCGGCCGACCATGCACATCCGCCAATGCTTTTTTCGGCGTAGAAATTGCCGTTGCCAGCGGATCAGTAACCAATCCACCTGCCGGAATAACAACCCCCCACTTCAAGCGAATGTTCTCCAAAAATAAAATGCCGTCATTGCAAAACCGTAAACCACAACCCACTTTCTAAGCTTTTCAGAATCAATTTTCTGGGCCCACTTGGCCGAAAAATACCCCCCGATCAAAGCCCCCGCCATAACAACAAGTGCCGGTACCAAAATAACCAAGCCTTGCGAAATCAAAATCACAGAAGAACCAAAGTTTATCACCACCGCCAGCCAATTCTTCACCGCATTCATTTCATGCATATCTGCATCCATAAACAGGCTCATCACTCCCAACATCATAATCCCCATTCCTGCTCCAAAATAACCTCCATAAATGGCAACTAAAAATTGTAAAAATACAGAGCCGGCAATATGAATTCTAAACTTACCGGAAGTCGCAAACTCCTTAATCTTCCCCTGTACTGCCAGCAAGACCGTTGCCATCAATATCAAAAACGGAACCAAAACCTTAAATACAGCCTGCCCCGAAACCACAAGCAAAATTGCGCCCAATACCGAACCCAAAACCGTCGGCGGGAGCATAATCCACATCCAGCGTTTGTTTTGGTGAAAATACTTTCGAAAAGCAAACGCGCTACTCGCCGAACCCGGCCACAGAGCCACTCCATTGGTTGCATTCGCCGATTGATCCGGAATCCCAAGCCCAACCAAAGTTGGAAACGATATCAAAGAACCCCCGCCCGCAAACGCATTAATTGCCGATGCGCCAATACCAGCCAAAAAGGCCAGACACAATCCAAGCGGAGTTTCCACTAAAAGCACAAGATTATTAGTCTAGCTGGTTTGAATACGTAGTCTTGTATACCACCCTTCGTGCTATCCTCAAAGTTGATTCATCGCCGTGAAGTTTTCTCCGAGTTCAATAATCACAATCGCTGCCGTAGTTGCCCTGGGTGCAACTGCCTTATATAGCGAATCAATTGTTAAAAAACCAGACCGAAAAGATGGTCGAGTTGTCATCACATATTGGGAAAAATGGACCAATTTTGAAGCCGACGCCATGCGCGCTGTCGTCGATGAATTCAACGCCAGCCAAGATAAAATTTTCGTCGAATACTTATCCGTGTCCGGAGTCGCTCAAAAAACTCTCATGGCCGTCAGCGGAGGAATTCCCCCCGACGTCGCCGGACTCTTCGGACCAAACACCCCCCAATACGCATTCAACAACGCCGTCATGCCGCTCGATGAACTCTGTAAAGAAAACGGAATTTCGCGCGATCAATACATTTCCGTGTACTACGATATGTGCACATACAAAGGAAAATTGTGGGCCCTTCCCACTATGCCCGCATCAACGGCCCTCCATTACAACATGGCTCTTTACGAAGAAGCTGGCATAGATTCCAAAAACCCGCCAAAAACAATCGAAGAACTTGACGCAATCGACAAAAAAATGTCTATTGTTGATAAAAACGGAAAGATCGTTCGTTCAGGTTATATGCCAACCGAACCAAACTGGTGGCCCTGGTCTTGGCCCGGAGTTTTCGGCGGAAAACTATGGGATGGCAAAGGCACTATCACCATGACCGATCCCAACACCATCAAAGCGTATGAATGGGTCGCGTCATATTCAAAACGATACGGCCCCGGAAACATGCAATCGTTCCAGCAAGGCTTCGGAGGATTCGATTCCGCACAAAACGCCTTCATGGATAACAAAGTTGCAAGCGTCAATCAAGGTGTATGGATGTACAACTTTGTTTCCAAATATCGACCAGATTTCAAACTCAATATCGTGCCATTCCCGCACCCACAAGATCGACCCGACCTCGCAAACGCCACCGTAATCGATCTCGATATTCTTGTCATCCCACGAGGAGCGAAACACCCCAAAGAAGCTTTCGAATTTATCAAATTTGTCCAGTCCAATAAGGGCATGGAACTTCTCGCTATCGGTCAGAAAAAACACAGCCCGCTCATAAAAGTCACCCCCGGATTTTATGAAAACCATCCAAACCCTTTTGTCAAACTCTTTGCTGACCTGGCAAAAAGTAAAAACGCGCTTTCCCCACCAAAAACCCCAATATGGCCTGAATGGCAAGCTGAACTAGGAGCTGCCTTCCAAGAAGTCAACCTAGGAACAATGTCCGCCAAAGAAGCAATGCAAAAAGTGCAAAACAAAATGCAACCAATTCTTGATGATGTTGCCCGAATCGAAAGAGAACGCGGATTAATAGATCCAAACGAGCAGGTGCAACCGTGAAAAAGAAAAAAGAGGCAATTGCTGGCTACCTGTTTGCCATGCCTTGGTTCATCGGATTTACCGTGTTTCTCGGTTGGCCCTTAATTCAATCGTTCTATTACAGCTTGTGCGACTTTTCAGTCCTCACTCCGCCAGTTTTTATTGGACTCAAAAATTATCTAGAATTGTTCAAAGATGAACTATTTCTGGCAAAGCTTATACAATACATTCTACTTTGCCCTGTTCTCAATTCCAATCGGTACCTGTGTTGCCATTGGGTTAGCCATGCTCCTCAACACAAAAGTCAAGGGCCAAGCGTTCTACCGAACCTTCTTCTTTCTCCCTTCGCTTGTCCCCGCTGTCCCACTCGCCATTCTTTGGCAATGGATGTTCAATGGCGACCTCGATCTCATCAATGGATTCCTGCGAAAAATCGGAGTTGAAAAGCTCTTTCAACTCTTCGGTCAAGAAAAACTACCAAACTGGCTCTCCGACCCAATGTTTGCCAAAACCGTACTCATTGCTATGGCTGTATGGGGAGTCGGAAATGCCATGGTCATCTATCTCGCTGGACTTCAAGATGTGCCCCAACCGCTCTATGAAGCCGCCGATCTAGACGGAGCCAGCCCTTGGAAGAAAACCAAACTCGTCACCATTCCCCTCCTCAGCCCCGTCATTCTTTTCAACGTCATCATGGGAATCATTGGCTCCCTCCAATACTTCACCCAAGTCTATGTCCTGTTTCCAAACGGAGACCCCGCAAGATCAACATACTTGTACAGCATTTACCTTTACGATAAAGCATTTCGGGATCTCAAAATGGGATACGCATCCGCAATGGGCTGGATCATGTTCCTCATCATCCTTGCTCTAACTCTCTTCGTCATCAAATTCTCTGAAAAAAAGGTCTATTACGAATCCTAAGCCAATGTCAAAACGAGCCCGCACCCTAAGTCAGCAAAACTTAAGCAATGTCGCAATTCTCCACATTGTCCTAGTCGTCCTTTCTGTAATTTTCCTAATTCCTCTGGTTTTCCTAATCCTCACATCATTAAAAACCAATGCCCAAGCCATGGATTTCTCAAAATCTTGGATTCCAAATCCCGTCCAATGGAGTAACTACCCCGATGCAATCAACTACGGAGCCGACAAACTCGGTTACATCCCGTTCTTAGTCTATGCCCGAAACACCCTCCTCGTTTGCATCCTCACCGTATCCGGCGCCGTAGTTTCCAACGCAATCGTCGCTTACTCATTTGCTCGGCTCAAATGGCCAGGAAGAGACTTTGCCTTTGCCGTCACCATCGCCACCATGATGGTTCCATTCCCGGTCTTAATGGTGCCCCTCTTTGCCCTCTACAAAGATTTCGGATGGGTAGGCACTTTCAAACCTCTCTGGATCCCAGCGTGGTTCGCCGGAGCATTCAACATCTTCCTCCTTCGACAATTCTATAGAACCATTCCAATGGAACTCTCCGAAGCCGCAAAAATCGATGGTTGCCACGAATGGGATATTTTCCGAAAGGTCATTCTCCCTCTCACAAAACCTGCCCTCGCTGTTGTTGCTCTCTTCAGTTTCATGGGCTGCTGGAACGACTTCCTCGGCCCCCTCTTGTATCTACAAGACCAATCAACATTCACCCTTGCCGTCGGATTAAACGCCTACAAGTCACAAGCTGGCGGAACTGAATGGGGACTCCTTATGGCCGCTTCAACAATTGTTGTCGCCCCCGTAATCGTCCTATTCTTCTTCGCCCAAAAGCAATTCATCCAAGGAATTGCCGCTACGGGATTAAAGAGCTAATGTCTGGGCTAAATCAGCCCAGATTGGCCCAAGTCGCCATCGTCGTCAAAGATATCGAAGCCGCCAAAATGCACTACGCTTCACTCTTTAATCTGCCCATCCCCGAAACAATCATCACCGATCCAAACGCCCCGCAAGAGTTCCGCGGAAAACCAACTCAGGCCCAAACAAAATTAGCCTTTTTTCAACTTGGAGAAACTCAACTCGAACTGGTCGAACCAATGGGCGGAGAATCCGCCTGGCAAGAAGGACTCGACCAAAATGGTGAAGGACTCCACCACATTGCTTTTTGGATTCCTAACGGGAACAACGCAAATCAAGAATCAAATTCCCATCTCAATTCCCACGGATTCACCACAATACACCGCGGACAAATGGGAGAATCCGGCGAATTCGCCTACCACGAAGGCCCCCATAATCTCATCATCGAGACCTTGCAATCCGACAAAACTTAAGGGTAGCTCGGTGCCAATCCCATATTGCTCAAATCATACAAAGTCAATTGCGCAATATCAACTGAATAACTATTAGGAACATTACTCGTCAATATCTGCAACCGAGCCTGAGTCGCCCCCACCGGAACAATCAATCTCCGGTTCAGAACATATCCACCGTCCGAATCAAAGTTATCTAAAAACTTCCCCGCATCTATTGGCCAAAGCTCTTCAATAAACTGACCTCCTGAGTTCATAAACGTTAACCGAAAGTAAAGTCCCCAACCCTCAGATAATCCAAGCGTCCGAATCCGCCCTGCCAAAACCAAAGTATGCCCTGGCGTCACGCTGCGCAACCCACTGTCCAAAAGCCAACGAGGCTCCGTATGCGAAGCCGAACTATAGCGAGCCCAAATCCCCTGAATCCCCGTTCCTCCAACCGCTGTAAAAGATAATCCCGTCCATCCTTCCGGGCGATCAACAAATGGCATAAATGCCCCGTTATAAAGCAAATTCAATCGGTCACCGCTTCCCCCGGCTTGGGTCAAAAATGGCTGTGGATTCCCCGCATAAGAAGCCAGAGCTTTTGCCGCAACTCTGCCCATGGCCATATGACCAGCCGAATTCGGATGAACCCCATCCCCACTCAAATTAGCATCAATCGTTCCATCCGGACCAACAATTGAAGAATGCAAATCAATCAATCGAAAATCATACTGACGAGCAAATCCGCGCAACCAAGCATTGATTCGATTCCTCGTTTCCAATTGCACAGGATCAAGCGATGAATTCGGAATAATCGTGCAAGGAATCAATTCAATTCTTGGTTCTTTACAAAAAACTCGAAGCCTCTTATATTGCGAAACCACTTCATCAAATGCCCCCGCCCCCAAGCTCGAAACATCATTCGATCCCATATGAACAACTAAGATTTTAGGAAGCTCTTTTTGAACCAATGTCACATTAACAAAATTGTCAACAATCGCCTTCGATTTAGCGCCATGTTCTGCCCAGTTTCTAAAATAAACTAAGTTCCCACCACTCCCCATGATCGCCAGTTGAGACCAACTCGCATCCGCTTTAACATGATTAATCGTATTCGGATTTGTATGCTGTTGAGTTCCAAAAGCATTAAATGCGGAAGCCGTAATCGAATCCCCGGTAAACCCAACCGTCACCAAACCATGTTGGCTAAACGCATATGCAGAAAATATAAAAACAAGTAGCCCAAAAAAAGTTCTCACCCTATTCATTCTATAAAGATAACAGAAATCAATACTAAATAGGTGTTAGAACAAAAAATTCTAACACTTCGAAACAATTAACTCTTGATCAAAGTTTCCCGCACTAAGGAATACTTCTTTATAAAACCCCTTATCCCCCAACCGCCGATACCTCGCTCACGTCATCTTCATCCACACCCTTTTCCGGAAGTTTCCAAACCCCAATCACAAAACAAATCAGCGCAACCGCTATCGGATAAACCAAGCCCGCGAACAAATTTCCCGATTCCTTGACCGAAGCCGTTGCAATAAATGGAACCATCCCTCCAAATATCCCATTGCCGATATGATAAGGAACACTCATAGAAGTATAACGAATCTTTGTCGGGAACAGCTCAACCAAAAACGCTGCTATCGGCCCATAAACCATTGTCACCAAAAACACCATCGCAAAAACAATCATCACCATAACCGGAACGTTTGGGTTTGGCGCAACTTCAACCCCCGGGCGGAAGCTCGATGCCGAAGCCAGTGCTTGAAAAAGCGGATAAAAGCCAACTACTGCTAAAAACATCCCCGAAAGCATAATTTTCTTGCGACCAATCTTGTCCGATAGCCAACCAAAGAAAACAAAGAATGGAGTCGCCAAAGCTAAGGCAATCAGCATGATCTGAAACGAAACACCCTGCTCAACCTTCAAACTCGACTGCATAAAAGACATGGCATAAAACTGAGCGGTGTACCAAACAACCCCTTGCCCGGCCGTGGCTCCAAACAGGGCAAGCAAAACTAACCGGCGATTATCCTTATTCACAAAACTGTCTCTCAACGGGTTTGTCGATCCCTTACCCGATGCTTTCATTTCTGCAAATAAAGGCGATTCATCCATCTTTCGGCGAATGAAATAGGAGATAACAATCAAAACCGCTGAAAGCAAAAACGGAATCCGCCAGCCCCAGTCTTCAAATGCCCCTTTTCCAACAATCTGCGTCGTAACAATAATCACAATGATCGAAACAAATAACCCAAGTGTTGCGGTTGTTTGGATAAAACTTGTATAAAACCCACGCTTACCCTTAGGCGAATGTTCCGCAACATATGTCGCCGCTCCCCCATATTCGCCTCCCAGCGCCAATCCCTGAACGGTGCGCAAAAGGACAAGCAATATCGTTGCAAAAGAACCAATCTGTTCATATCCCGGCAACAATCCAATCGCAAAAGTCGATCCCCCCATCAAAAGCAGAGTCAGCAAAAATGTGTACTTCCTGACCAACAATGTCTCCAATTCGACCAAAGACAAAGGCTCCAAAAGGTCGAACAATAAAGCCAACGGCAAATGTCGCAAATGTCTTCAGTAAGCTAACCGTTGCATCTCCATCCGGAAAAAACTTAGCTCCTAAAATAACCGCTAAGCTTCCAAAAATGTAAAAGTCGTACCATTCAATCAGCGTCCCCGCCGAACTGGCAAACAAAACCTTCCCCAATCCTTTCCGCTCTTGCCCACCAACCGGGCTGACTTCCGCCGACATCTTCCCAGTATGTCAACCTCCACCCCCAATTGTCAAAGAAACTTATACAACCTGCTTTTGTCTACTTTTTAACCCAAACAATGTATACAAATTTCAATGTCACATCAGTGCCATTGTGTAATATTCAAATATGACAGTGTGGCAAATCGCTGCGGGAGGCAACCAAAGGGAGTTTCATGATCTCTTTCTCAAACACGGTATCGCCTTTGTAGGCGGAGACAAGCAGATCAAAAGCCTAATGCAAATCCAAAAGGGAGACATTATTGCTCTAAAACGTGGTCTTTCAGAAGTTGTTGCCGTTGGCCAAGTCGTAGAAAGAAATGGCAAATATAACGGAATTGGCGACAAAGATTGGTTGCTGCATTTAGATGGGTGGAGCCTGGAAGCATATGTATATGTTGATTGGCGAACACTTTCAAGTCCACTCAACCCGCAAGGTCTGACTCGTGGAACAGTTCTGCGTGTTAATCAACCCAATCTCAAAGAAGGAATTATTAATGCATTTGAATCAGGCAACCAAATAACTGATAGAGCAAAGGAGCCAAGAGAGACTCAAAAAGTTGAAGACGAGGAGATTCTAACGGACTTAATCAAAACCGGTTTATCACCATTTCACGCCGAAACTTTAACAAGTGCATTTGTGCGCATTCGACGTCTTGCCAACTATTATCGAAACAACTGCAATTGGGAAGAAGTGCGCGAACATGAAACTAGAACATTCCTAGTAGTTCCATTGCTTCTCTCCCTTGGTTGGAGTGAACAACAGATCAAAATTGAATTATCAAGCAAAAGAGCTGGAAGAAATGGACGAATAGATATTGCTTGTTACGAAAAGCCATATCACATCAAAGATTGTCGCAAGTGTAAGTTACTGATTGAAACAAAAGGGTTTACGCAAGGATTAAGCTATGCCGATGAGCAAGCAAAAGAATATGCACTATATTTTCCAGAAGCTCCTCACTTAGTGGTAACAAATGGTTACTGCTATAAATTATATGAGCGAAGAAATGATGTTTATTTAAACTACCCTTCAGCCTATATGAACCTCTTAGATCCCCGTTCTAAATATCCCCTTGATCCCGATCGTACCGATGGATGTTTAGAAGTTCTAAAAGCTCTACTCCCTTAAGTGGGCAATCTAATTGATCTCGGAATCTAGCTTGCCATGAGTATCTTTGGATACTATTTCAGTATGACCGCTCGCGACGAAATCCTTGACACAATAAGTCAACACCGTCTCGATAACTTCACGATCCAAGAAATTATCGACCTCATGCAAAAGGCCGGTACTCGCTACGAAGAATCGACTATTAGAACTCACATTTCATCAAAAATGTGTAAAGATGCTCCCGTCCATCACCAAACTGTTTACAACGATCTCGTGCGAATCGGTCATGGCCTGTACAGGCTGAACCCAAATTCAAGCCAAAAAACATCCCACAATTCAGTTATGAAAAACACAAATGCAATCCCCAGAATAGTCAAAGCCGGCCAAGGCGAATCGCGCACTATGCCCGGAGTCAACAATGTCCTTAAAATTCCGGCAAAAGATACCGGCGGAGCCTACAGCATCATGTTTGATGAACTCGCGCCAAACGCCGGCCCCCCTCCTCATGTCCATGAAAACGAAGATGAAATTTTTCTCATCGCCGATGGAAAATTTGAATTCTGGATAGAAGGTGAAACCCACATTGCCGAACCCGGTGATGTCGTCTTTGCCCCCCGAGGTTGCAAACACACTTTCCGAAACATTGCCAGCACACCTAGTCATTGCTGGATCATTGTTAATAGCTCAACTTTCGAATCTTTCCTCAAAGAATTCTACGCCCACATGTCCACCACTCAACCCAGTATGGAAACCGCAATGGAAATCGGCGCAAAAAGCGGAATCACATTCCTCATCTAACAAAAAAACGAAAAACAAACTATCCATCAATCAGAAATTCTTCAAGAACAGAAAGATTCCAAGAAATGGCGACCCCGGCGCGATTCGAACGCGCGGCCAACGGCTTAGAAGGCCGTTGCTCTATCCACTGAGCTACGGGGCCACAATTTCCCTAGTCTACCAATCAACCGGAAATCAGCTCCAAGACCGTCACTTCTGGCCGGCAAAACAATCGAGCCCCCGGACCGGTCGTTGCCAACCCCCGAGACACATATATTGGCACCTCACCACCCCCATAAAAACCCCTCACATACCTCGATCCAAGCTTGGTTTTCATTGGTGCCCAACCCCACGGAGTACAAAACTGCCCCCCGTGGCTATGCCCGCTCAGCATCAAGTCCACCCCCCGAGGCAAATAATCAACCATGTCTGGTTCATGCCAAGCCACCACAATAGGATCCGCCGGTTCACAGGCTAAAAGGGGCCTGTAAGGGTCAGCATGACCCATTCCCGCGCTATCAACGCCTACCCAGTTAATCCCATCGTGCCGCCAAACTTCATTCCTTAGAAAACAAATTCCAAGTTCATCAAAAACAGATTGCAAACTGGCAGCATCGCCTCCGTAATAGTCGTGATTTCCCGGAACCGCCAAGCACCTCCCGGCAAAAAATTCGTATCCGCTCAGACCGGCTCTCACCGAATCCAAAACATCCGGCTTCCACCAAGGAACATAGTCTCCGCCAAGAACAACAAAATCCGGATTCTCTTCCTTCAACCAAGCCAGCGCCGATTGAGCCAAAAAATACTCTTCTGTCGCTCGAAAATGAAAGTCCGTAACCAAGCCAACACGATATCCGCTCAGATGTTTTGGCCACCCCAGCAAACGTAGGGTCACTCGTTCCCCAACTAGGCGATCCGTTTCAAAAAGCGCCCCGTAAGTCAGCACACTTGCCCCCGCCAACCCTAATCCCGCTAGATTTCGCCAATTCATCTGCAAGCCTTATCCTAGACTCGCAGATGAGCAAGTCACCGGGACCGCTTCATGGCGGTCAAGCAACCTTGCATAACATGGATAGCTCGATTCCTGATAAACATTAACGATTCTAACTCGTGATCAGTCGGCTTTGTAACTGGCCGACTTCGCTGTAATGGCCCCATAAGGTCTCCAACTCGCGCCGAATCCCATAACCCTAAAACATGCCCAACTTCATGCATGCTCGATTGCAACATAGCGTCATGAGAAACAAGTTCTCCGCCATCATCAAGGGTTCGAATCTTAATCTCCGCCGCAACTCGTGATGTAAATCGATTTCCCCAATTGTAAACTTGTCGGCTCCATGTTGCCACCCCCGCAACGCTTCTTCCCAAATGATAAACCGTATCTCTAAATCCAATTTTGATATCCGCGTCGCTGGCTTCGCCCCGGATAAAGGTGACTTCGTAGTTTAAGTTCTCTTCCCAACTCGAAAGCGCTTCCGATATTACTTCTTCAGCCTGATCACGTTGCAAGGTTGGTAATCCCGCTGTATCAACAGAAACTGTTAAAATTGGTTTGAGTAAGACTGCTTCTGTACATGCCATTGCCTCTTCGTAGCTACCGTTAACAAGCGAAGTTTCAGCCCGGTCGAGCAACTCATTCACTCGTGTTTGAATCAGTGGATTTGCGTCTGCTGAATAACTAAAGCTCGCAACAAAGAGGGTTAATGCAAAAAAAGATGTTCGTGCCCAAGGTTTCATAGAAACTCCAGTCTCGATTCGAAGAAATTTCGAAGCGGGAACAAGTCAGGTTTTCCATTCAAAACTCATCCAAATACACGATGAATGACCAGGTTTTCCTTTGTAAGTGGTAAAAGCAAGTAATGAATACGGGTACTCCAATCGCTCTCATTGGATGTGGCGGAATGATGGGAGTTCACGCGCAACAAATCCTTTCCCGTACCGATGCCCACATCGCCGCCCTTTGCGATATCAACCCCGACCAAATCTCCAAATTCAAAGCCCGATTCCCCGATCTAGCGCAAACGCCTTCGCTTACCTGCCACAAAGAATTGCTCTCTAGGAATCTCGTTGAAGCCGTAGTTATCGCCAGCCCTCACACTCCTCACAAGCCTCAGATTGTCGATTCCTTTTCTGCCGGAGTCCATGTCCTCTGCGAAAAACCCTTAGCTACCACCACGGAAGATGTACGAGCGTGCATCAATGCCAGGGATAGGGCTAACAAAGTTGGAGCGTTGGCATATCAAAGGCATGGAGAAGCGCCTTTTCTATGGATAAAATCAACCATAGAATCGGGAATCTATGGCAAAGTGCGTGCTCTCAATTCCCATCTCGGTCAACAATGGTATCAATTCACAGCCGGAACATGGCGGCAACAACTAGCCGTATCTGGTGGCGGACAAATCAATGATAGCGGGAGTCATATGATCGATGTTCTTCTGTGGATGACTGGGTTGGAAGCAAAATCCGTCACCGCATTTATGGACAACATGGATACCGAAGTGGATATCAATAGTGTTGTCAATATCAAATTTGATACCGGCGCACTTGGCACTCTAACAATTGTCGGCGACGCGGCACTTTGGCACGAAAGGCACTACATATGGCTAGAAGAAGCGATGATCGCTTTAGTTGATGGAAAAATCAGTGTCACTACGCGAAACGGTCATCGACTGGAAGTCACAGAGTTTCCCGCATCAATCTCACCTGTTCAAAATTTTATGGAATGCCTGCATGGCAACGCTTCGCCAATGGCTTCATTTGAAAGCGGGGCCTCAACCATAGCCTTAACGGAAGCCGCCTGGAAATCGGCATACGGTGGCAACAAACCACAATCCGTTCTGCCGTTCCAAAAGTAAGTTTGCTCGGACAACAATCAGTCCGAGCAAACACAATAAACTAGGCTACTTAAAGCTTCAGGTCAACAATTCCGCTTACGCCTACGCCATCCACTGCTGCAAGATTCTTTGCATCTGTGGGATTGTCTGTAGCCACTGGGATAAGGGCCCGAATCTTAAGCTCCCGACCAAACAAATCAGCTTCGGGCGCTGCTACCGACTTCACTTTATCAACGTTAGACTTCGAACCCATAACTTGGGCCGCACCAATTGCGCCTCTTGTATTCAAACCAATCGTGATGATTGGCACAACCTTTGTGTAACTTTTATTTGAATCTTCGTGGCCCGTCAATTTATTGAGGGCCTTATTCATATCCGGACCGAACTGTTTAACGGCCGCGCCTACGCCGAGAATCTTAAGAATTTCGCGGACCTGCGGGACACCAACCGAAACCAACGAAACGGCCAAAATTGCCGAAACTATAAACTTGGGATTCTTTAAAATTTTCATACTCAATTCTTTCGACGCCTAATGAACAAAAATGTGACAAAAAAACCCGGTTACCAAAAGGCAACCGGGTGAGATTCAACGTTTAGTCGATTAGAACTTAACGCTGAGTTGGGTACCCAAGAGGCCACCCGTGTATCGAGCTGCGCCGAATCCAAAGGTGCCTTGGCGACCCTTGAAGTCAACATCGCTGTAGGTGTATGTGAAGGACAATTTAGCATTTTCAGCCAAGTTGTAGCCCAACATCACCGAGTACCAGCGAAGGTCAGGATCGGTACCGGCATTGTAGTCAAACTTTACGTTTTCGTACTTCAAACCAAGGTCGAACGAATTCGACAACTTGTAGCCTGCACCAATGGTGTAGCTGGTGATCTTGTCGCTAGAGCTAGCAGCGCCCCAGTTACCTGTTCCAGCATTGACTGCTTCAACAAACTCGCCTTTACCGTAGAGGCTAAAGTCGGAGGATGGATTGAATTTCAATCCAACGTTGAAACCTTCGATGTTGGTTGGATTCCATACGGTACCAAGTCGGCCCCATGCACCATCAGCAGCAAAGTTTTCTTCAACGCGTCGGTAACCACCCATGATGTCAACGCCGCCAGCTTGGAAGCCTACGCCGAGGTCATATGCAGTGTTGTTGTTGTTCGAAACCGTGTTGGTGTTATAACCAAGATCGGTTTGAGCAAAGCTACCGTGGAACTTAATGTTGGAGAACATCAAGTTCGCATTTGCACCAAAGGTGTTGCGTCGGTTGATCGCCGGAGGAAGAGTATCGTTGCCGAAAGTGTCTTGCCAGAGGTAAGCCAAGGTGATATCGCCTTGATCGCCAACCGGGACGTCCAATTGAACACCAAGAGTGGTGTCAACCAGTGGAGCTGCAAATGTTCCAGGGAAAGCTGAACCATTGATTTCAGTTCCATTGGTAGTCAATAGGTTGCTGTTTCGGCCACCAAAGACTTTCAATGCTGCTTTGCCGAAGTGGAAACCGAGTTCCATTCCGTCCATGTACCAATCGCCGCTGTCGCGAAGATCGTTTGCATAGTAATCAGCACTGTAAGCTGGTCGTTCCCAAATGTACTTACCAACTTGCTTGCCAAATCGACCAGCAGTGACGCTGACGCCTTGACCTACGAGGCTGGAGTTGTACTTAACGAACATTTCGTTGAATACGATGTCGGTGTTTGCAACATTGCCGAATCGGTTTCCTGCACCAGCGGTGTTGAAACCACCAATTGTGCCGAAGGAGTTACCAACGCCTAAAGTGGCTTTCCACTCTACGCCATTGTCGGTAGCACCGCTCAACTTCAATGCAACGTCGTGAAGAACGCGCATGTCGTCTTGCATACCAGCTGGCAAGCCGAAGGTGTCAGTTCCAACAACGGTACCGTCTTGCAAAAGACCGGTGCGGTTGTCAGCACTGTGACCAGCCAAAATCAACATATCAACGTTTGCGCCGATTGTGATGGCATTCTTCTTCTTTTCAAGAGCTTCTACGCGAGCTTTCAAGTCGCTTACGTCGCGCTTCAAAGCATCAACGTCAACACCCAAAGCAGCCAATTCTTTTTCGAATTCTGATGTTAGCTTTTGCAAGTCGGTGATCGACTTTTGCCAGCCAGCCATGCCGTTGACTTGATTCTTCAAAGCAGCCAATTGGCTCTTCAAATCACCATTGTCTTCGCCGCCACCCATGCCGTCTACTTTCGCAGAAAGAGCATCGATCTTGCCGTTGACATCGTCAAACATTCCGCTCATTCGCATCCACAATTGGTTAATTGCAACTGCGAACTCGTAGCGGGACATCATTCGTGGTCCGCGATAGAAACCATCTGGATAGCCGAAAACGACTTTATCCTTCAAGTTTGAAAGAGCAGTGTATGCCCAGTGATTTTCCGGTACGTCCGGAAAGTTGTCTTGAGCAAACGCTGGGGCTACCAACGTAGCACTCAAAACTGCGCCAAGCGCAAATTTAAGAACTTTATTCATTGTTTCTTATTTCCTCAATTCAACCGAATCGATAGAAATAATCGCTTCCCTTTTGTTGCCTCTTAGCTTATCCTCACAACTTTCCTTAAGTTCCCTGTGAGAACCAAGCCCGGCGCAACATCGGCTCGGCGACGCATCCTACGTCTTCAGTCTTGGCAAGAAGGCAGACTCCTCACCAACTCCAATTATGACGTTTGAACCGAAAGTCACTAGGCACCCCCGTACATTTAGTAGGTCTTTTGGCCCTTTGAGGGATTAGCCTCGCACCATAGCCAAAATCTCTTCCGTCTTCGCGCGCATCAATTCTGCATCACCTTTAGACTCAACATTAAGCCGAATTACAGGTTCAGTATTGCTTCCTCTAAGGTTAAATCGCCAGTTATCAAACTCAACTGAAAGCCCATCAACCCGATCAATCATTCCGTCCGAATATGCCGCCTCAACTTTCCTTAAAACCGTCGGAACATCATCAACTATCGAATTGATTTCGCCCGAGCAAGGATATTTCGCCATCATCTCGCCCACCAATTCACCAAGCGTCTTGCCAGTCTGAGCCATCAATTTCAATACTAACAACATCGGAATCATGCCGCTATCGCAATACCAATGAGACTTAAAGTAATGATGCGCACTCATTTCTCCACCATAAATCGCATCTTCGGCCCGCATCTTTTCCTTTATAAATGCGTGACCACTCTTGCACATCACGGCCCGCCCGCCCGCTTCTTCCACAATTTCTAAAGTATTCCAAGTCAATCTCGGATCATAAATGATTGTTGCACCCGCATGATCTGCCAATAAAGCCTTCGCCAGCAACCCAACAATGTAATAGCCCTCAATAAAAACCCCATTTTCATCCAGTAAAAAACAGCGGTCGTAATCGCCATCCCAAGCAATCCCCAAATCATAACCACCTTTTCGCAGTTCTGCTTCAATTGGTGCCCGACTCTCTTCCAAAATCGGATTCGGCACTCCGTTCGGAAAGTGACCATCCGGCTCAAACATCATTTTCGTAACTTGCAATGGCAAATGTGGAATCAAAGCTTCCATCGCAACTCCGGCTGCTCCGTTTCCTGGGCTCGCCAAAACCTTAAAGCTACTCAATTGATCAGCGGGACAAATCTCTAGAAGATGCTCAACAAAATCTGCATACACATCGCGTCTTGTAATGGAGCCTTTCCCAGTGCCAGCATCCGGTTTTGATTCCAAAATCTCAAAAGCTGTCTTCTCAATATCATAAAGCCCCGAGTCACCGCTAATCGGTCGACTCTCCGACCGAACCATTTTCATCCCGTTATATTCCGGCGGATTATGACTAGCCGTAATCATAACTCCCCCGTCATAGCCATACTTTGCCGTCGCAAAGTACACCATTTCTGTACCAATCATGCCTAAATCAATAACGCTACAACCTTCTTCGTTCAGTCCCCTTGCCATCGCTTCCAAAAGCTCTGGCCCACTCAACCGGATGTCATAGCCCAAACAAACCGTTTTCGCTCCCGTTTCCCTGGCATACGCCCGACCAATTGCATATGCAACCTCCGGATTAAGCTCACTAGGAACTTTCCCCCTGACATCGTACGCCTTAAAACACGGTAAAAACTGGCCCATAACTAAACCAGAGTTTACCGTGCGCAATGCCGCCTTAACCTCACCACCGAATCCTAAGGGGGTCCAATCTGAAAACCAACGCCGGTCATCTTCCCATCTATGGAAGCTCTTGCCATCACAAAGAATTGAACCCCCTTTGCTCGCAAACTCGACAATTCTAAAAAGTCATTCATCACTTCCCCCTGATCATTCACCTTGTACAAGCGGTTGAAAGAGGCCATCTGCCTCAGCTTCACTTTTTGCGCATCGTTCAAGTCCTTAAACTGAGTTCCTGGATCAATCTTAGATAACGCCATTTCTTCCGACCAATTCTTATAAAAATCAGCTACCAAACCGGAAAATGAATCCAGCGCAACCGCTCGCCACTTCTTGACTTCACCGCTCACATGCTGAACCGAAAGTCCGCTCAACAAAATTCCAGTTGCCGTGTCCTTTGTCAGATTTCTCATAAACGTGACTTCGATCGTGTTATTTTTGGGAGTCAAAAACGCACTGGTGTATCCGGGCTTTTCAATCGCTTGCCAAGTCGGAACGGTTGAAACTTTTAATGGCCTAGATTTCAGGGTCTCTACGGTCAAATCAAACTTGCCATCTGGCCCTTCACATTCCAAGTTGACTTTTGCTTCCAAGGCAAACTCTCCACCTCCGTTCATCAACGCTGCTGGCACGCCAGGCATCTGCCGAAAGTAACCAGTAACAACTTCCTTCTCTTCGTCCGACAAGGTATCAAACTCGTGACGATACACCCCCCGTCTTTCTCAGAACCCTTAGCCATTCGGTCATAAAGCTTTGATAACCCCGCATACAACGATTTTCCAAACTCCCTCGGGTGATAAACAACATAGAACGATCCAACACTCTCATCCTTAACTTCATCAATAACGTATCCTGCCTTTGTATAAATCGCCTTCCACTGGTCGGTCTTAAGCTTGTCCCAACCAACCTCCGGCGCATTATCCAATTTGCCAACTAAACAAATCGAATCCTGCACGTTGGCTAATGCGACTAATGGAATAAACAGGAGAGAGTGTGTGAGTATACGAAAAAGTTTCGTCATTTATTCAAAATCCACCTGTAATAAGATATAAAATTCATAATCCTCTTTATCAACTGAAAATCGGTTCCAATAGTATTCTTGACTATACACTAATCTAGTCAACATTAGAGAACATATAATTACTAAATTCCTTAACATCTTCCTGATTTACCACCCCCAAATAGCAAATACATGAATTCATAAATAAATCCAAGTATGTTGTTGCTGGTACCCTCAACCTTATGCCCGCAACCCTCATTGGAGCCCACATGCCAACCAGCGGAGGACTCCACAAAGCCACTGAAAATGCCAAGAAAATCGGCTGCACGGCCCTCCAAGTCTTCACATCCTCTCCTCAAATGTGGCACAGCAAAGATATCACAGAAGAACAAATCCAAAAACTAGGCATAGCGCTAACAGAAACCGGAATCGGACACCAAAACATCGTCAGCCACGATTCCTACCTGATCAATCTTTGCGCCCCCGAACCTGAAAAAAGAGAAAAGTCCAAAAACGCTCTCGCACGCGAACTCAGTCGCTGCGGCCAACTCGGAATCCCCTTCGTCGTCAGCCACATGGGCGCCCACATGAAGCAAGGCGAAGAAATCGGACTGAAAATGGTCGCCGAAACTACGCTCGAAATCCTCGCCGAATCTCCCCCTGAAGTCACCCTCCTCATGGAAACAACCGCCGGGCAAGGATCAAGTTTGAATTATAAATTTGAACAAATTGCCACAATTTTTGACCTCACTAAAAGCCCAAAAAATCTCGCCGTCTGCCTCGATACTTGCCATATATTCGCCGCTGGCTACGATATCCGCACTGCTGAAACTTATGAGGCCACATTCCAAGAATTCGACCGCCTTGTAGGATGCGAAAAAATCAAAGTCATTCACTGCAACGATAGTAAAAAAGATCTCGGTACGCGCGTCGATCGTCACGACCACCTCGGCGAAGGACTAATTGGACCCGAAGCATTTCAATGCCTCGTCAACGATAACCGCTGGACAACAACCCCCATTCTCGTCGAAACCCCCGATGCCGAAACCATGCACGAAGTAAACGTTCAAAAACTTTGGAATTGGATTACCAATTAGTTGCTAAAAAGGCAAGGCAATAAAGACACTTTGCTTACTACCATTTAGACCATACTTTACTTTGATTCCAAAATGCACTGTATAGTTAATAAGCCTCAAATCGTCAGCAGCATATTTTGCATAGCGACTATCCGATCTTATTGCACTTTGAAACTCTTTTGGAAACTTCTCAAAGCCTAATCCGCCTTCGGGAATTGCTCCTATTTTAAACCTATCAGATTCCACCATCTTTGCATAGCGAGACATAAACATTCTTTGCTTCTTTTGTCTTTCTTGCAAATATTCTGCAGCTATTCGTGATGCCTCCGCGTTAATTCTTAAACTATCCACATTGTTTAGGTTGGATTCTGAAACGATAAGAGAAGTTGGTTGCACAAGTTTTTCCATAAGCCTTTCTATGGCTAACTTCGAATCCTGGGATGGTTGGGGTTTGAACTCTAAAAAACTTGAATCCACTTTATCAGATCTATCCAAGAATCTCACTTCATTAGGTAAACCTGCAGTTTTGAGCTCAAGAACAAAATGAGTGCTAAATTCTAATTCAAAATTAGGCAGATCAACGACTTGACTTAGGCCATCGACCCTCGAAAGGAGTGTCTTTATTACCGATTTTTCACGCTCAGTTAATGATGAATTCTTGATCGATACAGTATTCTCACCGGATCCAAACGCCTTTTCAATTTCTGAATTCCAAGATTCTAATAGCTCTAAGCCTGAATCCCAGAAGACTTCCTTATCTAAATAGTATTCAACATCCTTTAAACCATATCTGTCTAATTGATCACCCTCCAACTTTATAAAGCGATCTAAATTTGCTAGACTTGATGCTCTTTTATATTTCGTTTTAACTTCTTTTGGATACACAGTAACAACAACTGTAATCGAGGCCATTGAAATTGAACCAAAGAATATAACTGCAATCAATGCCAGAAATCGTGTCAACATTATCGAATCCCAATTCCGCTGCCAGCAGGCGTAAATGATGACTCCAACTGATGAAATCGTTCTTCATATGCTACACGTGCAGCTAATGCAACTGTTACTTTGTAATTAGTCGAAGCATTCACTAGAAATAATTCATAATATTCCATTGCAGGAGCACTGTGTTGCAATTCAATTGCTGAATTTGTACCATACAAGTCAGTTTGACTCATAAGCTTATCATAGCTCCAAAAAACATCCAGCCGTAGCCCCATAGGAACGAAAGTGCCCTGCCGAAATTCACTTACACCAATTGAAACATTATTTACATTTGGGCTGAGAAATGAGAATGGTGAACTCCACGAAATGCTATTTTTCCAATGCAAATATTCCCACTAATAAATACCATCATAATAGTTTAAAACAGAAATCCATTGCACATATGGAATCCATGTTATATCATAAACTTTACTGACTAAATACTCACCTTCACCGTCGATTGCAGCAACTGAATCTACTACTAACCGAGAATATACAAACTCTGTTGGCCTAGAAGTTTTCTTTGTTTCATAGAATGGTGGCTGTTGCACAAAAAATTTGACTCACCAAACACTCCACTTCAGATAAAATCGAAGAAGTGTTCATCAGCATTCTCTCTGCCACATCGTTGACCACTCAAATTTATCCGGACTACCTCCGCACCGAATCCCTCATCGAACCCGTCGGCATCGACCACCAAACACCCCAATTCTCGTGGATCGTCAAACCCACCAGCCCTGATCTCAAAAATCTCAAACAAACCGCTTACCGAATCCTCGTCGCATCCACCCCCGATAACCTAATTGAAAACAAAGCCGATCTTTGGGACTCCGGAAAAGTAAAATCAAACGAAACCTACGCCATAACTTACCAAGGCAAACCACTCTCTTCAAACTTCAAAGCTTATTGGAAAATTCAACTTTGGGATCAAAATTTAACAATATCAACCTGGTCAAAGCCTTCCAAGCTTCACCACTGGCTTTCTCAAAAAATCCGATTGGAAAGCAAAATGGATCACTCTCCCCACCCCAGAAAACAATCAATCCGTTTTTGAAAATGCTTCCTGGATTTGGACAACCAATCAACCCGCTGCCCCCGAGCAACACACCTTCACTAAACTCATAACAATCAAAGATGAGCTTTCAGAAGCCATCATTCATATTTCCGCCGATGATCAATACAAAGCCGTGATCAACGGTGAAGAATTTGGCTCATCAGATGGTCGAAACGATGCTTGGAAAAGGCCACGATTCTTCCCAATTACAAACCTTTTCAAAATAGGGATAAACGATCTATCCATCAACGTTCGTAACAATCAAGGGCAAGGCGCCCTCATTGCCAAACTTATCTTAAAATTCAAAAACGGCACAACTCAAGAAATCTCAACCAATCCAACCTGGCTCGATGAAAACAAAACGTCTGCCATCTCTCTAGGAGAACATGGAACCAAACCATGGGGAAATCTAACCGGACAAATCGGAAGACCTGCAACTTTATATCGTAAAGATTTTATATCTAAACCTATAAAAAGAGCCACCGCTTTCGTTACCGCCCTCGGTCTTGTCGATCTTCATCTCAACGGCGCACGCGTTTCAGAAGATCTCTTTACTCCCGGCTGGACAGACTACAACCAACGCCTCTACTACCGCGCTTTTGATGTCACATCTAAGATAAAAGCCGGAGCAAACTGCATCGGTGCAGAACTAGGCGACGGTTGGTATTCCGGTTACATTGGCTGGAACCTCGAAAGAGATCACTATGGCAACCAACCTCAATTCATCGTCCAGCTAGAACTAGAATTCAAAGACGGCTCAAAGCAAACTGTCATCACCGACGAATCATGGTTCGCCCAGGTAAGCCCAACAATCGAACAGGATTTTCTTATGGGGGAAGCTTTCGATGCCAGAAAGCTAGAGCCAAATTGGAACAAACCAAATCACAAGTCATCAAAATGGGCTTCCGCCACAATCGCCAGTGCGCCAAAAACCGTTCTCCAAAACTATCCGGCAGAACCCGTTCAAGCCTACAAACGTATCAAACCCATTTCCATTAAGTCGTCCGGAGATGATAGATACATATTAGATTTTGGTCAAAACTTAGCGGGATTCGCCCAAATTTCAACAAAAGCCAAATCGGGACAAGTCATCAAGTTGCAATTCGTTGAAGTCTTAAATCCCGATGGATCAATCTACTTGGCCAACCTCCGCGGAGCCCGCGCCATCGATCAGTTTATTGGTAACGGAAAATCCATGAAATGGGAGCCCAGATTCACTTTCCATGGTTTCCGATATATAGAAGTCTCCGGCTGGGGATCTGCCCCAAAACCTGAAGATATTCAAGCTGTCGCTATCTCTTCGGCCACTCCCGAAGTCGGTTCCTTTGTCAGCAGCGACCCAATGCTAAACCAACTCTCCAGCAACGCTTGGTGGACTCAAAAAATGAACTTTATTGATATCCCCACCGATTGCCCGCAACGCGATGAGCGTTTAGGTTGGACCGGCGATGCTCAAGCCTATATCCGAACCGCTTCTTATTTTAGTGATGTCCAAAGTTTCTTCAACAAGTGGCTAACAACCTTAGATGATGCCCAAGATGAAAATGGAAACTTCCCTAAAGTTGCCCCAATCGTAATGAATCAAGATGATGGCGGCGCGGCTTGGGCCGATGCTGGCGTCATCTGCCCATGGGCAATCTACGAAATCTACGGCGACAAAAAACAGCTGGCAGAACACTATCCAGCAATGAAGAAATTCGTTGATTTCCTTAAAAACAGAAGCAAACCTTCTCTCCTACCTCCCGATCAATTTCATTGCTTCGGAGATTGGCTACAAATCCGAGCCAATACTCCTAACGAAGTCATTTACTCCGCATATTTTGCTGGTTCGGCCGAAATCGTCGCTAAAGCCGCCGCTGTCCTGGGCAACTCCACTGATGCCGCAAACTATAGTCAACTCTCAACCGATCTCAAAGCCGCTTTCAACAAGGCATACGTCCAGCCAAATGGAAAAGTAAAGGGAGAAACTCAATGCGCCTACGTTTTGGCTCTCGGATTCGATCTTCTTTCGCCCGATCTTTCCGCAAAAGCCGCCAATCACCTCATCAACGATATTGAATCTCGCGGTTGGCATCTCAGTACAGGATTTGTCGGAACTCGAGATCTCATGCATGTCCTCTCCAAAATCAATCGAGATGATGTCGCATTCAAGCTCTTACATAACAAAACTTTCCCAAGCTGGGGATTTGAAATCGAAAATGGAGCCACCACTATTTGGGAACGATGGGATGGCTGGACTCCCGAACAGGGCTTCCAAGACCAAGGAATGAACTCCTTTGCCCATTACGCTTATGGCGCGGTCATGCAATGGGTGTTCGAAAATATCGGAGGCATAAAACCAGGAAATGCCGGCTTCGCCCACATCAAAATTGCGCCAAAAATAGACCCGAATCTCACCTTCGCAAAAACCACCTACAACAGCGTTCGAGGAGAAATCTCAACCAATTGGGAAGTCAAAAACAAAATGCTCATCCTCAAGGTTGTCATCCCCCCAAATGCCACAGCCGAACTCACCCTACCAACTCTGACTTCTAAAGAAGATACCAAGCCAGAAGTCAAAACACTCGGCTCCGGCACCTATGAATTCGAAATTGAGTGGAGCAAAACCGAATAACAAATCATCCCCAGGTAACCTAAACCGTGGCCGAACTCAGCGATCTTACCGCCCAGTGTATTCGCTGTGGCTTTTGTCTAGAAGCCTGTCCAACTTTTCAACTCACCGGCGATGAATCCCAATCTCCCCGTGGTCGAATTTCCTTAGCAAAACAAGCAGAAGATTCCGGTTGGAATTCGGACACCCAAGCGGCAATTGATTCCTGCTTAGGCTGCAGAGCATGTGAAACGGCATGCCCTTCTGGCGTGCAATACGGAAAAATTCTCGAAATCGCCCGCGAGCAATCAAATTCCATCAAGGCAAATCAAAACAAAGCCCGGAAAAGCCTTGTCAACTCCCTCACTTCCCCTCCGCTTGCTCGAATTCAATTTGCCCTGGCCGATCTTCTACCTAATCGCAAAATGCCCGAGATTCTAAACCAACTCGTCGCATCTCAGCCGGCAACCGCCCAAATCCCAAAACCACAAGAAGTACTCTGCCTGCCAGATATACCAAAACACCAACTTCCCCCAATAAAAGGCAGTGTTTATCTTCTCGAAGGTTGTGTGATGAAGGTTCTCTTTCCCAATGTTCACCAAGCCACCCGCCGACTCTTACGCCGTGTTGGCTTCGAGGTCTTGGAAACAAATGCCGGATGCTGTGGAGCCCTGCACGCCCACAACGGATATCTAGCCGAAGCCGAGCTCAAAGCTCAGCAGCTCAGCCAACACTTTTTAAAAGATATTCCAATCATTGTCAACTCGGCCGGATGCGGATCAACTTTAAAAGAATACGGCCAAATCATCGGAAAAGGTCAATCAAAAATCGCTGAACAGACTATGGATATCACCGAGTTTCTCCACCAGCAAAACTTATCAAAACTCTTTCCAGAACACAACATCTTCAACAACAAGACCCTCACTTATCACGATGCCTGTCATCTCGCTCATGGACAAAAAATCACCTCCCAGCCACGAGATTTAATTCAAGCAATTCCCGGCTCAAATTACATTGAACTTCCAGAAGCCAATATGTGCTGCGGCTCCGCCGGAACCTACAATGTTTTTCAGCCCAAATCAGCCCACGATCTTCTCACCAGAAAATGGGAAAATATTCAAAGCACCCAAGCGATGGTCGTTGCTAGCGGAAATCCCGGCTGCCACGCATGGATCCAGCAAGCCTCCCAAGAACATTCATCCCCAATAAAAGTCATGCACATTGCTTCTTTACTAGAAGCAGTGTTCACACCAGAAGTTCTAGACTAACGTCTTAACCAAGAAACAAATCCAGAAATCCCTCGTAACGTAAAAGCAGATCCAAATATCGAGCTGATTCCTATGTCCAACCCAAATAACCTCCCCGATATCCAGAAAACAACCGATACGAGAAACATCTCAATCGACCGGGTTGGCGTGAGAGGAGTGAAATTCCCCATTCAGGTGCTAGATAGAAAAAACGAAAGACAGCACACAATCGGTAACTTCACCCTAACGGTAGATCTCCCCAGCGAATTCAAAGGAACTCACATGAGCCGGTTCCTGGAAGTATTAAATGAAGATGGCAACTTTGTCAGCGTCAAAAACTTACCAAACCTCCTCGGTAAATTACGCGAACGACTCAAGGCAGAAAAAGCCCATGTTGATGTCACATTTCCATTCTTTATGGAAAAAACCGCCCCTGTAACCGGCAAAACCGGAATGATGGAATTCGAATGTGGATTCTTTAGCGAAATCAATGGCGACTTCAATGTAACTCTGTATGTCAAAGTTCCCGTTGCAACACTTTGTCCATGCAGTAAAGAAATCTCAAAATACGGTGCCCACAATCAAAGAGGTTGGGTTACCGTAAAACTTCAACCAAACGACCATATCTGGCTAGAAGAAGTAATTGAATTCATAGAAAGCTCTGCCAGTTGCGCATTATTCCCGGTTCTCAAACGACCCGATGAAAAATGGGTCACAGAAACCGCATACGAAAACCCAAGATTTGTAGAAGACATGGTTCGCGAAGTTGCACTCAAATTTGATTCCGACCCACGAATCCAGTCCTACGAAATCGAAGTTGAAAACGAAGAGTCAATCCACGCTCACAATGCATATGCATATCTCAAAAGAGCAAAATAGCCCCGCAACATCACTAGAAACATCATTTCCTCACCGTAAAAATACTAGGAATTTTGCCATTCATTGAACACCTCAACTCAAAATCTGTTATAACAATATTGTATTGCTCGTGCATTGTCGCGCTGAGCAAATTTCTCAATATTTTTGAGGATAGAGGAATTATGAAAAAATTATTAACTTTGGGTGCTATTGCCCTCATTTCAAGCTCTGCTTTTTCTGTAAGCGTTTACAGCCAAAATTTTGATGGCGGTCTCGCATCATCTGGTTGGACAGTTTCCGGTTCGGGCCCAGTCTGGTCAGATATGGCCACTTACGCAGATGACAACTACGCCAGCACGATTGCCGCTGATCAATCAAATGCATTAACTGCAAATAACGATGCTACGGGCGATGTTGGACCATTCGACACCGTTGCGACATCCGCAATGTTTAGCTTGGTTAACTTCAATAATGCTTCGCTTTCCATGGACGTCAACTTCCAAAAGTTTGGTACAAACGGCTTAATTGATGCAACCGACGGTGACTTCTTTGAAGTCATGGCTCGTGTCAACAGTGGCGCATGGACTTCGCTCAGTGTTCTTTCCAGCGACACCGGCGGTGCTTTACACAGTAAACTCAGGTGCTAACCCAAAACTACAGCTTGGCTGCATTCAACGGCATGAACAATGTTCAAGTCGGTGTTCGATATGCTGATGCAACTGCTAATCCTTGGGAATGGTACGCCCAGGTTGACAACGTCAACGTAACTGCCGATGCAGTACCCGAACCAGCAACCATGATTCTTCTCGCCGGAGCCGGCCTTGCCGCTCTTCGACGAAAGAAAAAGTAATTGTAAAATTACAATTCAATCAAGCTCCTGAGTAACTCAGGAGCTTTTTTTATTGGCGATTCTGCCCGCTTCCCCTCTCTCATCCAATCTAAACCGGTAGACTCATTCTCATACATCATTGCTGTACCCTCAGCATGAATTTCGTAGGATTAAGGTAACCGTCATGGCAGCGCAAAGGACAGTCATTGTTGTAGGAGGAGGTCTCGCCGGCCTCATGACCACCATGAAGCTCGCAGAAGCCGGGCACAAGGTCAAACTATTCTCCCTCGTTCCCGTAAAACGAAGCCACAGCGTCTGCGCCCAAGGCGGAATCAATGGCGCTGTAAACCTGCGCGGTGAAGGCGACTCTCCATATCTACACTTTGAAGACACCATCACTGGCGGAGACTTCCTCAACCACCAACCTCCCGTTATGCGCATGGCAGAACGCGCACCGGCAATTATCTATCTCCTCGACCGAATGGGTGTCCCATTCAACCGAACCGCCGAGGGACTCCTATCATTCCGCAGATTTGGCGGAACTCTCAAACACCGAACCGCCTACGCTGGTGCCACCACCGGACAACAACTTCTTTATGCTCTCGATGAACAAGTCCGCAGGTTTGAATCCAACGGCACCGTCGAAAAATACGAAGGCTGGGATTTTGTCGGCCTCATCAAAGATTCTAAAGATGTCACCAAAGGCATCGTAGCCCAAGACCTTCGCAACATGGCAATCGAGTCATTCTCTGCCGATGCTGTTGTCATGTGTACTGGCGGAAACGGCGTCATTTTCGGCCGATCAACCAACTCCATTATCAATACCGGATCACCCGTCTCCATCTGCTACCAACAAGGCGTTCACTATGCCAACCCCGAAATGGTGCAGATTCACCCCACCGCAATTCCTGGCGAAGACAAATGTCGGCTCATGTCAGAATCCGTCCGGGGAGAAGGCGGTCGACTCTGGGTTCCACGCAACATCAACGATGCCCGACACCCCCGAGAAATCCCCGACGCTGACCGATGGTACTTCGCCGAAGAACTCGATCCCGTTTACGGAAACCTTCTCAGCCGCGACCTCGTCAGCTTCATCGTCTACTGCGTCTGCCGCGCCGGAAAGGGGCTCAAAGGCGGAAACCAAGTCTATCTCGATATCACTCACCTCCACCACAAACTCGGCATGAGTACAGAACTCATCTACGACAAACTCGGCGGAGTCTTAGAAATCTATGAAAAATTCATGCGAGAAGATCCCATTGATAAACCAATGCGCATCTATCCCGCTGTTCACTACACCATGGGCGGAATGTGGGTCGATTACGAAAAAGGACACGACACAACTCTCGATCTCGATTCCCCTCGCAATCAGCAAACCAACGTCCCCGGACTCTTTGCCGCTGGCGAATGTGAATACCAATATCACGGCGCAAATCGCCTCGGTGCAAACGCCCTTCTATCCTGTCTCACCGGTGGAGAACTCGCATCCCAAGGTGTCCTTGCCTATCTCAAAAACCTCGATGCCGGTCATGAAGATCTCCCAATGACCGTCATTGAAGATGCTAAAAAATTCCGACAAGATGAATACGATGGCTACGCCAAAGCCAATGGTGATGAAAACCCATACCAGCTCTCCGCCGAACTCAGCGAAGTCATGTGGACATACTGCGGTATCTGGCGAAAGCAAGATGAACTCGAAGGCGCAAAAAAGACCCTCGATGATCTCACTGCCCGGGCTAAAAAGTGCAGCCTCCTCGATTCTGGCAACTGGATGAACCAAGCCGTGCCGTTCACGCGAAACCTCAGCCACATGATCGAAATGTCTAAGGCTATCGTCGGTGGCGCGCTCATTCGCGATGAATCTCGCGGTGCGCACTTTAAACTCGATACGCCCGAACGAGATGACGACAAGTGGCTAACAACCACAAAAGCAACGTGGAACGCCTCCGGCCCAACCTTCGATCTCACCGAAAAAGTGGAATGTAATGTCCTCTCGCCAAGACCGCGAAAGTACAAAATCAACCAGATCAAGGTCGCCCGATTCATCCTCGGCGAAGAAGTCCTCCCCGAAGCCGTCCGAACGAAACAAGAAACAAACTAAAAGAAATCCTCTTACTTCCTTTCGAGTATAAGCAAGAAGGGGCAATTGAATTCAATTGCCCTTTTTTTAAATCAACGTCTTTTCGGAATCAAAACAATCTAGTTCTATACATTGACTTCTTGCTTCTATAAGTCGTAAAAGGTAATAAAATTATACAAAACCAATTTTAAGAAGTCAACAAATCTAAAGACACGCCCCGCAAGCTCTCCACCCGAACATCACACAACTCGTCCTCAAAAAACCACCGAGTCACATCATTCGGACACCCCAAAACTTTCATCCCCGCCGCCCGAGCCGACCGGCAACCATTCGGAGAATCCTCCACCGCCCAGCACTTTGTCGGATCAACCCCCAACTCTTCACAAGCTTTCAAATAAACATCCGGCCAAGGCTTGGGCTTGCCCGCCTTATCCCGCGTCCAAATCACCGAAAATCTCTCCCGCAAACCAATCTGACGCAACAACCCCTCCACCCAAACCGACCGAGAATTCGAAGCAATACCGTAAGGAATCCCCGCCCCGTCCAGACTGTCCAACATCTCCACAACTCCTTCCTTTACTCCCAACTCCCGAATAACCGAATCCCGACGCTCCCGCCATTCTCCCACCGCCCACTCCAAATCCACCGTCGGAACCAGATCCTGCAAATGGGCTTCCACGCTCCACTCTTCAAGCCCTCCTCCCACACACTTACACCACTCACTCATCTCCAGCAAGACCCCTAATTCAGAAAAAACCGAGCTCCATGCTTGGAACTCGGCATTTTCTGTATCAACCATCAAGCCATCAAAGTCAAAAATAACAGCTTGAATCTCAGGCATCAGTCTTCGTTCAATGATTCTGCTTTGGCAATATCAAGTTCGGCGGGCATTGTAAACATAAACGTAGAGCCCACTCCCACTTCCGACTCGGCCCAAATGTGCCCCAAGTGAACTTGTTCCACCAAGTGCTTAACCAAGAAAAGCCCAAGACCCGTTCCATAAATCTTACGATTATCATCGTTATTAACGCGATGGAACCGCTCGAATACCTTATCAACTTGGTCCGCCGGAATACCAATCCCTTGATCCTGAACGCCAATCTTAATATTCTCGCCATCCATCCAAGCGTGAATCGTAACATCACCACTCTCGGAATACTTAATTGCATTGTTCAAGAGGTTTGTTAAAATCTGATCAAACTTATCCTCGTCGCCAATAATCGTTTCCGGCATCTTATCGTGAACTTCCAGCTTCACCGTATGCTTATGCGAAGCCTGACTTTGCACACGCTGAACCTTCTCAAGCATCGGAACAAGATCAAAGCGCGAATAACTAGGAGTCAACGATTGCCCCGATTCAATTCGAGCCGTGTTCAACAAGTCATCAATCAATCGTCGCAAACGATCACATTCGCCAACAATAATCCCTAAAAACTCTTTTTGATCATTCTTATCGTAAAACTCTTCATCCACGCCATCCAGCAAAGTGCTAGAAAACCCTTTAATAGCTGTCAATGGTGTGCGCAGCTCGTGGCTCGCCATCGCCACAAACGAGTTCTTCATCTTATCAAGATTCTTCTGATCGGTAACATCGTTCAAAATCGCAACGAAACCTAAAATCTTGCCTTCTTCATTTCTAACCTGAGCCCCTTGGATCGCATAAGTTCTTTCCGTCCCCGCACTATCCACCGTCAGTTCAAAAGGAGCGCACTCCCCGCCACTCACGCCCGCTTCAAAGAACTCAGTCATTTCTGGAATCGAAATCACTTCACTATAGTGCTTGCCAACAACATCACCCGTCAGCTTAAACAAATTCTTTGCCGCCGAGTTCATCTGTGTCAACTTTCCTTCCGGACTAATCAGAGTAAGACCGTGAGTCAAACTCTCAAAGGTCTGCATCAACTCTTCGCGTTCTTGCAAGACCGCGCGATAAAGTTGCAAGTTCGCAATAATCGAACCAACATTCTTAGCCATGCGCTCTAGCAGCCGAACATCTTCATCATTAAAATCTTCGCCGTGACGCTTATTAAAAGCATGAAGAACCCCAATCGTAGTGCGATCAACAACCCGATTCTCATCATCCCGCTTTTCAATAATCAACGGAACCGTAACCCCGTTATGAACATGAATCAAGCTCACATGCTCTTTTTCAGTTCGCTCATCATTCGTCGCATCATGGAAAACAATCGGACGACCTTCTCTAAAAACTTCGCCCGAAATCCCTTGCGTAGCTCTCACTTTAAAGGTCAATAGCTTGTCTTCTTCAACCCCATAAGCCGGAGGAATCGCGCGCAATACACCCGCTTCCGTATCATGAAACATAATCACGATCTTCTCCGCCTGCAAAATCATTGCAATCCGCTGAACTAATCGACGCAGAGTCAAATCACCTTCTTGAATGCTCGCAACTTCCATCCCCGACTCTGCCGGAACTGGGCGAATCTCAGCCTGCTCTGGCTCTTCGGATGGCTTTCCACTTTTAAGCTGAGTATTTTCCCTCTGAAGCGTTTCAATCTGCTTCCTCAGGGCTTCTAGTTCGCTACTCGAATCATCAGGCATAGATACACTCATTCTGCTATTTCACTTGTCAAACAATCGTTAACAACGCTCATCAAAGTCTGACGAGCGCAAGTTCAAATAGTACCCGCATCAGCCCTACTACATAAACATCCTGAAGCCAAAAACCTACCAACAACACGAAATCCAAACATCCGTCGTCTAAAGAAGTAACAGCCAAACAACTGGCTATAATGGAACCAATATCATGTCATCACCACTGGAAGAATTACCTTTGTTCCCCCTGAACACTGTGCTCTTCCCGTATGCCGAAGTTCGGCTGCACATCTTCGAAGAGAGATATCGGGAAATGATGCGACAATGCATTAACCTCGATTCCGGTTTTGGTGTGTGCCTTATCCGAGAAGGATCTGAAACCGGAGATTTCGCCGACCCCTATATGGTCGGAACCTATGCCCGAATCATCAGCGTGCAAAATTACGACGATGGCAGAATGGATATCCAAGTCAAAGGAGAACGACGATTCAGAATTCGTAAACTAAACGATTCTCTCCCCTATCTCGTCGGTCAGGTCGAATCCGTACAAGAAGCCGAAATAGAAGACTCTCCCCGCGCCGATGCCATCGTCCTCAAAGCTCGAGAAGATTTAGAGGAATTCATCTCCTCCCACCTCAGCCAATTCGATTTCAGAATTGCCAAAATTCAACTGCCACAAGATCCAACCGCCCTCAGTTTTAATGTTGCAAACCTCCTCCATATGGATAACCTCCAAAAGCAACATCTGCTTGAAACCACCGATACTATCGAAAGGCTCGCCGCCCTCATCCCCATCCTAGAACAACACCTCCTCGAAGCCCAAGAAGAAAGAATCATCGAGGCCGAACTACCAGAAACCCGCCGCCTCACCCCTCAAGACTTCACCGAATTCATGGTCAACAACTAAGAAAAAGCTGTCTCCCAACCCCCACCCTACTCCCCATCCCCCTCCGAAGCCGCCGACAAAGACCAAACCCGAAGAACCTTATCAATCCCCCCCGATACCAAATGATTACCATGCCCCGAAAATGCCACCGCACTAATCGGCTGGTGACTCGCCTCAATCCGGCCATGACCAATCCCCTGCCGAACATTCCACAAACCAATCGTGCCATCCCGACTCCCACTTGCCAGCAAACCACTTGCCGGATGAAAAGCCAAAGATTCAATCGGACGCACATGACCATAAAACGACTTTGTCAAAGCTAAATCCGCCAACCTAATAATCCGCAAACTCAAATCAACGCTGGCTATCGCCAGCCACTTATTGTCCGGGCTAAATGCCATTGCCGTCACGGTGGAAACAATCCGGTCAATATGATGAATCTCAACCCCGGTCTTTGCACTCCAAATCCTCACCGAAGTATCAACGCTCCCGCTGGCCAACCAAGTACTATCCCGATTCCAAGCCAGAGCCGTAATCGCATCGGTATGAGAATCCCCCACAAATCGAGTGATGCCATCACCCACCCGAACAACCTTCATCAAATTCCCAACATCACCAACCGCTAAATTCTCACCATTCGGAGAAAGCGCCACCGTGCAAACCCAATTTTTAGGGTTCTGACGCCAATTCTTTATCCGACCGTCATGATAAGACCAGCATGAAAGTTGCTGATCGGTCGAACCCGCTAAAGTAATCCTGTTCGAATTCACAACCGCCATGGCGTTCACCGCCCCGCCTTCAAACCTCTCCCGCCGATCCGGATAATCAAACTTTTCGTTCCACCAAAAAACCTCATTATCAAATGCGCTGGTCACCAGCATGTCGGTTTCCGGAACAAAACCAATCGCATAAACCGGAGTCTTGTGGGCGCGCAAGCGGCGATGAATCCGAACCTGCACCGCCGAAGGTCGAGAACCTTCTTTCTGCTTCGTTTCTCTATCAATAGTCTCAACGTTGCCTAAACTGGCGTCGTATTCCATCCGCCGCGCCGGATCGCCCAAAATCTCAAACGCAACATTGATCTGGGCCATGTATTCATGGGCCCGAGGATCAGGGTTAACATCTGGGTGATACTCCCGAGCAAGCTTTCGATAGGCGGCTCGCACCTCTTCTGCATCCGATTGAATTCGAACGCCTAATATCTCGTAATAATTGGCCAAGCCGGTCTGTAAGTATGAATTCTTTACTGAAATAGATAAGGTACTTCCGACTGGGCCAACTGACAAGACTTCTCAAGCGCCAACCTAAATCGAGAAATATGAACCTCATTCCACCGCGACCGCAAGGCAATTACCGCCACCGATCGTTGAGGAACCGGGTCACAGATCTTAATCAACTTAACGCTGTCATCAATAACCCTAGAATTCTCCAAAGATGCCGGCAAAATAGTCAGCCCAACTCCCATTCCCACAAGCTCCAACAAGGTCGAAACCTGCAATGTATGCCCAATATCTCGTTTGCCAAATTCAGCTGCCGGGCAAATGTCCAAAGCCTGCTTTCGCAAACAGTGCGCCCCCTCCAGCAAAACTAATCGCTCCGTCGGAATCTCATCTCGTCGGATAGCATCCCCATATGCATTGCCATCCTTGGTCGAAACGGCCAAAACCAATTCTTCATAAGTAACAACCTCACTTTTAATGGCTAAATGTTCAATTGGCAAACTCACAAGGGCACAATCCAATTCCCTATTCGCCACCATCGCCACCAAATGATCCGTCGTTCCTTCCGTCAAACTCGCTTCCAACTGCGTGTCATAACCCAAAAGCGGAGATAGCAACGTAGAGATCATCAAATGCGCCATCGTGGGAATCATCCCTACCGCAACTTGAATCTGCCCGCTCTTCCCCGTGGCAAGCCCCAAATCATTCAGCTTCGAAAGCTTCAATAGGCTTTCTTCAATAATCTCAACCGCCAACACCCCTTGGCTTGTCATTGCGCAACCCCGCGGCGATCGATCAAACAGACCAACACCAAGGAGACTCTCCACTTTCTTAATAGTCTGCGAAAGGCTCGGCTGGCTCACTCCCAAAATCTCTGCCGATTTTCCAAAATGCAAAACTTCACTTAAAACCAAAACAACTCGCAAATCGTGCAAGGTTAAAGCGTCAATCTTTTCCATCATAAGTTTTTCCTATCACCATGATAATCAAAATAGCCTTGCGCTATTACTAAAATTCCAATAAACTAGAAAGTATCAACCCCCTTAATATTGGGTTACTCATCAGAATTCGTATGTCAAACAAAAAACTTACAACCGCAACCGGCGCCCCTATTGGTCGCCAGCACGCCCAAACCGTTGGCCCGCGTGGGCCAGTTCTAATGCAAGATGTTCAACTCTTAGAACAAATGCAGCACTTTAACAGAGAAAGAATCCCCGAGCGAGTCGTCCACGCTAAAGGATCTGGCGCCTACGGAACCTTCACCGTTACCCAAGATATTTCTCAATACTCAAAAGCAAGTCTCTTCTCTCAAGTTGGAAAGAAAACCGAAGTCTTTCTCCGCTTTTCAACGGTCGCTGGCGAAAGAGGAGCCGCTGATGCCGAACGCGATGTTCGAGGATTTGCTCTCAAGTTCTACACCGAAGAAGGCAATTGGGATCTTGTCGGAAACAACACCCCCGTCTTCTTTGTTCGCGATCCGTACAAGTTTGCCAACTTTATCCATACCCAAAAACGATGCCCTGCATCAAACTTAAGAGATAACGAAATGCAATGGGATTTCTGGTCGCTGTGCCCAGAATCTCTGCACCAAGTCACCATCCTCTTCTCCGATAGAGGCATTCCAAAGTCTTATCGACACCTTCACGGTTTCGGAAGCCACACCTACTCATTCATCAACGCTGAAGGAAAACGGGTCTGGTGCAAATTCCATTTCAAATCCAAACAAGGAATCGAAAACTTCACCGATCAAGAGTCCGCCGATCTTATCGGTCAAGACCGGGAATCCCACCAACGAGACCTCTTCAATGCAATCGAAAACGGAGACTTCCCGAAATGGCGAGTCTGCGTTCAAATCATGACCGAAGATCAAGCTAATTCCTTCCGATGGAATCCATTTGATCTCACCAAGGTTTGGCCCCATGCCGAATTCCCATTGATCGAAGTCGGAATCCTAGAGCTCAACAGAAATCCCGTCAACTACCACGCCGAAGTCGAGCAAGCCGCTTTCAAACCCAGCGCTCTTGTTCCCGGAATTGCCGCATCGCCCGATAAAATGTTGCAAGCTCGGTTAATGTCTTATGCCGATACACACTTGTATCGCCTCGGGGTCAATCACCAACAGATCTCTGTCAATAAACCAAAGTGCCCCGTCCACAACTACATTCGCGATGGCGTTATGGCCGACGAATCTCGCTACGGAAGTGAAACAAACTACTGGCCAAACTCCGTATCTGGTGCGCCCCTTCCCGATGAATCCTACGTCGATCCAACTTGGGATGTCGGATCAAGCATTGTCGATCGATATGATTCAACAATTGACCACGACGACTACACTCAACCCGGAAACCTCTACCGACTATTCGACGAGGGACAAAAGGATCGGCTCACATCTCGAATTGCCGGAGCATTGAAAGATGCCCGCTTAGAAATTCAAGAAAGACAAGTTGCTCACTTTGCCAAATGCGATCCCGATTACGGCCAACGAGTAGCAACAAAACTCGGCATTTAAGTTCCGAAGCCAGAAAGTCACGAAAAAGAGTCATGGATTTCATATCTATGACTCTTTTATCTATTAATTTCAGTCCCAATCTCAACTCAATCTACTCCGACCTTAGTCAAAATAAAAGGAATGAATCCAATGCGGATCGGCATTGTGGGGTGCGGTGCAATTTCAGGAATCTATTGCGAAAACCTATCAAAGGCTTCGCAAACTAGAATCGTCGCCGTCGCCGATCTCATTACTGAACGGGCAGAAGCAAAAGCTTCCGAATTTAACATTCCAAAAGTTCTCTCAACTCCAGAACTTCTAACTGACCCTGAAGTCGATATTGTCATCAATCTCACTTGGCCAAAAGCCCATTACGAAGTATCAAAGGCTGCCCTCTTAGCCGGCAAACACACGTACAGTGAAAAGCAACTCGCTATTACGCGCCAAGAAGGCCAAGAGCTCGTTGATATTGCTAAACAAAATGGACTTCGCTTAGGGTGCGCCCCCGACACCGTTCTCGGTGCCGGAATCCAAACTTGTCGAGAATTGATTGACTCCGGAAAGCTCGGAACAATTGTTGGAGCCCAAGGGTTTATGCTCGGAGCCGGAGTCGAAACCTGGCACCCAAACCCTCCTTTCTATTATCAAATTGGTGGCGGACCCTCTTCGATATGGGCCCCTACTACCTGTCCGCTCTTGTCACCCTACTAGGAAATGTTCGCCGGGTCACCGGCCTAACAAGCACCTCATTCCCAACCCGAACGGTAACCAGCGAGCCCCTCAAAGGCACAGTTGTAGAAGTAGAAACTCCAACTAACATCCACACATTGCTAGAGTTTGAATCCGGATGCACCGCCCATCTGGCGACCAGTTTTGATATTATGAGTAGCCCCGAATATCCAAACTTAGACATTTATGGTAGCGAAGGCACTCTCCGAGTCCCCGACCCCAACACTTTTGGCGGAGAACCACTCTTTAAACCAAAAGGCTCCGAAGAATGGACAAAAATTCCACTTGCATTTCCATATTCCGAAAATTCTCGTGGCTTCGGAGTTCTGGATATGGTCAATGCCATCCAAAACAACCAAACCCATCGCGCAACTGGAGATTTAGCATTCCACGTCCTCGATATCATGCACGCTGTCCACGAATCCAGTCAGTCTGGGTCGTTCATCTCTCCTAGTTTTGGCAACGTTCGCCCCGCGCCAATGCCTCATAATGAGTTCTAACCATTGAAACTAAACCCCATTCCAAATGCACCGAGCGAGGCTAAATATTCTGGCCCCGGATGGCATGAATGGATCTACGGATTACTCGTAACCGGCATTGCCGTTGTCGAAGTCTCCGCCCGCAACAACTTTACAACTGCCCAATCCAACTACAACTATTACGCCGAAATTCCCGGAATCCAATTCATCCATAACTGTGCCATGTTCACAACATTTGGAATCCTCGCGACCCTAACATTCTGGATCGCTTTCCCAAAATTCGCCCATCAATGCCGAATTGTCGTCGCTTCGCTCAGCGTCTTAGGATTTGGCCTCGTTTGGGTCGAACTCATCCGCGCCGTAACCATTCGCGACCCACGATTCCTACTCTCCGAACTCCCCCTCCACCCCATCAACAACTGGGGATTCGTAGGGTCATCCGTCTTTGCCGCTTATCTGATTTTCAAACTGCCAAGCGGTATGCTAAAAACTGTCCCTACAATTTTGCTGAAAACCGCATTCGCTCTTAGCCTATTCGCTATCCAATTCATCTTCTTCGAATCGGTGGGAATTAGACCACTATGAATAAAAAACTATCTCTAATCGGTAATATCGCTATTGCTGGATTCTTTCTCTTGTTCCCCGTTACCGGATTGCTCCTCATTTGGAACGACGCCCACTCCAAAATTCAAAACTCCGCCATCAACTACGTCGGACAAACCCTCCCCGATCTCACAAAGAGCCTCGAAAACAAAACCGATAACGAAGACATATCTCTCGCCTTAAAAGACCAAATCAAAAAATCTCACCCAAAGATCATCGCTGTTTCCGAGCCAACTGAAATCAAACCCCTCCGATCTTGGACCAAAGAAGAAAATGACCGCATGGCTCAATATGTCAGCCTCGATGTCACCGCCCCTACCCAAACCGGCCCCATCCAATACCGAGTCATCGTCCGGCGACTCACAATCGCCCCCCGTTGGCGATACACCGAAATCCAGCAATTACCATGAAGTTATACATTTCCGCCGATATTGAAGGAGTTACCGGTGTCACCAGTTGGAATTTTCAGTGCGGAAGCCCTGGTGATCAAAACCCCGATTGGCAGTTTGGCCGCCGGATGATGACCCACGATGTCAATGCTGCCATCATAGGAGCCGCCAAGGCCGGTGCAACCCACATTGTCGTTAAAGACAGCCATAACGTCGGCAAAAACCTCCTCATCGACGAACTCATTTCTCCCAACGGAGTCCAAATCGAACTCATCTCCGGCTCCAGAGCCTCAATTGACGGCATGATGGATGGTCTAGATGAAACCTTCGACGCCGCTTTTCTAATCGGATACCATGCTATGGCTGGCACCTCTGAAGGCGTAATGGAGCACACAATATCCGGAAGAATCCACCGCTGCCGACTGAACGGTAAAGAAGTAGGCGAACAATCCCTCTCCGCTCTCACCGCTGCCCACTACCAAGTTCCCCTGTGCCTCGTTACCAGCGATGATAAAGGATGTAATGAAGCCAAAAACCTCTTCATCGGAGTCCACACCGCCATTACAAAATACGGAATGGGTCGACATTTCGCCCGCCTACTTCACCCAACAACAACCGGCGCCCTCATTCAAGAATCTGCAAAAATCGCCCTCGAAAATATGCCAAGTATTCTAAAAATTCCAACCAATTTCGACCTCGAAATAGAATTTAACCGCAGCGAAGAAGCCGATGAAGCCTCGTTGATGCCCGGATGGACAAGAGCCGATGCTTACACCGTCAAAGCAGAATTCAACAATTGGCCCGAAGCTCACCAATCACTGCGAAGAACAATGAGCCTCGCTTCGACGGCAACAACTTAAACTAATCCAGCTTGGATAAAGCGATTTTAAGGTCATCAATAGCTTGCATCTGCCCTGGATCCTTTGCGTTCAAAGCTGCTAAGTAAATCGAAACCCAATCTCCAAAGTGCGCCAAAGTCATCATCTTGGCAAACAAAGAATCACCCTTCGCCAAAACGGTCAAAAACGGAGTTCGCTTTGCCAAGATCTCGGTAGTGATCTGAATTCGACTATTCATCCTCTCCGATTCATCACCACCCTTCAACAAAACCGTCGCCCAAGAACCAACACTTTGCAAATCACTCCCTTCCCAACCCAAAATTTCATTGTGACAAAGCTCCGGAAAAGAATGTGTCAGCACCATCGCCTTGCTATTCTCATTCAACTGACCCCTCCAACGCTGAGCTAGTGCATATGTCCAGCCCGATAACCCATACACAACTGCCATTTTGCCATGCAAATATTCGGCGCATTGTTTAGCCAGATTATTCTTTGCCTCTCTGTCAAAACCGCAAGATTCTGCCACTTCTTCAATACAAGCAAACCCTTCTTCAAAGTCAACTTTAGGAATCAAACCCATCTGCTCGCACGCCACAAAAACCGGAACCACCATATTCCCCATTGCCGTTCGTGGCGGCTGACCGCCCGGAACAACAACAACCGGGTAACCATCTAACCGCGCCATATCCAAGATCTTGCCCCCGCTGGTCACAACAATCAAACTCGCGCCCTTCGCTCTGGCGTCAAGATATGCCGAAATCGTCTCTTCGGTATTGCCGCTATAGCTACAAACAAAAACCAGGCTGTTCGAATTCACATATCGAGGAACTGAATAACCCCGATTCACAACAAACGGAACTTTGCCCAATTCCGCAAAATACGCCGCAACAAGGTCTCCTCCCGCTGCCGAACCTCCAAGACCTGTCAATACAATATGATCCGGCATCGCCGACCATTGGGGCAAAGAAGAATTCCTAGAAATATCCAAAGCCCGTCGACATTGGATACCAAATCCCGCGGTCAATCCCGCCATGTCCAGCGGATCAAGCCGATTCAAAAAATCCAAATTGTCTAGTTCAGACATGCAAGATTACTCATCAGCAAAAGGATCGTACTCGTCTTCATTTGGCGCAGATGAACTAGAACCAGCAGATCGAGAACCGCCACCGCCACCGCCGCCGCCTTGATCATCTCGCGGTCGATCCAAGCCCTGCACCGAATCAGCAACTATTTCAACAACATCACGATTCGCACCATCTTGAGTTGTATATTTTCGAGATTGCAAACGCCCATCAACGCTAATTAATCGACCCTTGTTTAAATAATTAGTTACAAATTCAGCAACTTGTCCCCAAGCCACAACGGTGAAAAAATCAGCATCTGGCGAGCCATCCGTTGGCTTATACTTTTTCGTCACAGCAATACTAAAATTCACAACAGATTTGCCCGTCGTAGTATTTCTCAGCTCAGGATCATGGGTCAGACGACCAATAAGGGTCACGCGGTTAAGACTCATGACAACACTTTACTTGGTTTCCCTCTACTTTGCCAAGTGTCTACCAAATTTTTAGTCTGATTGGTAGACAAAAGCCCTTCTTGGAAAATCCAAAAAGGGCCATCTTTATAATTCTAAAAAAATTGATTAGTTATCGAGAGTAAAAATTCGGTGTCGAATAATATCGTCACTAATCAACATCAATCGATTCAATTCCGCCGGAACAGTTCCTGGTGCCGTAAAGTTCATCAAAATGTAGTTGCCTTCGCGGTGGCCTTCAATTTCGTAGGCTAGCTTTCGCTTTTCCCACTTGCCAGCGGATTCAACAGTTCCACCATTCTTTTCGACAACTTCTTTAAAGTGGTCAGCAACCTTTTGTACTTCGTCATCCGACTTTACAGCCGGAACAATATAAAATGCTTCGTAAGCTCGAGTTTTCATGTGGTCAATTACGCTCCCTATGGGCATTTCTCAGGCGAATAATAAATCATTCGCAGAGAGCAACAAACGCAACAAAGAATCATACCGGGTCCGCTATTTCCGACCAGGGACTTCAACGCTACTCTAACTGTGTTCCATTAACATTTAGGCTAAAGGTATATCCAAACAAAGCCGATGCTTTTCGACACATCACCATCCGGCTCAAGAAAATCTCAAAATATTCCATCACCGTTGCAAAATTTGTATCAATCTCTAAGTTCAAAGTAATCGTCTTTGTTTCCGGATTCATGTCAACTCGACTTCTTTCAACGGCGTAATTCACTCGATCATGAATGTCGAAAGTCTCTGCAATCGGATTCTGAACGCGCGACCGATGAACGTCACTCTTGTCGGCCACAATCAAAGCCGCCGACATAACACTTACCGGAACTCCCGCTAATTCTTCATGATTACCAATGGCTCCTAATATCGGCGCAATCTCTTCCGGAGGCATTTGCATTTCATTGAGCAAAGTAAATGCAATCCCCGCCCCACTAATCGGATGATCGTGGCGATTGATCACATTGCCTATGTCGTGCAGATAGGCCGCAATCTGGCCCAATTCAATCTCCCGGGTCGGCATTTCTAAAACTTCCATGATGTGCTTGGTAATTCCAGAAACAATTCCCACATGACGATGTCCATGCTCTGTGTATCCCATGGACCGAAGCAGTTCATTTGCGCCATCAATCAGCCGCTTCACTTTGATACTGCTCTTAACGTCTTTTAAAGTAACAAGCTCTCGATCTTCGTTAGATATCACACTCATGGCTGAACATAAACTGAGGTCTTACCCGATGAAACTCGGTTTAACCAGTACGTAATTCCGTATACGCCATTGTACGCTTTAATCCTTTGGATTCTCCGTGAATCAAACTTTGGCGACAAAGGCGAATAAGCCGGGGCCGCCCCCGCCATGCAAATGGCATCATAGCCATACCGCTTTCCGCGATACTCAAAGCCTTCCATAATCTGCCGATTTTTTGGCAAAGCCCCGTAGGGCATAGCAAAGCTTGTCGCCTTAAAACCAAGGCTAGAAATGTAGTCATAAGAATCCGCCAACTCAGCCTTAACGGCTTCGTCTTCCATCCTGCTCAAATCCCCGTGGGTCATAGTATGCGAACCAATTTCGCAGCCCCACTTGGCAAGCAAGTCAAGCTTTTTCTTGGCTGTCCCTTTCTGTACAAACGGTCCATTGGGAAGTACAAAAAACGTTCCCTTAAATGGAAAATCTGGGCGAGTTTTCGCAAAATCCTCCCAAATGCCAACGGCACAATTCGGGTCAATGGTTCCATCTGGCAAAAAACTAAATTGCGAAGAAGCCGAATCATCCCAAGTAAAAACAACCGGAGAAGCCCCGCGCGGGAGTTGCATCGTATTGGTCACATACTCATGGAGAGTCACCGGGCGAAAGCCCATTTTATAAAGGCGGTGCAAATCGCTTTTGAAGTTTTCAATCGAACGAACCATGTTCGATTCCTTTGCTTCAACCCGGTGATACATCAAAACTAAAACCTTCCCCATTCGATTGGGCTTTCTATCCGAGACTCTCGCCACTTCCAATTTCTGAGTGGCTGGCGTTTGCACCGCCGTGCCTAAATGAAGCGCAGAAATAAACAAACTCAATGCCGAAATCATGATCTCTCCTCTAAAAGTTTTTCAATCAATGCGGAAAATGTATTGGCTAATTGATGCACTTTCGGCTGCTCATCACTCTCGGCATAAACATGGATGACTGGCTCGTAACTATCCGGCAAAAGTAAAGTCCATTCCGAATCGCTGTAAAAGCGGACTCCTTCCATAAACTCTTTTGTCCAGTTGTCTTCTTCCCACTCTCCCAGCTGACGCATAACTCGTCCTTTTGACTCCCACGGACACGCCACTTTACGATACGTCGAATGAAAATCAGGCAATTCATTCACAAGATCACTCGCTTTCAAGCCTAAAAACTGCAACATTCTAACCATCTTGATCAAAGCAAACATCCCATCAAAACCGCTATGCAATTGCGGAAAAATAAACCCACCATCATCGTTTCCGGCCAAGTCAACGCCTTCAATCGAAGCCACCCCCATCAAATCCCTCAAACCCGATTTACTGCGAATCACCGTGCCGCCTTCGTTTTCTAAAAACTGAGCCAATCGGTTTGGAGTTGTCGCACTCATAACAATGCGGCTACCCGGCCGACTCCTAATTGTCAACAGACACATCGCCGCAAATAATGAGTTGCCAGTTACCGGAAGGCCGGTGTCATCGACAAGATGGATGTTTTCCCCTTCATTCGTTACCAAAACTCCAAGATCACACTTTAGCGAAGACACAATCCCCGATAAATTGATCAAATGAGATTGCACTTGCTCAAGTGTCCGTGGTGCCGATCTGGCATCGTTAAAACTATTCAAGTTAATGACATCAATTTCAGCTTCTGCTAAAACCGATGGGAAAATAGGACTGACTGAACTAAAACCGTAGTCAACTACAATTCTCGGCCGGCGATTAAATCCAATTTCCGGCAGCAAACTCAAAAATTTCCGAATGTAACTTTCCGTGTGCCGGTCAGCTTCTTCAATCATGCCAAGATTGTCGGAGTCAGTTCGGTTAAAGTCTTCCTTAAAAAACGCCGCTTCAACTTTGCGCTCTAAGTTTTTGGGCAAATATTCTCCGTTTACTCCGCAGAATTCTAAAAGAGTCAATCGAGCGTTCCCCGGAGATTTCCGAACGCTGATGCCTGCCTTCGCTCTAGAATTCTTTAAGTAATGTCGAAAAATAGGAACCGGACTTCCGTGGAGATCAATAACCTGGCAACCCGTGCTCAAAAGCGAAGCCATCAGACTTCGCTTAATCATTCGCGAACTGCGGGAATTATCGCGCGTGATGGCAACTCTGGTCCCTTCTCCCATCAAAGAGCCAAAAGCTAACCCCAGTCGAGTCGCATACTCGGGCGTAATCTCAATATTGCTCAAACCGGCAACGCCCATTTCTCTAAAAAGCGATCCTCGCCATCGATTCCCAACGACCAAAGACATCGTCAAGGTCGTTCCTCTTTCAATCGTTTTGTCTGGCCAGACTTTGACCTGTGACCGAATAACACTCCCCACGTCAATCAAACACCGATCTCCAATAACCGCCCCCTCTTCCACCCTGGATTCCCTCTTAAGTGTCACCCGAGACCCCAGAATCCCCCCCGAAACCCCCGTATCAATCCCCAAATAACACCGATCCCACACCACAGAGTCCCCAATTCGGGCGGATTCTTCGATTAAACAACTGTTTCCAATCACCCCCGGACCAACCACCGCATTCCGTTTTATCCGGCAATTTGAACCTATATTGACCGGTGAAATCAATTGAACCGATTCATCAATGATCGTATTCTTCCCAACCCAAACCCCAGGCTCAACAAGCTCACCCGGAACACTCAATTTCACCCTCCCACTCAGGATAGAATCTTGAGCTTCTCGGTACTGTTCTAAGGTTCCAACATCGCACCAATATTCATCCATGACATATCCAAACATAGGTGCTCCGTCTGCAAGAAGTTGAGGGAAAATATCCTGACTCCAATCGTAAGACCTTCTAGGTTCCATTCGTGAAAAAATCTCTGGTTCTAGAATATAAATTCCCGTATTTACCGTGTCACTAAAGACTTCCCCCCAGCCTGGTTTTTCTAAAAATCTTTGGACCCGCCCATCAGACTCTGTGATGACAATGCCAAAGTCACTTGGATCTGGTACACGCGAAAGAATCAAAGTGGCCACACTCTGTTTCTCCTTATGAAACTTAAGAGCTGCTGTCAGATTACAATCTGTTAAGGCATCTCCGCTAATGATAATGAATGTTCCGTCACTTAAAAATTCTTCGGCCTGTTTGACTGAACCAGCTGTCCCCAGCGGAGTTTCTTCAATAGAATGTCGAATTGGAATTCCAAATTCCGTTCCATCTCCAAAATGAGTCTGAATTTCATCCGCTAAGTAGTGAAGCGTCGTGACGATTTCACTAACTCCATGTTCCTTTAAGAGCTCAATAATGTGCTCCATAATCGGACGATTTGCAATAGGTACAAGTGGCTTAGGCGTGTTAACAGTAAGAGGTCGCAAGCGACTTCCTTCACCTCCGGCCATAACAACTGCTTTCATGAGAATCTTCCGAACGAACAAATAAACAAACTTTTCGCATTCAGACTATCTAAATTCAAGTTCAAAAAGCTGAGTTTTCCACATTTTCAGTTCTGAATCCCTACTCATCTAAGAGTCTTTGCCAGTTGCTACAATAATGACTATGGATTGTTATGAAATTTGGGTGGACTTAGCACCTGGCGAAAAGGACTTGGAATTGATCGACGCAATTAACGCATGGTTACAAAGTCTCCAACCCCATGGAGTGAAAAACTGGCGAATAAAGAGAAGAAAACTAGGGTTTGGCCCAAGTGAACTAGGCGAATTTTACATCACGATCGAATTCGAAAGCTTAGCCGATCTTGATCGAGCATTTCATCACGCCGCAAAGAGAACTCCTCAAGAAGAAGTTCTCCATGCGGCTGTGTATTCAAAAGTCATCAATTATCGATCTGCTTTGTACCGAGATTTCCCCGACAAAGAAAGAGTTCGTTAGTCGCCAAGTTTAGGTGGCTCGTTCGGAATATCAACAACTTTTGAAATCACTTCGGTTGGCGGAGATTGGTTACCAAAATTAGAGATCTTCTCCACCAAGTCAACGCCAAATAGCTCTTTAACTTGCTCATTTAAGGCAATCATTTTTCGAGGGTCTAAACCCCCAGTGCCGCCGTTTGAAGAAGCATCAATTACAGTTACCTTTTCGATTTCTGTTTCACCAATAACGTCCGTGATTTGTTGCATGATGGGAACAATCTTTTGGAGAAGGAAGATTTCTCTTGCTTGCTCACCTGCTGCGGTCCAACTGGTCGCTAATTGCCGTAATGCTTCGGCTCTCGCCTTGCCTTCTTCTACAATCGGGGCTACCATTGCCCTAGCAGCTTGTTCATCCGCTTCGCATTGCGCTTTGGCAGGTTGAATGACATCAGCATCTAAGCGACGACGAACTTGTTCAACTCGCGCCTTTTGAACATTGAGATCAGCGCGAGCTTTGGCTACTAATGCCGCTACTTCAGCTTCTTGCTCCGCTACCAAGGCCGCTCGTTTTGATGTCGCGTCCGCTAAACGCTTTTGCGCATCGGCTTCTGCCATTGCAACTTGCGCTTTGATTTGAGATTCAACTTCTCGCTCATTGTTTTCACTTGAGCGAACGCTAGCATCTGCTTGAGCAATCGCTTCAGCAATTCGAGCCGAGCCTAAAAGTTCAGAGTTTCTAATTCGGCCAATCGAATCCAGGTACTTGACATCGTCTGTGATGTTTTGGATTTTTAGGGTGTCGACCACGAACCCAAGAGAATCCATATCTTGTTCCACTTCACTTACTAATCTTTCAGCAAATAAGTCTCGATCTTCATTCAACTGTTCAGGCGTTAATGTCGCCAAAACTCCTCGTAAAGACCCTTCTAAAGTTGCCTTTGCAATTCCCATGATCTCATTTCTGGGCTTACTTAAGAAGCGTTCAATTGCATTTCCCAGCTTGGGTTCTTGGCCAGCAATTTTTACGTTGGCAACTCCTTGAACATGAACAGGAATACCACCCTTACAATACGCATTGTTAGCTTCCAGCTCGATAATCATGTTCGTTAGGTCAAGTTGGTCAACTCTTTCAATGAAAGGCATTCTAAAACCGTTCCCACCTTTTATCGTGCGATATCCAACTGCCCGATTCCCGATTCGATTTCGTTTACCGCTAAAGATTAGAACTTCGTTTGGTTGACAGACATAGAGAAGCGATTTTAAGCTCAGAATAAACAAAGCAAAGAGCGTCCCGAAGATTCCTAAAACAACTCCAACTAACATTACTTTGCACCTCCGCTATTCTTCGAATTTTGATCCGTTCTTCCACTTAGGGAACCTGGAATATCAATTCCAACCGTATCATTGACAGAATCAAAAACTGCACTTAACATTCCTGGATATGCGGCAATATAGTTTTTAAGCGTTTGACCATCACCGCTATCGATAACATTGATTGCCTTGATTTGCACTTTTTTGACACCTTCGGTTGCGGCACCCAAAATTGATTCTAAGTTTTCTATGATGCTGATTTGGCGTGCGTTTGGCCCGGCTTCTTGCCAAGCATCATACAAAACAGCAAGGGCCTCACTTACCGCCCTACCCCTTTCTCGAATAAGGGCAGCCTCTCCACGAGCTTGAAATTCTTTGGCCATTCGATTAGCTTCTGCGGGAAGAACTTGATCAACTTGTAATCGAATAGCTTCAAGTTCAGCTCGAACTTCTTGAAGTTCTTGTTCTGCCGTAGCCCTGGCCTCTCTTGCGGCTGCTTCCATTCGTTCTTCTTCAGATTTAACTTGTGATTCTAAATTTGCTCGAATTTTTCTCAAGTCGTTTTGAAGTTGAACCAGTTTTCCATCGACATTTGATCGTGTAACGGTTGCCCGACCTTCGTTTTCGGCCTCACTTTGTTCTGCTCCTCGTTTGGCATCCGATTCTGCAATTTCTGCCGATCTCACAATATTTGCAATGGCTTTTCGCCCCGTGGCATCCAAATATCCAACATCATCAGCAACATGAAGAACCTTTAAAGTATCTAAATGAAGCCCTAACTTATTCAAATCCAGCTCCGATTCTTGAGTGAGGTGATCGGCAAATGTCAATCGATCTTCATTCACTTGTTCCGGTGTGAGTTTTGCAATAACTCCCCGAAGATGTCCTTCAAGAGTCTCCTTTGCAACTCGTCGAATTTCCGCATCTCGTCCTAAAAATCGTTCGACGGCATTGTTGATGAATGCAGGAGAATTATTAATTTTGACATTAGCAATTGCTTCCACATTCATAGCAATTCCACCAGCCGAATACGCATTTCGTGCAGAAATAGGAACTTCCATTGTGTTGAGGCTCATCTGGCTAACAGATTGGATCCCTGGAACAACAAATGCTCTTCCTCCATTCACGACAGAAAAATTTTGCCCCCCACGTTTAAAACCACCGGAAACAACTAGAATTCGATTTGGCGGACAAATTCTTAAGAAAGTCTTTACAAAAATTGCGACTAATAAAAGAAATCCTAAGACTCCGCATCCGGCGATAACCGCCCACATGCCTATTTCTCCAAAACTCCTTACTGTTGATATAAATGCCATTCTTTTACTCCAATCAAGTCACTCAATCTCCCATGATATCATTCAATCGGGCTACCTGTACTTTCGTACCTTCTAATTGAACAACGACTACCTCTTCTCCCCGTTCAAGCTCAATGCCTTCGGGAGGAAGCGCAAGCATGTCTATTGTCTCACCTTTGATTGACATACGGATTTTGCCAGGCTCACCGTTGCGAGGAGGAACCAATATATGCCCAGAAACTCCTAAAAAATCTTCTTGAAGAATAGAAGAATCAAACGAATTCTTCATCAAAAACCGCATGACATATGCCACTAATGTTCCCATAACCAAGGCGGAGAGTACAGATACCAAGCCAACGATCCAGCTTGCAGCCAACGAAAAAATCGTTGCAATGGAACCGATTAAGCCAAAAGTGGCCATAAAATAGATCCAAAATCTAAGGCTAAAAAACGGTAGCCAGAATTCACTCGTAGCGACGGCTTCTTTAACAAATTCAGCATGATCTGGATGACCCGATATGTCGTGGTTACCATCCAATGAGACATCGTTGTCGAAATCTACTTGGTCTAAATCTAAATCGCTATCTGATTCGACACCATCAAGAAGCCCAGAAGTGAGTCCTCCTAAAGCCGAAACTAAGATCAAGCCTCCGCCAACTATTGCCGCAATGATGTATGCCGTGAGCATCTCAATTGAATATTACGGCCTTTTTGCATTGTAAGGTTCGATTTCATCAACTGTATGCTTCTAAAAGTTTTTGAACGGCTTGAACAGCATCTGTAACTTTGCCGGGATCTTTTCCTCCAGCTGAAGCGAAATCGGGCCGACCGCCACCGCCTCCGCCCGTTACTTTTGCCGCTTCTCTCACTATATCTCCGGCTTTTGCTCCCGCTGACTGAGCCTGTACCCCAACTTTACAAACAATAGAAACCTTTCCATCAGAAACATTGAAAACAAGGGCTATAGCATCTTTTTGATTTTCAACAAGTCTATCCGCAACCAATTTAACATCGTTAGAATCGGCATCGCGAAGTTGTTGGACTCTAAGTCTAAAACTTGGAAAATTCGTTTCTTGAACTGGCTGTTCACTTGAACCTTTTTGCGCTAGCTTTTCACGTTTTTTACGTTCCTCTTTTAATTGCTCTTGAAGTTTTGATATCGCAAGGGGAAGATCAGCGGATGTAGACTTCAATTGCTTCGCCGCGTTTTCAACAAGCGATTCAAGGCCTAAAATAGCGTCAAATGCAGCCTCTCCCGTAACGGCAACAATTCTGCGAACCCCGCTAGCCGCTGAAGATTCGTGCAAAATTTTAAATAATCCAATTTCCCCGGTATTTCCAACATGGATACCACCACAGAGTTCTCTTGAAAAACAAGGTTCCGATACCGGCATATCTCCAATTTGAACAATGCGAACTTCCGAGCCATATTTTTCTCCAAATAGCATCATTGCTCCCATTTCTCTAGCTTCTTCAATGGATTTGCTAGGGTAAATCACAACAGAGTTTGCTTTCAGAACTTCAGAGTAGACCAGCTTTTCAATTTCTGTAATCTGGGCAGAAGTTAGTGCTTGATTGTGCGTGAAATCAAACCTTAAACTTTGATTTGAGACTAGCGACCCGGCCTGAGTCACATGAACGCCTAGTTGTTTTCGCAATACAGCATGAAGAATATGCGTGGCCGTATGGTTCCTGGTCACGGATTTTCGAAATTCAGAATCAATCATTGCTGTTATTGGTTGGCCAACAGTCTTTAAGATGATGTCATTTTGAGAATGCACATTTTCTGATTCCGCAGGCTTAACAATGTGCATCCACACCTGCCCCTGTTTTTTCACATTAATTACATTCAGTTTAAAGTCTGAACCGATAATCCAACCTTGGTCTGAAATCTGGCCGCCAGATTCGGCATAAAAAGGAGAAGCACGAAGCACTACCATATAACAAGGTTCGTCTTGGTCTCCTTCAACAATCTCTTTCACGGCTATGACTTCTGTTTCGATTGAACTTTGCTCATAGAAGACTGTGGTTGTAGGTTCTAGATCTGTCCCAAAAAAATCTTCGGCCCCGCCATATACAGTCTCCATTCCGCTAGCTGCTCGTGATCTCAATTGAGCCGCTTCTAAGGCAGACTGAAACGCGTCGACATCAAGTTCGATTCCAGATTCCTTCGCTATCTCCTGAGTAACTTCAAGTGGAAATCCAAACGTGTCGTACAATTGAAAAGCTTCTTCGCCCGTCAATTCTCCATCCTTCAGAATCGAATTCAACATCTGAGAACCGCTATCCAAAGTTCTTCTAAATTGACTCTCTTCGTTTTTCAACGTTTCCGTGATAATCGGAGCCTGGTCGGCTAGTTCGTGATAGTGGTCACCAAAATTTGCAATGACTGCTTGGGCGGCAAGGTGCATAAACAAACTATCAAAGCCTAAATTCCGAGCACCTTTCAATATAGCTCGACGAATCAACCTTCTTAAAACATATCCTCGCCCATTATTAGCAGGCAAGACACCATCGGCAATACAAAAACAAGCGGCGCGCAAGTGGTCGGCCACTATGCGCATGGCAACATCAACCGTTTCTTCTGTGCCGTAAGTAAATTTTCCTTCCGCTAATTCAGTCAGGATTCCAAAAATGGGGGCAAACGCATCCGTGTCGTAAACTGAATTTTTTCCAGATAGAACTGCCACGGTTCTTTCAATCCCCATTCCCGTATCTACAGAACGAAATGGCAAATCAGGAAGGCCAGATTTCACATACCCTTTATCTGGTCGGGCTTTATCTGCTAATTCGCCTTGCCATTCATACTGAATAAAAACATCATTCCAGATTTCTAACCATAATCCTGCCTCTTCATCTCTCAAAAAGTCTTCGGCCGTATATCCTTCACTCTTTGGAAAGTCTGATCCTGTCCAATAGAACATTTCAGAATTCGGCCCGCACGGGCCAGGAGGGCCACTTGAAAACGCTCCGGCAGGCCAGTAATTTGTCTTTTCACTCAAGCGAAAGACTCGGCTAGAGGCATTAATTCCAACAGAATCCAGATTCTTCTCCCACGCTGCATACGCCTCGTCATCTTCTTCAAAAACGGTAAACGATAGCCTTCTGGCGTCCAATCCAAGCCATTCTTCACCCGTTAAGAACTCCCATGAAAAATCGATGGCATCCTTTTTAAAATAGTCTCCAAAACTAAAGTTTCCGAGCATTTCAAAGAAAGTGAGATGGCTCAAATCCCCAACTTCTTCGATATCACCCGTTCTCAGGCACTTTTGAGCAGTGGTTAATCGTTTATTTGTTGGTTGTGCAGTTCCCCTAAAATAGGGCTTAAATTGCACCATTCCTGCGCCATTAAACAACAAGGACTCGTCTAATCGCCCCGTCACATCATATGGAATCAGTGAGCCCGATGGATATTCATCGTGACCTTTTGATCGATAGAAATCGAGGTACTTTTGTCTAAGTTCGCGGACAGTCATTGTCGGATGGGAATTGTACCGGTCGAGTGATTAACCTGATGCGCCTACATGGCTTTGCCACCATTCAAAAGTTAAACGCAGTCCTTCTTCTAATGAAACCAATGGTTTCCAACCAAGTTTATTCAATGCTTCGATGTCATTGACTTTCGCCGGGTATCCATCTGGCTTTAAAGTGTTCCATTCAATTTTGCCTTTGTGACCGACAGTTTTCTGAACTGCCATTGCAAGTTGCCTTATTGTCACGGGAACTCCGGTTCCAATATTGATTTTGCCCTTACCAAACGGCGACTGCTGACAAAGAAACAGGATTGCTGATGCAGCATCATCGACATAAAGGAATTCCCTAACGGGGTTACCAGATCCCCAACACTCCACTGATTCTTCACAACTGGATAATTGAAAACGACGAATCATTGCCGCAACGACATGAGAATTATCGGGGTCGAAATTATCGCCTGGTCCATAAATATTGCATGGAAGTACCGTAAAATAGTTTCGGCGATACTGTTTTGAAATTGCTTCGCAAAGATGGAGCCCTGCAATTTTTGCAATTGCATATGCTTCATTTGAGGGCTCAAGTTTTCCGGTCAAAAGAGATTCTTCTTTCATCGGCTGCGGACATTCTTTTGGATATATACAGCTTGAACCTATAAAACATAAGTTTTGAATATTTGCATGATGAGCTCCCCAAATCACGGCATTCTGGATGGCAAGGTTTTCTCCGATTAGGTCTGCTGGATACGATAGGTTTGCACCAATGCCACCCACCTTAGCAGCACAGTGAATAACCCAATCTGGCTGATTTTGACGATAAAAATCCGCCACTGCACCAGGATCCGTCAATTCTAGTTCCTGATGAGTTGCGACTATGACTTCAAAGCATCCGCGATTTTCCAATAGCTTAAGTACGGCTGCACCAAGCATCCCCGTATGACCAGTAACCCAAACTTTGTGACCTGATTTTAGCGCGAAATGATTATCCATTGGAATTCAAGTTATTATGCAAAAAAAACTCTCCTGCAATATTGTTTGCAGAAGAGCCGAGGATTGGAAAAATTAAGATTTATTCTGCGATTTTTTCAATGCGAATTGTTCCGTTTTCCGTCAATGTATATTTTAACTTCGCCGCTTCTGTTACTACATCTAGCGCGTATTTCAAAGAGGTATCGATAAGGAATGCGTCGATTTTGTAGTAAGGAACTGCTGGATCAACTTCAATCTTAATCTTTGATTGCTTTCCAAATTCAGCAAAAACATCTCTGATATCGGCCATCGATAGCCGTGTAGTGAGACGTCGCTGCAAATCTTGTGCCGACAATTTTTTCTGGGTTGGAACTGCCGGTTTCGTTTCTGCTGGCTTGTGGTCTTCTGGCTTCTTTTCAGTTGGTTTAACAGGAGTGGTCTTTTCAGCTGGGTGTGCTGGAGCAGGATTAGTTTTTGGTTCAATTGGTAACTTAAAGGTCTTTGGACGATTGTTTCCAATGTAAAAAATGTCGTTCTTCGTTTCATATCCCAGTTCTGCTTGTTTAAGCACAACATGCAGAGCTTCAGAAAACTCAACTTCATTTAGATTGAGATAAAGCACATAACGCACACCTTGATCAATGACAAAGTTTCGTCCAGTTTGCCTAAACAAATCGTATAGGACGCTGCGAACATCTAGCCCTTTTGCGCTAATGGAGACTTTTTTCCCAGTTAGCGTAACGCTTTCGATTTCTGAGCCGGTTGATTTGCCCTCCTGAGCCAATACCATCATTGGTAATAGACAAAGGGTCAGTAAGATCATTGCTTTTTTCATTTCTATCCTCTAGTGAATGGGTTTTCCATTTGTGTCGTAAATTTTTATGCCGCTTGTAGATTTTTTTGTTGGCGGGGGGCTTTTCTTTGCCGTACTTGATGACTTTCGTACCGAAGTTTTTTTCTGAGTTGGTGTTTGTTTTGGTTTCGAAACTGGCTTACTTTCTTTAGTCGGACTTTGATCTTTGATTCCTTCAGATCCAATCAAAACAACATTGTTAGGTTCAACTGTTTTTTCCCCTGGTATATGTCCGCCACGATAGTTCGTTGGTTTTTCAATTAACTGTTCCGCGTGGTCTGCTTTAGCAGCCGAAGCACTTGCACTGTGTGATTCATTTTCTTCTGGAGCTGAGTGCTCGTCCTTAGGCGACTCTTCTATTTTTTCGCCAAGATCATGAACTGCGGTTGCTGCCGGCGATTCTTCTGTATGATCGCTATGTTCGTCTCCAGTTGATACTGAATGAGCTTCAGGATCAGCTTCTTTGTTTTCTGATGAAACAATTGTTGCAGGAAGAGTGGCCTTCTTCCCAAAAATCATGGTCGGATCTCGCAAAATTGTACTCATCGCAATAAGCGTAATCGCAAGACCACAACTTAAAAATAAAACTTTGGGATTTTTGAATGCGGCAATACCACCAGGAGTCGTGGTGGATGTCATTCGTGCGCTAGCAATCAAGGCATCAGTAGGATAAGCCGTCGCAAACCCAGTTGCTGTAGCAGTTTTAAGTCCAAATTTACCCGCAAGAGCGGCAATGCCACTGCTCGATTCTGTTGGCCCATCTAAGACCTCTTCAATCGTGTGCTTTTCATCATTGACAGTTGCTTGGCAATTTGAGCATGACTTAATGTGTTGCTCTAAATCGCTCAATAACTCATTTGGAAGATCTTCTCCATCCAAGAATCTCTTCATCAATACAGTTGCAATATGGCATTCGATCGTTTGAACCGGCATCTCTAACACTCTTTGTGAGGTTTTTTCTCTCAGGTCCTTTCGGGCCCAGTAGGATTGTCGGTCAAAGTTTTAGGAATCTAGAGGGATAAAATAAAAATCCAATTGCAATACTTGCAACTGGATCTTTGTTTTCGAAATTTTTACCAGCCGCGAGTTGCAAGCTGCTCATTTGGTGCCAGAGAATCACAGTTTATTCCAACCATAGCTTCTCCTAAATTCTTGCTGATTTCTGCAAGTTTCTTAGCATCTTTGTAGAACAATACAGACTCCACAATGGCCTTTGCTCTGCGGGCTGGGTCGCCAGATTTAAAGATTCCAGAACCAACAAAGACCGTTTCTGCGCCTAGCTTCATCATTAAAGCTGCATCTGCAGGTGTCGCAATTCCGCCCGCGCTAAAGTTAGGAACCGGAAGTTTGCCCAATCGTGCCACTTCTTGAATGAGTTCTAGAGGCGCCTGATGCTCTTTTGCCAAAACATAAAGTTCGTCTTCCCTGGCATTTGCTACTTGTCGAATTTCGCTCATTATTGTTCGCATGTGTCGAACTGCCTCAATAACATCTCCTGTACCTGCTTCGCCCTTTGTCCGAATCATTGAAGCCCCTTCGGCACATCGTCGGAGTGCTTCACCCAAATTTCTCGCTCCACAAACAAACGGCACAGTAAAGGCATGTTTATCAACATGATTAGCGTGATCCGCTGGAGTTAAGACTTCGGATTCATCAACAAAATCAACTTCTAGCGCTTCCAATATTTCTGCTTCAACGAAATGACCAATTCGACACTTTGCCATGACTGGAATTGAAACCGTTTCTTTTATGCCTAGAATCATTTCTGGGTCACTCATTCTAGAAACGCCACCATCCCGACGAATATCTGCTGGAACTCGCTCTAGTGCCATTACGGCAACTGCGCCGGCATCTTCTGCAATCCTTGCTTGTTCAGGGTTCACGACATCCATAATAACGCCGCCTTTTAACATTTCGGCTAAGCCAACTTTTTCGCGCCAAGTCTTGCTTGCGGAAGTCGGCAAATTGGTCGATCCATTTGAAGTGCTCATAATTCTGGTCTCGGGAAAAAAATGCTTTTATAATTCAAAGCAATTGGATCCAAATTTTACAGGCTTTGAATAATAGGTACGGGGACTTGTACAGGTTCTATCGCGATACAATATGAGCGTGCTCAACCAAGTTGCCACCAAAACTTGGCAAAATGCAATTGCTGTCGCCGAATCTTCAAGTGGATCACCAAAAGATATTGACCGGCTGAATCAAATTTTTGAACCCGAATTAACGAGATGGGCGTTCAACCAAAGTTTACTGCGTCAGCGGGCCAAAACAAAATTTAAACGATCATCAGAAATGCTTTTTTCAAGAATCTCACTTGAAATGGCGTCTCATGAATCGGTCGCTCAATGGCATGCTAGCCTTTTTCCTCATGAAGTCCGCATTTTTGATCTGACTGCCGGAATCGGATCGGATTCCATTGCGTTTAGCAAGCGCGGGCCGGTGACTTCCGTCGAAATCTTGCCCGAGCATGCGGATTACTTAGAATGGAATTTAAGTCTTCATGGCGGAGATTTCACGGTGATCTGCGATGATTCACAGAAGATTCTCCAGGAGAATCATTGCGAGTACATCTTTCTAGACCCAGCTCGAAGGGTTGAAAATCGTCGATTGGTAAACCCTGATGATTTTTCACCGAATCTAAAAACATTTATTCCACTATTGAAAAACTCGAAGCTAAGTGTGATCAAGCTTTCGCCAATGCTGGCAGATGAATTTTTATCGAGTCTTGGTGGGACATTGCATTTTGTTAGTTTTCAAAATGAGTGTCGAGAGGCGGTTGTGGTTTTGGGAAAAGATGTTCCAGTTATGCGGTTAGCGACGCAGGTCGAATATAGCGAGAGTATTCATTCATCAGATCAAATTCAGATTGCTTCAGCACCGAATTCATATGTTTATGAGGTTGATCCGGCGGCAATTAGGGCTCATGCATTAGGAAATTTTGATATGGAAGCGCTTGGTGATTCTCCAGGCTATTTGACTTCAAATCGACTGCAGAGTTCGAACTGGTTGACCGTGTTCGAAGTTTTATGGAACGGAAAATGGCAGGAAAAGCTAGTTAAAAGTGAACTTAAAAAACTGAATGCTCAAATCGATGCGATCAAACTTAGGGGAGTCAAAGAAGATCCCGCTCAACTAAAAAAGGCGTTCAAAGAGAAAAAAGGAGAGTTGCTGACACTAATTCTTTATCGTCAAAACAAGTCAATTCGAGCAGTTCTCGCCCGAAGAATCTCTTGAATTGAATGTGACATAAGTAGCAAATTTGGCTGAATTGCCGGGCATGAATGTGCCTTGCGAGTAAAATTGAGGCGAGGCTATGCCTAAAGCGGTACACCAAGCACCCTGGACAACTGAAGGAGAGGAGAAAAGAGTAGCCGTACGCGAAATGTTTGCGGATATCGCCCCGAGTTATGACCGAGTTAACGGTCTAATGAGCTTTTCACTTCATCACAAATGGCGTAGTATTGCCGTCAAAAAATTGCAGCTTTCTCCAGGAGATTCTGTACTAGATATTTGTTGTGGCACTGGTGATTTTTTGACCCCATTAAAGCGAATTGTAGGTGAAAAAGGCAGTGTAACTGGTCTGGATTTTTGTCGTCCAATGCTTGAAATTGCGCATCAAAAACTAGGTGAATCGGTCGAGCTTATTGAAGGCGATGCCTGTTTTTTGCCGTTTAACGGGGGGGTTTTCGGGGGAGCCAGTGTAGGTTGGGGGTTGCGAAACGTACCAGATTTAGACTTAGCACTCTCTGAAGTTTACAGAGTTCTGAAACCCGGAGCGAGGTTTGTAACATTAGATATGGCACGTCCTAATGGAATCATTGGTGGGATCTCAGAATGGGTCTTTCATAAAGTCGTCCCGGCACTAGGGCGACTAGTAGGAAAAACCGCGGCATATGAGTATTTGCCAAAATCTACACTTAAATTTGTCTCACGAGAGGATTTGAAATTAAAGATGGAACAGACTGGATTTTGTGATGTGCAATATCAAAACCTCTTTTTTGGCAACATTTGCCTTCATTGGGGCATAAAGAAATGAAGTCGGATACGTTTTTTGATTCATTGCAATCGAGCGTTCCGAATCAGACTTTGGCAGGAATTGCAGATTTTATTTTTCAAGTCGAAGAAGAGTTAGCCGATCAACTTAAATCTAAGATTGCAAGTGTTGAAAAGGTTGGTGAACTCACGTGGTCTAGTGGCGGAAAACGGCTTCGTCCCGCATTGGTTTATCTTTCCGCCGCAGCGACTCAGCTTCCATTCGACCAAAAACGAGCCGTCCGCATTGGCGCCGCCATGGAGCTAATCCACATGGCCACTTTGATTCACGATGATGTGATTGATGACTCTTCGACAAGAAGGGGTAAGCCAACAGCCTTTTCAATCTATGGCAATACCGCGAGCATCCTTAGCGGAGATGTCTTACTGGCGAAAGCCATGTATTTATTGGCGGATGATGGCGACCTCGAGATTATTCGCATGACAAGCCGGGCCGTTGTTGAACTGGCGGAAGGTGAAGTTAAAGAATTAGAATTGAGAGGCAAATTCGAACTGCTGAAGCAAGACCATTACGAAGTTCTTCGCATGAAAACTGCCAGCTTTATAGAATGTTGCTGCCGGGCTGGCGCAATCCTTGCAAATTCCAATGTTGAGCAGCAAAATGGTTTGGGGAAATATGGCCATCATATTGGAATGGCTTTCCAAATTGCGGATGATATTTTGGATTACCGGGGCGACGCTCAGAAAACAGGAAAACCTATTGCAACTGATTTCCGAGAAGGGCAAGCTACTTTGCCTCTTATCCATTTGATTGAAGAGTTGACGGAAGAAGAAAAGGACTTTACTGACTATAAATTTGGCAATGGTGTTTCTGAGGATGAATTGAAAATGATCATTGGTTGGATGGAACACAGAGGAAGTTTTAAAAAATCGGATGATGATGCTCATCACGAAATTCAACTAGCAATCCAGCATTTGCAGGTTTTTCCCGATTCTCCAGAAATGTCGCTGCTGTCGTCAGTGGCTGATTATATTGTTGCTCGCCAAACCTAATGCTGAAAGCTGCACTGTTTGACTTAGATGGAACAATTTATCGTGGCAATGAAGCCATAGTCGAAAGCATTTCAACGGTCAATTCTCTCATCAATCATGGAGTTCATTGTAGATTTCTTACGAACAATTCGGCGGCTACAAAATTGGGTACGTCAAAAAAACTTCAAGATATGGGAATTCCATGTGATCCCGATTGGATATACAGTTCTGGTTTATCGACAATCCAGCACATACAAAAGTTAGGGTATAGCGAATGCTATGTTGTAGGCGAGAGTTCATTACATCGACTATTTCTGGAATCTCAAATCAATCCTGCTTCCGATGAGCCACAAGCCGTTGTAGTGGGAGTGTGTCGTACTTTTAATTATGAAATCCTCAATCATGCGATGCAAGGCATTCTCAATGGCGCAGATTTCATTGCTACAAATCTAGATCCCACCTATCCAATTGAAGGCGGGCAGTTCCAACCAGGTGCCGGTTCTATTGTCGCGGCCGTAAGAACTGCAACAGGAGTCTCGCCTTTTGTCATCGGCAAGCCTGAACCAGATATGGCGATTCAAGTTTGTGCCGATCTGAATATAAAAACAAGCGAAGCGATTTTGATTGGAGACCGACTTGACACTGATATTGCTTGTGGAATTGCCGCCGGTTGCCAGACTTGGCTCGTTCTTTCTGGAGTTGAAAAGCAGATCCCTGAAGGTCAACCTGGAAGCCATTGTATTTCGTCAATCCTCGATCTGTTTTAAAATTAGAACCCTTCTTTTCGAAGAGCTTCTACTACTAGTCTTGTTCCGGGCGACCGGTTTAATGTGTAGAAGTGGACACCTGGCGCCCCATTAGCCAAAAGTTCAGCCGATTGTGCGATGGCGTGTGCGACACCAATATAGAACACAGCCGATGGAACGTTTTGATATTGCTCCAGTAGTTTTAGTAAAGATGGGGGTAGAGTCGCTCCGCACATTTCAGTGAATCTCTTTGTTTGACCTACGTTTTGGATTGGCATAATGCCGGGCAAAATTGGCTGAGTGATTCCCATGCTGCGAGCTCGACCAACAAACTCGAAATAGTGTCGATTATCAAAGAACAATTGGGTAATAAACAGATCGACCCCAGCATCAGCTTTCCTTTTTAAGTTTTCTAAATCTTCTATTTTCGAATTAGATTCTAAGTGAGATTCGGGATAACAAGCAGCGGCAATAAATGCATTTGAGTTCTTTTTTCGTATGAGTTCCACGAGTTCATTTGCATACTCGCATGGCCCAGTGATTCCGACTCCAGGACTTCGATCTCCTCTTAGCGCCAACACATTGTCAAATTTTTCTTCGCTGATTCGATCAATGGCATTGTTTAGTTCATCTTCTGGAACACCCAGGCAAGTCATATGAACGAGTGGTTCAATTCCGGCGGTATCTCGAATTTTCTTAGCCCATTCAATTGTTTGTCCTCGCTTACTTCCGCCAGCACCGCAAGTCACAGAAACAAAAGCTGGGTCTAGCGCTTTTAGGCTCTGCAAGGTCTTTACCAAAGATTGTTCGCCAACAGGCGTTTTTGGCGGGAAGAACTCAAAAGAAAATATAGGCTTCTTGCCGTTGAACAGATCAGAAATTCGCATTGCCTGCGGGAACAGTATATCCAGCAGTTAATAGATTACATGGCTGATGGCTTTATCAAGCTCGACCATTTCGGGTTTATAATCCCGGAAAGCGATGTTCCCAGCTCGGTCGACCACATAAAAAGTGGGGTATCCCTTGATTCCATATTCTTTGATAATGGAGTCTGATCCAGGATCTACGAGCCCAACTCCTCCTTTAAAACCTGAAGACTTCAAAAAGTCTTGAACTTTGGATTTGTCATCTCCGCAATTTATAGGAAGTATTTGAATTTTATTCTCGTATTTTTCAACCACGCCTTTTAAGTGATCAAAAACTTCACCAGATTGCTTGCTGCCTAGATGCCAAAAAACAATCAAAGCGGGTTTATCGGCATTCAGGCTTATTTTTCCATTAGTTCCTTCGATTGAAAGCGAAGGAGCGCCTGAACCAACAGAAAGTAAATCCTTTGTAAACAAGGAAGATTGTTGATTAAGGGCAATAGAAACTGTTAATGTTGCCAAAAATGCCATTTTAATTTTGCTCTTACAGTGTTATACGACACAATTGCTTTAAGGCTACAAGAGTCCCGATTCCCTTTAGAATCGCTCATGGATTTCTGTCTCTCGGTCGAGTTCAGCTTCTGCATTTCGTACAGCTCGAAAATCTCCAAGAAGTTGATCCATAGATTCAATTGAGGAACCTAGTACCGAGACATCTATTGTTTCGGCATGAGCAACTCTTGATGCTTCTTCAACTTCATCCGCGAGTGTTTTTAGCCGCTCTGCTATTTGCCTTCCGGGTTCAAATGCAATTTGTGCTTCAGAGCTATGAAAGACGTAATCATCGCTCGAAGTCGAAATCACCTGCCCCAAGCCATGCAGAGCATCGACAATATTTAGACCAGCAAAGTTGCAAAACAAATCTTTGATATCATCTTCTTTTGATCGCGTTGGTTCTCCTACACAACCGCCGAGCAGAATGATAAGTTCAGACATGGCCCGTTCGCTAGAGAGTTGTGTCCTGGCCCTTAGAGTTTTCCAATGATCTGGCAAATCTGCAGTTTTCCAGGCGGGGGCATTGAGGCTTTGATTGATTCTGGAGTAATGAAATGCGCCGGCTTCTAATAACTGTCCGGCAACAGGATCCATCCAGCGTTGAAACTTGTTTTCGTCTACTAGCTTCTCCAATGAGTTGATTCGCTCTATTGCCATAATAATGATTTCTTCATCGCGATTTTTTGGTTTGCTTAGGGGACGAACCCATTTTGCAACGATGCTTGATCCTCCGATGAAACCACCAATCATGGCGGCTAATCCAATCAGAACCGATAATGACCAAATTAGCCCCGTGGACATCAATAAGGTGCCAACTGCAATGCCCAGAGCTGGCCCCAAAAAGAATGTTCCTATAATTCCAAATGCAGTTGCTATCTCAACCCGGCGCCGAGTTGGGTTTTCGGGGGCATGTTTTAAATATTCGAGGAGAGATGGATAACGGTGCGCTCTTGAAGCCATGTGCTTTGTAATTAAAATACGCAATATCTGGGCTCGGGTTGAGGAATTCGGGCATTCCGGTACGATGATAAAGCGTGAACACTATTGATACCCACTGTCATCTGAATGACTTGAAGGCTTTTCCGGAACCTAGGATTGCGGTTGATGAAGCTTTAGCGGCGGGAGTTCAAAAATTGGTAGTAGTTGGGATTGATACTGAATCCAGTTTGCTTGCCATTAACCTAAGTGAAGAATTTGAGTGTGTTTGGGCGGCAGTTGGATGGCACCCGACTCATACAGCCACATATTCTGCAATTGAACTAGCGGAGATCGAACACATGCTTGATCATCCAAAGGTTGTTGCTCTGGGTGAAATCGGCTTAGATTTTCATTGGGATTATTCAACTCCGGAACAGCAACATGTTGCGCTTATTGATCAACTTGACCTTGCAAAGTCAAAATCAAAGCCAATCATTTTTCACTGTCGCGAGGCGGAAGATCAGCTACTTTCTATTCTGGAAAAGCGAACAGGCGATCCTGAGTATCTTTTTCATTGCTTTGCTGGTGACAAACGGCATGCCGAACGATGCCTAAAAATGGGAGGAATATTCGGAGTTGATGGCCCGATAACGTACAAAAAAGCCGAAGGTTTGCGATCTGTAGTTCAAACGATTGGTATTGAAAATCTTGTTTTAGAGACAGATGCTCCATGGATGACTCCCGTGCCTCATCGCGGGACGCGAAACAAGCCGGCATATGTTCCAATTATCTGTGATGCGCTTGCCGATGCGCTTGAGATTTCATCTTTAGAGTGTGCCGACCAAACCACTAAAAACGCTAATAGATTTTTTGGTTGGAATTAACTACCAACCCGCGTCGCCTTCCGTAACCGGAGGCGTGTCGGGGATGATTTCTTCTTCGGGCTCAATTGAATCTGATGGATTGGAGCTTTCGGAATTAAGTTTGTCACTTGGCTTTTCATTCTCATTTTTTTGCTCCTTTTCTTTCTTTTTTGTTGTTCCTGGTTCTTCGATTTTGATATTGAGATCCTGGAATTCTGGATCTTCTGTTTTTGGAGTGCCTAGATCAATATATCCGCTTGAAGTGGCTAGATCGGGTTGGTTTGGGTTATCTGCTTGAATTTTAGTGGATCGAAAGGCCGGAACTTGGTCTAATCTTGGCCCGATGAAGTAAAACCCAATTACGCCCATCACTCCTGGAATGATGAGCCACTTAAAGGCAAGCCAAAATATGCTTTTTGAGTTCACTGTTTACTCCAACCTCATAATCATACGATTTTAAAAAGGTTCCTTACAAGTATTTTGGCTTAGTATTGGAAAACACTAGAGAGAAAATGCCCTCGCAAGTTTACGAACAATCCATAACTTTGACATCTAAAGGTGTTGAAACTGTTCCTTTTCAACCTGAAAATGTCGAAAAGTGCTATCCATGGACAAAATTAAAACTTGGAAAATCAGTTGAAGAAAAAGAGTTTCCGGTTGTAGTACTAGAGAATTCGTATCTTCGCTTAAAGATTCTCCCAACTTTAGGGGGGCGAATCATTGAATTTCATGACAAGCGAACGGGATCAAATATTTTCCCTGACTCGAAACAATTGAGTTTAGTAGAGGCTGGTGAACGTGGCGTTGAATGTCAATCTGGAATGGAGTTTATTTTTTGTGGATCTTCGAGAGGTAACTCTTTAGGTCGTGTTGAATACCAACTCCATGAACCAGACGAAGAAAGTGATCCGGCGGCGGTGTTTTTGCATGAATTGGAGTCTGGTTCCCCCTATAGCTGGACTGCATGTATTACTCTCAATCCTCATGCGGCTGAAGTCATTTTCGATATGAGAGTGGTTAATCGAGGCATTCAAAATATTGACTTGAGGCCAGGTTTGAGAGTTTGGGCTCCCGGAGAATATCAACCTGTAAATGGCTCAAATCTTGGTTGGTACAACCAAGATCAAAATAAAGGATTTGCATTTGAAGTCATTGATGGCAGAATGGCCGCGGAGCAGACCGATGCTTCAATTTCTCTTGAATCTTTGACTGGATATCTTGGCCCAAGAAAAGTTGAAGAAGTTAAAGTAAAGCTTGTTTGTTATTCAAATTTAGGCAAAGTTAAACAAATCACTCCGGTTGCTGGAATTGGCATCGATCATGAATTAAGGGTACAAGTTTCTCAACCAATAGTTGGTGGAAAGCTATTTTTGAAGACAGATAATCAACAGGTTTTTGAATCTGGGGCAGATATAGATCCAGGAGAGATGTGGGTTGGAAATCTTTCGGGGTTGCCCGGGGCAGTTGAAGGTGTTGTGCTCCGTGACTTTGAAAAACGTGAATTAATCAGCTTTGATGAGAGTATTGTCCAGATTGATCTTGATCAAAACTATGACTTGAGCGTTAAAAGCCTTAAAGAGAGTTTGCTTGAAGAATTCTCGGAATTAGTTCATCAAGGGCAAACTGGAAATCCGGAGAAATTTGCAAAATATTGGCATGCACCTGGCATGGAATCCATTGGTTATTGGGGTTCTGCTGTGGAATCCATTTCCAAAGAAGATTGGGTAAAAGCGAATAAGTTTTTGGATCGCGCTTTGACATTTTCTTCAGAAGATGCTTTATTATGGTGGCTAAAAGCCGCCATTGGCCGACGAAGTGGTGGTGAGATGGAAGAACGCCCCGAATTGATGAACGCACACTTTTTAGATCCATTAGAGCCCGTTTTGAGGGCCGAAGCGTTTTTGAGCCAACCCGTTTCTGAGTTTAAAGAAGGTAACCCGATTACTAAACAGTTAGCAGAAAATCCTGAAGAAGCCATTGAAGTAGCCTGTTTACTTTTGGAATCCGGTCTGGTTACCGATCTGGCCCGATATGGTGATGAAATCTTGCGACATTCCGAGATTCCAGGGATAAGAGATATTCTTGCTTATGCCTTACTCAAGTATTCTCGAATGGATGCTTCTGCGGCAGAACAAGTAGTTTTGGCGGGCAAAACGCCGCTGAAACCGCCTTTTCCTTGGCGCAGAATTCAAAAACGGATCTACCAAAAACTGAATCAAGATTTTCCCAACGATCAACGTATTCTGACTCTTTTGAAGTTAATGAATGGCTAACCGATAAGAGTTATGAAATTGGAAAAGCCCTATCATTTGTAGAGCCTTTCCTTTTTCGTTCTCGCAGTCTTTTTATATCCAACGTTTGAGAGCATCAATTCTGATTCGGCGATGACCATCATCGGTTATAAACTTAAAGATGATTAGTATTGCTAACCCCCCCGTTACAATTCGACTACTGATTACAATATCGTCTCCCTGAACTTCTTGACCATTGATTTTAATTGTGTCATTGCCCCCTGGGCGACCTATGTTTTGCATAGGAGATTCACCATGTACTTGGACAGTACTATTGTCCATAGTAAAGGTGTAATCGAAAATGAATTTTCCGCCTTGAAAGGCTACATTAGCCGCCGTGACGGGCCCTTTTCGAACATCATTTAAAGAGACAATATGATCATTTGGCGATATTCCAGCCGTAAGAATTCTTAGCAGCTCCAATGGATTTACACTCATAAGACTTTTATCTTATAAGACAATAAGTATAAGAAAATAGGCTTAATATGAAATTATCGTGAATTATGCTTGTTGATTCAAGAAATTGTTATATTGATTCACAATTCATATATGGTTGCAAAACATCAGGAATCTTAACGGAGCCATCTGGTTGCCGATAAGTTTCTAGAAGTGCAACTAGAAGGCGTGGTACGGCCAATCCGGATCCATTAAGAATATGTAGAAATTCTGGCTTTGCGCCAGGCTCTGGTCTAAACCGGATATTTGCTCGACGACTTTGAAACGCTTCAAAGTTAGTACAGCTTGAGACTTCTAAGTAAGTACCAGTTCCTGGTGCCCAAACTTCTAAATCATAACATTTGCAGCCTTTATCACCCATATCGCCAGCGCAAAGTAATAAAACTTGATAATGAAGCCCTAAGGCCTGAAGAATTGACTCAGCATTGCTGACCAATTCTTCTAATTCATCATAACTGTTGTCGGGATGCACATACTTCACCAGTTCGACTTTATCAAATTGGTGTGTACGAAGAATGCCTCTCGTATCTCGACCGGCAGCCCCGGCTTCTCTTCGAAAACATGGCGTGTATGCGGCGAGTTTTGTTGGTATCTGATCTGCATCTAAGATCTCGTCTCGATACAAGTTTGTGACGGGAACTTCGGCAGTCGGCACTAGCCATAAATCATCTTTTGTACTGTAAAGATCGTCGGAAAACTTTGGGAGATTTCCCGTTCCGATGAGCGAATCTGATGTGACAAGAGCTGGAGGATAGACTTCTTGATAACCGTTTTTCTCCACTTGAAAATCGAGCATAAAGCTAATCAAGGCTCGGACAAGTTTTGCTCCTCTTCCAGTGTAGACAGCAAATCCAGAACCAGAGATTTTGGTTGCTCTTTCAAAGTCTATCAGACTGCGCTCTGATGCAATATCCCAATGAGGAATGGAATTGGTTGAATCTGGCTTTTCTCCCCACGATCGGACGACAACGTTTTCTTCTGGAGTGAGACCTTCCGGAGTTGAAGCATGAGGAAGATTGGGAAATTGAAGCTCAATTTGGTGAAGCTGCTCTTCTAGTTCTTTCGCTTTAGGTTCTAAAGATTGGATAGCCGATTTCAGGTCGGCGGTTTGCTGCTTGGCGGCTTCTGCTTCTTCCTTTTTGCCTTGCCCCATCAACTGACCGATGGATTTGCTGATGCGATTAGATTCGGCTTGTTTGACCTCCAGTTCCGTTAAGACGGCTCGCCATTGTTGATCAATCGCAAGGAATTCATCAACGGGCGCATCAATGCCTTTGCGGCGACATTGAGTTCGGACAAATTCTGGATTTTCGCGGATCAGTTTTCGGTCGAGCATGGCTTGACATAAAATTTACCCGCCCGGATACTATCGCATTCGGGCGAGAATATTATTCTAGAGTGGTGCAAATAGATCAACAACATTGCCATCCGGATCGGCTACTTGGGCGTATCGTTGGCCCCAAAAAGCGTCCCAAGGCTCGGACACGCCTTTGAAACCAGATTCAATCAGGTTTCCAAATGCTGTATTCACTTCATCTGGGTTTTCACAAAGGAATGCAAGCCCCATTCTTTGACCAACTGGCTTTTGCCAACCTGGATTGATTTGCCGAACAAGATCTTCTGTATCCCACATTAAGCGTACTCCTGAAGGCAAAACTGCTTCTACATGGTCGTCGATCTCGGTGGGGGTATTGATTCCCAATAATTTGTAAAAACGAAGTGATTCCTTGAGATTATTTGTTACGATTCCGATCGCATCAAGGGTGATTGCCATAGTTGAATCAGCATATCACATATAGTATTCTTATGTCTACCTTTTTTCTGTATGGCTCTGATCTATAATTAATACATGAACAAGGTGGCGAAGAAGATTTTTTTAGGAATTGGGCTATGTTTCTTAGCCAGTGTGCTAGGTGGTTACTATTGGGCTGTCGTGACTCCTACCCAAAAGTATCATTCAAATCTCGCAAAATTGGAAAAAATGGGAGTTCCTGTTTCGGCAGATTCCATGTTGCCAAAAGTTAAGCTTGCGGATGGAGAAAACGCCGCCTTACTCATTGTTTCGGCGACAAAAACCGGTGAATTAGCGAACAATTTACGTGCTGAAATTCGAGCCGCCCAAATAGCAAAATCCGAACAAGAGTTCTCCAAAATTGCTCAATCCCTTTCAACTTTTGTCCAAACGATGGATAATGCCGCAAAACTCACTAAATGCTCGTTTAATCGAGACTGGAACGCTGGGTTCAACTTGGAATTTCCTGAATATTCATTCATGAAGTCCTATATTCAATTTTGTGCAGCCCGTGCAAAATGGGCGGCTAAGCGTGGCGATTTTACAGAAGCTGAGACTTCGATAATCCGAGGCTCGCAATTCATCAGGTATGCCCAAGAGGATCCAACACTGATCGGATCTCTCGTTGGAGTAGCGGGGACAGCAATCCTGAGCAATGCAGTTGTTAATTGTTGGAGTGAGAATCCTTCAAGCCCTCAAGCTCAATTAATGGTTGAACGATTTGCAGATTCCATACCGACCTTTGAAATGGCAACTCCAATGAGAGGAGAATACTTCTTTCAAGTTTGGGCAGCGCAGCAGACCATGGATGGAAGGTCATTTTCCCTTGCTGAGAATGAAAGTGATGACCGCTTGGCCAATGCATTACTTTCATTTAATCCGATCAAGCTAAGAGCAACCAATAAAGTCTTGGAATTCGTTCTCGAAACTTACGCAATCACCCAAGAAAAAACCGAAAATTTGAAGTATTTTGAGGATAAATTCTTGCCCATTAGTCAGCGATATGATTTGGAAAATGGGCTTGATTCCATTCTGTTACATTCACTCTTACCAGTCTTTGAACAAGCTCCTATTGCAATGCTACGGGCAAACGCCCAACCCAAGCTTTTACGAGCAGCATTGAAAATACAAAGAGAAGAGTTGCAAACTTTAACAAACGATCCAATTTTTGACGATGTTCTCGCTACTGGAAAACTCAAATTCCGCCGTGAGAAACATGGATTTGTTCTCTATAGCGTGGGGACGGATGGCGTCGATCATGGCGGAGTATTGGATAAAAAAATCACTTCACCAGATGAAAAAGACATGTCATTGCAATTAATTAAAGGTCAAGGTTTGTTTAAGTATCAGTGAATCAAATGTAACTTCCAATATGAGGGAGAATAGTGATGTGGAACGAATTGATCAGAAGCGAGTATTGAAATGGCTTGCCTCTGCAGCAGTTTTTGTTATCGTTTTTTTCGGAATTGCACTTCTGCTCAATCGAAAATCAGACAAATCGAATAGCCGACTCGAGCTTGAATCTGCTCTGAATCACGCCAAGTCTGTTCAACTTTTTACAGACAGAAAATCTCTACAAAGAGCGATTCCGGACAAAGTTAATGCGTTTTTGGCTATGCATTCGGCATTGAACTTTGCGGTTGATAATGAGTCGATTGAATCTTACTTAGATCAAAATGGCTCCAAAAGTGCGGCGGCAAAATCCATTAAGGAAGCAAAAGAGCCTGCGAAGCAGATATCCAAGGCCGTGAGGCTTCGCTATTGGCAAGTGGATAGAGATTATTCGGGGGGCTTTCAAGCCGCGGAATTCCCTGAATTCAACTTGGTTAAACGTTGGGTCAAGTTCTTTGTCGGAAAAGCACGCCTTGACATTCGAAATGGTCAATATGAATCAGGGATCGATAATTTTCTGACGAGTGTTCGAATAGCAAACAAGCTTCAGCAAGAGCATTTTCTGATCGGCGTCCTTAGCCACTGCGCTTGTCTTACAGTAATTAGAAGAGGACTTGCAAGCTCAGTTATGGAAAGTGATGGAAAAGCTGCCGTTGTTGCCATCAATGAAATTATTGAATCTGCAATTCTTAAACCAAACTTAGCCGGTGGGTTAAAAAGTGAAACAGTTTTTCTGTTAGATTCTTCTTTGCGAATCAATGAATGGCGGAATGATCCGGAAATAGATCAGACTGAGATCGCCAATTCCGACAATCGACATCCGTTGGATGCTAATAAAATGGCGGCATTTGCGATTCAAGCCATGATAGAAGCCAAATCATTTTTGGATAGAAGTCCTGATGATCTGCCAAGGGTTGCGGATGATATCGAAAATTATTTAGGCCGTCCAATGTCTGAGCCTTCCTCTGAGGAAAAAAATGCGAGAGAACTGCTGACGACTTTAGGTGGGGTGGTTAGATCTGTTGCGCAAACTCAATCCCAAGCCGACCTTCTCTCGATGGGAACTAAGATCTTAGAATTTCGGCGAAAGAAAAAACGTCTGCCAAAAAACTTAGAAGAAGTCGGCCTTTCCGGAAAAGTTGACCAGTGGTCCGGAAAGATATTTGGATATCAGGTTGCGGGGCACGAGTTTATTCTTCGGTCGGTTGGATCTGACCGAATTTGGAGTGAGAAACCTCTTACTGAAGGTTCGGATATCGTTTTTCAGACCGTGGACAAAAAACGCCCGGTTATTTTTGGAAAATAGTTTTGTTCGAAAGGACTAGCTGATTCGAGTCGGCAACACCCTTACTCGTCGTTCTGGCTCTTGACCAATTGCTTCGGCAGCCAGATTTTTCCCTTCAATCAACTGATGTTGCTTTTTCCTAATTCTTGCATCTTGAGGGTTTAGCTCCAGAGGCTTTCCGGACTGAATGACTTCAGAAATTGCTTTCTCAGTCTCTTGCAAAGCATCAAACATTTGGTCATCTGGAGATCTCAGGAGCCTAAATACATCTTCAATTGCATTAGCAATTTGAGAAAACGTGTTGCTTCTAACGATTACAGTAGGCAGTTCCTTTTTCTGCTCTTTGATCTTGCCTGGTTTGGCACTGTGGGCCGACTTTATGGCAATAATTGCATCCGCCTGATGAATATCGTTTGTAATAAGTGCAGGAGCTTTTGTTTCTCTGATCGCCCGTTCTAGCCGAGTCCTAGCAATACCGTATGGGAAAATTCTAACCACGGATCGCTTTGCTTTTGGTTCACGAGAAATTTTTGCTTCGGCTCTTTCTCGTTCTGAAAAGCGATCTTCTTTTGTGGCCTTTTGCGGAGTTTTGGCCAGAGATGGAAATCTCTGATTGAAACCTGGTTCGTTGATGTCAGGATTCAGTTCGCTTTGCAAGACTTCAACTTTACCAAGATCTGTTCTGACTCGAATTTCTGGTCGCGGAGCAACCCCACGCAACATGAGGTCTACTGTTTTTTGAACATTGTTATGAACTGCAAGTTTGTCGAAGTCTATCAACTCAATTACCACGTCAAACGTGGGAGGAGCTTTCCTTTCTAGGACAGTTTTTTGAGTACCCCTTCGCTTTGCTTCATCGTCGCTAAGCGTAACGGCTTGAATTCCGCCAATAAGATCACAAAGGCTGGGATTCAGCATCAAATTTTCTAGTGATCCGCCGTGAGCTGTACCTATCAACTGAACTCCACGTTCGGCAATTGTTCTGGCGGCAGCGGCTTCGCTTTCATTTCCAATTTCATCAATAACGACTACTTCTGGCATATGGTTCTCAACGGCTTCAATCATGACCGCATGCTGTACTTCGGGCCGTGGAACCTGCATTCGCCGAGATCCACCAATTGCCGGATGAGGAATGTCTCCATCCCCTCCTATTTCATTACTGGTATCTACGATGACTACTCTTTTGTTGACTTCGTCGGCCAAAACCCTGGCAACTTCTCTGAGCTTTGTTGTTTTTCCAACTCCGGGTCGTCCAAGGATGAGAATGGATTGGCCAGATCGAACGATATCATCAATGATATCGATTGTGCCTTCAAGAGCCCGACCAACTCGGCAAGTTAAGCCAATAACCCGACCTGTTCGGTTACGGATTGCAGAAATTCTATGAAGAGTTCGCTCGATCCCGGCCCGGTTATCACCACCAAACTCACCAATGGCTTTGACTGTGTAATCGATATCATGTTCTGATACGACACTGCTTGGCCAACGCTCGACGCTTTTTAGAAATCGTGCTTCAGCCGGACGTCCGTAATCGAGAACAACTTCGACTAGAGCTGAAAGATCAGGGTGACCTTCAAGTTTCTCCCGAACAACCGGGGGAAGAACTTCTAGGAGTTGGTTTAAACCTTCAGGGATTCTGTCCATTCCTAGTCATTTATACGTTTCATGCGAACTTAAGTTCTCTTTAGGTTAACTATTTTTACCGGAGGTTTCCCGATGCTAACGGTTAGTTAACGTTGCCCCCGGAAGAGATCAGTGGCTTTGTACCAAACTTTATCCCCCACTAGCCGGCCCATTTTAAGACCATCTTCGTTGCCTTTGGCAAAATGGATTCCACCGTAAAGTCGACTTGCTCCGGCCGCATTAACCGCTGAAGTTAGGGTGCCATAAAAAAGATTGATTGTCTTTTTTGGCGTGATGCCAGGCTCATAGTGACTTGAACCAGGAGCGTATGAATAACCAAATCTTAACTGATCACTTCCCTGATATCTCCGAATCACTTGAGCTGCGGCGGAGCTGAAGGTGCTGTGCCCAGATGGAAGTTCGGCAAATGGAGGGGTGATAAATGAAGCTGGCTGGTAAGGTCGCCAATCTTCGGCATTGATCAACTGTGTTCCTTTACCCGGGCCCGCCCAGCCATAGATTTTTTTTCCAGCATAAAGATATTTCACCGCCGATATGGGTCGCACGTAGTCGAAATAGACTTTACTTTCCCAAGCAGAAATCCCAGCATCCATTACGGCGTTTCCAACTAAGAAGTACAGTTTAATACTGTCTTCTAAGTTGTATCCGTTGTTATTGGCGACATGGTGCGCCATGAGCATCCAATGTCCGGGAGGTGTTTCGCTTGCCGGGCCGTCGGCCCAATATTCGGCCGTAATTTTGTTGTTATCTGATAAATCAGCTTGGAGCTCAATGACTTCATCAACTTGAGCTTTAAACTCTGGAGTGCCAACAGCGGGGCTAGGAGGACACCGAAATTCGGAGCCGGAAGCCAATGCGAATGGCTTTACGGTTCCCCAGTGTGGAGTCAGCCATGACGGTCGCTTCGTAGAGCCATCTGGCATGACAAAAATCTGAGGTTGCCAGCGGTTAGGATCGACTAAGTTTTCTACAGTGTTAACAGATTGGTATCCGGTTGTATCCGCATAATTATTTTGCTGGTTACTTCCGTCATTGTGTCGAAACTCAAGAAGGTTTTGGGCCGACATATTGCCGATTCCAACCGGATCTTGAAATCTTGCTGAATTGTCGTTCGGATTTCCGCCAAGCCGAATGAGTGTTTGAGCAAGTCGGGATTGGTGAGAAGGAAAAAGGTCAACAAGCACACGATACGCCGCTTGGCTGGCAGCAACATTTAATCGAGATGTTCCAACTGGAGTTCCTAACGATTCATCATTTGTATGAACCGCGACCGCCGTAGGATCCATGATCGCAAATGCATCGTACATGGCAGTTGTGACCATTGCAATTGCTCTTGAGTTTCCAGTTGGGCCCGGCCCGTTTGACCGGATACAGGTCAGTAATTCATCGACCCATTCACCCGTAACGTTTGTGCTCGGAATTGGATTTGAACTTTGTGCGCCGCCACCACCGCCACCACATCCAGCGGCGGCTAAACATGCCACGATAGAAACTCCCGCTATCCACTTCATGAAGTAGCTTTATGCAAGTTTCTTGCCAGTTCGGAATTCTAATTAAAAGGCTTGCTCTGAATTTGAACTATCGACTAAAACAAGAGTAACTGATTTTTCTGTTCCCACTGACCAAATCTTGAGTTCAAGTTTTTCGCCTGGTCTCTTATCAGCAATAAACACTTGATAATCTCGTAACTCTTTCATGGCTTTCCCATTTACCGAAAGTATTACATCCAATGGACGAATACCAGCGCGGGCAGCCGGAGAGCCAGATTCAACTTGACCAATGACAACTCCGTTATTTGGTGGTTCATTTTCTGTCCCGACCGCTCGTTTGAGCTGTTGCCGATAGCGATTTAGATTGAGAACAATACTCGAATCATCTCTAACGAAAAATCCAGTAGTGCCGTATTTGACTGATCCGTTTTTAATGATGTCATCGACAACTAATTTCATGCGATTAACCGGAATTGCAAAGCCAATCCCTATTGATCCACCGCTATTACTTGCAATGGCAACATTGATTCCAACAAGGTTTCCTTGAGCATCACAAAGCGCTCCGCCAGAATTTCCCTGATTGATGGCAGCATCGGTTTGAATCCCATCTACAAAAATCGCCGAATCTTCGGCAGTAAGAGGTCGACCTTTACTACTGACAACACCCACACTTATTGTGTTTCGATATCCAAGGGGGTTTCCAGCAGCAATGACCCATTCGCCAATTTCTAGCTTGTCACTGTTCCCAATTTGTATTGGTTTAAGACCCGATTGCTTAATTTTAAGAACGGCAATATCTGATCGTGGGTCTCTGCCAACCACTTCGGCCTCTACACTTTTTCCGTCAGAAAACACGACGGCGACTCGATCGACTTGGCGACCTTGATCCGTAACGACGTGATTATTGGTTACGACATACCCGTCTTCACTGATTATGACTCCGGAACCTGATCCGGCTTGTTGTACAAATCTTCGGCCAAAGAAGTCTTCTCCTTGCGATTGAGTGTCGATACTGACGACGCTTTCTAATATTCTCTTACTTGCGGCTTTAAAGTCTGCTGGAGTGTTTGAGAGTTGGGCTGGAATTGCCGTTATTACATCGGGCTTAGAAAACAATGATGTAGGAGTTTGAGATTGAATTTTGCTATTCAATTGCAAAGCAACAAATACGGCGGCAAAAGCAGCCACAAATACAAATCCGGCGGTAATAAAATTCCTTTTCGACATTGTTCTTCTAATCAGTTCTTTGATTTTCTTCTTGTATATACGAATTCAAATTGGTTAGCCGTGCCATTTGGGATTAAAATTGATGCTAACCCGATGAAGTTGAGGCTAAACCGGTAAACTTGTAGGTACCTGTGGATAACGTATTGCCGAGTTTGACGGGATTGGATTCTGCCGGGCTTAAAGAGTTTTTTTTGAGCCGGGATGAGTCTGCATTTCGGGGTAAGCAATTGGCAAAGTGGATTTACGAAAAAGCCTGTCTTGATTTTGGGCAGATGAAAGATCTGCCTCAGGCACTTAGGGAGAATTTAGCGAACGAATATAAGGTGAATCCTTTGATCGTGGCTAGTCATAAGAAAAGTTCTGATGGAGTTGAAAAACTCTTGGTACATAACGGCGATGGCAACGTTTTTGAATGCGTTTTGCTTCCATACCAAGATCGCGTCAGTTGTTGTATTTCTAGCCAAGTGGGTTGCCCAATGGGTTGTACATTTTGTGCAACAGGACTAGGTGGTTTCGATAGAAATCTTACGGTCGGCGAGATAATTGGTCAGTACCTCCTTTTGCAATCGCTAACTTCTCGGCGGATTAGTCACGTGGTCTTTATGGGGATGGGAGAGCCACTTTTGAATTCAGCAAATGTTGTGGAGTCATTACGGCTCTTGCACGAAGAGGTTGGACTAAGCTATCGACATCTCACCGTCTCAACGGTAGGTTTGGTTCCTCAGATTTTAGAATTGGCAAAGAAGAAATTACCAATACACCTGGCCTTGAGTTTGCACTCACCGATAGATGAAGTTCGAAGTCGGTTGATGCCAGTTAACAATCGTTGGTCTGTTAGAGAAACTTTTGACTCTATGTTGACTTATCAGCGAACCACCGGTCGAAAAATTACAATTGAATATCTTTTGATTTCCGAAGTTAATGATACGGAGGAGCAAGCGGAAGCACTCGCTCGGCTGGTTCGGGGTTCTAAAAATGTTGTCAACTTGATTCCGTTTAACTATGTAGATACGGAGAACGGTTTTGCCAGACCATCAAAAGAGCGTGTGAATAATTTTAGAAGGGTGCTGGAAAGAGCAGGAGTCAACGTCACGGAACGAGTAGAACGAGGGCATGATATTGCCGCGGCTTGTGGTCAACTGGCCGGAGAGCACCGCGGAAAGTTTTCCAGGAGGGATGGGTTATCCGAAATTCCTTTAGCTTCATCGTAATGATGATGTGTGCATTTACAGTTTTTGGATGTGGGCCCGCAGCCCAGGCTCCCCGTGGAGACGCGCAGGCTCCTGAAGGTCTACAAAGCAAAGGGGCCGATGATGGAGATCGAAGAATTTTGAATGCTGGAGCAACTGATCTCCGAGTTAACGACAGTGACGGCAATATTCTTTGGTCAATCTCTGGTGAATCCACGCGAGTTGGGATTGGATCGGACGAAGGCAGTCAGGCGTTTCTATATGGTGTTTCTGGTGAGGTTTATCAAGACGGAAAGCCCGCCAGTCAATTTGAGTCCCAGGAAGGAAAAGCAAATACGGATTCTCGAACGTTCAAACTGTTGAAGAGAGTTGTGGTCACTTCATTATCTGCCGATGCGAAATTAGAGGCGGATGAATTGGAATGGCTACCGGATAAGGAGTTATTTGTTGCCAGAGGGTCTGTAACTGTGAAGAGAGATGACTGGACATTTGGACCAACTCCTGAATTGTATGCACGTGCGGATTTGAAAGCAATCGGTTCGTCGGAACAGTTAATGAAATGAAGACATCATTTGTACTCCTTAGTTTTTTAGCCATTGGAATTGGCACCATCGTTTTTGCGCAATCGAGCAAAGGGACAACTTGGCGGACTAACAATGATGACATCACAGTTTCAGGAATCACTTCTTTTCAAGTAGCTGGCGACGCCGACGGAATAGATATTGACTTCAAAGGCAGTCCTTTGTTAGGAGTTAGTAAATCTCAGCAAATGCAATTTGAATCCAATGCTCTTTTGGGTAGATTACTGCAAGATTCAAGCAAGAAGTTTTATTTGGAAGAAGGAAGACTCAGCGGTGGAGTTACCATCACTCGGATAAAAACGGGAGCTAACCAGGTTCTTAAAACAGCCTCTCTAACGATAAAAGAGACTGGCTCGCAACGAAAAGCAACTTTTACACTTCCATCGACATTTACCTTGACGGAAGGTGCAAATGTGCTTCGAGCCAGTTCTGGTTCAGCCAATCTTGCGCCAAATTCCTCTGGAGATCGAGAGTTCTCTTCGATACGAGTTGCGGGTAATTATGACTTTCGAGGGGTTCAAACTCGTGACCAGCAATCAGAAACGATTCATTTAGTTGGCACATCTGCCGTCATCGATAATATCAGTAGCGGCGGAACCATAACTGGTTCTGGAAAGATGGATTTTGATTACAGTGGCACTCGCATAGATTCTGGTCAAAAAGTTCCCGTAAACTTAGATTTTCGATCTTCTGGTGGAGTGATTGATCTTCCTAAAGGAACTGGGAGTTATCCAATTCAAATGGCTGATTTGAAAGGGCCAATTACTATCACTGTCAATACGTTATCTGCGCCGAATTCAAAAGGGCAACAGATTCCTACAAAGATCGTGGCAAAAGGTAATCGCTTGCGATTTTCAGGTGGGGTTTTGAGTTTGTCGGGTTCGGTTACGGTTGATCTAGACCAGGGGCAAACCATGAGTTTGAATGGTGAATTGCTTGAAGTGACTTTCACAAGGGATATGAAGGTTAAGAAATGGGGCGTTTCTGGCGGGCCAGCCAAAATTGAAGTCAAACCAGACGGAGACGGCAGATGAAAATTGTTGCAAAGAACTTGGTGAAACGTTATAAGCGCCGACCAGTTGTAAATGGAGTTTCAATTGAAGTTAATCAAGGTGAAATAGTTGGTCTGCTTGGGCCAAACGGAGCCGGCAAAACGACAACATTTTATATGGTCACGGGGCTTATCCGCCCAAATGAAGGCACAGTTTACTTAGACGAAACCGATGTTACGAAATGGCCAATGCATCAGCGATCACGATCTGGAATTGGATACTTAGCCCAAGAATCAAGTGTATTTCGTCGATTGACAGTTGCCGATAACATTCGTTTAGTCTGTGAAATGCAAGGCATGAAAAAGCCAGAGATTCAATCTGTGATTGATGATTTAGCCGAAAGATTGCACATTACAAAAATCTTAGATCGGCCCGGCGGGGTGCTCTCTGGCGGCGAACGCAGAAGAGTAGAAATTGCACGGGCCATGGCAACCAAACCAAAGTTTATTTTGCTCGATGAACCATTTACGGGAATTGACCCGGTAACAATCGAAGAACTTCAGCACATTATAAGACGCCTGAAGAACGAAGGCATTGGAATTCTAATTACTGATCACAATGTTGACGCTACGTTAAACATTACAGAAAAAAACTATATTTTGATTGATGGTCAAATCATTGCTGAAGGAAATGCTGATGAGATTCGCTCTAATGAATTAGTCAAAAAATTCTACTTGGGGCAAGGCTACGATGCTATCAACAACAAGGCTGATGTATTGACTAAAGAGGATTCGAGCCCATGAGAAGGGTAGACCGATTGATCTTGGGTGAAATAGCGGGGCCCTGGGTTTTTGGAGTCATGATCTTTACGGTTTTGATCATGGCAGGATCATTTTTATATACATTTACTCAACTTCTTGCCCAAGGTGTTTCAGTTGTACTTGTCCTTAAACTTGCTTTTTTATACACGCCTGGAATCGTCGCTAAGACATTTCCGATGGCAATGCTTCTTGGAACCCTGTTGGCATTTGGAAGGCTGAGCGGTGATAGTGAGATTGTCGCATTGCGAGCGGGAGGAGTTAGTGTTGTACGATTAATGGCTCCTATTGCAGCAGCCGGGGTAGCTATTTCGCTTCTCACTTATTTTTTAACAGATTTTGTTGTCCCCAAGATGTCTTTTCAGGCGATGGGATTGAAGGAAGAATTGACAACCCAACTCGACAAGAATAATGATCGTCCTGCTGCCCAGGCGCTTCAAGATGGAAATCGATTGATTGGATATGTTGTAGCAAGAAACTTTAATATTACGGATCGCACTTTGACTGATGCTGTCGTCTTTGGATACAATAAAGAAGCAAAAGTCGACCAGTTTTTAGAAGTGAGTAAGCTGGTTTACAATGGATTAGATGAATGGAAAGCAGAGGGTCGCATGAACCTCTATTCAATTCAAAGAGATGAGCAAGGAGAGCCCAGCAAGTTCTTTATTGCTTCTTTCCGAGAAGGGGCGTGGCCCGACACTATGCCAAAGCCCAATATTGACCCGAAGAGTTTACTGGCAAACAATCAAAAAGATTTAGACATCTATTCCAGTCAAGAGACTCTTCGTGAAATTGAAAGGATGCAGACGGATCCCAATGCTCGTAAGGAGCAGATCATCAATTTGCAATTTGGATACTGGAACAAATTTTCATTGCCACTGGCGGCTTTGGTCTTTGGGTTAGTCGGCGCACCGCTTGGAATACGGAACCACCGAGCAGGCAATGCAACTGGCTTTTGGCTTTCTGTCGTAATAATATTTGGTTATATGATGGTAACCAATGCCATGGCCATAATGGCGCAAGGCGGCGCGATGCCAGCTTGGTTTGCTAGCTTTGCTCCAATCTTAGCCGGGTTAGTGGTTGCGATTGAACTCATTAGAAGGAAGAACGTGCAATAAGTGGGCATAAGCATAATCTTTTTGGTTGCAATGGTGATAGTCGGCGGAGTCGTCGCTTATCTGGGGGATCTTGTTGGCAGAAAAATAGGCAAAAAGAAGCTTCGTGTTTGGCGTTTGAGGCCAATGCACACGGCAATGATTGGAACATTTGTTGCGGGAATGCTAGGAACCTTAGCGACAATTTTGGTTTTGGCGGCAGCTTCTGAGCCAGTTCGAGCCTGGATTGTGGAAGGCGATAAAGCTCGGCTTGAAGCAAAAGACTTGCGAGAACAGGTTCAAGAGCTTGAAAAGTTAAGACTTGAAAGTGAAGGTCTCATTTCAGAGCAAAAATCATTGGTTTCTGCTGGTGAATCAAAACTCAGTGACCAAGAAAAAAGACTTTTGGAACGTTCAAAAGAGCTTGCGGATGTTCGAGGGCAATCGGCAAAACTTCTGGCTCAGCGCGATTCCTTAACGAAGCGAGTTTCTGGAATTCAAGGTGAGCTAAAATCCACTCTTTCAAAAACAGATAAGCTGATAAAGGAAGCGAAAGAGCTTGAAAGCCTGACGGAAAAGAGTAGGAAAAGCTTACAAACTACACGAGAAGAGAACGCAAAGATTCAGCAAATGAACTTTAGTTTGCAAAAATCTAATTCCCAACTTACCGAGCAAATCAATTCAAACAATTCAACAATAAAGGAACTTAATGTAAAGATTCTGGAAATTGACACCGCTCTAAAAGCTGCGGAAAGAGATTACGATGGGAAGTTAGAAGCGAATCGAGTTGCTCTCACTACAGCTTCAAATGACTTGAAATCAGCGAGAGCCGAGTTGATCAATATCAACGGCGAACTTGAAATGCGACGCGACCAAAACACGGCACTTTTTGAAGCGCTTGATGTGAGTAGAAAGCAACCTTTGATTTACAATGCTTTGGATGAGGTTGCACGACTTGAAGTTTCTAAACAGATTTCTCGCGCTCAGGCTACGGCACTTCTCAACCAAGCCTTTAGAAAAGCAAGCGATTCTGCCCGAACTCGGGGTTCTGCCAGGGGTGCTGAGGGTAGTTATCTCACCATTGCGGGGGTTATTGGTACCAAAAGTAGGGGTAAGGAGGACCAGTTTGAGGAGGCAGTGAATATGTTGACCGCTCGAGATTCTGATCAGGTCGTCATTGTCTCGGCTTTTGCAAACCTGTTCAAAAACGAGCCCGCTATTGTTCAAGTTGCGATTAGGCCAAATCCATTAGTTTATCGAGAAGGAGATGTCATTTTAGAAATGCAGGTTGATGGGACTTTGAGTCAAGAGCTCATCATCAATCAAGTGTTGACATATTTAGAAGAAAATCTGTACTCCACGGCAACGAAAAAGGGAATGATTCCGGCAATTGGGTCTGAGACACCAATTGGCGAAGTTACACGGGAACAAATTTTAGATATGGCCGGTAGAATCGAAGATTCCAAACGTAGAATACGTTTGCAATTGTTTGCCGCAAGAGACACTAGAGCTAGCGACAAGCTTAAACTTGATTACCGATTACGATTATGAGCAGTTTGGGAGAAAGAACGGTTTTGGCAGTAGATCCTGGGAGCCGTAAATGTGGAGTGGCCCTTGTCGAGAGGCAGGAAGACGGAAAGATTAACGTTATTTGGAAAGGGATTACTCGCACCGAGAAGGTCGCAGAGCGTGTTATTGAGTTGCAATCGGAAGGGTCGTTTACTCTGATTGTCGTGGGGGGCGGAACGACTTCTCGGCAGACGGTGGAGGCAATTAAACAATTGTTGCCCAGCATTGGAGTTCTGGTTGTTGACGAAAAGGACACGACTATGAATGCGAGAGAGCGATATTGGATTGATCATCCTCGGCGCGGGTGGCGAAGACTTCTGCCGGCAAGTATGCAAACGCCACCGGTGGATGTTGATGACTATGTCGCCGTGATCCTAGCGGAACGTGTTCTTTCTACTTAATCTGCTCAAATCCTGTTTTGAACGTTTTGATAATCCTTTGTTCTTGATCGGCATTGATTCCAGCCCAAGATTGGAAAATCGTTCCTTCTTTATCAACCAGGAAAAGGTACGGCGTTACGGGAGGCTGAACGGCATTTTCAAAACTTCCCGACTTATCGTAGAACAGCCGCCAGGAATTTGAAGTGACGGGCTTTTGAGAAGTTAACGAAACTTCGATCAGTTCAGACTTATATGATTTTGCGAGATCGGCAAGTTTTTGCCAAATTTTTGCTCCTTGTTTTGAAGGTTGACAACTTGGGTCTGTGATGAGGATTAAAACAGATTTGCCTTTGAATTCTCGGGCGAGATCTTTGGTAGAGCCGTTGCTGGCTTGAACCACTTTTTCAAATGGGAAACCATCGCTTGGAATGGGTGTCAGCTTTTGAGAAATTGCCGCTTCGGGGACATATCCAGGTTCAATTTCATCTCTAATTTTGATTTCGCTGGCGTTTGTATTGTAGTTCGTTAAAAAGTGGTGCCGGCGAATGATGGTGCCATTTTCATCAATATCGAATGAAACTTTTATCATACGACCGTAGCGGTCAACAACCACATCAAAAGTTGATGTGCCTTGAATTTTACCGGGGCCTCCAAACTGGAACTCCTCGCCGTGGACACCGTTTACGACAGCGTCGCTGGTTTTTAACGGTTTCATTTCTCGATTGATATCGAACTTCACCCGGAAAAACGCGACAGGAAAGAAGATGGTCGCGGCCCCTTGGGGTTTGAATTGAAGCGGAGCAAAAGTGGGATATTCCCGGTAAGTCTTGGCTTCATGATCAATAAAATGAGTAATTGTCTTGTTTTGGCGAAATTCCATGTTTCCAAGTGGAAAATTGACAATCACTTGCTGCTTATCCGGCATGATCCAAGAATAAGATCCGGGCGATTTGAAGTTTTGTCCATCATTAGCGACTTCAAATTTTACGGATAGGTTAGGCGTGTTTTGATAGAAATTGAACATGCGCTCTAGCGAAGTGCCAGATACGGGCGGAATGGCCAAGAGAGTGCAAATGATCATGGTCGGAATTTGTTCGAACCTAGATTATCTTGTCACATTTTTGAGTAAGAGGGGAGGAACAGAGTGCATATTGAAGTCACGGGCTGAAATTTTGGCATCTCTGATATGGTTACCGGATTTGTTGGATTGGCCCATATGTTTTGGATTTTTAGAAATTCAAAACTGGGGTTGAAAGCAAATTCAGATATAATTTTTTGATAGGCATAACTAGATGCCTCCTGATCCGCGGAAAGGGCTGAGCCCACTGGCTAAAAACTGATTCGAATGGTATCAAACCCAATCTTGGCTTTGCGGATCGCTAAGAAAATGGAGTTTGATATTATGAATCCTGATCTTAACCAACTGAATTTAGAGCACCTTAAAGCCCAAGCTAAAGATTTGCTAAAGCAATGGAATGATGCAGACGCAACTGTTCAGCGAAAACTAGCTGAAGCCCAGCATGAGGTTGCGCAGAAATATAACTATCGAAATTGGGCGGAAATGAAACACGCCATTGAAGCTTTTCTTGCATCCCCATTTGATATTTCAAACTGGGTTTTGACGGTTATGATGCGTCAGACATTTGGGTCGCTACCTTCGGAGCTAGAAGGGCAAGAGTTTTGGTCATCTTTATGTCGAAGTGACTTATCTTCTGTTCGCAGATTTATTGAATCTGGCCAGTTTAATGTCATTGATAAAGGGGGCCCTTTGAACGCAACCCCGCTGGTTTATGCTTGCTGTTCTTATGCCGCGACATCTGAAGTTTTGGGTCTGGCCAAATATTTGATTGAGAAGGGGGCGGATGTTAACGAGACTTATGAAGACCCGAATTGGCCGGGGAGCCCGTTAGGCGCGCTTTACGGAGCTTGTGGACGCCAGTTTAACGTGGAATTAGCTCGTTTGCTTTTGGACTCTGGTGCGGAGATCAATGATGAAGAGTCGGTTTATCACTCTACCGAGAGTGCTGATCATTCCTGTTTGGAATTATTGCTTTCCAGAGGCGCAAAACTTAAAGGAACAAACGGGCTACTCCGAGCCTTAGATTTTGATCGCATTGAGGCTGTACAGCTATTACTGGATGCGGGGGCTGACCCAAATGATAGCGACTTTAAGGAGAACGCTTTGCACCATGCCATACGAAGAGGGAGAAGCGGAGAGTTTGGACTTTTGCTGGCCAAATACGGGGTGAATTTACGAGGCAAGTCGATAGATGGATTTGACGTGTTGACCCACGCTGGTTTGAGAGGCGGATCGGGGATGGTGGAAGCGATGGCAAAACTGGGATTGTCCTATCCATTGGACGAAATTGAACTTTTTGCGACGTATGTGAGCAACGGCGAACTTGAAAGGGCGGATCAAATTTTGGCAACTTCACCGAAGATTGCATCAAAGCTCACTCCGCAATTGGTTTCGATAATCAATGATGCGGCATGGGCCGGCGATGTTGAGCGCATGAAACGCCTATTGCAATACGGATGGCCGGTTTCTGGGATTTCTACGACGAGTAATGGCTTTTCACGGTAACGCCAGCAACTCCGCTGCATATTGCTTGTTTTATCGGCAATTTGCCAATGGTGAAAATGCTCGTGGAAAACGGAGCGGAATTAGACCAGGTAGAAAACCAATTTAAGGCGACTCCAATTGGGTGGGCGGCTTGGTCTTCGGTTAATAATGGGCCCACAGAGGGAGCTGATCACTTGGGTTGCGTACGATATTTATTAGAGGCAGGTGCCAGGCCACCGGAAGACTATTTGCGCGGCGATCTTGAAATTGATCAGCTGATAGAAAGAGCGCGATTGAGAAGAACTGAATGAGGACCCTCGCCTCTTATTTTGTTCTGGTATTCTCGTTGATCTCTCCCGAGTGCGCGGGTGGTGGAATTGGTAGACACGCTACCTTGAGGTGGTAGTGCTCACAAGGCGTGAAGGTTCGAGTCCTTTCCCGCGCACCAACTAGTTTTTTGTAATAGAACTGCGTTATTCGGATCTCATCAATATTTGTCGGCTTTTGCATTTAAGGGCGAGAGTTGAAGGGATAATGAACAGAATGATTTCTTTGTCCGCGGGTGATTTTCAGTCTTTTCCATTAAAGGACACGGTCACTGGCGAGGAGCCGATTCGAAAATCAGTTGTTGAACTTCGACGGGAAGAGAGTTTTTTGTACATCCGGGTGATTTGTGATGATGACCATATTGTTTCTCGATTTACGGAGCGAGATGATCCACTTTTTGAAGAGGAAGCCGTTGAGGTTTTTCTTTCTGCCGGATCTGATGATCCGCATCATTATTTTGAGTTTGAAGTCAGTCCACATGGTGTTTTGTGGGATGGGATTATTACTTCTCCGAATCTGAATCGAGTCGATATGGTTAGTGATCCGAGGTGGGATAGTCATGCGGTTCAATGGGGAGCGGCAATTCACTATGATCAAGGAAAGTGGGAGGGCTGGCTAGGATTAGATTTAGTTGAATTGACGGATTATGCGAAATTGAATTTTGGATTGCGGACAGATGACGAAGTTTCGGGAGACTGGAGAATCAATGTTTACCGGATAGACCGAGGGCCAGACGGAATTGATGAATTCACAGCATTGAACCCTACGCTTAAAGACCCCGCGGATTTTCATGTTCCGCAACAAATGCTTCATCTTCAATTGGTGGACTAATGCCAAAACCGAATCGTGTAGGCCCGGACTCGCAAATTGTGGCGGTTTCCAATCGGGGGACAATGATGGGAAATCGTGGTCGATTGCACCGTTCGGATGGCAATTTAGTTACCGATAAGTGGCGAAGCAAAGCCTGGATTTGTTGTGAGTTAGAGTTTAAGAATCGAAAACGTGAAGTCATGGCGGCGAATTCTTATACGGAGTTGTTTTTTTTAGATGAAGCGGCGGCGCTTTCGGCGGGTCATCGACCATGTGCGGAATGTCGTCGCAGCGATTTTGTTCGATTTAAGAGTGCATTGCGTGATTGTTATGGAGAATTGAAAGCGAAGGAGATCGATGAGATTCTGCATCGCGAACGACTTGCGGCGCACTGGGGCGGTTCAAAAAACGTTGTCGAGATATCGCAATTGCCGGATGGAGCATTTGTAGATATCGGCTTCCCGGTTTTGATATGGCAAGGAATGTTTTACACGTATACTTGGGATGGCTATGTTGCCTTTGACTCTATTCCCTTGGTGGGAGGGTTAATGACACCGCCAATTATTTGTGAAGCGATGAGAAATGGATATGTACCTCGTGTTCATTCGAGTTTGAATTCTAAAAAAGTATGAGTACTCAATCTTGTGATGTATTGATTGTGGGCGGCGGTACGGGCGGAACTGCAGCTGCGCTTGCGTTATCGAGGCAGGGAGTGAGTGTAATTCTAACGGAAGAGACTAGCTGGTTAGGTGGTCAGTTGACTTCACAGCTTGTTCCACCGGATGAACATCCTTGGATTGAATCGATGGGTTGCACTTTTCGCTACCGCCGATTTAGAAATCAAGTGCGAGAATGGTACAGAAACAATGGTTTATTAACGCAGGAGGCGGAGCGAGATTTACTTTTGAATCCGGGCGGCGGATGGGTCAGTCATCTGAGCTTTTTACCAGCGGTAGGGGAAGCCGTTTTACGGAGTCAGCTGAATATGGCGGAGGATTGGTCATCTTTAAGGATTCTTTTTCATACAGTAGCTAAGTCGGTAAAGACTGTAGGTGACGAGGTTGTTTCGGTTGTGCTGGAACAAGAACATCGGGGATTAGTTACGATTTTTCCAAAGTTTGTACTGGATGCGACGGAACTTGGAGATTTATTGCCATTGGCAGGAGTGGATTACCGAATTGGGGCCGAGAGTCGCTTAGAAACGGAAGAGCCTAACGCAGTTGTGGGGCAAGAACAGCGGGACAATATCCAGAGTTTTACATGGTGCGCGGCTTTGGAATTTGATGATGATCCGAAGGCAAATTTCACGATAGAAAAGCCGAGGGAATATGATTTTTGGTTGAATCATCAGCCTGAAAACTGGCCGGATAAGTTGTTGAGCTTTACTTATTTGAACGTTAAAACTGGTCAGCCCAAGCACTTTCCTCTTTTTGAAAATGATGGATTCAATTTGTTTTCATATCGGCAAATTGTTGACCCTTCTCGGCATCGGGATCAGCGTAAACCAGTAACGGCAGTCAATTGGCCAATGAATGATTATGCGGGAGGGCATGTTATTGATGTGGCCGAAGATGTAGCGAAAGATCGACTTGAAAGCTCCCGGCAGCTTACGCTCTCGCTTGTGTATTGGCTTCAAACAGAGTGTGGATATCCAGGGTTGCAGTTACGCGGTGATCTATCGGGGACGGTTGATGGGCTGGCAAAGGCGCCTTATCATCGAGAGAGCCGTCGAATATGTGCATTGCATACGATTAAAGAACAGGATGTTGCGGCATACACAAATCCGGGGAAAGCAGTTGCTCCGGTTTTAGATGACTCTGTTGGGATTGGAGCTTATCGGATCGATTTGCATCCGGCGAGTAATGGGGCAAAGACGATAGATACTTCAACGCTTCCTTTTACGATTCCATTGGGGTCTTTGATTCCGATTCGGATAAAGAATTTATTGCCGGCAGCAAAGAATATTGGAACTACGCATATCACAAACGGGTGCTATCGGTTGCACCCCATTGAATGGAATATTGGAGAAGCTTCGGCTTTACTGGCGCTTTTTTGTTTGAGGAAGAATGAAACTCCGCAAGCGATATATTCAAGTGATGTTTTGAGACCCGAGTATTTGGACTTGATTCGGAAAAATGGGATTCCAACGGAATGGCCAGAATTTAGACCGTTGTAGTTTAATCTTCGCGGACTAGCGTTACATTTTCAGAGATCTTTGCTGCCAGGGCTACGTTGTGGGTATGCCCGGTCCAGTGACCTAAAACATCTAAGTGGGCAATTGGGATGCCGCAGAGCGCGAGGTCGCCGATTAGATCGAGAAGTTTGTGTCGGACGGGCTCATCTGGGAATCTTGTTGGGTTCATGTAACCGGCAGAGGCGACCCCAAAGCATGATTCTTCGGATAATCCTTTACCGAGTCCGTAGGCTCGAACAGCTTCGAGTTCGGATTCTAAGACGAACGTTCGCGCAGGGGCGATTTCGTTTTCATAGTTTTCTTTTGACCAAACGAACTCTAATTCTTGGAGTCCAACGAATGAGTTTTCAAGTTCAAAATTGCATCGCCAATAGCCTTCACCTAGGCCAACGGCATATTTGAATGACTTCCCTTCTTCAACGTAATAGATTCGGGCAAATGGGCCGTCGACTATGAGGTTGCCACAGTTTGTAATTCCGGAAGTCTTAATGGCCTCGACATAAGGCATGGCGCAACCATCGGCGGCGGGAAGTTCTTGACCATTGACTTCAATTTCAGCATCGGTTAAACCCATTCCGCTGAGAGCACTGAGGACATGCTCAACGGTAGATATGTTGCTGATTCGGGTGCATCGGGTGGTGTCGGTGACGTTTTCTGGGGTTGCGGGGGTTGTTGTGGTGCCTTGCCGGAATACAAATCCTTTATTGCCAGGATGAATGATTACGGAAGTTGGCTCTCCGGAATGAAGACCGGGGCCAGAAATTGTGACCGAGTTTGTAATCGTTGATCTAGGGTAGTTCTTGGTCACTTTGAAGTTCCTCTATTGTTCGTTCTAGTGCACGCAGACGTTGGAAAAGTTCTGGAAGTCTCTGCTGCAGGGCCATTGACCTCATCCCTTGTTTGATGGGAACGGGAGGCAAGCCAAGATACACGCCGGGCTCTTTGATGTTTCCCATGACGCCGGATCTTCCGGCCAGACTGACTCCATCGGCAACAGTGACATGATCGCTGAATCCTGATTGTCCGCCGACACTTACATTTGAGCCAATGTTTGAGCTACCTCCGATAGCGGACAAAGCGGCAATGACGGTGTGGCGGCCAACGTTGACGTTATGTCCGACTTGAATGAGGTTATCGAGTTTGGTTCCATCCGCGATAGTTGTTTCTCCGCTTGTTGCTCGATCAATACAACAATTTGCGCCAATTTCTACGTTATTGCCAATGATGACTCCACCGATTTGGGGGACTTTGAATTGTTGATTGCCATCCCAGACAAAACCAAATCCATCGGCGCCGATTACCGTTCCGGAATGAATGATGCAAGTATCGCCGATTGATACATCTTGATATATTGAGACATTTGGATAGATGATTGTTCCTGCCCCAATTTTGGAATTTTCGCCAATGTACGAGTGTGGGAAAACTTGGACACCATCTGCGATATGGCTATTGGCTTCAACGACAACGAAAGGACCAATTGCCACGTTTTTGCCGATGTTTGCGGATGGATGGATCACGGCAGATTTATGAATTCCGTTTTCTATTGGTAACGGTCGGGCCATGATTCTCAGCACTTTGGCAAAGGCCGACCTTGGGTCGGCGACTTTTATGGTGTTGCGGTTTAGTTCGGGGACTTCGATTGGGGCAATGATGACGCCGACATTGCTTTCTAACGCTTTTCTTAAATAGGCTTCGTTGCCGGCAAAAGTGACTCCGTTTGGATCGTTGTAGCCGGCGGGCACGGGCCGAGTGATGAGAAATTCAGATGGACCAGTAAAAGAGCCTTGAAGAACTTGGGCAAGTTCTTGGAGCGTTATGGACGGTGCGTTTTTCGCCATTCAATGAATTCCTTCGTTACATCTTTGCCGATTTTGCCCAGTGTATAACCTCGGGTTTCGGCAAAAACATTAGCCTCTAGCTCCAATGTGTTGTAGGGTGACTGGGGATCACTTTGAATTCTTAGGTTACTCGTTTTCGTTCCGGCAGACTGTGTTGAAATTGCGGAAATCTCCTCAAGTTTTTCCTTTAATATGATATTGAACGGCTCATCAGATTGAAAAGTTGTATTGACAATTTGCTGGGCAGTTCTTTGGGCTTCTGCTTCAAACTTTGCTTGGAGTTCTTCGGCGATAGTTTTTGGGACGAGATCTCTTTCGCTTTGGCGAACGTAATAGGATTCCAGAATTGGTGAGATTTCGGATTGAAATTCATCCATTAGCTTTTTTAAATCGGCTTCTTTTAGTTTTATCGTTTTTTCTGGCACCGCTTGCAATTGCGTTTGTAGTTCATCTTGAATACTGGTGGCGGGTTTTTGTTTTGGGAGACTATTTGCAAGCGCGTAAATTGCCATCCGTAGACTTCCCTCTTTGGGCGCGTATTGATCGAAGATCGTTCGCAGCCTTTGAGTCGTGTCGTCCCAATCGGCTTTATCGGCCTCTCTAACGGCAGCTTTGGCATCGGAGACACTGGCGTCTATTCCGCTGGTGTATTGCTTGCGGAGGCTGTCTAACGCCCTTTGGAAGGCCTTTTCTCTGGATTCCTGTAAGGACTTGATAATGCTTGATTTGACGCTTTCATCAAGTGAGCCATAGAGGCGTCCTTCTCTGAGCATTGGGAGAGAGTTTTGTTTAGGCGGTAATCCTTTGATTGATTCTTGCACGACAGAAATTGATGATGCAGAATCTGATTCGATTTGATCAAAGTTGATTTGTACAAAAGTCGGCTTTGGCGCACAACCAGTGAGCACCAAAGCGACGATTGCGATTATGGCCTTATTGCGCGGCATCGACGGCCTTGATGGAATCCGCCGTAAGGTCATTTGCTCCGTAGATCGCCGAGCTTGTCTGGAACACCAAAGAGTAGCCTTGTTTTTTACTGAGTTCAGTTACTGATTTCTTGACTTTTTCGGCCAGAAGGTTTTGCTGGTCGGCTTCATGGTTTGTTATTTCGTTAGCAAAATCTTGTTGCCATCTTTGAAGTAGATTTCCGGCATTCTTTCGGCGGCTACCAAGATCTTCGAGGTCGGCTCTTTCCTTTTCCGTTATGGTTTGTTTTTGGCCCAAGGCTTCATACCGCTTGAAATCGGCAACGATTAGTTTCTTTAAGTTTTCAACTTCAGTTTTTTCGGCAGCAGTTGCTCCGGATTTTAGGCTGAGCTCTCTTAATTTGTTAGCTTGTTCGCTTGTAAGAGTTGGATTAGCGGCGACGAATTCTAAAAGTCCTTGTCGATCATTAAATTGCGACTGAAGATCATCTTTCAGTTTTTTGCCAGCAGTAGCATCATTCATGACCTTGTTCATATCGACAACTCCAAATTTAGGTGAGTTATCTTGGAACCCAGTTGTGACGACGAACGCTCCAAGGGCCGCCGCGACGATCCATCCGGCTTGAGGAGCAACGTTTAGTTTCATTTTCATATCCTTTTTATTTTTACTGTTCAAATTAGAAGCTAGTTCCAAAGACAAAGTGGGTTTTTGATCCGCCTTCATCGTTGAATGCAAAGTCGATTCGGATTGGACCGAGGGGCGTACGGAACGCCACGCCGATTCCATATCCGAGGTGGAAATTTGGTTTATTAGTTTGTTCAAATCCGGGGAGTTGTCCATATCCACCCCAGGCCGAACCATAATCGGCAAAAGCGATTACGTTGAAGTTTCCGGAGACTGGTTGTCGATATTCCAAAGTTGTGAGGAACGACTGGTTGCCCCAGAATCGCTGGTTGTTATAACCACGCAGTGAGTTGGAACCACCCATGAAGAGTTGCTCGAAAAACGGAACATCGCCTTGAATTGCGCCGTACTCGGCTTTGAAAGCAACTACGGGACGAGGTTTGAAGGATGCATCGAGGGCTTCTCCTTCTTTGGCGGCGGGTTCTTTGGACCAGTATTTTCTGAATCCAAGAGAGCTTTTTAGGAATGTTGATGTTCCGAGCAAGTTATTGAACTGGGTGACATTTCCGCCAATTTTTTTAATGTCGCTGTATCCTGGCTCTAACAATAGTGAAACGGCTTGTCCTCGTACTGGTTCGGCCGTTGGACGGGCCGTTGTGTAGTCATATCCTAGCAAGAGCGAGAACAGATCTCCATCTTGTTGGATGTAGTTATTGGCACCAGTATTGTTGAGACCAATTGTTTTAGTTGTTCGGCCGCCTAAACCAAAAGTAAAAGTATTGCTCTCGGAAGTTGGTCTTTTCCATTGCATTTGAAAACCGGTTCGGCGTTCGTTAAATTCATCGCCGGCACCAGAATTGGATTGTCCTAAGAGGCCCGAGTTAAAGTTATATATGACTTCCGAGAAAAGTCGGCCAGAAAAGACCGTATCGCTAGAATCATAAAATCGGTTAGTGTAGGCAAGCGAAGCAGATGCGTCCGCCGCCAGCAGTTGCTTGGTTTAACTGGAACCCAACGTTTTGACCAGTGCCACGGAAGTTTGTATCTCCGTAGCTAAAAGTTCCCACGAGTCGTCCTTGTGGATCGACAGCGATACCAGCATTAAGGTTGGCGGTTCGAGCTTCTTTTACTTTGATGATGAAGTCGAAAACGTCTGGTCTTTCACCTATTTTTCGATCTGGCTCAATGGATTCAAACCAGTTTGTTTGATAGAGTTCAGCCATATCATCGCGAAACTTATTGATATTGAAAGCTTGTCCAGGTTTAGATTTGATAATTCGATCTAAGGTGTCTTTTCTAGTTCGGACGACTCCATCGACTTCAATTGATCCGAGTGTGGCTTCGACAAGAACGGCGTTGAGAGTTCCGGGAGAATCGGCCAGTGGGCTGAGATCTTCAAATTCTGCGAAGTAGCCTTCGGCCGTGTAAAGATCGCGCACTTCCTTTACAATTTTCGGTCCGTTGCGGTTGTTCCAAATTTGGCCAACAGTTTGATGAGAGAGGATAATTTCGATAATTCTTTCGTCAGTGAATACGGTGTTTCCTTCAACGCGAATTTCTTTGATTACAGGATATTCGCTGACCTCGACGAGGAGATCGACTTCGTTATCATTAACATTGTTTGAAAAAATATCGACTTTGCGATAAAGACCAATATCTAAGATTGCGTCCTTGTCGGCTTCAATGGTTTGGGAATCGTACTTACTACCGACTTTAGTAGTCATAGCCGCATTGATTAGGGTCGAATTTGAAGCAATGTTTCCTCGAATATTGATTTCTCGGATTGTTTTGCCATCTTGACCCCAGGCTAAAACAGCCATGAAGGTGAAGAGTGTAATTAAAAGCGCTCGATTCACTCGATAATTCCTCTCGTTTTGCACGAATTGCTAGTTTAGACGCATTGGTGCCAAGAGGGTTATCTTCAGCCGGGAATTTACCTACTAAAATCGAATACTGTAGTCAAAACCAAATCGCCAGGGAACCGTTTCATCGGCGCCAAGGAAAAATCTTGTACGGTTTAGAATCCGGTTTCTGGACGGGACTCGATATGACAGTTGAAGATCGTATTTGATTCTTCCGAACTCAGTAGCAGTTAATTGACGGCTACCTTCTAGGAATAATCCCTTGCCGAGATCAATTCCGCCTCGAATGACGCCAAGGTCGAATGGATTGTAATCAAACACTAGATAATCTAATCGGAGGGCCTTAGCCAAGTTTTCTGTTATGCCTTGGGTGAGTGATGGGACAGCAAGGCTGTAGATTCCTTCTGTGAGCGCGGATTGCTTGTTTTCTCCAAAAACGGTTGAGGCCAGAGTTTCGAGAAGGTCTTGTTGTCCGATAATGGCGCGAATTCGGTCTTGGCTTAAGTCTGGCGGATCTGAAGTACCGGATAATTGGACTCCATTTTCTTCAAGAAGATTTCCTTTGATTGCCAAGAGCAATTCGTAAGATTCGTAACGCGTGTCTGTTTGCCTTACGGTTACTCTAGTCTTCCCTTCTAAGTTGAGATCGATTCTGTTTCCGGCGGCTCCGGCACCGAACTGTACTTTGACGGTTCCGCCTTCTTGTAATCTCACTCTTGTTGTTGGAAGATTAAATGTTCCTCCTTCTAATTCCATGGGGGCAGAGAGTTGAACTTGGCTTAGTGGCCCGTTTATGGCAGCGGTGCCATTGAGATCTAAGTTTCCGAGGGAGAGGTTTAGTCTTGATTTTTTTCCGGCGGTAATTTTTAGATTATCAAATCTCGGATCGAACGCAGAAATAGAAGATTCTTGTCCTTCTGGGAATTCTGGCGGTAGGTGTATATCTACGGCTTCAAGTTCTACATTTCCAGAGATTACAGGAATTGCGGCGGTGCCCGAAATGTTTATATTTCCGTAAATTGTTGCTTCGCTTGGTTTTTCGGCGACAAGCGACTTTCCGTTTATGTTTGGGTTTGGAAACGCTACTTTCTGGCGAAGCCTGAATTCTTCAAAATCTATGGAGCCTTTTATTGGAATTTGTTGGGTTGCCGGATTTGGAGTTTGCGAGTAGAGGAAATCGGAGATGTTTGCAGTTGCATCGGCCGATACATATCCTCCATATATTGAAAACGCCTGAGCGGAAAGGCCAATGTCGGATCCGCGTCCATCGATGATGATGGAGACATCTTGGAATGCGGTGTTTACTTCTTTGAACTTTAAGCTGGATTTGCCGGTTGAATCTGGACCAAATGCAATTGCGCCATTTACATTTCTTGATACTGTGTTTCCAGTTAACCGAATGGTGCCATTTACTTTTCCAAAGCTTTCATTTAGGTCGAGAGGCTCTACAAACTCGCCAAGATCTTTGAGCTCAACTTCTTCGATGTTCATATCGAAGCTCATCATTTCTGGGTTTCCTTCTTCGAGGGCAGCAAGAGGGACTTCTGCGGAAACCGTTGATTTGAGATCTTTGTAGGCTAGTGTCGATTCCAAATTTACAATTTGATTTGCGAGATTGACCGAGGCGTCTTTGAGGACGACTGGAATTTCTTTACCGTTTGGATTGATGACTTGATCGATATTGATTGTTCCGATGGCGGTTGGATTTTCGGCCTTGCCAAAAACTTCAAATTTGCTATTGATGTTGGCGTGCCATTCTGGAAATTCTATGAAAATTGCTCTTAGGATTTGGGCATCGACCTTTTGCAATTCTAATTGGCCGGCGATACTGCCATCTTTTTGCCAGTTTCCGGAAGCGGATATTTCACCGTGTTCGGTATCCCAAAGCAAGCTTGTCAGTTCAACGTTATCTTGGGTTGCTTTTCCGATAGCCCGAAGTTTTCCGAGGGTTTTTCCGTTTAGGCTTAAGCCAGAGGCATCGAGATATTCAGCCCCAATTTGGACACCGTTTGGATCGCCGATGGCAGTTGCTTCGAGGGTGATCGTGCCATTTGCAGTAGCCAAGAGTGAATCAACTCGATCTCCGTATTCTGGAAGTTTGTTTTTGACGGCTCGGTAAAGATCTTGGACTTCTAAACCGGATGCAATGACTCGCACACCATATTCTTTAGTTTCGACATTGAAAGCCCCATTTTCGAGTTCTATGAAACCTTGGGGCGATCCGGCGGAGGCAGAGAATGTTGCTCGGTTGTTTATGAGTTGGGCATTAAATCCACCGGGGCCGACATCAAAGCCATTGACGGACAGGGCATCGATATTGCCATCAAAATGACCAGAGTTTTCGGTTTCACTTGTATTTTCGTATGCGAAATTTCCACTTACGATTCCTTGGACATCAATCGCTCCGCGGTCAAGGGGGAGAGCAGTTAGGCTGATACTTGTTGCTTCGCCTTTGAGTGATCCTTTCGCCGTGGCGGGGTCGAACTTCCCGCTTGCGGACAGGATTCCTCCGCCAACCTCGGCGGTTACATCGCTGAGAATGACTTCACCTTGTTTCCATTCTCCTCTAATTGAGGCGGCTTCGATTGGCACTTCGTATGCAAGCAAGCTATTCCCTGATGCCATAAATTCTGCGGAGAGGTTTTCTACGGGGCCAGAAATGGCAAATGCTTCGATATTTACACGGCCAAACACGGGCAGTGTGGTGTAGTCGCTCAGGAAGATATCTTGCCCGGTGCCAGCAAAGAACAATTTTTGGGATTCGGTATTAAACTCGCCTTCACCTGAAACTTTGCCCAAGCCGAGTTGCATGGAAGTGTTTTTTAAAGCTAATACTCCCTTATGGAATGTTACATCGGACTGTCCTTGCGGAAATCGGTAGTCTTCAAAACCGGCATCAAAAATTGATATTTTGCCAGCGAGTAAAGGGTCATCAATTGAGCCTTTGACCTGACCGGAAAAGAATGCGAGCCCATCAATTCTGGGATCTAAAGTGGTTAGATTGAGGTCGCCGCCTTCTATTTCAATGTTTAGTTTTTTACCAAAATCTGAAATGTTTCCCCCAATTCTGGCGACTCCATATTCTCCGGCGATAACACCTCGATTGATTGTGATTTCACCATCAACAAAATTGGCACGAAGATCTAAATATCCAAGTTTGTATGGATCTTGTCCTTTTGGAATGTAGGTTACAAACCCGGAAAATCCGGCACCAATTTGAGGTTGAGTTGGAGTGCCGGAGAGGACGATTTCAGGCGTACCTTTAATTCGCCAATCATTTAAATTGTAAGCCGCTAATATTGGTCCAAGTTCGTCGGTTAATCCAGAAAACGCTCCTTTGAGTTGATTTGACTTTAGATCTACGTCAGCCCATCCTAATATTGGATAGTTTTTGAATTCAGCGCGGTTGAGGTGGGCCAGGACTCGTTTTGGGTCTACAGAAACATCGGCAGAGATATTGTTTAATACCTCGGTATTCCAGCTCGTGGAGTTCGCTTCAAGCTTGCCGGAAACGGTGAAATCTTGGAGTTTTTCGCCTTTAACGACGGCAGTGCCGGAATAGACGAGGTTTTTAAAACTCGCTTCTTTTGGAACGAGAGATTGCACAGGTTTCCAGATTGCAGACTTATCGTTTAAGGCGACTTTGAAATCACCGATAACTTGGATTTCTTTCTTTAGATCGATTCCACCATCGAAATCGATTTGGCGGTTCTTTTCTCTTGATGTCAGACTTGCCGAAATGAAGTTGTTGTCGGCAATAAAATCTCCAGATATAGTTGCTCCATTGAGCCAATCGGGAGCATTAACATTCGTCGCATTTAGTTTTAAGTTGGCAGAAAATGTTGGTTCACCTTCTATTGGGAGGATGACAGATGCTTTCCCATTCACCCATGCCGACCCGGCAGAGTACGGTTTGATGAGACGGAGTTGATCTGGTGTTAAAAATGATTTTGTCAGAGGGAGGAGGCCAGCGAGATCTAAACGGGGCGTACTTGTTTGGACTTCTAGATCTCCATCAGTTGGAATTATGACTTTTGCGACCAATCCACCAGCATTTGGGAATTGTGCAGAAATCGATGCAATTGCTCCGGATTTTGACGAGTCTAATTTGATGTCTCTTAGTTTTACAGTTTGCCAGAGTTTAGGAGACTGCGAATCATCTCTATAATCCACATTTAGCTCATCAATTTGGAGGCGAATGGTCGCTGGTTCTTGGCCTTCTTTTGGTTCTGGGATGAGTTCGAACGCGCTTATAATGCCATCTGATTGTTTAAATAGGCTGGCTTGAGCTTGCATAACGCGAGCCGTGACGACATTGCCTCTCATTTGCACGAACGCCCGGTTTGCGGAGGCAGCTTCGCCCGTTTTAGAGGATGTTATTCTGATGTCATTAAAGGCAAGAGAAAGTGAACCGGGGTCGATGGCATAAGATTGAGCTTCAACGGTTACGATTCCGCCAGAGGCACGATATTGGTAGACAAACCCGCGACCGGGTGCGAGGAGTGCTTGCGCACAATTGAACATGTATAAGCTCCCAAGCACGATCATGAGCAGAGGCGGAAGCCATGCCACAAATGGCCTTACCACCGTCATCAATGCAACGAGAAAGCGTCGAAGTGCAATCAAAACATGTCGTAAGGATTGAATCCCTACCCTGCTATTTTAGCCAGGTTACATTCTGATCTTGAGGAATCGGAATGAACAGACTTTATGAAAGGACGCGGAGAGTATCTGTTGGGCGTTCAGAATTCATTTTTTCTAGGCGTTCTGCCATAACTTTTTCGCTAAAGGCGATGGCGTTGTAGCTACTTCTGATGAATGGTCCGCTTGCCACAAATGCAAAGCCCATTTGTTCGCCGATTTCTTCATATTCTTTGAATTGATCGGGGTGAATGTATTCAACTACGGGCAAATGCTTCATTGTTGGTCGCAGATATTGTCCGATTGTGATGGCATCTACGCCAATTGCTCGAAGATCTTCTAAAGTTTGAATAACTTCTTCTTTAGTTTCTCCCAGCCCGAGCATGATTCCGGATTTTGTATAAATTGCGGGATCAATTTCCTTGACCAGCGTCAAAACGCCGAGGGTTCGGTCGTATTTTGCTTGCGGACGGACAATTGTGTGTAGCCTTTCTACCGTTTCAATATTGTGATTATAGATTTCTGGTTTTGCTTCACAGACCGTTCGAATGCATGTTTCATCACCCTTGAAATCTGGGGTGAGTATTTCAACAATGACATTTGGAATTTCTTTGTGAAGCGACCGAATTGTTTTGGCAAATTGTGCAGCACCTTGGTCGGCCAGGTCATCTCTTGCTACCGATGTGACGACGACATGTTTTAAACCGAGTTCTTTTGTTGCTTTGGCAACATTAAGAGGCTCGAACGGGTCGAGTTCGAGTCCTTTGCCAACTTTAATGGCACAGAATCCGCAAGATCTTGTGCAGGTGTCACCCAGGATCATGAATGTGGCGGTTTTTTTGCTCCAACATTCCGGAAGATTTGGGCATCGGGCAGACTCGCAAACTGTGTGCAAGTTTTTTCCACGCATCATTTTTTCGACATCTTTAATGGTGTCGGGGCGTGGGAGTCGGATAGTCAGCCAATCGGGTAGGCGCTGGGCCATGGGGTTCAGTCTATCCTACGCCAGCTAAGCGTGAGACTTTACCGGGGTCCTTCGGGCGTATTGTCGACATTTGATTTTCATTCACTTGTTCGGGTTTTCGACTAGAATGAGCTATGGATTTGCCCCCATCAATTGAACCAAACTCAGGATATCCGACTAACGGCTATAAGAAGAAGAGTTCTCCTTATTTATTGATAATTGCGGGGATTGCGATTTTTGGCTTTTGTGGAATTGGAATATTAGCGGCCATCCTGTTCCCCGTGTTTTCTCAGGCTAGGGTTTCAGCCAAGAGATCACTTGCTATGAGTGGTATGAAGCAGATGGCAGTTGGGATGCTGATTTATGTTTCGGATAATGATGATAAATTTCCAGATCCGATGATTACGAGTGAGTTTGTCAAGATCACGGATCAATACGCGCAATCGATTAACCCGGAGGCCAAAACAATGATTTTAAAGGGTCCGTTTGGAGTTAATGAAGAATTAAGCGGAGTTCGGGTGACCACCGTTGAAAAACCGGAGACGGTTTGGATGATGGAATTCTACAATTCTGAAATTGGTGCGGGCGAAGTTACGGGCTATGTTGATGGTTCTGTGAAGTTTAATAAAACTCGATAGTTCTTTATTTGGAAGCAGCGGCGGTGAACTTCATCTGTGTGAGGTGCTTAATTTGAACGACGGTGAATCCGATAAGTATTGAACCCATTACCCAGGCAGCGGCGGTGGCATAACCAAATTTGAGGAACATAAATGCGTTTTGCCAGACTTCTAGTCCCATAACATGAGTGGCTTGGTTTGGGCCTCCGCCCGTTAGCACGAAAATGTTTTCCATGGCTTTGAATCCTCCGATAAAGGCTCCGAGGAGGTTGATGAGCATGAGAGCTTTTAAGCCAGGAAACGTGATGAATCGGATTTTGTGAATCCAACTTGCGCCGTCGAGATCGGCGGCTTCATAACGTTCATCTGGAACATTTTTGAGGGCGGCTAGATAAAGAATTGACCCGGGGCCAGCAGCGGCCCAGATTCCGGGAATGACGACAGCCAACATGGCCCATTTCGGGTCTCCGAGCCAGTCGATAGCAATTGGATCGGCCTTTGTTCCGGAGAGATTATTGAGGAAAGCAAAGGGAATGTTGAGAACTGAGTTGAGGACTCCATGCTCGGTTTTGTCGTAGAACTCTCGCCACAAGAAGGCAATTACAATTGGGCTCGCCATAGCGGGAAGGTAGAAGACAGTTCGGAACAATAGCTTAAATCGTGGAATTTCGTTAAGAGCAATTGCCAGGAGGATTGGAAGAAAGAATCCGATTCCGATGGTTAACCCTACATATACGAAGCTGTTGGCAACGGCTTTGTAAAAAATTGGCTGGGTGAAGACTTCGATGAAATTATCAAGGCCCACACCTTTTGAATTCCCCATGATTTTGTAATCTTGGAATGCGATGAAGAGTCCTTTTCCAAGAGGATAGTATGCCCATGTGAGCAAGCTGATGACGGCGGGAGCCAAACAGAGGGCAATGAATTGATAGGTTTTAACTTTTCTGGTACCGACGGGGATTCTTGTATCGACGGGAACGAGGTTTTTAGACTTTTTGAGAGCTTTATAAACGAGGAATGAGCCAATAAGACCGACAACGATGAGGATTCCGAAGGCGTATCCACGGCGTTGAGTTTGAACTTGCGGAGGGGTGTATCCCAACAATTTCTGATCCATTTCGGCTTGGACTTCTTTTAGTATTTGCGCGGAAGGAGTATTGGGTTCAAGACGAGCTCGATCCATAGCTTTGTCTAAGACTGTATAGACCTGGCTGCAGTTTTTGCCATACGGTTCTGGTTTGCCGGTGGTGAAAAGAGATTCGTTAGCTTTGACGTATGCGGGGTCTACCCTTGCGGCATCTTTGGTGTATCCAAATTGAGTCAATAAAGTTGGATTGACCAGGTTGCCCAAACCATATTCGACCATTTTTGCGGTACTAATTTTTGCGGCTTCTTGGCTGACAAAGTAATCGATAAATTTGAAACAGGCTTCTAGTTTTTTTGGGTCTTTGACATTGGCGTTAATGGCCCACATACCAGCATTGATTTCGTTATATGGACCGGCTGGGCCGGCAGGCATAGCGGCAATACCAACCAGTGATGGATTGATATTTGAGATATTGAGGATGATATCGTTGGTATAGGTGAACCACATTGAGGTTTTGCCTTCGTTAACATCCAAAGACCATGTCGCATTTACGCTAGCGGCGGGGCCATATGTTTTTCCGTCTTTGCCTTTCCACTTTTCCGTGGTGAGCTTTCGGTAGAAATCCAGAGCGGTTGCACCCTGAGGTGACGAGATCGCGGATTTCCAGAAACCGTCTTCGGCGGGAACAACTACTTCCCCGCCGGCTTGCCATAAGAGATTGACCCAATGATAGGCTTGACCCTGTGGGTTTGCACTAAAACCGAATCCGGCTCTTCCTGCTTTTGATTCTGTTAGCTTTTGGGCATATTCGTAAAACTCATCCCATGTTCTAGGTGGCTTGTTTGGATCTAAACCGGCTTCTATAAAATGATCTTTTCGGTAATACAGGGCTTGCGCAACTTGATAGAACGGAAGCGCATATCGCTTGCCATCATAACTTTTGAGAACATCATCGATGATTGGATTGACTCGTTCGAGAATTTGGGGTTGACGTTCTATGAGATCATCGAGCGGGCGGCAGAATCCTTGCTCAATGTAGTTGTAGTACTGGCGAAAATTGACATAAAAGACGTCAGGAGCGGTGTCTCCGGCCATTGACATGAGAAAGTTGCTTTCAGCTTTTTCTCCGGCAAGTTCTAATCCTCCGGCATTGACGACTTTGATTCCGGGATTTTGAATTTGGAATTCTTCAAATACCGCCCTTCGAGAAAGACTTTTTGGATCTGTGGCAGATGGCGGAGGAAGGCCAAGGCTGGCGGCCATCATTCGAATTGTTACTGGCTCTTCGGCAAATAAGCTTTGCGAAAAGAGGAGCAAAATTGCAAATGAAATCAACCGAAGGACAGACTTTATAATGCTTAACATTATACGTTGCGAGCTTCAATCGAGTCTTCTTTTCGTCTGTACTCATACAAATTGACAAGGATAACAGTATTTTTCAGGGGATTTCCACTAAAGTCATACAATTGTGGTGCACTGGTGTATACTGTTTTTTGTTAGGAGATATCAACAGTGGCAACCACAAAGTCCTCGAATAATGATCGCGAGCGTGCATTAGAGCTTGCATTGAGTCAAATAGAAAAGTCCTTTGGAAAGGGCTCTGTCATGCGAATGGATGGAAAGGATCATCCGGTAATTGGTGCCATTTCCACCGGTTCTATTTCTGTTGATCTTGCTTTAGGAATTGGTGGATTGCCACGAAGCCGAATAACAGAAATCTATGGAGGTGAAAGCTCTGGTAAGACGACACTTGCCTTGCAAGTTGTGGCGCAAGCACAAAAAGCCGGCGGATTGGCCTTATTTGTTGATGCCGAACATGCTCTGGATACGGAATACGCCCGACGTCTTGGTGTAGATATTGACCGACTGTATGTTGCTCAGCCAACGACAGGTGAAGAGGCTCTTGAGATTATGGACTCTATGATTAAATCTGGAGCGATGGATGTTGTTGTTTTAGACTCGGTTGCGGCTTTGGTACCTAAGAACGAAATTGAAGGCGATATGGGAGACTCTCACGTTGGATTGCAGGCGCGGATGATGTCTCAGGCTCTTCGTAAACTTGGAGGCACGGTAAATAAAACAAATACGGCCGTAATTTTTATAAACCAAATACGCGAAAAGATTGGAGTAATGTTTGGGAATCCGGAAACAACCCCGGGGGGTCGTGCGCTTAAATTCTGGGCTTCTGTTCGAATTGAAGTGCGGCGAGGTGAGCTTCTTAAAAACGGGACAGATGCCTTTGGTGCTAGAACAAAAATTAAGATTGTTAAGAACAAAGTTGCACCACCATTTAAGTTGGCAGAATTTGACATGATTTTTGGAACTGGGTTAAGCCGTGAAGCTGATGTATTGGATTTGTGTGTTGAGCGCGAAATTGTCACGAAAGCGGGAACCTATTACAACTATGGAGAGACTCGACTTGGGCAAGGCCGAGAAAATGCAAAGTCATTTTTAACGGAAAATCCTGAGTTGTTTACTGAACTCGATACGATATTAAGAAATCAACTTGGACTTAACGGCGAAATTGCTGATAAAGCAATTGCAGAAATTGAAGCGTGAAATTCTCAATTGAGACGGGCCTAAATGAGGCCATAAAGATATTGGCCCGAGCTGAAAAGACTCGGGCTGAAGTCTATACTTGGCTTCAAAAAAAGGGATATTCCGATGAAATTGCTCATCAAGTTCTTGACCAACTCGTGGCTTGGAAATATGTAGATGACCAAAGAGTCTCTCGGCGAGAGGTTGAAAATCTATGTGAAATCCGATCAATGGGAAGAAAAAAAATTGAGGAACGACTGAGAAAAAGGGGGATCCAGGAAGAGCTTTTAGAATCTCAATTAAAAGAGATTGACTCTTCTGCCGAACGAATTCGAGCATTTGAGCTGATTAAGAAACGATACAAACCCACGGACAATCCATTAAAAGCGGGTAGGTTTTTGTATTCGAGAGGATACGAGGAAGAACTTGTGCAAGCAATTTTGGAAGAGTATTTTTATGAATTTGAAGGATAATTGATGGAATTTGGACTTTGGATTAGCTTAATCATTGCAGCTTTTGCCGTTGCGGTAGTCGCGCAAAGGTTTAGGTTATCTAACATTAGTATCGAAGAATTCAAAGAACCTCTTCATTTAGTTGAGTCCGAGCGGACTTCAGAGGTTGCAATCGCATTGCCTAACGAGGATTTTAAGGGTCGATTGATTGGAAGAGATGGCAAAAACTTTGAAGCTTTTGAATCTGCGACACAAGCTAAGTTGATTATTGACGATCGTGCCGACTTTGTTTTTCTGCGATGCAAAGACTTTGATCAAAGGGGGATTGCAACTTTATCAATCCAAAATATTATTTCTGATGGGCGAATTCATCCTCAAATGATAGTAGAGACTGTCGAAAAAGTAAAAGCTAATTGGGGATCAAACCTGTTGGTTTGGATTGATGAAGAATTGGAAAAACTGGGGCAACTGGAAGTTACCAATGAAAACAAAAAGTGGCTTTGTGAGCAAAGAAGCCGTCAAGTTGGAAATATGAATGGGATTGAATTTGTACTAGAGGTTGGGAGAAGGGCTCAGCTTTTTGGCTTGGAATCTGCTGATGTTGAAACTTGCATGATCCACGCATTTCACCGTGATTTGTCTCAACTAAGCGCAATTGTTCGAGATGCGTTGAATGAATCTCGTCGAACAATATGGACTCAATGTGGTTTTTCGGAGTCGTATTGATGTCAGATAATTATAAAATTCTATTTTTAGGAGATATTGTTGGGCGTCCTGGTCGAGAGATTGTGACAAAGTATTTGCCCCGCCTGCAACGAGAACATTCGCCGCTGTTTACAATTGTAAATGCAGAAAATTCGGCATCAGGAGTTGGAATTACGCCAGACATTGCCGAGTCCTTGTTTAATCACAATGTTGACGCTATTACTCTAGGAAATCATGCATTTCATAAGCGTGATATTTATGATTATTTTGACCGTGGAAAACCTATGGTTCGTCCCTATAATATGCCTCCGGGAGTTCCGGGGTCTGGTGTTTGTTATGTAGAAAAAGATAAGGTTAAACTTGCTGTAATCAACATTTGTGGGCGAGTTTTTATGGATGGCTACGATGATCCTTTTTGGGCGATTGATGACTTATTACTTGAAGTCAAGACTCCCCATGTATTGATAGATTTTCACGCAGAGGCAACCAGTGAAAAAGTTGCATTTGGTTTTCATGTAGATGGTCGAGCTACTGCGGTACTAGGAACTCACACTCACGTCCCTACAGCAGACGAAAAAATCCTAGAGGGTGGGACGGCTTATATTACTGATGTTGGCATGTGTGGCCCTTATCCGAGCGTTATTGGAATGGACAGAGATATAATTTTGAGGAAATTTAGGACTTCAATGCCAACAAGATTTGAGGTTGCAAGCCATCCTGGTGTAATCTGTGGGGTATTGATAAACGTCAATAGGAATACAGGCCGTGCTGAAAGCATTGTAAGGATCACGGCAAAGGATTAGAAGGACGAAATAAGAAATGAATCGAACGATGAAAATGCTGAGTCTGATTACCGCGATGATGTCGGTAATGGCACACGCTCAAGAGTTGTATCAGCCAACTCGCAATATTAGTGACCAAGGAATTTCTCTGAAAGGATGGGGAAATGGATTGATTGCTGAATCTACTGATCGAGCGGTTGAAGGTGGAAACAGCATTCGAATTTCATCTCGTAACTTTTTCCAAGGTGGAGTCATCAATTTTGAGAAGCCAATCAATGTTGCCGAGGCCTCAAGTTCAAAAGAGAATTTGTTGCACTTAAACATTGGTGTTCCCGATTCGACAACAACTCGAGGGCCAGCGGGTGGCGGTAGCAGCGAGGCCGGAGGCGGAATTCGCGGCGGCGTTGGCTTAGGTGGCGGAGGCGGCATTAGAGGTGGCGCAGCGGCAGGCGGAACGACACAAGAAAATACGCTTAAGACTGTACGAATCGTAATTGCAACCTCTGATGGAAAGCGTTCGGAAGGCTATTTGGATTTGAGCACAGTTCCGAGTAACGGAGAAGGCTGGAAATCAGTTGGAATTCCATTACAGGCTATTTCTGGATTTGCAGCTTCGAATAAGATTATTTCATCGATTTCAGTTTCTAGCGATGCAATTGCTACATTCTATGTTGGTTCCATTAAGATTCTTAATGATCGAACACCTGTTTTTGCAGAGCCCAATGTACGAGAAATGAACCTTGCCTTTGGAGATGAGGTTACATTTACTGCTTCGGGATCGGCTGGCTCTACTCCTATTCGATACTCATGGGATTTTGATTCTAGAGACGGTATTCAATCGGATGCAGAAGGCCCATCTATTGCACATCGATTTAGAAAACCAGGCGAGTTTGAAGTTACTTTAACAGCTACTGATATTTACGGATTGAAAGCACCTTATTCAACTAAAATTAAGATAGTTGTTAATCCATAAGAAGGATAGTTAATGTCATCGTTTGAAGACCCCAGAAAAGCAAAATCTTCTGGGGTCTTTTCGTCCAGTAAAGTTCATAAACGAACTCGGACTGCACTTTTTCTGGCAATTCCAGTTCTAATCGCTATTTCGTTAACTGCACAGTGGCCTTTATTGTTGGTGCTTCTTTCTGTATCTTTTTTTAGTTGCAAAGAATTAAGCCAACTGCTGGGTTGGAAAAATTATTGGTTTCCCTTTTTAGCATGTGTTGGAGTTTTTTCAATTTTATCTTTTGGCAAGTTTAGTATCCCCGTGCCAATGCTAACCTTGGCTCCATTGCTAATAGGATCGGCATCAGTATTGGCTCGTTCTTTTCGTCGAACTGGACATTGGTTTGATGTGTTTTCAATTGGCTGGATTGCCGCTCCGATTTCAATGGGGATGTGGCTTCATGGAGCGACCCTTGATCCCAGCCGCTTGTTTTCTCCAAATTTGCTAGTAATGCTCCTGATGCCTTTGTGGATTGGGGACACTGCTGCATATTTCTTTGGGAAGCATTATGGAAAAAAACCGCTTGCTCCCATTATTTCTCCAAAAAAGACAGTCGAAGGGGCGGTTGCAAATCTCTTTGCTTCGATAATTGCCTCTGTTGCCTTGAGCGTATTGTTCGGCGCCAGCATTTGGGCTGGTCTATTTACAGGTTTTTTGATAGGAACAATTGGTCAGGTTGGAGATTTGCTTCAATCGGGCTTAAAGAGATCTTCTGAAATGAAGGATTCGGGCAGTCTTTTACCTGGCCACGGTGGGTTTTTGGATCGGATGGATTCGTTTTATCTCAGTGCGGTGCCGGCAGGAATTTCGCTTTGGGTTTTTGCCTTGCATTTGTTTCACGTGAAACACTAGCCTCTCTTGACTCTGCTGTTGGTTGGTAGACTGCTAGATTCCTTTACGACAGAAAGGAGGCAAATTATGAGTGAACAATCATCCAGTGGCTATGACGCGGCTTTTGTGGAGTCAAAATGGTACCAAGCATGGGAGAATGCAGGGCTATTTTCCCCAGATACTGATTCAGCTAAACCTACTTATTCAGTCACGATTCCCCCACCAAACATCACCGGTTCCCTTCATATGGGACATGCCCTTTGTTATAGCTTGCAAGATCTTTTAGGTCGGTATAAGCGGATGCAAGGGTACCGAGTAATGATATTGCCAGGTCAAGATCATGCTGGCATTGCAACTCAAACCGTAGTTTCGAAGCAACTCAAAAAACAAGGGATCAATCCCGTTGAGATTGGACGGGAGCGTTTTGAAGAGCATGTTTGGAACTGGAGAAAAGAGAGTGGCGATACTATCCTCACTCAATTGAAAGCGGTAGGTTGTGCATTTGATTGGTCGAGGCTGAGGTTTACATTGGATGACGACTATGCAGCGGCTGTCCAGAAAGTTTTTATCGATTGGTTTGAAAAGGGCTATATCTATAAGGGGCTGAGAGTTGTTAACTGGGATCCGACGCTCAAGACAAGTGTTAGTGACATTGAGACTGAGCGCAAAGAAATCAATGGGAAACTATATCACGTTAAGTACAAATTTGCGGATGGTTCAGGTTCAATAACCATTGCAACTACAAGGCCAGAAACAATTTTGGCGGATGTAGCAGTTGCCGTACATCCTTCAGATACCCGTTACTCGGGAATGATCGGTAGATCACTTATTGTTCCGATTGTTTCACGTGAAATCCCTCTGATCGAGGATATTTATCCTGATCCAGAGTTCGGAACTGGGGCCGTCAAAATTACTCCGGCCCACGATGCCAATGACTTTGAAGTAGCGGCTCGCCATGACCTTCCGATATTATTTGCACTTGATGAAAGCGGAAAAGTTACGGATCTAGGCGGTGAATTGGCGGGGCTTGATCGATCTGAGGCTAGAAAAAGAATCGTTGAGCAGCTTGAGTCTGAGGGATTGCTTGAAAAGGTAGAAGATCATGCGGTTGCAGTGCTAATCAGCGATCGATCGAAAGATATTATTGAGCCATATGCAAGTGAACAATGGTTTGTTGATCAGAAATCGCTGGCAAGGGATGCTATCCAAGTGGTTAATGATGGTGAAATTGAGTTTTTTCCGGAGCGATTCAAGGATCTCTATCTGGAATGGATGAATAACATCAGAGATTGGTGTATCAGTCGCCAATTGTGGTGGGGACATAGAATTCCTATTTACTACACAGAAGGTGGAGCCGTAATCGCAGCTGCCAGTTGGGCGGAAGCAGAAGCGAAAGCGGGGACTGATAAAGTGGTTCGACAGGAGGAAGATGTATTGGATACATGGTTTAGTAGTGGTCTTTGGCCATTTGCTACCTTAGGTTGGCCTGATAGTACGAATGATTTGAAGGAATTCTATCCTACTTCGGTACTCGTTACGGCTCGAGATATCTTGTTCTTGTGGGTTGCGCGCATGGTTATGATGGGAATGACGTTTATGAACGAGATTCCTTTTAAGCATGTTTACATTTATGCAACTGTACTTACGGAAGATGGCAAGCGCATGAGTAAGTCTTTAGGGACGGGAGTTGATCCCATGGATATTATTGCTGAAAAAGGGGCCGATGCCTTGAGATATACCCTGCTGTCACAGACTGGATTGAACCAAGATTTACGATATTCAGAGCGAAAAACCTTAGATGGCAGGAATTTTTGCAACAAGATTTGGAATGCATCTCGTTTTGTGATGCTCAATCTCGAAGGATTTGACCATGTTGAGCCTGATCATTTAGAATCCACTGATTTATGGATTCTTAACCGTTTGGCGGAATGCGAGAAGGCTGTACGTGAGGGCTATGAATCTTATGAAATCCAGTCTTCAATTCAGGCTCTTTATCACTTTTTCTGGTCTGAACTATGTGACTGGTATATAGAAATGTCTAAATCGAGATTGGCAGATCCAGCAAGGCGTCAAACTCCGCAATGGGTGTTGTTAACATGTTTGGATGCATTTTTGAAGTTACTTCATCCAGCAATGCCCTTTATATCCGAAGAGGTTTATGCGCTTCTGCCTTGTCAAGATAAGAAGCCGTTCTTGATGCAGGAATCATGGCCAGTGATCCGACCAGAGTGGTTAAATTCAAGTTCAAATGAACTTGTTGAGACCTGGCTTGAGGTCACAAGGGGGTTACGCGCATTGAGAGCAGAACTTGGGATTCCTGCAATGAAAATATTACCAATGGCTTTCATTCAGGGGGATCTGAAGGGAGGAGAGGAAACGGTGAGGACTCAGTCTTGGTTTTCAGAAATCAAGACTGAGAAGCCATCGGGCGCATGCGTATCGGATACGATTGCGGGATTTGATATTCACCTTCCAATTGATGGGCTGATTGATATTGAAAAAGAAGTAGAACGGTTAACAAAGGACTTGGAAAAGTCGGCATTGGAGCTTGAGAAAATCGAAAAGAGACTTGCTAATCCAGCTTTTGTTGAAAAAGCAAAGCCGGAAGTGGTGGCGAAAGAACGTGAATCTGTTCAAGAACTTCACGACCGAGTCATAAAGATACGTGAGCGGATCAATCTCTATTCAAAGGGCTGATTCAGGCTCAAAGCGACCGTTTTTGATTACAAAGCGTACAGATCCTTGTTGGTCTGTACGCCAAATTTTAGAGCCATTCAATTTCATCCGATCAAGGGCAAATTGTGAAGGGTGACCATAGTTGTTCCCTCTTCCACATGTGATAACTATATACTCTGGGTTAAGTGCATGTAACCATTCGGTTGAATTGCTGTTACCGCTGCCATGGTGTCCGGCTTTTATCAGTTGATATTGAGACAAATTATTGTTGATCATTTTCTCTTCATAACTTGAGTCGCCGTCCCCGCTTGAGAGATACTTTGCACCATCTATGTCAACCTGTACAAGAATTGATCGGTTGTTATCATCGCCATCTAAACCTGGAAAGAGTTTGATTTTGATGTTAGCTAAACTAAGGGTTTCAGGTTGAGTGAGACTGACCTTCTTTCCGAGTTTATTATTTGCCAAGATGTTCGGATTTGCATGAACATCTTCAGTTGCGTAGGTGTGCAAAATCGGAATGGCATCGGAAATTGCCTTTGTCCCACCGATATGATCAAAGTCGTTGTGGCTTAGAACAAGCAGGTCAATTTGCCTTACTCCATACTTTTTGAGCTCTGGTAAGGCAAGTCGACGGCCAGCATCAAAATTCTCTGATTTGGGGCCAGTGTCGATAAGGATGTTTCGACCTAGTGATTTAATCAGTACGCAATCTCCTTGTCCAACAGCAATAAAAACTATTTGACTTTCCTTATTGATGAGAATTGGCCGATAAGCGATAGCCGTAATCGATAGAAAGAGTAAGAGATAGCCTAAGATTCTAGTCTGCATTTCTAAAACTTGGCCTCCAAATCAGGATTAAAGAGATAATTATTGAAATGACGATTGGTATTGGGATATAGGGGGATTCGAGAACTGTACCGGGGACTGCCGAAATTGTATTGATCAATTGTAAGGTTCCGTTGGTTAGTGAATTTATTATTAATCCGCAAGATGGAGCGAGAACAGGAATTAGGCTTGAAAGTAACCAAAAGGATAAGGAAATTACAACCAAAACACTGATAATTGGCACGATGAAAGCATTCGCAAAGAATCCGATTAACGATATTCTGCCAAAAACCGCCGCGATTATGGGGGAAGTTGCAATGAATAAGTTTGACTGAGCCTTAAACATCTGTTTCAAGTATGAGTTTTTGCTCGAAGTTGGTCCAACAGCAACTAAGCTTGCGATCGCAACAAATGAGAGCCAGAATCCAACATTAGCAATCTGATAGGAATCAGAGCAAAGGGTGAAAATTCCGGCGGCGGCTAAAGCGGAAAATCCATCGGGCTCTCTTCTGAAGAAATAAGCGGAGGCATATATGGCTACCATAACACTGGCTCGCACAATTGGAGCGCCGAATCCGGCAGCAGAAGAATAGATGACAAGAAGGCCGATGAGGCATATCAATTGTCCATATCTTGGAATAGGAAACAGGCAAATGAGGCCAAAAATGAGGGATGCAACTATTGTTGCGTGCAAACCACTTGTACTGACGATATGAGTGATGCCCGTTTTTTGAAAGGATTCCCAGTCGGTGCCATCAAGCTGAGAAGTGTCGCCCAAACAGATTGCATTGACAAACTTTTTAGTGCCTGGATTAAGATTCGAACTTGTAAATTCTAGAAAGCTATCTCGAAAAGCCAAACCTGGCCGTAACACAGAAAGCGCTTTTTTCTTCATCTCGAATGATTCAATATTTAGGGCATACAGTGCGCCATGGCTCCATCCAGACCCTTCTGGAAGCGGTACTTTTTCAGCCTTAAGGAAGACTTCATCTCCGGGTACGAGATGAGTTAGAGAGTTAAAACGCGCTTTAGCACGGTCATTCTGAAATTTTACAATTGCCTGTGAGCCTTGGGAAGTGACAATTGGAATGGAAAGAATTGTGGCTACTTCATGTTTGTCCTCCTTTTTTCCCGTGTATTGAGGTTCTACGTTTGGAGCTAAAAGAAATCCTCCGAGAATTGCAATTCCAACTAGAAATGCCGATTTATAGGATCGAACAAAGCCTAATGGAATGACAGCCAATAAGATAAATAGAGGATGAAATGGGCTGGCGATGGCAGCAGCTAAGCTTAAAAATGATAAGAGGAGTGGTCGATTCTCAAACTCCCGGATCATTTCAATATCGTATCACGGTCTACGGGTACCGATTCGAATTTTTTCAAATAGATTTTTTTGACCAGCTGCTTGATTTAGTCTAGCCAAAACGATTTCCGAGTTCAATTGCATTTCTTGCGCCCAAGCCGAACCTTCTGCCTCGATCCAAAGGACGCCATGATCATAACGGATTACCGTAGTTTTTGTCGCCAAAATTCCGCCGACTATTTCCTTCCATTCTCGCAAAACTGACTGGGCCTTTGCGGCTTTTAGAACTTCTTTTCCGACTAGCGCATCGGGGAGAATGTCGTTTACTTTTTTCATTCTTCGATAATCGTTCCGGAATTTACCCGGTATGTTTTTGCTCGATCTTGAACTTCTTCACCAGCTTGCGATTTTTCAGTACAAGTGATAAAAACTTGTCCGCCAAGCTCAAGAGCAGTTTGAACCAATCGAGATCTTCGGCTTTCATCTAAATCACTAAAAATATCATCTAATAGCAAAACTGGCGGGGCTTTTAAGGTGTCTTGAGCTACTTGAAGAACAGAAAGTTTGATTGAAATGACAGAAGTTCTTTGTTGGCCCTGTGATCCGAATGAACGAACAGACTTCCCTTCCACCAATATTTCTAAATCATCTCGTTGGGGTCCAATTGTTGTCGTGCCTCTTCTGATATCAAGTTGTCGACTCTTCTTGAATCCATCCAAAAGCGACTCGGTTTCATCTTTTAACAAGTATTTCAATTCTAGTTGTTCGCCTTGTCCTAGATTTGCTTGCGCTTGCGCTGCCTGTACATTAACAAGATCAATCCAATTCGACCTCATTAGCCGTAGAACCTCTCCAGAGGGCCCCATTAGCTCTTCCCAAACATCAAACTGCTCACCTGCCACAGAACGCTCCTGAGCCACCTTTAAGAGTGCATTGCGTTGATCTAACGCCCGCTTATATGTGGTTAATGCCTTTAAATAGCTAGGATACAATTGACAAAGTTCAGAATCTAAGAATAGTCTTCGATCCGATGGAGAACCGGAAGCTAAACATAAATCACCGGCCCAGAAACAGACACTAGGCAGTCTTCCGATAATGTCAGATGCTCGCGGAAGATTCAAGCCATTCAAAGTCACTCGTTTTCTTTTTCCGGCTTTTAGCTCAATTCCAATTTTGGATTGGCTCTCGATTAGCACTCCGTTTACGAAACAATTTTCTTCTTGGTGCTGAATAGCTTCACTATCTCGTGATCCCCTTAGAATTCTTCCCGTTGATAAAAGGTGAATTGCTTCTAGGATGCTGGTTTTGCCTTGTGCATTTTGACCATAGATCAGATTTAGTCCAGAACTTGGTGTAATAGCAACATCGTCAAGGTTTCTGAGTTTGACAATATGAAGACTTTCAAGTCCGTACATATCGATTTTCCTCATTCCTCTTTATAAAGAAAACTTGTTTTATATGAGAAATTATTATTACTATTAAGGTGGGGAAAATAGGGAAAACTGTTTTCAGTGGGCAGGATTCCGATAAGTTCCACGGGAGTGAATTGGTATGTATAGGGTTGTTTTTACAAACTTTTGGACCTGGAAAATTATGGGGGACCATGGTGTTAAAACGCGCCTGAAACTTCTCCCCATTTAGGACCCCCAACTTTCCCCCAACCTTTAGACATGGTTTCAAACTAGTCTTTTCAGTCTGCCGTATTTCATCACAACTGCCTCCATTTGATAGATGGCATGTACGTTTTTATGATTGCCAATATGATGTTTTTGAGCAAAAGGAACCCATATTTCTTCAATGCTCTTAGTTTGTTCTTGATGCGGGAGATATGGAAATCGATCACAGAGTCTTTTGATGGCGTGATACTCTGCCAAATTCATGTTGTGAAGATCGGGAATTGTATCTTCCAAAGGGTGAACGCCGACTCGGTGGGGAGCCGGTGTATATCCTTCTTGTTTAACGGGGACTCGGACAACAGTTGTTCCAGCAACAAGATCTCCTAATCTTTGGGCTTTTGGGTTAAAAAAGATCATGATTAGGCCGACAAGATAGAGGCCAGGAAGCATGTCGGCGGGTCTCAGTAAGTTTCTAAGAAGCGCCCCTCTGAGGTTCACCGGTGTTCCATCGATATTGATGACTCGAAGATTTCTTAGCTTTTTTCCTATTGTTTGGCCCTGATTGAAGCCTTCCAGCAACGCGTGGTATGCAAAAAGGCTAAAGGTTGCAACTATGAGAAAAATGGCTTGGCTAGTGTCTGACCCAATAATTACTCCAACCAGGCTAAGAGCAATTCCGATCGCAATCGTTGCTGCAATGATGACTAGTAAATCAATCAACTCGGCCACAATTCGGCTAGCGACGCTCCCAAGATCAAAGGAGACGACTACTTTTTCTGGTGTGAGTACCAAGTAGCGCTCTTGCACGAGTAAGATCGTACCTTCCAGGGAAAGAGATGATCATACCAACGCCCCGATTTTGGATTTTGATTGCAATTGGCATTATCCTGGCATTAGGTGGAGCGATAGTTCCCGGTTTAGAACAAGCTGTATTGCCATACAATTTGATGCTTGGTTTGGTATTTGGCGTATCGGCTTGGCTTGGTTTTAAGTCCTCGCCATTGTCTGTTTCGCGGCGGATGGATCCGATTCTTTCAGTTAATGTATCAAATCAAGTTCGACTGAATTTAGAAAATGTTGGAAACATCCCATTAACTTTCAGGATTAGAGACGAAGCTCCTGATACTAGTGTGCCTGAAGGCAATGACTTCAATATTGCAATGGCTCCTTATGAGCAAATTACTCGCGTTTATCATTTGACACCAAGAGAACGCGGGCGTCAGAATTTTCGAGGTACTTACTATCGATTTTTGGCACCATTAGGTTTGGCACAGATTCAAAAACAACTTCCGACAGAGCAAGAAGTGAGGGTTTATCCAAACGTGCTTGCGGTTCGTGAATTTGATCTTCTGAAGCAGCGCGGCCAACTTAATTTGATGGGAATGCGGCGTTCTCGCGTGAAAGGATTAGGAACGGAGTTTGAGTCTTTGCGAGATTATCATGAAGATGACTACCGGAAGATTGATTGGAAGGCATCTGCACGCCGAGGCAAGCTTGTTGTTAGAAATTTTGAGCAAGAGTCAAATCAGAGCGTAATTGTTTGTGTTGATACCGGCCGGCACATGTTGAGTGAAGTTGATGGCATTCGCAAACTGGACTATTGCTTAGACTCTTGTTTGCTATTGCTTCATGCCGCGGAAAGATCTGGTGATCAGATTGGATTGATGATGTTCAACGACGAAATCAAGCGATTTGTATCACCCAGAAAGGGGAAATCGCAAGTTTCAGCAGTAACCGACGCACTTTACGATTGTTTGGCAGAGCCAGTTCAATCGGACTATAGTTCGGCTTTTGGATACTTAGCAAAGCGGTGGAAAAGGCGATCGCTTGTCGTTTTGTTTACTGATTCTGAGAATTATGATCAGGCCAATGAGCTTGCTTTAGCTTTGGATGTGATCAGAAAACGGCATCTCCTTTTTGTTGTGCGAGTGAGCGATCCAAAAATTAAGGCCATGGCGAGACAAGACATTACAAGTGACAAGAAATTCTTTGAGAAAGCGGCTTCACTTTGGTATTCAAGTGATCGACGTCGGGCGGAAGCTCGGCTGGCGGTCATGGGAATTCAATCTATCGAAGCAGAACCTGAAGAACTTGGAAATGCGCTTGTAGGCGCGTATCTTAGAGTTAAAGAACTGAATCTACTTTGATAATCGAGAGAGAATAAATTGGTCTCGTTTTCTTCCTTTTAGCGAAATTGTTCGGTTTCCATCTCGGACAAAGATTTCTTCAGCGGGCTGTCCTGTTTTTGGGTCTCGATAGACAAGATACGTCACTTCTTCTGGCTTTTGTTTGACGGTGACTTGACATATTTCAATTCCGGATATGAAAGGAAACGAGATTTCTACAGCTGTTAATGGAATTGGTTCGATATGGTTTTTAAAGAATTCTCGCAATCGATTTTCGAATGAATCATGCTTTGAATGATCTTTTATAAGATCAAAGTCACCTTGAATTCCGACAGGATTGCCGTCATCGCTAATTCCGATATAGAGGGTTCCACCTTCTGAATTGAGAAAGGCACAAATTGTTTTTAAGTTACCAATCAAAAGTTCAGGGGACTTTTTTTGTTGTCTCGAGTCCCATTCTAAGGTGGACTTAAATTCAACTTTTGAGCCTTCACTTGGCATATTTGGTGGAGGTTGAAATGGTGAGACTACAGAAACGCCGGCACCGACTTCTACGTCTCGCGAAAGATCTGGCCATGGCATCGGTTCATGATCAACTTGAATGATTTCGAGACCGATTCTTAGTCGTGTTATTTCCACGGCAAATGGATCTAGGTCTATGCCATGCAAACCTTTTTCAATAATGGTTCGAATCAGTACAGAAGGATTATATGGGAGACCCTGTCGACGAACGAGGGATTCAATATGGAAGAGAGACTGACGAATTGTTTGCACTAAAACTGAACCTGGGCCACAAGCAGGATCGACAATTTTTAATGGAATAGAGTTTTCAAAGTTTTGAATTGTTGATTCGGAGTTAAGAGTTTGCAGATATCCGGCAAGACTTGCTCGCACTCGAGCTTCTGAGCTAGCTTCGTAGTTTTGAATATTTTTTTGTTGCTTGCAGCAAAAATAGAATTGGGAGAGACCTTGGGAAACAGTTTGAATAATCTCAGAATGGCATTGATCTTGAAATTGATTTCTAAGGACTCCATTCTTTCCAATCAAGCCCTCCCAGAATTCATTAGGTATTACAATCACTCCTTCTTGGATCGAAAAATCTTTTTCGAACTGGGCGGCAGTAATGATTGGTTTGCCAAGATAAGGCACAGATCCAATACGACTGGCAACGAGATGTCTAGCATTTTTAGATTTTTGAGAAAATCCATTTGTGTAGACCATGGCCAACAATTGCTGGAATCTATATGGCCCCGGATTTGTCTTCCAGTTATCGTAAAGTGCGAATATGTAGTCTTTTCGGTCTTCGAATTCTAACCATCCTTTTATCTGAAGACACAGAACGAAGATGACACGGGCTGTGGTTTTTTGTAAAAGTGGAATGCCGACCGTTGATGAGCCGATTGGAATAGGTTTGTTTGGATTTTTGTGACTTGCGACTTTGATAAATGGATGGCATCTCTGTCCTAATTCAATCAATTGAAGACAGAGATTTTCTTCGGTTACACCTTGTTGGTCGGGCAGACTCCCCATAGTCGGCCTTCATTTTAGTTCAAAAACTGCCTCCACCAATTGATTATTTCATGTAAGCGATGGAGGCGAAGATCTGGTGGTCCATTCCGGCTCATTCCGTGGCTTGTGTTTACTGGATATCGAACGTATTTGGTTTCAATTCCTTGTGAAAGTAAGGCATGAAAGACTTGATCGGATTGTTCAACATTACATCTCAAATCACCTTCACTATGAATGATTAAAGTTGGTGTTTTAACATTTTGGAAATATGAGATTGGAGATTGTTGCCAAAGCTTTTCAATTTGATCATATGGCCCCCATGCACACCCGCCAAAGTAGTCATCAGAGTTCATTGGAAAATCACTATTTCCGGCCATTGAAAGCCAGTTTGATACGCACCGATCAGTGATAGCTGCTCGATAATCTTGAGAGTGACTGATTGCCCAATTGGTCATATAGCCTCCGTAGCTTCCGCCCATGATTCCAATTTTATGAGAATCGACACCTGGAATATTCTTGATAAAGTTGGTAACGGCTTCCACATCCTGCCAATCCTTTTCTCCCCAATTTCCATGGATGGCATGGCAGAACGCTTCACCATAGCCTTTTGACCCTCGAGGATTGCTAAAGAAGACGTGATATCCTTGGGCGCATAGAACTTGAAACTCGTGGAAAAACGCAACGGAATACTGGGTGTGCGGTCCACCGTGAATCTCCAATATTGCAGAACTGGATTGATTTTTACCGACTGGGGGCATATGCCATGCCTGAACTTTTACTCCGTCTGTAGAATCGACCCAATGGCAGCTGGGCTGGCTAAGTTCGAGGCGTTCTAAAAGCTCTTGATTAAAACTCGTCAGATTTGTGACTGTGCCTTTTTGCAATACAGCTATTTCGGTTGGAGAATTCCAGGATGAACGTGTAAGCGCTACAGATTCGCCGTTTTTTGATGTATTGCCTATTCCAAAGACATACTCACCCGTTGTTAAGAACTCTATTGTTCCGCCATTGGCTGGGATTTGAGCTAAATGAGATTCTCCATGCCAACCAATCATCAGTTGAATTTTTGAACCATCTGGTAGCCAATTTATGACTGCCCCAGAGCCAGCTCCGCAATCGCTAAGGCTCGCAACCTCTAAACAATAGTCTTGATTTTCTGTTAGGCCAATCAGACCAGAACCATCTCGATTAACAACAAAAAGCTGTTGATTATTTGTTCCCCATGGGTCGTTAAGATTTTGATGTCCTAAAAATGCAATTTTTTCACCACATGGTGAAACAACTGGGTTGGATTTTGGCCCTTTTGGTAAATTTGGTATCTGATTTGAATTTCCATTGAGATCAACTAAAAAGAGTTGATCGTTTGGCTTTTCGAATAATGGCCTTTGATTTGCGGAGTGAGCCACAACAATTCCATTGGAATCCGGGAGCCAATCGTATGAGTAAAAATCTACCGGGCATCCTGAATAAATTGGATTACATTCTTGGGTATTCAAGTCCACAAGATAAATAGCATATCGTTGCTGCCCAAAATATCCGTCTCCATCCAATCGATACCAAATGGATGTGATTTCCCATGGTGGAGTGCTTAAGCCCTTTTCTTTACGCTCTTCAGATGCCCTTTGAGTGCGATCTGGATGGGAAGGCCGGAATTCAAAAGCGATTTTTGAGCCATCTGGTGACCATTTTAGGCTGCGAATGGAACCTTCTGGCAGTTGAGTAATTGCCGCTCCTTCTCCTCCGCTCATGGGTAGCAAAAAGATTTGGCTGGTATCGCCTTCTCGGCCACTGATAAATGCAAGTTTGCTTCCATCGGGCGACCAGCGCGGCAACCCACATCCTTTCTGGCCCTGAGTCAATTGATTGACGGCTTTGGTTTTGGTATGAACAGAAAAAATTTGTGGGTTGTATGAGTTTTTGTCGTTGACTTTGCCCTTTGCGAATGCGATGAGAGAACCATCTGGTGAAATTTGAGGATCGGAGCAGAAATGAAGATCTAGCAAGTCTTCAGGTGTGATCGTTCTTTTTGTCATACTTGGTTTGAAGTGTACTAACTTTTGACGGTGAGGGTGTTAAATGGGTCAAATAGGAACTCGGATCAACATACGGGGAATTTCCGGTTCAGGAAAGTCAACTTTTGCCAATTCTCTCGGTGACATTACAGGCATGCGTGTTATTCATTTAGATGATCTATTTTGGAAGCCCAATTGGGTTGAAAGTGATCGTCTTGAGTTTAAAAGTCAGATTGCCGAGGTCGTTACCGTGCCCGGATGGATAGTTGATGGGAATTATTCTTCCGTTGAACACGCAGCTAGATCAACAGCGGACACGGTGATTTGGCTGGACTATCCATTTTTAATAGTTTTCTGGCGAATATTCAGTCGGTCATTTGCGCGGGGATGGACTAGAACGGAGGTGTTTCCTGGGTGCAGGGAATCGCTTTGGACGGCATTTTTTAGTTCAAAGAGTGTGATTTGGTGGTCGGTTTCTAATTGGGCTAGATCCCATAGAAACGCGGAGAAGTACTTTTCGAATGTACCGGAGGGGATACATGGTGTTTGGCTTCGACACCCAAAAGATGCCGAGCAGTTCCTAGATTCAATTAGAAAGCAGTTTGAAAATTAAGTTTCTCGAGTTTTATAAGTCGTAGAATAGAGGTAATTATGATCTTAGCGGGACTGGTGATAGGCTCAAGTATGATGCAAGATGTCGAAATTGCTCAGTATCCGGAGCTAAAAACAGCGAGTAGTTTTTCCGGTGATTTTCTGGTGAATCGAGTTACGACGGAAGCTAAACTCTATCGCGGTCCGGGCCCAAAGGAAATCTCTTTGGATAACGGGTTAATTAGAAGAACCTTTAGATTCTCTCCGGCCGGAGCAACCGTTGGCCTGTTTAATCTTACAACGGGAGAATCCTTTATTAGAAGTGTGAAGCCAGAGGCACTCATTTCAATCAATGGAAAAGAGTATGAGGTTGGCGGTTTATTAGGTCAGCCGAATCAGGCGTATTTAAAGCCAGAGTGGCTGGATCAACTGAAGCAAAATGATCAAGCATTTAAGCTTATTCGAGTCTCAACAGGCACTTGTAATAAGCCATTTGACTACAAAGTTGTCCGGCAGAGCGAAGGTCGCCCATGGCCTCCTCGCGGAATGCAATTGACAATGTTGTATACGCATAAGGACTTTACGGGCCTTTTGATTGAGGTTCGGCACGAGATGTACGATGGCATCCCAGTTCTAATGAAAAGAATTGTGGTTCGGAATAATTCTAATTTTGCGGTAAGGGTTGATTCTTACGCCAGCGAGGTTTTAGGCGTTGTCGAGTTTAGTAGTGAAGTAGAAGGTTCCTCTCCTAGCCTTGGAAATTTGGAAGCTATTAGTGACTATTCATTTGGCGGAATGGATCATCGAACAAGTGATAAAGCCACTCATTGGGTAAGCGATCCGGACTATCACACTCAAGTTAATTACTTGAAGCAAACGCCTTGTTTACTGAAGAGTGGTCCAATTGAGGGGCCCGGGATTCTTGTTCCTCCAGGGCAGAAGATGGAAAGTCATCGGTCGTTTTTAATTCTCCACGATGAGGCAGATAAAGAAAGGCGCGGATTAACTTTGCGGCGGTTTTATCGCACATTGTCTCCTTGGGTTACCGAGAGCCCATTAATGTTCCACCTGACGACAACCGATCCCGTTGCCGTTAAATTGGCTATTGATCAAGCCAAGGAAACGGGCTTTGAAATGGTTATTCTTAGCTTTGGTAGTGGATTGAATATGGAAGATGTTGGCGAGGAGAACCTCAATAAGTTTGCCGGATTGAGAAAATACGCTAACGATAATGGAATTGAGCTAGGAGGATATTCACTATTAGCCAGTAGAAGAATAGATGATGAGAATGATGTTATCAACCCCAAAACAGGAAAAACCGGCGGTGCAATTTTTGGTAATTCTCCATGTTTAGGCAGCCGTTGGGGACAAAACTACTTTGAAAAACTGACATCGTTTATGGCGAGAACTCGTTTTGACTTACTTGAACATGATGGAAGTTATCCGGGCGACTTATGTGCAAGCTCAACACATCCAGGGCACCAAGGACTGGCGGACTCGCAATGGACGCAATGGAAATCTATTACTGGCTTGTACGAGCAAATGAGATCCAGGGGAACATATTTGAACATTCCGGATTGGTATGTTTTGAATGGCTCAAATAAAACTGGCATGGGGTATCGAGAAACAAATTGGAGTTTGCCGCGAGATCAGCAGCACTTGCATGCTCGACAGAATATGTTTGATGGAACTTGGATTAAACCCCCGACGGCAGGATGGATGTTTGTGCCTCTTTCACAATATCATGGCGGGGGCGAAGAAGCCACAATGGAGCCGCTCAGTAAGAACCTGCCTGATTACGTTCGACATATGCAGAATTGCTTTGGATATGGAGTCCAAGCGTGTTATCGCGGTCCAAGATTATTTGATACCGATGAAACGAAAAAAGCGGTGATTGAATGGGTGACTTGGTTTAAAAAGCATCGGAAAATCCTAGAATCTGATGTAATTCACTTGCGACGTCCTGATGGTCAGCGTCTTGACTATGTCTTGCATGTGAATCCCTATTTGGAAGAAAAGGGATTACTTGCCATTTATAATCCCTTAAAGCAAGCGACTACGGAAACGATATCGGTTCCGCTTAAATATACAGGGCTCAAATCAGCAGCAAAAATTTCTATCAACGGAAAAATTTCACCGGATATGAAGCTAGATTCACAATCAGTGGGCACGGTTAAAATTACGATTCCGGCGGAAGGTTTTGGTTGGGTAGTTATTCGCTGATAGGGATTAGATAGACTGAGTTGATGAATCGAACAGAAGCTTTTTCCATAATGGAAGAACACACTCCCAGCGAGTCTCTTCGCCGTCATATGCTTTCTGTCGAAGCTGGGATGCGTTGGTATGCAAAATCTTGTGGGGCCGATGAAGAACAATGGGGAATCGCAGGCTTATTGCACGATTTTGACTATGAATTGCATCCGGAAGAACACCCATTATGGGGAATGTCATTTTTACGTGAATTAAAGGTGGATGAAGAAATTGTATTGGCGATTGCGGCTCATTATCCGCCAAAAACTGGAGTCGAGCCGGAAACCCCAATACAACGATATTTATTTGCTTGTGATGAGTTAAGCGGATTTATTACCGCTTGTGTTTATGTTCGTCCGAGTCAATCCGTTCTGGATCTTGAGGTTAAAAGCGTCACGAAAAAGCTCAAGATCGCAAACTTTGCGGCGGGTGTGAACCGAGAAGATGTTTATAAAGGTGCCGAATTAATTGGGTTAGAGCTAAGTCAGCATATTGCAAATATGATTGAAGCGATGCGAGGTTCGGCAAGCGAGTTAGGATTAGCGGGGATTTAGTTTCGAATCGGCCCCGAGAGTCCGCCTCCAGTTGATCCACCGCCGGTTGAACCCCCTCCTGTTTTGCCTGGCAATTCTTCGTCCTCTTGCGGAACATAAACTCCAGTCAAACCTTTGCCAGAAAGTTTGTCCTCACCTTCTTTTGTCGAAACTTGGATAGATTCAGCAAGGAAATCATCGCCAAGTGAGTTCTTCATTCGGACATCGCGACGATTTGCACCTTGGCTAAACAGATCAAGAATTTCGCTTTCTCCATCATAGACCGCTCGAAATGATAAAAGTGTTCGCCATTCGTTATCTGCAAGTTGTTGGCGGGCCCATGGGTTTCCTGTAATATTGGCTCTTCGACTTCCCTCTTTGTACCAATACTCAATTTGGTTTGCTTCAATTGCAATAGGATATTGTCTGAGATTATCGGTTTCTCTAACGGATGGCGGCTTTTGTTCACCTGGTGCGGCCGGCCTAGATTTTCGAATTTCATCGGGGACGAAAGGAGTTAATGGTGGTATTTCTGTTTCTTTTGGAGTTGTGTCATCTTTTGCTTTTACTAGCATAGAAACCGGCTTCTTACCGCTTAGTATCGCTCTGCCTTCTTTTCTGAAAATGACAATTTTTTCACAAACAAGATTGGCATCTTTGCCCCAATATCGGACATTTCCTTCAGCCGTGACAATATCATTTTTTCTGTCGTGTGACATTTTGTCGGCCCTGACAATCATGTCCTCGTCGTTTCCTCGGGCATTGTAAGCCACAAAAATATTGCCATCGAGTTCAAAGTTAGCCGTTTCGATATTCCACTTTGATCTGGATTTTGCTTCCTGAAATGAAAGTTCGCCAATATATTTTGCCGCGGATCCCGTCACTTTGTTTAGCCGTGTATCGAGTTGGACGGTTTCCGCAACAATATCACCGCCGTTGACTTTGCCCGAGATATTTCCTTTGATCGAAACTAGTCTTGCACCGTGGTCATAGGTAAATCCGTCAGACCGTAAATCCATTTGGTTGTCCCAGACTCTGACGGGGCTATCAACAATTACGGCTTTGCTGTAAGTTCCGTATGTTGCTTTGTCGGTTTCAAAAAAATGCGCGCGGCCATCGTTATCTAAAAACTTTCCGTTTTTAACACCTTTTAATTGAACCAAACTCCAGTCATCCATGATGACGGCTTCATTTACATCGGCCGAAGCAATAAGGTTTTTACCAACGTAGTTCCTTAGTTCAAAATTTGTGATGGTGACGCCATCTCGCAAGAGAGCCTCTCCTTTTGACCGAAATGGAGCTAAGGCATCGGTTTGAAGGACGTATCGAATTCCGGCTGCACTTGCTAAGAGTGCAATCGTGATTGCAGCGATACTTGAAAAGTTCGCGATTCGAGCTTTAGTTAAGGGTGACATTCGCCGTTACATTTGTACTGACGTCTACAACTGTGACTTGGGCACTTCCGGTTTGAGTCCCTTTCGTTGCTTCGAGTGTATACGTTCCAGCTGGGAGCCAGAGTTCGAATCTACCGCTATTATTTGCCGTTGCTGTTCTGATGACGGAATTTCCTATTTTGGCCTGTACAGTTGCTCCAGCTCCGTTCAATATTGGCAGCACTGAACCAGTTACATTAAATGGTAGACCAGGAGGCGTATTTGAGCCAGTGGGAGTGATATTGATTACACCAACATTTACTGATCCGCCAGAGGCTCCAGATGGAGGGTTAAAGAATCCAGTGAAAAAGTTTGTGGCTGAAACCGTACCTTGTAGTCCTAAAAAGACGGAAAGGTTTGTATTGGAATAGGCAACGCCCGGGATGGAAAACTGGCCATTGGAATTGGTAATTCCGGTTCTTCCGGCAATAGAAACTGTTGCGCTTCCTACTGGCGATTGATCCGTAGAATTGACGACAGTTCCGGTGAGAGTGACTTCGGTTGGGCCGATATAGATATCGCCTAAGTCAAGATCTGCATTTGCGGCCGGGAATGAAAATACTCGGACAATTGGACTTCCACCTGTTGGAGTATAGGTCACAGTAAGGCTAGTTGCTCCACTGGGTACGTTTAGGCTAAAGAAGCCATCAACGGCATCTGTGGAGGCCGACACCGTGCCGATTCTGACTGTTGAAACTGGATTTGTTGCGGCTCCGGTTTCGATCCAAAAAACTTGACCAGCGACATTAATTGTTGTCGGAACAGAAACGCCTCCTCCTCCACCACCACACCCCAGAATGACGACAAACATCGTCAACAAAAGCCATTGGAAGGCGTTTTTCAATTTGACCTCAAGTAGAAATTCATAGTTGAATCTGTTGCGTAGAACCCGAATGGTTGAGTATTGGTGAGGGTCAAGCGAGCGTTGTTATTGATCGTGAATCGAGTTGAACCACTGAACTGAAGCCAACTGATTGAATAATACTCTCCCGGGATAAGTCCGACCATCCGAACAATGTATGTTGTTGTTCCGATTGGACGAATATCTTCATAGAGACGGCGGTGATTAATGACAAATGCTTGGAATCCGCCGGGGCCAGGTGCCAATTCAGAGTCTTCTCTAAGATCGCCTCTTGGCGTGGCGTTTGGTTGTTGAATCAATGAAAGTTGAGCGTAATTATTTGTTCTCGATTGGAAGATCAACTTTCCTCTGAAGCCATAGGATGAAGAAACTGTTCCGAAACCTCGTCCATAACTATTTGCTGATTGAATGTTCTGGCGGAAGTTAGACGCAACGCTTGGGCTTCTTTCCGGTGATCTTTGTTGGGAGCTACTTGGAGAAAACAACAGAACTGCGCCTTCGGGTCGTAAAGCCCGGACAAAATATGCCTGTCCCGGTACAAAAGTATTCGCCGCGATTAAAGTGCCTAAGTCTGGATTGTTTGGATCTGGATTGTATCTAAAGAATGTTTGACCGATCAGATCACCTTGAGCCTGAGCGTAAGTTGATGTTGAATCAGTGGCGGTTGTGACAACTACCGAACTAGTTGTCAGTGTCTCATTAAAGGGAACAGTTACAAGGTTCCATCCGGCTTGTAATGGAACCGCAATTGGTGTATTTGCGCTTGTTTTGCCTTCAATAATCAGATTTGAATCTCCGTTTGTGCGAGCAAAGTAACCAAGTCCCTCTCGAAACTCTCCTTCTTTCGGAAAGAGGTCGTAGGTGCCACCGAATGGGTTGTAACGAGCGACCAAGGTTTGATTGGCGTTGTAGTTGAGTACTTGTGCTGGATTTGGACGATATGGTTGCAATGGAAATCCAATCAAGGCAAGGCGATTTGGTCTTCCTAAAACAAATGACGTGTATGAATCATCGGATCGAAGATCTACGACAAGTGGCCCTTTTCCTTTGTTCACTCGGCGGGACATGACTTGAACAGCTGAGCTTTGAGTAATTCTAAAGACATCTATTGTCACTGGCTGAGCATTTTCAAAACTTGTGGCATTGATGTTCGCGCCGAATGCAAAGTTTCTGATGTTGATGTTGTTTTGGCTTCCACCTGTCCAAGTGAGGTTTATCGAATAGGAAACTCCGGCTTCAATAGGAAATCCGGTAAGAGTGCCATAGGCATTGTTAAAAACGGGTTGACTGCCCGTTGCGACCGCACCGGCGGGAAGATAAATGCGGGCATTTTTCCCAAGGAATGGAAGATCTACTGCAACTCTATACGGCTGGCTATTAAACGTATCTCCCGGGAAATTAGGAACGACGGAACCGTATGCTCCAGCTATTGGCGCAATATCATCTTGGGCAGATGTGAAGAATCGAGTGAAATCTGGACGCCAATAGCAAGGATAGCTCGTGCCATTGAGGAGAGTTTCGTTTCCGGATGGATCAGTTCTAAAAGCGTTTATGACGATGCCAAAAACTCCGAAATCGCTTGAACCTCCAGTTGGAGCAACCGGAAATGCCAAGGGAACGACTTTGATGCCAGCATTAATTTCTGGATCTAAGATTTGCTGGCGTAAAACCCAATCGGAATAGCGAACACCTTCAACTTGCGTATTTGGAGTTCCGGCCGCAGTGTTTACTGCGGCTTGACCGAGAGAAATCAGTTGAGACTCGGTTTGATAGCTGCTTGGAGAAAGTTGGTATCTACGGTTGAATTCTTTAATGAATCCGGGGAATTCTGAAGCGACTTTAGCCCAGGCCGTACCGGCCATTTGATGTCTCAAGAGATAGATTCCGCCAGTTGATCCGCCAGCGGGGAGGGGGGTGTTTAAGAGGTTTGGGGCAATAAAATTGGGGGCGCCGAGGCCGGGAGTATTGCTCCAATCGTAAAAACTGGAGGCGTCGTAGAGGCTATCCAGGGTGTTTTCGAGTAGTTCTGGGGTAGTGCTGGGGATAGAACCGCTAGATCGAGCCACGATCATGGTGGCGGCTCGGACCAGACCCTCTTCGTAAGCATCGTAGGGATAGTTTGTGTCGCCCAAATATGCCAACAGCAGAGTGTGGACAAAATTTACACCGGCCGCGGTAGCTGATTGGTAGACAGGAAATCTTATTTCTGGAACCGGAGCTTCCGTTATGAACGTAATATCCGCCGGAGACCGCTTGTCGTGCCGGAATATCGGCGTCGTAATTGTAAACATTTACCGTTCCGGAAAAGCTTGGTGGGCCAAATATTGCCTCCATTGCAGGTTTTGCGGCCGCATATACACTTTGGAGATATGTTCGGTAGTCGGTGGGGAATGCTCGGCTACCAGTGGATTGAAACTGCAGTGATATCGAATCTCCTGGTGCTCGAGATCTTCCTACTGTTGGCGTTAAGCTTCTTCCGAAACTGGTGAGGTTCACGCGGACGGGCATCGAGAAGATTTCTTTGTCGCCCGTTTTTAATCGAACCGCGTCACTGAGAGTGGCCAATTTGAGATTGTAGTTTTTGACCGCATTAGTGACGAGGCTGTCGACATCAGATTGCGAGCGTGTGGAGCGAATATCGACCTGCAATACTTCTGCGCTTGAAGCACCGGCACATATTAAACAAAGGGCGGCGGTTGCCGCCCGAAAGAATTTCGACACGATCATTCTGATTTATCCTTAACGGATGAACGATTCTACTTGGCTAATCGTTCGAGCGGTAAAGCCATTGGCGCCACCAAGAACAATATAGTAGTAGGTCTGGCCAGAGTTTAAGTTTGGTCCAGTGTATGTCCAACTTGTTCCCGTTGCGGGGCTACTTTCATTGTCATAGATGGATTGCACGTTGATATCTGGATATTGATCGAATATGTAAACTACAAAATCGGTGGCACCTGAACCGGATTGCCAATTGAATCGCAAAGGATTTTTGGTGACATTGTTGACCCGCAATAGATTGAGGGTATTGAGGTTGACTCTTGGGCTCAGTGAGCTTTCCGTTTGATTGCTGTAGTCAGGATAAAGAGTCGAGATAGTTGTCAGCGAGTAGCTGTAACTAGAATTGGGATTTAATCCCAAATCTTGGTAGTAAGGCGCGAGAGGGTCAAAGTAGAAATCTACAGATTGCAGAGTTCCGCTAAATCCATTTGCTCGATAAACTCCGTATCCGAAGAGGTCGGGGAATTGATCTTGATCCCAGAAGAGTTCTGCTTCAACGATCATGTCATCACGAATGGCTCGGCTTCTTGACTTAAACTCCGTGTTTTTGCCTTTGTTTTTGTGGTTTTGAACCCAATCGAGTGCAGAAAAGTTATGAGTTGACCGGTTATCTCCGGGATATGAAACCCACGACGTACCGCCAATGTTTTGCGGTGGGGACAAGAATGGCAATCCTGGATTATCCAGAGTGAAATTGATATTTCGATTTTCGCCATTTGCCAAGACAACGGTTGTTTGGTCAGATCGGAATCCTTGACCACTTGCGCTAAGTGAATAGTTGACATTTGCAACAACATCCCTCATTGTAAAGTTGCCATTACGATCCGTTATTGCCCGAGCGCTGCTACCAGTGCCGAAATAGGCGAAGATTGATGCCCCCTTTAGAAGGAAACCATCGCGATCTCGAACTGATCCGCGGATTGTAGCCAAGTTAGAAGTATTGCCGATGACAATGTTTACTGAACGTTGTTGATAATCGGGAGAATTGATGATCCATGTGCGACCCCTGTAGGTTTGATTGCCATCTCTGAGTTCAGCAATGACTTCCACTTCATCCTCTAATACATTGATTAGTTGATAAGCTCCAGTTGATGAGGTTACGGCGGTTTTTCCGGAAGCTTTCACGGTTGCACCTCGAACCGGGTTAAAGTTTGAATCGACAACCGTTCCCGTGACGATGGAAGTTCTGGAGCCCGTTTCTCCTCCGCACCCAATTAGGGCCACAGCTGCAAGAATGGGAATGATAGCAACACTTGTTTTCATGATTCAGTAGTTTTTAGACGGCTTTTAGGGCCCTGCGTTTCTTACGTTTGTTTTTCAAAAGAAGTTGAAGGCTAATGTGAAATCAAATCCAGATGATTTGTAGGCGCCAGATGTGAGGAGAGGGTCTCGGTTTGAAATGTTTTGGTATCTGTATCCGACGTTTAAGGCTAAAGATTCCCAGATTTGATAGCGATATGTCAAAGCATAATCGGCTTCGTCTTGGGGGTAATAGCCAGTGATTCTGCCTTGACGTAGCGCGAATGATAATGAGTGTCGGGGAGCCAAAAGATAGCTCATTCCTAGATCTACAGCAAGAGAATCTTGCTTGAACTGGCTTGAACCACCACTCAAAAGAGTATTTACGTTTGCGTTGTAGCTGAATTTTTGCCCAAAATTGCCAGAAAGCAGAACATCGGCAGTTGTAGCGGAGGAATTGATATCTGAGCCGACAAATTGAGTTTCGCTGCGGCTAAATCCACCTCGGATCGAATGGCTTGCGCCTAGATCGTACGAGAGGCCAATGCTGCCCGCTTTAGTTTCGGCATTACTGCTGATGTTCCCTGTTCTCCTGAGAAGTGAAAATGCTCCATCTAGGGCAAAGCGGTCGTTGAGAGTCCAAGTAAACGTGCTATTTGCATATCGACCAGAACTAGCACCATTGATGGTATTGTCACCGGCTCCGGCGGTAAATCCATTGCCATTGAATCCCGCGCCAAACCCGCTCGAAAAGTTACTGAGGCCCGTAATATCGCCTGCATCCGATTCGTTGTACCGAAAAGATGCGGCGAAACGATCGCTGGCACGGTAACCAGCGGACAAGGTGTAGTCAGTCCCGTTTCCTGAGTCATCGGGGGTAACAATTTGGCTTAATGATGCTTCTGCTCCAAAAATCCAATATTTGCTGGAAATGTAGGAAGAACGCAGAACAGTGCTAATTAAATCGGCCCTTTGAGTTCCTGTTACTTTTTGATTTTCAAAACTCAGTCGAGTTGTGAATTTGCCCCAATTCTTGGAAGTCGATAATGCGGCGGTGTCGACAGTGTTGTTGCGAGTTGTGTTTATAGTGCTGGCTCGGCTGAGTGAAAATGTGAGCGGCAATCCACCTTCAGTTGCGGGAATTAGACTGTATTCGGCTTTAGCTAACGAGAACCGTGTTCGATTTATTGCGGTTGTCGTGGTTTGGGTGGCAATGCTGGTGTTGAAGTGGCTGACAACGAAACTGGATTGAGTATTTGGTCGATACGTGAGGGAAAGATTGCTTGAACGTTCGTTACGGTTAAAGGAGGTGGTTTCCACGCTGACGTATCCATCGGGAACGTCTCGTAGAATTCCGGAAAACTCATATTTGCCTGAGTTATAACGAACATCCATTGATTTGGCCGTTCCACTGGAAGGATTTGCCGTTTTTGACAGTTTGCCTTGGGCCGCGGCGATTGTGAGTCTCCCTCTACTTTTTGAAAATGGAAGTTGGTAATCGAGGCCAATTGTTTCTCGGTCGCCTTGGATATCAGCGGTTGGCTTTGGAGTGTAGAGAACATCAATATCACTTGTAGCGGGCATAAACCGAGTGAAATAAAAGATGCTTGGATTGCCAACATCAAAATTAAAATCTACACCTTGAGTCTGCAGAATGCCATCGACACGAATAATGATCGGTGATGTAGCGAGGGGTTGGAATTGCAAAAAGTACGGAGTTGACGCCGCACCAAAGCCTTGAAATTTTTCTAAACGAGTTGAAAGTCGATTGGAACTTCCGGAGACTTGCCTAATGGCGGTGACACCTATGTTTCCGCTTGAGCCCAAGTTTAATTTAGCGGCGAGTCCTTGAATTTCTCCCGCTGAGCCATTGAAACCGAATGATTCATACGTTGCCACAATTGAGCTTGTTGGAGAAATGATTTTGGCCTGTAATGTGTCTCGGTTTACAAACGTGATTGAGCCAAGGTCGTAATCAATTGTGTAGTCTTGGCCAAAAATTTGAGGGACGCCGTCTACGGATATGGACTCAGATCCGCGGATGACTTGGCTGGATTGCAAATAGTAGGGGCCGGCGGAGTTAGACCCTTGAATAGTGACGGTTCTTGCCTGCCCTCTTGCGCTGCTGGAAATTGCGCCAATCTCTAGTGCGCCGGTTTTGAATCCGGCAGATATTCCGGTGACTTGTTTGTTAAGGCGTGCGTAAGGATTGGAGCTAGGAAGGCTGCCGTAAATGTCGCCATATTCCGCAGTCCATGGTCCATCCTGAAATTTGATGCGAAAGCGTTGGTTTTGGGGATCTTGAAATCTTTGATCTTGTAAGTTAAGTTCAAAATCAAAGTCGCCAAAGACTTTTGTTCCGGAGATTCTTACAAAACCAAGGTCGGTAAATCTTTGGTCGCCTTGACCACCATAGTTGCTAAAGTTGTAGGCCTCGGAATCGCCGCTTACATCTGTAATGTGATAGCCGAGAAAGCGGTATCCGGAGATTCTTGATCGTTGGATTACGTTATAGTTCCACCATCTTAATGTTCGATCCCAGCTGGAGAGCTTTTTCTCATTTTGTTCAGGGACGGGGCCATCGACGACCGGGGGTTCCTGTTCTTGCGAGGTCTGTTTTATGATCTCGTTTTGGGCTTGCGCAGATATTGCAAACCCAATAACGAAAAGACTAGAGACCGAGCGAAGCGCAGAGAGCTTCAATGTTCCCTTCGGCCAATTTTGCTTGGTCAGCCCTTCTTCGGGCGATGGATTCAACCCTATGTGGACGATCTTTGATGAATTCCGTAAAACCATGGACAATTCGGTCGGCGGTAATGCCTTCCATTGTTGGAGGGGCGGGGAGGCCCATGAGGTTCGCGAAAGCGGTTACTTTTGGATCGTAGCTGACCATATAACATGGAAGATCGACGGTAGCGGCAAGAATTCCGCCATGTAATCTCATTGAAATCATGCCTTCCATCCGCAGTAATCTTTGTTGAAGTTGAACGGGATGAGTAAGGCCAGTTAGTTCGGGGATTTTCCCTCCGTACTCCTTTGAAATTGCTTGAACAATTTTTGTATCTTCATTTTCATCAAAGCTCACCATTGTTGGAACGAATCCCGAAGAGTGGAGTTTTTTGATGACTTCGCCAAAAACTTGAACGACCGTGCGGTTTTTGTCTTTTCCCCATGGACGGGCACTGACACCAACGGTTTTCATTCCAGCGACACCGAAGCTAGAGCTATCTTCTGCAATAGTTGGTTTTGGCAGGAGATAGGCCATATCGGCGGTGAGCCTAGGGGTGAGGTTTACACCTAAATCTTTGAGAGTTCTGATGGAATCTGGATCGCGAACACAGAGGGTGTCGACCATGTTAAGGGCACCGGCGGCTGTTCTTTTCCCAAGCCATCGATTGAGAGGCCCAATTCCTTGACCGAGCATGATGACTTTCTTGTTATGCTTTTTTGCGGATTTGATGAGGTTTGCGTAGTAGGCCACGCTTCGGACACTAGTGACATCCTGAAAAATGCTTCCTCCAGGGAAGACGAGGGCATCACATTCTTTGATGGCAGTATCTAGTCTTCCGGCATCAAGCTTAGGCACGCCAGAGAGTCCGTAATTGCGACTTAGTTTTTCTGCATTTCCGCAAATCACTTGAGACTGAAGTTTCAAATGCTCGGTTGATCGCATAAAAGCGAGCAGAATGGCGTCGTCGCCCAGATTGCCGGATCCGAAGTATCCGGCCAACAAGACTTTAGCTGGCATGAATTTAGCTGTTTCCTCCGATGGTGAACTCTGCCCCATTTAGTCTGTTCACAAGGGGCCTTAGGATCACCCAAAGCACGAGTCCGAGCATACCACCGGCTATGAGTCCGCTTAGTATTCTTAATAGACTCAATAGGTATGGCGTGTGCAGGTGGCACATGGTGTTGACGATGCTTGTTTGTCCGATCACTGAGATAGCAAGGAAGACGGTTGTTAGAACGGAATGTTTATCTTGTTTTTTGGAGTGGGCTAAGAATCCAAGACCTAAAACCAGCGCAGGATTGCCGATGAGGAATTCTTTTGTTCTTGGGCGTACGGGAAGGAATCGATCGAGGAGGTTTCTTAACGCCAATTCTGAACCGGAAACTCCGGCGGGATTATCGTTTCCGGTTCGGGAGTTCATAAATAGCAAGGCGGCGATCCCGGCGAGACTGAGGGCAGCGGTTCCCCACAAGATCGGTTCTTTTGCAAAGCTTTTGATTGGCTTGATATCATTAACTAGCAAAATTGCAACAATGAATATCGGAGCAAAAACACTGGCTTTTACACCGGTGAATTGACCAGCTTGGAGCATGTATGAGTTTCCGAGGAGTAATGCGGGAACCTGTAGTCCTCCCACTAATGAAATTGTACTGATAACAACAAATTGGAGAAATGGGTTTGTATCTTTATTTTGCCGCAGCCATTGATAAGCGACGACGGCAAAGATAATTGAAGCTAACAGTGCGGCGTACTTGCGGGTGGATTCGGGGATGACAAGCAGAAACGATATGATTGCAGGAACGGCTAGGAGTTTCGAGTTTGCGTTAGGGAGAAACTCTCTTAGACTCCAAAAGAGAGTTGGAATAAATGTTAGGCCGATGAGAATGGCAAGGATTATATTGACCTGAATTGGATTAAATGGCCGAGGAACTTTTATTGCCCCGCCATCGGCAATCACTCCCGACTTTATAGCGGCAACAAGTTTGGCTAAATCTTGAGTTGATCCGCCAGAAAATTGTGGCCGGATCAGAAGAATCCGATTATTTCTTTCTCGAAAGGCTTTTGCATATCTTTCGACAATCGCGGGTTGCTCCATTCGACTGAGTTCGGCAGTTTGAGCGGTGTGTAATCGGACAACGTTGAGAGGTGATTTTGACTTGACTTGCGTGTCGCCAACCATGTTGGAGAATTCGGGAGACACGTAATGGATTTGATTCGATTGTAGTTGGATGATCAATTCATCCAACTTGGTCTTTGAACCCCATGACAGAATCTCCGAGTGGAAGGAAGAACTGGACTCCTTGGGACTTTGCCTGATCTAAGAGCCATTTGGCTTGATTTCCCCGGTTTGCATAGCGGGCGATGATGAAAAGATCATTGGATTTTGCAAGTGCAATTTCATCCGGGTCGATTCCGACCGAGATTCCTCTCAGAACGACAGAATCCATTTTTAGGGTGAGGGATGTACCTCCTAAATAAGTTGAATCGAAGGCATCGGGTCGGGCGGCATCTATGGCTTCGGCGAGCCGCCAGACTGCGGATTCTCGACCGGTGACTTCAATTCGAGTAGGGTCGATCGATCGGATTTGAATGAGACCTTCGTTTATGAGGTCGCTACCGGATTGCTCGGAGAGGACGACGGAGTTGATTCCGGAGTTTTTTAGTTTTTCGAGAGCAACTGTAGGGGATTCGTTTAAGGCGGCAACTTCCTTAACGGTTGTAAACTCAACGGCTAATCCGACGGCTTTGTTTGATTCTTCGGCTTGGATCCGGGGAATGACCGCCAAGATTGAGAAAATGGCGGTGAGGGCAATTGAGGCATATACCCATACAGGAAATTTAGACTTCATCGAACTTTAGATCCTCAGTTATTTCTCGATTTTTAAGGACTTTTTCACGTCCGCCAAGAACCAGGACAGTCATCATACCGGCGAGAAATCCACCCGCATGTGCCCAATTGGCAACTCCTTGTTGCGGATATAGAATTTGCCAAACAAACCATCCACCTAGCAGTATCCAGCTTGCCACAACAACCGGATAGAAAATGAGAACGATTTCAACTTTACTACTGGGGAATAAAAGAAAGTATGAACCTAAAACACCACCAATTGCTCCGGATGCTCCGATGGTTGGAACATCGCTACCAGGGTTTACCATGGTATGGGCGGCGGCCGCTACTAATCCCCAGAATAAGTAATACAGGGCGAATCGCGTGCCTCCGATTGCACGCTCTACACCAGGTCCAAAAACGGCTAAGAAAAGCACATTGCCAATCAAGTGTGTGAGCCCCCCGTGGAGATACATACTTGTAAAAACTTTTGCGAGCGCCAATGGGTCACCATTTCCTCTTAAATTCAAAAGGAATTGATGAGGTCGAAAAGCCAGATCGGCAAAAACGATTGATGGCCCAGTCAGGCTGAAGTTGCGATCCCACAAAAAAATGATGATATTCAGCGAAATTAGAGTCCAAACCAAGATCGGCTTATCTTTTGACGATAGATTGTCGCGGATTGGAATCATAGGTTTGCTGGAGTTATGTTACTCTTCAGTGAGAGATAAAGAATTCTCTTGGCGAGAGATCGCTAGGGTGAAATTTTCCATTCTAGAATTCCTCCTGAATATTGATCTTGTAACTGAAGTTCTAATCGAAGTGCAGTTGTGGTTACGGGCTGGAAAGCAATAACGTTGAATTGATCCTGTTTCGTTCCATATGGCATTGTTGTTTGAACGGGTAGCCATTGATCGCCATCTTTGTAGAGGAGTCGCCAGGTTTTTGGAATTCGGCATTGACCAAAGCCGGTGTCATCAAACCAATAAACCGACGAGCGATTGATTTTCTTGGGTTTATCAAAAGTGTATTGCACCCATTCGCTTGTGCCTTTATGATCCCAGAATGTGAGCCTTTTTATGCTTTGGTCAGCCGACGAAATTGGTTCAATTTGGTCACACATTGCCAGTACGGAATCGCCTTGGTAACAATGGCTGGCAGTTGGGTTATACGGCAGAGGAGTTGGTAGTTGCTTTGGTTTGTTCCATTTTGTGGAATTGGAATTTGTGCTGGCAGTTGGAAATGCGCTGATGCGGAGCCTGGCGGCTCCCATTGGAATCAAAGTGATGGGTTCGGCGGGCTGTTGGGAAAACACGGGGCTTGGCTGAAGAACACTGACAAGACCATGGATATCTAGCTGCCACTCGGGAATTTTTCGACCGACGGATTTGATTTCGAGTGGAACCGCCTGAGTTGTCCAGGGGAAATTATCTTTTGGCCAAGGTTTTTTCTTGACTTCGAAGTTCATTTTCTGTAGTGCAGACTCATCAATGCCGTAGTTCCAGGGAGAAGTCGGAAGGATTTCAAAGGCTGGCCACTTTTTGGCATCCACACCTGGGGCAATTCTTGCATCGTGAAGAAGGTTTTCTGAACTTGAGACTTCTTTGTATTCTTCACCAATTTTCAACGAGAAAGTGAGTGGCTCGTAATTGACACTGACGCTATTTTGATTGAGGCGATATTTTTTTATTTGGACTTCCATTGGAAGCTGAAGCGAAACATCATCGCCAGAATTCCACTCGCGTTCTATTCTTAGATAACCAGCTGATGTTGCCGGAAGTTTTTGAATTTGGTTATTGATGGTTAGCTTTGGTGATTTGCACCAAGCTGGAATTCGGAGATAAAGCGGGAACGAAATTGATTGGTCAGACTTAATTTTGAAATTGATTTTGTCTCGGAAAGGATATTGAGTTGATTCTTGAATCGTGATTTTTTTGCCATCGGCGATGAGTGCGGTGACTTCAGAATCGGAATACATAGCGGCAAGAAGTCCATCATCTGGAGTGGCGAGGAATAGGTTTTCGATGAAGTACGGCCAGCCATGAGAGTGGTTGTGTTGGCAGCATCTATGACTGAGTGGGTTCATTAAGAACATCGGCCCTCCGTTTTCGATTCCTGGCGAGTGATCTAGTCGATCGCTTGTTACTTGGTTTGGGCTGGTGAGATACCGCAATCCTCGGAAATCTGGAAGAGTGGCGGCAGGGTACGAGTTGAACGCAACATCTTCGCATTGGTCTGCCCAGAAAGGGTCGCCGGTAATGGCTAGGAGAGTCTGGTCGGACAACATTTGTTCGACCATTCCGCAGGTTTCGACGGATTGTCTCGGGTCTCGAAATCCGGGTCTTGAATTTTCATCGCCTCCGAACATTCCCCCCGGAACATCACCAAACAGCTCCCGGATTTTATCGAAATTCTTGTAAGCGTAGTTGAGATGGCGAGGATTTTTAGATTGTAAAAAGTAAGTTGCGGGTTCACCAAATGATTGCGCAATGTTGACATTGTGCCAATTTGGGAGAGTTCCGGTTTGCATCCAGTCGGCGGTATTTGAGTGGATTTTTTCTGCGAGTTCGAGTAAAAAATCATCGCCGGTGATGTTGTAGAGCCAGTAGATGCTGAAGAGGTTATCGCCTCCTCTTAAGTATTGCCAATAGTGGGTAAGAAGCTTTTCATCCGGAACGGTGAGCTGAAACCGGAAATAATTTGTCATGAGGGTTATGACACGAGGATCTTGGCTGTATTCGTAGTAGGACTGCAGGCAAAACAGCATGATCATGTTGGCCCAAAAATCTTGCGAGCCGTCATCATCAAAGGTCAAGAGCGGGCCAAAGTTTCCGTCTTCCCTTTGGGAGTTTAGAGCGCCTTCTATCCAAACTTTGGTTTCGGCAATCATTTCCGAATCTTGTAAAAGGTAGGCCATGTTTCCGTATCCTTTTAACCAATAAGGAACCTCTTCCCACCCATATTTTCCCTCTCCGTTTTTAGTTAACCAAGCATTGTCTTTTTTTTGGAGCCATAGAGAAAAGTCCTTTAAGTTGCCAGTCAGTCCGTTTTTTTGCCGTTTCAGATACTCGAGGAGATAACCCTTTGGCTTGACCGACCCGACCGGCAGTTTGATAAACGCACTGGGAGCTAAAGGGGCTCGGTTAGAGATGTAGTTTTGGTTTTTGCTTTCTAATCCGGGTCGTGTGATGAAAGTAATTGTAGGTTTGGGCATTGGCTTAGTCGGGGCCATGGCCAGGGCAAAAGCAACGGAAATCAGACAACCAGCCATATTGGCTCATTTTGCCTGATTTTATAATTGCATGTATCAAAACTTGGAATTGGTTTTATCTGTCGACAAAAGCTCCAAGCTGACTTTCGAGTCTTGTTGGGCCTTGGCGAGCAATATCGACGGCGCTGTTCCCGTTTTTAGCCCAGATTTGTTTTTCGGAATACTTGTCATTTCCTTGCCCATCTAGAAAGAGACCGATACCAAATGACCGGGTTCTGGTTGAGCCTTCAGGAGCCGGAGTTGCTTGGCCAAAAGTTGTTTCTCCAGTGGCAGTGTAAATGTCATCACCTTCTAAGTCGGCAAATAATCCTATTCCGTTGGCGTTACTGGTTCCGAATGCGAGATTTGCTCCGGCATAGACATCGTTGCCTCGGTCGTCCCAAAGCAATCCAAACGAGTAATCGTGACCAGATCCTTGAGACATGTTAGTTGTAGTTGTGTAAGAATCTTTGCCGTCGGTATCAATGAGGGCACCTACTGAAAAGTGAGCAGCCGAGCCTTGGGTGTACCAAGTTCCGTTATAGGTGTCGTTGCCATCAAGTTCAAAGAGAAGCCCGAGTCCCATCCAGTAGCCCACACCTTGGCCAAAGACTGAGCATTGATATTCGTCATCTCCGCGTACATCCATGACCATTCCGATTCCTCCGGCTAGGCTACGACCGTGAATGTAATCCATGCGGTTTCCAGCACCAGCACCAATGCTCATTGAAACATTTTTATCAGGATCTTGAGGGGATGGAAAGTCGATTACGGTTTGCTCGGCAATGTATTTATCGTTTCCGGTTTGGTCGATGAGGGCACCAATTCCGCCGGTTAGTCCGCATCCCATTGTTTGCGTGAAACCTCGATACTCGTCGGTACCTGTTCGGTCAATGAGAAGCCCTATTCCAAATTTTCCAAAGCCGATGGAATCTGCGTAGGAATCGTATTTGTCATCCCCTTCTTCATCAATCAAAACGGAGACTCCAAGAGTTGCAGATGCGAAACTTGAACGTGCAGATCGGTAGAGGTCATTTCCCTTTTTGTCAATGAGAACGGTAATTCCCATTAATGCGGAACCTGGCCCGGGTAGACCGCGCTGAGATTTTCTGCTGTCGGCATCTCTTACGGCTTTGCCGCTAAAGCCGGAATCGGATAGATATTTATCGTTTCCGTCGGAATCAAGAACTATGGAAAGCCAATGTGCAGCCGACTTTTGGGTAGGGCAATTGATATAGGTGTCGCTCCCTCCGGTGTCAATTATCAATAAAGCTTTGGGGTCGATATATTGTTGGTCCCCGGCCCCATTTAGAACGATGTCTCCCCATGCAGTTGAAAGTCTCCAGGAATAACGAAGAGTTGGTGAAACCTGAGATAAGAGGTTTGATGCTTCTTGGGCAGCCGCGGTCATATCTTGTCCACCAGCGAATAGATAACTGGTATCGATTTTTTCGTATCCGGTTAAAAGCGTTCGGAATTGTTGGGGATCTGCAGGCAAGTTTGAGTTTCCGAGTTCTCGTTTGAATATTCCGTCGACATCTTCAATCTGCTGAAAGGTTGCTTGGCGGTATGTGTACGATTCCAGGGCAGTTTCTAGAATTAACGCGCTTGCTGCCTGAACATTTGGTGGGATTGAAGATATGTCTGGAATCCCTCCTTGAAGTAAGCCCTGGTCTTGCATTCTGCCCAGAATTATCGATAAGTAACCTGGCTGAGTTGATCGTCCAATTGCGGGCGAAACTGGGTTGCCCAGTAGATCTCGGCGTGAACCGGAGCCAGTTAGCCGAGAAAGAATGGACACAACTTTGAAAGATTCGGGAGATGCTAATGCAATTTCATTTCTTACGACACTGAGGAGTTGCGGTGTTTTCCAGACATCATTTAGTGTTGCTTCATAAAACGGTGAAGCAAAAGCGCCTTGCCGATAAAAATTCATGGCACCTTTGTCCAGTTGGGCGTCTCTTCTATTGAGTCCCGCACGGGCGAGCACGATATCAACGCCGGCGTCTAAACTTGTAACGGGCTGACTTACTGCCATGCCGAGTACGAAACTTGCCAAAAAATTGCTAATCATGATCCTCGGTACGCTTTCTACCCTGGTTCCCGTGGCAGCGTGCGCTGAAAACTCAGACCTTCCAGGAGTAAAAGAGTTTCCTCCCTCTATGACTTTTGAGCCATGGCGCATGATTCGTGAAGATGATTTTTATTCGCGTTATCAGCTTTCGTTTCCTAGTTGGGTGAAAACTCAATACGAAGAGAACAATTCAGTCGTTGTGAAAGCGGTCGTGCCAAAGAATCGAGTGGGCAAGGTACCGGTTGTTGTGCTTTTGCACTATTGGGGAGCAACAGATAACCGATTAGAGGATGAGCTGGCAGAAGATCTTGTTAATCGAGGAATTGCCTCGGTGATGCTGTCGATTCCATATCATTTGGAGCGGACACCGAAAGGCTTTAAGAGTGGGGAGTTAACAATTCAAGGCGATCCGGTCGCCTTAAGGGAAACCATGACTCAAGCAGTGATGGATGTTAAGCGAACGCTAGACTGGGTTGAAACTCGGCCAGAATTTGATTCCAATCGAATTGGGATTACTGGCACTAGCCTGGGTGCCATTGTATCGGCGCTTGCGTTTGCAGTAGAGCCGAGAATTGAATCATCGGCTTTTGTTTTGGGAGGGGCAGATTTAGCGCATATTATGTGGAACAGCTCTCGAGTTGTGGCCCAACGTGATCAGCTTCGGCGGATTGGGTTTACCGAGGAAGTGATGCGTCAAGAGTTGAAATCGGTCGAGCCCATGACATATTTGGATCCTCATGATGGGCGAAAATCTTTTGTGGTTCAAGCTCGTCATGATTCTGTGATTCCGGCTTACTCCTCTTCTCAATTGATTGATAGCTTGGATCATCCGGAGCATTTGATTTTGGATTCGGGGCATTATGGTGGAGCCTTAGTTCAAGGTCGACTATTGCGAACGGTTTCGAGCTTTTTTGGTTCTACTTTTGCGGGAATTGCATATCAGGCGCCGAAGGACTTTTATGTGCCGACGATTCGGTTTGGTTTAGCGGCGGATTTGGAAACAGGGTTCAATGTTGCGGCGAGTTTGGATGTCTGGCGTTTAAACTCGAGTTCGGCAATGTTTGCTTCTTTAATGTTTACACCAAAGGGGGCTCGTGGATTTATTGGAGGCAATGTGGGCGGTGGATTTGCCATTGGGGCAGTGATTTTGCCTCGCAAAACGACATTTGGGATGGTATGGAATACAGTCTTTTAGATCAGGCCACATTTTGTGGAAGGGAAAACCTTTTAGAGACTTATCTTGGACTTGCGGCAGCCGTACCTCAATCAAAGATTTCAGATCGAGATGATTGCGTTTGGGTTCAAGGTCCAGCAGATTTTTCATTTTGTAATTTTGCGGCGGGCTTTGAAATTAGCGATGAATACGAGATAGAAAGAGTTATATTTGAGGCAAAGCAGCAAAGCGGTTTTTGGATTTTTTGTATTGATGGTGACCGTCCAAGTGACCTTTCAGCTCGCATGGAAGGGGCCGGATTTATGTTAAGGCAAGTCTTATCCCAAATGGTTTATGAGGGCAAAGCAACTGCGAAATCAGTGATTACGGAAGAAGCGATTTTGCCAAAAGAGCGATTGTTTGCTTGTCGTTTTGCAACAAAGATTTTTTTCTCACAATCTAGGGCTGCTGCACAAGAAAAATCGGCACAAATTACGGCTAATTGTCGACATCGATTATTTACGCTTAGCGAAAATAATCAGCTAATTGGAAGTTATATGGGTACAGAATCTCACTCTGCCCTTGGACTTTATAACTTGTGCGTGATTCCCAATGCCAGAAATAGAGGCATTGGCCGAATGTTAGTATCAGACGCGGTTGCTCGCGCTAAATGTTTGGAAAAACGTCTTGTTTTACAATGTGATCCTGCATTGGTAGAGTGGTATTTGTCGCAAGGATTCCGGGTCTTTGGTCGGGTTAGAGCTTACACTTTTCCGAATTGATCATAAAGTGATATAATCTTTAACAGAGGGTCTTTGGGCCTTTATACAAATTTATGTTACGTCGCAGAGACGGATTTACGTTAGTGGAGCTTGTGGTGGTCTTGACCATCGTTGGCGTTCTGGCGGCAATCTTGTTTCCTGTTTTCCGTTCAATAAAAGAAAAAGCCAAACAAACGGTCTGGATAGAAGCTCAGCGACAATTGGGAATGGCTACCCAAATGTATTTGGTTGACTACGAAGAGCGGTACATGATTGCCCAGTATCGACCTTTATCGGGAGCCGACCCTACAACAGATCGGACTTGGGTTCAATCTTTGCTTCCTTACGTTCGAGATTTTCAATCTTTTGTTTGTCCAGCCGATGATTCGAGAGACAGTGCTTCTGGTGTGCTTGATTCTTCAATTGTAGCTGGAGACACTTACGCTCGCTATTATAGAGCCTCTATGCGGTCAAATAGTGGCTACAACTATTTGTACTTTGCGCCAATTGTTTACGAAAATGGTTGGGTCAGTAAACCTCGTTCCAGTTCGGAAATTGTTGATCCAAATAGAACTATTACAATGGGTGACTCGGCCTGGGAAGTTATTGATGGCCGGGCCAAGGGCGGAGGAAACTTTTTGGTCGTTCCTCCGTGTCGATACGAAGCCGGTAGATTTTTTGGATTGCAAGTTGACAGTTTTGGACTAGGAAATATTCCGGCAAATGAGATTTTCACTCCAATGAATATCTGGCAAAGTCAATCTCATGCCGTTAATGAGAATATTCTGGGTGGTCTTTACCCTTGGTTCTTTAAACGGATTACAGTTATTAATGCTCAAGGCGGAGCCCAAAGTTATCAAGTATCCGACATCATTCGGGGATGCGATGTGCGCCCTCGATGGAATGGCATGATTACAAATAACGTCGATTATCTTTGGGATATTCGCTAGTTATTTTCTTAAGAATTCAAATGACGGCGAATTGTCGGTTTTGAATTCGGCATCATTAAACTTTTGTACGGCAACTGGATCTTTTTTCAAGAAAGCATTAAAGAATTCAGTTGTAGCTCTGACGACGAGATCGAATATTGCATCATTTTTTGTTTTGTTTGCCCTAGCTCCACTGATTCCTCCAAAAGTATGATCTGCGCCATCTATCCAAAGGAGAAATTTGTCGCCACTGGGTTGGTTATCAAACAACATTCTTCTATCTGTAGCGAGGCTTTCGGAATCAAATCTCGTGACATCTTCTGTTCCAGATATTGAAAATGTTGGTCGGCTTATTTTTGAAAAGACGTTATCGTTTGTCTCACTTTTGATTCCCTGTGGAGAAATCGGTAGGAGGCAAATAGGTCGAGAATCTTCCATGCTGGCAACGGTGCCGGCTCGGGAATTAGTGTAGAGTCCGCCAATAGCCATAGTTGTCCAGGCTCCATAGCTATGTCCTGCCATAGCGATGGCTTTTCGATTCATTCTTTTTTTGAAACCAGGGATTTTTCCTTCAATTGTATCAAAGTTATCAAGGATCAATTTTATATCTTTTGGCCGGTCAAGTGGATTGCCTTGCAGTTCCTTTAGGGTTTTTGTAAATGCCCCTCTTTGTTGAAATACTTTAGAATCGGCATGAGTTGGTTGAATGACGATATATCCAGCTTTTGCCCATGGTTGAATAAGCGGCTGCATGAGATCTTTGTTTCCACCGAGTCCATGGGAAAAAATGATAACCGGGCAAGTATTTTTTCCTTCTGGATAGGTCACCCGGACATGAAGATCTTTGTCTCGGTTTTTATCATGAAGGACAAGATCTGGGAACGCTTCAATATTCAATTCTGGTTTTGGTGATAGCAATGTGAATGCTAATGCCGAGGCGAAAAGTGTCATGTTTTGGGGTGACGGTAATTTTTGAAATTTGTTTAGTAAAGGGTATTCAGGCCCTTGATTCCCGGGGACCTTACCGGATGATCCTCATAATCAGGAATAAGAAAACTGAGCGAAGTTGGTTTCGCCGTTTTGATAAGAGACAAGAACTATGAAGGTCAGTATTATTGGTGGTGGTGGTCGCGTTGGTTCCGACGCAGCGTTTGCTTTACAACTTGGTGGAATTGTAAACGAGATAGCTTTGAACGACGTTAATGAAGATTTAGCAGCAGGAGAAGCTCTTGATCTACGGCACGGTGCAAGCTTGCTTAACAATCAAAAATTTTCATCAGGAGATTATGGCGTTGTTGAAGGCAGCGATTGCGTTGTTATCACCGCTGGATTAAGACGAAAGCCAGATGAAAGTCGATTAGACTTGATTAATCGAAACGTTGGCCTTTTTAAGGGCATTCTTGATAATTTACAGAATGTAAAATTAGCTGATAGAGCAACAATTTTGGTTGTTTCAAATCCAGTTGATATTTTGACCCACCTTACAGTTAAATCTGGCTTGGTTGCTCCGACCAGAGTTTTGGGATTAGGAACAGTTTTGGACACAGCTCGGTTCCGATCTTTGATGGCTGATCACTTTAATGTTGGTGCGGCTGATGTGAAAGCTTTGATTTTAGGCGAGCATGGTGATTCCATGGTGCCGATTTGGAGTTCTGCGACAATCAATGGTGTTTCGATGAAGTCGATCCCTGGCTTTACCGATGAGCTTGGTGCGGAATTATTTGAGAAAACGAAAAAGTCTGGGGCAACAGTTATCGCTCAAAAGGGTGGTGCAGGTCGCGCAGTTGGTGTTTCTATTAAAGAAGTTGTGGAAGCAATTGCCCTGGATAACGGCAAGCTTCTTCCGGTTTCATCTGCTCAAACGGGCGTCATGGGAATCAGCGATATTTCGCTTTCGTTGCCAACGGTTGTTGGTCGGGCCGGGGCCGTTAGCGTTTGGGAACCATCAGTCAGTGATCTTGAAAGAGAGCTTTTGCTGAAATCTGCGGCGGCATTGAAAGAGACTTTTGCATTAGTTGAAGCTTAAGAAAAAGTAAATCATTCAACACTCCCCAATGCCAATTGGCCCTGGGGAGTGTTTGTGTTTTTGGGATGCAAAATTGAGTCTGAAACGGATTAAAAGTCTTTTGTTTTCTATGTTGAGATAAACAGTTCTAAAACTCTAGCAACCGATTCACGTCATAGCTCTGTAGAAAAAGGTAGTACGAACAGGAAGGAGTTATGCATATCCGTGATTATGAAACTGGGCGCGACTTGCGAGATGTCAGCATTGTGCTGTCTCCGGAAGAGATACAAGAGCTTCAAAGTTATCTTGGCCGGCTATTGAACAATCCTGATCTCAAACATGTTCACTTATCTGAAGTTGAAGGGTGCTTTGTGGATAAAGAGATCTCTTTTGCAGTTGCAGATGACAAGTAAATTTGGACGGCTTATCAGTTACACTAGCTCTTTTGATTGAGATTTTCTTACCAACGAATTAGACTTGCGCCCCAAGTGAGTCCTGCACCAAATCCAACAGTGAGTGCAAGATCACCTTTTTTCAGCCGACCTTCCCTTGCCGCTTCATCCAATGCAATTGGAATTGAACCAGCAGATGTGTTTCCGTACTTATGAACGTTGACAAAAACTCGGCTTGGATCTAGACCCATTCGTTCTGCACTGGCATCAATGATTCGTTTGTTGGCTTGGTGAGGAATGAATAGATCGACATCATCCGCGACATGTCCGGCGGCGGCGAGGACTTCGCAGCATGCATCTCCCATGGCTTTTATCGCAAATCGATAAGTTTCGTTTCCATTCATGGTAAGGAATCGACTGACGTGATCTGGAATTTTGGCTTCGGGGCGATATCTCGTTCCACCAAAGTCCATAGCGATATGGCTCAAGCCTGATCCATCGGTTTTGGTTATTGTTTTAAGAATTCCGTGATCGGTGTTTTCAACTGCTTCTAGAAGTATTGCGCCGGCGCCGTCGCCAAATAGAACACAGGTCGATCGATCTTTCCAGTTAAGGAACTTTGAAAGTGTGTCCACGCCAATGACTAAGTACCCTTTTGGCTTGACTGGATTGAATCAAACCATCGGCGACCGAAGTTCCAAAAATAAAACCTGAACAAGCCGCGGCTACATCAAAACCGGCGGCGTTTTTTGCTCCAATCGCATCTTGAACCATACATGCTGTGGATGGAAATTGCAAATCTCCGCTGACGGTAGCAATGACAATGCTATCAAGAGACATTGGATCCCAACCGGCATTTTCGAGGGCTTTGTTTGCGGCATTGATTGAAAGCGTTGAAGCAAATTCTTCGTCAGAGCAAACATATCTTTGTCTGATTCCAGTTCTTTGATTGATCCATTCGTCGCTTGTATCGACAAATTGCGAGATTTCATCGTTGGTTAAGATTTTTTCCGGTACGGAATGTCCGGTTCCAGCAACTACAGATCGAATACTCATTGAGATTTCCCTTTTGCTTCCTTTGCCATACTATTTTTTATAGTCTGCACTAAATCGACTTGAACATTTTTTGCCGCATTAAGAATTGCAACTTCCATTGCTCTTTTGTTTGACCTTCCGTGACTAATGATGCAGATGCCATTCAGACCAAGTAATGGTGATCCTCCATATTCTGCGTAATCTATTTTACTTTTTAGAGGCTTTAAAGCTTGGCGCATTGGCAAAAAGATTGCCTTTGCGGGCCAGTTTGGCACGGCATCTTTAATTTGATCCATGATAAATTCTCCTATTCCTTCAGAGACTTTGAGAAGTATGTTTCCAACAAAAGCGTCGCAAACTACAACGTCGACATCATCTCGTTTGAATAGATCTTTGCCTTCAATATTGCCTCCAAACCATGTGTGATCTTTGAGAAGCGAATAAGCTTTTTGGGCAAACGCGTTTCCTTTTGTTGGCTCTTCTCCAATATTGAGCAAAAACGCTTTTGGATTTTTTTTACCCATTACTTTTTCGGCATAGGCTAGCCCCATCACAGCAAACTCTAACATGTGTTCGGGGTCTACATCGGGTGATGCACCAGCATCTAAAAGTAAAAAATTGCCCGTCTTAGTTGGTAGCACTTGAGCAATTGCCGGGCGATGAACGCCTTGAATTTGTCGAAATGCGAGTACGGAGGCTGCAGATGCCGCTCCAGTATTTCCGGCCGAGACCATAGCATCGGCCTCTCCTGATTTGACCATTTCGGCGCAAACAACTAGACTAGAATCTCTTTTTTTTCGAATCGCTTCAATGGGTTTATCATCCATTGAGATGACCTGAGTTGTGTGCCTGATGCTAACGTTATGTGGAAGTTGCGGCGCAAATTTTCTTATTTGGTCGTTATCTCCAACTAAGATGATCTCGCCTTTAAGCTGACTTGCAGCGGCAATTGCGCCCAATACTACGGGTTCCGGCGCAAAATCTCCACCCATTGCATCGACGGCAATTTTCATTCCTTCTCGCTCTTTTTAAATTGTTCAAGGAGTTGCATTGCGGGGTGACCTTGAGCAGCTGGTTTTTCAATTTCAGTTTTTTCTGCATTTGGGCAATTTCCTTCCCACCCAAATTTGCAAAGAGGTTGTGTTGGCATGTTTAAGATTAGCCCTTGTCTGATGTATACGTCCTGCATCAATGAGTTTTTCTCAAAGATATGATGGGGTTCTTCATTAACTAGGGTTGCGTGGCCTTCTGGTGCATAGCAACTAGGTAGTCCTTCAACATCGAATTCATCACTCATTGAAAATTCAAATTCTTGTTCTAAAGGTCCGGCGCATCGTGCGCATTCACTGATCAGTTTTGTTGTGAACTCACCTTCAATTAACAATGCGCTTCCTAAGCTGACCACCGAAATGTGGCCAGTTATGGGAGCAATCAAGTCGATATCTTCCTCGTTTGCGAGCTCGGTTTGAACTTCGAAAGTTAATTGCTTTCCTGGGTTCTGGACGGCCTCATTGAGGTCTAGTAGACCTTCACGTCTCATTGAATATGAGTTTACCAGTGAGGGATAGCTTTATAAGGGTAGGCCCTTTGAGTGTAATCGATGCATGAAGGGGCCATGAATATATTCATAAGTGCGATTTTTATGACAATTTGGACGAGATCGTATCAGTTTTTGCTTCAAACTTGGAATGTTAGATTTGTAGGGCAAAGTGGCTAGAATACAAATCCGATCCAATTATAGAAAAGTTAGAACAAGTTTTTCAATTGCACGTGAGTATGCGTATAAGTTTTTGGAAAGGCCCAAAATTGGCGGTCTTATGCAGAGGTTAGCTGCGATTTCACATGATCAATTGATTTCGCCTGTACTGGTCGCTCGTCTTGTTTCATCCGAAAAAGATTGGGAAGGGGCCATTTACGCCACACTGAGAGAAAGCTTGATCGTTCAGTCTGGACGGCAATTTTCAAATTTGTCATTGGCGTTCAATTCATTAGAACGGGGAGAAGAAGTTGTTGTAGCCCAATCTGCGGCTATGCTCGTCTTGACAAAGTCGATGCTATTGCCTACTCAAATTTCGATTAGAGACTCGGTGGCCAGGCTTGCTGCTACTACACGAATATCAATGATTTTGGCTGAACGATCAGGCGAGCCACCACTTCGAATCGCGCCTGCTTGTTTGTTCCACGACATTGGCTATCTTGTTCTTGCTGCTTCGGACGGTGAATTTTACACAAAAATGGCAGAAATGGGACTCCCCCAAAAATCGACGATGTTGGAGCTAGAGCAAGCTCATTTTGGAACAGATCATTGTGAAGTGGGAGGATTGATTTTAATGGCTTTGCAGTTTACAGACTACACAATTGCCGCATGCCAAGAACACCACAACAATGGAATCCGTACTTCTTGGATTTCCCAGGTTGTAAGAACATCAGAAAGCCTTGTAGATCAGCTAAAAGTGCAATCACCGAATGAAATTTCAATAGCTAATGTCCCAGAGCACGAAAGCAAGTTTGAAATAGATGAAGATCTTATTATTAGAGCGAGCAAGATTGTCGAGGAGTGTTCAAACGCTTCAAGAAAGATCTTTTTAGGTTCAGTTGCCTAACAAAACAGACACTTTATGAACAGATTGATGCAATGCATGCGTCCTTTTTGGTAGTCTGCAAGAGATTGGCATGTACTGCTTAAGGCGGCTGTGGTTGTAAAGTCACGGTTCCGATAGAGTATGATGCTGATGGTTTGCGAATCAGGAGATTGCCTTGAGGAATTGGTGGATTGCATTTTTAGCAGGCGCGGTCGTAGTTGGCTGTGCTGGTGGAACAAGTACTTCGGTATCAACAACATCGGGGTCTGGCACGTCGGCGGGGACGACGAGCGGATCGACTTCCGGAACAACCGGTCGTGTTGTCCCAAATGTTGTGTTGCCGACAAACACGTCGCTCGTTAACGTTTTATTCTTGTCTGGACAAGGTCGACGTTCACCGGGGTCTCAATACGCGCAGTTGAACAATATTAGATTGTTGAATGGGCCGTTGAATCAGATCCCAACTGATATTACAGGATCGCTTGATGGTATTAACACAAAGCTTGATGGCTTTACCGTTAATACATATAGCTTTACTCAAACTGTAGGTTCTGGATTAACAGACTTTACTGGCCTTCAATTTCTCGTTAATAGAATTCGAGAGGAGCAAGGAGACGGATCATTATCAACTGTTTATAATGGCCCTTCGGTTACTCTTCCAGAATTTCCTGTGAATGTAAAGATTACAGCTGGTCGTGCTTCAACAGTTCAGATTTATTTGAATGACGCCCATCTCTTTTACGATTCAATTTTGGATGACATTGTTTTTGATCAAACAGAATGGGATTTTGATAACCTTGTTGGCGGAGCCACTGCTGTTCAAGGATTTTATGGAGATGCAGTTGCATTTGATCTTACGGGTTTAAGCCTTCGGCCAACAATGGCTGGTGGCGGAACGGCGGATAAGCTAATGTTGACCGGTGATTCGGTTGGATTAGCCCGAGGGGCAATGACTAATGGTTCATTCGATCTTTACAGCCCATCATTTGTTGAAAGCGGAGTCTTGACAAATCCGGTAGTGGTTGGCAACCAAACGGCGCCAGGTACTTATACAGTGCTTGAGCCAGATCCATCTTCAGTACCTCCAGCGGCACCACAAATTGCAGCTTTACAAGGTCCATGGTATTCGTTTAATGATGTTGTAAAGAATGGTGGAAACGAAGTCTTCTTGGTTATGCCAGGAAGTAAAGCCGGTGAGCCTGCACAAGCGGTCTTGCTTAAACGAACAGGTAATACCATTACTGAACTTTGGATTGGACGAGCTACTGTCAACTCTAACGGAAGCGGTACTTTCGAACTTTGGTCAGTTGACCAGGTTGATAACCAAACAGAAAACAATAAAGCAATGGGCTCCTTTACTAACGGACAGTTAGTTTCAGGAAAGCTTAATAATGGTGATTTCACTGTTAGCACCACACCAACAGGGTTCCCCTTCTCGGGAACTGGTGTGTACGTTGTTTATCAGTAAGAGTCCGATAACCGGATGAGACCGATCCTCGCTGGGATTGAAACCGAATATGGTTTCACCATCGAGGATCGTTCTGTTTCTGATCAAGTCGAAGATTCGATGGAGCTGGTAAAAGCATTCCCGGGAAAGTGTTTTAAAGGCTGGGATTATAGATTTGAAAGCCCGCGGGCAGACCTTCAAGGTTTCCAGGTTGATTCTCTTGCCTATGACCCCGTTGATGCACTTTTCGATTCCGGACGTGCGCGTCCCCCCATTGCCGAAGAACGTGCAGATAGAGTCTTATGTAATGGCGCAAGATTCTACAACGATCATGGGCACCCAGAATATGCAACTCCAGAGTGCTTTGGAGGATTTGAGCTTGCGCGAGCAGATCGGGAAGGTGAAGATCTTGTTCTCTTGGCAGCCAATAATCTTTCAAGAAAAATAGGCAAGAAAGTCAATGTCTACAAAAACAACACGGATTACCACGGTAGCACCTACGGCACACATGAATCGTACTTGGTACCCCGGGAATTCGGTTTTGGAAAGATTTATCCGGCAGTGATGCCCATGCTCGTTGCGAGACAAATTTTAACTGGTGCTGGAAAAGTTGGTGCGGAAGCAGGTGGGCCAGTTCGATATCAACTTTCGGCCCGAGCAGACCACCTTTCAGAAGCTTTTAACTTAGAAACTCTCTTTAGAAGGCCAGTTTTTAACACAAGAGATGAAGCCCATGCTAACCCGGAAAAGTGGATTCGACTTCATGTGATCTGCGGAGATGCGAACTTAATGATGTTTTGCACATGGCGTAAAGTAATGTTAATCAAAATCGCCATTGCCTTGATGGAGATTGAGCATGCTCCGATCTGGCGAATCTCGGACCCGGCAAGATCATTTCGATTGGTTAGTAGAGATGTTTTTGGTGAAGGAAGAATTGAACTTGAAGGCTCAAGTTGGACAACTCCGCGTCAGATTATTGAGTCCTATTTGGATCTTGCGCAAAAACACCTCTCGCATGATACGGAAATTATGGAATGTGTTTTTGATTGTAAACGATTGCTAGAGGCACGCAATACGAACTTTGATGTGTTTAGGCGATCCGTTGATTGGGCGGCAAAGTATTGGCTTTTGGACCAATTTCGCGATTCGGAAAAATTAAGTTGGCATGACAATCAAATGCAGTCACTTGATCTTGCTTATCATCATCTTGATTCGGATCAAGGGCTATTTTCTGCTTTAAAAGAAGCGGGAGAAGTTGTTGATGATCGACCGGTAAAGCCGGTGGTGTGCAGTCGGGCCCAAGTACGAGGGTTTTTAGTTGACCGCTTTGCAGAATACATTGAATCAATCAGTTGGAGTCGCATCACTCTACGAGTTGGAACGGATGTCCATTCTATCGATTTCCCTCCAGACTTGGAGTATCCAGAGGAGATTTTTGACGTAGAAACAATAGAAGAGGCTATACAATCTCTAAGGGAATTCAAAAATGACAATGGTTGATCGACAGAGACAGCGTGAAGTAGCAGAGCCTGAGAGAAAATTGGGAGATGATTCGGGGCCAAGCAAGCCTGATATTGGACGGCCAAGTAAACCGAATGAGTTGTTTAAAAGGATGAAAAATGTCGATCCTGACCAAGCAAAAAAATATCGGCAGCGTTCAGGGCAATAATGAAAGCGATCCATAAAAACTTTGATGAACTTGTAGGATTTGATTTTGGTAAAGGTGCCAGCACAGAGGATCAAACTCATGGCACGACGATATTAGCGATTCGATTTGATGAGGGGGTCATTGTATTGGCAGACCGACGAGCAACAATGGGGAATCTGATCATGTTCGAGCAAGCCGAGAAAATTGAAGTTCTCGATGATGAAGTCGTTGTTGCTATTAGTGGAGCCTATGCAAGGTCAATTGAAGTTTGTCGATATTTAAAGCATGCTTTTAAGTATTACGAAAGGCTAAATCAATTCAAAATCTCGACCGAAGGAAAATTGATGGAAATATCTCGTGCGCTTGCTGGGAATATGCCAATGGCTATGCAAGGAGCCGTCTTTTTACCGATTGCTGGGACATATGACCCCAAGACAGATCAGTTTGGAGTCTATTTTTTTGATACTGCCGGCGCACGATTCCATGGTGCAGATTACGCGACTGCAGGTTCTGGCTCTGAGCGGATCCGTGGTGTCTTTGAATACATAGCAAGAACAAAAGGTTCTTGGACATCTCGATCTCGTGATGAAGTTTTGGTTGATGGATTGAGTTTGTTAGATTTAGCGGCAAGTATGGACAGTGCAACAGGTGGTTATCGTCATAATGCTCCAAGTTGCTGTGTCCTGACTCGCTCTGGAACACGACGATTATCAGCGGATGAACTTGCACCGTTTATGGAAAAGGCGACGGCTAAGCTAAGTTAGGTTATTTATAGACAAAAAACCCAGGCAATAGGAAAAGCCTGGGTTAATTTTTTAATTAGAATCGGTAGCCGACGTAGAAACCGAGAGCGGTTCCGCGTGCGCCACCGGCAGCATCGGTATAGGTGAAGTTGAGTTCACCGAACAGCTTTTCGCCTAATTCTTTACCATAGCCTACGCGTGCAGCAAGGACGGTATCGGAATTTGTGACATCAATAATGGCAATTCCGGCTCCATATTGGAAATAGCTTCTCATGCCTTTAGCTGAGCCTTCTTGATAAACTCGATTATTGAGAAGAATTGGGAAGACGTTTCCTTTCGCGCCTGAGCCGGATTTACCGTACCAGTCGAACGATACAACAGTTTCGCCACCCTTGAAGAATGGTCGTCCCTGTGGGAAGAAGTCTACGCCAACGCCAATATAGCTATTTGCGAGCGATCGTAGGGTTGAGTCTACTGGGTAGACATAACCAAGTCGGAAGGCCACATTGCTTGGCTCTTCAAAAACGTTTTGGGCGCAACTGATCGAGACCAGGCCCATTGCAGCAAGAACGGTGATTCCCTTCATGTTAAAATTTCCGTATGTTTTCAAGTGCCTAAAAACCTTCAGGCAGAAACATTCTACCGAACTAGACGCCTCCAGTTGGTTTAAGGTAGCACTTTCACGGCGGTAAACTTAAATTTCCATGCCAAATCTGGTTTTTGAGTTAGGATGTGAAGAGCTTCCCGCGAGTTTTGTTGCTCGGGCGAGCCAAGATTTAGAGAGAGAGGTTTGTGCTCGGCTTTCAGAAATGGGTGTGGATTTTGGTGAAGTTCGATCTCTTTGTACTCCGCGCAGACTGATTTTAGGTGTATTTGAGTTGCCAAGTCAGCAGCCGGACAAGACGGTGGAATTGCGAGGTCCTTCGGAGTCGGCGGCCTACCAAAATGGGGTTGCATCGAAAGCTTTAGAAGGATTTTGCAGGGGTCAGGGGGTAGATGTGGGGGGAGTTGAGGTTCGTGAGGGTTATGTTTGGGTGACCAGGAGTGAAATTGGTATGCCCGTGGGGGAAGTTTTGGCAAAGATTTTGCCCGATGCAGTGCGAAGTCTGACTTTTGACAAGACCATGCGTTGGGGGCAATCGAGAATGCGTTTTGCGAGACCGATTCGCTGGATTCTGGCGGTGTTTGATGGCGGCACTGTTCCCTTTGATATTGAGGGGGTACAAGCGGGAGATTGCTCAAGGGGTCATCGCTTTGATTATCCGGAGGCTTTTCAGGCTTTGACTTTTGATGATTTGATTGGGGGATTGCGGGCGAGGAATGTGGAACCTGACCCAGTTGTCCGAGAAGCGAGGATTCGGGAGCAAGCCATTCAAGTTTCTTCGGGGGTGCCGGATTTGCCGAGCAAGTTAGTCGAAGAAAATGTCTTTTTAACGGAATGGCCAACGGCTCATGAAGGTGAGTATTCCCTTTCGTTTTCAGGTCTTCCGGAACCGGTGCTGGTAACGGCAATGGCAAAGCATGAGCGATTTTTCCCGGTTCGCAGTCAGTCTGGGGAGTTGTTGAACAAATTTGTTTCGATTCGCAATAGTGGTGAAGAGGATTCAGTCAGGGCGGGAAATGAATGGGTTTTGAACGCTCGATTTAATGATGCTCAGTTCTTTTATGATGAAGATCGAAAAAGGACAATGTCTGAGTTCCTTGATCTTACAGAGCGAATGCTTTTCCAAGAAAAGTTGGGAACCATTCGGCAGCGGGCGGGCCGCCTTTCGGTTCTGGCCATGGAGGTTGCAAAGATAACGGGGGCTGACGCGAATGAAACCGAATGTGCCCAGAAGGCGGGTCTGTATTGTAAAGCTGATCTATCGGCTGGTTTAGTGGGTGAATTGAATAGTTTGCAAGGGGTTATTGGCGGAGTTTATGCCAAACGTGAGGGATTGGGTGATTCGGTGAGTTGGGCAATTGGTTCTCAATACGATCATTCTCTTAATCACAATCCGGTTGACGCCAATGGGCGAACCGCTCTGCGATTGATTTTTGCTGATCATTTGGATAAATTGGTTGGATTTCTTGGAATTGGGATTTTGCCCAAAGGGAGTTCTGACCCATTCGGCCTTCGGCGGTCGGCAACGGTTTTGATTGAATCGGCCTGGTATTGGAGTGGATTGATCCCAAGTTTTTCTGAAATGATTGCTTTGGCAGTTGCGGGATATGCGGATCAGGGAATTGAATTGGATGCGGAGGATATTCGAACAAAGCTATCGTCGATTTTTGTTGGAAGATACGAAGCTCTCATGGCAGATTTGAAGCATGATGTTTTTGCGGCGGCGGTTGAATCGGCAACTCAGGAGCAACTTTTGAATCCTAAATTGATTCGAACTCGGGCGCAAGCTCTTGCCGTTTTAGATTCGGATCATGCGCTAGTGCAAACCATGACTCGGCCCATCAATATTTTAGCGGCGGCCCAAAAGAAGGCAGATTTCGAATTGCCAGATGCTTTGAATATTGAATCTTTGAACTCAGGTTCGGGAGTATTACTTGCGGAGCGGGTTTCTTCGGCAAGTACGGTTGTTCATCAGAGCTTAGTGAATGGTGATTCGGAAATCCTTGTTTCGGAATTGAAGAAGTTGAGTGGTTCTATTCATCAGTTCTTTGAGGAGACGATGATAATGGATGAGGACAGGAATATTCGGTCGCACCGGCTTAAGCTTGTTTCGGAGACGGCGGAAGTTTTATTGAGCGTCGGTGATTTTACGAAGATTGTGATTGAGGGTTAGGACTGGTATTTGAGAAGGGTTTCGATTGTTTTTGCGAGCATGTCGAATTCGATGTTGATGGGTTGACCAGGTTGGAGTTGGGACAGACTTGTGTTTTCCCAAGTGTGGGGGATTACGGCGACTTGAAATGTATTTTTTTCGGGGTTGACAATAGTTAGGCTGATCCCTTCGATTGTAATTGAACCTTTTGGAGTTAGATATTTAGCGGCGCCATCTCCGGCATCAAAATTCATTGTTACCGATGATTCATTAGTGGTGCTGGACAGAAATTTGCCGACCTGATCAACATGCCCTTGGACAAAATGACCGCCAACCCGGTCTATGGGGCGTAGCGCGCGTTCTAAGTTTACTCTTGAGCCAGGATTGAGGGTTTTGAGAGCCGTTACGGCCAAAGTTTCTTCGCTGACATTGAAAACTAAGTGAGGGTCGGATTGGACTACGGTGAGGCAGATTCCGTTTGTGGCAATGCTTTCTCCTAGAATGATTGGATCGGATGGCCAAGCATTTTGAGAATCGATTGTTAAGATTCCGGATTCGCAACTGATGACCTTTCCGATGGTTTGAACAATTCCGGTGAACATAGTTTTATTTTGGCTTGAAGGTTTTGTATTGTGTGCCAAATGCGGGTTTGAAAGCAAAAACTAGTAAGAACGCGGTTTGGCCCTGACCAGCGATATCCGATATGAAAGTCAAGCTTCGGCTTTATTGGAAGGATACAGTGCAAAACAGACTCAGGCAAACAGGCAGCGTTAAGCAGCAAACGAACTTACGGGTAGACCCGAAGGTTGTATTGGGCTCGCAATTGCTTCAGATGTCTCAAGTTGAACTGGAGCAAGCGATTCGCACAGAGTTGATGGAGAATCCGGCTTTAGAAAAGTACGATGACTTTGAAGAGCCGCTTTCTCGGGAAGATATTATGGAGTCGGTTGCTCCACGAGAATTGAAAGCAAGTTCACGTGAAGATTATGAGAATCTGCGGTCATTGCCGACGGATGAGCGGACTTTGGACTGGATTGACATGACGGCTAGCTCTGATTCGTTGTGGGATCATTTGCTGGCTCAGTTGAAAACCTCTGTTCCGCAGGAGCATTGGGATCTTGTGACTTACTTTGTTGGATCGGTTAATGAGCGCGGATATTTGACTTGTACTTTAGAAGATGCCGCATTGGACTCTAACGCGATGCTTGAAGACGCCCAGGCGGTTTTGGATGAGTTGAGGGCTTGCGAGCCAGCAGGGGTTGGGGCCTTTGATTTGAGAGATTGCCTTTACTTGCAGCTTCGCCATGCGGAATCAGATTCTCAGCGATTGGCCCGCGCGATGATTAAACGGAATTGGGATGAGTTGGTGAGTCGAAATAAGAGCGCAATCATGCGAACTTATGGCGCAGATGAAGAGATCGTTGATGCAGCTTTTGAAGAGATATTGAGTTTAAATCCTTTTCCGGGTGAGTATTATTCGCACTCGGATAATCAAGCGGTTGAAAAGGTTTTCCAAGTTCAACCGGATGTTGTGATTTCGATGGATCAATCTGGTTATCTCATAGAGATTCCGGGCCCATCTCCCATTCATCTTAAAGTGAGTCACGGCTATCAATCGAAGAAAGAAAAGCTTGATAGCGGTTGGCAATCTGATCCGGCAGAAAAGCGACATGTGAATGAATATGTGAACCGGGCTCAGAGATTTATGGATGCTTTGACCCAGAGACGGCAGCAAATGGCGCGGTTAGGTCAATATTTGATTGAGCACCAATCGGGGTTTATCAAGACGGGTCAGTATCAGTTTTTACGCCCATTGACGAGATCTCAGATTGCGAAAGATGTTGGCGTTCATGAATCGACAATAAGCCGGGCGACGGCGGGCAAATTTGTGCAAATTGTTACTGGTGATCTGGTGAGTTTTGAGGTGTTTTTTAAGCCAGCTTTGCGGATTCAGAAGATGATTGAGGAGATTTTAGAAACGGAGAATCCGGACAGCCCTTTAAGCGACGAGCGTATTGCCAAGATTTTGAAGGATAAGGGCGTTTCAGTTGCGCGACGGACCGTTAATAAGTACCGAGATAAGAATAAGCAGCTTTCTAGTCGAATGAGAAAGACTGGCTAGTTCTGATTAGTATCTGGTGAATCTGCCATGGAATCTCTTTTTAGATAGATACCAATTCGAGTTACACGTTGCCGGGCGACGGCTTCGACACGGAGCCTTCCGATTGGGAGCTCCATTGTGTCGTTCATTTTTGGAGTTCGATCGAGTTCATCAATGAGAATTGCGATGATTGGTTCGGTTGTCCATTTTTCGTTGCCATCGGGGTCTTGATCGAGGAAATCGAGAAGTTCGTCGTAGCGTACATCGGGTCGGATGCTGAGGCGGTGGGTTCCGGTTTGTTCAATTGCCGGTCGTTCTCCTTCGACGGCGTCATCAAGATCGCCAAAAATTTCTTCAACGACATCTTCTAGAGTGACAAGTCCGTTTGTGCCGCCGTATTCATCTTGAACGATGACGATTTGGGTTTTCATTTCTCGCATCAAGTTGACGAGGCGGTCTAGTGTTAAATTTTCGGGAACAAAGATTGGTTCTCGGGCTAGGGTTTCGAGGTCGATGGGCTTCCCTTCTGCCATGGACTTGATGATGTCTTGAAGATAGACGATTCCAATGACTTCATCAATATCGTTGTTGCAAACTGGGATTCTTGTGTGGGAAAGGGTTTTGATTTTCTCGAGAATTTCTTCTTGTGTTGAGGTTATGGACAGCCATCGGATATCGAGTCGGTGAATCATGGCGTCTTCAGCATCTAGGCGGTCGAGTCGCAATGATTTGGTGACGATATCGGTGTGGTTTTCATCGAGGTGCCCGGACTCTTCTCCGCTTCTGAGCATGAAAAAGAGTTCGTCTCGCATAAGTGAAGGGTCTTCGGGTTTGTTTCCTAATCCTAGTTTTGCCAGTCCGTTGAGGATGGTTTGTCCGGTTTTCTCAAAGATCCAGATTAAGGGACTGAGAATTAGGACAAGGATTTTTAGGACTCGGACGACGAGGCGAGCGACTAATTCTGGGTAGCTGAGGGCAATGTATTTTGGGACGAGCTCGCCAAACACGACGAGGGCAAAGGTCATGATTATGTACGAGCAAATTGTGATGACGACGGGGTGGACAAAATCTGGAAATAGAGCCGAGAGGCTTTCGGTCATTGCGGGTTCGATTGTTGCGCCGACGACGATTCCGATTACGGTGATACAGATTTGGATTAATGCAACGTATTTGTTGATTTGATCCATGGCATTGAGGACCAGTTGATCGACCACGATGCCTTTTTTTGCGCTGGATTCTATTCGGCTTCGTCTTGCGCCGACTAATCCGTACTCGGCCATGACGAAAAATGCATTGCCGAGAAGTAGTCCTATTGCTGTAATTGTAAGCACTCCGTTCATTGGCGCGCTATCCATTCCGACCCTGTCCAAGTTGGGCTAGGGTCGCCGCAACTGGGGGGTTCCTCTTTAAGAACCTTCATCTTGATTGGCTATTGTATCAAAAAGTGAGGTCTTTATATTTGGGAATCATAATAGAGGGGTGAATGGGCTTGGAGTTTATGCGGCATCGGTGACGCCATTTTCGGAATCGGGGGAGATTGATTTTGAAAGTTTGGCGAAGCTATTGGCTTATTTTGAGGCGTCGGGATGCAAGGGGGTTGTTTTGGCGGGCACAAATGGTGAGGGCCCTAGTTTAAGCGCAGTTGAAAAGCGGGATTTATTTCGGCGTGGTATTGAGTTGGGTGGGGGTTTAGAGATTATTTGTGGGATATCGACTCCGAGTTTGCACGAAGCGACCTGGTTGGCTTCTCAGGCGGATAGAGCGGGAGCGGCGGGGGTTTTATTGATGGCGCCGGGGTATTTTCGATCGGCCGAGAGGGATGGCATTTTTGAGTTTTTTAGAGAGGTTGCTGAATCTTGTTCTTGCGGGGTTTTGGCTTATAATTTTCCGAAGTACACGGGATTTGAATTTGATGAGGAGTTTGTATCGCGAGTATCAGATTTGAACGGCATTGTTGGTTTTAAGGATTCGAGCGGTTGTCGAGAGAATCTGGATCTTTTTAGGGGGGCTTCCCGTGAGGATATGCAGCTTTATGTCGGGGATGAGAGTTTGCTGATTGAATCGCTTGAAAAAAGGTGGTCGGGGACGATTAGTGGTGCATCGAATTTAATAGCTCCGTTTTTAGCTCAGATTGTGCTGAATTGGGAAAAGGGCGAATTTGATGCGGCTCGCGAAAAATTCAAGGTGGTGTTGCCGGCTATTCAGGCGATTAGGAGTTACTCTCAGCCGGTGACAACGAAAGCGGTTTTGGCAGAGTGGGACGTGATTGCGAGGCGCGAGCCTAGAGTTCCACTGTTGGCGGGGAGTTCGGTTAAGCTTTCGATTGATTTGAAGTCGATTTTAGGAATTGATTATTCAAATATCGGAATCTAGTTTGTTTTTTGGCTGATCTTGCGGAGGTGAAGGACGTACATTGACAGGGCGAGCCAGACGAGGGCTGGTGGAATGAGAGCTATTAGTTTCATAGTTGTATGAGTTTCTTAAAATCTGGGCAACTGTGACTCGGTAGTGGGAGACTTCGTATGCGAGCCAAAACATGACGGCGACAGAACTCCATAAAGCGATGGAGTATCGGTCCATCGAGGAGTCCTTTAGAAATGGTGTTGGTGGGGTGAAAGCTCCATGAAATGACTTGAGGCAAGCGGGGAAATACAAAGGTCAAGAATAACATCGGGACAAGCAAGGCCATTGCCATGGCGGCGCTGACTTTTTCTTTTTGAGACGGGTCGGAAAATCCGCTTCTTAACGCGAGAAGAGCGATATAAAACAAGAAAACCATTAAGAATGAAATTTGCCGGGGATCGTTTTGCCACCAATCTCCCCATTGGACTTTAGAAAAAATGACTCCGGTCGCAAGAGTGAGACCGGCGAAAATGGTGCCGACTTCCACGGTTGCGATCAGGCGATCATCAAATTTAGAATCATTTGATTTGAGTGATTTGAATCCATACCATGCTGAGGCGACGAGGAGGATAGATGCGGCGAAAGCACACGGTACATGGGTGACGAGAATTCTGGCTAAGTAACCATCCCGGAACCCCTTTGCGTCGGGGATGAGAAGGCCAAAAATTGTTGTAGCAAGGATGCAAATGCCAAGTATTCCATGCCGAATCTTCATGGGCTATTTACAGTTTGCGAGAATCAAGGTTGGCACGTCGGGACCATCTTAAAAGAATGGACTATTTGGAGTTGTTAGGATTGCCCCAAATGCTTTCAATGAGAATTGGGCCAAGCGAAAAGATGGCGGCGGTATAGGCCAGCATGACGAATAAGTTTTGGTTTGCCGCGCCTTGGGAGCCTTGTCCGAGAGCAAATCGAAATGTTCCGACCCCGACGAAGACTAAGGGGAGGAGGAGAGGGGTTGCGACGACGGCGGAAAGGACGGTTCGATTTTGGGCTCCGATTACGAGGGATGATGTGAGGGCAAGGCAGAGGGATAACCCGGCGGAGAATGTGAGGCTGCCAAGGATGAGATAGAGAGGTTCAAAGACTTGAACCTTTGCCATAGAAGTGAAAAGCGCGGCAAGAGCGAGGCCGATGATGGCAAGTGTTACAGTGACAAAACTGGCTTTGCCGGTGAAAATTGTAGCGGGTCGGGTGAGGAGCAAGGCGAGGTCGAGTGTTTTTTGATCTTCTTCAATGAGAAAGATTCTGGGGACGGTGACAATGGCGGAAAACACAAGGATAGTAGCGAGAAATCCAGCGGCAAGATCGGGCGTGAATTTTTGTTGCGCTGTAGAAAACACTGCGACAACGACGGCCATAAATCCAAAAATGATGCTGTTGAGGAGACCTTGTTTAGAGCGAAATTCGCACCTGATTTCTTTTTGAATCCAGGTGAGAAGAGGAGACTTAGCTGATTTCAATTTCATGAGTTGCCCATCTCCTTTCTCTGTGGTCGTTTGTTGCGAGGACGACGGCTCCGGGGAAATTTTCGACGGTAGTTTGAATGATTTCCCTTCCCTTTTCATCCATTGCGGCAGAGGGTTCATCGAGCATGAGAATTTCTGGGCTACTGGATAAAGCGAGAGCCAGTTTTAATCGAGCGCGCATGCCGGTTGAAAATTCTCCGGCAAATTGATGAGTTGCGTAGGTCAATCCAACGGTTTCTAGTGAGCTGATATCCAAAAGTGTGCCTTTTAGTCTCGATGCGAGTTCTAAATGTTCTAACGCGGTGAGGTTGGGATATAGAGCTAAATCTAGGCTGGCGTATCCGATTTTTACGTTAGATTTGATGCTTCCCTCTCGTGGTGAGATAAGGCCGGACAGACACTTGAGAAGGGTGGACTTTCCGCTTCCGTTTGGCCCAAGAATGACCAGTCGGTCTTGCTTCTTGAGATGAAGCTCTAAGTGTCGGAAGAGCCAGGATTTGCCAAAGGTGTGGCCTAAATTTGAGGTTGTTAAGAGATCGTCCACGGTATGAGATCTCCATGGAGTTGGTTATTTTCCCAGGTGTACTTTCCGATGAATTTTCCGTGTGATCCACCTTGACAAATATAGGTTTGGTTGACCTTTACGGGTTGAGGCAGGACAGTATGGGAATGTCCGCCAAGAATGATGTTAAAGAGATCGGTTTTTTGTGCAAGTTTTTGGTCGTTTTGGAATCCGATATGAGTTAAGGCGATGAGGAGATCGGTTTGGGGCTTGATTTGCTCGGCTTCGGCAATGGCGGATTCAATTGGCTGATCCCAAAGAAAGGCACTGAGACTTTGAGTTTTCATTCGCTCGGTGACCATGGCGACCATAGTTCCGATGATACCGATCCGGATGTTATTTTTCGTGATGATGATGGACGCAGGATAGGGTTTTGAGCCATCTTTCTTTTCAAGATTGCAGACTGTGATTGGATGGTTTGCGCCTTCCATTTTCTTGGCAAAGGCCGATTGAAAGGGTTGTGATTCTCGGTTGCCAAGGGTTGCAGCGGTGCAATTTGCTTTTTGAAGCAGAGGCCATGAGTATTCTGGCTTTATGGGGATAGCTAAGTTCCCGGACTTAATGACATCTCCGGTATCGAAATAGGCATCGACTTCTGCGCGGAGTTTAAGCAAAAACGGCAATCTGGATTGATCCAGTTTGCCGTGCAAATCGTTGGTATGGATAAAGGTGAAAATTGACACCTTGGTTCTTAATTATTTAAGGTCAGCGCGATGAGCAATAACATCGAGAATGATGCAGAGGCTGACAAAGCTGATTCCAAGAATCATTGTAATTCGTGACATTTTGTCTTCAAAGCTTGCTTTGCCTTTGAATGTTGTTCTCACTCCACCAGCACCGCCTGACATCGCATCTCCTTTACCGGTAACAAATACCAAAAGTACGAAAACGACCGAGATTAGAACTCCGGCAATCAATAGAATGTTATAAAAGTTTTCCACGACAAACGATCCTTAAAATTAAGATAGCGAGATTACCACCCATTCTGGCGGGACCCGAAGGACAGTTAATAATGCATAAACGACGAATGCGGCGAGCATTGAACCTAGCATGATATGGAATATTCCGGAATTGAACAATCTCGTCATAAATCCGGATTGGGAATGGGCCGTTGTTTGGTATTTAGCCAAAAGATCTTTACCGGATTGAATACCGGCGAGAAGTTGTTTTTCTGATGGTGGTTTGGTAGTGAGATAGAACTGTACGAATGAACCGAGAGGTCGGTAGAGTCCACTGCTGGCCAGAAATGCTACTAAGAGTCGGATTTCCGGATCAACGGCGATGGGGGCGGACCATATGCCAAGAAAGATCATGGCGGCAACGGCAAAATTCGTCCCACATCGAGGGTGAACTCGGGGCATACGGCGTACGATTTGTGGTTCTAGTGGTTCGCCTTGCTCTATGGCATGCACGACCATGTGCTCGGCGGCATGGTAGCCAGCGATTGGAAGCGAGCGCAACAAGAAAAGAAATGTCAATAATCCGATGCCATCCATTCCGGCTAGCACCCATTCCTGGGTTTGTAAGGCGGGAGGTAGAAGGTTTCCGATAAGGAGTGCGAGATATTGCCCAGAAATGAAGAGGCCAAGCATGGTTGCTCCCGTGAGGAAGAGAGCATATTTGGGGACTCCTCCACTTGTTGATCCGGTTGTGAGATAGACGCCAAGAGGGGTTGCCATGCCTCCGACAACTTTTGGTCGCAATTCTTTGTCCAACGTGACCATCAATCTCGATGGGATGATGATTCCCATGACTCGGCCAAGGTCATCTGTTACGGCCAAGCATTCAGATTGATGATCGAGGAACAAGCGAAGGGCTTGGGCAGCTGATTCATAGCCTCTAATGGCAGGGGGGGCTTGGGTGAGGAGATCTTTGACGGGGGTTTCTTCGGGAAGATCTAATGCCAATGCTCGGGCGATATCTTTTTCGCTGAGGATTCCTATATAGACTCCATTTTCTATTACCGGTAGGCCGGGAACGGCGGTTTCTTGAAGTTCGGCGGCGGCGGTTTTTATGGAATTAAAGGCATGTATTGGTTCAACCGGAATAGCGATTCGCCCAACGGCCATGCTGAGTAGATTTTGTGGAGGAATTGGGGAGATTGACACAGAATTTAGGCTAGGTTTTCGGCCCGGGTTTTGATGGCGTTGAGAACGCCTTCCATATTTTTTACAACTAAGCCATAGACTACTTTTCCGACAAGTGGTCCAAGTCCCGGAACGCGGTATTCATAAAGTAGCGTGGATTCGAATTGCGTTCCGCCGTTTACTTCTTTGAATTGCCAGATTCCTGACATTTGGTCGTAGTCGCCTTTGAGTTGTTTGAAGTGGCAGGTATGAGAATTGTCATCCCATGTATCTTCTTGCGTCCATCGTACTTTGACTCCAAATGCCGAGATTTTGCCAACCCACGCAGAAACAATTGTGTCTCCAGTTTTTGAGACGATTTCTAATGATTCAACATCATCCATAAATTCTGGAAAGGCTTCGTTGTTTTTAGCAACTTCATAAACTGTTTCTATTGGAGCATTGATCCAAGTTGAGGTTTCGATTGTGGGCATAGAGTTGAGTTGCTTAAGAGGATACCTTTAGGTGAAAGTTTGGCAAGGTCAGGGAAAATGTGGCTTCTTGAGTCAAAGATTCGGTATGGTTAGCGCCAGTTTCAACCTATATTGCCTATGACTCAATGATACAGTGTGGCAATAAAGGCGTCTAACTGATAGACCATGTCTGTTTTGGCAACCCTTGTGGCGATGCAAGCAATTTCAAACCGGTCGGTACATGATTGTAGCGACTGGCGCTTAAATTTGCCTCCGAATTTGCAAGCGGCTGTTGTAGATATTAACTTCCAAGATCCGCCAACTCCACCGGTTGTGGTTGGCCCCCAGTTGCCTTCGAAAGAGGAAAAGGATGCGATTCGGCTCAAGCAAGATATTGAGCGTGATATTGAGCAAGGCAAGAAGATTGTCGAAGAGATTGATAAGGAAGTTAAGGCGAGCAAGAACGAAGAAATGAATGCTCGTTTGCAGGCCGTTGGGATGGAGATCGCCCAAATTGCAAATGACCATCAAGTTATTGCGCTTTGGGGTGATCGTCGTTTTGCGCAGTATCCGTATCAGTTTAAGTTGATTGAAGGCGATGATGTCAATGCTTTTTCATTGCCCGGCGGAACCATTTATGTTTACGAAGGTTTGATGAATTTTACGGAAACTGATGACGAACTTGCGGCAGTTATGTCTCATGAAATTTGTCATGCGGCATTTCGCCACGTTGCGACATTGGAAAGAGAGCAAAGCAAGCTCAACTTGATCAATATTCCCATGCTGATTGTGGCGGCGATGTCGCGAGATCCGAAAGCAATGGCGGCTTTGACGGCGACTCAATTGGCCACACAAGGATTGATGAGTGGCTGGAGCGTTGAGGCAGAGTCTTCTTCAGATTACGGCGGGATTCAGTTGATGGTGAGGAGTCGATATAACTCAGTTGGGATGCTGACTTTTATGGAACGGCTTGAGTATCGCGATCGATTTGGTCCTAATATTGATTGGGGGATTTATCGCACTCACCCGCCGAGTAAGGAACGGGCGCGTTTAATTTTGCAAGCTCTTGGTGAATATAAGGTCAAGATTCGGCGGAGTGCGGTTACGAAGACTTTTTCGGCTCGTTCTGCGCCAGTTGATGGGACATTTGAAGTTTGGTTTGGAAACGAGAAGATTCACACTTTTCGTGGTGAGTCGGCGAAAGAGCGAGCGGCATTTGCTGTTTTGAAGGTAAATGCCTTTACGGATACGATTCCGCAAATGATTCAAGTTGGATCTTCGGGGGCAGTGATTACCGGTCGAAATCGAGAGCTTTTTAAGATTGAATCGACTGATCTTGATCCGGGCGAATCGATGGATACGGCCATTAAGGAAACGATTACAACTCTAAAGCGAATCGTTTTTGACTTGGGTTATCGTGTTTCTGGTGGCGGCGGTTAGGGGCCGCGAAACTGGGTCACAAGCTTTTTTGTTGCTTCTAATATTCGTGTTGAAAGATTTGGGCCATGCATCGATAGAGTTGCCTCGTAGCCACCTTTTTTGTAATCGTCGGGCATCAGAATGTATCCGACCCACCCATTGGTGTGGCTGACTACCCAGCACGAATTGATCCCGTTATCTTTGGCGATGAGTTGCATTTGGCGACCCAGCTCGGAGGAAGGTTCTCCGGGTACTCCAATGATCAGATTGTTTCCGAGCATGAATCCGGTGAGTTCGGCAGTAGACGGCGCGAATTTTTGGACGAGCAGGCCAGCGATGGCATCGTTGATGCCGTTTTGCTTTGCAAAATCGGGATGAGGAGTTGGTTTACCGAGTTCTATGTTTTGGGTGTGAAATTCGATTGAAGGTGATGCCAGTTTGGTGTTTTTTTCAAAGTTTGCGTTTGAAATTTGATTGGCCATTGACGTGATTTTGATTTCGGCGCTGGCTCCTTCGGAGGCGGGACTGACATCTCCGATTGCAGCTGGTAGCAGGATTGTTTTTCCGTCGGACATGACTTTTCCGGGCCAATCTCCGGATAGTTGAAGGTGGTTTTCTTCAAAAATTGTAGCGTGGGCGGAATAGTTGAGAACTTTTTGATTTCCGAATTGGATTTTTCGGAGGGTTTTATCTGGGATTGCTCCTTCCCTGCGTCCTCGATTAAGATTGACTTCAGTTTGTGATGTTGTCATTTCATTGATGCTTTTGGGGAGGCTGCTGATGGAGTTATTGATTCCGGTAGCGATTTTGTTTGCATACCAGGCTTCCCATTGTCGGTTGTAGGTGGCGATCCCCGGGATTTGGAATGTCATTCGATTATTGAGCATTTGTGAATCTGGCGCGCAGTGGGTGTGGGTGGCGACCATCATGAGCTTCACATCTTGGGGGATTAGGATTTTGACTTTTTCGACAAGAGATTCGGGGATTGTAAGCATTTCAACGACGACGAGGCTGATCACCTGATTGTTTTGGGTGAATGTCAGCGTTCTGGCCTTGAGGTCTTCTCCTCCGGATTGAAAGACTGCGCCTTGTCTGGCGGTGTATCCGCCAAGCGGTAAGGGGTCGGGAGGGACTATGCTAATTTCGCTTGATTTGAATTGAAGAATTTGACTTGCTAGGGCAAAAGCGAAAAACATAGCTTTATTGTACGACCTTAAAACCGTGTACCTGAAAGTTTTGCAAAAGCTCTGCTAGAATTTGATTAATGGCCTTTTCAATTCAGATGTCAGCGGACACGTTTCAGGTTGAACCTGGTTCGTCCGTTTCAGTAGCAATTGAGATTCAAAATTTATCGAAAGATAAGGATCAGTTTGAGCTTTCCGTTGAAGGGCTAGAGCATCATTGGTTTGCGGTTCCGGTTCCCTCTTTTCACATGGATGGTGAAGAAACTCGGGTTGAGCGAATATTCTTGAAGCCGCCGAGAGATAGCGAGAGTTCAGCTGGGAGCTACCCTTTTGTTCTTAAGGTTCGATCTTTGGAAACGGGTGAATCAGAGACCGTACAAAGTGTTCTTGAGATCAATGCTTACTTTCATTTGAGTTTAGATATTAGCCCTCGTCGGGTGATGGTTACGCCAATCAATCGGGCGACGGAAGCATCGGTTACGGTGATGAATCTTGGGAATGTTGAGCAGACTGTTCAGCTTTTTGCCAATGATACTGAAGATGCATTTGCTTATCAATTTGCAGAAGATCATTTGACTTTGGCGCCGGGTCAACAGCGTTCAATTGCTTTGACCATGAATTCTACGAAATCTGGTGCATTTTCTCCGACGCGGTTGCATGTTGCTTCGATTAGTTGTCGAAATGTTGAGAATCCGGCCTATGCGGGTACGGCTCAAATCCATATTGAACAGCGCCCTTTGATGGCTCCGGCGGCGATTTTATCAATTGCTGCGATATTAGTGGTAGCGCTTTTATGGGTTTTGACTTTGCCAAAGCCTCCGAAAGTCTTGAGCTTGACTTTGGATCGGCCGGAGGTGGTTTTGGGTGAGCGATTCTTGGTTCAGTGGCGATCGGAAGGTGCGAGTTCGGTTGTTTTGACTTATGGCGATCAGGAGATTCGTGAGTTGCCCAGTTCTGGCAAGTATGAAGTTGTTCCGACAGAAGCGGGCGATTTGGAGATTTCGTTGCAAGCATTGAACAACGACTTGAAGAGTAGTCTTGTCAGCCGAAAAATGATTGTTAAAGCCCCATTGATAGTGGATGCTCCAGAGATTTTGGAGTTTAAATCGGAAAGTTCAACAGTGCCGGTTAATGAATCGGTGACTTTTAACTTTAAATTTGGCCCGAGTGTGGCTAAGGCTTATTTAGAACCACACGGAACGGTTGATGTTGGAGCGAGGAGCATGACGGTTCCGGCCCCGACGTCGCCGGGCACGGTGACCTTTGAGCTTAAGGCTTGGAATTCTGACGATAAGATGGTCAGCGAAAAAATCACTATTAAGTTTGTGCAGGTCGTTGAAGCCAAGATTGCACGGTTTGAAGCTACTCCGATGGAAGTTGATCCTTTGGAAGGGCGTGTGACGTTGATTTGGCAACTTGCTAATACAGTGAGTGCGAGTTTACAAGTTGGTTCTGAGACATTTGAGCTTGACTCGATGGGGGGTCGGCGAGACATTACGGTTTCGGAGGACACTACGATTACTTTAACGGCCTATGATGTTAATGGCCTTAAGGCGACTAAGACTCTGACGGTGAAGGTAAAACGTCCGGCGGAGCCTGATCCGGATACGGGAACGACTTCTGGCACAGGGGGTTCAACAACGGGCGTGACCGTAACTCCTCCGGTGACTCGAACGGGAACGACAGCCGGCACAGGTAATCGATAGAAAATGCCAAGAGCTCTTTTAAGCGTCACTGATAAAACTGGATTAGCGGATTTTGCAAAATTTTTGAGCTTGAATGGGTTTGAGCTTGTGAGTACAGGCGGAACAGCGAGTGCTTTGCGGGCATCGGGCTTAACCGTTTTAGATGTTGCAGAAATCACTCATTTTCCAGAGATGCTTGATGGTCGAGTTAAGACTTTGCATCCGATGGTTCATGGCGGGATTTTGGGCGATCGCCGGAAGGTTGACCATATTCGACAAATGGAAGAAGCGGGGATTGGCGCAATTGATTTGGTCTGTGTAAATTTGTATGCATTTGAGCAGACGGTTTCGGGCGTTCACGATGAAGATTCGGCAATAGAGTCGATTGATATTGGGGGGCCAACGATGGTTCGAGCGGCGGCAAAAAACTTTGCAAATGTAACGATTGTTGTTGATCCGGCTGATTATTCAAAGGTTGAAGAAGCGATTTCTTCCAACTCAATTGAATCTTTACGAAAAAGTTTGGCGGCCAAGGCTTTTCGGCATACGGCATTTTATGATTCGATGATTTCACGGTATCTCACAGAATCGGATGGAACGGAGGAGTGGCCCAGCGAGTTGACATTTGGTTATCGCCGAAAGTTGGCTTTGCGTTATGGAGAGAATCCCCACCAAAGCGGTGCTTTGTATGTTGACCCTCTTGGAAAGCCGGGGATTGCCGCGGCTCATCAGCTTTGGGGCAAGGAGCTGAGTTACAACAATATTTTGGATGGAGATGCGGCATGGGAATTGGTTTGTGATATGCCCGCTAATTCTTGCGCGATTATTAAGCATGGTAATCCTTGCGGAGCGGCGGTAGCAGGTTCTTTTGGAGAAGCATTTTTGTTAGCCCGAGAGAGTGACCCGATCAGTGCTTTTGGAGGGATTGCAGCCGTTAACGGAGTTGTTGATGTGGCTGCGGCAGAGGCGATGACCAGTAAGGGCAATTTTTTAGAAGTTGTGATTGGGACAAGTTTTGAGCCAGCTGCAGCCCAGATTTTTATGGATCGGGCGGGCTGGGGGCAAAATGTTCGGCTCCTGGAAGTTCCATTGGTTGCTCCCCAGGCCAATTTGGCTTTACGGTCAGTTCGGGGTGGGGTGCTGATTCAGCCTACCGATGAGGATCCAGGAGTGGAGTGGAAGTCGGTTACTAAAAAAGTAGCGACGGAATCGGAATTGAGCTCGATGAAATTGGCATGGTCTATATTGCCGCACGTCAAGAGCAACGCAATTATTGTAGTGAAGGACGGACGGTTGTTGGGAACGGGAGCTGGTCAAATGAACCGAGTGCAATCTGTACGCTTAGCTTTGGAGCAAGCTGGCGAAGGGGCAAAAGGTGCCGTTTTAGCCAGCGACGCATTTTTCCCATTTCCGGATAGTATTGAAGTTGCGGCGGCGGCGGGGATTTCTGCAGTTGTTCAGCCGGGGGGTTCTAAGAAAGATTCTGAGGTGATTGCGGCGACGGATGAACTCGGAATTTCTATGGTTTTAACGGGGATTCGGCACTTTCGCCACTAAATTAAGCCTAAAGTGTAACCGTTGGGGCCGTTTTATTATCTGCTAAGATAGAAGTCTACGCTTAAGAGGACATTGCTTTGAAGAACCAGAACGATTTGATTATTTCCATAGTTGCGGCGGTTGTTGCTTTAGGTTGCGCTGCAGCATTCTTTTTTGGTGCACCAAAACCGATCGAGCTTCCTGCTCCGGCAGCAGTACCAACTGCGCCGGTGGCCGTTGCTGAAGGCTCTGTAGTTTATGCGGATTCACTGCCTGGCGGTTCCAGCAATGGTCAGCCTGGTGGAGCTGCGGCCGGTGGAGCTGCGGCAGCGGGTGCTGGACCTGGTCGCCCATCTTTAGGTGTTGCTGGTGGCGGCGGAGCCCCCGGTCGGCCATCTCTTGGTGTTGCTGGCGGCGGTTAGAGGCACTGGCCTACAGCGCTATCGCTGAATCTGGTTAGATTGGATCTTAGTGTCCCACTCCACACCTCCTGCATGGTTACGATCTCTTCGTGCGAAATTCACGCGAGATATTGGAATTGATCTTGGAACTGCCAATACTTTGGTTCATGTTGCTGGTCAGGGCGTAATCATTCGTGAGCCAAGTGTTGTTGCTATTAACAAGGATACGAATCAAGTATTAGCCGTTGGCGAAGACGCAAAGCGGATGCTGGGTAGGACTCCTGCAAATATTGTTGCGACTCGTCCTCTTCGTGATGGAGTTATTGCTGATTACGACCAGACACTTGAAATGATCAAGCACTTTGTCAAGCGAGCGAGTCGTGGGATCAATTTATACACGACGGTAGTTGTTGGGATTCCGAGTGGGGTTACCGAAGTTGAACGAGACGCCGTACTTGATGCTTGTCGGAAATCTGGGGCGAATAAAGCATATGTGATTGAGGAGCCGATGGCGGCAGCAATTGGTGCGGGCTTGCCCGTAGAGGAACCGATTGGTTCTATGATTGTTGATATTGGTGGGGGGACAACGGAAGTTGCGGTGATTTCTCTGGCCGGAATCGTGCATTCTCGATCGATTAGAACGGCAGGCGATGAGATTGATGAAGCGATTGCGGCTTATGTACGGCGAGCTTACAATTTGTATATTGGAGACCGAACTGCGGAACAATGTAAGGTTGAAATAGGTTCGGCTTTTCCGCTTGATCCTGAGCTTGAAATGACCGTTAAGGGCCGAGATTTAGTAACAGGATTACCGCGAAGTGCGGATTTGACAAGCGAGGAAGTTCGAGAAGCGATTCGCGAACCGATCAACGAGATCGTTGAGGCTGTTAAGCTGACGCTTGAGGCAACTCCTCCCGAATTGGCAGCGGATTGTATGACTCAAGGCATTGTTTTGGCGGGAGGCGGCGCATTGATCCGCGGTTTGGATAAACTAATTACCAAGGAAACTGGTATGCCCGTGCATATTGCTCCTGACCCTTTGAGTTGCGTTGCAATTGGGACGGGAAGGATGTTGGACGCTTTAGTTGATAGTCCGGCAATACGGCGCATGCTAGAAAAAGCATCACGCGATTGAACGATAGACCACAACGAGATTGGATTTATTTGATCCTAGTTTTATTTCTAGGTGTTATTTTGGGGTCTTTTCAGAATCGTTCTCGGGCGGTAGGGGAAGCGGATCCGATTACAAAAATTGTGAGAAGTACGGTTAATCCGGTTGTTATGTTTACCGATGGAATTGGGGATGGGTTTGATGATTTTTGGTTAGGAATTCGTGATGGAAAGCAATTGCGGATTGAGAATCAGCGGTTGCGAGATGAGCAACAGCTTTATGCCACCTATATGGAATCGGAAGATCGATTGCAGTCTGAAGTTGAGCGTTTGCGGGGCTTGTTAAATCTTGATGCCAAGGGAAAGACAAAGATTTTTGCCGAAATTATTGGGGCAACTCCATATGACAATCAATTTACAATCAATGTAGGATCTCGACAGGGGGTGAAGGTTAATTTGCCGGTTGTGACGAGCAAAGGATTGTTGGGCGTGATTGGATCGGTGGAAGAGAATCGGTCTCAGGTGCTGTTGTTGACCGCTCCTTCCGTTAGTATTACGGGTTTGTTGCAGACTTCTCCTATCAGGGCTTCTGGCTTGATTAAGGGGGCAATTGGGGGACGATTGGTGATGACGGTTTTGGACAAGACGGTTATTCCGCCAGGAACCGAGGTCACTACATCTGGTTATTCGGAGAATATTCCTCGGGATATTCCGATTGGGACAGTTTTGGAAGTTCAGCAGAACGAACAGTTTGGGGAGAATCGAGCTTATATTTTGCCCTATGCCCGTTTTTCTATGGTTCAAGAAGTGGCGGTGCTGAAATGAGAAATTTTGGGCTGACGTTATTGGCAGCTTTGTTAGTTATGTTTGCGGCGGTGATTCAGTTTACGTGGGCTCCGAGAATTTCAGTTTTTGGCGCATCGCCTCAATTTGGATTACTCATGGCCCTTTGTTTGAGTTTGCTTGTCCGCCAAGCCGGAGGCGTATTTATTGGATTTTGGTCTGGCCTTTTGGCAGGAAGTTTAAGTGGCAGTAGTTTGGCGGCGTATGTTGTGATTCGGACTTTGTCATGCTTTAGTTTGAGTTCTTTTGTAGAACTTGACTTTAGTAATCGAACTGCGGCGGCTGTTGTTGGCGGAGTTACGCTTGCGTCGCAATTGATCCTAATGATTGTGGCTCCAACACCCGACTTAGGGGAATACGTCCGGGTTACTTTCATTCAAGCCGTTTTGAACGGTATCCTGGCATGGCCTTTGTATGCAGGGTTGCGCAAGGTTTACCGGCCAAAGGTGGTCTGAAAATGAGCGATTTTAATGTATTAGGAATGGCGCAGGAACAACTGCGTGTGGCTTCAAAATATCTTGATTTGGACGAAGGTCTAGTTGAGGTTTTGGCGACTCCCAAACGAGCTTTGGTGGTCAATTTCCCGGTTTTAATGGACAGTGGTGAAGTTCGTGTGTTTGAAGGCTATCGTGTTCAGCACAACCAAAGTCGAGGGCCAACAAAAGGTGGTTTGCGATTCCACCATGACGTTGATTTAGGTGAAACTACGGCGCTTGCCATGTGGATGACTTGGAAATGTGCGGTTGTCAACATTCCTTATGGCGGAGCAAAAGGCGGCGTTCGCGTTAACACGAAAGAGTTGAGTCTTCGCGAACTTGAGAAATTGACTCGACGGTTTGCGACAGAAATTAGTCCAATTCTTGGTGAGCGTAGCGATATTCCGGCTCCAGATATTGGAACCAATGCCAAGGTGATGGGTTGGATTATGGATACCTATTCCATGCAAGCTGGCTATACGGTTCCAGGAGTTGTTACGGGTAAGCCAATTGAGCTTGGTGGATCGGAAGGTCGGGTTGAGGCCACGGGTAGAGGCGTTATTGTTTCTGCTATTGAAGCTTGCCACACAATGAACATGAATTTTTCTGGATCTGACATTGTTGTTCAAGGATTTGGAAATGTGGGTTCAGTTGCGGCAAGACTGGCGGAGATTGAGGGCGCAAAAGTTGTTGGCATCAGCGACACTTCTGGTGCAATTTACAATCCAAAAGGTTTGCCGATTCAAGAGCTTTATAATAAATACAGCGGAATTGAAGGCGGAATTCAAAAGTACAGCGACTGCGAAAAACTAACAAACAGTGAGCTTTTAGAACAGAAGTGCGATATTTTGATTCCGGCGGCAATTCAGGGTCAGCTGACGGGTGAGAATGCAGATCGGATTCAAGCCAAGATTGTTGTAGAAGGTGCAAATGGACCAACTACATTGGCGGCGGACAATATTATGTCGGATAAAGGCATTTTGGTTGTTCCGGACATTCTGGCAAACGCAGGTGGCGTTGTTACGAGTTACTTTGAATGGGTTCAAGACTTACAAAACTTCTTCTGGGAAGAGGAGCAAGTTAACGAACGGCTTTCTAAGATTATGCGAAATTCTTATGGCGCAGTTGCCCACACCATGCGAGAGCATAAAACGGATATGCGAACAGCGGCCATGATCATTGCAGTTAAACGCGTTGCAGATGCGACAATCATGCGCGGTATTTTCCCCTAGATTCTGCTTTGTATTTCGTTCCAACAGCCCTCAAGGATTTCCTTGGGGGTTTTTTCTGCATCGAGAATGATCCAGCGGTTGGGATCTAGTTTGGCTTCGGCAAGAAATCCTTCCCGGACTTTTTGGTGAAATTCCAGTGATTCTCGATCGAGTCGATCTTGTTTAGTTTGGCGACTGAGGCCGACTTGCGGTGGAAGATCTAGGAGGATGGTGAGGTGCGGCTTGAGGCCCTGGGTTGCCATGGCATTTAGCTTTTTTAGCTCAGAAACATCCAATCCGCGCGCGTATCCTTGATAGACGACCGTGGAATCGGCGTGACGGTCGCACAGGACAATTTGACCTTTTTGAAGAGCCGGTTTGACAATACGAGAGATGTTTTCTGCTCGATCGGCTAAGAATAGGAACAGTTCTGCTGGGGGTGAAATGTCGTCACCTTCTAGTAAGAGTTGGCGAATGCTTGCTCCAAAGTCGCCGGCGCCGGGCTCACGGGTGAGAACGACTTCCCTGCCGATTTGAACAAAGCGAGTTTGAAGGGCATTGATCAGGGTTGTTTTCCCGGCTCCTTCTGGGCCCTCGAAAGTGATGAACACAGATGCTAGATTACTCGGATAGACTGGTATGCAAATGAGTTGGTCTGAAAAGGAGCTGATTGAACAGTTAAGGCGGATATTGCCACCGGATCAGGTTCTGCTTGGAGCCGCCGTTGAAAAGGCTTATGATGCGGATGCTTATGGTATTGAGAGGTCTGCACCAACCGTTGTTGTTTTGCCAAAGACGTTGGCGCAGGTTGTAGAAATTCATCGACTTTGCCACGAAATGGGGGTTCCGACGACGCCTCGCGGGGCTGGTACGGGGTTGAGCGGGGGGGCAATGCCGGCATTGGGAGGGGTTGTGATAAGCACCAAGAAGATGACGGCGATTTTAGAAATCGACTCAGAAAACCGCGCAGCACGAGTTGAATCTGGTGCAGTTAATGCCAAGGTTTCTTTAGCAGCAAAACCATTTGGCCTTCATTTTGCTCCGGATCCTAGTAGTCAAAGCGTTTCTACGATTGGTGGAAATGTTGCAGAAAACTCTGGTGGCCCTCACACATTGAAATATGGAGTAACAACCCAGCATGTTTTGGGATTGACTTTGGTTTTGCCCGATGGTGAAGTTTTAGAGTTGGGTGGTCGGCATGGGAATGAACCCGGATTGGACTTACTCTCTTTGGTTGTTGGTAGTGAAGGATTATTGGGCACAGTTGTGGAATGTTGGTTAAAGTTGACTCCTAACCCGGCGAGGATTTGCACGATTTTGGCATCATTTTCTAGCATACGAGCAGCAACAGAAACGGTGGCGATGATAGTGAAGAGTGGGGTTGTTCCGGCAGCGTTGGAAATGATGGATCGGAATGTATTAGTTGCCGTTTCTAAGGCGTTCGTTTTAGATTTTCCGGATGAAACAGCGGCCATGCTTTTGGTGGAGACCGATGGCGCGTTTGACCAAGCAGAGCAAGAAATGGATGAGGTTTTGGCAATCTGTGAAAAAATGGGGGCGATTCAAATAGAAAAGGCGAAAGATGAAAAGGATCGGCTGCGGCTTTGGACGGCGCGAAAGAAAGGCGTGGGGGCCCTTGGGCGACTTGCTCCGACAGTTGTGACTCATGACGGAGTGATTCCGCCTTCGGCCCTGCCAGAAATGCTGGAGGCTGTATATGAAATTGCAGATCGCCATGGGCTTGGAGTTGCCAATATTTTTCATGCAGGAGATGGAAATCTGCACCCAATTTTTTACTTTGACGAGCGGATACCGGGAAAGGTTGAGTCTGTTATTGCAGCGGGTGAAGAAGTGATTGACAAATGCATTGCATTGGGTGGATCGGTAACAGGAGAACACGGCGTGGGAGTTGAAAAAGTGGACTTGTTACGGCGGATGTATGATGAGCCATCGTTAGAAGTTCAGACAAAGGTAGCAGTCGCTTTCCATGGATCAGAAATACAGAATGCTTGCAAAGTGATTCCAACCAACAAGGCTTGCGTGGAACATAAGGTGCGATGGCGAGGAGTGGCAACTTGAAATTACTGTTACCAGAGTCGGTTGAAGATTTTAAAAAAGTTGTACTTGATAACCATAAGGTTAGATTATGCGGAGCCAGTGGGTCGGGTTTATTGGGAACATCTGGCTACAGTGGGGTATTAGATTTTAGACCAAATGACCTTGTTATTCAGGTGAAAAGTGGAACTTTGATGTTGGACTTACTAGCTGAAGTTTCTGAATCGGGGCTGACTTTGCCCTTAGCGGGTGAGAAATATGGGTTGATTTCACACTCAACTGGAACGGTTGGAGGCTGGTTGGCAAGAGGACTGCCCCATTTGAATGAAGGAGTTTACGGATCGATTCGAGATTGGGTAACCGGCATGACGGTTATGCTTGGCGATGGAAATGTTGTTCGAATGGGTTCTAATGTTGTTAAATCTGTATCAGGTTATGACATGCATCGAATGATGGTTGGGTCTCGGGGGGAACTCGGATTGATTTTGGATGTGACTCTCCGACTACGGTCGGCGGCTTCTCTATCTCAGCCGAATGTATTTTGGTCTGGCCAGAAAGATTTTCTTTGGATATCTCGATTGCCTCTTGCTGAATTTGAGGAAGTTGCAAACTCGGTTTCTGCAGTTGTAGCTGCGGATTGTAAAAGCGGCTTGGTCTGGTCTGAAGTTCGACCAACAGATAAACGAGTGATTTGGTCGATGGATTTGGATTCAAATGTGTTTCCTGGGCCGAACGAGTCTGTCATGAAGATAAGGCGTAGACTCAAAGAGCAGATTGATCCTTATGGTCGATTTGAGTAGCGGATTGAAACGATGAGCCAAGAAATACTGCTTGAAGCAGAAGAGTTTTTGAAAGATAAAGTGGCACCAAATGCCAATGCCATAGACGGCGACATTGAGGCTTTACGGGTTGCATTGAAAGGGATGTGCGATCGAAACTTTATGGCAATGCGTCGGCCGAAGGAGTTTGGCGGCCCAGGCTTAGACGAGTTTTCATTTCGAACTTTTCAAGAATCGGTTGCTCGATATTCCGGGTCATTGGCGTTTTTGCAAACTCAACATCAATCTGCGGTTTCAATGATTTCAAAGGGCGACAATGAGGAGATGAAATCTCTTCTTTTGCCAAAAATGGGAGACGGTGAATATCTTTGTGGAATCGGATTTAGTCAACTTCGAAGAAGTGGCCCTCCCCTTCTAAAAGCGGAACCGAGTGGTGATGGGTTTGTGCTTAACGGAACAGTTCCTTGGGTGACGGGATATGGTTTTTATCATTCATTTTTGATTGGAGCAACCTTGCCAGATGGGCGGGCAGTTTTTGGCGTGGTGCCCTTTGAGAATTCGGAACAGGAAGCAGGCGGGTCAATTTACTTTGATGGCCCGATGAGACTGGCGGCGATGGAGAGTCCGCAGACTATGTCGGCTGAATTGAAAAACTGGAAACTTTTGTCGAAGGATATTTCATTTATAAAACCTAATGGTTGGATTCAGAATAACGACATGATCAATGTTACTTTACAAGCTTGGTTTGCTTTGGGTTGCGCACGAGCGGGCATTGATGTTATGGAGCGGGCATTTGAAAAGAAGGGGTTGGATTTTATAGAATTGGCAGGCAATTCCTTAAAGGCGGAGTTAGAACAGTGTCGATCAATGGCAAGCCAAGTTCGTGCTCCGGTATATGAGCGGCTAAAAGTCAGGGCATGGGCGATAGACTTGGCGGCACGATGTAGCCACGCGGGAGTTGTTTGTAGCAGTGGAGCGGCAAACAGTATTCATCACGATGCGCAGAGAGTTTATCGAGAGGCGCTTGTTTACACTGTTTCTGCGCAAACAAAAGAGATAATGGAAGCGAGTTTAGAGCGATTAGTGTCACGTGGTGGCTTGAGCTAGGTATCTTGAGATTATGCGTTTTTGGATTGCCTGCAGTTTAATGATTGCTTCTTCCAGTGCTTTTTGTGATCGGATCATGTTTTTGCCAGCCGGGAGGAAAATTTCTGAAAACTCATTTCGTTTAGACGTTTTAACAACTCCTAGTCGGGATCGAGCTTACGGGTGGTTTACTTACTCGCCGAATCGTACCTATGAGTTTGAGGTTTACGGGGAGAATTTGAACACGGATCGACTTGACCTTGGGTTCAATATGAGTTATTCAATCACCAATCCAATTACGGATTTAGCTCCTGGGATCAGGTTTGGCTTTTTGGATGGCTTTAACCAAACGGACGAGGGCCGTACGATTTACGGAGCAATTACCTATCGCTTAGGAAATGACGGCGAGTTGAATCAGTTTTTGCCTACGGATTTGACAATTGGAATTTGGTCGAGAAAGGAAAGTTTAATGTATGTTGCGGCAGAATTGCCTTTTAGTGCAACCTTAAGTGTGATGGGCGAAATGGATGCTAGGAACATTTCTGGTGGGTTTAAAGTTTCTCCGGTTCCGGGAGCGAGTTTTCAACTGATTTTTCGGAATGGAGACCCGACCTTTGGTTTGTCTGTTCGGAAGCAGTTTTAAATTCTAAATGAGTACCGGCTTCGGCGGTTAGTGATTGAATTGCTTCACTTAATACTCTGAGGAAAATCTTGCCGCCTTCTCTTTTTCCGTATTCGGCTTCAATTTCTTGAATTGAAATGGGCTTACCGTAAATAATTGTTGTGTGTCCGCGTTTGATTTTCTTTTGTCCCTTTGGATACATTTTTTCCGGAACCTGAGATTCCGATCGGCACGACTAGTGCATTAGATTTTCGAGCGAAGAGTGAAATTCCGGCTTGAATTTCTCCTAATGTTTTGCCATTATTTCGAGTACCTTCTGGAAACATCATGAGCGCGTTTCCATTAACCAATAGGTTGATAGCATGTTGAATGGCTTGTTTATCCGAGCTTCCTCGCTTTACTGGAAACGAACCAACGCTTTTGAGAATCCAACCTAGCAGGCCCTTGAATAGTCCATCCTCTGACATAAAGCTGAGAACTCGAGGGCTGGTGCAGCCGACAATCATGGGATCTAAATAACTGAAATGAACAGGGGCGAGTAAAACCGGGCCGGTTTTGGGGACATTTTCAAGGCCTTTGACCGTTGCGCCACCCAGAAGATTAAAAATTATATGCCGAGTTACGAAAACTACGGTCCAGTACCACAAAGAACCTTTGTTCAAAGTGTTTTGATTATATCAGATGGTGCGGGGAGCACTTCGAAAGAGATTCATGACTATTGGTTTTTGCTCTTTATGATTGACGATTGGTAGCGGATAATTTTCGGGAGTATTTAGATTTGGAGTTCCGTCTTCATTGAAAGGCCAATGAATTTCATTGATATCGAGGTGGCTGAGTTCTGGACAATATTTTCGGATAAAGTTGCCTTCTGGGTCAAACTTTCGGCTTTGTAAAAGTGGGTTGAATATTCGAAAATATGGTTGGCCGTCGGCCCCGGTTGATGATGACCATTGCCAACCACCATTATTGCTGGCTAGTTCAAAATCGAGAAGATGATCGGCAAAGTGTTGCTCGCCTTTTCGCCAATCGACCAAGAGATCTTTTGTCAGAAACATGGCAGTGACCATTCGCAATCGGTTGTGCATCCATCCGGTTTGAATGAGACATCTCATTGCGGCATCAACAATGGGGTAACCGGTTTGGCCAACACACCATTTGGTGAAAAATTCTTCTGTGCCGGGCCATTCTAGGTTGTTGTATTCTGGTCTAAAAGTTTGGCCCTGGCCAACTTCAGGAAAGTTTGCAAGGATCATGTGATAGAACTCTCGCCACACTAGCTCTTTTTGCCAAGTATGAGATCCTTCTGATGGATTGCTCATGGCGGTTCTAAAACACTCTCTAATGGAAATGGTGCCGAATCTTAGATGCACTCCAATTGAGCTGGTTGATTGGAGATCGGGAAAGTCGCGTTTGGCTTTATATTCGTGAAGTTGTTTGGCGAAGTCTTTAAGCTGAGTTTGGGCCGCATTTTGTCCGGCGGTGGTTCCGATGTTTGTTTTTTCGAATCCAATTTCGGCAAGTGTATGGTTTCCTACTTTGGCGTGAATGAGAGATTTGGGGTTGGTAATTGAACTGAGATCCGGAATGAATTCTTGAAATGATTCTTGATTTGATTGCGCGAACCACTGTTTTGCATATGGGGTGTAGACCCGGTAAGGCTGACCAGATTGGGAAAGAATTTCTTGTCGTTCAAAAACAATGTGATCTTTAACGGAAATAAAATCTGCGCTGAGTTTGCTTTTGACGGCCTTGTCTCTTGAAATTGAATAGGGGTCATCATCATGGGCGCAGAAGACTGCTTCAGCTTTGATTTCGGAGGCTAACTGAGGGATGATTTCGTTAGGGTTTCCGATAGCGGTGAGGATATTTTTCTGAAGGTTTTTGGATAGAGTTTGATCGATTTCATCAATTGATTCTTGAATAAAATGGACTCTTCGATCTGATTTTGAAGGCAATTGTTTAAGAATTTCAGTGTCATAAACGAAAATAATTGTGACTTTATCCGCTTGTTCAGTTGCGGTTGCGAGGGCTCGATTGTCGTTTAGTCTTAAATCTCTTCTTAGCCAGCATAAGGCATTTTTATACTTTTTTCCTGGCATTTCTAATGATTCTACGATTTGATATTGTGATTTGCTTACTTTATGTTAGGTGGTGGGAATTTTGCCAATAGGGCGGCTCCGAAAAGTCCGGCGTTTTCTCCATAGGGAGACAGAGAAATTGGGATTCGGCTTTTGAATTGTGGGATAGAACTTTGAAACCAAGGGGAATGAGAAATTCCGCCAGCGAGGACAATTTCATCGACAAACAAACTGTTGAAAATTTCGATGAGATACTGGGCTACTTGAATGGCTTCAAATTGATCAATTTGACTTGGTGTGGTGGTGAGAGCGAGGCCACCCAGTTTTTCTTCGATTGTTTCCGATCCGTTATATTGCAGATCATTCCATCGAGGATAGTTTCCTCTTAGGTCGGTGTCGAGATGTGATATGTGAGCAATTCCGGCACCAACTCCGGTTCCTAAGGCAAGAGTAGCAATTTTTTTTCCGACCATGCTTGGATGAAGGGCATGCCCCCAAGCCGTTGCTAGGCCATCGTTTATCGCCATAATTTCGAGGCCCGGAATATCAAAACTCTTATTGAGGTAGTCCGGGATGAATCCCTTTGTTTCGGTAATTGTGGAGGTTTTTGGGTCGATGGTTCCTCCTGCAGAAATGCCAACAGATTTGACTTTGTGGTGTTGAGCTAAATTTAGGATGAATTCAATTCGTTCTTGATGGGTTTTTGGAGCTGAGATTTTTGTGATATTTTCAAGGTTCCCGGTGGGGGAAAGGGTGGCAAATCTGAGCCAAGTTCCTCCTAGATCAACACATCCAATTGTTTCACGGGTTGTGCTGAGCGCTCGCGCAAATTTCCGAGTTTGCTTGATTGGATCGTTTAAGACTCCGCCAATAACTACGCCCGATGCTCCGGCTTGTATGGCGGCTTGAGCCTGCCATGTTTCGGCGTATCGGCCCTCGGCAAGAACAGGGAGATTAAGATTTTGAATTTCGCGGATTAGATCAATATTTGGTTCTGAAGGGATTGATTTCGTTGTGTATCCGCTAAGAGTTGTGCTGAGAATGTCTGCTCCAGATTCTGCAGCGTATTGTGCAGATTCAGCACTGTCGATATCGGCAAGGACAAGGCGATTGTGCAGGTGAATGAGTTTGCATAGATCTGAAATTTTTTCACCATTTGGTCTATTTCTTATTGTTGCGTCGATTGCAATTACGGGGCATTTAGTGACGAGTAGCTGTTCGACTTCTTGTCGAGTTGGGGTGATATAGACCTCAGAATTTGGATATTCATTTTTGATCAGTCCGATTATGGGTGCGCCAAGGGACTCGGCTTCTAGAATGTTAGGGATGCCTTGCATTCGGAGTATTTTTGATCCGCTTTTGAGGCTGGCTTGGGCAAGTTTCGTAAGAGTTTTAGGATCGGCGAGCGGGGTTCCGGCGTCGGCCTGGACACTGGCAATTATCGGTGAATTGCTGAGAATTGAGAGGAATTGTTGAACGGTCATTTGGATTATTGGGCCAGACTCCAGGCCAGTTTGAGATCTTCTACAAGGTGAGAAAATCCGCCGTCGGATCCGCCGTGGGCGCAACGCAAGATATAAGAAGGATGGAGAGTGGCGATTGCTTTAGGAGCAAAATCACTTGTAAAGACTTTTCCTCGTTCTTGGGTAATTTTGAATTTTGGTTTAATCAAGTTTTTTGCACTTGGGGCCCCGATGGCGAGGATTACTTTTGGATTTAGTGCTTGGAGTTGAGGGATCAGCCAAGTTCGGCAAGTCATGGACTCTTGTGGAGTTGGGGGTCGATTTTTCGGCTTTCCGGTTGACCAATCTGCGGCTCGGCACTTGACGGTGTTCGTGATGTAGATTTGCTCTCGATCCAAGTTGGCTTCGTTTAGAGCTCTATTGAGAAGCTGACCGGCTTTGCCAATAAATGGTTCTCCGGATTGGTCTTCTAAATCGCCGGGTCCTTCTCCGATGAGGACAAGTGGTGAGTTTGGATTTCCTGATCCAAAAACCACATTTGTTCTGCGTTGATGCAAATTACACAATGTGCACTTTTGGCAGTTGAGTTTTAATTTAAGCAAAGGTGTATTCATGAACTTTCCCTTTGCCTGGAGACTTTTAAAAGTAGTTCATAGGAATCTTCTAAGCTTTGTGGAATTACTCTTAATTCTCCGATGGAAGTCATAAAATTTGTGTCTCCTGGTCCACCGTGGAACAATGTGCCAATGAACATGACTTGGGATTCCGGCTCCGCCAGCCGAGCCTAAGTTCACCCCGATATTGAATCCTTGTGGTTTATATGCAGTTTGGATCCATTCTGTGCATTTTGTAACTAATTGGTTAATTTCCAATAGTTCTTCATCATTGAGTTCAGAAAGGATTGCCGTATGTTTGTAAGGGGCGACCATGAGATGTCCGCTTGTATATGGAAATCGATTTAGAATAACGAAAGCCGTTTTTCCTCGATACAAAATGAGATTTTCTGAGTCTTTATTTTCGGCAGGCAGATCTACGAAAATACAGCCAGAAGAGTTTTTATCTTCAGATTTTGAGATGTATTGAAATCGCCAAGGAGCCCAAAGTTGGTCGGCCATTGCTTCCTATTTTGACTTCTTATTGCTTGGAAATCGTTCTTTTCTTTGGAAAGGAAGGATTAGACGCCTTGCGCCAAGATAATCGCGTCGGCAACTTCTTTCATGGATTTGCGCGCATTCATGGATTGTTGCTGAATTCTTCTGTAGGCCTCAGTTTCATTTAAGTTATGAACCTGCATTAGAACGCCTTTGGCTTTTTCTACGGATTTTCTTGCTTCTAGCCGGTCTCCAAGCGTGTTGACCTCTTTTGCCAGCTGGGTGTTTTGATCAAATCGGCTGCGAGCAACTTCGATAGATGGAGCAAGGTCGCTGGGTTTGAACGGTTTAACAATGTAGCCGAAAACGCCGGCAGTGCTTGCTCTTTCTACAAGTTCTTGATCGCTGTAGGCGGTGATTAGCACGACAGGAGCGATGCCTTCATCGGCAATTGCAGTTGCAGCATCAACGCCATCCATGACAGGCATTTTTACATCGAGAAGGCATATATCCGGCAAAAGAGATTTGGCCAGTTCAACGGCTTGGGCGCCATCTTGAGCTTCTCCGATAACTTCGTAGTTCAGAGTTTCAAGCATTTGCTTAAGATCTAAGCGAATGATGGGGTCGTCGTCGGCGATAAGTACTTTCATTTATAGCTCCGTTTGAATTGGAAAATAAGTCCGGCACTACGGTGGGACGGAAGAATTTTGAGGATACCAAACATCTGATGGCTGACCTAGATAAAATGGATATTGTGAAAGCTAGTCTTGATGCGTTTTTGTCTTCGGCTATTGATTATGCGGGATTGTATCCGCCAGCAAAACTTTCTTTGACCGATGCAGTGACTGAATACTTGGACACTTGTTTAAGTGATGATGCTTGGATTGTTGATAACTTTGTTGTGGGCTCTAACAAGTTGAGTGAGTTAGAGGCGGAACTTCGGCTTCAGGCAGCGGATCGAGACAGATTTCCTGAAGTGACGCTTTCGGTAGTGGGCGCGGCACTGACAGATGGTGCTTCGGCCTTAAAGTCGCTAGAGAAAGACATTTCAAGAATGGTCGACAGCACTTACGGGGTTGAGGGTTACGAATTAAAAGTTCCGAGTGATCAGCACTTGGGAGCTTGCTTGCGAGCAATAAAGAAATCTGGACTTTTGGAGCTAGACATTCCGGTTTACTTAGAATTTGCTTGGGGATCTGAGATGAGCGACGCTCTGTACGAAGCGGTTTCGACGCTTGAAGAAGTTGGGTTTAAGGCTCGATTAGGCGGAATTGAAGCATCAGCATTTCCTAGCCTCGACTATGTTTCAGATTTTGTAGTCACGATGGCCAGTTTAGATATGCCTTTTAAATATACGGCAGGGCTACACGAACCATTGCGATATGAGGATCAGGCATTAGGCGTTTGGCGACATGGATTCTTGAATGTGATTTTAGCGGGGAATTTGGCATTTAGCCAAGAGATTTCTCGCAGTGATGTTATGGAAGTTCTGAGCATTACGGAAGGATCTGAAATTTCATTTGGTGATACATCAATTCAAGTGAAAGGTCATGAGTTGTATATGGCCGATATTGAAGATTTTTGGCAAAACTTTGGCGGATTTGGTTCTTGTTCTGTGAGTGAGCCCGTTGCTGGACTAAAAAGACTGGGATACTTAGGGGCATGAAACCGTTTGTGATTCCTGCAGATGCTACTTCTTGGGTTGAAGTAAAAGAAGATAGTCATTTTCCGATTCAGAATTTGCCATTTGGATTGGCTGCGCCAAAGGGGCGCGATGAATCGATTGTTGTGGCAATTGGTGATTATGCTCTTGACTTAATGGTTTTGGGAAGAGCCGGGCTGATTGACGAAGAAGAGTTTCCAATTCTGGATAGTTTTATTGAATTGGATTGCGGAAAGCTAAAAAAGCTGAGAGAAGTTGTTTATGGTCTTCTGAGATCGGACGCTTCTGAGCTACGGGATAGTAAAAAACTGCGGTTGGCGGCATTGATTCCCATTCAAAATGCAAATTTGCAAGTTCCGGTTCCTCCAACGGCATTTGTAGATTTCTATAGCGGAATTGAGCATGCGAGTAACGTGGGCAAAATGTTTCGCCCAGAAATGGCTCCATTGTTGCCTAATTATCGTCACTTGCCGGTGGGTTATAACGGTCGAGCCAGCAGTGTAGTTGCCAGTGGAACTGGCATTGTTCGTCCGAAAGGACAAACGAAAGCGGCAGATGCGGAAATGCCCGAGTTTGGACCGACCAAGGAAATGGATTTTGAACTTGAAATGGGTTTTTATGTGAGTGAAGGCAATGAAATGGGCCGTCGGATTACTTGCATGGCGGCGGAAGATCACATTTTGGGAATGGTGATTGTTAATGATTGGTCGGCGCGCGATGTTCAGCGGTGGGAATATCAACCTCTTGGCCCGTTTTTGGCAAAGAGTTTTGCGACCAGTGTTTCGCCTTGGATTGTCAATTTAGATGCTTTAGAGCCTTTCCGAATTGAGGGCATGGCGCAAGATCCGGAAGTCTTGCCTCACTTGCGTCGGCAAGGAAAGCAGCACTTTGATATTGTCTTAGAAGTCTGGCTAAAAACTCCGGCAATGAAGGATGCCGTAAAGATTTGCACCTCTAATACCAAGCACTTGTATTGGTCTATGGCGCAGCAGCTAGCACACCAGACAAGTAACGGGACTCCGGTGGAGTTTGGTGATTTGTATGCGAGTGGCACGATTTCGGGACCGGATGATGATAGCTATGGTTCGATGCTGGAACTGACTTGGCGGGGCACGAAGCCGGTCAACCTTCCGGGTGGAGAAACTCGAAATTTCCTTGAAGATGGCGATGAGGTTAAGTTGGTGGCTTATGCCCAGGGGAATGGATACCGAATTGGATTTGGTGAAGTCTCTGGGGTTATATTGCCGGCAAACTAAGAACTTTAACTTTGAGCCAGTCTCATCTTTTTTAGTTTTGGAGATAGACTAGATTGATGCGCTTGGTAGTCGACGATTCAGTACTTGTTATTATTGATTTACAAGATCAATTTTTGAAAGTCATACCGAATCGTGACGAGATTGTAAATCGGTCAGCGTTTTTGCTAGAGAGTGCAAATGTTTTGTCGGTTCCGGTTTTGGCTACGACCCAATACGCAGATCGAATGGGTAGTCACGATCCTATGATAGTTAGTTTGCTGAATGGCCCTACTTTTGACAAGCGTACATTCAGTTGCGCAGGAGCGGAAGGGTTTATGGAAGCGCTGGAAGCCACCAAGCGTCGTCAGGTGATTTTAGTTGGCGTTGAAACTCACATTTGTATCACACAAACTGCAATTGATTTGCTGGAAGAGGATTACGACGTTTTTCTGGCTTTGGACGCGGTGAGTAGCCGGACGGAAAACTCGACTCGGATAGGGATTAAGCGGTTAAGAGACATTGGGGTTGAAGTTTGTCATTCTGAAAGTGTGGTTTACGAGTGGATGGTTAGTTCTGAGCATTCAGAATTCAAATCTATTTTGAATGTTGTTAAGAAGTCAGCATTGGAAAAGTAGAGTCATGAAGAGGGAGAAATACAGCGTGTTTTCGAGCTCAATGAATCGAAAAGCATCATTCGGATGGTTTGCAATTTTTGGCACATTCATTTTGATTTTCAAGTCACTCGAAATCTTTGTCGTTCAATCAAGTCTGTTATCTTCTTTGGACTTGCCGTTATTTGTTATAGTCATAACGGGGACTTTGGTAACTGGCAATCGCGCGTTCTGCCATTTAAGAATCTCGGAAGATGAGATTTGTGAGAACAATCTTTTAACTTGCAAGAGGTTTTTGAGATCAGATTTGGAGAGTTTTTCCCCGATTGGCCAGGACTCAATTGCTTTAAATTTTGAGAATTGTGGGCAAAAATTGATTACTTTTTCGGACTGGAAGGAGACGGATGCTTTACGAAATGTCCTTTCGGAATGGGTTGATGGAGCGACAAACGTGATTATTCGAAATTTTAAGGGCGAAGAAAAGGTCGAAAATTCATTGATGGCATCAAGTGGAACTGGCAAAGCAAAGACTCCGGCGGATGAGATTTTAGAGCAGCGCGAAGAAATCTGACATGGCGAGATCATTTAAGGCAAACTTCTGGGTTCAGGCGATGGGTTGTATCGGCATTGCTTTTTTGCTTTGCCTGACTTGGGTTCTCGGCAAGAATCTCGCACAAAGTGCGGGGGTATTTGCGATTGATTTTGTAATTTTAGTTGTGAATGTAGGAATTATCCTGGCAATTTATGTTTGCTGGTCTTTGCTGTTTTTAAAGCTGAAGATTGACAATCAGGATTTGAGTTTGCATTTTGGGTTTTACACTAAGGTTCTTTCAAAGGAGACTTTTAAGGGATACGGGATTTCTGGCAGTACTTATAGAATTCTACATTTACTTGACGAGAATGATAATGTGATGCAGGTCCAGGCTTTTTTGTTTGAGAAGCATGAGGAGTTGCTTGCTGAAATCCAGTCATGGCTAGATCCGAAAGGGTTAATTTACTTACCAAAAGTTTCTCATTTGAAACAAAAAGATGACGGAATTTACTTTATTTTTTCAGGCGATGATCTCTACTTTGATCAAATCCGATCCTTTTCATTTGGTTCAGTTACAGAGAATGGTGCGTCCGGAATGGTGATGCAGGTGCGAAGATTTGAAGAGGTTGTTTTTCCTTATTCAGACTGTAATTTTGAGCTTGCGAAACTCATGGTTGAAGGGTATTTTGCAAAGGGCGAAAATGAGCTTATTTATCAACCGTTGTTGGAACCGAAGAAACCAGCAATGCCGACACGATCTTGGCGATTGAATATTGAAGAAAGCGACGATATGAATTGATTTAATATAACCAGCCGCGAGTTTTTTGTCGCAACATTCCGAAATCTTCTTTCATTTGAATCAGGCCAGGATAGTCTGGTTTGACTTCTTCTAGTTCTTCAATCATGGCGACGGCATTGGCATGGTCGTCAATTTTGCAATAGTAATCTCGTCGGGCAATAATGACTTCTGGGCAGGTTTTGTCAATTTCATAGGCTCGATCAACGTAAGCTTTCGCCCATTCGACATTGCCGATTTCGAGCAATTGGTAAACATGTTGAACTAGTGTGCCTTTGAGCGTTTTTGCCAAATCGTGGTGGTCTGGATCTAGTTTGAAAGTGATTTCAAAATACTTGATGGCAGTCGCTAGATCACCTTTAGCTAGATAAACTAATGCAATTCCCATTTGGGTTTCGACATCATCTGGAAGGAGTTGGTCGGCTTTGAGAAATGCGGGCAATGCTTCATCTGGCATTTGATTAGCATTGAGTGAAAACCCTAAAAATTGCCAGGCTTTGCCATTAGTGGGATCGGCTTTTGTCACAGCTCGAAACAGTTGAGCCGCATCTTGGAATCGTTGTTCACAAAATGCTCGTTTCCCTTCATCAAGTACTTTTTGTTCGTTTGTTTCTCCCATGAAACTCCACTAGAGGCATTATAAGTCTCTCTTTTGGTTGACGTTAGAATCTGCCTTGCGTTTCAGTACGTCAGGCCAACATCTAGTATTCCTCGCAATTTTTGGGCCAATTTAAGTTCAATTTTGGGAAAGTTGCTGGTTTTGAGATTTTTAGTGTCTCGCCGCCCATTCTTGTTCGGACCAGAGATGCTTTCCCGCTTTGCCCTGCTTTATCGTAATAGTTCAACAGCTTATGGTAGCTCTGCTCGGTTTGAGTGTATTTATATACTTTTTCGTAATATTGCTCTGCGCCCATGAGATTTGCGGCGGCCAAAAGCTCATCTCCGCGAATATCATAGGAAACTGCAATTTTCATTTTAACGGCAGGGTGTTGAGGATTTTTCCGAAGGGCGTTTTCAAATGCTCCGATAGCGAGTGCGTGCTCGCCCAGTTCTTGCTTTGCGCAGCCTAATCCAAAATAATTATCGGCATCTTGTTCATTATTAAAAATTGCGGACTCAAATGCCTTTTCAGCTTTGGAGAATTCTTTATTTGCCAGAAGCACAAAGCCTAACATTCTCCATGCTTGCCAGTGTTTTGAATCAAGAGTTACAGCTTCTGTTAGAAGTTGAGTTGCTTTTGGGAAATCGCTAGATTGGTAAGCAGCAATTCCCTGTTCGTAGAGTCCTTGGGCAGTATCCATTATAAACCTCGGTTAATGGAATTGTATAACTTTTCTCTTATGAATGGTAAAAAATAAAATCTGTCCCATTTGATTATCTTAAATATCGCCTAGGAATCGAAGAAGGTAAACGAAGAGTCCGGTTATTGCGAGCATTCCAGCGTTGACAACGAATAGACCGGCACCCATTAAAGGGTTGATAGTCATCAGTCCTAAGCTGACGACGGCACCCATTCCGTAGACAAAGATATTGATGAGGGAAAGGACGTAACCAATCCACATTACAAAAGAGACTTCGAACAGGAGTCCGACTCCGACAGCAACTCGGAAGAGTCCGAAGATTAACGCGAAATTGAAGTTGGATTCTGCAATTTGCCGGGCCATATCACCTAAGATTGGGTCGGTATTAGCGGCAGCATCTCGCCTTTCCATTTGGGCGATAAAGATATCGAAGACTCCGGCAAGGGCCCAGAGGACGCAAATGATTTTATATGTGACTTCTTGCCAAGTGATTCGATTAGCGGAAGCTTTTTGTTTGGTGAAATTGCTATTTGTTGGTTTTCTGATGTCGTGTGAGCAATGAGGGCAGACTATTGCTTGGATCCCCATGGGTTTTTTGCATGATGGGCAAGGAATAAAATTTCCGGTAGCGGATTGTTGAATGGCAACTGGTTTTGGAATATCAGTTGCATTTGCAATGAAAGCCGCATTGCTTTGAGCACCTTGAATTGCGGCTTGCATGTGTTGAGTTCCAGTTGGTGAGTGCAGAACTCGAGTTTGTTCTTGCGTATTTACAGGTGGGGTTTCGGCTAATTCTGATGGAGACGGAGCGTTTCTGGAGGCCCATTCTTGAGATAACAAACTTGCTTTTCCGTTATCGCCTCCATTTTCATAGTAATCCAGAAGTTTCTTATAGGTTTCTTCATTTCTAGCGAACTTATATGCCTTTTCAAAGTATTGTTCTGCTCCCATCAAATTGGCATTTGCCATGAGCTCATCTCCCCTGGAAATGTAGGAGGCCACTGAATTTGATTTTGCAAGAGGGTGTTGAGGATTTTTATGCAGTGTGTTTTCAAAGGCGGATATGGCTTTAGCGTGATTCCCTGAAATTTGGTATGCACAAGCGAGTCCGAAGTGATTATCTGCATCTTGCTCATTGAGTTGAATTGCAGATTCAAAAGCTTCGATTGCTTTTTCAGTTGCTTTTGTGGCTAATGATGAGTAACCAAGCATTCGCCATGCTTGCCAATTTTTAGGATCATCTTTAATGACTTCTTCAAAAAACTGGGAGGCTGCCTCGAATTTTTGAGCAGTGTAAGCAGCGACGCCTTGGTCATAACTATTCTGTTTTGTTTCCATCCCCTAATCTCCAAAAACGATTTTATATTTTAGTCTTGGTTTTGATGACTTGTCAATATGAAGTCAGGTTTATTTTTTGATTTGCCGGGACCCCATCCCTATTGTATTGGCCAATTGCGTTGAGGTGAGCTTTGCTCTGGTACCATGTCTGTTCGCTTCTTTCGTCAATGTTTATTGATGAACAGAGCGCACAACTGAACCACAGATCAGGTGTGACGGTTCTCCCTAGTCCGACTTCTAGACGCAGATTGATGCAAATAAGTGTCTTGGGATTGAGTGGCCGCCCGTTGCAAACCAATTTGGGAACGGTAGGAATGAAATTATGGCCAAAGAATGCTTAATTCAAAAGCAAAAAAAGACCCCAAAGCATAAGGTGCAGGCTTATAGCCGATGCAGTCAATGCGGCCGCGCTAAGGGTTATGTACGTTATTTCGGCGTTTGTCGTATCTGTCTTCGTGAGATGGCTCACAAAGGATTGTTGCCAGGAGTGGTTAAGTCGAGCTGGTAATTCCAGTTTGAGGAAATTATTATGCATAGCGATCCCCTCGCCGACCTGTTGACTCGAATTCGAAACGGTTTAACTGTAAAGATGCCGTTTGTGGATGTTCCTCACAGCAAGCTTAAAGTTGAAGTCGTAAAGATTTTGGAGCAAGAAGGCTTTGTGAAGAGTCACGAAATTACGACCGAAGGAAAGTTTCCTGCGATTCGAGTTCACCTTAAATATGATACGCGTCGGATGCCGATTATTCGGAACATCAAGCGAATCAGCACTCCCGGTCTTCGTGTTTACCGCGCAGCCGATGAGCTTCGTCCAATTCGAAGTGGTTTAGCCACATTAGTCTTGACGACCAGCCAGGGAGTCATGACCGACCGCGAGGCACGTCGCCGCCGAATTGGTGGTGAGGTGATTTGTCAGGTCTATTAAGGAGACTATATTAAGATGTCAAGAATTGGATTAAAACCGATCCCGGTACCGGACAAAGTGACTGTTTCTTTTGAGAATGCAGTTGTTACGGTTAAGGGCCCCAAAGGCGAACTTGTTCAGCCAATCCACCGAAATCTAGAAGTGTCTCAAGAAGATGGTTTGATTTCAGTAAGTCGGCCAAATAACCACCGTACTAATCGATCGCAGCATGGTTTAGCGCGAACATTGATTAGCAACATGGTTGTTGGTGTAACGGAAGGTCACAAGAAGACTTTGGAAATTCGAGGTGTTGGTTACCGTGCGAATTTAGCTGGAAATAAGTTGAATTTGGCGATGGGTTACTCTCACCCAGTTGAGATTACTGCTCCGGCAGGAATCAACTTTGAAGTTTCACAAGAAGAACGAGGCAAGGCTGTAACGATTACCGTTAGTGGCATTGATAAAGCCCTTGTTGGTCAGTTGGCCGCAGACATTCGTAAGGTACGAAAACCAGATCCGTATAAAGGCAAGGGCCTTAGATACGTTGGTGAAATTGTTCGCTTGCGACCCGGTAAGAGGGCCGGTAAATAACTTTAAATCATGGCAGTTAAAAGTCGTTCAGTTATGCGCGAGGTTCGCCACAAGCGAATTCGCCGACATTTGAAAGGTACTTCGGAGCGGCCTCGATTGGCAGTTTTCCGCAGTAATAAGCACTTGGTTGCCCAGATCATTGACGATGTCAGTGGTTGCACCTTGGCCGCCGCCAGCACTCACGAAAAGGCTTTGAAGTCGTCCGGGAATGTTGAAGGCGCAAAAGCGGTTGGTAAAGCCGTTGCCGAGCGAGCCCAAAAGGCTGGAATAAAGAGTGTAGTTTTTGATCGTGGAGGATTCCAATACTCAGGCGCAATTTCGAGCCTAGCAGATGGAGCCCGCGAGGGAGGATTGGAGTTCTAATATGGCACGTGGACCACGAATAGTTGGCCGACGCCAACCGATGAATCGAAACCAGGAAGGGCCGCAGTATGACGTTCGCGTTTTAAAGTCGGCAAAAGTCTTTAAGACCACCCAAGGTGGTAAGACGGCTAGCTGGTCGATTGTTGTAGTTGTTGGAGACAACAAAGGCAAGGTTGGAATTGGTCACGGTAAAGCTCGAAGTATTCCGGACGCGATTCGGAAAGCAGAAGAAGCAGCTCGCAAGAGTATGTTCACTGTGAATTTGATTGGTTCGACCATTCCTCACACAGTTCGTGCAAAGCACGGCACTGCTCGGGTGGTTTTGAAGCCAGCATCGGCTGGTACTGGCGTTAAAGCTGGTTCGGCTGTTCGGATGTGCTTGGAAGCTGCCGGCGTGCATGATGTTATTGCTAAGTGTTTAGGTAGCCGCAATGGTGGCAACTTGGCCAGAGCAACCATGATTGCTTTCCAGCAACTTGAAGCTCCGGAAGAAACTGCAGCGCGACGCAACCAAGATGTTAATGAACTTGTGCCCTGGTTGGCAAAAGCTCGAAAGGAGGCAGAAGATCATGCTTAAAGTTACTTTGTACAAAAGCATTATTGGAAACACTCCGGCAAACCGAGCGACTGTACACGCGCTTGGCCTTCGAAAAATTGGTCAATCGAATACATTTGAACCAACTCCTTCCATTCTTGGGATGATTCACAAGGTGAAGCATCTTTTGAAAGTTGAAGAAGTAGAAGGAACAAAAGTTCGGCGACGAATGGGTCACAAGGCCGCGGGAGCAGCAGCTCCTGTTGCTGAAAAGAAGCCGGCCGCAAAAAAGCCAGCGGCCAAGAAATCTGAATCCAAAGCAGAAGCTACGGAATCCAAGCCCAAGCGAGCTCCGGCTCGCAAAAAGAAGACTGAGGAATAAGCGATGAAGTTTAATGAATTGAAGCCTCAAGCCGGTTCAACAAAGCGAAAGCGCAGAGTTGCTCGGGGAATTGGCAGTGGAATGGGTAAAACCGCTACCCGCGGTACGAAGGGCCAAAAAGCTCGTCGTCAAATTAGCCCATGGTTTGAAGGTGGTCAAACTCCAATTCACCGTCGATTGCCGGTGAAGAAAGGTTTCCGCAATGTAAACCATAAAGAATATGCAGTTTGTAATCTCGATGACCTTGAAAAGCATTTCAAGGCTGGAGATACGGTAACTCCCGAAGCCCTCCAGGCAGCCGGAGTCGTAAACAAATTGAAAGACGGCGTAAAGATTTTAGCTTTCGGAGAACTCTCTAAAAAGCTAACTGTACATGCGCACAAGTTCAGTAAGACAGCAGTAGAAGCAATTACTAAAGCTGGCGGAAAGGTAGAAACGGTATGAGCAAGGTCGCAGGTTTTAAACAAAAGTCCCCTAATTCTTCGGATAAGGGGCTTCGGCTCTCGATGTGGGAGACATTGCGATTAGCTTGGGCCGACGAAGACCTGCGACAACGACTTCAATTTATCCTGCTTGTGTTTGCGGTTTATGTTTTGGGAGTGCACGTTCAAGTGCCAATTCCTGGAATTGATCCGTCAGCAATCACGCAGGATAACCGTTTTATTGACCTTTTGAACACCATTGGCGGTGGTGCGTTTAAACGGATTTCTATTTTTGCACTTGGCCTTGGCCCTTACATTGTTGCTTCCATTATTATTCAGGTTCTGACAATGGGTAATCCTAAGTGGAAGGAAGAAATGAAAGAGGGGGGCGAGTTTGCAAGAAAAAATCAGAATAAGCGAACTCGATTGCTCACTTTGGGATTATGTGTTTTTCAAGGTGCGGGACTTCTCAAAGTTTTTGGGCCAGTTATGGCGGGCGTATTGCCTCTTCACCAAGCATTCATCGTTGTGTTTTGGACAGCAGGCGCAATGTTTATGCTTTGGTTGGGCGAGCAATTAAGCGAGAAAGGAATTGGTAATGGAGTTTCACTTCTCATTTTCGCTGGGATTGTCATATCCCTTCCGAATCTATTAGCTCAAGTTGCAAAATCTGTAACAGACGGAGTTGTGCAGTGGTATCAATTGATTTTTGTTGCTTTGCTGTTTGCTTTGACAACTTGGGGAATTGTTTACTTTACAGTTGCACAGCGTCGAATTCCTATTCAGCACATGCGTCGAAATTTTGGAAATCGTCAAATGGGTGGCGGACAAACAAGCTATCTTCCCATTGCGGTTGGTATGGCGGGCGTAATTCCAATTATCTTTGCAATTACCCTCATTTATTTACCGGCGCAATTTGCCGCGGCATTTCCAGCGGATAGCTCAATTCACCTTACTTTGATGGAAGTTGCTAAATATACAAGTCCAGATTTTACAAAACCCTACGGTTATGTGGCTGCACTTTTTTATGCGATTTTGATTATGTTCTTTACATACTTCTGGACTGCATTACAGTACAACGTTGAGGACATCGCCGATAACTTAAAAAGAGGCGGATCTTATATTCAAGGAATTCGACCCGGTGTTCAAACTAAGAAGTTTTTAGACGGAGTCATTTCTCGAGTGACCTTAATTGGTGCCGTATTTTTGGCTCTTGCTGCAATGACGCAGTTTGTTATGCCGCTTTTGGCGCCGATCAATCAACTTGGTTTAATTGGCGGTACATCACTTTTAATCATGGTCAGCGTTGCCCTTGAAACTATGCGACAAATTGAAGCGAACCTGATTACTAAACAGTACGAGGGATAAATTAGCTTTGCCAATTCGCATTGTCTTGATTGGCCCACCAGGAGTGGGAAAAGGCACCCAATCTGCTCTTATTGAGCAGCGATTGGGTGCTATTCCGCTTTCGTCGGGCATGATTTTTCGAGCAGAAATGGAAGCTGAAACTGACTTAGGTCAGCTAGCTAAGAGCTACATCGATCGCGGAGAACTGGTTCCGAATGGCGTTACTATTCAAATGATGACCAAACGCCTTCGAGGTGAAGAAGTTCGGCAGAAGGGATTTATTTTGGATGGTTTTCCACGCACGGTACGACAAGCCGAAGCTCTTGATTTGGAATTAATCAAGATTGGTACTCCATTACTAATGGTAATTTCATTGGTTGTGAATCCGGAGGTGGTGGTTGAGCGGTTATCTGGCCGGATTGGATGTACGAAGTGCGGTGAGATCTATCATTCGACCTCGAAACCGCCAATGCGTGAAGGTTTTTGTGATCGGTGTAACGGCCCGCTGATTATTCGACAGGATGACAAGCCGGAAACGATCCGGGAGCGTCTGCGAGTTTTTTCAGAAAGCACAGCTCCGGTTATTGACCATTACGCCCAACAAGGAATTGTGAAAGAAGTTGATGCGGCATTGAGTCCGGAAGATGTTTATTCGCAGATTCTAGAAAGCCTAGGAGATTCAAAGATTTGATTATTTTGAAAAAGGATTCTGAGATTTCCAAAATGCGTGAGTCTGGGAAAGTTTTGGCCCGAACAATGCGGTTAACTTCTGAAGCTATTGTTCCGGGAAAAACTACATTACTTCAGTTGGATGAACTTGCCGAGAAACTCATTCGAGAAAAAGGTGGAATTCCAAGTTTTCTAAATTATCGCGGGATTTCCTAATAGCGCTTGTATTTCCGTCAATGATCATGTTGTTCATGGAATACCAAGCAATGTGATTTTACAGGAAGGAGACATAGTTTCGCTAGATTTTGGAGTTATTCTTGATGGCTGGCATTCTGATTCTGCTTGGACATTTGCCGTCGGGAGTATTAGCGAGGATGCGCAAAGATTATTGAATGTGACACGGGAATCTCTCTTTCAAGGGATTGCTAAAGCTAAAGTTGGAAATCGAGTTGGCGAGATTTCTTCAACTATTCAACGATATGTGGAATCGAACGGCTATGGAATTGTTCGCGATTTGGTTGGACACGGAATTGGCCGAAGCCTGCACGAAGAACCTCAGATTCCCAATTTTGGTAAAGCCAAATCTGGCGAAAAGCTTAAGGCCGGGATGACTTTTTGTATTGAGCCAATGGTAAATGCAGGGACATATCACGTGAAGACTTTGCCAGATGATTGGACTGTTGCTACAGCAGACGGTAAACTAAGCGCGCACTTTGAGCATACAATTGCTGTTACTGATGGCGGTCCAGTTATTTTGACGGCGGAATAAGACTCGGTGCGCAGAAGATTATATGGCTCGAAAACCACGAAAGATTAAGCCCAAGAATGGGAAAGACACTTCAAATAAAGAAGAGGGTATAGAACTTGAAGCTACGATTTCTGAAAAATTGCCCAATGCAATTTTCAGAGTCAAGTTAGATGATACTGGCCAAGAAGTATTGGCCTATGTTGGCGGAAAAATGCGCCGGCATTGGATTCGAATTATGCCTGGTGATAAAGTGCGAGTTACTTTTTCTCCTTATGATTTAGAGCGATGCCGTATTTCGTTCCGGTATCGAACCTAACATTATTCGGGTTGAAAGCCACTTCCATTTGACGACAAAAATGGAATGTAGTTTCTAAGAGCCAAGAGTGTCTCAATATATTCGGGCCCTCCCCATTGTAGATTTTTAGCAATGGTGAGGGCTTTTTGACGTGTGGTTGATCGGAATGGTGATTTCCCACGGTGGAGTGGAGTTGTTGCAATCCGTTTGGTTTTAGTTAGTTCTAGTTGTGTTGCGAATTGGGCGGGGCTTTTGATAGGCAACATTGGGGATATGCAAGCGCAGGTGTTGATTCCTGCTCTATTGAGTACAGAAAGAGTGTTTAGGCGACTTTCGATGGACGGAGAGTTTTGCTCAAACTGACTAAGAATATATTGATCATCCGTCGGAATTGATACGTTGACACGCAAGTTTGGAAATTCGTTTAGAAGAGGAATGTCATCGAGAATTAACGGAGATCGTGTTTGGATGACGATATTTGAATTTGAATGAGATTTCGCCAAAATAGCGAGTATTTTTCGAGTCAATCGGATCTGTTCTTCTCTGTTTTCGTAAGGGTCTGAAACACTACCAATAAACAGATTTAGACTGTTTTTTGAACTTTCAAGCACGCTACAGACATGTTTGAGTATTGCTGGCCAGTTTTCGTCTGTACAGTTGGTTTCAAGATCGGGAATAAGGAAAGCCGCATAGAGATAAGAACTGGCGGTTTTGTAAAGTGAATAAGGATTGATTAGAAAATCAAATTTTTCGAGGATGCCGGATTGCGGAGTCACGATCGTGTTCGAAATATTTTTTTGGAAGCGAATCCTTGGGGGATATGTTTTTTTATGAGTTTGAACCAAACCTAGTTCAAGCGGAAGTTGCATATAGATATTCTACTATAAATAGTAGACATATGTTTCAATTATTGGTAGAAGTACTATGATGGGCCATAATTAGCTTGTGCTTTTTAGCTTAGCGGTTTGTAGTTTGACTATGGGAAAGGAATTAATTGTTGGCGGATATGTGCCGGCTTGGGGATATAGCCAAGTTCCTGCTGTTTCGTGGTCGAGAGTGACAAATGTCTTCTATTTTTCTGTCAAACCTGGCGAATCGGGCGAAGTTGATCGCGGAGATATTCGAGAAGATGATCTAAAGCAATTGGTATTGCAATCAAAAAGTAACGGCTTTAGAGTTTCAATCTGTGTTGGAGGATGGGAGCGGAGCGAGCACTTTGCTAAGATCTCCGAAGACAAGAACTTGAGGGCGAAGTTTGTTTCGAATTTGGTGAGTTTTATTGATGAATTTAGCTTGTCTGGAGTTGATTTGGACTGGGAACATCCGAAGAACGAAATTGAAGTCGCAAACTATGGATTTTTGATTCGTGATTTGCGCAAAGCTTTGGGAAAGAATCGTCTGTTGACGGCAGCAATGGCGAGCTGGCAAGATATTCCTAAGGATGCAGCTAAGAGTCTGGATTGGGTGAATTTGATGTCATATGACCATGATCAGCAACACTCTTCGTTTGCATCTGCGGTTAATGATGTAAAGGTATTGAAAGAAAAGGGGATTCCAGCTAATCAGATTGTGTTGGGGCTTCCATTTTATGGTCGGGATATTACAAAAAACTCTGATGCAAAGACAAATCGACAGCTAGAGGTTGAGTTTAATCCGCCATTTAATTCTGATATGGTTGGAAACTATTATAGAAATGGAAGTTCGACACTGGCAAAAAAAGTTGAGTTTGTGTTGGGCCGGGAACTGGCCGGGGTCATGATTTGGGAGTTAAGTCAAGATACTTCGGACGGGAAATTCCTTAAATTGATTAAAGATTGCTTGTCTGGCAAAAGCGCTAACCGGGAATGTCCCGTTGAGTAAGTTGAATTTTGGGTAGATTTTGGGGGCAAGCTCGCCTGAATTTTAAGCTAAGGCGAAAGGAATAGACGAGTTTGTGGAGATGTTGTCGGGTCCTTCACCCCAAAAACTCTAAAATCAGGGTTTTTGGTTCGTGGGATCGGTATAATTTCCCCTTGCGTCAGGGCACCAATCTGGCCCCTGCGCACACCGCTTGCTTGCTGTTCTAGACGGACGGTAGGTGGCATTTGATTCCCTTGGGATGTTAAGTTATGAAAGTCAGGGCCAGTGTAAAGAAGATTTGTGATAAGTGCAAGATTATTAAGCGCAAGGGTGTCGTGCGTGTTATCTGCGAGAACCCGAAGCACAAACAGAGACAAGGATAATAGGAAGGATTTAAAAGAGAACTGATATGGCTCGTATTGCCGGTGTTGACCTACCACGAAATAAGTCCGTACTTTACGGAATTCAAGCTATCTATGGGATTGGCCCAAAGATCGCCGCTCAGATTATTGAGAAATCCGGATTGGATCCTCGTACCCGAGTTGCTGACCTTGACGAAGATGACGTAGCGAATCTTCGGACAATCATTGACGAAGACTTCCAGGTTGAAGGAGACCTACGTCGAGAGATTTACTCAAATATTCGTCGTTTGATGGAAATTGGCTGTTATCGCGGCTTGCGACATCGTCGCGGCTTGCCGGTTCATGGTCAAAATACTCGCCAGAATGCTCGAACCCGAAAGGGCAAGAAGAAGACAGTCGCGGGCAAAAAGAAGGCGAAATAAGGTTTAAGAGATGGCAAGAAAACAGACTTCACGCGGTAAGCAAAAAGACAAGAGACAGGTTGCTCATGGTCATGCTTATGTTCACTCGACCTTTAACAATACAATTGTCACGTTAACGGACCCCCAAGGAAATACTTTGGTTTGGGCGAGTGCGGGCAATGTTGGTTTCAAAGGTAGCCGAAAAGGCACGCCATTTGCAGCTCAATTAGCAGCGGAATCCGTTGCTAAGAAAGTTCGCGACCATGGAATGGAATCGGTTGACGTTTTTGTTAGCGGCCCAGGTGGTGGTCGAGAAACGGCAATTCGATCTTTGCACGCTACGGGCCTTGAGGTTCGATCAGTGCGAGACGTGACTCCAGTTCCTCACAATGGATGTCGTCCTCCTAAAAAGAGACGTGTCTAATCCTCCTTTATTTTTCATTTTTACGAGAACAATCAGTTTAACGATATGCCCGATATTCAAACCCTGGAAATCCAAAACAATTACGCAAAGATGGTCTTAGAGCCACTGGAGCGTGGTTATGGCCAAACAATTGGTAATGCCTTGCGCCGCGTGCTTTTGAGCTCAATCGCCGGTGCTGCTGTCAATGCTGTTCGCATAGACAAGGTATTTCATGAGTTTTCGGAAATTCCTGGATGTAAGGAAGACACAACCGAGCTTTTGATGAACTTGAATCATTTGGCGATTCGAATTGATCCGGATGCAACGATGCCGGAAGAAATCATTTTGAAAATCAATGTCAAGGGGCCAGGCCGTGTAACTGGTGCCGATATTGAGTGCCCAGCTGGTGTTTCAATTGCGAACTTAGATCACTATCTTGTAACGGTTAGTGAGAAAGGTGCATCGTTAAATGCCGAGCTTTTTGTTGGTTGGGGGACGGGATACGTTCTTCCTGATCGCCACGAAGCTTATAAGGGCATGATTGGTATTGTGACCACTGGTAGTCAATACACTCCGGTGACCAAGGTCAATTACACCGTTGAGCAAACTCGTGTTGGTCAACGAACCGACTACGAAAGGCTAATTTTAGAAGTCTGGACCAATGGCGCAGTTCCTCCAAACGATGCTGTAACTCAGGCAGCGCAGATTTTGGATAAGTATTTCCGCATGTTCTTTGAACTCGGCCGAGCTGCTTATGAAGAGCCAGGTCTTGAAGAAGTTGTTGTGGAAGATGAATTCCGAAATGTGCCCGACACAAAGATTGAGGAGCTTGACTTTAGTCAAAGAACCTTTAACTGCTTGCGACGAGCGGGGCTATTGAGCCTTCGCCAGTTAGCCGGCGTAACTGAAGCGGATTTGAATGGAATTCGTGGATTTGGCAAAAAATCTTTGAACGAAGTTCGAGACAAATTGCTTGAAAATGGAATTGAAATGAAGCCTAGCAAAGGCGGATTTATCAGTGTAGATATCCTTGACGATGATGAGGATGACGACGACTTCTAAATAGAAGTTAAGGATTGGACTAGAGATGCGACATAAGATCGACCGTAGAAAATTAGGATTACCGAGCGACCAGCGCCGGGCTCTTTTGACAAACCTGGCTCGCCAGTTTGTTCGGCATGGTTTCGTGCATACGACTTTGGGTCGAGCAAAGGAATTGCGAAGAATTGTTGAGCCCCTCATTACTTTGGGTAAGGAAGACACTGTATTGGCACGACGCGAGGCTCGAAAGATCTTAGTTGGCCATAGCAGTAGCAGTCCAAAACCAAAGAGTTTGGCGGGCAAAACTGAAGCTGAAAAGCTAGAGTTTTTGCAAGAAAAGAATTTGTTGAACGGCGAGGATTTGGTTGCTCACTTGTTCGACAATATTGCTCCACGCTACAAGACTCGAAAGGGTGGTTACACTCGATTGACTAAGACTGGTCTGCGACGAGGCGATGCCGCCCCGACCGCGGTTCTGGAACTTGTCGACTGATATTAAGCGCATTAAGCTTGTAATAGCTTACGACGGACATGATTTTTGCGGGTTTGCACCGCAACACGGTCAACGGACTGTGTATAGCACTTTGATAGAAGGGATTCGCCAGATTTCGGGCGACGTAAACGAAATCACAGGAGCCAGCCGGACGGATAGTGGCGCCCATGCAAAAGGACAAGTTGTTCATTTTGACTCGGCGTGCACCATTCCAGTTGAGAAATGGGCGCGAGCTGTTAATCAGTACTTGCCTCACGACTTGATGATTCGGCAATCTTCAGAAGTTCATCCAGAATTTCATAGCCGTTTTTGGGCCGTGGATCGAACCTATCAATATCGGATATTGGTGGGAGAGAGAGACCCCAGAAGAACGCGATACGCTTTTCATTACGGAAAGAAGTTAGACGTTTTGGCAATGAATGAAGCAGCTCAGCATTTTGTTGGTAAGAATAGTTTTTTGGCATTTAGCCAGCTTTTTGAGCCATGGAAGAACCCAGTTCGAACTTTGCACTCTGTTGGGGTGCGAGCCGTTCGAGATGAGGTTGTTATTGATGTTGTTGGAACAGCTTTTATTAGAGGGATGATGAGACGAATTTCTGGTTGTTTGTGGGAAATTGGTCGTGGAAAACACGATGGAAGTCACATAGACCATTTGTTTCAGCAGACAAACAAAGAAGAGATTGAATGGCCCCCTGTATTACCGGCTTGCGGATTAACTTTAATGAGAATCCGATATGGGCGGCACCCTTCAGAAAAACGAAAACGATTTTTGCACGCAAGTGCAGATAAAACAGGACAGACAGAATGAACAGAACATACGTTGCCAAGGCCGAGACGGTCGAGCGAAGTTGGTTTGTGGTCGATGCGACCAACATGCCAATTGGTCGCTTGGCGGTTGAAGTTAGCAAAGTTTTGCGCGGTAAAAACAAACCGACCTTTACGTATCACGTCGATTCGGGCGATTTTGTAGTGGTAATAAATGCCGACAAAGCCGTTTGGACCGGTACCAAAGGAAAGGAATTGATTTACTGGCACACCGGTTGGCCCGGCGGTATTAAAAATATCAGCCGAGAAGACATGCTTGAAACCAAGCCAGAACGATTGATCGAAAAGGTTGTTTGGGGCATGATGCCAAAGGGGCCGCTTGGTCGCCAAATGATCAAAAAGCTTAAAGTTTATGCTGGTGCAGAGCATCCACATACGGCTCAAAATCCACAACCATTAAAGGTGGGCAAGTAATTTATGCGTAAAAAGAATCCTAATCAATTTTATGGCACAGGTCGCCGAAAGTGCGCGATCGCCCGAGTTTGGGTAGTGCCAGGTAACGGCGAAATTTCAATCAATGGACGAGAGTTCAAAGAGTATTTGGGTCGCCCAGTTTTAGACATTTTGGTGAACTCACCATTGAAGCACCTTGAACTTGAAGGCAAATACAATGTACGAGCTTTAGTTAAGGGTGGCGGAATTACTGGTCAAGCCGGTGCCGTTCGACTTGGCATTAGCCGAGCATTGCTGGAAATGGATGAAGAACTGAGGAAGAACTTGCGATCTGGTGGGTTTTTAACTCGCGATCCTCGCGTTAAAGAACGAAAGAAGTACGGTCGGAAGAAAGCCCGACGTGGATTCCAGTTCGTTAAACGTTGATTCCCGTTTAGTCTGTCTGACTGGTGGCCCGTGGACTTTGAGTCTGCGGGTCACTTTTTTGTTTTGATTGATTGTGATTAAAGGAGTCGAAGAGACTTTATTACCATTGCATGAAAAAATAGCCTGGCCAAATTTTGGCCAGGCTATTTCGGATTTCTTTTACTTAGATTTTGCCTTCTTGCCTGAGAAGCGGGTAATGGCAAGCTTTGAATTTTTTGCCAGATCCACAAGGGCAGTTTTCATTTCGTCCGACTTTCTTCCAGTCAATGGTATCGAGGTCTACGGGAGTAATCGAATCACTTGTTCCGGGGCCATCAATTTCCATCATCATCATTTCTGGAGCAACCTCAGGAGTAGCGGCAGCTGGCTGCTCTATTCGAATTTGAGCAGTAAATGCCATCTTGACAGCCTGGTCTCGGATTGCCTTTAGCGTGTGCTGGAATAGATCGAAGGTTTCTTTTTTGTAAGCTACTAATGGATCAGTTTGACCATAACCACGAAGTCCAATCCCTTCTCGGATGTAGTCAATCATCTGAAGATGCTCCATCCAGTTGTCGTTAACAGCTCGGAGCATGACATGTCGCTCAAGCTCTTTCATCATATCTTCGCCGTAGGATGCGGTTTTGGCATCGTATTCTTTGCGAGCAATTTCAGAAAGCTGATCAATCATTTTCTGACCAGGCTCAATTTTTGAAAACTCAGAAGGAGTGAGGTGGTCGACTAATGGGAAATGATCATTGAGCTTTTCGTAGATTCTTTCATCATCGTAAACTTGATCTCCAGTATCCGGGTCGATTTCGTATCCTGAACCGACGGCTTCAACAATGAAATCGCTGATACCAGCGAGAATTTCACCTCGGCAATCCTTACCTAGCAATGTTTCTCTTCGCATGGCGTAGATGTGTTCTCGTTGGCTATTGAGAACGTCGTCATATTCAAGAATATGCTTTCTGGCTTCAAAATAGTGATTTTCAATTCTCTCTTGAGTCTTGAGGATCATTCCGGAAATCATTTTTGCTCGGACTTCTTCTTGTTCTGGCCAAGCTTTGAGAACAGGATTGTCCATCATGTTCTTGTTGAAGACTCTCCAAAGCTCGTCTTCAAGGCTGACATAGAATCGAGATTCGCCTGGATCACCTTGCCGACCGGCACGACCGCGGAGTTGATTATCGATTCGCCGGCTTTCGTGGCGATCTGTACCAAGTACATAAAGTCCACCTAATGCTCGGACTTCTTCGGCGGCAACTCTTCGCTCCGTGTCGTCTAAAGGCAACGGCGGGGCAGCTCTTTCTTGGCCACCTCTTCGGTAGCTGGTAAAGGTTTCTCCGTATTCGTTGAGAAGGCCGGTGCCTTCTTCTTCTCTGGCACGGGCCATTTTAACTTCTTCATCGTGAACTCTTCCGCCGAGAAGAATATCGACACCACGCCCGGCCATGTTCGTGGCGATTGTAACGGCTCCTTTTCTTCCTGCTTCGCTTATGATAAGCGCTTCCTGCTCGTGATACTTTGCGTTGAGGACGTTATGTGGAATTCCGTGTGAAAGAGCTTCGACCAGGAACACTTTGTTTTCCATCGGTAGCTTGTGTTTCTTTAAGAACCAATCGAGGACATCGTCGCTTAAAGGATCTGTGGGCAGATCGCCGCTAGCCATGATATTCTTGATCGTCGACATTTTGAGTTCGTCGATGGTTGATTTAGATAAAACTTCGGCTTCTTTTGCAAAGGACTTGCTTGATTTTTCGTTTTCAACCTTATCTAAAGCCATATCAACGAGTAGAAGCTTCTGGAGCGGTTCTCCTGTCATCCGAGCGGAAACTTTTTCCGTCATTTCAATAGATCTCGTACCAATAAGAATTGGCTGCTGCTTAGTATAAAGTCGCATGATCTCTCGGCCAAATCCTCGGAATTTAGCATCCATGGATTTGTAGACAATGTCTTCTTGGTCTTGGCGAACCATTGGTCTATGAGTTGGAATTGCAACAACATCAAGTCCATAGATTTTTCTGAATTCATCTTCTTCAGTTTTGGCCGTACCTGTCATTCCGCAGAGTTTGTTGTACATCCGGAACAGGTTTTGGAATGTAATGACGGCAACGGTTTGGCTTTCTCTTTGAACTTGCACGCCCTCTTTTGCTTCCAGAGCTTGGTGCAAACCATCGGAGTATCGACGACCGAACATCATTCGACCAGTGTTTTCATCAACGATGACTACTTCCCCATTTCGAACAACGTAATTCACGTCTTTTTCAAAAAGGCTGTAGGCTTTTATCGCCGCTCCAGCATGGTGGAACATTCTTGGCTCGTTGGCAATGTTTTCTATTCCAAGAGCTTGTTCTAAGTAATCCATTCCATCTTCAGTAAAGCTGGCGCTATGACTCTTTTTATCCCAAGTAAAGTGCTCTTCTGGAGTCATGTCCTTTACAATAGCGTTGATTTCTACATAAATGGAAACGTCTTCCATTGATGGTCCGGAGATAATGTGTGGTGTTCGAGCTTCGTCGATTAGAATAGAGTCAACTTCGTCAATAAGCGCAAAATTGAGTTCGCGCATAGAAAGTTGATCTTTTTCAAATGCCATGTTGTCGCGAAGGTAATCGAATCCGAATTCGTGGTTTGTTCCGTACGTTAAATCGCAAAGATAAGACTCGCGTCTGGTGCAAGGTCTTAAATTGTTGTATCGAGGGTCTTGGTGTTGAAAACCTGGCTCGTATATATAGCTACCTCCCAGTTCATCACTATCGGCACCTTGCCCTTGAACAATTCCAACAGATAGGCCGAGAAAGTGATAGATGGGGCCCATCCAAGTTGCGTCTCTTCTAGCAAGGTAATCGTTAACAGTAACAAGGTGAGCACCCCGGCCGGTTAATGCATTGAGTGCCATTGGCGCTACGGCGACGAGGGTTTTACCTTCACCGGTTCGCATTTCTGCAATTTTTCCTTGGTGGAGAACAATTCCTCCAATCATCTGCACGTCAAAGTGCCGCATGTTGAGGGTTCTTTTGCTAATTTCTCGAACTGTAGCAAAAACTTCAGTTAGGATTGACTCTGGTGTTGCGCCATCGGCCATCCTTTTTCTAAACTCGTCTCCTTTTGCTCGGAGTTCATCATCGGTGAGTTCTGAAATCGTTGGCTCAAAATTGTTGATGTCTTCAACAAGTGGCTGAACAGCGGCTATATCTTTATTGCTGGTATCGAATAATTTGCGTAAAAACGTAATCATGGTTTTAAATCTGGGTTGGCGAAAACTCGCCAAGGTGTGTTGCCATAGGCATCGAATGTCAATTGAGTTGGATCAGGCTAAAGTAGCGGGTGGTCCATCGCGAGGTATTGCGGAAGTGCCAACACCGTTTCGTTCCAGTTTTCGACTTGTAGAGGGAACAAAATGAGCAGGCTCGTTTTGTGTCGATGAGTTTTCGGCAGTGACTTCTGCTTTTCGAGGCCCCACCCATGAAGCAACATCAATTTTTTCGTGTCGAACTTGAGTTTGAACGATAAGAAATCGGATGGTATTTTCACGAAATCTTAGAGACTCCGGATCGCCGGAACCTTGAACTAGGAAAAATATGAGTGCTGGTAGCAGGTTAAGCATGGATCCTGCAATAATTATTATAGTCGTCTGGCCTATTCAATCATCAGGACGGCACACTGGCCTAACAAGTGTTCGTATAACACTTTGTGCATTTTCATGTCCGTAACCTGATGGCCGTTGGTTTCAGCCTTTGTTTATTTCACGCCGGAATTGCTTCTGGCGTTTCGAATACAGGGCGCGTGGATTTTTTTGGAGTTAGAGTTTCAAATGCACCGGATATCGATGGTCAGATTTCAGAAAACGAGTGGCCGGCTCAAGCTCGTGAATCTGGATTTAGCGATAAGGACACTAATCTAGCTTCAAATGAACCAGCAGAGTTTTGGTTGACCTATGATAGTGAATTCATTTACTTTGCTGGCAGAGTTAAGACTGATCCAAATAAAATTATTGATGAAGAATATCGTCAAAACGTGAGTGTTAGAGGAAACGATAATTTTGGATTTTCGATTGACCCATTTGGCAACGCTAACAACTTTAATACCTTTGAAACTAATGCTTCTGGGGCAACTTCCATAAGCTTAGCTGGGGGCCGAGCGGCGAAAACCGAGTGGATAGGTGAGATTGAAGCAAACGGTCGGAAAACTGAAAATGGATGGGAGTGCGAAATGCGTATTCCTTGGTCGATTATGACATTGCCTGCAGCCGGTGTTTCAAATCCGAGATTCAATGTGAATTGGTACCGGTCTAACAAGAATAATTCCTATACTTGGAAGTACACGAATGGAGATAGCAGTTTAATTCCTTATTGGATGGGAATTGAAATTCCGGCAATTGAAAAAGCGCGATCAATTAAACTATTGCCCTTTTGGACAAGCAGTGCGGAAGAAGGAAAACCGGTTGGTTTTAACTCGGGTCTGGATCTGAAGGCAAGCATAAACGATCAGATCCAAGTCGTTGGTACGATAAATCCTGACTTTCAGAATATTGAAAGTGCCGTATTGAGTTTGGACTTCAGTCGATTTGAACGACTCGGAAACGAAAACAGACCATTCTTTCAGGAAGGCGAACGATATTTTAGAACTGGATTTAGCCAACGTTTATTTGCTCCCCAAAGAATTGGCCGAATAGACGCTGGGTTGAATACATATGGAAATATCAATTCTTCAACTCAATTTGGATTGATGTCGGCCGCAAACTTTGGGGATCAACAAGCAACAATTTTTGCTGTGTCATCTCAAATAGCTTCGAATCGCAGTGTTCAAGCTGCCTATGTTCGGAATGACCAAATGGGCTTAGAGAATAATTCAGGTCAATTGAACTACTTTGACCGATATGGAAAATTTGGGATATTTTTAAACAATCAGTTTACAGATGATCAGGTTTTAGGTAGTGGGTGGAGAAATAGTTGGGGATTTAATTTCAATGAAGGTGGGACAAGCATCGGTGTTGATTACGAGCAGGTGTCTCCGGAGTTTTTCCCAAGACTCGGTTTTTCACCAGAGCGCGATTTCAAAGGCTTAGGAGTGTTTATGCAACAAGAGTTCACGCCCGAGAAAGGACTTTTCAATAACTATGAATATCGAATTTCAACTGGCTCTTACGAACGTTACAACGGATCATTTTATAAGAATCAATTTGGAATTGGATTGGAAGGAGTGACCCGTTTTGGTTGGTTTGGTCAATTGAGAGCTAACTGGTCAAATTTTGAAGGATCGGCTGATCACATTTATAGTCTGGAATTAGGATTTCCTGCTGGCAATCCCTATCGTGGTCTGGGAATCGAATACTCTACGGGACAGTTTGATGGGCTAGATTATCGGAGCATTGGGGTTAACGCTCGATACAAGCCATTGAAACGTATGCAAATGAGTCTGAGAACTCAGTTTGTCGACTATGCAGGTTCAGGAAGACAACATGTTTTGGGAATGAGCTATGACTTGGATCGCTACCAAAGTATTGCGGGGCGATTCGTTGAAGAAGATGGTCGTTCCAATTGGTATTTGAGTTATCGCATGAGTGGGAAGCTTGGAAATGAGTATTTTCTCATTATTGGAGATCCTAGAAGCGATCAATTTGCTAATCGATTAGCGTTCAAGATGACAATTCCGCTAGAAGTTCGATATTGACTTGTTCCGGTTGGCTAAACTGGTTTTCATGCCCGATTTGTCGATTCGATTTGAGACGAGAGTTGTTTCTCGGCGATTTCCTTTAACGATTTCACGCGGAACGGCGGGGCCAGTGAATACTCTATTTGTCCAAGTTTCAGATGGCGTTCACACTGGAATAGGTGAAGGCATGCGTTGCTTTGGTGCCCTGGTTGATATTCCTTCAGTTTGCGCCACTCCATTACGCGAAGTTTTTGAAGAGTATAAAGACAGCTCAATTCTAGAGATCTATCGAGCGGCAGTTTCCATGGATATTCCCATGCCGGGCATTGCCGCGTTGGACATTGCTTTGTGGGATTTGAAAGCCAAACAAGCTGGGATGCCTCTTTATCGGTTATTAGGGTTACCAAAACCTACCGTTGCGACTTCGGTGACGGTAGGAATTGAACCTCGTGAAGTCGTTTTGGATCGCGTTAAGTTTTTCTGTGAAATGGTGGGCGCCAAAAAAGTTAAAGTTAAACTTGGCTCAACTGAAGGAATTGAGCAAGATAAGGAGATTTATTTGGCAGCTCAAGAGGCGGCAGCTCCATTTGGTGCTAGTTTGAGGGTCGATGCTAATGGTGGTTGGGATGTTAATTCGGCAAATGCAATGATTTCTTGGCTTGCCGAAAACGATTGTGATTACGTAGAGCAACCTCTTGCTTTTGGGCAAGAAAATGATTTGGAATACGTTACGCCTGATGCGGAACTTCCTATATTTCTCGATGAATCTATTAGAACCGCCTTTGATGTGGTTGATTTGTGGGAGCTTTGCGATGGTATCAACCTGAAATTGATGAAGAGTGGGGGCATTACAGAGGGGATTTCCGTTTTGCGAACCGCAGAGGCTTGTGGGCTGCAAACCATGATTGGATGTATGTCGGATAGCTCGATTGCAATTGCTGCGGGGGCGGCTTTATCGGGTATTTGTGATCACGTTGACCTTGATAACCACTTCAATCTGTTACCAGACCCAGCAGAAGGATTATTGGTAGAAAACGGAGTTGTGGTTCCGCCAGAAATTCCAGGTCACGGTGCAACTTTACTTCCTGAAGATCAGTGATTCCAAATTGCAGAGATTGGGATTGCAGAGAGGGAGTCGTTGTACATTTGAGTTTCCGTTCCGGTGGTTAAGACGTATCCGCGGACAAAATTGGGTTCTGCGACATCGGAGAGAAATTGGAGAGCTCTGAAGTCGGATGGTTCTGCTACTGGTCGGTTGATGACGGTTAGCCCGATGGTTTTGCCGTTGGGTTGGACGATGACAATCGGGACGGAATATTGCCGGACGCTGCGGAAATGCTGGATTTCATACTCGACTTCAGACCAACCGGATTGCTTGACTAATTCCATGGCGACAAAATTTTCCAGGGCGGCTTGGGAGATCGGATTTGAGTTCGGATGAAGCGAATTGAGTACTCCAGAATCAACAAAAGCGAGTCGAGAAGTTTTAGCGGCTTTTCCGCTTTGAATAGCCGTGTAGGCTGAAATTGACTTGGTTAGGAAGACTCCTTCTAACAAGCTGAGATAGCGTGTTAGGGATGTTGCCGGGATTCCTGTGCTTCGGGAAAGGGAGGTTATGTTTACGACAGAGTAGGGTTCTTGAGCTAAGGAGCGGATGAGGCGTGGCAAGGCCGTTAAGCCATCAATGTCGGCTAAATCGCGGACATCTCGCTCGATTAACGCTTTGAGGTAGCTCTCAAACCAAGCTCTTTGCCGACGTTCAGAATTGCGGCTGACAGGCTCCGGAAAACCGCCAGAATTGAGGGTGATTTGGTAGTCGATTGGGGGTTGTGGGGGTAGTTCTGGGGTAGTTCTGAGGGCAAATTGGGCAAAGTCTTCCTTTAGGTTACGAATTTCGCCTTGGGTGAATGGCCATAAGGACAAAACTTCCATTCTTCCGGCGAGAGAATCGGCCAGTTTTGGCAAAACGAGAATGTTTGCGCTTCCTGTGAGAACAAAAGTTCCGGGGCGTCGATTTGCATCGACATGAGCTTTGATTGATCTGGCAAGTTTTGGGGCTCTCTGAATTTCGTCGATGATGAAACCATTGGGGTGGCTCTTTAGAAATGCGGCGGGAGTGCGTTCGGCGGAATCGAGCGAAAGATTGTCATCTAACGTGGAATAGGGCAGATCGCAATTATTTTGGACAAGAGTTGATTTTCCGCATTGCCTTGGCCCTTGGACGACAACGACGGGAGTGTCTTTAAGGATTTCTTGTAACAAAGGAGTAATTTGACGATTGATGAGGCCATCCATGGCAGAAATATCTTACCTTGAATGTGAAAAAATCCACCACATAGTGGTGGATTTTTCTCCTTTATGCAATGAATACTTACGATCTTCGAGCGGCAACGAGCATGTCTCGCCACTTTTTATTTCTGAGATCATCAGTATCGACGCCTTTGTTGTTTGAACTGGAATGAATGAAATAGGCCCCGCCATCGGCATGGTAGCCGAGGAAGAGTCCGGTGTGGCCAATATAGCCACGTTTTTTATCCCAGAAATAGAGCCGATCTCCGGGTTGAAGATCTTCTAAATTTTCGATTGGCGTTCCGACCCGTGCTTGTTCGCGAGCAGTTCTTGGCAAATTGACTCCAATTTGTTTGTAAAGCTCTTTAACGAAGCCGGAGCAGTCGATTCCGCCGCGCAGGTCGTTTCCGCCCCATACATATTTAGTACCGATGTACTTGAAGCTTTCTTGAAGCATTTCTTGCTTATCTGCGCTTGATGCTCTTCCGCCGATTGAGGCTTGGGATCTTGACGATAGCCGAGGCATGTTCTTTGGAACTTGCACATCATACGGAAGTTCGGCTACTTTTTCAGCTAAGACATATCCGGTTTTGCCATTTACGAGGACAACTCCGTACCACTTTTCATACTTTGTTTTTTGTATAACGACGTATTGAAAAGCCTTGGCTTTTGACAAAACTTTTGCCGAGTCATCCATGTTTCCCAGGATATTTGTTGCCTCGACGGTTTGCCCGAGTTTGCCGATTGTAATTTTATCGGTGGAGGTGCCAGTTTGGGCATGAGCCGAAATGGCCATGACAACGACACTAAAACTTATTGCTTGTTTGGTGATCCAATGCATCACTAATCTCTTATTATAGGTCCAAAACGATTTTGCGTTAGACGGCTGTTGCTGTATTGACGCAGTTTAAGGCGGAAAGGATCAATAATCCATCAATTCCACCAAGAATTGGTTGAGTTGCACGTTCGGGGTGGGGCATCATGCCCAATACATTTCCTTTCTTATTTGTAATTCCAGCGATATTATTGGTTGATCCGTTGGGATTTGCTTCGGAGACGACGTCTCCATTTTCAGTGCAGTATTGAAATGCGATGAGGTCTTGGTCTTGAAGAGACTTTAGAGTGGCATCGTCGCAACAGTATCGACCTTCGCCGTGAGCGATGGGAATTGAGAGGATTTTATCGACGTTTTTTGTAAAGAGTGAAGTTGTATTTCTGGCTTTGAGGAAGACATTTTTACAAATGAATTTTTCATTTTCATTTAAAAGGAGCGCGCCGGGAAGAATTTCGGCTTCGCACAACGTTTGGAAGCCATTGCAGACGCCGATGACGGGTTTGCCTTGGTTTACAAACTCTTTTACTGCGGGCATGATATTGGCGCGAGCGGCAATGGCACCACACCGCAGATAATCGCCATAGGTGAATCCTCCGGGGATGAAGACGGCATCAAACCCATCCAGGGAGGTTGCGGCGTGCCAGACATATTCGGCTTCGACTCCGATATCGTTACGCATAGAATAGAGAGCGTCTTGATCGCAGTTTGAACCAGGATAGTGAAGGATGGCTACCTTCATGAAATGACCTCAAATGTGTAGTCTTCGATGACAGGATTTGCCAGAAGCTTTTGACACATTTCGTTTACCTTATCTTCGCTGAAATCTTGAATTTGGAGGGTGATTGTTTTTCCAATTCGTACATCTTCAACACCGCTGAACCCGAGTCCTTCGAGGGAATTGGCCACGGTTCGGCCGGCAGAATCGAGGAGGGCTGGTTTGAGGTTGACAAGGACTCGAACTGTGGTCATTTCAATAATTGTGGCAGTTTTTTGTTAGGCCAATCGGCTTTGGGTCCTGATGCGTTGTATTTGTTGGACTGGTACCTTAGCTTTCTATGGCACTGCGACTTGGCTTGCCGAAAGGAAGCCTACAAAATGCGACGTTTACACTGTTTGAAAAAGCAGGATATAACCTTCACGTCTCTTCGCGCAGTTACCATCCAGTTATTGACGACGAGAGAATTGAGCCGGTTTTATTGAGGCCGCAAGAGATTCCGCGATACATTGAAGATGGAATAATTGATGCGGGACTGACCGGTTTTGATTGGATTACCGATTGCGGAGCGGATTTGCACGAGATTTGTGAACTCCGTTATTCAAAACTGACGAGTAATCCTATTCGCGTTGTTTTGGCGGTTCATAACGATTCTCCATTTCAATCGGCGGAAGATTTGGCTGGAAAGACCATTGCAACGGAGTATGTGAGGCTGACAGATCGGTTTTTTGCAGAGAAAGGAGTGGAGGTTAAGACCGAGTTTAGTTGGGGAGCATGCGAGGTTAAGGTTCCTAGTTTGGTTGACGCTATTGTTGTGAATACTGAAACTGGGAATTCTTTGCGAGCGCACAATTTAAAAATCATTGACACACTGTTGATGTCGACCACTCGTTTTGTGTGTAATGATCGAGCCTGGGCTGACCCGGAAAAACGGGAGCAGCTTGAGAATTTGTCGATTCTTTTGACGGGCGCGATCCACGCGACGCAGTTGGTGGGGTTAAAAATGAACGTTTTGAATGAGTTTAAGGCGGCCGTCTTGGAAATTCTTCCTTCCATCACTCAACCGACCATTTCTCCACTGGCGGGAGACACAGGCGTTGCTTTGGAGGTTATATTGCTTGAGAAGGAAGCGAGAGAGTTAATTCCGGCTTTGAAGCGAGCGGGTGCAACAGGCTTGGTGGAATACCCGTTGAATAAAGTGATTTATTAAGGCAAATTGATGCTTTAATATTTGTGTCAGCCTTGAAGGTTTAAGGCTGACACTTGATTGATTTGTTATGACTGACATTCCTCAGACAATGGGCGCAATGGTTCGCCGGACAGTATTGAATCACGGAGGCAAAGTCTCCCACATGATCCCAGAAAAAGGGGGCTTTACATCTTTATCGTATTCAGAGATTTATGATCGGATATTTGATGTTGCGCGAGGATTGTGGTTTTTAGGTCTTCGTCGAGGTGACCGGTTGGTTATTCTTGGTGATACATGCCTTGATTGGGCATTGGTGGACTGGGCGGCGCAAACGTTGGGAATTGTTACGGTTCCGATTTACCCAACTTTACCGAAGGATCAGGCGCAATATATTGCCAGCGACTGTGGAGCCAAGGTGGCGATTTGTGAAGATGACAAGCAGGCTCAAAAGCTGAGCGGAATGAAAGTTGTATGTTTTAACCATTCGGGTGAATTTGAAGGGTTGACGAATCTTGCAGAAGATTCTGAATTGACGCGTGATTTGTGGGATGCGGAGATTGACCTTGGCAGCGGAACAGATTTGGCCACGATAATTTACACGAGCGGAACAACGGGGAATCCGAAAGGAGTTATGCTTAGGCACGAAAGTTTTGTTTCTTTAAGTGAATCGATTGAGCGTACGGTTCCGATATATCACACGGATATCTTTTTAAGTTGGTTGCCACTTTCGCATGTTTTTGAGCGGTATGCGGGGCATGTTTTGCCAATGTACTTAGGAGCGACCGTTGCCTATGCTGGTTCTGTGACTACATTGGCAAGTGATATGCAAAAAGTTAACCCTACGGTTGTTTTGTGTGTTCCTCGGTTTTTAGATTCTGTGCGAACGCGAATTGTTGATTCGGTAAGGAAGAAGGGTGGAGTATCGGAAAAGCTTTTTGAGCTTGCTTTAGCGCAAGGGATGGCTAAGCAGCAGGGAAAATTTGCTCCTTTGGCGGGGATTTTGGATAAAGTTGTTGGGTCTAAGATTCGTGATCGGATGGGGACAGGGCTTAGGTTTTTTGTATCAGGTGGAGCGGCATTGCCTCCGGCGGTTACCGAGTTTTATTTGGCCTTTGGGATTTGTGTTTTGCAAGGATATGGATTAACGGAAACGACGGCGGCTTCGGCCTTGAATATGCCAGACACGAATGATCCGACGACGGTTGGCCCATTGCTCGATGGAGTTGAAGGGAAGATTGCACCAGATGGTGAAATATTATTGCGAGGAAAAGCCATTATGGCCGGCTATTACAATTTGCCAGAAGATACGGCAGCTTGTATTGATTCCGAAGGCTGGTTTCACACGGGGGATATTGGTGAATTTAAGGGTGACAAGCTGAGAATTACGGATCGAAAGAAGGATATTTTGGTTCTTGGCAACGGGAAGAATGTTGCTCCTCAGCAGATAGAAAACAAGTTGAAAGAGAGTCCATTTATTGGTGAAGTTGTGTTATTGGGTGATGGAATGGATGCTTGTGCGGCTTTGATTGTGCCTGAAGTAGAGCGTGTTTCAGCTTTTTTGGCGGACAAGGGCATTTTGAACGTTTCTCTGGTTGAGATGATTGAGATGGACGAGGTGAAGACTTTGATTAACCAGGAGATTAAAAAAGCAAATTCTCAGTTGGCGGATTACGAGCGAGTTAAGAGGCATATTCTTATTGGGAAAGCATTTTCGGTTGAAGATGGGGAGTTGACTCCATCTTTGAAAGTTAAACGCAAGGTTGTGAAAGAGAAATACTCGGCGGAGATTTCCCGTTTGACGAAATAATATTGAGTTAGATTATGCTTTTTCTGGCAAAGGCTTCGCCCTGGTTATAACCAATTGGTTTAGCCGAAATAACATCTTCGCGATCAAAATCGAGAAGTTTGAGCCAGTCTTCTACGGCGTCTGATTTAGGGAAGATTTCGTTTTCAGAAAATTCTTGTTTGAGGGCCAATTGTAAATCTGTGAGATTGACTCCGGCATCTTTTTTTGGGGCACTGATAGCTCTTTTGATTGCGTAATCTTTTGCGCGATCGACAACGGATTTGATGAGGGCTCCGCTGATGAGATCTCGCCAATAGAGCGTTTCGCTTTCGCCGCTTTTGTAGCTGACTTTAAGGAATTCGGTTTCTTTGTTTTTGCGGAAAAGGTGCGATATGGTTCCTTCAATCAGGGCAATTCGTGCGCACTCTTTGCCATCACTGTCACTCACAAAATCTGGATCGATCGGCAGGTTTTCGTTGATATAGATTGAAAGGATTTCTTTAGAAGATGCGAGATCTGGTCTTTTGATTCGGACTTTTCGGTCGATTCTTTCTGGTCGAAGAATTGCGGGGTCGATATAGTCTGGTCGATTGCTGGTGAGGATGACGACGATGTTTTCCATGGATACGAGACCATCCATTTCGGCGCAGAATTGGGGAACGACGGTGTTGCTGATGTTTAGCCATCTTCCGCTAGAGCGGGTTCTTAGGATAGATTCGGCTTCATCAATGAATATCACGACGAGTTGTCCATCTTTTGCTTTTTCGCGGGCGGTTTCAAAGATTTCTCGTACCATACGTTCGGTTTCGCCGAGCCACATGTTGAGGATTTTTGGTCCGGAGATATGCAAGAAACACTCTTTGGTTGGCTTGCCGGTTCTTTCAGAATAATCTTTGGCTAGGTTGTAGGCGACGGCTTTACCCAGGAGGGTTTTTCCGCAGCCCGGAGGGCCATAGAGGAGGATTCCTTTAGCGGGTTTTTTATCAAATTTTGAGTAGATTTCGGGATAGAGTAGAGGTAATTCGATTGTTTCTTTGATGACGCTAATGGCATCTTGTTGCCCGCCAACTTGGTTCCAGAGTGTTTCGGGGATATCTTCAACGAAATAGTCTTGGCTTGTTTGAGAGAGGAAATGTTCAACCGCGATTTTTCCGGATGGGTCGAGTCGGACTTCGTCTCCGACTTTAATTTTGAGATCTTGAATGTTTGTTGATCGCAGAATGAGTTTTCCGAGTTGATTTTGGGCATCGGCACCGACTCGAAGTCGTCCATCTTCTAGCGTTTGGCTGACTTTAACGATGTTGCCGAGTGCGCTTTCGGGCATGGTTCCGATAATTGCGTAAGCATCATTTAGTTTGACTCTTGTTCCGGCTTTTAGGGAGTCGATGTCTTCTAGTTTGGGATCGATGAGAGTGACGTATTCTTGTTCTCCAAGGAGGATGAGGGCTTGGTTTTCGGCATTGAAGCTGAGGAAGACGCCGATACGATTAGCGGGGGCGGTAAGTTTGTTGTACGCCTCTTCGTATTTTTCAATTTCTTCTTGTAATGAAGTGTTTTGTCGGTCGTGTTTACGGAATTCTTCTTTTAGGGCAGCCAGGTAGGTCAGGCTTTTGGTGTCACCTTCGCCGATTTGATTTTCTAGTCTTTCAAAAATTTCAAAGACCTGTGATTGTTTAGATGACTCCATACGATTAGTTATACGCCCAGATTGGGCCTTACAATTGCAGGGACTTAGGAAATACTGGTTGTTAATTTAGCGGCGCTGAGAACGGAAGCAGCGACGAACCGATCGAGGTCTCCATTTAGGTGAGATTCGGTGGCAATAGGGATGACTTGAGAATCTTTGTATCGAGCTTCTCCAATCAGAATTACCGTTCGTTCACCGTTATTGAGTCCAAACGCGACATTTGTGATTTGAATTGTGAGTTCAGGGTTAAGTTCTGAAATTGCCTTGGATGTGGCTTGAGCAATGGCTTGATACCGTGATTTTGATTCGGATTGATCCACTCGGGCCATTTCTTCTCCCAGTTGAAGCTCGACGCGAATTGTGGACGGATCTTCGGTTCTTGGTCCAGCAAATCGGAGTTCAATCTCCATTTCCTTTTCGGAATGGGTGGAGTGAATTACGGCTTGAGAAATTTTTGCTTTGGGCTTGTTTTTGAGACAATCTTTGCTGGCTAAGTTGATGAGATTATCTAAAGTCGCGGCAACGTGGTCGCGAGAAGGTTCTTGGGTCCGTTTTCCGCCAGCAATTCCGAAACAATAGCCAACGCTTGTTGGCACTCCATCAACGGAGAATGATTTTTTAGCGAGTTTTGCGAGTAGAGATTGAGTTTCATCGGGATCTCTTGTTGTTCCAATTGCGAATTCATCGCCACCATATCGAACCAGGACATCTTTTTTAGGATTGATGACTTCGTTAAGAAGTTGGCCAAATCCGATGATGACTCGATCACCGATTGTATGACCGTATTGTTTGTTGTAAGCGCCGAAGTCGTTGAGATCAAAGAAAATGATTGTAATTTCTTGTCCAGATTCGAGGGTGTCTACACCCCAGTCTCGGAGGCGGTCGCTCCAGCTTAATCCGGTTAATGGATCCCAACTTCGGCCTAATTCAGTGATCAGATTGAGGGCGGATAGGAGTCCAACAAATTTTTTCTCATCAAATACGGCAACGAAATCGGCATTAAGTCGAACAAAGGCTTTTGCAACGAGCCGGATTTTGTCATTGATCTGGAATTCTGACGGAGCGGAGCGAAGGATGGATTTGATTGAGGCATCTGAATCACTCAATATGCATGCCTCGATGGTGATGATTCCTTTCAGGTTTCCTTTTTTAGTAACGGCGGCCGCCGCGACTCCATGGGTTTGCATGGCGAGCATAGCATCAGACACGATGGTATCTAATTCTAGAGTTAACTTATTTAAGCTGACGTCGCGCAATGTTCGCATGATGTTAGAAAGAAGGTTTTTGAATTTGAATCCTACACTGTTATAGACGTAGCAAGATACGAGCCAATTTGGAAAGGGCTCATTGCACTAGGCATTTGAGAATGCTTTTATAATTTCAACTCGGCACGATTCAATGAATTGAGAGTATTCAAAATTTGATTGAATTTTGCTGATTTTGTTAGTGATGTTATAAACCTGGTGAGGTTCCAGTCGGAGTTGCTGGGCGACAACTTCTTCGCCGAAATTTGCCAGAGTGACCATGAGGTAACAACTCACTTCTTGAATTGCTAAATCTGTTTTTGGGTTGGAGTTATGGACTTTGGTGACAGCATCAATGATTTCTCCATAAGGATCCCAGTTATGAAGGTTTAGGAATGGACTAATTGTTCCGCAGGCAGAGGCGACATCTTCGTTGTGACTCCAGTCGTGCTTGATAAGAGTTAAGCAATGTAAGGCTCCAGCAATGCTGCATCCGTTGCCATAGAGATGTCGGGCAAGGAGGCTTACTAGCCCGGAATGAAGGATTGCTCCTTCTAATTTTGCCATTTCGGCGATGATGACTTTCTTTTCGTCAAAAGCGGGTTCTTGTACTAATCCTAAAGTCCATTGATCGGGATGAGGCACGGCAGAAATTAAGCTGAGGTGTCCATCGAATGCAGTTAGGCTGACTAGAGTTGGTCTTCTCAGACGGATTCTCTTTTCCAAAAGCGCTTTGAGCTCATGTTTTCGTCTTGGTTGGCGAACTGCATCTTGGATATCTTCAATGATGAGTGGGCCAAGACTTTCGGCTTTCGGGCCGGATCGGAGGAGGTCGATTGAATTTTGGACTCGAATAGGATAGCCATATTCATTAGTCATCCAATTTGTGAGGGAGCGAAGCATGAGGGATTTCCCCCAACCGGATGGCCCTACGAGAGCGACCAAATAATCACGTCCAAGGGCAAAGTCGCGACAAGCTTCAATGGCGGAAATGTTGCAGGAGAGGGGGGGCAAAGTAACGATAGGAGTTCTTGCTGGGCCGCAAAGGGCATCGGACAACCGATGCTGATCTTTTGTATGTTGACCAATTTGATGCGCAGTATTCACTTTGGAAAACTTATAAACTCCACATCTCTATTTTCACGCATTTTCTCGTGGCGGTCAAGTCGAAAACTGAAAAAATATAGATAATTTTTTACCACTATATTTATACGTATTGATTGAATTTGGGCTCAAGTTGAACTTAGGGAAGGAATATTGCTGACTTATTGACAGGTTATCCACATTTGGGTGAAATCAATGCTTGATTTTCTCCCAGAATTCTTCGGGCGAGAAATTTGGACTGTGCTCGAGATTGTGACAAGACCGACAATCACTTAGATTGGAAAGTTTGATATTTGCTTTGGTTGGCGTTTTGACATGTTCAACTCCTGATCCGTGGCAAGATTCGCACCCAACGTCGGCTAAATCTGGAGAGAGTTGTCGGGTTTGGAATCCTTTTGTGGAATCAAGGCCGACGACGTGGCAGGGGACACATTCGGGATCGGCATCTGATCTGACATTTTCTAATGTTTTGAGAGCTTCAGAATGGCGAGTTTCTTTCCACTTTGTAAACTCATCGGCGTGGCACGGTTGGCAAGAATTTGAGCCTGAAAATGATTCGCTTTTCGTTTTTGGGAATGTGGCCAAGAGGTTTTCGTTCCGCACTCGATCTTGGTATCGATGGAAAAGCTCGGTTGTTTTTGGGTCATCAGAAATATCTGGTCCGAGTTTGAAAACCTCGTAGGCTTCAAATTGCTCTGAATTCCAATGAAGCCTTATGACATGCTTGCCTTTTTCTCCCGGCGTTACCAGCAATGTTTGACCGACTCGGCGAGGTTCCATTGGAGGGTTACCGGGCAACCTAAAAATGATGAGTTTTAATTGTGGATATGAATTTGCGATTGATTCGGCATCTTTCTCATTAAAGCTTGCCATGAGAATAGGAATTTTTTTCAATTGTTCGGCTTGGCGAATGAGGGATTCAATAGCGGCGAGACTGGTGATTCGTTTGCTTGATTCGGCGGTTCCGATCAGGAATGGCCCCTTGGTTGCCGTTTCGGCAATAATTGATCCGGCAAGATTTAATGTCTCGGTTGAGATTAGTTTTTCTCCGGAAAGTCTGTTGAAATTGGCAAGAGTCGCTTCGCCGAGAGCCAGATCGGAAGATGCCAAATGAATTGCATCGACTTTTGCAGCTTTTAGGGATTCGGCAAGGGTTTCGGCTTTAATGACTTCTTGCCGACTTGATCCGTTTGAGATGCCTCCGTTTTCAAGTACGAGTGTATTTTCTGTGGCTAAGGATTTTGTAATTGAGAAACGGCGTTGGATTCCTCCAGACATTGGTTTGACGCATCCACATGGAGCCAGATATCCGTTTGTTTCTCCGCCGATGACTACGGTCCAGGGTTCTTCTTTTTGGGGAAGTGGTATGGCGGCGAGACCCCAGAGGAGAGCGGAACAAGCGGCTAAAGTGCCGCTTAGTTTCATTTTACAAATCCCTGAATTGGAATTTCGATCATCGGGGAGTCTTTAGAATCGGTAAAGATTTGAATTGAGGATGCAAATTGGCCAGCCAGCCCCTTGCCATCATATTCCACCACTAACTTATATTCTCCGTTTGGCATTGGTTCGACCGTAACATTGAAGTTTTTATGGTTGGACACAGCTTTTTCAATTTTAAATGGTTTTCCGGGCTGAGAGAGGATTGCCCAGGCGCGAGTATTGTGGCCAGTTGCTAGATCTCCAAAATAGAGAATTGTTGGATTGCTCGCAATTCCTTTTTGCACGCTAAAACCGTGAAGAAGGGACTTAAAATCCTCATTGTTAGTTGTTACGACAAGGGTGGCATCTACTTTGCCTTTTATTCCATCGGGGGCAATGAGGACAGTTATTTTGTATCCGTTTCGAGGTTGAGGCGGTTCGTTGTTGTTTGGATCTGGCAGTTCGCCTTTCCATGATTCAAACGTTGCTGTTGCATTGACTCCGTTGACTTTAACATCATGAATTTTGATGTCTTGTCCGGGCGAAACGGCAAAGTATCTTGTGATTACTGAACCGGTATCTTCGATGTATTCGACTTGAGTTTGGGGGCCTTCCTTGATAAATTGGTATGCGGGTCGGATTGTGGTTGTGACCGGAATAACGGTCATGGGACGATCAGGATCGTTGGTGAAGATGAAAATTCTTTTTAGTTGAGGTCCAGAAAACGCGAAAGTGTCCATCATGATATTGATGTTTGCGGTTTCTCCGGGCTGGGCAACGCCAGACGTTCGGATTAGGAAGCACGAGCAATCTGGCTCCATCCAAAATTTTAGAGGGGCGTTTCCGGAATTATGGACTCCGATTTGAATTTGGGGGACATCGCCTTGCGTTACAGTACCGATTTCCCATTTTGTTTGATCGAAATGGGCTTGAATTTTTGCCGGCACCAGTTTAGTTTTGTTTTTGACGGCTGTTTTTAGTTCTTCTATGACTTTAAAGTTTTCGGTAATCAGTCCTTTTTCTACGGGGGTGACAACGATTCGAGCCATTGTGAGAGAATCTGTTCGGCGAGAGATTCCCATCATTCCGGGAGTTTGCTGTAGCCCAAGATAAGTTCCGATTGAGAAAAAGAATTCTTGCGCAAAGTGTCCTTCTTCGACGCTGACTTTTGTTGCTAATCGAGTTAGTGACAAGACCGTTTCGACGGCGGGTTCCGAAGGATCTAAGCTCGTGAAAGTGACTGCACCTTTTGGAATTCGGGAGTTTTCGTCAATGGGAAGTGACTCGGCGAAATCGAATCGGATTTGTTCTTTTGTTGTGACTTTTTTGAAGGTTAATTCTGGAAATGCGGATTGCACGGCTTGAATGGCGTTTTTTAGGGCCGATTCTGCCATCTTTTTTTGAATAGGGCTCAATTCCTTTTCAATGAGGTTGTAGGTGATTGCTTTTTGTGGAAGTTTATAGATTGATGCTTCGGCTTCGGTGAATTTGCCTTCAAATAGCAGTTGGGTTGTTTGTGCCACTCCGGATTGAAATCTTTGGTTTGATCCGGCAGGAGCGACTGGCCCCAATTGGTTCTGCGATTGGATTCCAAGAATCAGAATGGCACTTAACATAGTTTCTCTTTTCTTTTGACGTTATTGAATGGCTGGCATTACTCGATATAGTTATCGCCGGAGTCTTCTGGCCTTTTGAGATAGGCTTCAATGAACTGGTCAAAATCGCCATCCATGACGGCAATGATGTTTCCGGTTTCATGAGCTGTTCGATGGTCTTTGACCATGGTGTAAGGCTGCATGACATAGCTTCGGATTTGCCTTCCCCATTCGGCGGGCCCCATGTCTCCTCGAATTGCTGAGACTTTGTCGAGGTCGGCGAGTCGGTTGATTTCAGCCATTCTTGCGTTCAAGATTTTATAGGCAGAAGCTCTATTTTTATGTTGGCTTCTTTCGTTTTGGCACATCACAACGATTCCGGTTGGAATATGTGTAATTCGAACTGCGGATTCGGTTTTGTTTACGTGTTGGCCTCCGGCGCCACTTGATCTCAACGTTTCTTCTTTGATGTCATCGGGGTCGATTACGACTTCTGTTTCATCCATTTCTGGAAGGACTTCAATTTTGCAGAAAGACGTATGCCTTCGGCTAGCGGAATCGAACGGTGAAATTCTGACCAGTCGGTGGACTCCATGTTCGGACTTTAGGTATCCGTAGGCATTGCTTCCGGTGACTTCAAATGCGATGTTTCGATATCCGGTTACATCTCCTGGAGTTTCGCTGACGATATCCATTTTGTAGCCTCTTCTTTGGCACCATCTTTCGTACATTCTGAAGAGAATGGATGCCCAATCACAAGCTTCTGATCCTCCGGCTCCGGCAGAGATTTCAATGAGGGCGTTTCTTCCATCATGTTCGCCATTGAGCATGGCTTGAAGTTCTAGTTGATCGAGATCTAGCAGTGCTTTTAGCGCTGTTTGGTCTGTTTCTAGTTCAAGTTCTTCATTTGGTTCCATTTCTAAGAGTTCATAAAACTCAAAGATATCATTGAATCTCTTTTCGATTTCTAGGAACGGATTTATGCGATCTTTGATTCGAGAGGCTTTTTTGAGTAACTCTTGGGCACGTTGCGGATCGTTCCAAAAGTCGGGTTGCGTAGTATGTTCTTCTAGCTCGCAAAGCTGAGTTTGTAGTCGAAGCAGGTCAAAGCCGCCCCCGGATAGCGTCCATGCGACCGCGTGCATTGGACAGCGCTTCATGCTGTTCATGATTCAACATAATTTGGAATTTACCGTTTTGTTTCGTACGAACTATAGACTCTGATGAGTCCGTCTGTGTAAACTAGGGGAGTCTAGGATGACTGTTTGCGCTCCTTGAGGATATTTTGGTGTGCGAATTGTGCAATTTTGCGACAATAATTTGTTGCATAGGAAAATTTTCGTAATGATTGTATTGGATACGTTAAAAAAGTCGTTGAAACCAGTTGCATCACTTTTGCTAGTGAGTGCCGCTATTGTGTGTTTCGCGCAGTCTGGAGCCGGAGCTAGCGGCCTTCAGGTTCATAAAGGCAAAGGTGAGCTGAAAGGCGTTAAGGGTTCAATGGCAGTTGCCGGCACCGTTAATCCTCGTCAGTTTTTCCCGCGAGTTTCTGAAGCCTTAACTCCTAAGCAAGTTAAGCCTGAAAACCCTTCTCGAACTGTGCCTATCCCAGGTTATGAAGATAAGCCAGTTAAGCCCGGAAGTTTTCAATCTTTCAATTCATTTAATGGGATGAATAACTTTTTTGCCCCAGCTTCTCGCACATTGCCGAGTGTTGGTGGTGGATCTGTATTCAATTCCACAACCGCGAAGCAGTTAGGCAAGTTTCCTGGCATTGGTCAAACATTTGCAACTCCTCCTGACACTAGCGCTGCAGCCGGCCCGGAATACATTGTTGAAGTTGTTAATGTTGCAATTGCGTTTTTCCGAAAGTCTGATGGCGTAAAAGTTTTCCAACAAACATTTGATTCCAATGGCTTTTTAGCGGGAACCGGAATTGGTGCAACTCCATTTTCATTTGATCCTCGGGTTGTATTTGACAAAAAGACCGGTCGATTTTATGCGATGACCCTTGACGTGGATTTTGATAACACTAAATCTTCTGTTATTTTGTGTGTATCGTCCACTTCTGATCCTAACGATCCATGGAATGTGTATCGATTAGAGAACACTCAGTTTGATGGCGCAAGTGAAGGATATTGGGGTGATTATCCTCAAATTGGTTTTAGCAATGATTACATTGTGATTTCGACCAACCTTTTTGCCTTTGATGCAGGAGCAAATCCTCCTTCAACTCTATTCCAAGTTGTTGATCAACCTGCAGTATTAGTTGGGGCGCCGGCGGTTCAGACAATTTTTACTGATCCTGATCGATTCAACGCTCGTCCAGTACGAAACAATCAAACGGCGCCATCGGCAGCGTTTGCGGTGAACTACAGTGGTTCAATTGGTGGCGGACAAGGCTTATATCGAATTTACGGTTGGGAAAAAGTTGGTACCGACCCGGTTGGCTCATTTGCTGATGTTGTGACGGCTGGTACAGCCACTGGTGGCGTTAATGGCGCACCATCGGCGGGATATACCTTAGACAATATTTCTTTACGAATGATGGATGGCAGCTTCTCGAATAATCGGGTTTCTGTTGCTCATACTCAGCGCGCTCAGAGCAATGCTCGAAACGCAGTTGTCTGGTTAGAATTCGACATGAATGACTTCCCTTCGGGAGCTGTTCTTCCTGATTTGCGACAAAGCGGTGAAATTTCACTTGGTGGAACTTTCCATGCTTTCCAACCAGCAATTGAATCTAATGCAAATGGCGACATTTCGGTTATTTTCACGCGGTCGAGTCCTTCGACAACGGCAGCCGTTATGGCAGCTGTTCGGCAAAAGAATGATGCGCTTGGCACAATGGGTACACCGGTTGTTGTCGCGACATCAAATGACTTTACTTCTCCGTTTAACTTCACTTCCCGATGGGGCGACTACGCAAGCGTAGTTGTTGACCCGCTTGATGACGGCACCTTCTGGGGCTGTAATGAAGTTGCGGTTGATCCTAATACATGGGGCACCGTTATTGTTAAGTGGGAAGTTCCACAAGGCAATAGTGGTACTTCGATTGCTCCATTGACAGTCACTCCAATTCTTGGAACAAATACAAGTGGGAACGCGGCTAGCTTAGCGGCTACGGACAGTAACGACTACGTTATGACTAGCGAATTTGTTGATGGAAGAGGTGGTTATGCGGCTTATGAATTGACATTCCAAAGTCCAGATGTGAAGGCAAACGTTAGCACTTTGGATTTCAATGTTGAATCCTATGCTTCAATCAATACTCCTGGTTACTTCTATGTTTTGAACGTAGATACAGGCAATTGGGAATTGAGAGACACCATTCGAGTAAAGGACATATTGACAAAATCTGGTTTCCGCATCTCGGAAGGTGGCAGCGCTTATGTTGATGGTGCTGGTTTGATTAAGTGTCGAGTTATGGCGTTCCAGCCAGTTCGTCGACGTTCTGCTGTTCAACTTTCGTTTGACTTTAGAACGGATATGGCTACAGTTGGCGTAAACACTCCTAACTAAGCTAGGTAAATAGAGAGAGCTGTTATCGTTGTAAACGATAGCAGCTTTTTTTATGACTGGAGTTCGTAACTACTTGTCTCTTGATTTGGCACAAATTGTCTAACCGAAACTATGGCTTGTTGATCTCTTCTTGAAGAAGCGCGTTCAGCTTGAATGACTCTAGCTAGTTGTGTTTCTAGTTGAGACGTTTTTGCATTGATGATATGAAGCGACTTAATCTGCTGTGGAGACAACGAGGCGGGCGCGATTCTATCGATTAACTCTTTTCTGGTTTGTAAAAGGCTGTTTAACTCTTCAATGTTGTCATCAATGAGTGATTGCTGACAGGCCAGAGTAAGAGTTTCTAGCTGAGTTATGATGAGATCGTTTTGGTTAGGCTGCATTTTGGATTATGGCGGGGCCGGTTCCAATCCGAGTTTGTTGTTCGAGTGCGGACCAGACTTTGCCGCAGTTCTTCGAACACCTTCATTGATTGCTTGAGCGCAACTTGGTCATCGTTGATATTTGCCATGATCAATTGATCGTAGGCATAGTTATAGAGTTGATATAAATTGGTTGCAATTTCTCCGCCTCGGTTCATATCGAGCGTTGAAATGAGTTCGGTAATAATGTTTTGCGCTCTTTGGCAGTTTTGGTTTTGGGAAAAAATATCTTTGCGTTGCATTGCTTGGTCGGCATTTGTCATAAATCGCAGACAGCCATCGTAAAGCATGATGACGAGTTGTAAAGGAGATGCGGTTGTTACTGCGTTCTTCTTATATTGAGAGATATTGTTTTGTCCGTAAGCCACGTGAGCAAGTAGCCTCCATCAAGCTACAAGTTTATTCTTGGTCGTTTTTGCTCTGAGCTTGATGCTGATTGATATCTTTTGGCCAAAAAATGGCGGAAAGTCCGACCGCAAGGAAAACCATGGCTATGGGAATAAAAATTACCCATGAGCTTGGGTATTCAGGTTGGGGCAAATCGTTGTGTCCTTCGGCCAGCATAAATTGCTGTAGTCGAAGAAAAACGAAGACGGCGGATGCGAAAATGCCACCAACAAATCCACTGGCGCCGGCAATGTTAAACTTGATTAGAAGGAGAATTCCGAGAAGGGTTGCGGGGATAAGTCCGAAGGTTAGAGACTTTGTCAATCCGGCCATTGTGTGGGTATCTAGGAAGACAATCCAGGGCCAAATGACGAGGAAATAGACCACAAAACATCCGGTGAGGATGACAGTGCAGCCAGACATGAGTTGTTTTTCAAACTCGGGGGTGGCGGGGGAATGCCCTTCGTTTGGCTCGTCAGTTTTGAGTGGTTCGAAGGGCATTGTTTTTTATTAGACTTAGAGTCCCTTGTCGGCGACAAATTTTACGAGGTCAGCAATTCGGCATGAATAACCCCATTCGTTGTCGTACCAAGCTACTACCTTGATCATATTATCGAGAGCAATTGTATCGACAGCGCTGAAGATGGAGCTATGGGTATTGCCTTTAAGATCCATGCTGACCAGTTCTTCTTCGCTATACATTAGGATGCCTTTCATTGGGCCATCGGCGTATTCCTTCATGGCCGCGTTGATGGCTTCGACACTAGCTACTTTTGAAAGTGTAGCGGTGAAATCGACAACGGATACGGTCGGAGTTGGAACTCTAAACGCCATTCCGGTGAATTTTCCGCTGAGTTCGGGAATGACCAATCCAACGGCCTTGGCGGCTCCGGTGCTGGCGGGCACGATGTTTTCGGCAGCCGCGCGGCTATCTCTCAAGCCTTTTTTAGCGGTATCCACCGTTGCTTGGCTATTTGTGTAGGCGTGGATTGTGGTCAGAAGTCCCTTTTCAATTCCAAATCGGTCGTGTAGAACTTTAGCAACTGGCGCCAAACCATTTGTGGTGCAACTGGCATTACTGATGACATGGTGCTTGGCAGGGTCGTACATTTCATCGTTGACTCCCAAGACAATCGTGAGATCTTCATTTTTTGCAGGTGCTGAAATGATGACTTTCTTTGCCCCGGCATTTTTATGAGCCACGGCCTTTGTGGCGTCGGTGAAGAATCCGGTTGATTCAATGACGATATCAACTCCGAGATCGCCCCAGGGGATGTTTGCCGGATCTCGTTCGGCAAAGACTTTGAATTTGTCGCCATTTACGGAGATTGAATCTTCAGTGTGGCTGACAGCACCGTCAAACACTCCGTAACATGTGTCGTACTTAAAGAGATGAGCATTGGTTTCCGTATCGGTTAGGTCGTTGATCGCAACAACATCAACCTCGCCTGGTAGTCGTTGTAGTAGTGTTCGGAGCGATAAGCGTCCGATACGTCCAAAACCGTTAATTCCAACTTTTACAGCCATAGTTTTAACCTAAATACCAGTTTTCCTGGTTCATTTAGTTTACCAATGCTTGAGAGATCGTTAAGCTTTGTCCCGAATTAAAGAAAATCTCGTGGATCGGTGAGTTTGCCGGTTAGAGCGGTTGCGGCAGCTGTCATTGGGCTGACCAGATGCGTGCGGCTTCCCGGGCCTTGTCTACCTTCATAGGGGCGGTTGCTGGTGCTCGCTGATCTTTGCTGGGGGCGTAAGATGTCGCCATTCATTCCCAGGCACATACTGCATCCGGCATAGTGCCACTCAAATCCTGATTCTAGGAAAATCTTGTCTAATCCTTCTTGTTGCGCTAAGTCACGCACGGCAGCCGAGCCGGGAACAACCATGGCGCGGACTCCTTCCTTGACTTTTCGATTTTGGACAATTGATGCGGCTTGTCGTAGATCTTCTATGCGGGCATTGGTACAGCTGCCGATAAAAACGGTGTTGATATCGAGTTCATTGACGGGCATTCCGGGTTTAAGCCCCATATACATTTGGGCTCTTTCTTCATTTTTATCTTGGGGGTTTGGAATTGCTTCATCTATATCAACGGTCATGGCGGGAGTTGTGCCCCAACTGACTTGCGGATTGAGTGAATTGACATCAATTTCCTCATTTCGATCGTAGGTTGCGCCAGGGTCGGTGGGGAGGGATTTTGCGTATTCAACCATTTGGTCGAACAATTCGCCCTTTGGTGCAAATGGTCGATCTTCGGATTTTATGAATTCAAAAGTAGTTTCATCGGGGGCAATCATGCCGGCCCTTGCGCCCATTTCAATTGACATATTGCAGATGGTCATTCTTCCGGACATATCTAATGCTCGGATGGCATCACCGTAATATTCTGCGACAAAGCCAGTTGCACCACCGGCCCCAAGTTTCCGAATAATCGCAAGGATGATGTCCTTTGCGGTGACTCCTTTGGATAAGGATCCAGTGGCATGAATTCCTAATGTTTTTGGTTTGCTTGCCGAGCGCAAAGTTTGCGTTGCAAGGACGTGCTCAACTTCAGAAGTACCGATTCCAAAGGCAAGGGCGCCAAAAGCTCCGTGGGTGCTGGTGTGGCTGTCGCCACAGACGATTGTTAATCCGGGGAGAGTGATTCCGAGTTGCGGACCAATGATGTGGACAATTCCTTGTCGGGGATCGTTGTATCCAAAAAGTGGAACACCAAACTCTTGAGCATTTTTGTTCAGGGCCGAGAGTTGTTGTCCACTGAGCGTTGACTCATCAATTTCTCTACCATCCGTGGGGACGTTGTGGTCGACGGTAGCGAAGGTTAGGTCTGGCCGACGAACGGGACGTCCTTTTTCCTTCAATCCATCAAATGCTTGGGGGCTTGTGACTTCGTGGACGAGGTGTCGATCAATGTAAAGGAGAGTTCCTCCACCCGGTAGATCGGTGACTACGTGTTTGTCCCAGACTTTTTCGAACAGCGTCTTTGCCATGCTCGTTTATTATTCTACGCTTAAGTGAGGGATAGAGATGAGTGGCATTTTGGGTCTTAGCAATAAAATCTGGGGGAAAAGTGTTTAGTGTTTGTTCAATTCGGGTGAGATCGTAGAGTTGAATTCGGTTGGCTTTGGCTAGAGTGATTGCGTTTTTGGTGAATGAAGCAGAACTAAAGACGAGCCCTTTATCGGCGCGATAGTGTTTTACGGCCGTAACAATTTGCCGGACTCCCTCGACTCCACTATATTTTGTGTTTCTTTTGACTTGGACTACGGTTTTGATTCCGTCTTTTGTCATAACAAGATCTGCGCCCAAATCATTAAATCCTTCCATGATTTGAACTTGATAACCGAGTTGGGAAAAGAATTCGGCGCAGAAAAGGACAAACTGCGTTGGAGTTAGTTGGTGGAGTTGGTGAATGGCATTTGAGTTCGCTTTTGAGGTTTTCTGGCCCGTTTTTCTATTGCGTTTGATAAGATTTTTTATGACTTCGATGCAGACAATTAAGGCAAAAAATGGCAGCAATAGTTGAAAAGCTGGAATTATGGCTGGAAGAATCATTTCGACATAATTCAGGCTTTGGAGGTGCTCTTCCCTTGGCATAGTGGAGATATTGGTCAGCGAAAATAAGATGATTACTCGTAATAACATCTAAAATTGCAAATTCTTGGAATTTTGCGGTGAAAGGGATTTTATTTCTTGTTTATTGACAAAATATGGTGAAGTACCGGGTCCTCCGGGCCAGAATGTGTGCATATTTGCGGAAAGAGAATCAAGAAGATCAAAATCTTGGTATCTTTAATCTTCTGGTTTGGGCAGTTGCCCGAGTGGCCAATGGGAACAGACTGTAAATCTGTCGGCGAACGCCTTCGCAGGTTCGAATCCTGCACTGCCCACCATCTCAAACCAGAAATTGCATACGGCCGGCCCTCGTAGCTCAGCGGCAGAGCGTTCCCTTGGTAAGGGAGAGGTCACGAGTTCAATTCTCGTCGAGGGCTCCATTTTCCGGTTCTTTTAACAAAGTCGTCAGCCTTGGCATACGAACTTTAATATGAATTCGTGAGCCAATGAGAACTCTTTGCTATCAACTAAGTTTGGCGATCGAGTTTTGATAGTATTAAAGTGAACCAGTTCTTTTTGAATACTTGAAACAACTATAAGTCGATTGATTTCATATTGATTTCATAGTTTTTAGGTTCAAATGTGTTTGGCCCGAACACTTGAATAACATTTCAAAAAAAACCTCTATTTATTAGACATTTGTTTTGATATAGTAACGCTATGAGGGAACAGGTGGAGACCAGAAAACGATTTAATTTTGGTGTTCTGATTATTGGAGTGGGAATTTTAGTTTTCGGATATGGGATATTTACTTTTCTCAAATCTGAGCCGATTGCAGTTGATGCCTCTGCGCCTCGATTTCCAATTGATGGCGATTCAGTTATTGAGATTCCGGTTCGAATTCAAAATCGGACACCGATGGATTTACAGATTATTGGAAATCCGCAGTGTTGCTCTTCAGTCATCAGTCCATTAAAGAACTCAAAAATTGGTCCGTGGCAATCTGTTGTTTTGAAATTAAATTTGGATCCGCGGCGATCCCAGATTGGTGAATCGAGTAATCAAATTGCAATTCGGGGAATATCTGGATTTGGTAGCTTTGAGTACGTGGATAAAGTTGCCTATATTGTGGAGAGAAAGAAGTGAAACGACATGGTTTTTCTTTGGTTGAGCTTCTGATTGTTATTGGGATTATTATTTTAGTTGCTGTCATTTTATTACCAGTTTTCGCTCAGGCTAAAGCTCGGGCAAATGCAACTTCTTGCTTGTCTCATATGCGTTCGATTGGACAAGGTTTGGCGATTTATTCATCAGAAAACGACGGCGTGATTTCTCCGCTTGTCGGAGTGGAATCTACTAATTTTGTTAGTGAGAACTTTAAGCTCGTTTGTCCGATGGTCACGAAACCGGATTCAGTTTTGTCTCATACAAAGTTTTCCGGATATGGATTGAACTTGATGGTGATGGGGGAGACGGTTGTGGAGTCACCTAGTTTAGTAGTTTTGGCTCACGAAATTTCTTGCCTTACGATGTCTGGCGTTGGGGTTGAGCCGTATTGTAATGGCGCTTTGGGGGGCCCGGATGAGATTGCTCTCCCTTTAAATGCTCCAGCCCAAGCTAGTGGTGTTCTCGGCGAGTTTGGTAGTCGTCGGCATTTAGGAAAGGGACATTACGTGATGATAGATGGCCATGCAAAGCTTCTCTCTGCATCACAATTTAGACTTCCCAGTTGGGGAACGCTTGGGCACGACTGTTCCAAAGGGGTTTGGATCGGGCCAGAAGATGGCTATAGGTTTTGTCGGCGCTAGTCGGCAAATAGTGGAGAAAAAAATGAAAAAGTGGTTAATACTTTTCGCGCTCTTGGGATTAGCTGGAATATCTCCGGCCCCACCTGCTCATGCAATTCGGACTTCAAATTTCAATACATGCAGCATGATTCCAAAGACTTCTACAACTAACTCTTGCGGAAGCCACCCCACTTGTGGTGGTTCTTGTCGGACTGCCAATTGGGATCAGGCAAGTTGTAGTTTCAATCCATTGGATTCATGTAGTGTGCAATTGCAAAATGCATATGTTAGTTATTCAGATGTGAGTTGTACACCTTCTGGATTTGCATGTAATTGCTCTGGGGCTCCTCTTGGCTCGGGTAACTATCTTGCACTGATAGATCGGTGCGTTTAATCCCCGTAATTCCACTTCTGATGGGCTTGAGTTTTGCATCATTTTGCGAGGCTCAGGCTCAAGCTCGGCACTACGATGTAACAGTAAACGTTTTGCCGCATTCAGATTTGGATGAAAAAGCATTTGTTGATGAGCAGCTTTGGCTTCAGAGACAGGGAGGAATGTCTCAGGAGCAGTCGGAAGTTCATCGGAGATCTATTGAGCAAGTTGCTAAAAAGAAGAAATCTGGTTTTGTCTTTGGCGGAAAAGTAATGGTGCGAAAAAAATCGAATCGATTTTGGCTTTGGCGACCATCGCCCGTTTTGGACTTGCCAGATACGGTGATTTTTGAAAAGTTTGAGTGCTTAGAAAACGTAACCGTCAAGCAAATGGATCGGGCCATGCCACGAATTGTTGATCGTCGTCCGGTTGTTGCATTTGAAACCATTGTTGAGCGAGCATTTTTACTGAAAAAGTCTGGAAACGGTACTCAGAATGAAGTTGAAAAGCAATCTGTTGGGCCATCATATCGTAGCAATGTTACTTGGAAAAATGGAGTTCCATTTAAAGGTTCTCTGTCAGAGATTTCACCAGATGGTGGAGAGAGAATTGTGTATGAATTTTCAAAACTTGACAGTAATCTTTGGTCGTTTCAGGTTAAGAGGAGCAGTTATTCTATTGAAACATATACTGAAAAGCAAGAACCCGTTCCCGACTTGTCGATTCTGAAATTGGCACAAAATGTTGCAGACGAACGCTTGCAGATTGGTGCGCCTATTGTGTATTCCTATCAGGGAACGATTCCAACTCTTCAAGAGCTGAAAGACGTTAGTAAAGATGAGAAAACAGGGAGTAAAGATGCGGCATCTCCGGTGCTGATTTTTGGAGGACTAATCCTGTCCGTTGGTGGATTGGCTCTCTTTTATAAAGGAAAAGTACCGAAGAACTAGAGTTAATCCCCAGATCGTAAAGATTCTGGGGATTAACGTATTCAGAACTGCTCGTTTACAGTACGGATTTGATCGCAGCGGCTACATTTTCTGGCGTCATGCCTAAATGTCGATAAACCATATCGCCGGGGCCAGATTCGCCAAATGAGTCGATTCCTACAACAAGATCGGCAATACAGTACCAATCGGTTGAGACTCCAGCTTCTACAGCAACGCATGGAAGATCCATGGGGAGAACATGCTCTTGGTAGTCGGGAGAGGCGTCGGCAAAGCGTTCTCGGCATGGCATGGAGACAATTCGGACTTGAATTTCTTCTTCTGCGAGCATTTTTGCGGCTTCTAATACAAGTGAAACTTCGCTACCCGTAGCAATGACTACCGCTTGAGCTTGGGGATGATCTTGCAAGACATATCCACCTTGAGCGCATCCTTCTTTTATCAACTCTCGATCGGCCATTGTGGGCACGCCTTGCCGGGTCAGTGCCATGCAGGCGGCTTTTCCGGACTTTACGACGTTTCTCCACGCTTCAACTGTTTCGTAAGCGTCTGCGGGTCGCCAGACTTCTAGGTTTGGAATGAGCCGGAGTGCTGAAACATGCTCAATGGGTTGGTGGGTTGGTTCATCTTCACCAACAAATACGCTGTCGTGAGTGAATACAAAAGTTGAACTGAGATGACTGAGAGCGGCTAATCGGATTGAGCCTCGCATGTAATCGCTGAAAACCAGGAATGTTGAACCAAATGGTCGTAAACCGTGTAATGCGAGTCCATTTACAATTGCACCCATGGCATGCTCTCGGACTCCAAAGAAAATATTTCTGCCATCAGGATCGCCCGATGTGAATGCGGGAGAATCGTTGATTGCGGTTTTTGTTGAGCTGGCAAGGTCGGCGGCGCCACCTACGAGCCAAGGGACGGATTTGGCAATGGCGTTTAGAGCAGATTTTCCAGAATCTCTGGTAGCAATGCTGCCTTCAAAATTGAGTTCATCTAGCGTTTGATCCCAGTTATCAGGCAATTTGCCATTGCTAATGAGCGTGAGTTCGTCGGCTAAAGATGGGTTAAATTTTCGTAGTTTTTCGACTTCTTGGTTCCAATTGTTTGTGAGTTGTTCTCCTTTATCGATAGCATTTTTTGTTATGGAGTTCACTTCACTGGGAACGAAGAACGACTGATCGGGAGAAAATCCAAGGGCAGTTTTTGTTGCCGCGACGCCATCGGCACCAAGAGGTGCTCCGTGGGATTTACTTGATCCAGCAAGTGGGCTGGCGTATCCGATTTCTGTTTTAACAATAATTAAACTAGGTGCGCCTGAATATTCTTGAGCAGACCGAATTGCTTCTTCTAGGGTCGTGATATCGTTGCCATCGGTGCAGGTTTGAACGTGCCAACCCATTGCTAAGAATTTCTTAGCAACATCTTCGGTATAGCTTAAATCGCAGGGGCCGTCGAGGCTGATATCGTTGCTATCGTAGAGATAAATGACTTTTCCGAGTCTGAGGTGACCAGCGAGGGAAGCGGCTTCCATTGCGATTCCTTCCATCAAATCGCCATCGCTGACGATGGCATAGGTGAAGTGGTTGATGACGTTTGCGCCACCGACGTTGAATCGCTTTGCCAGCCAACTTTCGGCAATTGCCATGCCGATTCCGTTAGCAAATCCTTGTCCCAGCGGGCCGGTAGTGCATTCCACGCCGGGAGTCACTCCAATTTCTGGGTGTCCGGGGGTAGAGCTTCCGAGTTGTCGGAATTGTTTGAGCTCTTCGAGTTCTACGTTGTAGCCAAAAAGGTGGAGCAAACTATAGATGAGGGCTGATCCATGGCCGGGGGAGAGAATAAATCGATCACGATCGAACCAATTAGGGTTTTGCGGATTGAATCGCAAAAACTTTTCGTATACGGTGTAGCCAAGTGGAGCTGCACCCAAGGGCAGGCCAGGGTGTCCGCTGTTTGCAGATTGAACCATATCGATTGACAGGGTTCTTAGGGTGTTAATGGCAAGTTGATCCAGGTTAACGTTGGTGGTGCTCATGGGGCTGATAGGGAGGCTTTTTAGCCAAGTGTGAGTTTATCACGTTGAACCAGTGGGGCTTGGTCGTTGTTCCTTATATAAAAAAGCCCCAATCACAAAAGAGTGATTAGGGCGTTTTCTGGCTAACTTAAAGTTAGGCTTTCTTGCGTCGCTTCAATGCAGCAAGTGCACCGAGGCCAAGAAGGGTCATGGTTGCTGGTTCTGGAACTGACTCATAAGAAACATCATCGATACCGATGAAGTCGGAGTTGTTACCAGATGGGCCGCCACCAGTTACGTTGTAGTTGAATGCGAATCGACCGGAAGTAGGTCCGCTGAGGCCGGTTAAAACTGTTGAGAATTGTGTCCAAGCGCTTGGATAACCAGCAGTTGTTAAACCGTTATTAACAGTAAGAAGAGTTGTTGAGAAATCAGCAACGTTGGTGCTGGCACCGTTGGTACTGAGTTTCAAGTGAAGTCGATCCGGGAAGGCCGGACCATCAACTGTTCGTGTCCAGAATGAGATGACATCGCCGTTGTTGAACGTTCGAACCATGCTCATCATGTAGTTGTCGATGTTGTTTGCAGCAGTGGTGTTGTTGAAGTTTGCGTTCAATTGACCGGATCCAGAATTTGGAGCAAAAACTGTGTTGTTGTTGAACCAACCAGTTGATCCGTTTGGTGCGCTGTTATTCAAAGCGTGCCATGAACCGGAACCGAATGCCATAGCTTGGCCACCAGCAACGTTTCCAAATGTACTAACTGTTGAATCGCTGAAGCCAGCTGGGCCCGAGTCAAAGCTTTCAGTAAAGCTTTGGGCATTAGCACCAGCAACAAGAGCTAGTGAAGCGAGAATTAAAAGTGAATTCCTCATATTTTTCCTAATAGATTTATTTGCATCTGAGACAGTTCCCAGAACACATACAACCAATATCTTATACAAAGATTGCGCTCTAAATGACAATTTTCGTAAAAAATAGTAATTCTTTAGAGAATACTAGTAATTTTGCCGATCAAGAATGATCTTTTTTGAATTTCATAGCATTCGGTATTCTGTTCTCGATGCGATTAACGCACCTTGTTTCTTGCGCTGGTTGAGCGAGCAAGCTGGGCCCTACCCAGTTGGCGGACGTGCTCCGTCATTTGCCAAAGCAACTGAATGCAAATGTACTTGTCGGGTTTGACTCACGCGACGATGCGGGTGTTTACGTCTTACCCAATGGTGAAGCACTGGTTCAAACGATCGATTTTTTCACTCCAGTTGTTGATGACCCGTATTCTTTTGGTCAGATTGCGGCGGCCAATGCTTTAAGTGATGTTTATGCGATGGGAGGTCGGCCTTTAACGGCTTTGAATGTGGCCTGTTTTGACCCGACGGCGGCACCGAGTGAGGTTTGGGCGGCGATTTTGCAGGGCATGGCGCAAAAGACAATGGAAGCGGGGGCGGTTGTTTTGGGCGGACATTCAGTTGAAGACGATGAGCCTAAATTTGGGATGGCAGTAACTGGAATTGTGATGCCTGATGCCGTGATTTCTAATCGATTAGCAAAGGTTGGGCAGGTGATTGGTTTGAGTAAACCTTTGGGTTCTGGGATTGTAACAACGGCGGCAAAGTTTGATAAATGTTCTGATGAAGAACTGAGTTTTGCGATAGAAACGATGTCTGAATTGAATGGGAGATCAAGTGAAATTGCGGTTTCGGCTGGAGTTAGGTGCGGCACAGATATTACGGGATTTGGGCTTGTTGGTCATCTCTGGAATATCGCGCGGGAGAGTCAAGTTAGGATTGAAGTGAACTTGGGAGATCTTCCGTTAATGCTTGGAGTAGAGCGGATGGTTCGAGAAGGTTGTGTGACGGGGGGATCGGCGAAGAATCGGGGGGCTTTGGGGGGGAATTTGGTGGTTAATGAGGGTTGTGATGCGTGGCGAATTGAAGTTGCCGTAGATCCGCAAACTAGCGGAGGGCTTGCCGTTTGCCACGAAGAGATATTGGAAGGATATGTTGGAATTGGCCGAATCGTTGATGGAGATCCGGCCATTGTTTTGCTACCTTAGTTTTGCCAAGGTGATTCGATAGAACCTTTGTAAAAATTCCATTTTGGATTGAAATCTTTGGTGAGTTTTTCATCTTTAAGAATTGCTCTTACCAAAGCAAATGGCAGGTTTCCAATTTGCAATATTGCATCGTGGAATTCCCGATCTGTCATTTTTCCAGTTTCAACGAGTTCTTGTCGGAGTTCCCACATTTGAAAAGCTCCGAGCATATATGCCGCTTGATAGAGCGGAGGGTATGTTCCTTCGAGAGATCTTCTGACTTCGCCTTCGGCAGTTGATTGTTCGTGTTGGACTTCATCGACCAACATTTTTATGCAGTCTTCTGCGCTCATGGTTCCGAGGTGATAGCTAAGGGAGAACACAATTCTGGCTGCCCGGTGTTTGCGCCAAAAGAGGAATCCGAGTCGTTCTTCGGGGGTAGCGGCAAATTTTTGTTTGTAGAAATAGAATTCCCAATAGAGTGCCCAGCCTTCTACCCAGAACGGCGTATTGCTGACGCCCTGCCGGTGTGTATTGAACCGAGAATTCATGAAGAACTGCATGTGGTGGCCGGGGATGAGCTCGTGGTGAACTGTGGCTTTGCTGAAGTAGCGGTTGTTTGCCCGCATAGACATGAGCTTTTGTTCATGGGTCATTTCATCGGTTGGGAATGAGACGATGATTGTTTCTCCACCAAGGAAAAAGGGACTGATGAGTTGGCGTTCGGGGCTCATCATTGTGAGTCGCCAGGTTTCTTTAGCGAGATCGGGGATGGTGAGAAGGTTGTTTTCGTCCAGATAGTCGATGGCTTCTTGAGCAAGTTCGGAAACGATTGTTGGTTGTTCACCGGGCTTGCCGTGTAATGTTTTGACATGTTCTAGAGCGGCTTTCCAATCGTCTTTAAATCCTAGATCTCTTGCGGCTTTTTTGAGCTCTTGATCGCACCATTCCATTTCCTTTTTGCCGATGGCAATGAGCTCGGGCACAGTGTAAGAGATCATTTCATGTTTGAGTTCAACATCAAAACCGGATTGACCAATGGGGTCGCCTTTGATTTCGGATTTGGCATCGACTTTTCCTTTGAAGTAGGTTTGGTTCACTTGCTCTCGATAAGCCGCTAAAGCTTTATCGAGTTGAGTGTATGGGTTTTTGACCCACCAAGTGAAAAGTGGGTCGTAGCCTTCGTAATGTTCGTACCACTCCTTGACTCGCTCTCGTCCACGGCTGGTCATTTCGACAACTCTTCTGGCTACGGGTTCGGGAACAGAGGCGGTTTTTGCGGCTTCGGTTGCGGTTTGGATTTCCTTTTCAAGTTGGGCGACGGTTTTTGCGGCTTCTTGGGGTTCGGGGATTGATTTGAGAATTCTGGAATGAACAAGGTTGACGAGTGATGGCCAAAAGGGTGCCAGTTTTTGGCTTTCGATCAGTTTTATTTGTTCAATTTTGAGGTCGGCAAGCTCGTATTCGCACTTATTTTTTAGGATTAGCCAATCGGCTCTTCCGGATGTTGGCAAGGCATTGAAGTTAACCTTTTCTAGTGCTTTCATCCATTCGGAGTAGAACTGAGTGAATCGCTCGAATCGTTTTTCTGATTCTGGAAGGACGTACATCCGGTTGAGGGTCGCGCTATCGGCGGAAAATTGGTCGAAAGCCGATTTCATTTCGCCAGAGTTTTCCCAGGCAGAAGCTAGGGCGAATGCGGTCAAGCCAGTAGCTACGGCGGAAGTCACAACTCTCTTAGACATATGTGTCATTCTATTTGAACTGATCGATGGGTTGATACGTTATTGCACCGTTGAGTCAGAGAGGCCTATTCGCAAGTTCGGGTCCAAGTATCATCAAGTGCTCATTCTTGATGTAGTTTGAGGTTTTACGGATCATGAAACGAACATTCCAACCTAATAATCGCAAGCGAAGCAAAACTCACGGTTTTCGAATTCGCATGCGCACCACCGACGGACGTAATGTATTAAAGCGTCGCCGACTGCGAGGTCGGGCACGTCTGGGCGCATAAAAGGCCCCTCTCAGGCTAGATTTGAGGCAATTTTTGCTTCAGGTCAAGTTTTGACGAGTCGTTTTTTTAGAGTAGTTTCTTTACCGGGTAGTGGCTTGGTTGGTGTTACGACGGTAAAAGCCCTTGGTCATCGACCTGGTCGAAATCGTCAAAAGCGTCGAATTCGAGAAATTTCTCGCCATTTGGGCCTACATCACGAATCTTTGGATTGGGTTGTAGTCGTAAAGAGTCAAGTGGCGAATGCAACTTTTGAAGAATTGAATTCGGATTTAAGCCAAATTCATCAGGAGATGTGCCAACGATGGGCAAGCGCATAGGTATTTGGCTGATTCGGCTTTATCAAAGGACGACCCGGTGGATTCCTCCCACTTGCCGATACACTCCCAGTTGTTCGCAGTACACGTTAGAAGCCGTAGAGAAATACGGGTTATTGCGTGGTTCTTGGTTAGGATTGAAAAGGATTGGTCGGTGTCATCCCGGCCGGCCCGGAGGACATGATCCCGTTCCTTAAACAAAATGGATCAAACGAATTGAAATGAGTCAATCACAAGGTAGCCCGAAAAGCAATTTCATTCAGATTTTGCTAATCATGGGAATGGTGTTCTTAGGAGTTCAGCTGTTTACGGCTCCGAACCGAGAAACGGCGGATACAAGAAGTTCGGCCGAGATTTACAAGGTTCTCCAAGAATATAACCGTGACTTGAAAGATTATTCGGCAATGATGGAGTTGCCGAAGTACGAAAGCAAGGTTAAGACGGAAGCGAAGGACAAGCCAGAAAAAGAAGCTTTAGTAGAAGCAGAGATTTTGAAAGGCTATGTTCTTTATGCAGACACGGCTTTAAAGAGTGCAAGTTTGAGAGAAGAGATGTTTAAGGCCAAACGGGCGACATCTAATTATGGCTACAGCAAGCTGAATCGAGCGTACGACAAGTTTAAGCCTAAGTTCGAGGCTTTCCATCGCACAGAGATGTGGGATTCCAAGGTTGATGTCACTCCTTATGGCGCTTTTACATCAAGTTCCGTTAGCCCAAGAGAAATCTATGATTCGATGGTTGTTACGCTTAGCCCAATGGCAAAAGCCGAACCTGTTTTTGGTCTTTTCCCGGGTTACTATCTCATTGACTTTTTAGTTAAGCTGACGGGATCTCAGCCTTGGTTTAGTTATGCTTTTGCGGCGTTGCTACTGGCGATGGTTGTTCGGGCGGTGATTTGGCCATTGGCTCAAAAGCAGTTTATTTGGGGTCGCCAAATGCAACAGCTTCAGCCTTACGTTAAGGAGATCCAGGCTAAATATAAAAAGCAAGGGGCGCAACTTAGTCAACCTGATCAATTGAAAATGAATCAGGAAACGATGGATTTGTACAAGGAATATGGACTCAGTCCTTTTGCGGGATGCGGCCCGGCCTTGATTCAATTACCTCTCTTTTTAACGGTTTACCAGTGCATGTTGCACTACAAATTTGAGTTCACGAAAGGCTTCTTTATGTGGATTCACCCAGGTTCAACTACGTTCTTGGGAATACCTCTTGCATCGAACTTAGGTGAACGAGACTATATTTTGGTTTTTGTTTATATGATTTCGATGATTACCAGTACGATGTTGATGCCAGTTAATGACCCATCGAATTATAAGCAGCAGAAGCTTATGGGGCTTGGCATGGCGGTTTTGTTCTCGGTGTTTATGTTCTTTTACACCTTGCCATCTGCCTTTATTTTGTACTGGATATTTACAAACGTTTTGTCGACGACGCAATCTCTTTTGGCTAATCGAATTGAGTTGCCGCCGTTACAAAAGGTCTCAACTGTTGCGGGTGGTGCAATACCTACTTCCGTAGTTGAACCTGGATCTGCCAATGGTCGTGCTGATTCTGCTTTTTTTGGTAAAACTGGCACACCTAAGGCGAATAAGCCAAAGAAAAAAAAGCGCTAGCTAACGCACCCCTGAACCACTATGAATACTATTGAACTCGTTGCAACCAGCTTAACAGAAGCTACGGCAAAAGCCGCCACCCAACTCGGAGTATCGATTGACGATGTTAAGATTGAAGTCCTAGAAGAAACCAAAGGTTTGTTTGGAAAGCCTGGGAAGGTCATTGTCAAGGCATGGACCGAAGCGAAAGCGGAGGAACCAGTTAAAGAAGAAAAGCCTAAGAAAGCTCCCGCAAAGAAAGCTGCTCCAAAGGCGAAAGCTGAAAAGAAATCTGAGCCAGAAAAAGTTGAAGCCGAAGTTGAAGCTCCAGCTGAATCTTCGGAGGAAGAAGTGGCAGAGACGGCTTCGGCAGAGGCCACTCAGGCGGATGCTGATACTTTGATGGGTTATATCTCGACTTTGATGGAAGCTGGCAACCTTGAAATTGATGTGACTTGCACGGAAATCAATGGTCGATATGTGAATATCAACCTTGACGGAACGGATGCAGGATATCTAGTTGGCCGCCGTGGAGAAGTGATTAACAATCTTCAATATTTGATGAATGTTGTTGCAGCTCGGCAATTGCACAACGGAGTTCGCGTTGTTTTAGAATGTGATAACTATCGAGAGAAGCGTGGAGAGTTTTTGACCAAAATGGCAATGGATATTGCGGAGCAGGTTAAGGCTCGTGGCGAAGAAGCCGTTTTGGATGCCTTGCCCGCCTTTGAGCGAAGAGTTATCCATCAGGCTTTAGTTGATTTTGATGGAATTGCAACTTACAGTGAAGGCGAAGAGCCTGGTCGCCGAGTTGTAATTGCGCCAAGTTCCTAAAATTTGACTTCGATTGTTTAGAATCTGCCGAAAGATATTTCTTTTGGCAGATTCTTTTGTTTTGGGAGGTAAGTTTTTAAAGTGCAGGAAAAGATCAAGCCGATTGCCCTTTCGGCAGGAAGTCGAATACGAGTTGTTTCCCCCGCTTCCGCCATAAGCGAAGAAAAATGCTCTTTAGGTGTGAAGATTTTGGAATCTGAAGGATATGAGGTGAGTTTTGGAAAGTCTGCTTTTGCCAGTAAGTCTTATTTAGCGGGGACTGATCAGGAACGGGCAGCGGATTTGATGGAGGCTTTTCTGGATCCGGAGGTGGATTGCGTTTTTTGTTCTCGCGGAGGGTACGGAGCGGCTCGGCTTTTTCCATATCTTGATCTTGATGCGATGGCGGCAAGTGGAAAGATGTTGTGTGGTTTTAGTGATGTTACGACTTTGCATTTGGCTTTGAACCGTCGAGGGCTGGTAACGATGCACACTCCGATGCTGATTACGTTAAGCGTGGAGCGGGAGCCTTGGGTAATTGAATCTTTTAAGAACTGTATTTCTGGTCGAGATCCGATGCCTTTGGATGCCAGTAAAGCGGAAACCTTGGTGCCGGGGATTGCGGAAGGGGAAATAACGGGGGGCTGTATGTGTTTGTTGTGTGATAGCTTGGCTACGACTGATTCTTTAGATTGCGAAAATAAAATTGTTCTGATTGAAGATGTTGATGAAAACCCTCATCGGGTAGATGCCATGCTGACTCATTTACTGAACTCTGGTCAATTGCAAAAAGCGGCAGGAATTGTTTTTGGCGAAATGACGGGTACTGATGAACGGAGTGATCCGTCGATTGGAGGCTGGCCCTGGAGAGAGATCGTTCGGGATCGAGTGAGCGGCCTTGAAATGCCAATTGTCTTAGATTTTCCTTTTGGGCATATGAAGACAATGCTGAGTGTGCCGTTTGGGATTCGGGCTCAATTAGATGCAGGCTCTGGTACTCTGAGATACCTTGAATCAGCTTGCTCGTAAGAATTGTGTCTCGTTTCGTTTAGGACAAATACGCCTTGCGATTGTGTTGGCGATATTGGCCATTACAACGATCGGATTTAGCCAAAGTCAAGTTTGGGAAAAACTAGTTACTCCGGGCTTAACTTACCGAATGGAAATTGACCTTGCTTTGCCAAGGGTCATTCATGCGATGCGTTATACGCCTGGTGTTGAATCTGTTACGGCTCGTCCGGAATTGGCAAAAGACAAGATCATGATTGTTGAGGATCCAAACAAGGGTCGTGATTTGCTGAGTTCTACGGTCAAGTCAAAAGGTGCTTTGGCGGGCATTAATGCGGACTTTTTTCCTTGGACGGGTGATCCGATTGGAGGAATGGTTCGTTACGGCGAGCTTTTGAGTGCGCCATTTTTTGATCGAGCAATTTTTGCTTGGGGGGCCGGATATTCTTATGTTGGGCCGATGGATTTGCAAGGTTCGGTTGTGCAAGGATCCGTTGCCATTCCGTTTACTGGTGTTAACCAAGAATTGGGAGATAACGAGATTGGAATTACGACGGAAGTTGGCGGTGTTGCAACATCAAAAGTTGCGGCGACTCATGTTATTTTAGAAACAGAAGGGCCGCTTGTTCCCAACGGAAAAGTTCAGGCATCGGTAAAGATTTTTAGTCCGGATAATACAAACCAAGTTGTTGAAAAGGGTCAGATTGTTATTTCGGCAACAGGTACGAAGCGGGCTTTGGTTACAAAGTTGCAGCGAGGCGAAACTTTAGAAATCAAAATGGTTTCGAATAAAGTGGATTGGAGTAAGGCCGTTCATGCGATTGGAGGCGGTCCGCTTTTGATCAACAATAGCAAGATCATGGTCAACTCGTCGGCAGAAAAATTTGCGGCGGATTTTAGTACAAGCTTGCATCCACGTTCGGCCATTGGTGTGACCAAAGATGGTGATATATGGTTAGTTGCCGTTGAAGGGCGTCAGCCCATGAGTCGGGGCTGTGGACTTGATGAATTGGCGAGAGTTATGCAGCGTTTAGGCTGCCGGTCGGCGATGAATTTGGATGGTGGGGGAAGCACAACGCTTAACGTTGCGGGACTAACTATGAATCGACCAAGTGCGGGCAGTGAGCGAGCCATTGCGAATAGCATTTTGTTGTTTGGGGAGTTGCCGTCGGCAGAGCCAACTGATATGTATGTGATTAAGGGGGTGCCAAGAATGAAGCAAGGCGAATCTGCGGCCTATACACTTGTTGGCAAAAATGGGGACACGATTTTAGCAAAGGATGTATTTTGGGCAGCCCAAGGAGCAGCTTGGATTGATCAATCGGGAATATTGCGAGCCCATGGTTCTGGCAAATGCACCATTTCAGCCCGGGTAAAAAATATGATAGTCACTGTTGATGTGACCGTAGAGCCAGTGTCTCCAGCTCAGAAATCAGGAACAAAGGGCTAGTTCCGCAACGCTTTGCCCAGTTTAACGATATTGTTGAGTTGAACTGGGAGATTTAGGAAATATATATATGATTGTAAGCAGCCTTGCAGCACTCGCAATGGCGCAGTCGGCTACGGCCGATGTGCGATTAGTGCGATATCCAGACATTCATGGTGACCAGTATGTTTTTACATACGCATCTGACTTGTGGGTCGGGAGTCTATCGGGTGGAACAGCCCGTCGTTTAACTTCTCACCCAGGGATGGAGTCTCGTGCTCATTTCTCTCCTGACGGAAAACAAATTGCATTTACAGGTGCCTATGATGGGGGCGCAGATGTTTATGTTATTCCGACTGAAGGTGGAGAGCCAAAGCGACTGACTTTTGAAGCAAATGGTGACTATGTTCAGGATTGGTCACCGGATGGAAAGAAAATAGCTTATACCTCTGCTTATGGAAGTCATACGAATCGAATAAAACGACTCTGGCAGGTTGATGTCAATGGCGGGCTTCCGGAACGTACAGACTTGCAAGAATGTGCAGATCTTTCATTCAATTCCGATGGAAGTCAGATTGCTTTTACCCGCGTTGAAAGCCATGTTTATAACTGGCGAATGTATCGCGGTGGTACACAGGGCCGAATTGCTTTTTGGGATTTGAAGTCAAATTCGTACTCGGAAATTCCTGCCGGAAGAGAGCAAAGCTATTTCCCAATGTGGGTTGGAAGCAAAGTTTATTTTATTTCTGACAAGAATCTTTCAAATTTGAACTTGTATTCTTATGACACTGGTTCCAAGAAAGTTGAGCAGTTGACTCAGTTTAAGGATGGTGATATTCGGTGGCCAAGAACTGATGGCAAAACAATTATCTTCGAGCGAAACTTGAAGCTCCATACGATGGATTTGAGTACGAAGGTTGTTTCTGAATTGAATCCTAAAGTTTCGGGAGATAATCTTTCGATGCGACCAAGATATATGAGTCTTGGTAGCGTTGTGGAAACGGGGGCACTTTCACCGAGCGGAAAGCGCGTGATTGCAACAGCAAGAGGCGAACTCTTTAGCGTGCCAGCGACAAACGGTACGACTCGCAATCTAAGTAACACCAATGGAGCGCGAGAAAAGTCAGCAGAATGGAGCGCGGACGGTCAATGGGTTTACTACATCACAGATGCCAGTGGCGAGGACCGAATTGTTCGACAGCCACAAATGGGCGGCAAGGTTGAAGAAATCAAGACCATTGCGGGCAAAGTCCTTTCTGGATTCTTGGTCTCTCCTAATGGTGAAAAACTAGCCTATACAACGATCGATCTTGATGTGTATGTGATGGACATTGGCTCTGGAGTTTCAGAGAAGGTTCACACAGATTTGAATGGCTCGATGCCGTTTGAGTTTTCTCCGGATAGTAAATGGCTTGTTTATATGGCATCTATGCCTAATTTGGCCGCTCAGATTAAGCTTTACGATATTGCTGGTAAGAAATCTCACGTTGTTACGGAAGGATTTTATGGTGATAACGCCGTCAGTTTTGATCAAACGGGTCAGTACCTTTACTTCTTGTCTAGTCGAACATTTGGGGCGTCCTCAAATCAAACTGAAGGCCCAGGGTTAGAGCAAAGCGACATGATGCGGGCTTATGCGGTTGCCTTGAGCAAGGACACTCCTGATCCACTTTTGACCGTTGGTGATGAAGAACCAGTGAAGTCTGATGAAGGAAATCAAGAAGCACCGGAATCTGCAAATGGGACAAAAATTGACATAGATGGAATTGGCAAGCGTGTGTTTGTTTTGCCTATGCCAGCTTCGACATATTTTGGACTGACCGGCATTAAGGGTGGTTTCACCTATGTTGATTCTAGTGGAACATTGATGCTGTTTAGTTTAAGAACGAAACGTCCGGCACCAGTGATGGGTGGAATTCAGGGATTGAGCTTTAATGCTGATCGAACGAAGTTCCTTTATCAATCGGGTCCAATAATGGGTATTTCTGATGTGCGACCAGGAGTTGAGCCGGGAACGGGTCGACTTAACTTGGGAGATGTTGGAATGATGGTTGACCCAAGTGCTGAATACAAGCAAATGTTTTGGCAAGTTTGGCGCTATGAGCGAGATCAATTTTACGATCCAGGCATGATGGGGCTCAATTGGAAATCAATTGGTGACAAGTATTCTAAGATGCTGGACAATGTGGGTGAACGCAGTGATCTTGACTACATCTTTGGTCAAATGATTGGCGAACTTGGAACTGGGCATGCTTATGTTCAACCGGGTCCTACAGGTTCGGATCCGATGGCTCCTCCGGCAGCTTATTTAGGTGCTGACTTTGGTCGCGTTGGTCAATCTGTTGTCATTAAGAAAATTTATCGTGGCAGTGTATATGATCCTTCAGTTCGAGGGCCATTAGGTGGTTTAGGAATTGACGTTAAGGAAGGCGAATACTTGTTGGCGATTGATGGTCAACCCGTTACGGCCAAAACCGGAGTTTCTTCGATGCTTTTGGGTAAGCGAGGAAAGCGAATTACTCTCACAGTTGGCAGTCAACCCGGAATGTCGGGATCTCGAACAGTTGAGGTCACGGGTGGTTCGGACGAAACTCTTTTGAGATATGAGACTTGGGTAGATGAACGCCGCGCAATCGTGGACAAATTGAGCAATGGTCAAATAGGCTACATGCACGTTCCGGATACAAGTATTGAAGGAATTGTCGGCTTTGTTAAAGGTTATTACTCAACGATGGATAAGAAAGCTTGGTTGATTGATGAGCGTTACAACGGTGGAGGTTCAATTCCTACGTTCTTTATTGATTATCTGAATCGAGAATTCACCAATGTCATAAAGCCAAGACACGGTGGTGACATTGGACTTCCAATGAGTCTTAACGGCCCCAAAGCGATGCTGATCAATGAACATGCTGGTTCCGGTGGAGACTTGTTCCCTTATCTCTTTAAGAAAGCGGGGCTTGGCTCACTGATTGGTACTAGAACCTGGGGTGGCCTTGTTGGAATTCAAGGATTCGATACCTTGGTGGATGGCGGTGGAGTGACGGCTCCTGGATTTGGCATTTATGATCCAGTAGACGGAAAATGGATTGCGGAAAATACAGGTGTTGATCCTGATATCGCAATTGATGATCGTCCGGACACAGCCGCAACTGGCCAAGATGTTCAGCTTGAGCGTGGAGTAAAGTATTTACTCGAAGCGATTAAGACGAAAAAGCCATGGAAGACTCCCTCAAGTTTTCCGAAATTGGACAACTAAATAAGTGGGCCGGTTTGGCCTAAAGAATCACACGAGACCTCCGATATTAAAAGTCGGAGGTCTCTGTATTTATGCGGGGATTCCCTTGGAAAGAACGGCAACTGTAAAAGCCAAGAAGGAATTAAGATGGGTGAAAGATTTAGCTGGGACAAACTTCTGCGACGCGATAAGAAAGCAGACAATACGATTGAGGTAAATCCAAATGATTCAAGTATGGGGCCAGTGGTTCCGCTTGGGCGTACGGATGATTTGAACCATGGAAGTGCTAAGAAGCAGGTCAATGGGCCATTAATGCCACAAAATGAGCCTGAGTTATTTTCTCCACCAGAAAATCGGGCGCCACTTGTTATTGATTGGGAGTCTTATCGGGCCCAGGCCGAGCAGGACTTGACTGCACCGGTAGAACCGATTGCACCAGCAACACCAATCAATTATTCTGAGCCGATTACTGCACCACCAGTCATGGCGATCCCACCAGTATCGGAAGTTCCACCTATTCCATTCCAGGAATCTGAGTCCCCGACTATTGAACAAAGAGTTGAGTTGCCGGTTCAACATACTGAAGTTGCGAAAGCAGGTTGGGATGATGTTGAGTTGACTCCACGAGAAATGACGGAAAACTCAGTTCCTGCCACTACTAATTTTCAGGAAACAGAAGGTCAGCAGTTTTCTGCGGAAATTTCATCTCCAAGAATTGAATCGACGCAAAGTTTTGATACTCCTCCGCCAATTCCTGTAGAACCGGAACAAAGTAATCCAGTAATTGCGGATTGGGATTCACCAGTTGTAACACCTCAAGTGGACAATGTTTCTGATCTGAAGGAAGATATCCAGCCGACTGAGCCAGTTGCAACAGTAACAAATTCATCTGGAATTCCGGATATTTTTGCAAAAGCAATGGGTCTGAAACCAGAACAAGAAATCGTTACGCCACAAGTGCAAACTCCACCAGCGTCTTCTGTTTGGACTTCTAGTAGCACGGGATATGTTCCACCAGTAACTCCAGCGGTTAAAGAAGTTCCAGTTTCGGAATTGTCAACACCAAGTGAGCCCTCCGTTTCTTCGACCGAGCAAGAACCATCATCTGAGCTTGGCGGAAAATTGGAAGAGCCAGTGGCAGATTTCAAAGTTTATGAAGAGTCGTTGCCGAATCCAAATGCGATTCCGGAGCAATATACGAAGACTTTAGAGCCTTTAGATGTTCAGCAAGCACGAGATCGAAAACTTGGTTCCGTGTTGATTGACAATAAGTTGATTACGCAGCGTCAGCTGGACAGAGCTTTAGAACGACAAGCACAAACTCGGGAGAAATTGGGTGCGATTTTGATTGCCATGCAGACAATGAGTGAACGCCGACTTTTGCAAGTCTTAGCGGCTCAAAAGGGAGTGAGTCCTTGGCATTTGGAAGAAGATTTTCCGGCGGAAGAAGCCTTAAAGCTTGTACCGGAAGAAATGTGTCGGGTTTATCAAGTTTTGCCGGTGACATTGCGCGGGGACTTGCTTTTATTGGCAATGCGCGACCCGGAAGATCGGGAAGCGGTTGAGAATATTCGACAACACACAAAAATGCGCGTTGAGCCAGTTTTGGCGGATGAAGCAAGACTTGCTTATTCAATCGATACCGCATATGGCGTTGTGAAAGCTCGCCGGGCAGTGGCTTTAGATAAGTACGTTGCGGAGGCAATGGCGGGACTTGCTGAACTCAAGGACAGTCATTCTGAAAAAGCGATCCTTTCGGAAGAGGAAACTCGGCCGGTTGAAGGATTGGTTAATCATATTATTGAAGAAGCGATTCGGATGCATGCGAGTGATATCCACTTTGAGCCGAGAGAAGAGTCATCTGAAATTCGGTATCGACTTGATGGGCAGTTGATGAAGATGCGAGAAATTCCATCGGAATTGATGCCTTTGGTTTCAGCGCGAGTGAAGCTGATGGGAGATCTTGACTTGGCAGATTTGAAGAATCCGCTTGATGGTCGAAGTCAGTTTAAGTTTGGTTCAAACCAAGTTGGATTGCGGATTAGTGTGCTTCCAAACTTTCATGGAGCGCGGATTGTCATGCGAATTTTAGACAAGGCCGTTGGCTTAAGAGCGATGGATAAGCTTGGATTTGAATCTCAAAACTTAGAAATGTTTAGAGAGTTGATTGCAAAGCCATATGGTCTGTTTTTGGTTACGGGGCCAACCGGTAGCGGGAAAACAACAACATTGTATGCCGCGGTTGAAGAATTGAAGCAAACGGCAACCAATATCATGACTTGCGAAGATCCGGTTGAATACGATATTAACGGCATCAACCAAAGTGAAGTGCAAGAGCGGACTGGATTGACTTTTGGAAAGCAGCTAAAAGCGATTTTGCGACAAGATCCGGATGTTGTTTTGATTGGCGAAATTCGTGACGCTGAAACGGCAGATATTGCCATTCGAGCAGCAACAAGCGGACATATGGTTTTAGCGACGATGCACTGCAATGATGCAGTATCGGCCGTTCCAAAGCTTTATGACATGGGAATTGATGCTCACTCTTTGAGTTCGGCCTTGGTTGGAACATTGAGTCAGCGCTTGATTCGGGTTCTGTGTCCGAGTTGTAAAAAATCAGCGACTCCAACCGAAGAAGAAAGTTCTATTTTGACGAAGAATTTTGGCTTGGAAAATGTTGAGCAAGTTTGGCATGCTTGTGGGTGTGAAGAGTGTATGAACACGGGTTACAAGGGAAGAACTGGGGTTCATGAGGTCTTGCCGGTGACAGACGAGGTTTCCACACTTGTGGAGAATCGAGCTCGGCCAGAGGAGATTAAAAAGGCTGCATCTTACTATGGCTACTTGCCGATGCAACAAGATGCGATCACTCGGGTTTTGGGAGGCGAGACGACGGTTGAAGAAGCGATGCGGGTTTTGGCGATTGATACAATTGAGAAGAGATCGGCGCCACGAACGATTCAAGTTCCGAAAGCTGGTTAAGCTCTCCATTTCCAATGAATGATCCACATTAGATTTTAATGTGGATCATTTTTTTTGTTTCTATCTTGCTTTTAGATTTGCAAGTAGATGGAAATTGTTTTGAGTCGGTCTGTAAGCCGGATTCTGTTTTTCAGATGACGATTTAACTAATGCGGTCTACCCGGAGGGTCAGCGGGCCGCGTCACCCCCTCCCTATTTGACCTTGCTTCGAACGGGGTTTACCGAGCCGCCAAGATCACTCTTGACGCTGGTGGGCTTTTACCCCACCGTTTCACCCTTACCTTGGTTGCCCAAGGCGGTTTGTTTTCTGTGGCACTTTCCGTCGGGTCGCCCCGCCCTGGCTTGCGCCAGGCGTTCTGCCCTATGAAGTCCGGACTTTCCTCCAGTGGAGATTTGCATCTTCACCGGCCGCCATCCGACCGACTCGGTTTAATTATGTCGCTTTTTGGATATTGACCTTGGCCTTTGATTTTTGGGTTGTTTTGAATTGGTGTTGTAGTGATAGGTAAGCTTTGTTTATGCTTGACCCGAGAGTTACCAAATTGGCCGAAATGTTGACATCACATTCGACAGAACTCAGTGCTGATGACAATGTTTTGATTCATGCTCATGACATTCCTGATGAAGCCGTGGCAGAAGTTGTGAGAGTTGCCCAAAGCAGGGGGGCAAATGTTGTTTTAAGGTTAGAAAATGGAACAGCAAAGCGACAATTGATGCGAGGAATGACCGAGGACAATGCGCGATTGATTGCTGATATTGAGTTGCATGAAATGAAGCATATGACAGCCTATATTTCGATGCGCGGTAGCCACAATGTCGCGGAAATGGGTGATGTCTCGGGGGATATTATGACGATGTGGGCTAAAACTTATTCGACACCTGTTGTTTTTGGTCAGCGAGTACCGAATACAAAGTGGGTTGGACTCCGATGGCCGAGCCCGAGCATGGCGCAAATGGCAAATATGAGTACGGAAGCCTTTGAAAAGTTTTATTTTGATGTTTGTACTTTGGACTATAGCAAGATGCAAGAGGCAGCCAAGCCACTTGTTGGGCTAATGGAAAATACCGACCGAGTGCAGTTAAAAGGTCCGGGGACGGATTTGAGTTTTAGCATTAAAGGGATTGGAGCCGTGAGTTGTCACGGTAAGCGGAATATTCCTGATGGAGAATGTTTTAGCTGCCCGGTTAAGGATTCTGTAAACGGAACGGTTCAATATAACACTGTCAGTTTGAATCAAGGGACTCAGTTCAGAGATATTCGGTTTGAAGTGAAGGATGGCAAGATCATTGATGCGACGGCGGGCGCAAATACTGAGCTCTTGAATCAGATTTTGGATACCGATGAAGGCGGTCGTTATTTTGGAGAATGGAGTTTGGGATACAACCCTTATGTTTTACATCCGATGATGGACACTTTGTTTGATGAAAAGATTGCAGGATCATTCCACTTAACTCCTGGAAACGCTTACACTGGTCCGGGCGGAAATGGGAATCAAAGCTCCATCCACTGGGATATCGTTTGTATCCAGCGGCCCGAGTATGGTGGTGGTGAAGTTTGGTTTGATGACGTTTTGATTCGAAAAGATGGGATTTTTGTATTGCCGGAACTTGCGGGATTGAATCCGGATCAGTTGGGCTGAATTGATTGAAAAGTTAAAGTACTGGGTTCGGAGAGCGCAAAGAGATGGACATGCTCTTTGGATTGCGGCTCGGGATGAGCGAACTCCTTTGCTGGCCAGATATTTAGCCGCTGGGATTGCGGCTTATGCTTTGAGCCCAATTGATTTGATACCGGATTTTATTCCGATTTTGGGCCACTTAGATGACATGATTCTGCTTCCATTGGGAATCTATTGGGTGGTGAGGATGATTCCTCCCAATTTGATGGAGGAGTATCGTGAATTGGCGGACATGAGGCGAGAACGCCCGAAAAGCAAATGGGCGATGGGGCTTATAATTGCGGGCCGATTGGCATTGATTGGCCTGGTTGCATGGTGGATTTTTGGCAGAAAAGCTTGGCGTTAAGGAGACATCCAGATTTTTTCAATCAGTTGGAAGGTTTTTTGGTCGTAGTCTTTGAGTTCCTGTTTTGTAAAGGGGAACATGTCGTTTTTCCCAAAATAAGCTTCAGTCATTTCGGCAAAAAACTCCTGAGGATTTGTGAGCGCATAGTGTTTTTGTTTATTGCCATTGATGTGGCTAATCGACTCATATTTTTTGGATTCGACGGCTCGATCGAAGGCTTCTGATATTTCTTTATTATTAAAACCTAGGACTTGATCGTGGTAGGCGTGGGCGAGTTCGTGTAAGACCATACTGGGCTGGATGTTGGCCCATTCAATAAAAAAGTTTGGATGGCTGATTTCGACGCTGTCGGCTTTATCTGGGTTGTAGTTGTTGCTGACAAGCCATTCTCGGCTGGGATGATAAACGGCGGCTGAATTCCCTCTTGAGTTTGAATCCATCCAGATTTTAGTTTTCTTGAGAATGTCGACTTTGTCTTTAGGGAGGGTTTCTGTAATTGTTTTGAGGGATTTCGTTAAGATTTCAACTGATTTTGAATAAAGTTCTGGAGAATCGGTTTTGAGTTTTGCCTCGATATAAACCTTCCAGCCAAGAATTTGAGTTTGTTTGTAGTCGGAAGTTGGTGGATCCAGAGCAGATTGTATTGCGAACATATAAGCGGAGATCATTTTCTTGGCACCCAGTTAGATTATGAGCTAGAAACAAGTTCTTGGCATTGTGAATATGATCCGGCTTAACATTTTGTATTTGTTAGGTCGATTTTGGACAATCCCCGTATGGTTGCGGTTTTTTGAAATTTGGGCGCTTTTTTCAAAATATAGCTGGAGAAGGGGGTAGCGGAATACCGACAATCTAGCTTGTAGCAAGTTTCACCTTGTATGGAAAACTTGATATGGGAGACAAGGCTAGGTAAGAGATGCCGTATTTTGCATACACAGCGATGGATTCGAGTGGTAAGCCCGTTAAGGCTATCATGGATGCCGAGAACGAAGCGTTAGTTCTCGGTCGTTTGCGTGAGCAGAATCTTCAGGTTGTTGATATTAAAGAAGTCAAGAAGAAAAAAGCGGCTTCTATTGGAAAACAGAAACTCAAAGCAAAATCTTTGGTTGTGTTTTCTCGTCAGTTTGCGACCATGATTGATGCGGGTATTCCGATTATGAGATGCCTTGAGATATTGGCATCGCAAACAAAAGATCCAGTTTTAAAGCCAACTTTGGAAGCAATAGCAGTGGATGTAAAAGCTGGTTTGCAGTTAAATGAAGCGATTGCTAAGCATCCTGGTGTATTTAGCAAATTGTATGTGAATATGATTCGTGCTGCCGAGATTGGCGGGATTTTGGACATTATTTTGGATCGCCTTTCGGGCTTCTTAGAATACGAAGCGGAAGTTAAAGGCAAGATCAAAAGTGCGATGATGTATCCAGTTTTGGTCATCTGTTTTTCCCAAATCATGCTGTTTGTCTTGTTTAGTTTTGTTCTTCCAAAGTTTAAAGAGATTTTTGAGGGGATGGATGTGGAATTGCCTGCAGTCACAGCGGCGCTGTTTGCGATTGGAGATTTCATGCAGAAATCTTGGTGGATGATAATAATTGCGTTTGTAGGAATTATTTTTGCTGTCAAGAGCTATGCGAAGACCCCGAAGGGTAAATATCAACTTGACTTTTTGAAACTGAAGTTTCCGGTTGTTGGAGAACTTGGATTGAAAATGTCGGTTGCTCGTTTTTGTCGGACTTTAGGAACGCTACTTAATTCTGGTGTTCCGATGATGAGGAGCCTTGAGATAGTTGGGGAGACGCTGGGGAATCAAGTTTTAACAAATGCCGTGGATCAAACGCGGCTTAGTATCCGAGAAGGAAACAAGCTAAGTGTGCCTTTGGCTCAATCGGGCCTGTTTCCAACAATGGTTACCCATATGATCGACGTTGGAGAAGAGGCGGGTCGCCTTTCTGAAATGTTGGTTAAAGTTGGCGATTTTTATGATAGTGAAGTTGAGGCAACAGTTAAAGGTTTGACTTCTATGATTGAGCCTTTATTGATCATCTTTTTAGGGGTGGTCGTTGGGTTTATCGCCATCAGTGTTATGACACCAATCTTCAAACTTGTGAACAGTGTTCAGTAAAGATTTGTAGTCGTACATACCGAAAATTTAAGAGACACAACTGAATATCGGGCAAGACCTAGCAGGATGCTGGGTTCAGCCAAAAAAGCAAATCTGCTAATTAGAGAACATGAAGTTATCTAATTGACAGGCGCAAAGACAGGATGTCTAAGCGTGGCAATCAATGGAGTGAAAATGTCGGAAGCATTGGCAAAAAATATTAGTGATTCTGAGGCCCTCGTGCTGCAGTATTTGAGTAATCCCCGTCCGGATTTGAAGGATATGGTGATCGTTCATTACAGCACAATGGTTGAACGGATAGCTCGGCGGTTTAGTGGCGTTGAATCGGTTGACGATTTAACCCAGGTTGGCTATATTGGCCTCTTAAATGCGCTCAGTAAATTTGATCCTGAAGCAGGAGTGCGATTTAACACCTATGCGACACATTTAGTTGCAGGTGAGATTAAACATTACCTTCGTGATCGATCACAGACGATCCGACAGCCAGCATGGTTGCAAGAGCTCCGACACAAAGTTAACCGCGCTACAAATGAACTCCATGGCGAATTGGGTCGCATTCCGACAGACCGAGAAATTGCCGAAAAAATCGAAGTGAGCGAATCTGCTGTAAAGGAAGTTCAAGCGACTCGAGACATGTTGAGAGTGGCTTCTTTGGATGCTACCGCGGGCGATGATGATGATGGCGAATCTGATTTGGATAAGTTAGACGGAGCCCGGCTGAGCCCAGATCATGTCAGTGTTGAAGATCGAGTTTTGCTGGAAACCGCAATGCAACAGTTGCGAGATTTGGAACGAGAAGTATTAGTGATGTTCCACTTTGATGCAATGAATCAAACAGAAATTGCCGCCAAATTGGATATTTCTTGCAATTATGTTTCGCACATTTTACGGCAATCATTAAATAAATTACGAAGAATTCTAAGTGACGAAGAAGAAAAAGAGCGCGTACTTCGTTGCGGAATTCAAGATGATAAGTCGGTAATTGACAATGAAACCGGAATCTATGATGAAGGTTACTTTAGATCTCGTCTGACTGAAGAAGTCCATCGCGCTGTGAGCAACGAAGGCGTTTGTAGCGTGATTACGGTGGATATTGCCGGATTGACAGAGCTTGGCAATTTTTACGGCGAAGCAACGGTTAGAGACTTTCTGATTGATACAGCTACATTCTTGAAGGGTTGTGTGAGAGGATTGGATATTGTTTGTCGAAACGGGAGCAGTGGGTTTGGCATTATTTTGCCAGGTACAGGAACTTCTGTAGAAAAAGTTGTTGACCGAATTGAATCGAGGCTTGACAAGTGGTTAGTCGGCAGAATGTCGGGCGGGAATGGCCTCAAGTTCACCATTAAATCGGCAACAGCTCCAGATCATGGACGAACGGTTTCTGACCTGTTCAAATATATGAATGAGTCGACATTGGATCAAGCGGCCTAGTCTGGTAACAACTCTATAGAATTCGCCTTATGAATAGTGGATGTGGCATATTGTCATGTCCACTATTTTTAGATCAAAATGACTATTCCGGTTGCGCACGACTATATTTGCCCTTGGTGTTGGATTGCCGTTTTTCAAGTGAAGCAACTCTCTACGGAATTTGGCGTTGAATTTGAATGGCTAAGTTATGAACTGATGCCGGAGAATCTGGAATGGACAGACTCTGCACCAGTACCAGTAGTTGCTTCGAATCGCCCTAAAACGCCGAGTCGAATGGATTTGGCCTATGCGGCTTCTGGGGTTGTTAAGCCAACAGTTGAAAGACCAAAAAAAATGCGAAGTCACAATGCGCTTCAGGCAACTGAGTATGTTAAATCTAAGGGAGATGTAAACGGTTTTGTTGAAGCCATGTATCGTGCACTTTGGGAAAAGGGAATGGAGATCAATTCTTTGGAAGTTATTGAATCTTTGGCGTCCCCGTTTGTTGAAAAGCCATCTGAACTGATTGCAGCGGTAGAAAACAGATTGTTTTCTGATCGCATTGTTCCTTATGATGATGAAGCCTACGCAAAAGGTGTTTACAATGTTCCGACCTACTGGATAGGTGGTGAACGATATGCAGAGCAGCCAACTGTCGTTTTGGCAAATGCGATTCGAGAACAAATGTAATGGAAAGTGAAGGCGTTTATCCGGGATTGAGTTTTGGTGATGCGCCAGCTGACCGACCCTATATTTTTATGAATATGGTCTCGACGATTGATGGCAAGATTGTGACTGGGAACCGAAATGAGCCAGTTCAAGATTTGGGTTCAAGCGTTGATCATGCTTCGATGCGGCAGATAGAAAATGCGGCGCAAGCGGTTTTGATTGGTGCGGGGAATTTACGTTCTACACCAAAGATTTGGTATCCCAGCCATTTGGTTCGAATTGTTGCGACTCGTTCGGGCGGGGTTCCCGCGACGAGCAGATTTTTTACCGATGCCCCGGAAAAGGCATTTGTCCTTATGGCGGAATCTGCCAGTGAATCGGCGGCGAATGGAGTGCAAAGTTTGGTTTTCGGTCAGGATTCCATTGATTGGTTTAGATTTTTTAGATTTTTGAGACTGAATAAAGGAATCAAGCGGTTATTGATTGAAGGGGGAAGTGAATTGAACGCAGCGATTTTAAGGCTGAACCTTGTTGATGAGCTGTTTCTTACGGTTGCGCCTAAGATCAAGCTGGGATCAGATATCCCCACATACGCCGGCGGGCGAGCCCTTGAGCGGGAATTGGTTCAGGATTACAAATTGATTTCAAGTCAGGTGAAGGAAGATGAGATTTTCTTGCGTTATCGTCGTGATTGGAACGTGAACTGAGGATTGGTTTTTTGAAATGAAACAGAATCAGCAAATGCAAGAGAATCGGAAACTGAAAGCCAAGAATCCTCTTTCGCCAATGGTTTATCTGATTCGCAATTCTGGCAAGACAATCCCATTGATGGGAGTTATCTTATTAGCGGTCATGCTGATTTCTGGAATTGTTTCACTCATTAATTCCATTCCGCTTTCAATTAAAACGATTTATTCTTATTCTCACGAGTATGCCGGGGTGACTCCTCGGGGAGAAGCGGATCTAACAGCAGTACTGAAGACAACGATCGAATCAGAATCACCAGTTGAATTAGAACGAGTGATGTCGGTGCGAGGGACTTACTTTGAAGTTAAATCAATCGTTGGGAATTGGCCATTTATTGCCTTGGCACTTACTCCGGATGATATGAAGTTCTACTTGGAGCGACAAAATGTAGGAAAGCTTAACGGAAGGCTTCCGGAGCCTGGTAAACCTGAAATTGTTGTCAGTGCGCCGTTGGCGAGAAACTTGGGATTAAAGCTTGGTTCAGCCGTTTTAGGGCCGGAAGTTAAGGATGCCTATTCGCCTTACGATGTTAAAGTCGTTGGAATCTACGAAGGAGATAAATGGCTTGCGTTATTTCCCTATGATTATCATGCTGCGAACCATTTTCCACCCATTGATTCACTCTTGATCTTTGCAAAAGATCGTTTATCTCAGCCTGACTTTGATTCGTGGTTGATTGAACGATTTAAAGGCGAGCGAGCCCAGGTTTTTACGTTTCAGCAACTTGAGGAGCAAGCGGACTCCATGTTTTCGATTTTGTATCAAATATTGAATGTGATTATTGGAACACTCGTGGTTGTGATTACTTTGATGATGGGAATGCTGATGAACATACACCTTGGGCAAAGGGTACAAGAGTTTGGATTGTTGCAAGCTTTGGGTTATACGCGGATGAGCCTGCTGAAACGAGTTGTTTTGGAAACTGTGTTTTTTGTTGTGAGCGGATGGACTCTTGGGTTGCTTGTTGCATTTGGGCTGCTCAATTTGGTTAAGCAGATTTTGATGGAGCCGAGAGCTTTTGCCTTAGACACTTTAGATATGGCGGCTTATGGATACACCATTCCGATTCCGATCGCGATATTTGTTGTTGCAATTTTGACGGTTTGGCTAAGGTTCAAAAAATTTGATCCGGTTGGTGTTGTTGAGCGGAGGTTAGTATGATTGAACTTCGAGAGACTTCCCTTGTTTACGATGATCACGGAAAAAATGTTTTCGCCTGTCGTGATATTAATTTGCAAGTCGATCAGAAAGAGTTTCTAGGGATATTAGGGCCGAGTGGGTCGGGGAAATCGTCATTACTGTATTTGATGAGCGGATTAAAAATGCCGTCGAGCGGAAGCGTTATTTATCAGTCTCAAGATTTGAAATCAATGGCGGATGGAATGAGGGCAAAGATTAGGCTGAAAGATTTTGGTTTTGTTTTCCAACATCCGTTTTTGCTTGGCTATTTGAATTCTTTGGAAAACGTACTACTCGCTTATCCAGATGAGGATCGAGTTGAAGAAGCCTTTTCGCTCCTTGAAAAGTTAGGAATTGCCGATCAAGCTTATCGCCTTCCGCATGAAATGAGTGGTGGTCAACGACAAAGGGTTTGCGTAGCACGGGCATTGCTGGGGCGGCCGAAAGTTATTTTTGCGGATGAACCTACGGCAGCTTTAGATCATCGCACGGGGATCGCGGTGATGGAATTGCTGGAAGAAAATCGTGGTGATGGGGCCTTAGTGGTAGTCACACATGATCCTTCGATGCTTGAAAAAGCCGATCGAGTGATTCAGATCAACGATGGTTTAGTTGTTTGAAATTTAGTTTTTTCATATTTTCTTGAGCAGTATTATTTGGAGTTAGTCCTTATTGGCAAAACTTTGGCCCAAAAATTGCCGTCAAATAGACTGGAATTGGGATCTAATACTATAGGACTACTTGACGGTGGAAAAGTATAGGTGTAGAATCAACTCCTGCGCGACAGCGATCGGACGATCCGGGAGCTGGCGCCAAAAGTCGAAGTCTGTTTCTCGTTATTCGATGAGGAAACCGGCTCATGCATAGGTGCGTTCACGTACGGCGATGTATGAATCGGTCGGATTTCACGAACGGTCTGTGAGGACTTCGGCTTTGTCGTTCGCTCTTTAGAGCTTAGGAATGTCGTGTCCTAGGCAAGGATTAGTATAGGATCTATTACGATTGGCAACTGTAAATAAACTTGTAAACGCGCTTTCGCCCGCTCGCATGGGCCCCGTTAACTTTTTTCGAAAACTGTTTCGGACTCCGGTTTTAGAATCTTCGGTTATTGCCCCTCCAGAAATTGATAATGATGCTGGTTGGCAACTTATTCATTCTGAGGATGCTCATAAATTTGAAAAATGGATTGGCGAAGATCCGGAAGGATTGCCTCGATTAAAGGGCGAAGAACCTTCTTTAGGATCACATATTCTGATTGAATTTTTTGATTGTGATGGCAGTTTGCTAGAACAAGAAAAGACTGTTGGTGATGCGATGGTGGCTTCGGCAGAAGCTGCACAATGCACAATTGTCACTCAAGACTTTCATGAGTTTCAGCCTTATGGAGTTTCGGGTGCGGTCATTATTCAAGAAAGTCATTTTACGATTCACACGTGGCCCGAACATCGGTATGCCGCAGTTGATTTATTTTATTGTGGCGGTACGATTTATATTGATCGAGCGATAGAAGTGTTGCGAGATCGATTTAAGGCCGGTCGAATGAAGTTCTTGGTTGTTCGGCGCGGAATGCAATCCGAAGTCGAAGGCCGATAATCACCGCTTAGATCTGGATGACATGGTTCATCCAGATCATTTCAATTCTGCTGCCTTGTTTTTGGTGGTAATTCCGTTTTTAGTATCCTTAAAGTAGTTATGTCTCCCAATTTGTTTTCTCAAAGCACCGGCATGTTCATTGCCGAAACTCATACTGACGCCGTTACTTGGTTTTTTTCTGTTGATAAGTTTTTAGTTGAAGGAAAAACTCAGTATCAGCAGTACCAGATTGTAGATATGCCAACTTTTGGCAAGACACTCTTTTTGGACTATAAAATTCAGAGCAGTTTGCTTGATGAGTATGTTTATCACGAAAGCATGGTTCAACCGGCGATGACCTTACATCCAAACCCTCAAAAGGTTTTGGTTTGTGGTGGTGGCGAAGGTTCGACTTTAAAGCATGCGCTTTCCCACAACACAGTTAAAGAAGCCCATATGGTGGATTTGGACGAAGAACTGATAGATATGGTTAAGGTTCACATGCCGGAATGGCACGAGGGTGCGTTTGAAGATCCGCGTACAACGTTAGTCCATAAAGATGCCCGGAAATGGGTTGAAGACCACAAGGGAGCAAATTACGACGTTATTTTGAGCGATCTCCCTGGGCCAATTGAAGGCGGTCCGGCATTGTATTTGTACACGCAAGAATATTTTCGTCATGTGGCGGAAGCACTGAGCGATGATGGGGTCTTTGTTTTACAAAGTGGCGCGTGTAATGAGACTTATCCCTATTGCTTCGCTTGTGTTCATAAAACACTTGAGTCGCTCAAGGAAGAGTTTCCGGTTGTGCGAGGCTATTACGGTTTGGTGACAACTTTCCAAATGCCTTGGGGCTTTATTCTTGCTTCAAAATCTCATGATCCGATTGATTTAACGGTTGAAGAAGTAGCCAAGCGATTAGAAGCTCGTGGCGTCACGAATCGATACTACACTCCACGCTTCCACGCTTCCATGTTTACCTTGCCGGAATACATGCATCGAGCGATAGATCAGCACGGTCGAATATTGACGGATGCAGAGCCATTTATCTGGGATGCCTAAAAAAATATTTTTTGGGAACTAGAGAAGTGGGTTCAATCATCCTATGTATAGAGAAGAGTGGCGGTAGAATGTTACTCTCCATAGGAAACATGGAACAATGAAGTTTCGAAAGCTATACTGGGTAACCGAGCAAATTGACGAGCAGGGACGATCTTCTGTTGCAGGTGTTTACACCTCAATTTTTGATTTGACTAACAAAGGATTAAGATGGGATCCGGAAGTTTCTGGCAATACAAATTTTAGAATAAGTCTTGTTAAGCTGGATGCAAATTCAAAACCATTAGGCACTTGGAGTGGAAATGATTTCACCCAAATGGGTGAAGAGCTTCAGCCTTATGTGGCCACAGGAGAATTTGATGGCCCAGCGGTTGATGCTTTGGTTCAAGAATTGAATCAATTTGTGGCTGGCGTTTCAGTTTAAATTTAAAGTGCAAAAAAAACCCCGCAGTGCTCTTTTGCACTACGGGGTTTTTTGTGTTGATCAGTTCGTTCCAGCTTCTAGTTGCTTAGCTTGCTTTTCAACAGATTCGAAGTAGGTCTTCCACATGCCATCGAGACCAGACTTTTTCACTTCAATTTTGGATTCAAGGAGTTTTTCCATGAGTTTTTTGTTCATGTCTTTACCTTCGTTTCCTCGTTGCAGTGCTAATGATCGTCTGACTTGTTCTTTTCGGGCATCAGTGATTTCAATTGCTTTTTCTTTCTTTTTAGAAACCATGTGCAATTTGTACTGATTTGTTCCGTCTTTGATCCAATCCGTTGTGCCGTTGACTTCAGTTTTTTCTACAACTGCTTGAAGATTTGCCGGAAGTGCAGAGACTCTGGAGATTGGGAAAGCAGCCTGTCTTGTATCGCGATCTGGGTCTTCACTGACTTTTAATGCGGCTTCGCGGAATCGAGTTCCTTTTGCGAGTTCGGCATCGGCTTCTTTCTTCTTAGCTTCTGAGCTGACAACAATCCAGAGCATGCTGGCTTCAGCAGGTTCGACAAACTGTTGCTTGTTGGCATCAATAAAATCTGTGACGTCTTTGTCGGAAACGGTGATTCCTTTTGTGATGAGATATTGTTGAGCAAGTTCAAATCCGATTTGCTTACGAATTTGATCCATCGACAATCCTTTATTGGATTGAAGTAGTTTTACAAATGTCTCGTTTAATTCTTTTTGGAAGTTAATTTCGGCATCAATTTTCTTGTTGTCGATTTCAAAACCTTCGCCTTTTGCCATTTGAATGGTGATTTTTCTGGTGATGAGATCTCTTAATGCTTGTAAGCCTGGAGTTTGACCAGCGGGGAGCGGCATATTGACTTCACCACCGTTTGCCATTGTTGATAACGCTTGTTGCAACACATTTTGTGAAACTTGCTTTGGATCAACAACCATAGAGCTTTTGGTTTCTAGATAGTCATAAAATTCTTGTTGTGTGATTGGTTCGTTATTGACGACAGCGACATCTCCGCCACCTTTGTTACATCCTGAAAGGAGAACCATGGTGGTTAGTGCTGTAGCTAATGTCAGTCCAGTTTTCAAATTCATAAGTGGTGTTTCCCTGATCAATCCAACGGCGCAGAATTACTCTTGCGCGAAGCATGTGTTAGATAACAATAACCAAGCACTTTTTGTGCCAGAGATTATATTATGCCTCTATATCCAGGTGTTTTTGCTGGGATGCTTTTGGGGATATTTGGTCAGTTTCCTTTTGTTCAGTTTCAGAAACTAATTCTTCTTGATGAAGTTCCACGACATCTGGGTGTTCGTTGGGCTCATCTTTATGGGAATGTTTTGAGTTAGGATTGTGATTTTGAGCGACACGCAAGTTCCTATGATCGTTTCTTGAAAGAAATGACTTTGAAATAGGACGAATGCGATCAAGGTCGCCCATTTTTTATGCCACGTGTGGCACTCCTTCTTCCCGCATGAATGTTCGCAATCTTCCCATAGCTTGTGTATGCAGTTGATAGACTCGGCTTTCGCTGACGCCTAGAACTTTCCCAATTTCTTTAAACGTTAGCCCTTCAAAGTAGTACAAGGCAACAACGAGTCTTTCTCTTTCTGGAAGTCGATCGACTCCGGATGCTAGGATTCGTCGAAGTTCTTTTCCTTCAATTTCGCTATCGGCATCAGCGTCTTCATCGACAATCATTTCAATAAAGTGAACGTGATCGTCTCCTTCGCCCGATCCTCCTCCGACAATATCATCTAGCGAGTAGACGCTTGTGCGGCCGGCACGAACTTTTAACTCAGAAACTTCTTGTTCGCTAATGCTCATGTAGTCGGCAAGTTCGCGGTGGCTTGGCGGTCGATTCAGTTCTGGTTCAAGCGCTTTAATTGCTCGATCCATGGCTTTTAGCTTCTCTCGGATCGATCTAGGAACCCAATCTTCATCCCGCAGCATTTCTAATATTGCACCTCGGATAAGGGCAATAGCGTAAGTTTCAAACTTGACATCGCGAGTTGGGTCATATTGATCAACTGCTTTGATCAACCCAATAACTCCATTGCTGACCAGGTCATCTCTATCCATTCCGTGTGGAACACTTGTCACGAGTCGGCCTGCGGTGATTTTGACTAAATAAGAGTAATGGTTTATGAGTTCCATTCTGCTTTCAGGGCTTTTATAAACCTTGTATTCAATCCAAACTCTTTGTAACTGTTCCGGGCTCAACGACATCAATAACTCCAAATTCTACGCAGCATTTTCGACAGCATCTGTCGATTCACTATCAGGACGTTTTAGATCAGATGGTTGCACCTCGTAAGTTATGGAAACAACAGGTTCTTCCGATCTCGTTCCAAAAAGCGCATCCCACACGGCTCCCGCAAAGTGTCCCGCCAAAAACGCGACGACCGTCCTGAAGATCGTCTCGAAGGTGTCGAGTTTTATCAGTACGGCAGAAGCAAGGGTGGCAAAAGCCGTCATTGAACCCACCAAAGTGGGCCAAATAGGTTTGGCTGCCTTTCTTTTCTCTGCCACAGTATTTATGATAGGCAGGTTTTTCATTGATCTTAAGGGCAATCTTAAGATAATTTACAAAGTTTTGAGTTAGAAACCTTAAAGTAAAATTTTAAGTCCGTCGTAAGCAAGTCGGATTTGGGGTGGGAGCGATGATTCGGTTTTGAAGTGATCAAATTCATCACATAAATGGGTGAAGTAAGTTTTTTTTGCTCCTAATGCGAGGGCGATCTCAATTGCTTTATCAAAGTGGAAGTGATTGGGATGGGGTTTTATCCGCACCGCATCTAACACTAGGGTATCGAGATTTTGGAGTTTGTCCCACGCATCAGGCGGGATTTCGCTGACGTCGGTGACGTAGGCGAAGTCATTTACTCTCACCGCCACACATGGGATTTTTCCATGATTAACCCTTAAAGTTTGAATATGCAATCCGGCAGCATCAATGACATCGGGAACATCTAAGAGATTGAATCGAGGAACAAAAATCCCGGGTGGAAATTCGGCAAAGGCATAAGGGAAAATTCTTTTGATGTCTTCCTGATATTGTGGCCAAGCGTAGATTGTCATTGGCCTTTGATATTTGAGACAAAACGATCGAATATCGTCTAATCCCATAATGTGGTCGGCGTGAGTGTGAGTAATGAGAACGGACTCAGTATCGAGAATATTTTCTCTAGTTAGTTGCAATCGGAGTTCTGGGGTGCAATCAATCAAGAAGTTTCCAGCTCCTGCCCGGTGCAGAACAATCGAAGCTCGAGTTCGATGATTTTTTGGTTCGGCCAAGAATTCAGGAGGGTATTTGATGCCAAGCGTAGGGACTCCGTTGCTTGTTCCCGAAC
>CAWDCK010000004.1:0-413996 GCA_963800805.1 uncultured Armatimonadota bacterium | reverse complement strand
CAATGCCCCGCGAACCTTTAGTTACGATTGTGCGGGACGGACAACTGATATCCAACGGGCTACTGGCGCAGCAACGGTTATTCCGCTATGTGATTGTCAAAGGAAAACAGTTGCAACAGTTTCGAGAAGAGGGGGTGAAACCATCCGAAATTGGTACGTAATCACCAAGTTATGCAACCACGTATTCGTCGTAACGGCATGTAATTTCTTAAACTCGCTTTCATATCATGAGATTACATCCCAAGGGACTTCACTGTTGGTAATAGCAAGTCGATAGCGGATGACTAAATCGTGCAACGAAACGAGCGAGAAAACTTCATCATATATTAAATTTAATGTGGGGCAGTGGGATGAATGTGCATTGAGATGTTTGTGGATTGGACAAGAAGATAGTGAGCAAAGCCCTTGATTTTTTGGAGGCTATGTTGTACAATATTTTCAGCAAAGTCTAATTACGAGGTCGAGCCCCATGCGAGGGTTCCCTAAGACTTTGCGAAGGTGTGAAAAATCAATTACCACTGGAAATTGTGTGCCGATTTGGCCCGATTGCCCTCATCAATGAAACCTCCCGTCCATGCGCAGAAGAACTTCTTAAACTCATCCCTGACGGAGAATTCGCGGTCTGCGATTTTTCGATAAAAGACATTGAACGCAAAGAAAAGTGCTCTTGGGGTTACAGAGAAGAGCGATTGTTTAATGTCGACCATCATGCCGATGATCCACGCTTCGAGCGGCCAGTGAGTAGTGGTAATTTAGCCATCCAATTTGTCCAAGAATTCGGAACAATTGCGCAAGTGGTTATCAACCATACCGATTGCGACAGCATCATCTCGGCGGGAATCGTGTCTGGTTTGCTTGAGCCAAAACCTGATTACGAAGAAGCCGTAATCGCCGCAGATCACAGCGGTGCGGCAAACGACATTGCCGACCTTTTACAGGCGATTCAAGACGAGCGAGACATTGCGTTTTCATTACAATGCCTTCAACTCTTAGAATCTGGAAAATCACTGCCTGAAAGGGCACAGAATCTTCTTGATAAAAGGCTGAAAAGTAGATCTATTGCTCATGACCTAGTCAAATTTAATGCCGTCATCAACCGAAGATTAGCCTGCCTTTTTACCAGCGAGAAAATCGAAAGTGAACTCGTTGCGCCATTTGTGAAGGGTGCGTGGGTCATAGCAATTGCTTTCAAAAAGTCCTCACATCCAGAGCTTACGGAGCTCAAAGTTCGTCTGACCACCGAAGCACCTGCAGGTCTGACACTTTTTAAGATCGGAATTAAAGATGTCGACCCCGGATTCGGCGGCAGATGGAACGCTGGATCTAATAATCGCGGAGGTGCGTCACGTGATTCTCACAGTTTATTATTCGAACGCATTGCCGAGAAAGTAAACGCCTTTGAAGATTCATGGATACTTGAGAAAGCCACTCAGATTTCAGCCGAAATGAACAATGATCATTGAGATAAAGCCGGAGCACGACCTGGAGTCGAGAACAATGATCGTCAACTATCGACGGGCAACGGATTCCGGATTATTGGTTTTGGCGCTGTTGCCAATGCCGTACTCTCCGCAGCCGCGACGATTGCTGGCCCCACACAATTTGTAAGATTATGTCCTCATTGTGGTGTTTTTTTTGCTCCAAAAAGAAGAGACCAGTTGTACTGCCGAAAGAGTTGTCGAGAGGCGATCAATTCGAATCGTTTCCGTTCCAAAAAGAGTCCCAAATGAATTTGCTAATTCAGGTGTCCTCTCACGTGTCTAATGATTCGATTCATCGACCTGTCAAATTCGGCATAGTACGGGATAAAGAAAGGCGAATTTGGGTCAAGCCCAATAAGCTATTCACCATCGAGAGAGAGCTTGTGCAGCGAATATAAAAATACGCGAAAAATTTCGTGTTCTTGCTCGTGCACGCCGACTAGGTTTGAGTCGATCGGGGCAAGTTTGGATTTTCGGTCGGCTCCGGAAAAAAAGAAAGGCGGTCGTTCAAGGTATTCGTCAATTGGACAAATTGTCCTGGCCAAGTTGGTTAGCCTTTTCAGAGCATCGGTGAATGTGTCGGCGATAACAAATGTCATGACTCACCGTTTAAAAACCCTTCTAAAAACGCGGGGCACTCGCCGAGTCCAGAGTAAGCCTTCGGGATCACGAACATGTTTTTGGGATCCAGAAATTGCCGCATATGTCGTTGGAGGGTTGTAACCTCAATTCGACCGACTTCGGTACGCGTGTTGAGGCCGATGGCAACGATATGACAAAGCTTATTGGCGGTGCCGTCGTGGAATCGATTTGTATCTCCGTAAACGCATTGATTCAGCATGCCGCCAAGTGGAAGGGCCTGGCCAGATTCTATCATTTTGCGGATGACCGCTTTTCGAACCTGAGATGTAGGAAGCTCGCCTTGTGAAAATTGCGCCCTGATGTCGTCTAAAGTCGGTCGATGACCATGAAACGCTCCGCAAAACGACCACTGAGCAGGAGAGTTGTCGGCTTGTGTGTAAATCCGATTAGTTTCATGAGCAAACTGAATTCCGAGATTTCCTCCCTTTCGAATAAGGAGCGGCATCGTTGGATCTTTCACCCATTCACCAATCAGATTGCTCCAATAGTCAAGTGATTCTTGCGATGGTGTTGGACGATCGGGGTGCGTTCGCCACTGCTGCCCAAGTCGATAAAGCGATTCGTCAAACTCCGAGATAGGCCTGGAGTCAAAACTAGAACTTGAGTTCGGTCTCTGCCGAACCGCATTGGCGCGCTGTTCTGCTTTTTGCAAAAGTCTTTCGATCAAACTTTCTTTTGGTAGATCAGTTGACATCAATCTTTGACCTCATACACTTCCATCACCTCGTCTCCAAGATGATAGATCACTTTAATCGCGAGGCGGCGACTTAATTCATAGAGTTTATGTTGGGCAAGGTGCAATGGTGGGGACAATAATGTGGGAAATCAAGCGCACCACAAAATGGAACAACGACTGGTTGGCAAAAGCTAAGCATGACGCCATGGGCTGCAAAGCCGAGATTGTGATTATTGTTAGTGACACAACACCGAGCGGGATCACAAGCTTTGATCTACTTGATGGCGTTTGGGTATGTAGGCCAAACTTTGCATCCGCTCTTGCTTGCGCCCTTCGTCAACAGATGGAGCAGGTTTCAACCGCACGTCGAGTTGCAGAAGGAAAGCAAGGAAAATCTGAGACCCTTTATGACTATATGACTGGACCTGAATTCCGGGCCAGATTTGCTGGGATTGTCGAACCGTTTGTTCAGATGCAGAAGGATCTGGACTCAGAAAAGCGGTCAACAATTACCCGTTGGAACAAACGTCAAAAGCAAATTGAAGGAATTCTCAATTCTGCTAGTGCTCTGAATGGAGATTTGCTTGGTATCGGTGGCCATGACATGACTGAGCTACCTGATTTTACTGCTCAAGAGGATGATGTCATAGAAGCATGACTTTAACAAAAAATTTGCGTTTTTTTGAGCAATCAGCAATTAAATCTCTTGACATCATTTGAGACTTGATGACTTTTCCATTTCTGAGGAATTGGACAACTTCCACCAAAAAAATGAAAGCTAAAAACAAACGGGTTGTTTCTTTGCTGACTGGACTAGATTGTATATCTTTCAATCGAACAACATCATCTGGTCATTCAATTCTCTCTGCCGTCAAATATGCCGTTAAACACTCTTTGCTCAAGAGCGCATTTAAGGAATTTAGGTTCAAAAAATGGCTGCCGCAGTAGGATTCGAACCTACGACCCGCTGATTAACAGTCAGCTGCTCTACCGCTGAGCTATGCGGCAGCGTGAACGATCACTATACCAGACTGATTTTCGGTTTGAAGTTGTTGTTTTTGAAGGCATAGGACTGTTTGCCAAAAAAATTGGCCCGGCGGGAGTTCCACCGAGCCATTATTAGGAGAGGAAAACTTGCGTCGCTCTTCTGGCTAGCTTATTGCTCGTTTGGTTTCATGCAGAAAACCTTCAAGCGTTTAGTACTTTCCTCTCTTGCACAACTCGTGCCAATTCACAGTCATTAACTGAAAAAGAGCACAGGACTTTAGCTGTTAACTGACATTGACTGAGAAAGTTCAGCATTTCGTTCGAATTCCTGACTCAAATTTTGAATTTTTTTCATGGCTCTTTCATAAGCGTCAGAACCTAGCAAAAGTCGAAATGGCGCATCGGGGCTGTCAACGATATCGATCATAGCTTGGGCAGCTTTTACCGGGTCTCCATCTTGTTGCCCATCAAAGTCCGCCATACGTTGCACTAAACCTTCGCTATCGCTGGCATAGTCGGAAATAGTGTTTTTAGGTATCTGAACACTTTTGGTATTGTGAAATCGAGTCCGAAATGCTCCTGGTTCGATAAGATGAACTTTGATTCCGAAAGGTTTGACTTCCTGTTCTAGAGCCTCAGAAATAGCTTCAACCGCATGTTTACTGGCGCAATAAATTCCGACTCCGCCAAATGATGCAAGTCCAGCAATACTTGAGAGATTAAGAATTGTTCCGCTTTTTTTGGCTCGCATGTGCGGGAGAACTGCCTTCGTGACTTGGATTAGCCCAAAGACATTTGTTTCAAATTGTGATCGAATGTCAGCTTCCGAAACTTCTTCCAAAACACCCATTTGTCCGTAACCCGCATTGTTGATCAGAACATCGATTGTATTGAAATGAGAAACTGCGTTTTGGGTCGCCTTAGCAATTGAATCTGAATCCGTAACATCAAGTTGGAGTTTAAGCAATTGCGAAGTTCCAGACGGCTTTAGTTCATCCAGAGGCTCTAGTCTTCTTGCCGTAGCAATGACATTCTGGTTTTGATCGAGAAGGAGTTGAGCTAGATGAAATCCAAATCCGGAAGAACATCCAGTAATGAGCCAATTTTTTGCAGTTCTCATTTCTAAATTATGATGGCTTGGCGCGTGAAACGAAACTGATTGGGTTCTTTTTGGGAAAGGGTTTTCGTCTCAAATTCCATATGGGGTGAGTATAACATTGAGTCTAATTGACAAAATTGATTCAAGCTACACCACAGTCTGATATTGACTTTGCTTTCCTAGACATTAAAATTGGGTAAGTGCACTCTGTTGAAATGACCAAATGATGAGGGTCGCAGTATAAGAATTGTTTGGACCGAATTTAGATCAGAACGATAAATAGATCTGAAAAACAAGGCAAAGTTTGTAACTCTTAATGTTTTCAGGAATCTTGTCGTAGAAAGGATTGGAAACATCTAATTCATGAGTGAAGTCGAATTGTCAAACGTAGTTGAAAGTTGTGGGCCCGGGCGAAAGCGCTGTCCGGAGGCACATCGAAAAATTCTACAGGCATCATTTGATTTATTGTCTGAACGAGGCTGGGAAGGTTTTACTATTGAAGGGGTAGCAGCTCGCGCAGGTGTCGGAAAAGCCACCGTTTATCGTTGGTGGCCCGAGCGAGGAGAATTGGCATTAGATAGCTTTTTGGCAATGAACTGCCAGGAACAATGTTTGCCTGACACCGGGTGTTTGTTATCGGATCTTGTGCATCAAATACAGATTGTCCTTTTAGTTTTGACCCCGGAGCGGGCAAAAGTATTGCGAGCTGTCTTTATGGCAATCCAAGAAAGCTCAGATTTGAGAAAAGAGTTTGAGTCGTCATGGCTTCCATTTAGAAAATCGGGTTTCGATGTCCTTATTCAACGTGCAGTACAACGAGGACAATTGCCAGATGGCGCAGAAAGCCAATCCCTATTTGAAATGACATTTGGCCCCATCTTCTTAAACGTAATGATGGGAGTTGAAGTGAACCAGGAAGATGCTGAAAAAATAGCGGAGCGAGCTTTGCGAGGATGCGATTTTGTTCACTACGTTGAAGCTAAATAAGAATTTTGTTTGATAGCTTTTAAAGTCAAAAGTCGGAATCGATATACGAAGATGACTTAGCCTGGTAACTTTGATCAATGGAATCTGGCAAGAATTGGAAAGGAGTATTTCCTGCGGCAACGACGCAATTTCAATCTGATCAAAGACTTGATCTAGAGGGAACAGCTAGACAGTTGAGTCGGGTTAAAGATTCAGGCATCAACGGCTTTGTCATGTTGGGGTCATTGGGAGAAAACAATAGCCTGAGCCGTGAAGAAAAACTCGACGTCATTCGTTGTGCAAGAGAAGTTGCAGGCAACGACATTCCGGTTGTCAGTGGTGTAAGTGAACTGAATACATCAGCTGCTTGTGAATTTGTCAGGGAAGCGAAACTGGCAGGAGCAGATGGATTTATGGTTTTGCCATGCATGGCTTACCACAGCGATGATAGAGAGACAATTGCTCATTATAAGGCGGTTGCAATGGCGGCAAATTCGCCAATTATTATTTACAATAATCCGATTGCTTACAAGGTCGATATCACACCAAAAATGCTTGCTGAGATGGCTGATGTAGAAGAATTTGTGGCTATAAAAGAGTCTAGCGGAGATACTCGACGGGTGACTGACGTGATCAATGAAGTTGGTTCTCGATATACAATTTTTGCAGGAGTTGATCCATTGGTTTTAGAGTGCGTTTTGATGGGAGCGACTGGTTGGATCGCGGGAATTGGACTTGCATTTCCGGAAGAGAACCAAAAACTATGGGATTTAATGATGGCGGGAGACTGGATGGCGGCGCGGGCTCTTTATCGTTGGTTCTTGCCTCTGGCTCACTTGGACGTTGGAAATAAATTTGTTCATAAAATCAAGTTAGCGATGCAAGAAACAGGCGAAGGAACAGAGTGGGTTAGAGCTCCTCGGCTGCCTTTAGTTGGTGAAGAGCGAGAAGATGTTTTGCGAATCATACGAGATGGAATTGCTCGTAGACCCGTATTTTAAGTTCAAATTCAATGCGAATTCAAGTAATTGACTCTCATACTGGTGGTGAGCCGACTCGAGTTGTCTACTCAGGAGGGCCGGATTTAGGTTCGGGAAATATCGCAAATAGGCTGAAAGAGTTTGCTCAACGGTTTGATTGGTTTAGGTCGGCGGTAGTGAATGAGCCAAGGGGATCTGACGTGCTGGTTGGAGCATGGCTTTTGGAGTCTTTTGAACCTGAATGTGACTATGGAGTTATCTTTTTCAACAATGTTGGGATGTTGGGGATGTGTGGGCATGGCGCGATTGGTTTAGCAGAAACTTTAAGGAAAATGGGGTGGTTCCGGGGGGATTTGGTGTGTTTTGAGACGGTTGCGGGGGTGGTGAGGGCTAGGTTTAGGGGTGATGGGTGGGTCGAAATTGAGAATGTACCGGCTTATGTTGCGGAGCAGAATGTTGAGATTGTTTTGAACAACGGCCAAGTCGTTTCGGGAGATGTTGCATGGGGCGGAAACTGGTTTTTCATTTGCGAGGATCATGGGCAAAATCTGCATCTTGAAAATGTTGAAGCCTTGACACAACTGAGCTGGGAAATTCGGAAAATCGTTAACGAGCGTTCGACTGATCATTGCCAAAAAGTTGATCATATAGAACTTGTCTCACCAACAGATTCGGGGGCAAATGCAAAGAACTTTGTCCTTTGTCCTGGGAAAGCTTATGATCGCTCTCCTTGCGGGACGGGAACAAGTGCAAAACTGGCTTGCTTGGCAGCAAGAGGAAAGTTGGAGCCGGGGGAAATTTGGCGACAAGAAAGCATTACCGGAAGTGTTTTTGAAGGAAGTTATAAAATTGGTGAAGGAGATACTGTTCTTCCTGTGATTGCGGGGCAAGCATGGGTTACAGCAGAATCCACCTTATGGTTAGAGCCAGATGATCCGTTACGACATGGGATAAAGGCATGATTGATGTGGTTATCGTTGGGGGAGGAGTTGTTGGACTTTGTTCGGCATATGAATTGCTTTTGGCGGGGAAATCTGTTGTTGTCTTAGAAGCCGAAAATGAAGGATTCCGTGGATGTAGCTGGGGGAATGCTGGTTATCTTGTTCCCAGTCATGTTGCGCCTCTATCGGCACCAGGAATGATAGAACTTGGCATGAAATTGATGTTGAAGCCAGGCGGGGCTTTTTCGATTACGAAAATGCTCTTCCAGCCGGGATGGCTGCTTCAGTTTGCGAAAAATTGCACTCAAGAACATTCCAATCGCGTTTCGCCATTGATTAGAGATCTCAATATTGCGAGCCGAGAATTGTATCGCCAATGGGACCAAGACTGGCATGGCAGCTTTGGTTTTCGGCAATCGGGATTGCTGATGGTTTGCCAAAAAGAATCGACTTTAGCTCATGAAATTGCAGGAGCCGAAGTTGCGTTGGAATTGGGATTAGATTCTCAAGTATTAGATTTGGACGGAATTCGAAATTTGCAGCCAGGGGTCGAAATCAAGGCCATGGGGGGAATCCATTATTCATGTGACGGCATGATTTTCCCGGGTCGATTTTTGGAAGTTTTGCGAGAGAGAATTCGTGAACTCGGGGGAGAGATTCGCTATGGGAGCCGCGTGAGCGGATGGGTGAGAAGCGGACACAAGATTTTGGGAGTGCTTGTTGGAGACGAAGTTATTGAGTCTCATGAGTATGTGCTTGCGGCAGGAAGTTGGTCGGAAAAAGTTGCTCGACAACTTCGGTTAGCATTGCCACTTGTGCCGGGAAAAGGGATTAGTTTTCGACTTGATGATCCTCCGGCATCCTTAACATTGCCCATGCTGATGGTAGAAGCGCGGGTGGCGGCGACGCCATTGGATAACGGAATTAGGTTTGGCGGGACGATGGCTTTAGGTGATTGGAGTTCTGGCGTTTCTCAGAGCCGTATGGCGGGAATGAAAACAAGTGTTGCCCGATTTTTGCCTCAATTTCGCCCCGAACATTTTCGAAAAGTTGTTGATGAATGGTCGGGATTGAGGCCATGCACTCCAGACGGACTGCCAGTCATTGGTCGGGCGAGTAGCTGGGACAATTTGACACTAGCAACTGGGCATGCCATGATGGGGATGAGTTTAGGGCCAGTTACGGGCCGCCTTGTAAGTGAGATTGTCCTTGGTAAAAAGCCAAGTGTTCCGATCAATGCTTTGAGTATCGATAGGTTTAAAGTATGAATGTGTTAAGTGGATATCAGTGGATTGCAGGAGAAAAGATGGCTTCTGGTTCGGAAACGTTCAAGTCAATTGACCCAAGAACAGAACAGGAATTTGGAGAAGATTTCTTTGTAGCGACAAAAGATGAAGTTAACCAATCTGTTGAATTTGCAGCACAGGCTTTTCAGGAATATTCATCAAAAAGTGGAAAGGAAAGAGCCAACTTTTTGCGAACTATCGCGGATGAGATAGAAGCTCTTGGACAAGAGCTTATCGAACGGGCTATGGCCGAGACGGGACTGCCAGAAGCGCGCCTATTGGGCGAACGGGGTCGAACTTGTGCCCAACTGAGAATGTTTGCCGATTTAGTTGCCGAAGGATCTTGGGTTGATGCCCGGATTGATAGGGCATTGCCAGAACGAACACCGGTTCCTAAGCCTGACTTGAGGAGAATGCTCATTGCACTTGGTCCGGTAGCGGTTTTTGGGGCGAGCAATTTTCCGCTGGCCTTTAGTGTGGCGGGCGGTGATACGGCATCGGCACTGGCGGCGGGGAACACAGTGATTGTTAAAGGTCATCCGGCTCATCCGGGGACTTCGGAATTGGTAGCACGAGCGATCAATGAGGCAACCGAAAAAACAAGGATGCCAAAAGGTGTCTTTAACTTAGTCCATGGTTTTGCAGAAACCGGAGCCCATTTGGTCAACCACCATTTGGTTGAAGCAGTTGGTTTTACTGGTTCACTGCGCGCCGGAAGAGCGCTTTATGATTTAGCCGCGAAACGAGAGCGCCCGATTCCGGTTTTTGCGGAGATGGGAAGTATCAACCCAGTTTTCATTTTGCCCAGTGGACTTGCTGACGCAAAAGTTTTAGCGGAGCAATTTGTTGGTTCTTTGACCATGGGATGTGGTCAGTTTTGTACGAATCCGGGATTAGTAGTGGCAATTGATGGAGCCGACTTAGAAGAATTTACGGCTAGAGTTGTGGAATTGATTGCGGAAGTATCGAGTGGCCCCATGCTGACGCCAGGTATTCGAAAAAGTTTTGTGGAATCATCTCAACTTAGGCGTGATGGCGGTCTGGTGAGAGTTATTGGAGAAGGAAAAGCATCGGGAACTCATGTTCCGGGAATAGTTTTTTCAACAACGGCGCGGCAATTTGTTGTGGACAGACCATTGCATGAAGAGATTTTTGGCCCTTCGGCTTTGATTGTTCATTGCGCAGATTTCATGGAAATGCAGGAAGTTGCGGTGAGCTTAGATGGTCAATTGACGACAACGATTCATTCTTCAAATGACGACGAAGATGCGCGTTCACTGGTTCGAACTCTTGCAAAGAACTCAGGGCGAGTATTGGTTAATGGTTTTCCGACAGGAGTTGAAGTTTGCCCGAGTATGCAACATGGTGGCCCATACCCAGCATCGACGGATTCTCGGTTTACAAGCGTAGGAACGGCGGCGATTTTCCGTTTTTGCCGGCCAGTTTCGTACCAAAACTTAGATGATTCTTGGTTACCGGCGGAATTGCAGAATTCTAATCCTTTGGGAATATTGAGACAAGTGAATGGCAATTATTCGCGAGAATCTCTCTGATTTTTTGGCTTAATCACGTAGAATGCAGTTATGAAGTTTAGCGGAATGTTGATGCCAGCTCTTGCGATTTTTGGGGGTGCATTATTGCCAGCATTGGAATCGCATTTTTTAGATCAAGGGGAATGGGAAACCATATTTGATGGGAAGACCTTGAATGGCTGGACAGCAAAAGTGAAAGGCTATGACTACGGAGTGAATTATGCGGATACGTTCCGGGTTAAAGATGGGGTGATTCAGGTTGGCTATGAAGGCTACGAAGACGGAAAGTTTGCGGGCAAGTTTGGGCATCTGTTTTATAAATTGCCGTATTCGCATTATAAGTTTCGGATGGAATATCGGTTTTTAGGGAATCAATTATCGGATGGTCCGGGATGGGCGACTCGGAATAGTGGCGTAATGATTCACGGTCAGCGAGGAGATTCGATGGGGAAAGAGCAAGATTTTCCGGTTTCTATTGAAGTTCAGCTTTTGGGTGGCCTCGGTAACGGTGATCGACCAACGGCGAACTTATGTACTCCGGGGACGAATGTTTTTTATCAGGACAAGCTGTGGACTCAACATTGTACGAACTCTAGTTCAAAAACATACAATGGCGATGATTGGGTGAAAGTTGAAATTGAGGTTCATGGAAATGACAAGATTGTTCATTATGTTGAAGGTGAAAAGGTGTTGGAGTACTCGCACCCTCAGTTCGATCCGCAAGATGCTGATGCTAAAAAGTTGATTATTGGAGAGAAATTGATGATTGAAGAAGGCTCAATATCGTTGCAATCGGAAAGTCACCCGGTTGAGTTTCGTAATATTCAGATACAAGAACTTAAGAAATAGTGTGGCGAGCTTGGTTATACTGGTACGCACGCTTGCGGGCAGTAAACCATGGCAAATCAACCCACTAGAAGAGACATTTTAAAAGCAACAGCGGTAGCGGCACTCAGCACCGGAGTTTTTGGTGCGAGTTCCGCACTTGGGATTTCATCTCCGACAAAATCACTGGATCGAGTGAGATGCGCAGTTATTGGTGTGGCGGGTCGAGGTTCGGCCCATGTTTCTTCGGCACGGCGCTTAGGAAATATCGTGGCTCTTTGCGATATTGATACGGACAAATTGGCCAAGACTTCGCTGGAAAATCCGAAGGCGATGACCTTTGTTGATTATCGGCGGATGCTGGACTTGATTGAAAAAGAGGTTGATGCAGTTTTTGTTGCGACTCCGGATCATACTCACGCTCCTGCCGCCGCCATGGCACTGAAAATGGGGAAAGCCGTTTATTGCGAAAAGCCATTAACGAGAACTGTTTATGAAGCCAGACGGTTGAAACAGATTGCGAAGGAAATGGGTGCGGTTACGCAAATGGGGAACCAGGGGACATCTTCTACTAATTTGAGAAAGGTGGCGAAACTGCTACAACAAGGAGCCTTTGGGGCGGTAAAGGAGATTCACGTTTGGACAAATCGATCTGGTGGTTGGTGGCCACAGGGCGTTGAACGGCCGGCATCTAAGCCAGCTCCTCGAACCGTAGCTTGGGATGAATGGATTGGACCTTCTCCGTATCGAGATTATGCGGATGGATATCATGCCTTTGCCTGGCGCGGCTGGTGGGATTTTGGATCGGGAGCATTGGGAGATATTGGATGCCACGCGATGAATTTGCCTTTTATGGGGCTTGATTTGCGAGACCCGATTGCTATCACCGCAAATACCAGTGGGCATAACAAAGATAGCTTCCCCAGTTGGAGCGAGGTGACTTATGAATTTGGTCAGCGAGGGAAAAGGGCACCCGTGAATATGACTTGGTATGACGGTGGTCGTTTGCCTTCCCAAGATCTTGCTCCGGGAATTGATTTCGGGGGCAATGGATCTTTGATTGTTTGCGAAAAGGCAACATTGTTTAACCCAGCAGAATATGGAATGTCGACGCAGATTCTTGGTGGAATGGAGATGCCAGTGGTTGAAGTTATTGAATCTCCGGGGCATTTTGATGAGTTTATTGCGGCGGTGGAAGGTGGGCGAATGCCGGAATCGAACTTTGACTATTCGGGAGCGTTGACCGAAACGGTTGTCCTTGGGAACTTGGCAGTCTGGGCGAGTGGTGAGCGAATAGAGTGGGATGCGCAAAGAATGGAAGCAAAGGGTCGGCCGGATTTGAATGTGCTGCTGAAACCTCAATATCGACCAGGTTGGGAAATTTGACGGAAGGTCAAGAAGATGTCGTGATCCGAGGTGATTTGATTACCTTGGGTCAACTTCTTAAAGTGATTGGAGTTATTGATTGGGGAGGCGAGGCCAAGATTTATCTCTACAATAATCCGGTTTATGTTAATGGCGAGTTGGATGATCGCAGAGGTCGGAAAATACGAGTTGGCGATGTTGTTGACCTTCCGGGCGGCCGCATCATACATATTTGTGGGGAAACTCCGGCGGAGAGTTAACAAATGCTTTCAATCCTTGTTGCACATTCGATATTTACTCTGAGTCCGATTTCAAAACTTCCAGTAGAGATGTTGGAGGTTGGTCGGTGGGGGAAAGGAGTTGAATCGGGCAAGTTTCAGTGGCCAGGAGCAGGTTTTGAGATTGAGTTTGAGGGCACGGGGGTTCGAGCGGAAATTGAAGACTCCGCTCCGGGCACAGATCATTCTTATAAGGGTAAGAATTCTAATACGTTGGCGGTTCGCGTTGATGGTGGGGAATATCGGATTGTTTCGCTAGTACCGGGCCGAAAACTTTACACTCTGGCAACTCATTTGGGGCCAGGAAAGCATGAATTGGAGGTTTACAAGCGGACCGAATCGAGCGTGGGTTGGGTGCGACTTCACGGCTTAACCGTTGAAGGCGAAAAAAGTCGTTTTGTAAGTTCAACGAAGGCTAAACCTTTAATTGAAATCTATGGTGACTCGAATTCTTGCGGATATGGTTTAGAGGAATCTAGTCGAGACACACATTATTCGCCTTCGACCCAGAATGCGGTGGGTGCTTTTCCATTTCGAGCTGCGCAATTAGCCGGTTATCAACCTAGCTTGATTTGTGCATCGGGCTGGGGGATTTTGCGTGGTTATGGGGGGCAATTAGAGGCTAATATTCCGGGTGTTTTTGATCGAAATTTGATTGAGCTTGATTCCAGTATTAATTCCTCTCACGCAAAAGTTTTGGTTGTGATTTTGGGAGATAATGACTTTGCCAAAGGTGATCCCTTGGTGGCATTTGACGATGCTTATCGAGAATTTGTCAAGAAATTGAGGAAACGATCTCCCCAAGGGAAGATTGTGCTTTGTGTGAGTTCGCCGATGTTTGATGCGTTGGGCAGGAATGCGAGATCTCGAGTTTCTGGGCTGATCGATTCAATTTTGCAAGAGAACCAGGATAGCAAGCTGTTTAAGTTTGAGTTTCCTCGATATGATGCAGATTGGGGCTATGGGGCAGATTGGCACGTGAGCCAAAAAGCGACTGAAGTTTTGACGGCGGCTCTGGCGAAGTATTTAGAGAAGCTATAAACAAAAAATTCCCCGAAACAAAGAATTGCTTCGGGGAATTTAGTTGATACTTACTTGCGTTTATGGCGAGCTTTCTTTGGTTTTCCGGACCAGCCGCGATGACTTTTTCGATCTTCGCTGACTACAGGAGCCGAACCTGGAACATCACCTTTGTTTCGTCTTTGCTTTGGCACTGGCGGCTTTGGGAACGATAGTCCACCTTCTGATCGTGGTTGATCATTGCGAGGTCGATCGTTTCTTGGACCTTCTGAACTTCGCGATCCGCCGCGAGTGTCGCTAAACTTTCTTTCGAACCATCCATCAGCTTTTGGTGCGCTTTCGCCGCCTCGATACGGGGCTCTTCGGCTGTTTTCACCATATGATCGTTGCGGAGGTCTTCCGGATCTATTGTCGTCAAATCGGCCACGATTGCTCGAGCGATCGGAACCATATCCGGAGTTTGAATCTCTGCGTGGTGGTCGTCCGCCGTCACCGTATTCTGAACGTTGAGGGCGATCGTTGTAGCCTCTTTCCATTGGTCGATCGGATCGGTTACCGCCATTGTAATCTCGACTCATTGGTCGATCAGATCGGTTACCGCCGTTATAATCTCGACTCATTGGTCGTTCTGAACGGTTACCACCGTTGTAGTCACGATTAGTTGGCCGGTCGTTGCTGTAGGAATCTCTTTGCCCATACCGAGGTTGATCGGAGTAACTTCTGGCCTCGCGATTGTCTCGTTGTGGTCGATCGGAGTTACTTCTTGAGGTTGGATATTCTCGGTTGTCGTAATCTCGTCTTGGAGCAGATGATCGTTCGCTTCGATTGAAATCGTTTCGGCTTGGCCTTTCGGATCGGAATTCTTGCGGAACTTCTGGTTCTGAGAATTGTCTTTCTTGCGGTTGTGACCGGGGAGCTCTTGGTTCACTAGTCTTCTTAAATCGTTGATCTCGGAATGGATTCTTTTGATTTTCCGTTCGAGTACCGCCACGTTGTGATTTTGGAATTGCCGTGCTTAATGGAGAAATTTCGATTTCCATTTTCATGAGCTTTTCAATGGCGCGAACTAAACCGACTTGCTGAGATAACGCGAATGAGACAGCTAGACCTTTAGAGCCCGCTCGTCCGGTTCGACCGATTCGGTGAATATAGTCTTCGGCGCATTCTGGCAAGTCATAGTTAATGACTAATGAAATGTCTTTGACGTCGATTCCACGAGCAGCAATATCGGTGGCAACGAGGACTCGATATTTTCCAGATTTGAATCCGGCCAGGGCTTCTCTTCTTTGGGGAAGCGTTCGGCTGGCATGAATTTCTCCGGTTCGAATTCCATCATTGTTCAAGGATTTTGCAAGTTTTCTTGCACCATGCTTGGTTCTAGAGAAGATGAGGATTGGTCCTTCAATTCCATCCACAAATTGATCGATGGAAGGTCGCTTTTCTTCATGTTGAAGGTAAAGCATTTGTTGTTCGACAAGATCGGTCACTGTTCCTTGCGGAGCAATTTCGACTCTTTCTGGATTGACCAGATAATTGTTTGCCAGATCTTCAATTTCTTTTGGCATTGTTGCCGAAAAGAGCATTGTCTGTCGGTTGTTGATGGTGCTGTCCAGGATTCGCTTAATTGCGGGAGCAAATCCCATATCTAGCATTCGGTCAGCTTCATCTAAGACGACGCTTTGTACATCTGAGATTCGGACAGTTCTTCGTTCCATATGGTCGATTAAACGACCAGGGGTGGCAACGATGAATGAAGGTCGTCTTCGGAGTCCTTGTATTTGGTTGTACATAGATTCTCCGCCGACAATTAAAACGGCTTGCTCGCCTAATTTATTAAGGGTTTCTGCAATTTGTTGAGCGAGTTCACGAGTTGGGGCCAGGACAAGTCCAACTTGTCCGCGTTCCAATCGGGTGATCATGGGAAGGGCAAAAGCGAGAGTTTTTCCTGTTCCGGTTTGGGCAATACCAATGACGTCGGTTCCTTTTAAAGCGATTGGAATGGCTTGTGATTGGATTGGCGTTGGAGTTGAGATGCCTTGTCGTTCAAGACGGTTAAGCAGGTCTGGTTTGATAGCAAGGCTTTGGAAGCCCGCAATTTCTAATGTTTGGGACATGATGATTTGGCGCGGCGTACCGCTTATTTTTTTGATTGCCGGTTTTTAGCGTCACAGAATCGACCGTGGCAACTTGAGTTCGGGATTCTGGTGCGCAAGTTGATCCGGTGACTTGGTTCCCCTGCGCCTGTGTGTTATCTGGTTAAAAGCTCTCCGAATTGAGAATTTACCAGGACTTTAAAATCTTCTCTAGGTACGGAGATATGATTTAGGTCAGTTTTTAGCGCAAAGTCAGACAAAAATACTGTTATTTGCTCTTGAATTTCAAGAACGAATGCCTGTAGAATTGCACCGTGCACTTCGTAAAGTTGCGAGGTGAATTACCATGAGTTTAACTTTTTATTCGCGTGCTTTTGCAATGGGGAGCCTACTTGTTGCGTGTAGCTTGGTGTGGGGGCAACAGGCACCGCTTGGAGTCACATTAAAATCCCAAATTACCTTAGCGACATTTAGTTCGGCAGCCGGCAACGATTGCTGGGGTTATGTTTCTCCGAGTGGCAATGAATACGCTTTGATGGGACTTGATAATCGGATGACAGTTGTGCGGGTGACAGACCCTAGCAACCCGGTTATTATTGGAACGATTCCCCATGGCAGTAGCACTTGGTCGGACATTAAAGTTTATGGTTCTACAGCTTATGTAGTAACCGAGCGATCGGCATCTGGAGTACAGGTTGTTGACCTTTCTGATGTTGATAATGGAAATGTCACTCTTGTTAGGACCATTACATCTCCGGGTCGCTCTCATAACTTAGTTATGGATGATGTCAACGGATTTTTGTATACTGTTGGAAGCCGGGATGGTACGGGCACAACGATGTGCTTTAGCTTGGCTGACCCACTTGATCCCGTTCAGGTTGGAGCGAATTCGATGACAACTGACTATTTGCATGATGCAACGGTTGTTACATACACAACAGGGCCGCAAGCTGGAAAGCAAATTATGTACGGCTTTAGCGAAGGCAGAGGGGTTGATGTTTATGACATGACCAATAAAAATGCTCCGCAGCGTATTGCTCGTGTCATTTATGAAAACATGAATTATTGTCACCAAGGCTGGCTAAGCGACGACTTGAAGTATCTGTATGTTGATGATGAGCTCGATGAAAGTAATATGTCGATTCCGACTCGTTCACTAATATTTGATGTTAGTGATCCGGTGAATTCAGTTTTTATTGGAACGTTTTCAACTGGGCTTAACGCGATTGATCATAACCAGTATTACGATGATGGGTTCTTGTTCCAAGCTAACTATCGCAGCGGTTTGAGAATTTTTGATGCAGGTTCGAGCCCAGAAACTCCATTGCCAGTGGGTTGGTATGACACTTATACAGCCAATAACAACTCAGGTTTTAATGGGGCATGGAGTACTTATCCTTATTTTCCTAGTGGAAATGTGATTATCAGCGATATCAATCGTGGGCTTTTTGTAGTGGACGCCTCGGTTGCTTTGACTCGGACTCGACAAGTGGAATCCCTCACCGTACTTGGCGGAGTGGTTTTATCGGGCGATAATGATCAATTGCTGACAAGTAACAATCAGTACTTGGTTATGGGTTACTCGACATTTACGGGTCGTCGGCCAGAGCCAATCACATTTGATGTCACTTTATCCACTTATGATAATTCACCTCATAAGATTAGTGTCGACTTTGAAGGCAAAAGCACACACGCTGGAACAAAGGGTGTGGCATTTGGCTGGAATCGAACATTGAATCAATGGGTAGAGATTAAGAAGGTCAATTTGGGAACTTCTGACTCTTCAACGGTGATTGACTTTGTGAATAATGTTTCAGACTATGTTGATCCGGTGACGAAGGAAGTCAAGATTCGGTTTAGTTTCAGATCTTCGGTGGGCAACTCGGTATTCCAAGTTTCCGTTGATCAATTGAAGTTCCGCGTTCTTCGGTAAAGATCTCGTTAATTATTTTCGACCAAGAAAATGTGCATTCTGCATACTTCTTGGTCGATTTTGCTTCCGGATGTCACGAGTTTTGGCGGTTGGGTTTCGTTCATTGCGCATTTGTCGTCGTTGGCATAGCTAAATGAGCTGACCAGCTTAGTTCCGGCGGGGAGATCAACTGGATTTTGGAACTGGTAGTTGCCTATCCAATAAGGATCCCAATAATTGGCTTGGAAAAGTGTTTTTGTATTCCCAGTTGGATATATAGCGGTGAGTTTGATGCGGGAAGCATAAAAGCGAGCTTCGGGGAGGAATCCAAACAGAGTCGCTTTCTTATTGGTGGTTGTCTCCATTGTCAATGTGGGACTTTGCCCAGGCTGAATTTGAAAATTTTCGATTGTTTGAGAGATGGTTTTGGGTTTTGTTTTTGAAGGATTTGGGGAACTTTCAAAAATGATTTTGAATCCGCCAGATTCGGGTTTTCCGGTTGGCGAATAGAGGACTTGGGCGTAGAGAGTTCCACGACTTGGAAGAGCTATTGTGGAATCAGGCGGAAGTTTCCAAGGTCGAAAGCCGGGTGCCCATGTTCCAATCAATTCTTCACCGGGGAAATCCATGCTGTTGAATGTTTCGTAAGGCAATTGATTTCCGATGCCTTCTGGCTTGAATCCAATAGTAACTGATCGAATCGCTTGGGGAGAATCGGGAATGATATGAAATGAGTTAATGTTTAGGGCGTTTTTAGGTAATTCGATTGGTATTGCCATCCAGTATTTGGTGCCTTCTTCTCGAACCGTGGGGACATTTTTGGGGATGATGACAGTCGTTGCGCTCGCGGGAGGGTTTAGGTTATTACTATCGTTGGACTTTGGAATTTCATTACCTTCTTTCATTCCATTTTGAATCCAAGTTTGAAAACTTAAGAGATCTTGATCGGATAGAGTATGTCCTTCGCTAAAGTTTCCAAAATCTGACTGAGTGAAAACAGGCGGCATGAGCCGAGCAAGAAGCTGAAATCTCACCAGTTCGGATCTATCTTGAACTTGTTTGTAAGTTTCTAAAGGAAAAGGTCCAGAACCTTTTGATGTATGGCAGGGCATACAATTCTTATTGAAAAGAGGCTGAATTGTATTGGCGTAGGTGATTTCCTTTTTTGGTTGAATTGGTTTGGAAGGAGATTTTGGTGAGGTTGTCGCGGCGGACAGGACTATTATTCCTGCCGATAGGATTGGCCAAGAAATTTGGACAAAGCGCAACTTCATTACGGTTATATTATGTCATTTTTGAATTGAGGCGAATGGTTAGTATAATTTAGCAATGATTAGTTTTCTTGCAGCGTTAGTTATATCTGGTGTTGCTAATGATGAAGTCTTGCCCAGTAAACCGGTTTCCCTGGATGGAGGGATGTCGGTTTCTGGAAAAGCTTTTGTGCCGGATCTAAGAAAGTCTAAGTTTACGGTTTTCATGTTTATTGCTCATGATTGTCCGGTCGCTAACCGCTATGTTCCGGAGATTCGGAGAATTGAAAGCGAGTATAAAAAGGCGGGGATCGGTTTTTATCGGGTGTATATGCTTGAGGCAGAAGATGCCGATTTAGTGGAAACACATACTGAGGAATTCAAGTTAGATTTTCCGGCAATTCTTGATACTGAAAAGAAAATGGTGAAGTCGATGGGTGTTCGGGTGACACCGGAAGTTGTAGTGGTGGATCCAAGCGGAGTGATGAAGTATCGCGGCCGAATTGATGATAAGAACATTGAGCATGGCAAAATACGCGAAAACTATCGTGAAGACTTAAAAGTTGCTTTGAATGAGTTACTGGCTGGAAAAGTTGTTTCTGTTCCTTCGACGGCGGCAGTTGGTTGCTTTATCAGTGGAATTGATAATTAGTCTGAAACTTGAAAAGTTTCAGCAAAGGCTTGTCAGTCAGTAGTATTATTTCTTAACTTATGAAATCTAAGACTATTTTTGCAATTCTCTTGCCATTAGTGGGAACCCCAATTATTGGGTTAAACCTGTTGCAAGAACAAAATAGCGAGCTTAATGCGCAACAGCTACGAGAGATGGTTGTTGGCTTAGGATACGAAGTAAAAGACTTGAGCGTTGAAGCGGGCAAAGAAAAAATTCAAATTGATGTCAAAACCGAAGCATTTAATATTCCGCTCGGAGTTGAGATTTCACCAAGTAAGAGTTATGTATGGTTGACGGCATCTTTAGGGAAAGATTCGCCGGAACGTAAATATCGAGAGCTTTTGATGGAAAATGGCAAGATCCAACCGAGCCAGTTTTATTTAACATCATCGAATTTTTTGATGATTGCACTTCCGATAGAAAATCGCTTATTGACCCCTACGATTATCCGGAATCGAATTGATAAGTTGGCGAAAGATGTTTCCTCACGAGCTGCTACTTGGCAAGTTGGAATACCTCCGGAAAAAGACTGACGAAAGTTAGTTTCTAAATCGTTATACTGAGCGGATGGTATTTACTGTCGCGCTCAGTTTGCTTTTAGGGCAGGTTGGGAATTCAGATTTTCATGGCTATGGGCCGTATCGGTCTGGAGTTCCAACTCCAAATTCCATTTTGGGCTATGCAATTGGCGACAGGCATACCGTATATATGGATCAGGATCGAGTGATTCGGTCGATTGTGGCTTCTTCACCAGACCGAGTTAAGGTCTTTGGTTATGGCAAGAGTACGGAAGGTCGGGAGCTGAGATATATTGTCACATCTTCACCCAGCAATATGAATCGATTGGAAGAGATTCGGAAAGCTCATGCCGAGTTGGCGCAAACACCATCCAAAAAAAGAGCTCAGGAACTGAGCGAAAATCTTCCGCCGATTGTATGGGTTAATCAATGTATACATGGGGATGAAACGGCGAGTTTTGAATCGGCAATGGAGTTGGTTTATAACTTAGTTGCATCGGAAAACGAGAGTTTGAAATCTGCGCTTGAAAAAGTGGTTGTGATTGTCAACCCTTCTTACAATCCGGATGGGCACGAGCGGTACGTGGTGACTTACAACTCCATTCCTAACGGAGATCCGGGCAGAGGTGGATATGATTCTGCAATTCCCTCGGCATTTTATGGACGGGCAAATCACTATCGGTTTGATATGAATCGAGACAGGATTGCCATGAGCCAAGCCGAAACACAGCAAGAAGTTCGAGCATTTTTGAGTTGGAATCCGCAAGTTTATGTGGATCAGCATGGTCAAGTAGAAACCTATTTTTTCCCACCCGTTCAGCAATCAATCAACACCAATATTGATCGGGAAAGATATGAAAAGTGGACGGAGATTTTTGGACGGGCCACGGCATCGGCTTTTGATCAGAAAGGCTGGACTTACTACATTAGGGATCAGTTTGATTTATACAATGCCTGTTATTTGGATTCTCATACTTCATTGATGGGAGCCATTGGGATGACCCATGAAACTGATGGCGGTCGCGTACTTGTTAGTGAGCGCAGCGATGACACTTTGCTGACGATGAAAGATGGGGCAATGAAGCACTTAACTTCGGCAATTGCCGTGATTACCGAGTCGGCTAAAAAAAGTAAAGAATTGATTGCTTCCTATTCTGAGTTTAAGGAAAAAGCGGTATCGGGACAGCATGCTGGGAATTTTCAACGGGTTGTTATTGAAGGTGATGCGCGACAACTTGAGCGTTTGTCCGATCATTTGAAGCGGTCGGGGATAGTGAGTGGATTGGCGTCTCAGTCTTGGAAGCAAAAAGATGCTCATGATTTATGGTCTGATTGGGCTGGCGAAAAAGAGTTTTCGGCGGGGAGTCTAGTCGTTGATATGAACCAATCGCAAGGTCCACTTGCCAAGGCATTATTAGAAGCAAAATCGGATTTTGAACCGGATTTCATTAAGCGACAGCTTGATTTTGCAAAAATGCAGTTGACGGGCGAGGGTGAATCTGATATTGATTGGTTTGAGTTTTATGACTCGACGGCATGGGCTTTGCCTTTTGGATATCAGTTGAATGCCTGGTGGTGTGAGTCTCGTCCGAACATTCAAACACTGGCTCCTTTTAGCATGGTTTCCGATTTTGAATCGAGTCCAGTTGGTTATCTTGTTAAATATAGCGATGAGACTGATATTTTGGCAATTGCCGATGCTTTGAATTCTGGAATAAAAGTTTCTTCTAACAGTCGGAGCTATGTTTTGGATGGAGTTGATGTCCCAAAGGGGAGCTTTATCATTCTTGCTGCCAGAAATGAAGCGGGATATGAAACCAAGCTTAAGTCGATTTCAATTAAGCGTGGTGTGAGTTTTGTTCCGATTCCAACGAGTTATCCTGACCAGGGCCGACATGGCCCGGGAAGTGGAAACATGTTTCAATTGGTTACTCCTAAAATCGGAGTGGTTTTTGGGGATGCCGGTTCGATTTCTGGCGGAGCGCTTTGGTTTACGATGGAGAAAGTTTTTGAACTTCCATTTCGAAAGCTCAGCACTAATGGCGTGACTTCGGCACTTAAAGATTTGACTTGCCTTGTTGTGCCTGAAGGTGTGAATTTGCGGATGAGTGATGAGTTGAAGACTTGGATTTCAGACGGAGGGACGCTTGTTGCGTTTTCCGGCAATCGATGGTTGAATTTGGATTCGATTAAAGTGGAATCACAGTCGGCAACTTATGCGTTACCGGGAGCGATTTTTAAGTCACTTGTGAGTGACAAGAGCAATCTAACTGCTGGATATGATCGACATGAGTTTGCGATTCCGGTTGATGGTAACGCCTTTGAAGTCAAAAATGAAAGCACCGTTTTAGCGATAAGTCAGTCCGAGAAAGGTTCAAATTTACTATCGGGATGGGTTTTTGAAGAATCGGAATCTGAGCTTATCGATACAAGTTGGTTGACGGATACAAATGTCGGTCGAGGTCGGGTGATTAACTTTGGATTTGATCCTACATATCGAGCACAGTGGCCCGGATTACATCGAATGATCTTGAACTCTATGATTTTAAGTCGTTCACAGTAGAATTTTTATGTCAGATAGTACAAAATAGAGACCGTGCAGTGGGAATCAACTGACCAGTTTGGCAATATGTTTATCGGCGTATCTCAATCGCGAGATGTTAAAGGTATGCGATCTGAGATCATCAGTATGCTATCTGAGCTTAATCAACGAAATGACCAGGCTTATACAATTACCATTGATTTTTCTTATTCTGAAATCAATGGTCCGGAAGCTGAAAATGTCTCCCATGTTTTACAGGTTGGATGGTTGGCCGATTGTGATGATCACACCACTGTTCTCTTGGAGCTTCAGGATCTAGTGGCGGCGATTTGTCGCGAAAAAAGCTGGTCGGAACCAGCCGTTGTGACAGCGTAATATATTAAAAATTTCGGGCATATTTTCATGGAATATGCCCGAACTTGAGCTTGAAGATAAGAATCAACGGCAGTGGCTACAGAGTTTTGAACCATCCACTTCTTGGATATCATTGCTCGCAACTTGCATGGAGCATTTATCGCAAGTGACCATTTGATTTTCAACGGTTGGGGCAGCGGCCGTTTCAGTTTTTTCGGGACTGCAACCAACACACAAACCTAAAACGAAAAGAAGGGGAATGGCTTTGAAAACAAGTTTCATGAAAGATATAGTGCATGAGTAGTGCAAAGGGTTCCACTTGATTTGAACAAATCAGGCTAAGCTGAATGCAATGGTAGATCTTCAGCAATGTCAGGCGATGCCGAAAGTTGAACTTCATGTGCACTTAGAAGGTTCTATTCGGCCGGAAACCGTACTGGAACTAGCGAAGAGGAATTCTGTTTCGCTTCCGCACGACACTTTAGAAGGGCTCAAAGAATGGTATCAATTCCGCGATTTTGAGCATTTTGTTGAGATTTACGTTGCTGTATCCAAGTGTATAAAAACTCCGGAAGATATCGAATACATTGCTCGTGAATTTTTGATTGGTCAGCATGCGCAAAATATTCTGCACACCGATGTGACTTATACGGCTTCAACTATTGCGCGATATTGCGGCATTCCGTGGAACGAGCAAATTGACGCTTTGGAGAGAGCCATGAGTTGGGGATTGAAAGAGCTTGGGGTTTCCATGAGTTTGATCATTGACATCGTGAGAGGAGATTCTCTGGAACAGGCCATGGAAGTTGCGCAGATTGCAGTATCGGGAATTGGTCGCGGAGTAGGTGCTTTAGGCTTAGCGGGTATCGAAGGCAAAAATACGGCATCCCCCTATTTGGCGGCTTTTGAATTTGCCAAATCTGAAGGACTACCTGTTATTCCCCACGCAGGAGAAACCCAAGGAGCTTATAGCATTCGCGAAGCTATTGATGTCATTTCACCAACGAGAATCGGTCATGGGGTTCGGTGCTTAGAGGACTCGGGCGTTGTTGCAGATATTGTTGAAAGAGGGATTGTTTTAGAAGTTTGTCCGAGTTCCAATGTTTGTCTAGGCGGATTCCCCCGGTTAGAAGAACATCCATTGCCAAAGTTAATTGATGCGGGGATATTGGTCACCATCAATTCAGATGATCCTCCGATGTTTAGCACGAGTTTGAGCGAGGAGTTTTCTCGTTGTTCTGATGTGTTTGGATTTAGTGAATCTGAGTTGAAAAGATTTGTGTTAATTGCGGCGGAAAATTGCTTGGTGAGTGATGCTCGTCGGCAAGAAATAATGGCGAAGCTGGTTTAAATTTATATTTTTAATTTTGAACAGGAATTGTTTGTTTTTCGATTTCTAAAGGCATAATAGATTCGTGAACCGGTCACTTTCGTTTCGCGCATTTTTTGCGATTGGAATTTTTGCATTAGCTGGACTTATACAAGCAGATTGGTCGGAAAACCCAATTCTCAAACTATCGCAAAAAATTGGGGAAACGGGCTTATCGGCAAAGCCTGCGCCAGAAATCAGTCCGCTTAAATTTAAACCTTCGGGAAAGCGTTTAATTGTTAAGCCTTATGCTGCGGAAATTGGAAGTACGGCCGAAGAACGCGATGCGTTGGAGAGCGCAATGATCTCACTTTTCGAATCTTATGAAGGAATTGCAAAGGAGATTGAAGTTGAGAATGATGGAGCCCTGGCACTTGGGTTTTCTGTAGCAATCCTATATTCGGTGGCGAAAGGGACGGAACTTGATGATGCCGCGTTTTTGACTCTTTCAGAGAGATTTCAATCCACATTTAATACGGACGAAATTAAGAAAATTCCTGACTTGAAAAAGCAAGAGTTCTACGAAATTAGCCTTTGTACATCTTCTCTCGTTTTGGCATTGAATGCGGCTGTTCAGGATGAGGACGGCAAAGCGAAAATGAAAGAATTGGCAAAAGCCCAATTAAAACTGTTGTTAGGCATTGAAATAGAGCAGATTTCTTTAAATGGAGAAAAAGTCAGTATAAAAGGGATTTCCAAAACATCGGATACGAAAACTGTTACTTCACCAACTGGTGAGACTCCTAAAGATTTTAGTTACACATTGCCGAGTGGTTGGGTTGATGAGAATGGCTGGAAATCGGGGAGTTTAGTAGAAGCTAGAAGTGGCGGAGGTAACGATGTTACATCTGCCCATGTTCGGTTTTTGCCAGCAATGAAGCCGTCGGGCTCTTTTTCTGATGCACTGCGTAAAGCATGGGCAGATGGAGTACCGGATCCTCTTAAAAAATCTGCAAGTGGAATGGTATATCGTCGATATCTTGGAGATGGGATTGTTGCCGATTTTATTTTTGCAATCGGCAAAGATGGTGTAAACAAACTTGATGCGAGTTATACGGTTTACCTTTTAGACTTAGGTTCGGTTTGGTTGCCAATGGTTGTAGCTCAGACTTATGTTGATGCTTATGATGGCCCGGGTGGTGATATGTCGGCAGGTTTTTCGTTTGGTAAATCAGCAGATTTGGCAGAAGTGTTTTACAAGTCATTTCAATGTCCATCAGCCAAAAACCGAGTCTTCGTTGATAAGGCATCGGTTGTAGGCGATTATTCTTACGGTACTTCGAGCAGTCTGCAATGGGAAAACATCTATACCGGTGCAACTTCGATGACCTTCGTTTCATATGGTGGAACACTCAATTTTAAAGCTGATGGATCGTTCACTTACACTTTTGTTAGTGCGAGCGGCCAGGTTGGTGCAGCCAAGTTTGGAAACGCAAAAGGGGCGGGTAAATGGCGAATTGAACGTGATTTATTGATTTGCGACTATACAAGTTATGACCAGGGTGATAGTTATAAACGTACTAAGGAAACCTATCGGATTGCAGGTCTTGTTCAGTTTTCCGATGGACAGAAGGTTATTGTATTGAAAACTAAGCTTGATTTACCCATGAATCCGGTTACAGTCTCTGATCGGACGGACTACTATTCAACTAAAAAGAAAGACTAGACAATCGGCTGACCTCAACTCCTATTAGGAGTTGAGGTCAGCCTCGGACTATTTCTTCTTTGCTCTGGTTTTGATGCTGAATGAACCGATGATATTCCCTTTATATTGCATATTCGGTCCGTATCGAACTGGGAACTTTGTTACTCCGTAATAGTCGGTTCCAAGGCCGTCTGATCTTGGTACAGCGTTAAGAGGGAATTCGAGGGGATCAGTCTGTTGCTTTCCACTCTCTAGTGCCATCATTTCAAAGAAAGAGACCTCTCTTTTCTCTGTGGATTTAGTTGTTTTTCCCTTTGAAGTGGAGGTTGTAACGACGGTTGCAGGTGTCATCATAAATGCCATCACATTAGCTTTTTTCTTTTCAAGATCAGTTTCAATAGTGAAGTGTACTAAACCATCTGGGAAAGTTTTTTCCGTAAAATTCTCTTTACGTTCTCCATCTATTGTTAGAGACCCATGCTGAATTTCAACTTCGCAATCTACAAGTTCACGTCTGTAGAACATGTGATCATGAATTGAGAGTTCTGCATATCCTGGTCCTTGAGCTTGATATGAAGGCTTCTTTGCTAGCGCATTCATTTCTTTTAGGCCCTCTTCCATTTGCTTTCTTACGGCAGGCGGAAGGCTCTTCATCATTTCTTCGTCGAATCCTTCAGGAAGATTGATCCCAGTTGCCATCATCACCATATTTTCGATTTTGAACACTCTATTGACTTGGAAAGTATCAGTTGAATTTTTAGAGAATGAGTGGCCAGTTGCTTGAATTTCTAATGAAAAGTCGCTCGTAATGTCTGCCGGTTGCCAGTCCTTTACATCTAAAACCGTGGATGCAATTGTTTTCCACTTCAGTCTATAGAGGCACTCCATTATCGGCCCCAATGCGCCAGTGATGCCGTCTTTGATTCCGATCGCGCCGGTGACGGCATCGACCATATCTTGCTGCATTTCTGTGGCCTTAACTTGTGGCGTAACTTTGATCCTCACTTTTCGCATATAAGGTGTGACAGTGTTTGGATCGAGTTTATAAGGCTGTGGTGCACCCTGGACTTTAAGAATTGCTTCGCCGTTCGCATCGGTTTTGATTTTAGAAATATCTTGGGCGCCGTTTGGTAAGCGAACAATTTGTTGTGATGCGTATTTTCGACTTTGGTCGATTTCCCAATTGGTTTCTATTCCAGCAGCAGGGCCAGTTTTGGGCATATCAAGGTCAATACCTAAAAGACTGATGACCATACGATTATCTTTTAGCCAATCTGTTGCAGCCGAACCATCAATAAAGATTTTTGCTTTGATGCTTCTTGTATCACCAGGCGCTGTATCTTTTGTTCTGACAAGCGGATTTCCTGGGGGCTCCACCGTCATTTCTCCTTTCAGAAATTTGAAAGTCAGGATGAATTTTATAGCACTAGAGACAAGATTAACTTTGCTTGCTATACTTTGAGCTGCGGCGGCATTTGGATTAACTTCCTTGTATGCTTCTCGTACCTTATCGATAATGCCAGTGATTCCGCCGACGGCGGCGTCTTCAGCCCAACCTTGGATGGGAGCGGGCATAGGGCCAATTGAAGCGTACAAATCTTGATTTTTTTCCGCAAGGCTTCTCTTCAGTCCGATCGCAATTTCTTCACTCGCGATTCTCATTAGAATTAGGGCTTGAATGGGATCTAATTCCATATTTGGGCCTTCTTGAAGATGATGATTGCGATCGTTGCTGTAAGTTGATAATGCGCCAATGAAAAGGGTTGGGCCTCTATAATCAAAATCAACTGAACCTGTATTTCCTGTTTTATGTTTAACTAAGACCGATCCAGCAGAAATATAGTCTTGGATTTGAGTTCCTACATCTATTTTTTTTCCAACTTGGCTGGCGAGCACATTGATTGCTTGGATGAGATCACCAAGTTTTACAGAGTCTCCTCGCCGAAACATAAAAACTGTGTCGCGAATTTCATTTTCAGTAATGGCAAATCCTATGTACTTTGATGTTGGAGCAGCACTTAGTGTTTTGTCTTCCTTCCAAATTACAAAACCGCATGCCTGCAGTGCTTTAGTAAGAATTGCAATTCCATCTGATTTTGGATCTTGGATTTGAGCCGCTAGATCTTGAATGAGGGCAAAAGGGACTTCTTGATTCGCTTGAATGAGCGGATTCGGAGTACCGTGCAGGGTGATTATTTCAGTTGGCGAAGCCAAACCAAGAGAAGTGATAAATATTCCAGCAATTAAGCTAGAAGTGCGAGAACTAAGTTTCGGCCACATATTGTTACCTAAAGCAATGTATTGTTATGATTAAGACCGGACTTTAACTTAATAAGCAATACCTAAATCCAAAAAAGTACATGTTTTTAGATCTAGGCTTTTATCTCTTCTGAGCCGGATGGAAAATATTCGATCCGTTATTGCTGTTGTTGCTGGCTTGTTTGGTCGATTTGATCTTCTGGAACACCGAATCTTCTTCGATTTGGAGTTTCGGCGTAAACCGGTAACTCGATTTCTTGAACTTCTTCTCGGAAAGCGGTAAATGCCGGGGAATCGGTTTCTCTCGTTCGTACACTTGCGACAAGCGATTCGTTTGCGCTTCCTCGGTATACGCCTCTATTTGGAGGAACCTCGTCATAGTTTCGGCCAGTAGCGACAACGACGTGCCTTTCGCTGGGCTGAATTCCGCCGGTTGGATCGTATCCGACCCATCCAAATTCTTGGCTATAAAACTCAACCCAGGCGTGGCTTTCGGAAGTTTCTGAGATTTCCGAATCGACATGCAAATATCCATTTACATATCTGGCGGGAATTTCTGCTAACCGAAGGAGTCCAATCATGATTTGCGCCATATCTTGGCAAACTCCGGCTCCATGAGCTAGTGCATCATCAATGGTTGAGTCGTAGGTTGTCAGGTTTGGTTTGTAAGCGATATTTTTATGAACAAATTTCCCAATTTTTTGAACTTGTAAACCTAATGGTTGGCTTTTGTCGAGTTTGATTGACTCAAACATATTCACTAGCGCGGCTGATTTTGTGATTGGGCCATCGAATGGTAAAAAGTCCAGTAGCATTCCTAGTTCATCGCGAGGAGTGAGCGGTTCACCAATGGATTCTAGAAAGTTCTGAACGGTTTTAGTTTCCACAACCGATCTTGCGCGGACTTCAATTTGTTGATGGAATTGGGCGATTGAAAAGTGGCGAACAGCGTTTCCGCTCCAATCTAAGAACCGCGCGACCTTTGTTCTTGGGCCGACGGCTAAGAAGAAAGAATACACCGATTGGTGAGAATTAGATTGTGGCTCGATTCTCAGTTCAACCCAAGACTCGCTGATGAAGTCGTCGTAGGTGAACTTTATATCGTGTTCAATATCTAAGAACATGAATTAACGGAGCCTCATTGGATTTGAAATTGCGTCGTGAATTTTATATAGATCCGACAGCGATTGGTCTAGGAAAGGCATCAGATTTTCTGTTTGCATAATTTCATCTTGTTCATAGCTCAGTTTTGCGGAAAGCTTACCGACCATTTTTCTCGAATCTACAATTCCCGGACCAGCTTCCGACATTCCGTTTAAGTATCCCGCCATTCGTTTTACTCCGCAATTGACTGATCTTGGAGTGGAAGGATGGAAGAGAAGAAATTTTGCAATGAGATCTGGCACAAATCTGGGGCCATGCTCTTGCCGATAGTTTTCTTGGCTGGCGAGTGATCTTAGAAGACTTCTCCAACTAGCAAAATAGAGTGGAGTTTGATCATCACTCGACCATTGTGCAAGGCTCGGGAGCCGTGTTTTGAGGACAAAGAGTGTTCTTTGGGTTCTTTCAACTGCTTCCCCAAATTTCATGTAGTTCCATCCTTCGCCCCTTGTAAGAGTGTGCTCGACTGCGCCAAGTGTTGTGAGAATGGAGTTGTGGGTAGCCGTGGCAATTTCTTGAGCTTGGCCGGCATCTTTGATTTCGTTTTTACGAACTTCATTGAGCTGCCGATACGCCTCATTTAAGTTGTAAGTGACTTCGAAAGTTGTTGTTTCGGCGACGGAACGAGCATTGTCTCTGGCCTTTGCCAAGCTTGATATTACGGAATACGGGTTACCCTCATCGATTAAGAATGAGATCATATATTGCAATGCAGCTTTGCGCTCTTTTGGAACTTTTGAAGATGACTCTGATGGCATGGACGCTAATAGCGAGTTCCATTCTTTCACTGCGATTTCATCTTTGATACCTTCAAGTTCAACGGCGAACTCGCTAGCAACGGCGAGATGTCGATTTGCATTTTCTGCTCTTTCCAGATACCGACCTGTCCAATACAGTGAGTTTGCGACTCTAGAAAGTAACATTAAGCATCACCTCCCATTTCTTTTTGCACTTCTGATTGATCTCTTGCAAGGACCCAAGTGTCTTTGCTTCCACCGCCTTGGGATGAATTGACGACATATGAACCTTCGGTTAATGCCACTCGGGTTAATCCGCCGGGCAATACTTTCACTCGATCTCCAAAAAGAACATAAGGACGAAGATCTAACATCCTTGCTTTGTATTCACCATCAATGTATGTGGGATGGGCGGAGAGTTGCACGAGGGGCTGAGCAATGTAAGAGCCGGGGTCTTTTTTCATGTTTTCTCCGTACTCTTGTTGTTCTTTTTTCGTGCTTTGGGGCCCCATCAACATTCCGTAGCCACCGGCGCCATCGGTTTGCTTAACAACGAGTTTGTCTAGGTTTGCAAGGATGTGGTCGAATTCGTTTGGTCGGAACCCCATAAAGGTTGGAACTTGACCAATGATGGGATCTTCTCCTAAGAAGTACTTGATAAGGTCTGGAATATACGGATAGACCGCTTTGTCGTCGGCAACACCGGCTCCCGGAGCATTGGCAATGGCCACATTTCCGGCTCGATAGGCGTTGATGAGACCAGGAACGCCCAGAATACTGTCTTTTCTGTAACTCAGCGGATCTAGGAATTCGTCATCAATTCTTCTGTAAATTACATCGACTGGTTTTTTGCCAGCGGTTGTTCGGACATAAACATAATTGTCTTCGACAATAAGGTCGGAACCTTCGACAAGCAAGACTCCCATTTCTCGGGCTAGAAATGAATGTTCAAAGTATGCCGAATTCGCGCGACCGGGCGTTAAGACAACGGTGTAACCGTGTCCGGCCCCTCTAGGTGCCATAAATTCTAAGCATTCGCGCAAGAGGTCGGAGTAATTTCGGACGGGCCTTATTGGAGCATTTGCAAAAAGTTCAGGGAATGTTCTTTGCAGAGTAGTTCGGTTTTGAACAACATAGGAAACTCCGCTAGGGCACCGGCAATTGTCTTCTAAAACCAGGTAGTCACCTTTATCGTCTCGGATGAGGTCTGAACCGACAACGTGGGTGTAAACCTTATGCGGAGGTTCGACGTTGAGCAATTCTCTTTGGTAGTCCGACCGGCTGAGTACGAGATCCCAGGGGATTATTTTGTCTTTTAAGCAATCTTGCTTTGAATAAACATCAAGTAAAAATAGGTTGATGGCCGTTGTTCTTTGAATTAATCCGCGTTCAATAGTGTCCCATTCATCGGCCGTGATGATTCTGGGGACGAAATCAAAAGGAAAGACTTTTTCTTCGCCTTCTTCTGAACCATAAACATTGAAGGTAATGCCTTGGTTTCGGGCAGAAATATCCTGGAGTCTTCCTCGGTACTGAATTTGATCTGATGTTAGGGTTCCGAGTGCATCAATGACGGAGTTGTAGTGTGGTCTGGGTTTACCTTGTTGGTCAAATGCTTCGTCGAATCCTGTTAGTCCTGTTGTCCATTTCACAATATGTTGGGGGCTCTTCCTTTCAGCGAGGATACCGGAATTTGGGTTTGTTATGTTGGGTGACGCACTTAATTTGCTGAAAATAGACTGTTAATTTACAAAAAATGAAACAGAATTGTTCTTTGGTTTAAGGTGTAAATGTACGGAGAAAGTGAGGGAAGTTCTTGGAAAATTCCGAAGAGTTGGGAAAGTTTTTCTCAGACCTTTGTATTTCGACTGACAATTATCTAGACGGAATAGTTCTGAAAATTGAAAAGAAAATGGTGGAGGCTAGGGGACTCGAACCCCTGACATCCTGCTTGCAAAGCAGGCGCTCTCCCAACTGAGCTAAGCCCCCACACGAGGCTAGATTTCATTTTACCATGTCGGCTGAAATTAGGGGGGACTGGAGGGGCGAAAGTTGGTTCTTTTGACCTTTGGTTCAATTTCAGTGTTGACCCCCAAGGTTTCCGATGGATTCTGTCAAACTAGAAGTGATGTCGCCCCGGCTTGCTGCCGCAATTGAAACCGCCCATATGGCCGGAAGAAGCACTTTGGCTTTGTTTGAGACTCCCTTTGATATTGAACTTAAAGGAGATTCTTCCCCCGTAACAGAAGCGGATAAGCGAGCAGAAGAGATTGTGCGAGTTGAACTCAATAGGCGATTTCCTGGAGAATCGGTTTTAGGCGAAGAACAAGGATTAACCGGTTCTGGCGATGATCGATGGGTTGTTGACCCGATTGATGGGACAAAGAGTTTTGTATGCGGGGTTCCACTCTACGCAACACTGTTGAGCTTCGAAAAGGATGGATATCCGGAGTTAGGAGTTTGTTATATTCCACCATTGGACATGATGTTTTATGCCGAGCGTGGCGGTGGAGCGTTTTTGAATGGTCGCCCTATTCGAGTCAAGCCGGCTTCAGAAGTTCGGGGAGAAGTGATTTCAACTGCGGCTTTCCCTCGACTAAAAAAGCTGGGATTGTCTGAAGGATACGAAAGGATGGCAGAGCGGACTCTTGCCACGCGAACTTGGCAAGATGCTTATGGTCACATGCTTGTCGCGTGTGGTCGTATTATTGCAATGGTCGATCCAACGGTTTCTCGGTGGGATATCAGCGCCGTTATTCCGATTATTGAAGAAGCAGGAGGTCGATGCACTCGAGCCGATGGTGGTAATCCGCTGGAACAGAAAGAAGAAGGCAGCATGTTGCAATTGCTCAGCAGTAACGGAATGGTACACGACGAAATGTTGCGAGAATTTGGCCAATCATGAAAGTATTAGGCGTTGATCTAGGAAAAGTGAGAATTGGAGTTGCGGTCATGGATTGGGATTCGGGAATTGTAACACCACGTCCGCCAGTATCGGCAATTGGAACCTTAACTAAAGATGCGGCGTTAATTGATGAACTTGGAAAACGAGAAGAAGTTGAAAAAATTGTGCTTGGTCTTCCTTTAGAAAACGGGGAAGAAAGCAAAATGTCGGCGGTTGTTCGGCGATTTGGTTCAATTCTAAATGATCTGGGCTGGGAAGTGGGTTATGCCGATGAATCTTTGACCAGCTATGAAGCTGATACTGCCATGCTTGAAGCCGGTATGAAGGCTAGTTTACGAAAGAAGAGACTCGACAGCGAAGCGGCATGCGGGATTCTAGAACGATTTAAGAGGTCTGAATGAGTCAAATTGCGAAAATATTGATTCCCTTTGTCGTTGTCGTCGGGCTAGTTATGGGATGGATGAGCTTTGAAAAGCAAGCTCTCGCGCAGACATCGTTTGGAGACTCTTTTTTCTTGCGATTAGAAGGTGAAAACTTCGGGCAAGCTGTTGAATTATTGGCCGCAAAAGGCGTTGTAAAAAATCCTGGGCCATTTACTCTCTATGCCAAAATGCAACGAGTAGCTCTGCCGCCAAAATCCGGCACGATTGAAGTTTGGCCCGGCATGACATTCCAAGAAACTCTGGACTCCCTGCAAAATCCGGTGAAGCAAATGGTTAGAATCCCCGAAGGTTGGTGGATCAAAAGAACGGCGGCTCGCCTAGAAGAAAAGGGTGTCTGCACAGCCGATGAATATATAGAGCTTGCAAACGACCCCGGCGCATTTCAAGAAGATGTGAGTTTCCAGCTTCCAAAAGAGTCTTTAGAAGGTTATTTGTATCCCGATACATATGATTTTCCTCCCCAGCTTGGAGCACGAAGAGCAATTTTGATGCAGTTGGCTAATTTTAAGAAGAGAGTGATTGATGAAATTGGCGATAAAGATTTAGATCGCGCTTTGATTATTGGATCCATGATTGAAACAGAAGCTGGAGTCGATCAAGAGCGACCGATTGTTGCCGGAGTCATTGAGAATCGAATTCAACAGAACATGAGGCTTCAACTCGACGCTACCGTGCTTTATGGGCTTCAAGAATGGCGACAACTTGCCAAAGGAGAAGTCAACCGAGTGGAATCCCCATACAACACATATAAAGTCGATGGCCTTCCGCCCGGGCCGATTTGTTCGCCAACTTTCAAGAGTATTGCTGCGGCTAAAAATCCAGCCTCGCATGACTATCTCTTTTATGTTCGCGGAGAAGGATTAACGCACTTGTTTAGCAAAACCTATGCTGAACATTTAGCTAATATCAAAAAGTCAAATGCCATTCGGGCAAAAGAGGCATTGAAATGAGAGGATTTAGAGAGGGAAAGTTTGAACGACATCGTATTCCAGTGGCATTTCAAAGGTTCAGCCCTCATGCTTCGTTAGATTCGCTTTATGCGGTCGATCTCGATCAGCTCAAAACTGAAGGCAAAACTCTATTATTGTTGGATGTAGATAACACTTTGCTCCCTTGGAAAAGTACCGATATTCCAGAAGAAACTTTTTCGTGGGTTAACCGAGCAAAAGAGCTTGGTTTCAAACTTTGTATTCTCAGCAATACTCGGCACCCAGACCGGTTGAAGAAATTGTGTGAACTTTTAGATATCGAATATCTGCGCGATAAGTTTAAGCCGAACCCTCGAGTTTATCACCTGGCACTAGAAAAATTTGAAGTTTCGGCCGATGAAGCGATCATGATTGGGGATCAATTATTGACTGATGTTTGGGGGGCAAATCGAGCAGGAATTGATGGTATTTGGGTGAAACCCATGGCCAAAAAAGAGTTTATAGGTACGGCGGTTGTTAGTCGAAAATTTGAATGGTTGATTGGGCAAGTCCTGCACGGTTACTTGGTTGAACATTCTTTGGGAGAAAAGCCACGTTCTGGGTTGTTTAAACAGAAAATCGTAGCGCAAGCCATAAAATTTGCTTTGGTGGGAGGGCTTGTTACAGTTGTGGACTGGGGATTGCACCGGATATTGATGTTTGGCGTGAGACTAGGGGACGGAACTCTACTCCGTGAAGCCGTTGGAAGATCGGTGTTAGAACGTTTTAGCCCGAATACTCCCATGACCGTGGATGCCATCAGTGGGGCGGCTTATGGGCCATTAAAGGTGCTTCCGGTGATCGTGGCTATCCTTGTGAGCTACTTGTTAAACCGATGGTTTACTTTTGAACCAGTCGAGGAGAAATCCAGGCTGACTCAAATGGTTCAGTTCTATGTCATTGCCTTAATCGGTGGCCTGATTTCAACATCAGTCGGCACTTTCGTCAATGCGATTGTGCATGGTTCCCTCGATTTTCAATGGATAAGCGGAAACATTGCCGGAATGGTGGCGGCCTTTATCTGGAATTTTAACGGTCAACGGTTTTGGACATTCCGAGAGGCAAAATGAGCTGGCACGAGTGGCAAGAAGCGTTGCCCGGTGATTTCGCAGTTCTTGGCGATCCGATTTCGCATAGCTTAAGCCCTCTGATTCATTCAAGAGCTTATCAAATAAGTGAATTGCCATATTCGTACCATGCGCTCAGAGTGCGGGCGGGTGAGTTGAGCAATGCTTTGGAACATCTTATTGCCATAGGGTATCGAGGTGTAAACGTGACTTTGCCACTGAAGGAAGAAGCATTCCGATGGGCAGAAAAAGTAGAAGGCATCGGACAAAAGCTGGGTGTTGTCAACACTTTGAATTTGAAATCCAAGATTGGGCTCAACACGGATGCACCCGGTTTTATAGAAACAATTGCCGATTGTGGTCTTAGGCGCGGAGACAATGTCCTGGTTTTAGGGGCGGGCGGAACGGCGCAAGCACTCATTCCCATCTTAATTGAAACCGGTTTTCGAGTGAAAGCCTGGAATCGAACAAAAAGTCGATTAGAAACCTTGGCAAAAAATCAGGATTTGGAATTTGAAATTTTAGATTGTATTGATCCAGCCGGTAGCAAATTGATTCTCAATACAACATCGGCCGGGATTACGGGAGAGGCTCTGCCAATAAAATGGCAAAACACGGAATCAAATTCGGTGGCTTACGATGTGGTTTATGGGAAAGAAATGACTCCGTTTCTACTGGAGGCTAGCAAAAGAGGATTGCTCACAATTGATGGATCAAAGATGCTAGTTGCCCAGGCCGCTTTATCATTTGAATGGTGGCTGGGCAAATCAGCTCCGAGAGAAGCTATGCTTAAGGCCATAAATGAGCATTTTGAATCCCACCCCTGATGCCATTGCTTCGGCAGCTCGCGTAATTAGAGATGGGGGCGTTGTTGTAATGCCAACCGAAACCGTTTACGGTTTGGCCTGCAACGCGCTGGATGCAAACGCGGTGAAAAAGGTATTCGAAATCAAAGGTCGCCCCAGCGACAACCCTTTGATTGTTCATATCGCCGACTTTTCTGATCTAAAAAAAGTCGCGTCAAATTGGCCAGACCTAGCCGAAAAACTGGCAGAAAAGTTTTGGCCTGGACCATTGACATTAGTGCTGAAAAAGAAGGAAGGAATCCCGGACGAAACGACGGCAGGTTTAGAAACCGTAGCGGTAAGAATGCCAAAACATCCCGTTGCTCTGGCATTGATTCGGTCGGCAGGATGTCCAATTGCGGCGCCTAGTGCCAATGTTTTTATGGCATTGAGTGCAACTTCCGCAACCGATGTTGCCCCCGAAATTGATATTGAAGTTCCAATAATTCTCGATGGGGGACAATGCGAAATTGGATTGGAAAGCACCGTCATTGATATGACAGAAGATGTCCCCGTTATATTACGACCGGGTGGTGTCAGCCGAGCAGAAATTCAAAGAGTTATTGGTCGACCTCTTGGCCATTTGCCACCTCCCAATGTGCGTAAGAGTCCAGGAATGTATCGCCGCCATTACGCTCCTAAAGCTGTTTTGAAGTTAGTTCAGACTGTAGAATTGGATCAGCCCGGACTCGTTTTTGGTGCGGCTAAAGGAAAACATCAAGTCAAAATGCCGCTGGATGCGAAAGCTTATGCGGTCGGAATGTATTCCGCCATTCGGCAACTCGATCTGCAAGGCGTGCAAACGATTTATGTAGAATTGCCACCTGAAAAACCAGAATGGGAAGCGGTGTTAGACCGGTTGCATAAAGCCAGTTCTTCGGTTGTTTAGATTTCTTGATCGTTTTTGATTTCGCCACGAACAAAGAGGAGTGACCGATCTAGCTTCTTCAAAAGGACTTGAAAATCTGATGTCATTGCGTCGTCCATATCGTGGCTAGCGGCAAGGCTAATTACCACATGGACAGCGTCCACTTCATTTGCAACTTCCATAACCAATTCTGAAAGATCTCTTGTTCTTTCAAGCTTGATTTCATACGGAATGTTTCTTGCCGCAAGCATTTCCTTGGCCTGGCAAGCAAACTTTTCGGCTCGAGATTCAATATCCGGAAGACTCGCTTGAAGCGGATGCTCGCGGGGCACAACCATTGGCATGAGCAAGACTACTTTTGTAGGCACTGAAGAAATCAATTCAATTGTAATTTCTAAAACGTGGGGGTCAAAAGCACTTGGGCAAAGGCATGTGAGAATGTGTCGGTTGAATTCTCTTTTATCTCTTTTGCGATTTGATACTTCAGAAACCAGGAGGTCAATAGAATGTCTTGCTTCTTCAACTGAATCCATGACTACCATTTGAGAGCGAACTTGTGGAACATGGGTCATTACTTCTTTGACATGATCCGGAACTTTCACAAAAATGATACGGGCGTCCGCGTGTTCAAATACAAAATCAATGGCGGCCTGAAAAGTAGCGGCGCCATCTTCCGAAAGCTCGGTAATGTTTTCGCAATCAACAATGACCCCAGTTGGATGTCTTTGCAGGGTCAAAGAAACGGCCGTCTGAATTGTCTCCCAAAAATTCGCTCGGAGTGGCCCGGAAATAGAAATTACGTCTTCAGCAGATTCAACGATCATGATTATATGAAATAGCGGACATTAGTTATGACGATGTTGCGGCGATTTTGAAGTGCCAATTTGAGCCCAATGGCTGCATTGTTATGTAAAAGACTCTGTAACCATTTTCTTGGAACGGCTTGGGGGACAATGACAGTGACATATAAATTTGGATTTGTCCGAATCATTTCGTCGACATAGTCGACAACTGGTTTTGTTAATGACCGATAAGGTGATTCGAGGATAACCAATGGAATATCCGCTCCGAACTTTATCCAATCATCTTTCACTTTTTGGGTGCTATCAATATCCAGAGTGACGTGTACAGCTCGAACATCCCGCGAAGATAATTGTGCATATTTGATGGCCTTTAAGATTCCTCGGTGGACTCTTGGCACCAAAAGCAATGTTGTAGTCTTCATTTCTGGCAATGTGTCACTTTCGCGAACATTGAGATTGTCTGCCAAAAACTTGTAATGGCGTTTGATGACATAGAAGACGCCAAGCATGGCGGCAATGGCAACAGTAATGATCCAAGCCCCCTCAATGAACTTTGTGATCAGAAGAATGATGGCAACAGAAAATGTGACAAATGCTCCAAATGCAGAAATCCCAGATTGAATCCACAGATCTCGGTATTTGTTTGGAACCACTGTTTCTCGAGTTTCGGACTCTAATTTCCGTCGGTACTGCCGTTGCTTTATATCTCTAAAGAACTTAACTGCCATTCCTGATTGGCTCATCGTAAATGAGATAAATACTCCCAGCGCATAAAGAGGAATCAGAGAATGAGTATCGGCATTGTAAAGAACAACAAGGGCCGCGGCCGCTAACGAAAGCAATATGATTCCATTTTGAAAAACTAAACGGTCGCCAATGGACATCAATTGCCTGGGTAAATAGCCATCCTTGGCAATAAAGCTACAAAGTCTCGGAAAATCTGCAAAGGCGGTATTTGCTGCTAAGAATAAAATAGCAGCGGTCGCCATTAAAATTGTCTGGAAGAACCATCCTCGTCCAAAGATGTTTTCAGTGATTGTAGCTAAAACAGTTTGATATCCGGCCGTGCCGGAGTGCATAGGAACGACACCAAAGTGATGGGCGATAAAGGTGATTCCACCGAACATCGTGATGAGAAGCGCCACCATGATTGTGAGAGTTAGGCGAGCATTCTTAGCCGATGGCTCTCGAAATGCTTGAACTCCGTCGGCGATTGCTTCGGTTCCGGTTAGTGCAGTACACGAAGCCGCAAATCCTCTGAGAATCAGAAACCACGAAAAATCGTGGAGGTTCTCTGTAGGGAGAACCGGCGTAATTACGGGCATATTCAGAGCCTTGATTACCCCGGTAATGACAAGAATAAGAATACAGGTGACGAAGAAATATGTTGGAAGACTGAATATGATGCCGCTTTCTTTGGCACCTCTCAGATTCATAAGGCAAAGCACTCCGATTGCAAAGAGCGCCATCGGTACGGCTGAGTTTTGGGCTTGCGGCCAGATTGAAATGATGGCGGCAGTTCCGGATGAAATTGATACAGCAACCGTTAAAACATAGTCGATTAGAAGTGCTGCTCCCGCAACTCTACCAGCTCCACTTCCTAGGTTTTCGGTGGATACAAGATATGTGCCTCCACCTTTTGGATAAGCTTTTATGGTCTGGGAATAACTAAAAGCAACAATAATCATCAGCGCGGCAAGTGCCAGTGCAATGGGGCCAATTGTGTTATAGGCCGCCACCATGCCAACTGTGACCAAAACAAGAAGGATTTCTTCGGTCGCGTAAGCTACAGATGATAAAGCATCACTTGCAAAAACTGCCAGACCAACTGGAACAGAGATTTTCTCGTGGTGGGCTTGTCTGGAGGCAATTGGTTTGCCTAACAGCAGTTTTTTGATTGCGAGTTTATTCACGATTACAAACAACCAATTTAAAGGCTAGTTTGCAATTTTACGATACTCGTTTATGAATGGCTAATAATTCAAATGTGAGACTAAATTGGGCCCAGGTCTGAGGAGGCCGATCATCATTTGCGGCAAGTCTAGGTGAAATACTGCACAAATGAGTAGCGGTCTCTGGTCGAAAATCTTCTGCAAGATTTTGAAAACAGTCCAAAAGGGTTGAAGTGCTTCCCGCTAAGGATCCATTGCTCTTTAAGCGAACGGAAGATTCTTCGACAACACATATGTGCCCCCACATATTAATTTCAGAATTTGGGCTTAAAGAATGAGCCATTGTGCAATCGCTGACCGCGATAACTTTTTTTGCAGTTTTGCAGTTTAAGAGAAGTTGGGCGGACTCTTTGCTGACATGATGACGGTCGTAAATTAACTCAGCAATAATCGATGTATTGAGCAACACAGCTCCAACCGTTCCGGCTTCTCTGTGATGAAAAGGGCGCATGGCATTGAAAGTGTGAGTGGCATGCTTTGCGCCAGCATCAACCGCGCTTTCAACTTCTTGAATTGTGGCATTGGTATGACCAATACTGACTTGCACGCCAAGATCGGCTAATTTTTTTATTAGCGAAAGTGCATTTGGCATTTCCGGAGCTAACGTGATTCTTTTTAAACGAGGGTCATCGATAACGGATTGCCAAGAATCACTTTGCTCTGAATCTGGAGCTTTGGAAATGTATTCAATCGGCTGGGCGCCAGGATATTCTGGGCTTATAAATGGTCCTTCTAGGTGGAATCCCGGAATCATAGGGTGACTTGGCAAGTTACCAATTGCTCGTGAAACTTCATCAAAAGACGCCGTAACAGTGGTGGGATAAAAGTATTCATATCCGATTTGTTCTAGTTGATTTGCCAACTGGACCATCTGTTCTTTTGTCGCCGACATAAAATCGATTCCAAATGCGCCGTGGATGTGGAGATCCACAAAGCCGGGAATGAAATATGAGTCTGGCGTTAAGTTTGTTGGTTGGAATTCAACTTGATTGGTTTGGAAACTGATTTCATAAGCTCCCCAACCTAAAGGGCCCGGAGCAAAGGCAATAATCGGCTTCATGGCTTAATAGAATATCCTGATGAGTCTTTAATTATGAATCCTTCTAGCTCTAAAATTGTGAGTTCAGAAAGGAGTTCACTCGGCCCGATTTCTAGATTTGCAAGAAGCTGTTCTGGCGTTTGAGAAAACTCATTGAGCTTTTGAAATATCTGTTGCTGGATGTGATTCAACGATGCTCCCGAATTCGCAAGGCTAATATCGGCTTTTTCCCAGTTCATCGCTTCAAAGATTTGATCAGGATGATCGACAAGCGTTGCTCCCTCACGAATAAGTTGATGCGACCCTTTGTAATTTTCTAGAACGATGTTTCCCGGAACAACAAAAATCGGTTTGTTCAAATCTGCCGCCGCAGTTGCTGTTGAGAGCGAACCGGATCTTAGCGGGGCTTCAATGACCAAGAGGGCATCGCAGAGAGATGCGATAATTTGGTTGCGTTGTAAGAAGTTCTGAGGCAATGATGGCTTGCCAACCGGAAATTGGCTCAATAGACATCCATTTTTAGCTCGAATAGACTCGTAGAGAGCCTTATTCGTTGATGGATAAACAGTTTCAATTCCGGTTCCTAGTACTGCAATTGTCGATCCATTGACTTCAATTGCACCTTTGTGGGCCGCCGTATCAATGCCAAATGCGCCTCCGGATAGAACGGTGATTCCGGAAAGTGCCAAAAGCTCGGCAAACTTTTGGGCAGCGGCTTTTCCGTAAGTTGTCGCTCTTCTGGTTCCGACGATTGCGACTTTTTTGTTTTGTAAGGCGGAGATGTTTCCCCAAGCAAAAAGAGCATGAGGTGGGAACGGGCACTCTGTCAGTGAATCTGGATAGCACTCAGGTTCTAAAATCGTAACGCCTTTTGCTAATTGGCTTTCCAATAAACTGGCATCGGAGCGATCAATTCTTTGTCGCTCTTCCATTGATAAACGAGGCCAAGATCGAAAAGCCGAGACTGGATCTTGAAAAGTCCCGAGGTTTGTTAAAAACTCTCGGGACTTTTCATATGGCAGTTCTGCCGACAAAAAGAGTTGCCAGAACTGAGGGCTCATTGTTTAGCGGCCGCCGTCGCCACCAAATCCGCCAACACCGCTTCGGCTACCATCTCCTGCAGCATTATCTGCTTTTGGACTTCCGAGAGCGGGAAGCGTGTTATCAATAGTCAGGTTCAATACCTTTGTCGTTTTGTTACCTAGCCAGTCAGAAACTTGAAGTGTCAGTTTTCTTCTTCCATTTTGTAAGGCTTTATTTACAGTTCTGGCCGATACTTTGATGCTGATGTAACCTTCTCTTCGAAACTCTCCAATGTATTCGGTTCCATCAATATCAATTTTGATCGTATCAGGATTGATTCCAACACCAGTGTCTTCCACTTTGATAATGATTTCCAATGGAGCTTTTCCGGCAAATTCGTTGCCTGGCAATGGCCAAACCTGTTCTGCACTCGGAGCTGTCATATCAACGCCTAATTTTTTGTCGAAGAGGAAAACACTTCCGTCTCTCGTAATGACAGAAAGTGAATCGCCTACGGCAATTGCGGATCCAACAGCTTGGGTGTAATCAATTTTTGCTGGTTCGGTTGTTTGTCCCGCTCCAGGAGCCCCGGCACCACCGGCGGCAGAGCTACTTCCACCCCCGCCAACCCCTGGGCCACCCTGACGACCCCCAGTTGTGGCCGATTCTGCATTGTTTACAGGAGCTTGCATGGTGTAGTTCCATACGGCATCTCCAGTTGTAGGATTAATCAAATTGATTGTTCCGTTGGTCATGACAGTGCATACCAGGCTACCAACAAAGGTTGGGCTGGCAACACTTGTTGCTTGCAAAGAAACGCCTTTTGGAAACAGGGGTCGACCAGATAAATTGTACGAATACAATTTTCCGTCGCGTCCAACTGTTGCAACTCCGTCAACGTAAGCCGCTGGAGCCATGTCAAGAGCAGTTCCTACGTTTTGTTGCCAAATTGTTGAACCATTGAATCCTCGTAAACACACGAGGAATGTTCCACTATTGACATAAACGCGATCTGAGAACACGGAAAATGAGCCTTGCGGTGCAAGCCGACTAAATTTTGTATTCCATGCTTCGCGTTGTGTGATTGGGTTGAGAGCAATCAGTGCGCCCCTTCGAGTTGAATAAAGGACATTGTCGCCAATTTGGCCGAGTTTAGAATTGACTCCATCGGCAACGGCAATTGGCTTGCTCCAAGCTGGAGTTCCATTGGTGAGATCAATACAATTGAGTTCTTCTTTACTCGTTCCAAAAACTACTGAGTTACCAGTAATGATGACATTACTGACAATGTTGTCTGGCGACAGATATTGCCAAGCTAGTTTTCCATCTGTACCAACGGCGAAAACAGATTTGTCATCGCTGGCGGCGACAATTTTTCCATTCGCGAGCGTACATCCTTGCCGGAAATTGCCAGCAATCGGTTCACCAGCAGGATATCTCCAGTTTGTGTTGCCTGTAATTCGGTCAATACAGTAAATTCTTCCACCGACGGCAACATACACGTTGTTACCATCAATTTGTGGTTCGCCAGCAGGGACGGCGCTTGTGGATTCTGCCCATCGCCAGGCGACTGGCGCGGGTCCATCAACATCGGCATAGGCGGCGATGTTGGCCATGCCCAACACGGCGAGGGCGACTGCTCGGTAGGTCAATTGCATCTTCTAAAATGTCCTTGTAGTCGATTAAAATCGACCATTAAGAATATCAGTATAGCGGGCGGAGACCGCCTCTGTCTATCTGCTTTCATGATATGGACGAATGGAAAGCCTTGATGGTCACGTTTCGAGCACAATAATGTCAGCGTGAAGTCAAATTTTTCTGTGATTTTGGGATATCACAAGGTGGGCCCTGTTCATGAAGAGGGCCGATGGTTAAATGTCGAACCACTAGATTTGAGAAAGCAAATCGGTTTTTTACGTCGCCGAGGGTTTCAATTTCATACAGCAGCCGAATTGAGAGAGCAACCCAACGGCAGAGGAGCATGCTTAACTTTTGATGATGCATATCAATCTTTTTTGACTTATGGAGTTGAAATCCTAGAAGGTGAAAGAGCAACTGGAAGTGTATATGTTGTTCCGAGTCTGGTAGGGGAATCATCGAAATGGGATGGGGAAAAAGCTGGGCCACTTGGAAACTGGGATTTGATTAACAAGGCATCAAAACTTGGAATTGAAGTTGGAAATCACACCATGACTCACCGGGCATTAGGAGATCTATCACTAGAAGATCAAAAATTAGAAATTGCAGAAGCCCAGAAAGTTTTAATTGAAAGGGGATATGAACCTAAAAGCTTTTGTTTGCCTTATGGTTCTTTTAATTCCGAAACGGCCCAAGTTATTTCAAGTTTGGGTTTTGATGTTGGCTTGACGATACGACAAGGATTTGTTCGGGAATTGGATAATCGAATGCTATTGAATCGAGTGATGGTCAGTTATTCGGATCGAGTTCCGGGCTTGTGGTACAAAATTTTTGTAAAACCAATTCTAAAGCAGATTCAAAGACGGGCCTAGAAGCCTAGTAGAGGTAGGTATAATTTTTTCACTTCGAGGCGGGCTTATAGCTCAGCTGGTTAGAGCGCACCCCTGATAAGGGTGAGGTCACTGGTTCGAGTCCAGTTAGGCCCACCAATTTTCGCTTCGAAGACGCCCTAAAGGTTCGATTAGACAATTTTATTCGATGAATCTTTATTTTGCTAACCCGAGCATCATTGCAAAATGGCAAGCTGCTCCGCCAAGTACAAACAAGTGCCAGAGTTCGTGCGAACTGAATTTTCCTGGCCAAAGATTGGGGCGCTTTGTCGCGTATATGATTGAACCTAGCGTGTAAACAAATCCTCCGGCAAAGAGCCAAACAACTGTATATAAAGTCGTATGGTTGAGCAGAGGTTGGACAAAGGCTAAGAGCATCCAGCCCATGACAAGATAGAGTGTTAATCTGAGCCAAGTTGGAGTTTTCTTTCTAGTGACTGTGAATACAACGCCGAAAATTGCGAGGCTCCATTGAAGGACAAGCACAATCCAATTCTGTGGGTTTGGCAAAGCAAGCAATGCGATTGGTGTGTAAGACCCTGCGATCATGACGTAGATAGCGGAGTGGTCTAAACGTTGAAGCCAAGTTCTTTCTTCCGATCCCCAATGGTAGATGGTGCTACTTGTAAACAGAAATATTGCCGCAATTCCAAAAACTGTAAAAGAAGCAGTTGCTACCGGGCTTGGAAGACTGCCAAGAACGAGATAAACAGTTCCGAGAGCTAAAAGAATTGCTCCCATGAGGTGAGAAATTGCATTGAATGGTTCTCGAATGGCTCTGAAGATTTGCCACGACGATATATTACGTCTCTTTTGTTGGCCCAATTAGGCTTATCTGCGCATGGAGTCAATTTGTTTTCAATTGATTAGCTCTATGGAAAAAATATGATCGGCATCGTTTTCCGCATAGATTGTAAACTTTTCGCCTTCTGTTAAGAAAGAATAAGCAGGATCGGGAATTGTGAATGCTTTTCCTTGTATGTGCAGTTCGGTTGCCGTGTAGTAATTCACTGTATCATTTGTTCGATGCGATCGTTGAACACGAGCAAGTTTTGTTGGTCCAGAAAAAACCTGTACGGAAAGTTTTCGGACAGGTCGAATCCCAAAATAGGCTAGTGGTAGTGTCAGCAACAACATAAATCCACCGCCAATAGCTAAACCAATTAGCATTTTTTGCAAAAAGTCCAATTGAGATCATCAGAATTCCGACCAGAACGAGTGGTAGAGCCACAATGAGCAGGACAAGTTTTATTGTTTTGTATTTTTTTGAGGCAATTTTGGTTTGCCGGGATGAGAGAATTCCATTTCGGTTGAGATTGAGTTCTTCGGCCGAGAAATCAAAAATTGCTTGAAGTTGTTCTGCTGTAACCATTGGAGCTAGCTTATTAAGATTATACGGATTAGTTGGTGGTTTAAAAACTGCAAGTGGTGGTAGGTAATTTTTGGGAGTTCGGCATAATCTAGCCAGACATGGTTGAACCACGTATTGGGGTTGATGAAAGCGGAAAGGGAGATTATTTTGGTCCATTAGTGATTGCCGCTTGTTATGCCGAGGCTTGGCATGAAGAAGTGATTGAAGGAGTTATGGATAGCAAAAAACTCACGGATGCTAGGGCACATGTTTTGGCGGCAAAAATAAAAGAGCATTGTCCGCACGCGATTGTGTCGGTTGGGCCAACCAAATATAACGAACTTCACGCAAAGATTAAGAACTTAAATAAGCTTTTAGAATGGGGTCACGGCAAAGCTATTGAAGAAGTCTTGAAATTGCAAGATTGCAAGTTAGTTATAAGTGACCAATTTGCAAATCCGGCCGGATTACAAAGAGTATTGAAAACTAAGGGATTGGATGTTGTATTAGAGAGCCGAGTGAGAGCAGAGTCTGACTTTGCGGTTGCGGCGGCTTCAATTCTTGCTCGATCTGCGTTTTTAAAAGGGCTTGAACGGCTTGGGAATGAGATCGGAGTTCCACTGCTGAAAGGAGCTGGTCCCCAGGTTGATGCCTTAGCCAAGAAACTTGCGGGCAGAGATGGCGAAGACGTTTTAAGAACAATTGCAAAGACCCACTTTAAAACAACGATAAAAGTTTTAGGTCACCCGCTAGTTTGAGGATTGATAATCAAGAGTCCGAGAATTTCTCGGACTCTTGATGTCTTCATTTTTTTAGGCAATTGTGACGTCTTTGCACAAATACACATCTTGAATGGCTTGAAGAATCTCCGCGCCTTCACTTATTGGTCTTTGGAATGCTTTTCGACCAGATATTAAGCCAGAACCACCAGCTCGCTTATTGATAACGGCAGTTGTGATTGCTTCTTCCAAATCGTTATCCCCAGAGGCCCCACCGCTGTTAATTAGTCCGGCTCGTCCCATGTAGCAGTTGGCAACTTGGTACCGACAAAGGTCAATAGGGTGATCGCTTGTCAATTCAGAATAGATTCTTTCATCAAGTTTGCCATAGCTGGAACTTCCGGTATTGAGCGATTTGAACCCGCCATTGACTTCTGGTAATTTTTGCTTAATGATATCGGCTTGAATGGTCACGCCAAGGTGATTGGCTTGACCGGTGAGATCCGCAGACAGGTGGTAGTCCTTGTCACTTTTGAAGGCATCGTTTCTGAGGTAGCACCATAAAACGGTGGCCATTCCCAGTTCATGTGCTCGGTTAAACGCTTCGCTGACTTCAATGATTTGTCGAGTGGCGTTATCCGATCCAAAATAGATTGTTGCGCCAATTGCAACTGCTCCCATGTTCCAGGCTTGATCGACTTGCGCAAACATAATCTGGTCAGCCTTATTTGGATAAGTCAGAAGCTCGTTATGGTTGACTTTTACCATGAACGGGATTTTGTGAGCATATTTTCTGGACATGATGCCAAGAACACCAAGAGTTGAACAAACAGCGTTGCATCCACCTTCAATTGCTAACTTGATGATATTTTCTGGATCAAAGTGTGCGGGGTTTTTGGCGAAACTTGCGCCGGCAGAGTGCTCAATTCCTTGATCGACGGGCAGAATGCTGAGATATCCCGTACCAGCAAGGCGACCATTGTTGTACATGGATTCTAAGCTTCGGAGAGTTTGATTGTTTCGATCGCTTAACGCAATGACTCGGTCAACAAAATCGGCTCCGGGAAGATGGAGAAGCGATTTATCGATAGTTTTGCATTGGTGGGAAAGTAATGCTTCGGCGGATGGGCCAAGTATTTTCGTAATATCAGAAATTGAGCGAGACATACATACATATTGTGCCACTTTGCAAGAAGGAGGAGAGGAAAAGCTGGTTTTAGTGGGTATTGAATGGGGATTTGAAACGGGTAGGGTTGAAGTTCCGGTATACAGTTCTTAGGATCTAGGGTGAGTTAGGTTTTGAAAAGAAGGAAATTGGCATTTTTATGAGAATTCGGGCTCGAAATTATTTTGTTGTTTTGGCAGTTTCAACAGCGGGGATGGTATTCGCTCAGGATTCATTGACTTTGAATCAGGCATTGTTTTTGGCTCGAGAGAACAATGGAACTGTACGTTCTGCTTTTTTAGATTATGAGGCTAGCAGAGCAGCAATTAAGACAGCGGGAGCATCATTTTTCCCAACAGTAACTCCACAGTTTTCTCGTCAATGGGGAGAAACTGAAAGTTTCACAGGGTTTGGCAAGGGCCGAACCGATACAACTCAAAACTCGGCATTTTTAGATGTTAATTGGCAGCTTTGGGACAATGGTTCGCGCCGTATCAATGTTCGTCGTGCGGAATTGAATGCGGAAGGGAGCGAACTATCTGCACTGCAGACTTTACGTGCAACTCTATTTTCTGTTCAAACTCGATTTTATGATTCATTAAGAACTCAAAAGCTACTTGAGGTTCAGCTGAAGAATGTCGAACGAGCAAAGGCAATTTTGGATGAAACTGAAGCTCGAACAAAACCACCAATTGAAGATTTGCCTAGAAAAGATGTTTATCAAGCAAGAGCAGATTATCAAAATGCTGTTGTGGGCAGGTTGACCGCCTTGAATCGCGTTTCTACTTCATCTGCTAATTTGAAGGCGGTTTTGGGTTGGGAAGCGAAAGAGCTACCGACACTTGTTGAGCCTACAGACTTAGCAGTTTTTCCGGAGGGATTGGAGTTGGATGCCGCGATTGAGGAAGGGCTGATAAATCGTCCGGACTTAACAGGTGCCAGAAAGCGCGAACTAGCGCAGATGGAGACTTTGCGTTCTACGAAGTTGCAAAGCGGAATTCAATATTCAGTTGATGCAAATTATCGTAGAGGAATGCTTGAAGATGCTTTCCAGAGTTCGGCATTAGTGTTTTCTGCTTCAATTCCACTATATGATGGAGCTAGATCTAAAGAAAATGTAAGGATTCAAGAATTGACCTTAGAGTCTATTCGATCGAGTTTGTTACAACAAGAGCTAGATGCAAAAGCCGAGATCGAGAGTGCTTATCTTGAATTTTCGCAAAACTTGATGAGATTAGAAGCCGCGAAAGTGGCATATGAAGCAGCCAAAATAAATTATGATTTGACACAAGAAGCATACAGTCAGTATCGAGCGGCGACTTTAGTTGAGAGGTTGACCGCACAAGTGACTTTGACAACCGCAGAATCAAATCTAGTTGAAGCGACATATGACACATTGATTAGTGAAGTTCGGCTGAAAATTGCGATGGGCAGACCCTTGGCTGGAGAAACTCTTTCTGAGGGTGAATAAAACATGAAATCAGTTATTGAAACTCGAGGATTGTCGAAGGACTATGTCATGGGGCAGATGGTTGTCCGAGCTTTGAGAGGAGTTGACATTACAATTGGCGAAGGCGAGTTTGTTGCCATCATGGGGCCATCGGGCAGCGGTAAATCTACATTTTTGAACATGGCAGGTTGTTTAGACCGACCAACCGGAGGAGACTACTTTTTAGATGGAAAAGAAGTGAGTCGGCTTTCTGATAATGAACTAGCTGAGATTCGGAATCGATATATTGGATTTGTGTTTCAGAGTTTTAACTTGTTGCCCAGAACGAGTGCATTAAAGAACGTTGAACTCCCTTTGATGTATGCCGGGAAAAAGGATAGAGCGGTAACGGCAAAGATTGCGTTAGACCGTGTTGGACTTGGTCAACGTGTTGGTCATAAGCCAAATGAGTTATCAGGCGGTCAGCAACAGCGGGTTGCGATTGCGAGAGCGATTGTGAACGATCCTGTTCTGCTTCTAGCGGATGAGCCTACTGGGAACTTGGATTCTAGAACGAGCATGGAAATTATGGCTTTGTTTCAGGAATTGAATGAACAAGGGAAAACCATTGCCATTGTTACTCATGAAGAAGAAATTGCGCGGCACTGCAAACGGATTATCCGATTTAGAGACGGTGTGGTTGAGACAGATGAGCTAGTTGATAATCAGATTATGGCCGCGGATGAGTTAAAGAAATTGAACTCGACCGACAGTGCATAGTTTGAAAAGGGTTGATTAAAAATCACTGAATATTGGTTTGGCGTTAAATGAGTCAAGTCTCGTTAGTTTGGACTATTGGCCTTACTTTGGGTTCATTCAGAATATAAGTGCTGTGATGAGGTTTTTGTGGAATGGTCTTGGATTTCTCTTTTTAGGAGTAGGAATCGTTGGCTTTATTGTTCCTCATATGCCGGGCACAGTTTTTTTGGTGATTGCTCTAGGTTGTTTCCAGCGTGGTGCCAATGAACGACTTCGGAAATGGATGTTTGAGCATCGATGGTTCGGAAAGATTTTGACGGATTGGGAAGAAAATCGTAGCATTCCGAAGAACATTAAAATCTTGGCTACTTCCTGTATTGTGTTTTTTACAACCTTAACGATTTTTAGCGCATTTGATTGTTTGGGTAAAGATTGGTATGGCTCTTTTGGGCTTGTACGGTATCTACTATATTTTGAGTCGGGCTACTTCTGAACCGATGAGCTCAGCCGGGAAGCCGAATCCAATTAAGATCGCGAGTTGATTTAATACCTTCGGTTTGGATGCGAAGCCCACTGGGATTCTTCTTCGTCAACGAATCTCCAAGGTGTATTTTCACCTTTACCAACAGCTATTCCAATTCTTGTGGTGATGTAGTAAGGTCGCGGCTGTTTGGGTGGAATGAGATGGATGGGAGATTTTGGATCCATAAGCATGATTCCATTGTGCTTAGAATTGATATTGAGAGCAGCGGTTAACTTTCCGGGCCCGGAAAGTAGGTCGCGGTCGGTTTTTGCGACTGGTCGATTCTTATATAACTCTTCAGTTGAAGAGAGAGGTTTTGCCGCTCGTATAAGGATGGCTGCTGGTTCATACACTTTATGGGCAACAAGATTAAGCATCCAATGATTTCCGTATGTAAAGTAGACATAGGATAACCCTGGAGAATCAAACATTGTGGCGTTTTTCGGTGACTTTCGACGGAATGCATGGCTGCCTGGGTCGTCTGCACCTGCATAGGCTTCGACTTCTACAATTTGCACAAAATGCTGATCTTTTATTAAAATTGAACCTAAAATCAAAGGAGCAACATCTTCTACTCTTTGGGTGGTGAGGAGTTTTATCAGTTCAGAATGAGTCATTTTCTAATATTTCCCAATAACACTTGACAGAATCGTATGTCTACTATTATAATAGTAGACATAACATGCAGTCGATTCTATACGTAGCTCTACAAGGTTTTTACGTTACCCATCTACGAAACGTTGGAGAAGGGGATAGTCGACTATTGGTTGTGACCTATGAAGGTCGTATTCTAGATTGTGATTCTGAGGCCTTTGATCGAAAAATCTGTTTGGATATGAATGCAGGCGAAGCAAAGACTATTTTGCGCGAGCATGGTCGCTTTGTTGAATTGGATCCTGCTTGCTTTGCAGATGCACAATCTTTGTGGCTAGATAGAGGACTGATATATACGAACTCAATAGAACCTGAATCTCCCCATGCGGCTTATTTTGACTTTTCGGGTCATCCAGATGCTGTAGATGCCGCGCAGCTCTTTTTACGTGATCTTCAAGAGTTTACTGGTTTACAAGTTAAAGCGGGGCTTGCTGTTTCTAAATGGGTAGCCAAATTAGGAGCAAGTATTTGCGACGATTTGGCCCTGAAGCTTGGAGTTCCGGTTTTAGAACCGATTGTAGATGCAGGCGAGTGGTTAAGGGGCTTGCCAACGAAGTTTTTGACTCCAGTCGATTCTGGTGATCGCGATAGATTAATTGCGCTTGGTTACCGACGAATTGGGCAAGTTGCACAGGCTCCGCTAGATGCGCTCATTGGGCAATTTGGAAAACAAGGATTACGCATTTATGAATCGGCAAGGGGAAAAGCACTTGAAAGGCTTACAGCAGTTTATCCGCCACTATCCTTATCTTTGGAGCATCGGTTTGATGGTGAAGTTGATTCGAGATTGGCATTAGATGAGGTTGTTAAGGAGTTGGCCATTGAGGCTGAATTCGGCTTAAGTGAGCGTGATATGCAGGCGGGCAGTGTCTTGTTTTGGATTGAATCAGGCAATGGTGTTCGGCATGGTGAAAAGCGCGATTTGGTGAAGTTTGTACGATCGGCACGCAGTTTCCAGGTTATTTTCGAACAGCTTCTGGATCGGTTGAACTGGCATGAATCTATAGCCAGAATTGGTGTTTTGCTCCTAAAACTCAAAAGTGTTTTTCAAGTTCAACAGAGTCTGGGTGGGCAAACCAGTTCATTGGATCGTACGGTAGCAGCTCAATCTGCATACTCTCGGGCGCGGATGGTTTATGGGAAGGGAGTGATGAAAGTAGGCGGCGAGATTGAATTGCCGCGAAGATTGGAGGTTTTAAAGGCATGGCGCATGGCCACCGGATGGAGATTTTAGCGCGATGGCGAGAGACTGGAGCATGGTGGCAGGGAGAAGCGCCCAAGGAATTTGTTCAGTATCGAGATTCCAAAGGAATCAAAAGAGAAAAATGTCGGGATTTAAGTTTAAATTCCGCAGGATTGGATCATGAAAGTACAAAGCATCAATACACAGAGAACATACAAGTCGAACTTGACTTACGACCGCAGAAGCTCCGGGACGAAAAAGTATCGGTTGCGTGCGGCATTGCGCCTGCTTACGAACGTATTCGTAAAGCTGATTCAACTCATACTTATGTTGCCCTTCATTGTTATTCGGGGTATTCGTTTGGCAAAAGTCTGCTTTTTGCGCGCGAACTTCCGCGGCGAGCAGCCTCGATGGGACTTTCCGGTTTTGCGTTAGTTGATTGGTTCTCTTTAGCCGGTGCAATGGAAGCCACTCTGGAAGCACGCGATTGCGGGGTGAAACCACTTATTGGCGCAACATTGGAAATGGATTTTGGTGGGCATCTAGTGGTGATTGCTCGTAATCGGGAGGGCTATCGGCGGCTTTCAAACTTGATTACCGATTGCCATTTAGAGGAACCACGCCTGTATCCGCTATGCACATGGGAGCGATTGGAGAAATACGGTGGCGAGTATTGGATTTGCTTGACAGGGGGCGATGGTGGACTTTTAAACATCCCTTTAATGGGAGGTTATAAGGATATAGCTAAGGATAGGCTGGATCGCTTGGTTGCAATTTTTGGAAGAGAAAAGCTTTTTCTGGAGATTGAAAGGAGTTGGTTACCCTGGGACAAAAAAGTGAATCAATCACTTTATGAGCTAGGTGAATCAGCTGGAATTAAATGCGTTGCTGGGGGAAGGGTCACTCATGTCAATCGAAGTGATTTTCCTGGGCAGGATATATTAGTTTGCTCAGATACATTGTGCTTAGTGGAGGAAGTCATTGGTCGAAAACCGACTAGAGATCAGATACAACCCAAGGTTGCTGTTTATCCGCAAAGATCGATAAATGCTGAGCGTATCTTGAGAACTCCAAAAGAATTGAACGATCTCTTTAGCGATTTGCCTGACCTTGTTAAAAACACACAAGTTGTGGCCGATTTAGTTGATGATGATGTGATGCCTGGTCGATCAGAGCTACCACCGTTTAATAATGACCCGGATCGACAGTTCGTTCAAGCAGTTATGAGGGGGGCAAAAACTTACTACGGGGACGTGAATCGAAAACTGCAAACAAGATTAGGCCACGAAATGGATCGGATTCTAAAACTTGGTTATAGTGATCATTTTTTAGTAGCTTGGGATTTATGCGAATGGTCAAAAGCAAATCATATTCAGTTAAGTGGAAGGGGGAGTGTTGTTGATTCTGTAGTTGCGTATTGCTTAGGGATCAGTCGCATTGACGGGTTCAAGCATCGATTGCATTTTGATCGTTTTTTACCGGCGGATGGGAGTAAGCGTCCAGATATCGACATTGATTTTGAAGCCAAAAGACGCGATGATGTGCGGAATTATATGATCCAAAAATATGGCAAAGATCATGTGGCGACCGTTGGAGCATTTGGAGCATTTTGTACTCGTGGAATCATGCGCGAAGTAGGGAAGTGCTTGGGATTGCAAAAAGAAGCCATTGATTTTGTAGCAAAGCGCTTGCACCGAGGAGTTTCTCCAGACCAACTTGAAGCCGCTCTAGTATTGCGCCCAGAATTAAGAAAAGCGGGAATCAATAAAGAAAGATTGGATTGGATGTTTCGGCTTGGTGAGATCCTGACGGATGTTCCTAGAAATCTAAGGGCGCATAGCTCAGGAGTAGTTATTAGCCGCGCACCTGTGATGGATTATGTTCCACTTACGCCTTCACTTTCTCAGCAAGATTCTGGAACCGGGTATGAACCGTTACGAGTCATGCAATGGGATAAGAGAAGTGCAAAACACTGTTTTGATAAGTTTGACATTCTTTGTTTGCGAGGACAAGATGTTTTGGGAGGAACTGAAGAGCGAATACGGATTCAGAACTCATCATTTGACGTCACACAAATTGAAACAGAAGATCCAGATATCTATCGGACAATGAGGGCCGGCCATGTTGTTGGAATCCCCCAATCTGCTTCGCCGGCCATGAGGCAAGCACACATGAGGATCAAGACCGAAAATTTGACAGATGCAAGTTTGGTGCAAGCTGGAATTCGCCCGGGAGTTGGTGGTGCCGTAAAGCTTAATGAGCTGATTGCAAGGAAATCGGGCAAGAAGCATTGGGGACTGGAGCATCCAGATTTAGAGCCGATTTTGGGCCATACATATGGGATTATTGTTTTTCAGGAACAAGTCGATTTGCTTTTGCAGGTATTTGCGGGGTGTTCGGGGGGAGAGGCGGAAGATATTCGCGATGCGATACATAAGCGACGTCGAGAAGAATATGGGAAATCAATACGAGTAGATTTGACTACGCGGGTGATGAGCCGTGGTTATTCGGAAGATATTGCAAATCATGTCGTGGAATTGATTGCGGGATTCCAAGGTTACGGGTTTGCACAAGGTCACGCATTGGCTTTTGCAGAAATTTCTGCAAGATCTATTTGGTGTCAGCAAAACTATCCAGCAGAATATTTTGCATCCTTACTAGATGCTCAGCCAGCTGGCTACTATGGCCCATGTACTTTAGTGAATGAAGCGCGGAACAGAGGGGTTTGCATTTTGCCAGTTGATGTTAATAAAAGCTCGAATAGATTTGATGTTGAATCGGTAAGTTCTCCGGGAGAGTTAGTTGTTCCTCAATCTGGAATTCGGCTTTCATTGAAGCAAGTCAAGGGGTTATCGGGCAAATTTAGAAAGGCAATACTTAAAGAACGAAAAAGCGGATATAAGAGCTTTTACGATTTTGCTAGAAAAACAAGACCGGGGCGCGACGAGTTAGAGCAACTGATTCTTTGTGGTGCATTTGACACTTTGGATAAGAATCGACGTGGACTTTTATGGTCAATACCAGCCGCACTAGACTTTGCCAAAAGTGAACATGGAAGCTTAAGAATGGAAATTGAGGAGCCAAAATCATTGAGGCATGTTGAAGATTTCTCTGATGCAGAAAAATCTATCCGCGAGCGGATGGTCTTGGGTTTGGATATTGATGATCACTTGATGGCATACGAGCGAAATCGAGTTTCTGAGCGTGGTGGGATCACAACTTTTGCATCTCAAAGCTTAAAAAACGGAGAAAAAGCCGTCGTAGTAGGTAACCCAATACGACTAAGATTTCCTCCAACACCAACGGGAAAACGAGTCGTTTTTTTTGATCTTGAAGATGAAACGGGCCTACTAAATGTCACTTGTTTCGATCGGGTTTACCAATTAGATGGGCAAGCCATAGTGACTTCGCCATACGTGACAGTAGTTGGAATTGCACAATGGCGTGATGGTCATATGGCTTTTTTAGCCCAACGTGTTTATACATATGAACCGTTAATAAGCCGACTTGTTGACCAGTTGAGTCACGATTTGCCAGTAGCGCATTCTGATTTTCTAGTCGGATAAATCTAACTCCATCCGGCAGGTACCCTTTTACTCAATGAACTGGGAAAAATTTCAAGAGTGGCTCAATACAGATTTTATCAAGATCCAAAATTTACACATCAGTGCCGCAGATTTGCTTATGGCGCTGATTTTGCCATTTTTAGTTTTTTGGATTTCAAAGTTCATTCGCTCTTTAGTGCGCAGTGGACTAAAACGAGTAACTCATCTTGATGAGGGAAACCGTAATGCAATTTCTACGCTCGCATATTATTTTTGTATTGGAATCGGATTGACTTCTGTATTAAGCAGTTTAGGAATTGATTCGACAAGCCTGGCCGTTTTCACTGGCGCACTAGGATTGGGAATTGGATTAGGGTTCCAAGATATTGCGAAAAACTTTATCAGCGGAATCATCATGTTGCTCAGTAAGACCGTAAAGCCAGGCGATATTATCAGCAGCGACGATATGTTAGGACGAGTCGAAGATGTTGGAATGTATTCAAGCCGAATGAAAACGGCAATGGACGCCACCGTTATCATTCCAAATAGCGAAATTCTTAATCAAAAGTTTGTCAATTGGACACATGACCGAGCGTTGAGAATGATTGAGATTCCGATAGGAGTCCACTATGATTCTGACTTAGAAGTTGTCCAAGAAATTTTATACGATGCAGCGACAAAAGTAGAAAACATCTTGCTCGATCCACCAGCAAGAGTTTTACTATTGACATACGGAAGTTCTAGCGTGGACTTTGTAACTAGAGTATGGACTTCCGAAGTAATGTATTTTCCTCGAATTGTTAGTGCCTATAATTTGGAAGTTTGGCGCCAATTTAAGGAAAAAGGAGTGGTCATTCCATACCCACAACAAGATTTACATATCTATCGCTGGCCGAAAGATGAAAATTCTCGGCCAGGTCAATAATCGAATATAAAGTTAGTTCCAAAGCCATTTTTGAAACGGAGATTGCTTGTTAAAGTCTTTTTTGAAAAGCTTTACGGTGTACTCGCCTTCGGCATAAGAACCCGCTTGATAGGGATCAAAAATCCAAGTAATTGCAGTTGGTGTCAAAGCAAATTTATCGGTCAGTTCAGGCTCTAGGTTCCAAGTAGTGTCCCCGCCACGTTCTAATCGTTGCTGATTTAAATTAGGCATCACATAGGTTTCAAAAACGCCTTTACTTGTAAATTCTGGTTTGATGATATCTTTGAGAACCAGTCTTTTTGCTTTTCCGTTTACTAATCCAACATTGATAACGGACGTAAACTGATTTGGGTGAGCTCCACCCATATATGAATAGTGAAAAAGGATAATTGAAACCAAATCAGCACGGTTGACAGAAATAGAACCTGAAATTTCTGAAGCCCATAGTGAACTAGGAGCCTTTGGATCCCGATCTTTATCTTCATTGTGCCATTGCAGATTTTGCTTGTAGTTGTCATTGGCGACGGCGACTGCCAGTGAATTGGCAAGTTTTTGAACTTCAGTTTTGCCAGTGGTTTGGGGAACGACATACTTCAATTCAAAGAGATCTTTGGCTTTAAACTCTTTTTCAAAGTTACTTGAAGATTGTTGAGCGGATGTGGAAAGTAATGCAAATACCAGGGCCAAAGAGGACATATCAACAATTATACAGGTTAGAATCTGGACATGAATAGCACTTTGCAGAAATGGCTGACGAATGAGTTAAATGGACTAAAAGAAGCTCATCTTTATAAAGTTCCGCGCATCCTCGATTCGGCGGCGGGAGGCCGGGTTATGATGGATGGCAAAGAAGTTATCAACCTAAGCAGTAACAACTATCTGGGCTTGGCTAATCACCCAAAAGTTAGAGATGCAGCGTTAAAAGCTATAGAAGAATGGGGAGTAGGTGCGGGGGCTGTCCGCTGGATCGGCGGCACAATGCGCGTCCATGAAGTTTTGGAAGAACGTCTAGCCAAGTTCAAAAATGTTGAGTCTGTCCTCGTTTTTACTTCAGGATTTACGGCAAACAGTGGTTGTATACCGGCGGTATTGACAAAAGCTGACGTTGTGATCAGCGATGAATTAAACCATGCCTCTATTATCGATGGGGTGAGATTGAGTACAGCTAGCTATCGAAAATCTGATGGCTGGGTTTATGCTCATAAGGACATGGATGCATTGGAAGAATGTTTGAAAAAAGCATCGTCGGCCGGGATGGAAAAGAAAATGATCATCACTGATGGTGTTTTCAGTATGGATGGAGACATTGCTCCATTGCCCCAAATTGTAGAACTTGCCGAACAATATGATGCTTTTGTGATGGTTGATGATGCACACGCTAGTGGTGTTTTAGGAAAGAATGGTGCCGGGACAACGAGTCATTTTGATTTGTATGGTCGAGTTGATATTCAGCTTGGAACGCTTTCAAAAGCCCTTGGAGTAGTTGGAGGATACATCGCCGGTTCGGCATTATTAAAGGATTGGCTTATTAACCGGGGTCGGCCTTATCTGTTTAGCACGGCGCATCCGCCAATGGTGGCAGCGGCCCTCATTGCGGCTCTAGAAATTATGGAAACAGATCCTGAGCCAATGAATCGGCTTTGGTCGAACGCCAATGCTTGGAAAAAGATGCTTGAAGACGAAGGATTTGATACCATGGGGAGTGAGACACCGATCACACCTGTTTACTTCGGTGACGAAAAAGTGGCGCAAGAGGCAGAAAAGAGACTTTGGGATGAAGGTGTTTACGCGCTTGCGATTTTGTATCCAACAGTAGGATTAGGCAAAGCCAGATTGCGAACGATGCCAACCGCGGCTCACTCCATGGAAGACTTTGAATTGGCATTGAAAGCCTTTGTTAAAGTACGAGATGCAGTTTCTCCACGATCTGTACATTAAAAAAACTGCCCTTCAACAATCCTCGTTGAAGGGCAGTTTTGAATATATGATCTAGTTTCGATTACCGTTTCGAATCGCAATATCGCCATGGACGACGACTCCAGCATAGGAGAATGAGCGGTCGCTACCTTGCGCTTGGAATTCGACACTGATGTGGTCTCTTCGATTTCTTTCAGCTTCGGAAAAGTCCTTAGGAAGATCAAATTCATATCCTGGAAGGTCAGTATCGGCTTTTTTGTCGATTTGACCTCTCGCATCTTGTCCCCGAGTTGGCTTGTCGGCAACTTTGTCGCCTTCTGGTCGATCTCCGGCACGATTATCTGCGATTCGCACATTGACTCTGCCTCGGAAAGTTTCAGTTTTATCGCCGATTCGGACTACTAAAACTGCAGGGCCGCCAAATGTACCCTTGTTTCCGTTAGCTTGCAGACCGGCAGGATCAGTCATTTTGATTGAAATCACACGATTCGGATCAGTGGCTCGGGTGTGGAAAGTGAAGTTTCCGCGAGTTTGTCCGTTTTCATTTTTGCCAACGCGGAACATAAATCCTGCTTTTTGGCCGTCTTGGCTCACGGATTGTCCTCGACCAACGATAGCGGTAGGGGCATCGGCCAAAGCCGATGCGAAAACTGCGCCTGATACAGCGAGAATACAGAAAAGGTTTTTGAAGTTCATGTCTTTATCCTAAAGTTTGGAGACAGTTGGAAGTGACTGTGTGGGGATGACGATTTGATAATGAGATTGTTCAGTGATATTTGACTGGAAAAAAATGGTTGACTCAATTTTTTAATGAGTCAACCGAATTGTGTCGCATGCCTTTACGAATTTTATTCAGTTCGAAGACCGAATTATCGTGGTCGTAATCAATAAGCATAACGTTTGGAATTGGAAGAAGTTTTGTAAACTTTGAAAATCGAGAAGATTTTTTATGTTGAACGACGAGTGTTGATACGAAAAACCGTTCCAGAATTGAAGTGACTCTGGAATCGGATTAAAAGTCGAACAAAAGCCTGTAGAAGTGGGGTTAACCGATTACCAATTGGTATCTTCTTCAGGCTTTCCGGTTAGTTTCCCTGGACCAACTTAGCGCGAACAGCTTTCATCGCGGCTTCAGTTCGGGAGTTCACCTGGAGGGCTTTAAGAATATTACTAACGTGATTTTTAACCGTTTTTTCTGCAATGCTGAGGTGGTTTGCGATCTCTTTGTTCCGCATTCCTTTTGCAATGAGCTCTAGGATTTCTGTTTCTCGGTCACTTAACACATAAAGTTCTGTGTCGTCGGTTTCGTCGTCGTCTTTGACTCTTCTGAAATCTTCAATAACCTTTGTTGCAATTTTCGGTGTAATTTTTGCTTCACCTCGGTGCGCTAATCGAATCGCGTCGATGACTTCTTGTGGCGTGCTGGTTTTGAGAAGGTATCCGAGTGAACCGGCGCGGAATGCTTCAAAAACGGTTTCATCATCTTCATTGATCGTTAAGATAACGACTTGTACGTCTTTTTCTTTTTTATGAAGTCGGCGGATCAGTTCAATGCCATCTAGTCTTGGCATGTTGACATCAGTCAAGAGTACATCCGGTGGATCATTTAAACAGGCATCTAAAGCTTCTTGTCCGTCTTCGCAGACAGCGAGAATTTGACACTCTGGCATGAGTGTAAGCGTCCTTTGGATGGCCTTTCTATAGGCTGGCTCATCGTCGGTAATCACGACGCGAATAGTTGAGGACATGATTATCTCCTATGATACCCGCGCGCGGGTTGTTTATAATGAATAAGACATGCCTATTTTAAGTTTGAACGACGTTCATGTTTCTATTGGAGAAACTGAAATTTTGAGGGGAGTTAGTTTCAGCTTGGAGCAAGGTCGCACATTAGGCATAGTTGGAGAATCAGGTTGTGGCAAATCTATGACCGGAAAGGCAATTATGGGGATGCTCCCCCGTGGTGGATCTGTTACAAGCGGATCAATCAAATTAGGAGATCGCGAACTTACTAAATTCTCAAAAAGAGAATGGTTAGAGGTTCGAGGGGTGGAAGTTGCACTTGTGATGCAAGATCCATTTACAAGTTTGAACCCAGTAATGAGGATCGGCGACCAAATTGCAGAAGTTTTTGAATTGCATCGAGGCATGACGAAGTCTCGGGCAAGGGAAGAGTCGGTTTCTATGTTGAAGAAAGTTGGGGTTCCTTCACCGGAAGATGCTGTCAACAAGTACCCTCATCAAATGAGTGGAGGACAGCGGCAAAGAGTTGTCATTGCCATTGCTTTTGCCGCTGAACCCAAAGTTTTGATTGCCGATGAACCGACAACCGCTTTGGATGTGACGCTTCAGGCCCAAATATTGCATCTTTTAAAGTCTTTGCAAAAGGATGAGAACGTTGGAGTTGTCTTGATTAGCCATGATATTGGCGTTATCGCCAGTGTTTCAGATGATGTTGCCGTTTTTTATGCTGGTCGAGTTGTGGAATATGGCCCAACGAGATCGGTTTTACGAAATCCACAGCATCCTTATACCAGGGCGCTTCTAGAATCGATGCCGACAGTCGGCAAGAATCGATTGAATGTCATTGATGGTCAGCCTCCGTTGCTCTCAAGTTTGCCAGAAGGATGTTCCTTTTCAGAAAGATGTCCAGTTGCCTTCGACCGCTGTAAGGTTGAAGACCCGCAAATGGTCACCACGAATTCGGAGCAAAAAGCGGCGTGTTTTTTAGTTCCTAATGAAGCTAACCAATCGGTTTAATAATCGAATTAAGGAAACATTGAGGCAAAAACTGCATCAACTTTAGCATTAGCATCAAATTTTGATTCAACGAGTTGACTTGTTAAAGCAAAACCAAAGAGAGTTGCGGTTAAGAGTTCGCCATCTGTATATGGGCTAGCTTTGCTGATTTTCGAAGACTCGCATAACTCAGTAACAACACTTGACCATTCCTTCCAAATTACTTTTAACTGCTTTTTAAGTTCAGGAGTTTCAATAGATGCCACATACAGTCCAGCCAGAACTTTTGCAAATCGAGAAGACTTTTTGCAGTAGGCTTCTCCTAAAGCTAGCTCAGCTTCCAGTTTGTCGCTGGCAGATGTCAGACCGGCATGAAATCGTTCTCGATCTGATTTAAGTTGTTCTAATGCAAAATCGGCGATTCCAATGAGTAGATCTGACCGCTTTGGGAAGTAGTAGTGAACCGTAGCATGATTGATTCCTAGTTGCGCGGCAACTGTTCTCGCATGTACGGCTTCCAAACCGTTCAGACCCATCATGTCGTAGCTCGATTTCATGATGTCATTTCTTCGGGTTTTCATCTTGTATACATTTTAACCGTCCAGATGGTCCAAATTCACCCTTTTGGTCATATTTTCGATCAAAATAATTTTGTGATTCCTTATCCGAGAACATGGCTGGATATTGATTTAGGTGCATTGAGTTCAAATATAGAAGTCATTCGTGATCACATTGGGGGAGAAGGAGAGATTGCGCTTGTCTGTAAAGCTGATGCTTACGGGCATGGTTTGCTGCCTGTAGGAAGATTTGCCATACAAAATGGTGCCAATTGGTTAGCCGTAGCAACGGTGCAAGAGGGTATAGCTTTGCGAGATGCCGGAATTGATGCTCGGATTTTAGTCATGTCTCCGATTTTGGATGTTGAATTCGATCAAGCCATATTTTACAATTTTGATCTCTTTGTTGAAAATCGGGACGCGCTCATTGCCTGTTCAAAATCGGCCCTGAAATTGAAGCGAATAGCCCATTTGCATTTGAAAGTCGATACTGGACTGCATCGATTTGGATGTTCCCCAACTATTGCGTGCGAATTATTAAGATTTGCCAGTGGCTTGGAAGCAATTCGCGTAGTTGGAATTGCTCATCATTTTGTCGATAGTGCATTTGATTTTGAAAAAACTCAAAAGCAAAGGAAACAGTTTGGTCAATTGCTAGAAGAACTTAAGAATTCTGGAATTTGCCCAGAAATTGTGCATGAAGCCAATAGTGCAGGTGCTTGGCAGTTTGGTTCAAAACGTGGAAATCTAGTCAGAATTGGGATCATGGCTTATGGAGTTGATCCGGCAGGGTTGTCGAATGGAAAACTGACCCCAGTTATGCGTTGGTTTGCCCGGCTGACTTCATTGCGGAATGTTCAAAAAGGTGAAACATTGAGTTATTCTTCGACCTATAGGTTAGAAAAGGATTCGTTGATTGCTACATTGGGCATTGGCTATGGTGATGGGTATCCACGTACTTTAAGTAGCAAAGGATATGTATTGATTCGTGGAGTTCGATGCCCAGTTGTTGGCCTTGTTTGTATGGATCAAACGCTAGTTGATGTATCGAATGTTCCTGAAGCAAAAATTGGCGATGTAGCAGAAATGCTAGGCGAAAACATCTCTGTAGCTGAGTTGGCACGCCTCTCAAATACAAATTCTCATGAGATTCTGACAAGAGTCATGTCGAGAGTTAGTCGACGGTACATCTATCCTTAAAACACGATATTGCCGTTAAACTCTAAGTTTTGTGGAAGAAAACAGGCATTCTCTGAGCACAACTGGAATGTAAGATTTACCGTAAATTTTCCGGTATCCGATTTAGGTTTTAGCCTTAGCATAATAGTAAGATTCCCTGAGTAAAGATCGTTATTTGTCTCCGGGAAACCGGCTTCACCGTAAACTTGAGAAACTTGAACTTGAGTTGGAGTCAACCAAGTGGTTGCAGGGCTCGTGGAATTGATATGCATACCATCTGGAATTTTTATTTCTAAAGTTGCATATGCAAAACCGTCTTTGGCGATCTTAGGGTTTTCGGGTTCTAGCTTAACTTGTAGGTTAGCCGGAGCATTGGTTTGCACTGTGATCTCATTGGAACTTGCCAGTAACAATTGCTCCATACACTCGTTAAGGATAGTTGCATTAGCTTGCGGCAATCTTTGAGCCCATCCATAAAGGTTTGTTAAATGTAGAAGGCTAGATTCATTTTGACCAAGGCGTCGAAGAACTTTTACTGCGATCCCATTTGGGCTTGGAGCCGAATTATCCATGGCAGGCTTTGTGTGACCAAAGAGTTGTTCGTGGTGAGAAGCGGTAAAGGTAAATCCACCATAAACAGGGTCTGCAAATTGATTCAACATTTCATCAGCTAAATCTCGAGCGATATTGATCCAAGCGTCATTCTTAGATTCTTCAGCTAAATCAATTATGCCGTCAATAAGAAATGCGTAGTCATCAAGAAATGCTCGACCCTCTGGAACTCCATTCACTATTTGGTGGGGAATTTCATTGATAGGGAACGACGTCCAGATTTTAGCGGCATTCTCCGCCAGTTCAAAAGAATGAGCTTTGGCAAGAGCTCCAATCATCAGGCCATTCCAAGAACAAAGGCATTTGTTATCTAGTCCTGGCATTGGGCGTCGATTTCTTATAGTCAAGAGTTGATCAAATTCAATTGGTCTTGGACTAAGATTTTTTGAGTGTAGGATGTTTTTACCGGTTAGTTCTTGGGTGGCTTCGTCGGCGAAATTTCCTCCTGGAAAAACCCTATATTCCTCTAACTGTTCGTTGGAAAGTACGAGTTTAAGTTCTTCATGTGACCAAGTATAGAAAACACCTTCTTCAGTATGGTTTGTGATCTGGTCGATCGAATCTGCGTCTAGAGCGGAGTAGAATGCTCCACTTTTATCCGTCATTTCTCTTTTAACCCATTCGATAAGGTGTTCTGAAACTTCTATGCATTTGTCTTTCATTTGCTCATCTTCAATAAGGCCGCTTGCGTGAGAATAAATGGCCAGCAGTTGGGCATTATCGTAGAGCATTTTTTCAAAATGCGGAAGAAGCCATTCGCCATCCGTAGCGTATCGATGGAATCCACCTCCGACAATATCGTGAATACCGCCCATTGCCATCTTTCGTAGAGTTAGTACCGCCATATGGCCAGCATCATTTGTTAAGGCTTCAATTGAATCTTTGTCTCCAGGTAAGCGGTTGCGGTTTTGAGCATAATTGATGAGAAAGTTCAGAAGAGTATGGGGTGGGAATTTTGGATTTCCGCCAAATCCTCCTTCCTCATAGTCAAAAGTGGAGTGGAATTGCTGAATAGCTTGATCCAAGAGCGCCGTATCAATTTGATCAGTGACAGGGGCAACACTTCTTTCCAAAACCTGGGTTAAACCGCTAGTAAATTCTTCAGCTCGTTCCAAAATTTCAGAATTCTGTGAGTCCCACGCATCGGCCAAGTTGAGAATAATCGTTTTGAAACTGGGAAATCCATCTCGAGATTCCTTTGGAAAGTAGGTGCCAGCAAAAAAGGGTTTTTTGTCGGGAGTTAAGAAAAGAGACATCGGCCAACCACCATGACCCGTAGCGAGTTGCACCGCAGTCATATAGATTTCGTCAATATCTGGTCGTTCTTCTCGATCTAATTTGATGTTAATGAAGTGATGGTTCAGAGCTTCAGCCGTTTCTTCATCTTCAAATGACTCATGTGCCATAACATGGCACCAGTGACAACTGGAGTACCCAACGGAAAGAAAAACCGGTTTGTTTTCTGCTTTGGCTCGATCCCAAGCTTCTTCGCCCCATGGGTACCAATCCACCGGATTTTCAGCATGCTGCTTCAGGTAGGGCGATGTTGCCAATTTAAGCCGGTTAGACATTGAAATGAGGGTACCGGGTGAATCAGCAGTACCTATTCAATAATGACCTATCCGATGATCTATTCCAGTTCAACCATTTTATGGAGGCGATCCACATCTTGCTTACTTAGGCGGATCATTTGACCGGGATCCATTTTGTGAAGTCTGAGAAAGCCGATTCGAATTCTGCGGAGAGAAGTCACTGGATGATTGACTTCTTGACACATCAGACGGATTTGTCGCTTTCTGCCTTCATGAATAACCATTTTGAGTTTTGTTTCGTTTTTCTTTCGGTTATAAGAAATGACTTCTACGTAGGCCGGGCTGGTTTTTTGCCCTTCAATATAGACACCTTTTGCCAAACGACTGAGCGCATTACTTGTCGGGCTTCCAAACACAACCACGGTGTACTCCTTTTCAACTCCAAATTTAGGGTGAGTGATTCTAAAAGCAAGTTCACCATCGTTGGTGAACAAAAGCAGACCATCTGTATCGTAATCTAATCTGCCAACCGGCCGGACCGCCGCCGAATTTGGCGGTAAAAACTTTGCGACCGTAGGGCGGCCATGAGGATCGCTCATTGTTGTTAGCACTCCGCGAGGCTTGTAAAACATGTATACAACTTTCTCCGGAATTCCAATTACAACTCCGTCATAAGCGATTTTGTCAGTTTCTGGATTAACTTTTGTGCCGAGTTCGGTGACGATTTCGCCATTAACAGAAACTAGCCCCTCAAGAATGAGTTCTTCCGATTTACGACGACTAGCTACACCACATTGAGCAAGGAATCTATGCAGTCGTATCAGGTTATCGGCGTCGGGGTTTTCTTTTTTTTCGGGCACGGGATTTCATCCAGTATGTCATTCCAGAGACGCAGACCAGGACAGCAAGACCTGTTGGAGTGAGATTTGGCTTCGCTTCAATACTGTTTGTCGAAACTAAATCATCTTTAAATGTCGTTCCATCAGGAAGGACAAGATCGACCTTTGCTAGTACTTGAGATTCAACAATAGGTGCAGTGAAAGTCTCTTGACTAGGGTTGATGGTTGCATTTTTTAGGTCGTAATTGGAAAGTAATGCAGTTTGATTTGAACGAAATCTGGCAGTGACTGTTTCTTTCTTTCCATTGATGACTTTGTACTCAGATGCCGGCCCGAGAGGAATCACCGGTTGAATAAAATACTCCTCCTTTGCCCATTGAGTTATTGCAATTTGGTCATTCGCCCAATCATCGGATTTGAGAATGACAGTGATGATTTTTCTTTCGCTGTCACTAATCAATCCTACAAAGCACCTACCGGCCGGGTTGGTAAAACCTGTTTTGATGCCTTTTATGGATGCATCTTTCTTGATTAGCCAATTTGTATTCTTTAACTGAGTATCGAGTTTGTTAATCGAACGATTAACAATGTGTTCCGATTGACTGATGACAAAGCTGAATCGAGAATTTTTTACAGCTTCCTGGGCAATCAACGCCAGATCATAAGCGGTTGTTTTGTGATAAGGGTGGTTGAGGCCATGAGGAGTATAAAAAATTGTGTCTTTGCAACCAATGGATCTGGCTCTAGAATTCATGAGCTTGGCAAACTCTGCTTCGGAACCGCTGATGTATCTTGCAACTGTAACTGCTCCATCGTTTGCGCTACGAAGCATAAGTCCGAAGAGAAAGTCTTCGCTCGTAAGTCGTTCTCCAGGTTTAAGATGGAGGCTGCTTCCTCTGATTTTGTCAATTTCAGCCGGAGCAGTTATGATTTCTGATGGATTTGTTTTTTCCGCCAAAAGAAGGCCAGTCATGATTTTTGTAGTGCTTGCCGGATAGCGAGAAGCATGGATATTCAAACCATAGAGGACTCGGCCAGATGTTGCATCCATGACAATGGCCGATTGAGCTGTTAAATTTGGTGCGGATGGGTTTCCAACTTGGATTTTAAGAGGAAGTGTTGCGTTGGCAAAAATGAGAAACGGAATCATTCCTTGCCGTCACCTTCGGAATCTAATACGTTTTGCGAGGATTCAGAGCTGGAATCAAACTCAGGAAGTGCTGGTTGTTCGGCGGGTTGATCTGTTCCCATTGCTTCGGTAAGTACTTTCTGATCAATATTAACAAGAGGCAGGTCTTCTAAACTTTGTAAATTAAATGTGTGGAGAAATTGTTGAGTGGTGCCATAAAGAACTGGTCTTCCAGGAGTGGATTTACGACCAACTTCGCAAGCTAGCCTCTTTTCAACAAGTTGGCGAATACTGTAGTCTGAGCTGACTCCTCTGATTGCTTCTACTTCGGCAATGGTAATAGGTTGCTTGTAAGCAATGACCGCAAGAACTTCCATAAGAGACCGACTTAGCCTATGAGGTTGAGGCTTTAAAAACTTAGCAACGATCTCTGCATATTCTGGTTTGGTGCAAATCTGATATCCACCAGCAATTCTGACTAGCTGAATCGGTGAGGTGTGATGATACTTCCCGCCAATTTTTTCCAGAGCATCTTCTACTTCATAGACGGGGCAGTTTATGGCTTGTGCAAGATCTTCGGGGCTGGCCGGCGAGTCAGCAACGAAGAGCAAAGCTTCTACGGCATGCGAAATTCTCAGATTTAGTTTCCTTTTGCGAAGAGAACTTCGCCTTCTTCTATTTTAACTAATGCTTGCCCAAGTCTAATGAGTTCAAGCAGAGCAAGGAACCACCATACAACTTCAGATCTGGTGAATTCTCCGATGACGATTTGGTCCAGCGGTAAAAATTCTGCCGGCAGCGCTTTCATGACGATAATCATCTGGTCGCTAAGGCTACGACGCGGTTTATTCAGTAATTGTGGAGCATCCGGTTTAGCTCTGGCTAATAGCTTTTCGAACGCATTGGCAAGATCAAAAGGTGTGACTTCGTGAGTATCGAAAGGGAGTTCGTAATCGGTTGATTTTGAATCTGGATGTCTAAAGAATAGATGATCTCTTTCGGCCTGGCGACTAAGGAGATCTTCGATTGCCGGAGCAAACTCATGGACATAAGGATCGATGTAATCGAGAATATCGTCGCCATCTGGCTCTACTTCTGGGACAGGAAGTAGCATCCACGCTTTTTTTTCGATTAGGAAACTGAGAGCGGCTAAGGCAACACCAGCAGAATCGAGGTCTTTGTGATTGGTTTCTAAAATGTAGCGGAAATATGCTTCGCATACTGGTGCAATTGGAACATCCAAGAGGTCAATTTTCTTTTCTCTGACGAATGAAAAGAGCAGTCCCAATGATCCAGTAAAGATAGGAGACTCGACATGGATTTCGGGTGGATTGAGAATTCCTAGTGGACCAAGGAAATCGTTTGATTTGGCAAGTGCGGCCATTTGATGTACAACTAAAGGACGAGCTAAGAATGACAGATGGATTCCTAAGTTTTCCACCGAAAATATAGGCAAGAAGACTTAGGAAACTGATACATTTTCCGGCATGTGTCCTATATCCTGAAAAAAGAGGATCCTTTTCAAGGAACATGTGTCTTATAAGTATCTAAATGTCAATTAAGGGGTATTTGTACTTTAATTCGTTAGATAATTTTTCATGAAGAACGTTAATTTAGAAAATATTGAAAAAATATATAGAAGCTACGAGTTAAAACTTGTCAATGCAAACGAGCCGTTTCGATGCTGGATTACTGATAATCAACCTACTGAAATAATCCGGTTAAATAATCGCATGGCAAATGAGTTCCCGGTTGCAGAACTTAACCGCCTTTTAGAAGTTATCCAAGACGAAGTTGACGACTGGTTATCTGTTGATGAACGGCATATTGCAAAACTAGATTTAAGGCCAAGTATTTGGTTTAAATCATGTGTACTTGGTCGAAAAATAAGAGTGCATATTTCGGCAGAAGTTGGAGTTGAAAATGTTTGCTGTGTATCTGTTATTGATGAAAAAAACTATTTAGACGAACAGGGTGTTTTAGATAGAATTTATCGCAAATCAAATCGGCCAATGCGATTGATCGACTTAAGAATTTTGATTATTGAAATTAATCGGCTCCGTGAACTGGGCGTTGAAACCGGACAGCTCTTGCGCTCAGATATGGGATTTGTTGATTACATATCACGTTTTTTTGACATGAACGATGCTAATGATAGCTGCATGCATATTTATGAGGAGTTTTACGGTCCAAATAATGCGCAGCGATTCCAATACTTGAACAAAGAACAGCACTTTTTAAATGTTTCTCGTGGCTTTGCGGGCATGCTTGAAGGTAAGCCACCTCAATCACACATTGGGCACATTGTTGATCAATTTGGTAATCAACGCCATATTGCTTTTTCTGGTATTCCTCTTGTTGATTCCCATGACCGATTGGAAGGTGTGATAATTTGTTATGACGATTGGACTGACCAATTGTCTGCAACCTCAGAGGGGCGGTATGTTGAGCGAGACAATTATTTCCAATCTGACACCGTTTATTCACTAGATTTAGATTGCCAAGATATGGCTTCAGAGCTCATGAAGTTGGGGGTTTACCTTCCCGAAGATGTGGATGGCTTTGTTCTAAAGGAAAAGCAATCTGCATTAGAAGTTTGTAAAAAACTGCATGAATTTAATTCTAAAGAAGAACCATCTGAATTGTTCACGACTATATTTGGAGACAAGTTTCGATATAGCGATGAAGGTGAGATTTCTCACTTACTAAGAACCGCAGAGAATATTAAGTTTGTCTTGGGTGGTCATATTCCAGAGCCACAATCTGTTGAATATGTTTCGGATAGTGGTGAAAGGTTAGCTGGGCTTGTTACTTATAAACCTTTAGCCCGAGAAGGAGCAATTGTTACAAGAGCAATGATGACTATTGTAGAGCAATCTATCCGGATAGAAAAGGATAAGTTGGCAATCAATATTGCTGAAACGTATGAAAACTTGTTTGAAAGTGCACCTAGTGGACTTTTAGAATGCGATCTGACAGCACTCGCTAATCATTGCCAATCAAGGTTCGGAGAGGATATTGATTCAGCTCGAGCTGCTTTGATAAAGCTTGATATTCCTGATGAAGTACTTAAAAAGTGCAAAACAGTTCGTCGAAATCAAAAATACTTTGAAATTCGACCTAATATTAATGTTCCAGGATCAATTTGGCAAGACAATAAAATCGAAAACGCTAGTGTGATCCGACGAGTTTGTTTGACATTTGCAGAACTCTTGTCTTCCCGTGTGACTAAGGGAGTAGATGTTGCATTTTCAAATGAAAAAGGTGATAAAACGGTTGCTATTTCAGTTGGGTCAGTATTGAAGCGAATTGGAAATTGGCCAGTTTCGATCCTAATCTCTATCCAAGATGTCACCCAAAGAGCTGAAGCTGAAGTCATGAACATTCAATCGGTGGCAAGATATGCTTCGTTATTTGAATCGGCACCTTTTGTTCAAATCGAAATTGATATGCGCAAATTTGCAGGAATGATGCAAGATAAATTTGGAAATGATTCGTCTCAGTTTTCTGAACCTGTTCTATTTGACGACTCAATGATCAAATCATTTTTAGATAGCGAGTTCCTTCTTAAGAATCGGAAAGCCAGAGACTTTTTTGGGACTAGAACTTTTAAAGAGTATCTCAAGTTAGGAGATAAACCGAGTCCAGAAAGCATAGAAAATATTGATTTAGCATTTCGAAAACTAGCTCAATCAGGTGTTCATCTTAAACACCATGCTCGTATTGTTAATCAGAAAGGCGAAGAGCGAGTTGTGAATATGCAATACGTGCCTTTAGAGTGGATTGGATTGTGGCCATCAGTAGTTTTGTTGACAATAACAGATGTGACTGATGAAGTTAAAGCCTATGAATCCCTAGAAGATCTGACCCATAGTCTCGAGAACCAGGTGGCTTTTAGAACTGCTGAATTGACGGAATTAAATAGAAACCTGACCAAATTCGCATATTCTGTTTCTCATGACCTCCGATCCCCTTTACGAAGTTTGTCATCTCGATTGAATCACTTGCTTTCTCAAAGCGAAAGCGAATTATCAGCAATTACGCCTGAGCAACTAAAAAAAGAACTTAATACTTCAATTGAACAAGTCGGAGATCTGGCTAAAATGATTATGTCTTTACTGCAATTGAGCACGGTCGAGAACTCATCATCGTCTCTAAAAAAAGTGCCGGTTGATTTGGGACTAGATAAACAAGTTGCAAGGCTAAAAGCTGAAGCTGATTTCGAAATTATTAAAGATCCCTTGCAGTTTATTTCGCAAAAAATTGATCCTTCATTGATGGAGTTAGTTTGGCAAAACTTGCTTGAGAACTCGATTCAGTACCAATCTCCAGACCGGAAACTGAAGATCGAAGTGAACAGTTGGACGGCGGAATGCTGCCAGTGGTACGAGTTTTCAGATAACGGTATTGGCATTGATAACGATACTGCAGAAAAGATGTTTTTGGCCTTTGAAGGATCCCGCGAGAAAGCCGGATTTGGAATTGGGTTGGCAACTGTCAAACGAATCATTGAACGACACAGCGGTTACGTTTATGCATATGGTGAGCCAGGCGTTGGCACAACAATTCGATTCTGGATTCCAGAGCTTTAAAAAAATTGGAGGCGGCGACCGGATTCGAACCGGTGAATGAGGGTTTTGCAGACCCTTCCCTTAACCACTTGGGCACGCCGCCAACAGCGCAGAAATCGCAGAATACCTGGTCAGAAAAGTCGTAGGATAGGCCGATCATTTGACTTTGAAAGGCGTAGAATACTATTGTATGGCAAAGATGCATGAGTATCCGGTTACGGTTAACTGGAGCGGAGGGCGCGAAGGTTCTGGATCAGTTTCAGCTGACCGCTCTGGAGTTTCAGCTCCGCTGAGTGTCCCAGAAGAGTTTGGTGGCGGAAATGGCGCAGGAACCAATCCCGAAGAGCTGTTGACGAGCGCAATTGCAGGTTGCTACTCTATTACGTTTGGAATCATAGCTGGAACTCGAAAACTTCCGGTTTTGAGCATTGAAACAAAAGCTCTCGGAGAAGTTGAAGAAAATGGAGCAAGCTTCATATATCAAAAAGTAACGTTGCGACCTCGAATTGTTCTTGCGAGCGATGCCACTGACGAGCATATGACAATGGCAGACCAAATGGCACATAAAGCCGATTTGTATTGTATTGTTACTAACGCGGTTCGAGACAAAGTTTCAATTACTGTTGAGCCAGAAATCGTACGCGGCTAAAGCTAAAAAACAGTAAACTGGCGATATGCGAAAAAGGCTAGTGGCCGGAAATTGGAAGATGAACTTGACGACGGCAGAAGGTTCTGCATTAGTTGAACAATTTCTTGTTGAAGTGCGGATGCATCCAGATATAGATGTTTTGGTGTGTCCGCCTTTTTTGTGTATTCCTAAAGTTTGCAGTTTGGCGGAGCGGACAGATTTAAAAGTTGGAGCCCAAGATGTTTTTTGGGAAGAATCTGGAGCATTTACCGGATGTGTGAGCGCCAAGCAACTGGCAGATTTTCATTTGAGCTATTGTTTGGTTGGCCACTCGGAAACCAGAGGTCGTTTCGGAAAAATTGAAGTGCCTGAATCAACCATTGGATATTTCAGTGAAACGGATGAGACGATAAATTTAAAAATAAAATCGCTTCTCAGTTACGGAATTGCTCCCATTCTTTGTGTTGGAGAATCGCTTGATGAAAGGAAGAGTGAGCGGACTGATCAGGTCATTCGATCTCAACTGCGCGGAGCCTTGGTGGGAATAGAATCGGTGGAACTCTCTGGTCTAGTTATCGCTTATGAACCGGTTTGGGCGATCGGAACTGGAGAAGTCTGCGACGCAGCAGAAGCCGAACGAGTTTGCGGAATGATTAGAATGCAATTGAGAAGTTCATATGATGATCGGCTAGCAGATGGCGTTCGAGTTCTGTATGGAGGTTCTGTTAAACCAGAAAGCGCCAAAGAGCTTTTTGGCCAACCAAATATTGATGGTGGCTTGGTTGGCGGGGCAAGTTTAGAAGCAAAAAGTTTTGCTGCCATTGTCCATAACGCAAGTTAAAATGGGATTTGCGGAGCAACTCTCAGGAGGCCCGAGGCGCGAATTGATTGGAGTTGAATCCGTTTTCGCGAGTGTTTTGTCAGATTCGAATCGGATCAATGAATTAGCAGAATGTGTAAGCTCATGCGATCCGGTAGTTGTTATCAGGGCATTGAACTGTTTAGAGAAATTATCTCACGAAAAACCAGAGTTACTTCAATCAATTCGCGCGATTTTTCTAAAAGATTGGAGCGATTTCCCGTTTTGGGAAGCACGATTAAGTGTCACGCGTTCCATAAAACTTATCAACTGGACTGAAACTGAATTGGACCTAGCATTAGATCAACTCCGCAAAATGACCCAAAATCATAAGGAAAAATTTGTTTGGGCTTGGTCGATAGATAGTTTTGCCAGCCTGGCATCTGGCAACCAAGATTTAGAGAGCGAAGCCTGGAACTTAATCGATGAAGGGATCTCAAGTGGAGTAAAAAGTGTGGTGGCAAGGCTAAAACAAACTGCCCAGCAATTAGGCCGATCGGACAAGCACTAATCGAAATAACACGGTTGAATATACAGGATGAGTTCTACAAGAATGTCTGAAACCAATTTGCGAATGGCGCAATTGATGACTCCGAACGATGCAAACTTCTTAGGCAAAGTTTTTGGTGGTTCAATTTTGGCTCTGATTGACTTGGCTGCAAGTGCTGTAAGTAGTAAGTTTGCTGGTCGAACTTGTGTAACCGCCTCATTTGATCGAGTAGATTTTCTACAGCCAGTGGAAATTGGAGAACTTGTGGAATGCGACGGTTTTGTGAGTTTTGTTGGCAGAACAAGCGTTGAGGTCACAATTCAAGTTCATGCGACTCGATTGACGACTCAATCTAGAAGACATGTCAATACGGCCCGAGTCACCATGGTAGCAATTGAAGATGGAAAGCCAACAGAAGTTCCTCGATTGATATGTGAATCGCGCGCAGAAAAGCAGATATTCATTGAAGGGCGACTACGAAGAGAACTGCGAAGCAAGCGAGTATCCGAAAAAAATGAGTTAACAAATGTATTGGAAAGTCTGAATGACAACCAAGTTTCAAAATTGTATAGTTCAAGCGAACCCGTAAGCGAAATGTTGTTCAATCACAAAAGCTAAAATCCAGTTCCTGGCGCTCCCTCAAAAAACGGAAATGGTGGTACTGGGAAGCCTCGCTTTATTCGATCGGCTTTTATATCCCGGACTTGCTTTAGAAGTCCGGAAACTTGATAAGGGGCTATAGCTTTTCGTTTAAATGCCTGGGTCAGTATTGGGCGGAAACGATCAAATTCATGGGATCGATCGAATACCATCACACCTTGCGTTGTCGCTGCCGCCGCTTGCAAAGCGTTTTGAACGCGATCCTGATCATCAAAAAAGTCAGCAAGCATAATGCCAGTTACTGCCCAAGACTGATCATTTGCCACTCGATTTGTAAGAATTCCAGCCGCTTCAACAGTACGGCCAGGTGTTCCCGTATTTGTTGATAGAGTTTCAAGAACTGTTGCTTGTTTATAGTAAGCCCCTGTAATCAGGAGATCTAACGAATTTCCAAAGCCAGTCCTTTTGTATGCCGAAGTTAAAAATGGAAATCCGGCGTTAAGATCATTTGCGGCATAATTTGACCCGTATTTAGGATAGTCGCCGTACCAAGAGCCAGCATAGATCCCAAAGATTTTCGACGGTGTTTTCTTGACGACCTTTGAAACGGAGTCAATAAATTCTTGCATGGTCTTTGCTCTAAATGTAAGCCAGTCGTCAAAGTGAGTTCCGGGTTTTATTCCCGTGGAAATTCCAGTTGAAGTCCAATTAAATGTTGAGCTAAAGATGTCCCTATCTAAGTCAATGTCAGCTTTTTTGATCGACCTCGCAAAACTATCAATTGTTGATTTTGAAAAATCTGAATCAAGACCTCCAAATCTCAACCTGTCATCATACAGCAGCCCATCAACATCATAGGAATTCATAATTTCCTTGACAAATGACATTGCCCGATCTTGGTTTTCTTGTAAATGCGGGTTCATCATCAAAGGGATTTGGTTTTGAAGTTCTCCAATCGGGACGTTTTTTGAAAATGATTGGAGATTGAGCTTTTGTCCAATTTTCAGATTAAGTAATGAATCTGTAGCGGTTGATTTGCCAGCCAGAATGAATTGACTTTCAAGCTTATCTGGGCGTTGAGCGCTGATGGCCAAGACTTTTCCGCTGGAATCGATATTCACAAATGCCGTCAGATCTGTGGCGGTTGGTACTTTTTGATAGAGTCCTAAGGTGGCATCTTCGCTATATGTTGCCGGGTTAAGTCCGTTTTCAATTACATAACTTTCTGTACCCAATGAAAGTTTTGGCCAGCTCACTCTCCTAACTGTCTGGAGCTCGGGATGATCATATCCCCAGCCTGGTTTGAAGAATTGGTTATCAGCTTTGTTAAAATCTCGCTTGGAATAGCTATGGCCTTCACTAAAAGCATTGAGTGATACCAGCAAAGTCAATTCTTGTTTATGAGCCTCGTCCACCATGTGTTTTAATGGGTCGAATCCAGCTTGTAATCTTGCGCTGCGCCATTCGGTGAGCTGCTCCGAAAACTTGCTGGGATAAACGGTGTAACCGCCAATTGGTTTGACATCGAACACAATGGTGTTAAATCCGATTTCCTTGGCATCCTTACAAAGGTCAGCAATTTTTTCGACAGAATTGTAGCGATCTAAATTTGCCGTGGCATCTACCCACAAAATTCTTGCTTGCAGTTGTTGGCGGGTAGCCATTGATTGAGCAATGCCAGTTTTTGCCAAGAGATGATGAATCTTGATAGGAGGCAAACTCAGCGGCGACTCCCAATCGAACCGGGATTGTTGGTTGATTAAGGCGGCGGCCGTTAAAGTTGCAATCATATCGATAGTTTGGACGAATCTATGGATACCAGAAGCACTTATATGCGTCAAAAGGATTATGAAGTCTCTCCCCACTTGGTCAATTTGTTTACTTGCCGCAGGATTTGGATATTTTGGTGGCACTATTGGAAGAGCTGAGTCTAAGAATTCTGGTCTACAGCAAATCGCGACAGAGGGCGAAGGGAGAATGATGTTAGCTGATCGGCAAATACCTCCGGCCGGAGCTCCACAGGGTGGAGTTCGAATTCAATCCAGCCAACAAGTCAGCGAATTAGTCATGATTGGCGACACATTAAAAATCACTTCTCAGCGTGGGAATCCGGTTGCAGCATTTGTTTCCGGCCCAGAGGGAGGAGGGTTAGTATTGCTAGATTCAAGTGGGCAGCCTTCAGTTTCAATCATGGCTGGTTCACAAGGTCGAGTTGCGATTAGCACTTTAAAAGCGGGTGGAATTATCGAAATGGGCGGAAAATCTGGTTCTGCAACAATAAACCTGACAGGTAATCCAGAAAAAGCATCCTTGTCGGTAATGAGTCAGGGGCAAAACCGGGCCATATTTGGTGCAATTAGCTCCGGCGGTGGGGGCATGACCTTGTTGGATAAGAAGGGTAACCCAATGGTCGAATTACTTTCGCAAGCAGGAAATGGAGCTGGATTCTTTAAAAAATCTGATGGGAAAGTATCAATCGAGTTGTCACATGACCCAAATCTAGGTGGACTGATTCGTAGCTTTGGAGAAAAAGAATCTCGAAGAGTGGACATAGCAGGCGAGACCGGAGTATTCGTAATGGAGAAGGGAACAGTAAAGGCGAGCCTTCCTTCCACGAATTAGCTTTTTGCCAGTTGGTCAGCCTGATACTTGACCATTCTAATCATATTGGTCAATCCGCCAGATTTGCCCATCGATAGCTCTCGACCAAAAACGATATAAACCAGATCTTCTTCGATATTCGAAGCTGAAGAAGGTAATTGACTATTGAGCGAGATTTGGAGGATTTTTGCCATTGCCATTGCGGAAATTCCCTGGGGATTCAGAACCGCAAACTCCAAATTGAGCTTGCCTTCACCATCGAGCTTTGTAAAAGCAAACACCTCTGACTCACATCCTGGAACCCGGTTTTCTTCCGGTGGCGAAACCAGAGGAATTAGATTCTCCTTTTGATATTCCTCGGCGAGCTCAATTAAATATTGAATTCGATCATGCCGATCCGGATAGAGTTCAAGATCGGCTAAAAACGAATTTAGTCCTGAAAGTTCTGGCATATTTTTATGGCTTTTCTATGGGAACTCCAACGCTGTTTCCCCATTCCAGCCAACTCCCGTCATAGTTCTTTACCTTAGGATATCCAAGCAAGTAAGAGAGTACAAACCAGGTGAGAGAAGAGCGTTCCCCAATACGACAATAGGCAATAATCTCGTCGGATTTTTGTAAACCAATTTCCTCTTCGTAGATCCGTTTAAGTTCAGATGCAGGCAGAAAAGTACCATCTTCTGGGTTGACAGCTTTTGCCCATGGAACATTTTTTGCCGTCGGAATGTGTCCACCACGAATCGCACCTTCATTTGGATAATCCGGCATATGTGTTCTTTCCCCACTAAACTCCTGAGGAGAGCGAACATCGACCAGCTTGCCATTTTGATTGATGTGATTAAGAACATCTTCTCTAAATGCTCTCAATGTTTTGTCGTCTCGATTCGAACTTTTGTATTCCGTCGACTCAACTTTCGGAACGGATTTGGTAATGTCGCGTCCCTCTTTGATCCATTTGAGTCGGCCGCCATTCATGATCGCGCAATTGGTATGGCCAAACAATTGAAAAATCCAAAAAGCGTAGCAAGCCCACCAATTTGATTTATCACCGTAAAATACAATTTTCGTTTCTTTCGTCGCTCCCAACCGCGACATCAGAGAGTTAAATGCATCATTGTTAAGATAATCACGAATAATCGGATCATTCAAGTCGCTTGTCCAATCGACTTCAAAGGCTCCTGGAATATGACCACTGGGATAAAGAAGGGAATCTTCATTACTTTCTACAATTCGGATCGCCGAGTTGTTTAAGTTCTTGGCAACCCACTCTGTATCGACTAGAAAATCAGGGTGGACATAGTTTTCAGAGGTGTTTTTATTCATTAGAAATCGTCTACTTTGGTGTGCTCTGTTCCAGTCTACGTTTTTTGAAGCTTTCCAATTCTCCGTTAAAGGTCCATTGGATTTGTTTGGCATTGGCTTTGATCGCATTATCTGGATGTGCTCAGCTTGATTCACAAACGAGTGTGAATAGTGACGGAGGCTATGAAAAGGCCGTAGTTTTCAAGATTTCAAAGTCTGGGCAAATGCCAGGAGGAGAAAAACCGGATATCCGAAGTTATGTGAATCCTGAAGGAGAAGGTTGGAAAATCGTTGTAACAGAAAACGATGAAGAAGAAATCATGACTCTAACGAAAAACTTTTCTCCGGGGGAATCGGCAAGATTATATGTGAATCAGTCTGGGAATAAGGAATTGGAATCCACCACAACATTTGAAAACGGAATGTTCAAAGAGACATGGAAATGGATTGGTGCAGATAAAACTGACGAGTTTGATCGCGCAGTTGAACACCTTGAAAAACTGATCCTTGAAAAAACAAATATGGATGCAACGGTTGCTAAAAAAGTTGCCTTAGAATCTCAGAAGGAGATTAGATTAGAAATGTTTGGCCCACCAAAGCCATTGCTTTCCTATATGTTCCATCCACAAGTTATGCAGCGTGAGTTTCAATTAATGGTTTATCGAGTGCTGGTTTCCAAGTTAACGGAAAATGAAATAGAGGGTGCCAAAAAACATGCGATTGAACTAGCAAAAGCCATGAACTCAGCAGAATATGGCACTTCAAAAGAGCAATCAGATTCAGGGAATTCCAATTCCCTTATGATTTCTATGAATGTGATCTTAATGGCAGATGGCCGAATTCTCGAATCTACTAACGGAGTTGAGAATCCAATCATTGGCACGATAGAATGGAGTTTGTATCCTGAAGCAACTCAGCTTGATCCGATTCAACTCACTGCCAAATTCAAATAATAATTTTTTCAATTTGAAAGTGGAGACTGTAAAACTAACAGCAGAGTGAATATTCTTGACCGAATACTGACAAGTTTATAGTACGGAATTGAATTGTTCTTGCCGAAAAACAGTTATAGGCAAGTGATGAGGGTCATGAGTACGCTTGCTGACCTATTAATAAGATTCTAGGATCAATGATGACTTGGATAAATCGATTTCTTTACAAAAGAAGCACTGGTCATACCAGTGTTACTCAGCTTGAACATGATATTGATCGTTTAAAAGGAGAGCTAGAAGGTGCAGTCCACAAAGATCACTTGACAGGACTAGGAAACAGAAATGCATTAGATAGAGCATTTCGAGAGCGGCATGTTGGTATTCACGATAGCTTACGCGGCCAAGATGCGCTTTTGTTCATGGACATGGACAATTTTAAGTATGTCAACGACGCTTTCGGCCACGACGTTGGAGACTTACTCATTTGTGAGCTTTCTAAATTATTAGTAGATGCTAGTGGTGGAAGTTCCGTTTGTAGAATTGGAGGAGATGAATTCGTCATTCTGTTTTCTGGAGTAACGGCTTGGGAAGATGCTTGCCTTGCTGCCGAAAGAGTAATGACTGTATTGGGAGTGCCAAGACTAGTAGGAAGTGTCACGCTTCGTCCCAAAGGCAGTATTGGCCTGTGTCGACTTGATCACAGAAATTCTTCCGTTTCCGAACTACTGAGACGTGCTGATTTGGCTCTGAGATTTGCCAAACAACATGGAAAAAGTCAGATCGTCGAATTTACAGGAGAAATGGAAAACTTCGCCGCCGAGCGATTGCACATTGAAGGAATTATTGAAGATGCTTTCAAAAATGGAGAGTTCTGGGTCGCTGTTCAACCAATTGTTGACTTGCATTCCGGCGAAGTCAAAGCCGGTGAATTATTGCTAAGATGGACTTCGGCGGATGGCACAGCAATCTCACCCGCGAAATTTATCCCAATTGCCGAAGATAATGGTCTCATTCTCAAGTTAGGAGAAAAAGTTTTACAAGAAGCTATCGATCGATTGTCGGAATGGAAATCAGACAAGACTCTTTCTGGAGTCAGACTTTCTGTCAATGTTTCGGGATGTCAATTGGCTCAAAGTAACTTTACAAGTTCTGTGGTCGAAAAAATTGAGAATTCTCGAATTCTGCCCTCCCAACTTGTTCTCGAAGTGACGGAATCGCTCATTGTGCAGGATGTCGAAACCGTTAGAAGACGATTGGAAGTTGTACGTGCCATGGGCGTTTCTGTTGCAATTGATGACTTTGGAACTGGATATTCCTCATTAAGCATGTTAATGAATCTCCCATTCAATTATCTGAAAATCGATCGCGCTTTTGTCAGTGGTATCGAACGAAATGTAAAGTCCGAAAAGCTGATTACAACCTTAATGGGCTTGGGAAATAGCTTAGGACTAACTATTGTTGCAGAAGGGATTGAAACAGATTTTCAAACTGACTTTATGAAAGCTAAGGGATGTAGATATGGGCAGGGATTTTGGTTTTCTAAGCCAATGCCAATGGAAGAGTTCGAAGAATTTGCTAGAAACTCAGTGCTGAAAAACTGTCATGCTGCGTAGTTTTTGTTCACTTACTACAAAAATAACTTTGTAAACTTCACTCTATATTTGCGATGAGTAAGTGCCGAAAATTGTAGTGCAGGCATTTTTGAATGACCGAATCTATTGCATCGAAAAACATAGCCCATCGTGTTGCTGGATTCGCGGTTTTTTTCGTCTGCTTTACGGTACTAAGCATTGCCGGAGTATTGAGCTATTTATCGTCTGTTCAATTAATACAACGAGGGGTTGAAATGGATCTTACGGCGATGTCTTCTTTCGCTGTCAGCCGAATTGACGGAGATGCGCATGAAGCATTAAGGCAAATCAACGGAGAAAATCCCAATGCCTTTAAATTTCAGAATGACAGGCTGAAGGACACGCTTAGACGTTTTCCAAATTTATCCTACGTATATACAATTTATCGAGACAAAGGCGATCTCAGATTTTTGCTAGACCCCACCGAACCAGGAGATCGAGATGGAGACGGAGTCGATGATAAGTCTTATCCGGGTGATAATGTAGAAGAACCAAGTCCGGTGATGATTCAAACTTTGGAATCTGGACGGTCTTTAGTTGAATCGGAGCCTTTTACGGATCAATGGGGCACTTCAATCAGCGCATATTCTCCGATATTTGACCAAAATGGCTTCGTCGTCGGATTAGTAGGTGTCGATTTGAATTTGGCAAATTACAATTCCAAATTTCATGCTGCTGCCCTCGGATTGCTCGCTTGGATTGTATTTTCATTGCTTTGCTCAGGTGCTTTCGGGTGGTATCTGTCGAACTCAATTCGAATTGTAAGAGAGGGCGTAAACCAAATCATAAAGACTCAATTGCAAATTGAATCTCAGAATAGAGAGTTAGAAAATCTCAATATAACATTAGATGAACAAGCTCGATACGATAGCTTAACAAAACTTTATTCAAGAGCAGCCTTTGAAAAAATCTGTCAAGAATCGATTTTTATTGGACTTAATGATCCCGACAAAGAAATTGCTTTAGCATTTATTGATCTTGATAATTTTAAGCTGATCAACGACAGTTTTGGCCATGAGCATGGGGACGAACTTCTAAAAGAATTCTCGATCTCGACTCGTAAATATTGCGACGGATGCATCAGTCGGCCGCTTTGGGGGCGACGAGTTTCTCGTTCTCATGGTTGGTGAAAGAGCTCAAGAAAGTTTAGTTGAACGACTTGGTCAATTCATTTCATCATTAGAAACCCCAATTTTAGTCAATGGGCAAGTTCATCGATGTTCCATCAGTGTTGGCGTTGCAAAATTAGAATCTGAAGGGACAAGCAGTGACTTGATTCGAATGGCGGATATTGCAATGTATAGAGCCAAATCTTCAGGAAAAAATGGATTGGTTCTGTTTGAAGATGAAATGGGAACGAGTGTACAAGTGAGAGCTTCACTTGAAAACGAGCTTCGAGAAGCTTGGACGAATGGTGAACTGTGGGTAGCGATTCAACCCATTGTCAATTTAAAAGAGCAGCGGGTTTCTGGTGGCGAATTGTTGATGAGGTGGACAAAGTCAGATGGCACAGTCGTGCCTCCGAGTTTGTTCATTCCCATAGTTGAAGAAAATGGAATGATCCTAGAACTCGGGCTATGGATGATTGAAAGAGCTTGTATAAAACTTCAATCGTGGGCGTTTGACCCAAACCTTTCCAATGCCACTATTGCCGTGAATGTCTCCGGAAGGCAACTGATCGATGAAGACTTTGTTGCAAAAATTCACTATGCAATTGATTGCTACTCCTTTGATCGGTCAAGGCTGATCATTGAAGTTACCGAATCGATGATGATTGATGAATCGATGGGCATTGATCGGAAACTTAAAGAATTGAAGGAAATGGGTTTGCAAGTGGCACTAGATGATTTTGGTACAGGATATTCTTCACTTAGCATGCTATCAAGATTGCCGATTGACTACCTCAAAATCGACCAATCATTTGTCATGGGAATGACGTCCTGCTCGCGCACAATGAGCTTAACTCATTCAATCCTTTTGTTGGCAAAAGGATTAGGATTAAAAGTAATTGGAGAAGGAATCGAGGAATTAGCTCACTCGCAAACCTTAATCAAAATGGGCTGCGATTTCGGACAAGGATTTGTTTTCTCCCGACCAATTCCGTTAGATGAATTTCATCTTCAAATCAATGGAAAATCCGATATCAAAGTCGCATAGTCACATACAGGTAGACAATAGTCGGATAGTTTTTAGGATTTCGCGCTATAATTTGGTCACCAACTCAAGCAAAAACACGCACACGCTTTTTGCTTGATATCCAATCAAAAGAATGGCTTCAAGCATCGTTCAATATTCTCAACCACTAACTTTGAATCAGGAGTTTTCGCCAAAAGGTGACCAGGCAACTGCTATTGCAGGTTTGTTAGAAGGATTAGACAGCGGACTCAGATATCAAACTCTATTGGGAGCGACCGGAACTGGGAAAACCTACACTATGGCAAGCGTCATTGCCGAAAGCCAGCGCCCGGCTCTGATAATTGCTCACAACAAAACCTTAGCGGCACAGCTATGCCAAGAATTTCGCGCTTTTTTCCCAGATAATGCTGTCCACTATTTTATAAGCTATTACGATTATTATCAACCTGAAGCTTATGTTCCAACAAACGATCTTTACATTAGCAAAGATTCTAGTACCAACGAAGAAATTGAACGTCTCCGCCATGCCGCCACACAAGCACTTTTAGAAAGGCGAGATGTAATTGTCATTGCATCTGTCAGCTGTATCTATGGCTTAGGTTCTCCAGATGTCTATGCCGAAAGTGTCGTGACCTTTGAAAAGGGAGTTGACTATCCCATGGACGAAGCCATGAAACAACTCATTCGAATGCAATTTGTTAGAAATGATGTTGCTTTAGACCGTGGATCGTTTCGCGTAAAAGGAGATGTTCTCGACATTCAACCAAAAGACGAAGAGATTGTTACTAGAGTTGAATACTTCGGGGACACGGTTGAACGAGTTCGATTGATTGATCCCTTGACCCAAGATGTGATCGACGAGCCAAGTAAGTGCTCCGTTTTCCCAGCAACTCACTATGTCACACCTTTCGAAAAAATCGATGAAGTGATTGGGTTGATTGAAGAAGAAATGGGAGCTCAAGCTGCCCAATTTGAATCGGAAGGAAAACTCCTAGAAGCACAACGTCTCAAACAAAGAACCGACTTTGACATCGAAATGATCCGAGAAGTTGGCTATTGCTCAGGAATTGAAAACTATTCCCGATACTTCGATGGTAGAAATCCAGGTGATCCGCCCTATACTCTTCTAGACTTTTTGCCAAAAGATGCAATTGTTTTTGTCGACGAAAGTCACCAAACTTTGCCACAGGTTCGTGCCATGTTCAATGGTGACCGTCAGCGAAAATCCGTACTGGTTGACTATGGATTTCGGTTGCCGAGTGCCCTCGATAACCGCCCCCTGAAATTCGAAGAATTCTTAGATCGTGTTCCACAAGTTGTCTTTGTCAGTGCAACTCCGGGCCCGTTTGAAATAGAAAATGAAGAGTATCGCGCCGAACAAATTATTCGACCAACTTACGTGATTGATCCGGAAATTGAAATTCGACCAACCGCCGGACAAATTGATGATTTGATTGGTGAGATCCAGATTAGAGCCGAACGCAGAGAACGAACCTTAGTGACAACTCTGACCAAGAAAATGGCGGAAGATCTGACATCGTATCTTCAAGAACTAGGAGTCAACGTGAATTACATCCATAGTGAAGTTCATTCATTAGAAAGACCAGAGATTCTAAGGGATCTCCGGCTGGGTGTATATGATGTTGTTATTGGCGTAAACCTCTTGCGAGAAGGCTTAGATTTACCAGAAGTGACCTTAGTGGCGATATTAGATGCCGATCAAGAAGGATTTCTGCGGTCGGCGACCTCTCTTATCCAAACGGTTGGACGTGCCGCAAGAAACGCGGGCGGGAAGGTGTTAATGTATGCCGATAAAGTAACCGCGGCAATGCAATTTACTCTGGATGAAACAGATCGAAGACGCGAGATCCAACGGGAATATAACTTAAAGCACGGAACAGAACCGCAAACTGTCAAAAAAATTGTCCGCGAAACTGTGAGAAGCTATGAAATTGTTGCCGAAGAAGGAGCCGAATATGGCGAAGGCGGAAAGAAAAAAATCAGCTTTGATGGTGGTGAGATTCCAATAGAAGAACTACCGATTCTGATTGGTCAGTTAGAAAAGGAAATGAAGGATTTAGCAAAATCCATGGAATTTGAAAAAGCCGCAAAAGTAAGAGACGAAATATCAAGTTTGCGCCGTATCTTAGGAGTTAGTGATGGGCGAATTGGTGTAGAAAAACGTAAACTTCCAACAAGAAAACGGGGAAGTTACGGGGTGTAGCTTGCAGGCTAGGCATTGTGCTTATTTAGTTTCGTCTATTGTTTTTTCTGGCGTATGTATCCTATTTTTAATCGGGCAAATAACATTTTCGCATGTTGATTAAAGGAAGAACAGTAAGAATGAGAATTTGATCATCTCATGCGTCTGTTTAGTTGCTCTTGGTGTTCTTGTCGTATCAGCATTTGCGCAAAGACACCCACAAAACTCGAGTTGTGCTGGGACAAATCCTGGTAGTTCATATTCGCAATGTTTAAGTACAGCTTGTTCTAGTTGCAGCGGAGATTCTTACATTACCTGTTGTACTTGGTGCGCCTGGAATCATTCTCAGTAGGGGGTTGCCGTGAAAACGTTAATTATTTGTATTTCTTTGTGTAGTCTTTTTTTAAGCCAGCTTCTGGTTGGTTGTCAACCAGTTGATCCTGATGTTGTTCGCCGGGCCGAAAAAACCGGGCTTTCAACCGAGACTCAAGGAGAGATTTGGGCTATTCTGAAATCGGCAGAGGAGAATCAAGGATTGTCGGATACTGAATGGCAAAAATTGCAAAGCTTTGCTGAATCTCAAGATCCTAAAATGCGAATTGAGGCTATTACGGCGGTCGGCGGAATCTCGGGGAAGAAAACTGATCAACCGGAGAAAGTTATCAGTTTCTATAAATCGTTTGAAGGTGATTCGGATGATGTGGTTAGAAAGCAAGCAGCAGCAATGCTCGAAATTTTTGAGTCGAGTCGGGCAAAGAAATGAAGAAGGGATTCTCGTTAATCGAGTTGTTAGTTGTTATCGCCATTCTTGCAATTTTGGCGGCGTTACTTTTCCCAGTTTTTACTCGGGCGAAAGTAGCGGCCAAACAATCGGTAGATATGGTTCAACTGAATCAGATTGGCAAAGCTCACTTACTATATTGTGGAGACTACGATGATACAACTCCGTACGTGGGCGATTTGGGGATATTTGCGGCCCTCGCTAGTGGGCACCTTACATATCAGGATGTACCAGAGTACTTAGGACAACAATCAATAGTTGGTGCGCTTCAACCCTTTTTGAAATCACAACGGATTTGGAAGAGCGACTTAGATCCAGGTGATCGGGTATTGAGCCCAAGTTCTACATATGAGCATCTTGGGAGTAGCTATGAGGCCTTTTCAAGAAACTTCTGTGTTGGGCAGCTCACAAATCTCAGCGATCCGTCTCAATCGACCTTGATTAGAAGAAATTTAACGGAAAACGGTAAAACGCTGGGCTGGCGCCCGGATGGATCTGTTGCGGTTGATACTTGGTCGGCGGTGGCCGAAGAAATTGATAGGGCAATGAAGGACTTAGGTTGCCCCTAAGTGGTAATGTTCCCAACTGAATATTCGGTCTTGAAGTAATCTAAGGTGAAATGGACGTTGTGCGGATTCCGGAATCGATGAAAGGATTGGCCGAACAACTTGGTCGTATTCCGACGCCCGAAGAAGCGTTTTGGATGTTTATGCATCCAATTAGGGCTGCAATTGCACGAAAAGAACAAATATGGGCCGAACTTGCCGAGCGATTTGAACTTTTCCACGAAGGCGACCGAATTCAAGGCTACTCCTGGGGAGAAGGCCGACCAATTGTATTGGCCCACGGTTGGAACGGACGAGCATTATCGATGTCCGCATTTATCGACCCTTTGGTTAATGCCGGATTTAAAGTCATCGCCTTAGATGCTCCCGGACACGGGGATTCAGAAGGGGAAATTTGCAACGCGCCACGTTTTGCCGCCTGTATAGCGCAATTACCAGAGCGTTTTGGACCAATATACGGACTACTCGGCCATTCTTTCGGAACCATTGCCAGCACCGTTGTACAAGCAAAGGGCCTGGTCGTGGAAAGGGCCGTGTACCTCAGTGCGCTTTGTTGGATTCCCGAACGATTTCGAGAGTTTGCAACTGCCGTTGGGCTAAAGCCAGATGAAGTCGAAGAAGTTTGGCAAATTGCCGATCAACATTTTGGGCCCGGACAAATTGAAAAATTTAATGCCGATGTCGCTTCGGCTAGTTTCTCATCAAAAGGATTGCTCGTTCATTGCGAAGGTGATTCCGAAGTCACTATCGAACAAAGTGAAGCCATTGTTAAGGTCTGGCCTGGCTCAGAATTGTGGCGTGTGAAAGGATTAGGACACTTTCGTATTCTAAGAAGCCGAGAAGTAGTAGGGCGAGTAGTCTCGTTTTTATCCGGATCAGATACTGCCTGACCGCGCTTTGGTAACCTAAAAGTCGTGGGAAGTCCAAACTATCAGATTGAATCCAATATAGAAAGAGCTTGGACATTACCGAGTGCATTCTATGCCAATGCTGAGGAATTTGAGAAGTCAAAAAATCAAATTTTCGCAAAGTCGTGGCAATTTGTCACTTGGGAAGATACGATTAAAGTTCCGGGTTCGGTTTATCCGTTTACTCTGCTGCCCGGGTGCTTAGATGAGCCATTACTTTTAAGCCGAGACCGAGAAGATTCCGTTCGCTGTTTGAGCAATGTCTGCACCCACCGCGGCAACATAGTGTGTGAAGGGGCAGGAACGATCAATTCACTACGCTGCCGATATCATGGCCGAAAATTTGGACTCGACGGGAAAATGCAATCCATGCCCGAATTTGAAGGTGTCGAAAACTTCCCATGTTCAAAAGATGATTTACCGCAAATTGAATTAGGCAAGTGGAGACAGTTTTACTTCTCACGATGCTTAGCTGGAGATATTCAATTAGAAACAATGATGGCGGAAGTCGAACGCCGAGTTGGATTTCTACCCATTAATGAGTTTCGATATACACCGGAACGTGGACGAGACTATTTAGTAAAAGGTAATTGGGCACTCTATGTCGACAACTATTTAGAAGGATTTCATATTCCTTATATTCATGCGGCTCTGAATGCCACACTAGATTACGGTAACTATAGAACAGAATTGTTTGAAGGAGGAAATCTTCAACTTGGAGTAGCCGGCGAAGGTGAAGACAGTTTCGAACTTCCAATTGGACATCCGGATCAAGGAACGCGAGTTGCTGCATATTATTTCTGGCTTTATCCAAACTTGATGTTGAATTTCTATCCATGGGGTTTAAGTGTAAATGTGATTCGGCCCGTAGCTCCCGATGTAACGAAAGTCCAGTTTATTCCTTTTGTCTGGCGTGAAGAACGATTGGAACTGGGAGCCGGAGCTGACTTAGACCGCGTTGAAAGAGAAGATGAAGTCATTGTCGAGCTCGTGCAAAAGGGAGTGAGATCAAGGTTTTATGACAAAGGTCGCTACTCGCCTAAACGCGAGAATGGAGTACACCAATTTCACCAGATGGTGAGTAAGGATATGGGTAAATGAACGTATTAAGGGCAGTTGCCGCTTGGAATTTAGCCTTGGCGGTCGGGCTTGGCGCATTTGGAGCCCACGGGCTGAAATCTGTTGTCTCAGAAAGTGCCATGGAATGGTTCAAAACTGGCCACAACTACCATATGTGGATGGCACTAGGCTTATTGATAATTACAATGGTCTACCCCTCCTGGAAAGGAGTAAAAGCCTGGTCTGCTTTGATGCTAATTGGAACAATTCTCTTTTCCGGGAGCCTCTATGTAATGACCGTTACTGGGTTAAGGTGGCTGGGAGCGATTACGCCTCTTGGCGGAGCTAGCTGGATTATTGGCTGGATTTGGCTAGGCGTCAGTTTGCTAAAGAACGAAGTTTCTCAGTAGACTGTTTTCATGGTTATTGCAAGTTTGCTGAATATGGTTCTATGGACCGAATATCCAAAGCCGGAAATTCTATCTCGGGAATCTTGGGGAGCAAAGTCTATGGTCTTAGAATTAGAAAAGCACAAGATCACTCATATCACGGTTCATCACACCGGCGTAAAGCAAACTCCATCTAGAGATTTTGTCGATAAACTCCGAGGGCTCCAAACATGGAGTCAGCGTGAGGACAGCCTGGCAACTGGTCAAGTCAAACCTCAATGGGCAGACATTCCATATCACTTTTACATCGATTGGGAAGGAAAAACTGCGGAGTGTCGCCCAATCGAATTCCCAGGAGACACAAACACTAATTACGATACAACTGGTCATGCTTTAGTTGTGGTGGAAGGCTTGTTTCCCGATGATTATTTAGGATATGTCCAGAAAAAATCACTCAGAAATATAGTGACCTGGCTTTCAATTCAATACAACGTTCCTCCAGAAAACATTCAAAGTCACCGTGATATGGCTCCGGGTCAAACCGATTGTCCGGGCGAAAGCCTGCAATCGGAAATGGATGGTCTCCGAGCTTGGGTTAAAAAATATCAGAACAAGTCCGTGATTGGCAACCAAAATTGAACTATTGAGCTAAGAAAACCATTATGTATGGTAAGAAGGAATTACGATGTTAGCGGAACTTGCACTTTCAATACTTTTACCGGGCGCAATAGTCGAAGATGGCTGGATAACAAATTATGAGGCTGCAGTTCGAATTGCAGAGCAAGAAAAAAAACCACTTCTTGTAAACTTTACGGGAAGCGATTGGTGTGGGTATTGCCATCAACTCGATGGAGAAGTCTTTTCCAAGGGAGCATTTGATACATGGGCAAAAGAGAACGTGGTTTTAGTTCGTTTAGACTTTCCACAGACCAAAGTGCAACCATTATGGAAGTTGCAACAAAATAAAAGCCTGATTGAAAAGTACCGAGTCCAAGGCTTTCCTACAATTTTGTTCTTAAAACCAGATGGTCAGGTATTTGGACAAAGTGGAGTCATGCCCGGCGGAACAATGGCATGGATAGAAAATGCAGATTCCATTCTAAAAAGCGGATCATATAAGCCTGCGGTCAGCTTCGAAAGTGATGATTATCCTAAGTTTGTAACAGATAAAACTCTGTACGCCGAAAACGACTTTAGAGGCAAAAAAGCCCCAAAATATGAATTTGGTGAGTGGCTATCAACTCAACCAAAGTTGGATGGCAAATTTGTGCTGATCGATTATTGGGCGACATGGTGCGGCCCATGTCGTGAACTGATTCCGGAATTGACAAAGTTACAAGAGAAATTTAAGGACGATCTTGTCATCATCGGTGTCAGCGATGAACCAAGTGCCGTGGTCAAAAAGTTTATGGAAAAAAGTCCAATGGGATATTACATTTCTACTGACGAAAAAGGGACAATGAAAAAAACCCTTGGCGTGAAAGGTATCCCCCATGTCACACTGATGACGCCAGATGGTATCGTGCGGTATCAAGGCTGGCCACAAGATGACAAAGATCCTTTAACGGAAGAAAAGATTGCTCAGACGATTAAAGCCTGGAAAAAGTCAAAAGCTAAAGGCGTCTGAATTTTCTGATCGATATTGAGAAAGGACTTCGGCAAGAGTGTCGAAGTCCTTTTTTGTGTTCAGTAAATCAGGACAAATTCTAACCGAATTTCCCCTCGCATCGACCGTTATGTTGTTGTCTTTAAGATGTGAAACTACCGCTTCAGAATTCTTGCATGGCAAAAGCGCAAATGCTCCAAAATCACTTGGATTAGCGGGAATGAATACTGGTAATCCTTTAGATTCAAGACTTGCTCGTAACAATTCAAGATCATTTAATGAAGTCGCTCTCAGGCGATCAATGCCAATTTCGTTCAGAAATGTTAGTCCGGCAAGAGCCTGATAAATAGTGATGACTGGTGGTGTCGATTCCCACCAACCACGCCCGCCTTGTGCCAATTTTGGAACGTCATTTCGTTGGTATCCAAAAGTGCTTACTTTGGCAAACCAACCAATATCGAGGGTCGAAATCGCTGGGTCATCTGCAATTTCTGGACATACATAAAGCCAACAAGAACCAGCACCGCCGTGAACATATTTATAGCTGCCACCAATAGCAAAATCTACCATTGGGTGGCAAGGTTCGGGCAAAACACCAAATGAGTGATAAGTATCAGCCAGGACATAGGCTCCATTTTTGTGAGCGTACTCTACGATTTCACTTTGCATTGGCATGATTTGTCCAGTTGTAAAATTGACCGCACTGAATATAACAAGATCAGTCTCAGAAGTAATCGATTGAATAATCTCTTGACCACTAAAATGGGCAACTCCATTTACGATCTGTGATGGCTCTACAAATGTAACATGGGCGAGTTTTCTTCCCATATAAATTCGAAGTATCGTATCAATGCTGTCAAATTCGAGTGAAGTTGTAACGATATTGATGGGTTGGGATCGATCAAAAGAATTCAGAACCGCCCTTAAACCTTGTCCGGCCGACGTTTTTGGAATGATATAGCCTTCTGGCACATTGTTGAGCAACTTTGCTATTTGGACTCTGTAATCCTTCATTGCTGCCATCCATGGAGTCCAAGCCTCATCCATATCGGAAAACCAAAGACTGCAATACTCAGATATATTCTCAACCATTTGGTCAAGTGGTCTGCCAAGCGAATGATTTGCTAAATAGATTTTTGAAAATCGGCTCGCTTGCGAAAAGTAGTCGGCAATAATCTCTTCTCGCTCTTTAACGGATAGTGCAAGGCTCATGGAATTCTCTCAATTTCTGTTCTAACGTGCCAAAGTTCGGGGAACAGCCGTATATCAACAGCTTTTCGTAAAAAAGGAACTCCTGATGATCCGCCCGTACCTCGTTTAAAACCAATGATCCGTTCAACCGTCAACATATGCCGATATCGCCACAAGCTAAGAATTTCTTCGAGATCAAGTAATTTCTCGGCCATTTCGTAAGCCACCCAGGATTTTTCAGGATCATCGTAAATGATCTTAAACACCGCCGTGACTTCGTCATTCGCTTCGTAGCTTTGGGAGAAATCTCGATTAAGTGCATCCATGGGTATCGGCAAACCTTGCCGGTGCAGATACGCTAAAAACTCATCATAGAGGCTCGGCGAATGCAGAGTCTCTTCAAGAGACTGGTGGATTTCTGGCAAGTGATGAAAAACCCGAATCGAATTTACATCTTTGTTTCCTAAAAGAAACTCAATTTGCCGATACTGGTGACTTTGAAAACCGCTTGAATTTCCAAGAACATGGCGAAATTGCACGTATTCACTTGGAGTTAATGTTTCTAAAACTGCCCATTGTTCAAAAAGCATTCGAACAACATGTTTGACTCTTGCCAAAATTTTGAAGGCAGGTTTAAGGTTGTCTGCTTTCACGTTGCCAATAGCCGATTGTAACTCGTGTATAACCAGTTTCATCCAGAGTTCACTAGTCTGATGCTGAATGATAAACAGCATTTCGTCGTGATGTTCGGGATCACTTAATGGTTTTTGAGCCGATAAAACCTGTGGCAAACAAAGGTATCCCGCATAATCTAACCGATCTTTAAAATCAGTTTCAATTGTGCTTTCAAACTCTCGTGATGACATTTTCTTAGACTACTCCGATTACTCCGTGGCCAAAATTTGGTAGGCTATTCAGGAGTAAGACTTGGCCTAATATGAACCAGTTTAGTTTTCTAAAAGTACTTATCGCATTAGTTCCATTAGGGCTTGGAGCTATGTCTGTCGGCCGCGGAGAAACCTCCAAGAGTCCAACTTTTGGAGACGATGTTTTTCCACTTTTAAAAGCAAATTGTATAACTTGTCATGGCCCAGAAAAAGCATATGGAAAGTTAAGACTCGATTCCTACGACGGACTCTTGAAAGGGGGATTCTCTGATAAAACCGTTGTGTCCGGAAATAGTTCTGAAAGCGACTTGATAACCAGAATAAAAGGCTTGGGTGGATTGACGCAAATGCCAAAAGGATTTCGCCCTCTCGAAGCCGATGAAATCAAGAAAATTGAAGATTGGATCGATGCCGGAGCAAAAAATGATGGAGGCGACCAAGTGCACTGGTCTTATCTTCAACCAAAGCGACCTGTCGTTCCAGAATCAATTAGCGATTGGGGAAATAGCCCAATTGACAAATTTGTATTTGAAGACCTAAAGTCAATTGGACTACTTCCGCAAAAAGAAGCCGACAAATTTACTTTAGTCCGTCGCGTATATCTTGATGTTTTAGGAGTTCCTCCCACAATTTCAGAAGCCGACAACTTTCTAAATGATAAAAAACCTGGGGCTTACGATCGTCTCATAGAAAGAGTTCTTGCCAACCCCCATTACGGTGAACGGCAAGCCCGAATATGGCTAGATCTAGCGAGATACGCCGATAGTCAAGGATTTGAAAAAGATGCTAATCGCCAAATTTGGCCCTACCGCGATTATGTAATCTCTGCCTTTAATCGAAACATCGGATTCGACGATTTCACTCGGGAACAAATCGCTGGAGACTTACTCCCCCGTGCCACCGTAGACCAAATTGTCGCAACCGGATTTCATCGCAACACTATGATTAACGAAGAAGGCGGAGTTGATCAAAAAGAAGCTCGCTGGCAAACGTTAGTAGATCGTGTGGCAACAACAAGTACCGTCTGGCTCGGTTCGACCCTGGCATGTGCCCAATGCCACGATCATAAATACGATCCCCTTAGCCAAAAAGAGTTTTATGAAATGCTGGCTTTCTTTGAGAATTCAAAAGAACCCACCATTTCATTGACTCCTGAAATAGCAGCTCAAAAAGCAGAACTTGGCCGTAAAATCGAAAGTTTGAACCAGGAATTAGCTAAAGAAGGAATATCGGCCGATGAAAAAGCATCTCTAGAAGCGAAAAGAAAAGCTCTGCAAGATCAGAATTCTCCGCTTGAAGAAGTCACAACAATGGTGATGGCTCCCAATCCCGGAGTTTTGGCCGAAACTCCAATACGCGAAAAAGGAATGTTTCTCTCTCCGGGTGAAATTGTGCCGGCAACAACCCCTCGAATCATGGGGCCAGGTCCGGTTCCTAAAGCCAGAACGAGTCGCCTAGATTTAGCCAATTGGCTCGTTTCCGAAGACAATCCTCTGACCGCTCGAGTTCAAGTTAATCGGATGTGGGAACAACATTTCGGAATCGGAATTGTTGAGTCGTTAGATGATTTCGGAACCCAAAGTGCTCCCAATTCTCATCCAAAGTTGCTCGATTGGTTAGCTGTTGAGTTTATGGAATCTGGCTGGGACATGAAGCATATTCATCGGCTAATTCTCCAGTCTGAAACATACAAACAAAGTTCCATTGTTGATGAAAATCGGCTAGATAAGGATCCTAAAAACTCCATGACAAGTCGAGGCCCTCGGTTCCGTTTGGATGGAGAAGCCATCCGCGATTCAGTTTTGGCCGTGTCAGGATTACTGACCAACAAGATCGGTGGCGCAAGCGTCATGCCTTTTCAACCCGATGGAGTCTGGGACACTCCATATAATGGACAAAAATGGACTGTCGCCAGCGGCGAAGATCGCCATCGACGAAGTATCTACACATTTATCAAACGCAGCTCTCCCTATCCCATGTTTTTGACATTCGATGCAACAAGTCGAGAAACTTGTACTCCGCGCCGAATTCGCACAAACACTCCTCTTCAAGCTCTCAATACGATGAATGATAAAGGCTTGATCGAAGGAGCAATTGCACTTGCAAAATCCGGATCTCAAGCAAACCAAGCCGATCCGAAAAAGCAAATAGAAATAATGTTTAGAAAGTGCCTGGTCCGCATTCCATCCGCACATGAATTACAAGGATTAATTGGACTTTTTGATCGGAGAAAAGAAGCCTATGCAAAAAACCTAGCAGAAGCAAAAGCGCTTTGTGGTGAGGAAGATCCGAACTTAGCAGCATTGGTTTTAGTTGCAAATGTCTTAATGAATACCGACGAGTTTTTAACTTTGGAATAACCCATGAATCCATCCGACAAGCATTACAACGAGTATCGAAAAGAGGCACTTCGGCAACTCACTCGCCGCAGTTTGCTCAAAAACACTGGCTACGGAATCGGAAGTCTTGCTTTTGGATCAATGCTATCGGAATCACTTTTTGCTAAAGGTTTAAGTGGGCAGTCGCAAGACATTCAAAAAAAACCTCATTTTGCGCCGAAAGCAAAAAACATCATCTTCCTTTTTATGGCCGGTGCGCCAAGTCAATTGGATCTGTTTGATGACAAACCATTTTTAAGAAAGCATAACGGAGAGTCAATCCCCGAAGAAATTATCAAAGGCGAGCGATTTGCATTTATCAAAGGAACACCGAAGCTTTTAGGTTCGCCTCATACTTTTGCAAAATATGGACAATCGGGACAAGAAATCAGTAACTTACTCCCACATTTGCAAACCGTTGCCGATGACATTTGCATCATCAAATCCATGCAGACAGATCAGTTTAATCATGCTCCTGCTCAGCTGTTTATGAATACCGGATTTCAACTTCCGGGTCGGCCCAGCATGGGAAGCTGGTTGACATACGGCTTAGGAAGCGAAAACAAAGATTTACCCGGATTTGTAGTTCTCATTTCCGGTGAAAATAACCCCGATGGTGGCAAAAGTTGTTGGGGAAGTGGATATTTACCAACTCAATACCAAGGTGTCGAACTGCGATCAAAAGGTGATCCCGTCCTGTTTGTCGGAAATCCCGATGGCATCGACTCAACGGCTCGACGCGACACTCTAGATGCAATCAGAGAACTCAATATGGCGGCTTTTGGTGCAAAAGGCGATCCCGAAATTGCAACTCGAATAGCTCAATATGAGCTTGCATATCGGATGCAATCCAGTGTTCCAGAACTCATGGAAATTGAAAACGAATCAAAGGAAACTCATGAGATGTACGGAACGGAACCCGGAAAAAAGAGCTTCGCCAACAACTGTCTATTGGCACGCAGACTCGTTGAAAGAGGAGTCAGATTTGTTCAACTCTATCATCGAGGCTGGGATCAACATGGAGATTATGCCGGCAATGCCATCGATACGGCTCTACCCCAACGATGCAAAGAAGTCGATCAAGCTGCCGTTGCGTTATTAAAGGATCTTAAACAGCGAGGTCTGCTCGATGAAACGATCGTAGTTTGGGGAGGAGAATTTGGCCGAACGCCTATGAATGAAGCGCGTGATGGGTCTACCGCTCTCGGAAGAGATCATCATCCTCGAGCCTTTACCATGTGGATTGCTGGAGGTGGGTTTGGTGCTGGAATCACAGTCGGGGAAACTGACGAATTAGGATATAACGTTGTAGAAGATCCGATTCACATCCACGATCTTCACGCGACAATTCTGCATCAAATGGGGTTGGATCACACGCGTTTAACCTACCGCTTTCAAGGCAGAGACTTCAGATTGACCGATGTTCACGGTGATGTGAAAGATATCTTGCTGGGATAATCGTCGTTCTTGTATAAAACGGTAAACACTTTTCAAAATTAGTGTGTATGTTAAGAAAAGGTATTGGCTAGACTAATCTCCATGAAGCGCGGATTGCTTTTTTTAGCGGGGTTAGCTGTTTGCTCCCCAGCTTTCTCTACAATTTCATATTCTGTTGAAGTGAGCCCAGGGTTGGCCGGAGTAATCGTCACAATGGACATTCCAAACCCTGGTTCTAGTGTTGAAGTCGAAATCCCAAGATGGGCTCCTGGTAGCTATAGATATAGTGATCCTTTTCGAAATGTAAGTGGTTTGAGTGCATGGAACGGAAGCCAATCGCTTGCAGTAAGTAAGCCAGGAGATTCAACGTGGAAAATTGAAAGCAATGGTGCCGATCGAGTCCGAGTTCGATACTTGATGAAAGGAGCCGTAACTGGTGAAACCCATCACTTCTCTGGACCTTCCACTTACATGTATGTCAAAGGTCGCAAAGACGAAAGGGCATTCTTAAAGCTAAATCTACCAACAGACTGGGATTCCGCCTGTGGATTAGATGCCGTCGGAAAGCATCAATATATTGCCGACGATTACGATGTATTGGCTGATAATCCGGTCTCAGTAGGAAAATTTATTCGAGATACTTATGTTTCAAATGGAGTTCCTCACGAAATCATTTATTATCGAGGTGCAGTCAACCTTGTCGATCGAGCAAAAACAAAGAAAGCCTGCGAGGTAGTGAGTCAGGCTCATGCCGATTTCTTTGGCGGATTTCCATTTAAAAAGTATGTCTGGCACTTTTCTGTCAATCCCAATATTGGGGGTGCTGGTGGTCTAGAACATTTGAGTTCCACTCAAATTGGCATGGCCGCGGGGCTTTCTTACAGCACGGTCTCGGTGTTTTCACATGAATACTTCCATGCCTGGAATGTCAAACGAATTCGATCTGCCGTTCTCGGCCCGTTCGATTATCAAGTCTTGCCAAAAACTGGAGCGCTTTGGTGGTTAGAAGGTGTGACCGATTACTACGCCGATATTTTGTTGTACCGGGGTGGATTTGCCTCCGATCCTGAATTCTTGGAATCAATTTCCGACAACACTTTAACGGTCAGAAGAAATCCAGAGCGCATGAATATCAGCCCATATGATTCAAGCTATCGAGTATCAGAAGCATCGGGCGGACGAGGCAACAGCCAAGGTCTTGGCGTCAGTTACTATCCCACCGGATGGATCGCTGGATTTTGCCTGGATGTCGAATTGCGGTCTTTAACCGGAGGAAAGAAAACTTTGGACAACGTCACTTGGGATCTTTGGTCAATGAACAAAGATAATCAGCCAGGCTTCCATGAAGGCGCGATTCGAGAACTCTTGGTTAAACATGGAGGCTCTAAAATGGGCGAAGTCTACGATCAATGGATTATGAAACCTGGCGAAATGCCAGTGGAAACTCAACTTGCCAAGCTTGGCTTAGAAATGGTTGAGATTTCCGAACCCGTTCCAAACGTTGGGGCAATCATGACTCTCTCCGGAAACGGTCGCGTGATTATCCGAGAACCAGCTGCTGGTTCCAAATTCGAACCTGCAGATCAAGTGGTCAAAATCGGAAACATCGACATTGGAAATGCTCATATTTCCGAAGTTGCTGCTCAATATGAAAAAGCACAGGCCATGCTCTTAAAAGGTAAATCTGTAAAGGTCACGGTGATTCGAGACAAAAAAGAAATAAGTTTCGACCTTACTGCAACCGCTTCAAGTCGAAAGCGCACAACCGTACAAAAACTAAAATCAATGAATGCTTCGCAAAAACGGCTCTATGCTGGATTTATGAAAAAATTCTGACTTTTAATTCTTCAATTGCTCCCTTAATCAGTTTGCTGATTGAGGGAGTTTTTTATTGGCCGACCAAAAAATACCGCCAAGTAGATGCTTTCTAAAATTATCATCGGCGTAAGTTTCTTTTGTGTGACCCATTCCCGTGTACCAAGACCGACCTCCTTGATAGTTGTGGTACCAAGCAATCGGATGATTGTCCCCCATTTTATGGCCCGAATAAGAAGCGGTGTCTAAAGAACAAAGAATATGAACTTTGTCGGATGGCTGGGCTTTGTAGTCATACCATTCGTCCGTTCTTTCCCATGTTTTCGGCAAATGACGGGTCGACTCATGTTTTTGATCAAGGACATTGACTGTGGCTTTTTGAATTTGAGGGTGAGACATAAACTGTGCGCCCACTAATTCGGCATAAAACGGCCAATCATATTCCGTATCCGCGGCTGCATGAACCCCAACATATCCCTTTCCAGATTTTATATAACTCTCAAAAGCCAATTGCTGTGTGTCATCTAAAACATCCATGGTTGTATTGAGAAAGACAACGACCGTATATTTTTTAAGTTTTTCTGTTGTGAAAAGTGTGGAATCTTCGGTGCTTTCAACTGTAAAGTTGTTTTGCTTGCCAAGTTCAGCAATGCACTGAGTGCCAACTTCAATTGAATCGTGCCGGAACCCCGCCGTCTTCGAAAATACTAAAATTTGAAAAGATGCCGGCAACAATGAAGCGATCAAAACGGAAGATAGCATCTTATGATGTTACCTATGGCGATTGGCACCATCGCAATGTATATCTCCACATCCATTCAGAAGGCGGCATATCATCATCGGGATCGCTATGAGGGTTAATCGTCGCAAACGCTGCAATTTTTGCAGAAAGATCTCCAGAATGAACATTGGAAAGTCTGGTACCAGCCGTATGAGTGCCAAACAAAACACATTCAAACTTAGTAAAAGTCTTGGATTGTCGGTTATAAGTCGCATTCGCTAAAAGTTCACCGTTGTAATGGCCTTTATTCCATTGCGTATTTGCTCGAATATCGTATTGCGCCGATAGCAATAAGTCAAATTCATTTTCTCGAACGGCCTTGACAGTGCTGGTCATATTTGCGTTCGTAAACATACTTTCATCCCAAGCCGCCGAACCTTTCATCATTTGGCTTGTCAAAATCCAACGATCCAAAAGCGGTCCGCTAACAGATTTTTTTGCCCCGACTTCGATCTTAGCGGGAAAGAGAGAAGCCAGTTCTGAAGGCTTAAACCAAATGCGATCAATTCCCAAATATGTGGGATGCCGCTCATCAAACGTTGTCATCCCAGGATAAGAATAGGCCCGATTAGTAATGCGTAAATCAAGTGTTCCAGCCGGTTTTTTAAAGTCCATCCATCCAAAACGAACTTGCTCTTCGGGCGGAATAGCTGAGCTTTTAACTCGGTCTTCTTTTGGCATATTGCGATAGGCTTGCAACCCTTTCTTAAGCCCATCTAATGTGATTTTTGGGTCATATTCGGGCCAACCACCAACAATCCGGTCTATAAGTTTTCCCGAAGATGAAACAACATAGATGCCTTGGTGTAAGCCATTAGTCATCCTCGAAAACGTTGATTGTAGGAATCGGTATTCTTCCTTTGCCTTTTGGGGTGTCTCGTTGTAGTCCACATCTGAGCCCGCAACGGCTACAAAGTTTTCTTTAACGATTTTTTGAATCTCTGGTTGAGTCCAGACAAACTGCCTGGTCTTGGCTCCATTTTGTCAGCAACTTCCGCGAGGATCACCAAAGAATAACCACATGACAATAGGCTTGTCTTCTAACCGAGCTTTGTTAATCCCTTTTGCAACCGTGTTTTGCCAATCAATACTTTGCCAAGAAAGATCTTGGGGAAGTGGAGAAGCATGAAGCTTTAACGTATCAAAACTACTGGCTGTCAACGCAATTGGCGGTGATGCTGTCACCGGATTATACGTTTGCGTCAGGATAGTAGCAATGGCAATCAACATAATGTTCTTCCCATAATTTCGACGCAGACTATCCATTTTTGGTTTCTTAAGGTCAGAATGTGAGATGATCTTATGAAGCCAGAGACCATCATTCAACACTTAGGTGAAGAGGCACACGATCAAGGAGCAGTCACTCCCCCAATTTATCAAACTTCGCTGTTTGTTTTTGATGAAATCGATGAGCTCAACCCTGCTAAGCCTGAACTCTTAAGAGAAAACCGCCCCCACGTCTATTCACGAGTCTCAAACCCTACAAATAGAATTGTCGAAAAGAAAATCGCTAAGTTGGAAAAAACAGATTCAGCTAGACTTTTTTCAAGTGGAATGGGTGCCATGACCGCTGCAATTATGCATTGCGTGCAATCTGGCTCTCATGTCGTCTGCGTTGATTCGGTATACGGACCAACTCGACAGTTTTTGGAAAAGTATCTGCCAAAATTTGGAGTCGACACAACCTTTGTTCCTGGTGACGATCCGCAAGATTTCATCGCCGCAATGCAGGAAAACACCACTCTTGTTTACTTAGAATCCCCAAGCAGCGTCTTATTCAGATTCCAAGATCTCCGCACAATCACCGCCGAGTGCAAAAGCCGAGGAATCAAATCGGTCATTGACAATAGCTATGCCTCTCCGTTGTATCAACAGCCGGCCACCATGGGAGTCGACCTAATTTGCCACACCGCAAGTAAATATTTAGGAGGACACAGCGATGTAGTTGCCGGCGTGCTTTGTGGCCCATCTCACCTAATGGATGAAATCGCTGGTAATGAACTGGAACTCATCGGAGGAACATTGCCTCCATTTCCAGCCTGGCTGATCTTGAGAGGAATGAGAACGCTTCCCCTAAGAATGAAACATGCAAACGATGTTGGTAATCAAGTTGCCGAATTTTTATATCAACACGAGTCCATTGATGAAGTCCTACATGCCGGGGCAATTTGGCACCCCCAACGCGACTTGTTTGAAGCCCAAATGACCGGGTCTGGTTCGGTACTGAGTTTTATTCCCAAGTGTCAAGATCCTACGAAAATCAAAGCCTTCGCTAAAGATCTTGAGCATTTTCAAATCGGCGTTAGCTGGGGAGGATTTGAAAGCCTAGTCACCGTCCACAATCCAAAACCAATGGATTGGAGCGAATCAAAGTGGCTTGTCCGTATTTACTGCGGGCTTGAAAACACTCAGGATCTGATCGAAGATCTTAACCAATCAATAATCAAGAATTTGAGCTAAATCGATCGACTTAAGAAAAACCAAAGAGCCAATAACACTAAAACTGCCAAAAAAGTAGCCCGGAAAACATGCTTTCGAGCAATTAGCTCAGTAACTGGAGGTTTATCAGGCATGAGCTTGGAGTTCTTTGGCCTGAGCAATGATCGTGTGGGGATCAGTCATATCCCAGGGCATGATTTTGAGAGCTTCAATAATTGTCTGTTCGCTCGAACTGGCCAAGCTTTGGAAGGTAGTGATTTTCGATCTCTTCAAAAACTCAATTTGCAAAGTTGTCAAAGCCGTAATGAGGTTAAAGTCATCTATAGATTCCATAGAAACGGTCGGTGAAACAAGCGTATCCACGACAGTTGAAGACTCAAGGAGTTGCCGAGCTTCATCAATAATTTGGCTAGGATTAAATGCATCCCATGGCTGAATTTTTATGGCATTGGCAACTTCATCAACCGAAGCAAGTGCCAACAATTCAGGCGATGATATTCCATTCTTTTCGAGATGGGCAATGTAGTTCTTTGGGAGCGAGGGTATATCGCTCCAATTAAATGAAACAGCCGAAACCGAAGATCCACTGTCATCAGATACGGATTCGACTTGATTTGAAACTGGGCGATTGCTAGCTGCCACCAATTCAGACTGCAATTTTGCAATCAGAGCATGAGCTTTACCAAGTTCTACTTCAGCCGAACTTGATAGTTTTTGGTTTGATTCAAGAATAAAAACCTTCGACCTTAAAGTTTCAATTTCTAACGATTGGTCACTTTCAGCCTGAAGTTTCTTTAATTGGGCCGTATCAAGCACCCACTGCAAACAAAAACCAAGGATGCTTCCCATAAGGATCCATTTGCCTATTTCGACCATTGTTTTAGGATACTCGTTCTCTGGAGGAATTTTCAGAGAGCTATATCGGGTAGACATTGATTGGAAATATGAGCATTCTTCCTCTTTTGATTGCATTTGCGTCGCCGGGCGGTCAGTTGGCCCCGCCTAAAGTTCACGATATGGTTGGTGTCAGGTCGCTAGCTCTCAGCCCCAATGGTGATCAAATCGCCTTTAGCTATCGCGGAGATATTTGGGTAGGTTCCAGCAAAGGTGGTAAGGCAACCGCTGTAACCAATAATGTTGAAATGGATGACAATCCAATCTGGTCTCCAGATGGAAAATGGATTGCCTACGCCACAGATAGACATGGAAATTGGGATATATATGCTGTTCCGGTTGATGGTGGAGAATCCGTCCGACTAACCTGGAATAGCGGAACAGAAATTCCCAGCTCTTGGACCCCCGATGGCAAAGAATTGGTTTACCGGGCAAGTTACGACAAAGGATTTACCGGAATCTACCGCCTAGATGTAAAAACTCTACGAATGCGCGAAGTCTTTGTCAGCCAATTCCCAATTGATATGCCAACAGTCAGTGCCGATGGACAATCAATTTACTACCTATATAAATCGAGTTTCCCCTATTTCCGGCCGAGATATGAAGGTTCTGGCGCCGCACAAATATGGAAAATGGGAATGGATGGGTCAGAACGCAAAAAAGTTGTGGCCACCGGACAACAGCATTTGTGGCCAAAAGCCGGAGAAGGCGATACTGTTTACGCGGTAACGGTCTCCGAAACAACGCCAAGTTCTCGCAAACTCGGCGAAAAACCAGGAGTATTTGTTGATAATGTCAACCGCACTCCCAATGTCTACTCGGTAAAGAACGGCAGATCAAGCCGCGTTACGAATTTCATTGGCGGATCGGGTACTCGTTATCTTACAACCTCTGCAAATGGCAAATTTGCTTATGAAGTGGATGGTCAAGTCTTTATTGGAGATGAAAAGTCACAGCTCCCCGTCAATTTCAATGGCGTCATGGACTCAAAAGTCGGAACAAGTGAACGACTGATCCTAACCAATGCTGCTGAAAATGCCACTCTATCACCCGATGGAAAGTCAGTCGTCTTCCAAGTTCGCCGTGAACTTTGGTCAGTGCCTGTTACAAAAGGTAAAGGACCAAATGGAGCCGATGCCACTCAGCTAACAGACTATGCCGGGAGTGATGAAGAACCAATTTATTCCACCGATGGAAAGTTTGTCTTCTTTACAAGCGATCGCGAAGATGCAAAAGCCCTCTACAAGATGGAAATTGAGTCTAAAAAAGTAACTCTTGTGCATCAAACGGGAACCGAAATCGGATCGCTAACCGTAACTCCCGACAAAAAGAGTGTTGCCTTTTGGGTTTCTGGTCTGCAAGGTGGTTTATTCATGACTCCAATGGCGGGCGGAGCCGTGACAAAGGTAATTGATAAACCTTGGAGATCTCACTATGCCTTCTCGCCAGATATGAAATATGTGGCGTACGAAAGACCACTCGTTGGTAGTGGATTCAAGTATTGGGAAGAAGGCACAAATATTTGGGTTAGGGAAGTTTCCTCTGGCAAAGAAGAAAACGTAACCCGACTAAACTTGCCAGAAACCGGAGCCGCCTGGTCCGCTGATGGAAAGTATCTTTACTTTATTTCGGCTCGTGATGGTGGCGGATTGTACGCAATCCCAACTCAAAAAGAAGAAGCCTCGCGCAATGAACTGGAGTTAAAGTTCACCAAGCCAACCGGAGAAGTCAAAGTTGATTTCGATTTCTCTGATGTTGCCAGCAGAATTCGAAGACTTGTTCCAGGACCAGTGAACGGGGGCATATTAAGTGACCCCGAAAACGGTGACGTATTCTTCAATCGAGGTGGCGACATTTGGAAAGCCGGATACGATGGAGATGGCGCGCGACCAATCATGTCTGGTGGCGGAATTTCCGGAAGTTTCGATCTCGCAAACGATAAAACTCGTCTGTTCTTTATCAAATCTGGCCAGCCAGGATTAGTGGATATTCGAAAACCGAATTATCCGGTTTCCATGGTCGAATTCCGAGCAGATTGGCACCACGATCTCGTAGCAGAGCGGAAAGCCGCATTCCACGAGTTTTGGCGAGCCTACAACGATTCTTTCTACGACGACTACATGCATCGTCGAGATTGGAGAAAAATTCGAGATCGGTATGAGCCGCTTCTCGATTCCATTGCGAATCGAAGAGAAATGTCAATTGTTCTTAACCAAATGGTTGGCGAACTAGAATCTTCTCACTCTGAAGTCAGCGTTGCTGGCGGCGGAGAAAGATCAGAAACTACCGCTCATCTCGGCTTCACAATCGACTATTCGTACGGTGGGCCTGGTATCAAAATCAAAGATGTTCCGAAAGGAACACCAGGGTCGTTTGAAAAAACCAAAATCAACGCTGGCGAATACGTCATGGCTATCAATGGGCAAGATGTAACAACCGACCAAAATCTCTGGAAACTGTTGAATGAGCAAACGGGAAGAGATGTGACCCTATTGGTGAACACTCGTTCAACAAAGGCCGACGCCAGGGAAGTCAAGTACCGAGCAATGTCCTCTGGTGCATTCAGAGGAGTTCTATACGACAACCTCATCCAATGGCGTCGTGAGTATGTCGAAGCCAAATCCGGAGGAAAATTGACCTATGTTCATATCGCCGGAATGGGCGGTGGAAACCTCGAAACCTTCAATCGTGAAATGTGGGAATACGTCAACGGAAAACAAGGCGTAATTATTGATGTTCGCGAAAATGGTGGTGGCAATATCGCCGATATCCTCGTCGATGCGTTAGAACGAAAAACCCATATGCGGTACCAGCCAAGATCAGGCGAAGCTCAGGATGGGCCTGGTCAAGCTTGGGGCAATAAGCCTGCAGTTGTCATGCACGCAGAAACCAGCTTCAGCAACGCCGAAATGTTTCCTGCCGCAATGAAAACGCTTGGCTTGGCCGAGTTAGTAGGAATGCCAACGCCGGGTTATGTCATCTACACCTATGGTGGCGTGCTCGTTGATGGCACTCCAATTCGACTTCCATCGACTGGTGTTTATCGAGTGGACGGCACTCCCACCGAAAACATGGGGCAAAAACCAGACTACATGGTGGATATCGACCCCGATCAATACTTCAATGGAAAGGATCCTCAATTGGACAAAGCCATTGAAGTTCTCTTGAAAAAAACTGGCAAGTAAGCCGGAAATGCTAAAACAAATTCGGGTCAGATGAATAATCTGGCCCGAATATTCTTTTGAGATTGGGTTCAAGGAATACAATAGAAAGGATCAACGGAGATCACGACTATGGAAGCGATAAGCGTTTTTGATATTTTTAAGATTGGAGTTGGTCCAAGCAGTTCCCACACGATCGGCCCTTGGCGCGCGGCTCGACTCTTTAATCGACTTCTAAAAGATCAAGAAGTGTTTGACCAAGTGCAATCCGTAAGTTGTGAGTTGTTCGGAAGCTTAGCAAAAACCGGAAAGGGCCACGGAACAGATTTGGCAGTGCAAATGGGATTGCTCTATGCCGATCTTCGAACTTTCCCAACCGAAGAACTAGATTCAACGATTGAAAAAATCAAAAACTCAGGTCAAATTTGCCTCGGAGGAGAGCGAGAAATAGCATTCAACGCCGAGCAAAATATCATCTTCCATTTTGACCGCTCTCTTGATTTCCATCCTAACGGAATGACACTGATTGCCACTCTTACTGACGGCACAAAAGTCTCCGAAACATATTTTTCAATCGGCGGCGGTTTTGTTGTTACAGAAGACGAAAAGCCAGGAGCCCATAGAGTTGTAGAACTCCCATATCCAACCGAAAATGGAGCGGACATTCTCAACATCTTCGAACGCACAGGATTATCAATCCCTGAGTACGTCATTCAAAATGAGAGGGTCTGGCGTTCAGATGCAGAAATCCAAAATGGGCTTGGCGAGCTATGGGACATAATGCGAGACTGCATTTGGCGCGGATGCCAAAAAGAAGGAATATTGCCCGGCGGGTTAAATGTTCGCAGAAGAGCAAAATCCCAACAAGCCAGTCTGTTAGGTCAAAAAGATTTTTCTTCGGAAGAAGACTGGATTGCAGCCATTCGAAAACAAGCACCAACTTTTGAACAAATGTTGAGATGGATCAGTGTGTTTGCTTTGGCCGTAAACGAAGAAAACGCCGCATATGGCCGAGTTGTCACCGCGCCAACAAACGGGGCCGCCGGAGTTATTCCCGCAGTAATGATGTACTCCCACGTATTTCTAGGATTCGACCAAAAGAAGTTACACGAGTTCTTATTAGTTTCTGGCGAAATCGGCAGTCTGTTCAAAAAAGGTGCGACAATCAGTGCCGCCATGGGCGGATGCATGGCAGAAATTGGCGTAAGTTCTAGCATGGCCGCCGGAGCCCTTACCCATTGCCTTGGCGGATCGACCGCCCAAGTATTAATGGCTTCAGAAATCGCCATGGAACATCATTTAGGAATGACATGCGATCCCGTCATGGGATTAGTTCAAGTACCGTGTATCGAGCGCAACACAATGGGCGCAGTTAAAGCGATCACCGCTAGCCAAATGGCGTTAAATTCAGACCCAAGTCAAGCTATTGTCAGCTTCGATGATGTTGTCAAAACCATGTGGGCAACTGCCCTTGATATGAGTTCTAAATATAAAGAAACGTCAGAAGGCGGACTCGCGCTGAATATCTCCGTTCAAGTCCCCGAATGTTAAGTTTGTGGTGAAGTTTGGGGGCGACGATCTCTCTCATTCTTTTTAGATTGATGATCCGGCCCAGAAGGAGTCAGCGAGTGGTCAACACACCCGCGATGATCGAAAACAAAACAGTCGCCTTGCCAAATACTTTCTTCGGTAGGAATATCCTCTATATATTTAAGAATTCCACCCTTCAGATGATAGATTTTTTCATAGCCCTCTCGCTTCAAAAAAGCCGTTGCCTTTTCACACCGAATTCCCCCTGTACAAAACATGGCTACTGGTTGAGCTTTATCCGGCAAATTCTCTAAAGCCCAATTTGGAAACTCATGAAAAAACTCAGTTTTAGGATCAGTTGCCCCTAAAAACGTGCCGTGCATAGTCTCATATTCATTGCGAACATCAACAACTATCGTATTCGGGTTTTGAATAAGCTCATTCCAATCTTCCGGATTAACATATTCGCCAACTTCCATTTTTGGGTCAATGTTGGGCTGCCGCATGGTGACAATTTCACTTTTCCGACGAACTCGAATTCGTGTAAAAGGATGCGCTTCCGCCTGGCTATATTTAACTTCCAAGTCTTCCAAGCCCTCAAACTGACTCATATACTTGAAAAGCTCAGCCAGAGCCACTTCAGAACCGCTAATCGTTGCATTGATTCCCTCCTCAGCAATCAAAATGATTCCGAGAATATCGTTTTGCTTACAAAATTCCTTGATCTGAGGCTGTAGTGTATCAGCCTCCGGTAAATGAACAAATCGATAAAAAGTAGCAACTTGGACGGGCATTTGAACCCCTATAAGTTACCCGGATCAATAAATTACGACCCTGACCGATTTAGATAACAAACACCAAACCACACTAGCCCAGCCAAATCTTAAACGGGTCCTTGCCCAGAATTTAGAGTCAAGAATAGGGGGTGGTAATCTTTGTCAAGAATTATGGGCAACTCTATAAAGATGACCGAAAAGGGATTGAATGTTCCCAACGATCCGATTATTCCGTTTATTGAAGGAGATGGGATTGGCCCCGATATTTGGAAGGCAAGCCAACATGTATTTGACTCCGCTGTTGCAAAAGCATATAACGGAGAACGAAAAGTGGAATGGCAAGAAGTTTTAGCTGGAGAAAAAGCTTTTAATGAAACTGGAGAATGGTTGCCACAAGCAACACTCGATTCATTTGCAGACTATTTAATTGGTATCAAAGGACCCCTAACAACTCCCGTTGGTGGCGGAATCCGATCGTTAAATGTCGCCCTTCGACAAGTTCTTGATCTCTACGTCTGTCTCCGACCAGTCCGTTGGTTTGAAGGTGTACCAAGCCCCGTAAAGCGACCAGATTTAGTCGATATGGTCATCTTCCGCGAAAATACCGAAGACATTTACGCCGGAATTGAATTTGAATCTGGAACCGATGATGCAGCAAAATTCCTTAACCTTTTGGAAACAAACTTCCCAGATCGATTCAAAAAAATTCGCTTTGGTAGCCAAACAAAAATTAATGAATGGAACAAAGCCCTCGAAGGAATCGGAGCCGCACCAAGAGAGCTACCCATCCAATTAGGTGTTGGTCTAAAACCTGTTTCCTATGCCGGAACCGAAAGGCTAGTGCATAGCGCAATCGAAGCTGCCATTGCCCAAGATCGCAAGAGCGTAACACTGGTTCACAAAGGCAATATCATGAAATTCACAGAAGGCTCATTCGCCGATTGGGGATACAAAGTTGCACGAGATTTCTTTGGAGCTGTGCCATTAGATGGCGGCCCATGGCACATCATTCCCGATGGTCAACGTGGCGCCGGACTTGTCATAAAAGACTCTATTGCCGATGCATTCTTGCAGCAAATTCTGCTCCGCCCGCAAGATTACGACATGATTGCCACTATGAATCTAAATGGTGACTACATCAGCGATGCCCTCGCCGCTCAGGTTGGCGGAATCGGAATCGCCCCTGGTGCAAATATCAATTATGTTACGGGGCACGCTATTTTTGAAGCCACTCATGGAACTGCTCCAAAATATGCAAATCAAGACAAGGTCAACCCTTCATCTGTAATCCTTTCCGGAGAAATGATGTTCCGACACATGGGATGGACAGAAGTCGCCGATCTCATTGTAAAAGGTGTTGAAGGCGCAATCGCTGCCCGAACCGTAACTTACGATTTCGAACGAATGATGGACAATGCAACTCTCGTAAGTTGCTCCGGATTCGGCAACGAAGTTGTAAAAAATATGTAATCGATTATTAAATGGAAATCTGCCCATTGGTTATGTATCCAGTGGGCATTTTTTTGTTCACTTCATGTACTCTCGGCCTGTGATGGATTTGGAAAACCTGGTCGTGCTGGGTCGTAGAACCGATGAAAAAGTGAAATTGCCAGAAAGGGTCTGGTACGCCGCTTACGGCTCAAACCTCCTCCTCAGCCGAATGCAATGCTATTTGCACGGTAAGGCTCCAACAAGCGCTCACACTCCCCATCCTGGGTGCCGAAATTCTCAAGACCCGACAGAAGACCGCTTAGTCATCGCCGATCATGGACTCCTCTTTGGTGGCCATTCCGAACCATGGGGGGGAGGAGTCGCTTTCTTAGATCCCGAACCGGAAAGCGGGATGACCCTTCTAAGACTATGGAACGTAACCCGCGAGCAGTTTGAAGACATCGCCGCCCAAGAAAACGGTATTCCGCCAGGATCTGTCAACATCGATTTTGCAAGCTTTGTTCAAAAAGGAGGGGAAGAGATAATCGGCGGAGGTTGGTATTCCCAGGGCCTCTATTTGGGGGATTTCGAAGAGAAGCCAGTAGTAACGTTTACATGCAAAGAAGTTCGACCTTGGAAAAGTCCTGGGCCAATCTACGCCAATGTCATTAAGAGTGGCTTAATTGAATCCGGATTAAGTGCTGCTCAAGCCGATGTTTACGCCGAGCGATGGTCACTCTGAGTTCACGCCGCATGTTCCAGAGATATATTCCAAGGAGGCCGGAAAAACTCAATCAAAGAGATTTCCAAACCCGCCGTCAATGAAATTTTGTGACCTGCAAATTGGTGTGTTCCCGGGTCTTCAAAAGCATAAATGCTAATCGTTTTGCCTCTTCGCAAAAGACCCTCCGCATAGCTGTACAATCGCCTATTAAGATCAGATTGTTGCTCCGAAATCTGATTCATATGGCTTTTTAGACTCCGCTTGGCCTTGCTGATATATACAACGGCGCCATCAACTACTAGTGCATAAAGTAGGTTGCTCTTATCACCAGTTTCGTCCAATTGAAAGTGGAGAGCATCTTTATGTTCTAGCCACTCTCCGCATTTTCTAAAAGATAAAAAATTGAGTTCCGTAATATGGGCGGCATCTTCGGCATATGAAATTTTAAATGCTTCTGCCGGGTGGTCATTTGCCATATCAACGATTGGATCACGAGTTTGGTCAATCGTAATATAATTGCCTGCTGGTTTACCAATTCGTTTGATTCGCTTAAGAGTGCCTTCCGCTTCTAGTTGCCGGCAAATATTCGTAACGGGATGTTCCGATTGGACAAATTCTCGCAATCGATAAGCAATTTCGGCATCCGTGATGCCATTTTCCTCAACAAGAGTCTCTATGATTTTGAGGCGAAGTGTATCCATGAGTACAAGCTTTTCATTTACCCTGTACTACATATCGGCATACCACTGCTAATTACTATAGTGAAATCAGGAACTTAGAAATGAAAATTCTTTACTGATTTCAAGTGTCCCCAAAAAGGCTTAGTAAGCTTTTGCAAAAATCACCCTTTGCTTCGATGGTTTTCCGCTAAATACGCATTTCCCAGGAAGAGCATCTTCAGCCTGAAGATGCTCAATCGGAATACACCGGATCGTAGCTTTTGTCGCACCACTAATCGCATCTTCAGTTTCTTGTGTCCCGTCCCAATGCGCAACAACAAAGCCGCCGCCACCTTTTTTGCTAAATGCTGCTTGGAATTCTTCCCAAGTATCAACGCGATGCGTATTGGCGTTTCGCATATCCAAAGCGCGCTGAAACAGTCCAGACTGTTGACTATCAAGCATGCCTGTTACTTCCGATACAACGTCGTCAAGAGAGATAGTTTTCTTATCTCCGGTAACACGACAAGCTAAAACGCATTTGTTTTCGGCAAGATCCCGAGGGCCAAGTTCAATCCGAACGCAGACTCCGCGAAGCTCCCAATGGTTAAACTTTGCTCCAGGTGATTCCTTTTCTCGGTCATCAATTGTGACTTCAATCGGCTTTTCCGCCCACTTTGTGCTTTTTAGGGCTCGTGCCATTTCGTCGGTCTTTTCTAGCACGGTTAATCGGTCATCTCCTCGTCCAATCGGAACAATGACAACCTGAATTGGTGCGAGTTTTGGTGGGCACACAAGGCCCTGGTCATCCGAGTGAACCATCAAGAGAGTGCCGATCAAGCGAGTCGAAACGCCCCAAGAAGTCGCATACACATGTTCAAGCGTGCCTTCTTTCGATTGGAAAGTTACATCAAATGCTTTGGCAAAATTCTGCCCAAGGTGGTGAGACGTTCCGGCTTGAATTGCCCGAAAATCTTGGGTCATCGCTTCGATTGTATAGGTATGATCCGCACCGGCAAATTTCTCGCCGTCAGATTTGATGCCATCGATAACTGGAACGCACATCCACTCTTCAGCAAAACGTTTGTATATTTTAAGAATCGTTTTTGACTCTTCTTCCGCTTCATCGTAAGTTGCATGAGCAGTGTGACCTTCTTGCCAAAGAAACTCAGCTGTTCGCAAAAACAGGCGAGGTCGCAATTCCCACCGCATAACATTGGCCCATTGGTTGATAAGAATGGGAAGGTCGCGGTAGCTTTGAATCCAGTTTTTGTAACTGTGCCAAATAATAGTTTCGCTGGTTGGCCGAATTATTAATTCTTCTTCAAGCCTAGCTTCCGGATCAACTACAACGCCCTTACCATTGGGGTCATTCATCAATCGGTGATGAGTCACAACGGCACATTCTTTAGCAAAGCCATCAACATGCTCAGCTTCTTTAGACAAAAACGATTTAGGGATCAAAAGCGGGAAGTATGCGTTCTTGTGGCCGGTTGCTTTAAACATTCCATCCAAGGCACCTTGCATATTCTCCCAAATTGCGTAGCCGTGGGGTTTGATAACCATGCATCCCCGAACAACACTGTTGTCCGCAAGGTCTGCTTTTTTAACCAGGTCGTTATACCACTCTGCGTAGTTGTCGGCTCTGGACGTGATCCCGAGGTCTTTTGCCATAAGTTGGAATTTTGACAGGTTCAGGGAAACATCCGGTGGGGCGGAAACTAGTTTTCAACTAATATTTGAACGGATTGGCTCGCAATTGTTTTGCCGTTGACTTGGGCCAGCAGAGCAATTTCGTGCAATCCATTTTTAACCCGTGTGGTATCAAGCTCTACTTTCCACTTGTCCTTTGACTCTCCAAGGTGGAAAGTTGCCCCATCAATTTTGAATCTCAAAGACGTGGAGCCGGTGTGATCTTTATACCAACCAGAAAACATGATCGCTCCCGAAACTTTTTGTTTATTCTTGACGGCAATAGGGATTTCTGGCAAGAGTTCCGTACCAGTTGGAGCCGACCCAGATACTGGAACGGCAAGGGGGTTGCTTTGCGGGAATCCATTCGCATCAGCAACATAACTCAAAAAGTACGGGTCTTCAATGGCCGACTTATAGGTTTCAAGAGTAGCCTGATCCTGAGTGACAGCGTAATTATTGTTTTTGCGATGTTCCAAAACAAGATTGTTACCATTAAAGTAATTGATACACTTGATCCGAGGATATTTTCTAGGCAATGCCGAATACAAAGCCTGAATTGTTCGCCGCGCAAAGTCTCGCGTTGATTTCTGTTCGAGCGCAGACCAATGAGTGGCCCCATATTCGCCAATCATCATTGGCTTTTTTGCAGAATAAGTTTGGTAAACATATTCCAACATGTCAACCGGGTGAACCTGTTTAGCTGGTTTCTTAGGGTCTTGGTCGTAAAATGTAACGCTATACATATTGATCCCAACCCAATCAACCACATCATCGCCCGGATAGTATTGTTTGATCTGGCTACTAGGCGTCGTATATGGACACCACACCATTGCCACATTTGGCGCGTACTTTTTCATGACTTGGCTAACAAGTCTAAATTTTTCGCGATACAACTTTGCATTACCGCTATATTTCACCCACGGCCCATTCATTTCGCTGGCAAATCTCAAAAAAATCGGAACGTTCGTATTTGCAAAACCCATGGCGAGTTCCTGCAAATAAGTATCGTCCTTGACATATTCCAGTCCATTGTTTGGCTCCAATGCAATGTGAACGATCTTTCCTTCGTTTCCTAATCGAGAAATCCAATCATAGGCAAGTCGGCTTCCGTAACCCATGTAATAAAAATAGCTGGCATGAGCCTTCCCGGTCGCCTCTTCAAAAGGTTGAGGTAAGCGTCTTGTTTTTCCTACCCGATCTAAATATGTTGCAGTATTAGTCAGATCAAGGTCGATAAATGCTCCTAAATAACATCCAACTCTGGGTTCAAACTTTGCCGCTGTATAGTTGAGTGCTGACTCTTTTATGGTCGGCTTCCTGTCCAAATATAAGCCCAAGTCCACATTCGAGTTTGCGGAATTTGCCAAAACGGCGGTGCAGGCGAGAGTTGCAACTGTGCCAAGCATCGGGAAATGAATCATACCTTTGAATCAAGCCTGTAAGGAGTAGTCAGACCGGGAAAACTGATTCAAAATCGAATTGAATGAATGAGGAAAACTGTCAGCGATTTAAACAAATTTGTGCGGGAATTTTCGTTTGTAATGTGTAAACAATAACATCAACGATGAATTCTCCATAAATTGCGCGAAAGTCACCCCGAAAGCCCCCACAACTACCCCAGACCAACCCCAAAACAACCCCAATTCTAAGCTTAAAGCAAGCACGATAATCGAAACCGCAATCGCCACCAAGCGTGCCGTAGTGACGTGATGAGCCGTCAATACTCCTCGAAAATAGCTCATCGTTGAACCCAAAAATGGCAATAAAGACGACGAAAGCAACGCCAGCCTCGCAATTGCTGACGTCTCTGGACTCGCCTGAAAAACCTGCCGAAACCAAAAATTATCAAACCATGTCACATGAAAAAGAACGATAAGCCCAGTCGTTAACAGCCCTACAGAAAGACAAAACTTCTTGAGTTTTAACGCATTTTCCGGGTTGTAAAGGCTGATGACAGCTTCGGGCAAAGCAAAACTTACCGATCGGAAAACCCAAACCAAAGATGCTGCTGTTTGCCAGCCTGCCATCGCCAAAACTTGGTCTTGACTTCGTGACAAAGCCCGCGTAATCAGGACTGGCGAAGCTAACATCACCATTGTTGAAGCTGTTAATGGAAGGTGAAATTTTGCCAACGATTGAATTGAGATCATTTCTTCGGGAATATCAGGAAGGTTAGAAATTGTCTTTCGACTGGCAATATGGATAAAGAGTGACTCTGCTCCAACAGCCGCTACCATTGCAATTGCCACAGCATTTAAACCATTTATTGGAGTCAATTGAATCAAAATTATGCCGGTGAAACTTAACGAAAAAATTCTTACGAGTGTCCCAACACTAATTGGGATTGTGTTGCCATGACGAATCATGATTCCATGGAGATATCGCCTCCATCCAACTAATGCGCTCCAAGGAGTCATGATCTGAAATGGAATTCGTGTCGCTTCAGCGACCAGAGTATCCACTCCCATAATTTGCTTTGTCAGCAGATCGTAAACGGGCGTAAATGCAACGACGCCATGGATCAAGAAGACGGTCGCCATCATGATCCATGTCCATCGACTCAGCACGATCCATCTCTGTCGGCTGCTTCCAAGTGTTGTACTTGTGCTTAACAAATCGATAACCGGGCTCTCAATAAATATTGCAAGTGCCATAAGGACAAGGAATCCCGCAGAAAACATCTTGTAGTTGCTAGAAAGTCCCAACATAAACATGTCAATCGGGCCTTCAATTGACATAAACAGCCAAGAAAGTGCAAGCGGAAAGTAAACAGCAAGAATTTGTTTTGTACTGAGTTGGCCAGATTGGCGATTGGCGAAAGCAGTCACTCAGGCAAGTTACCTGTCAGATTGTAAGATGTTAGGTCATAAAGTTTTAATAGTCAGAAGGAATGTGTTTGAATGAGCGTAAAATGAACAATATGAATCGAATTTGGATACTTGGACTAGCTGTCATTTCGGTCGTGGCAATTATTGGATGTTCCGGCGGAGGGGCAGTTGTCGAAAAGCAAGTGAAAGTTGACTTGCCAGCCGGAAAGCCGATCGATGGCAAATTGAAAGTGGCATTGTTGACACCCGGGCCCGTGAGCGATTCAGGCTGGAATGCAATGGCCTTCGATGGATTGAAGGCAATCGAATCTGAATTAGGAGCAGAAGTCAGCCATCAAGTTGCAACCGATGCAGGCATCAAGGATGCGATGCGAACTTTTGCCGGAGACGGATACAATTTAGTTTTGGGTCATGGTTTTGAATACAACGAGCCTGAAAACCAGGTTGCGCCAGATTTCCCAAACACGGTTTTTGTCAGTTCAAGCGGAGGCAAGACTTCAGCAAATGCTGGAGCATTTCGATTTTACTTGGAACAAAGCTTCTATCTTTGCGGCTACTTAGCTGGCAAACTCAGCAAATCTGGCACAGTTGCGATGATTGGTGGCCCTGAAGTAGAGTCAATAAAGTCTACATTTAAAGGTTTTGCAGCCGGGGCAAAAGCGGCTAATCCTCAGATTAAAGTAATTGAAAAATTCACGGGAAAGGAAAGCGATACTGCCGCGGCAAAATTAGCAACATTACAAGCGATATCTGAAGGTGCGGATTTTGTTATTCATCAAGCAAATGCTGCGGCTTCAGGAGTATTTCAGGCTTGTGAAGAAAAAAAGGTGTTTTGCTTTGGTGCAAACTTGAACCAAAATGCAGAAAGTGCTCAAGTGATTGCAAGTGCAGTGATTGTTGCTAAACCAGCCTTTGTTTCACTCGCTAAAAAAGTCAAGTCTGGCGAATATACAGGTGCGGTGGAACTCATGGGGATGAAAGAAGGAGCAGTTGATTTTATCGTAAGCCCATCTCATTCTGGAGATATTCCAGACAGTATTCGAAAGCAGCTAGATAATTTAATTGCGGAAATCATCTTGGGAAGATTAGAAGTCCCAATGGATAAATTTTAGTATTAATAAAAAACTATGGAAACGCAATGGCACCCATTCTAAAGGCAATTTGCGTTTCTCATCGTTTTAAAGCAGTTCACGCATTAAAGAATGTTTCTTTAGATTTTTTCGCTGGTGAAATCCATGCCGTTTTGGGAGAAAACGGAGCAGGGAAATCGACTTTAATGTCGGTTCTGTCTGGTTTCTTGAAGCCAGATGCTGGATCCATTGTTTTGAATGGCGAAATTGCTCCTATTGGAAAAGCTCACTTGATGAAAAAACTAGGAGTGCAACTGGTGCATCAGCACTTTATGTTTGTGCCTTCATTTACTATTAAGGAAAACTTTGCGCTTGCAAACCTAAATGATTTACGCGGTCGCTTAGATGTTGATTTTGAATCTAAAAAAGCAATTTTAGAAGGTCAGCGTTTAGGCTGGAAAATTAATGGTGACTTAGTCGCCGGCGATCTCTCCGTTGGAGTTCAACAACGCATAGAAATTTTAAAGGCTTTGGCTGCAAAAAGTGATGTCCTAATTTTAGATGAACCAACGGCTGTCCTTTCTGAAGAAGAAGTTGAAGGACTATTTAGTGTTTTGCGTGCATTAAAAACAGAAGGCAAAGCCGTTATATTAATTGCTCATAAGTTGGCGGAAATAATGTCGGTTGCGGATCGAGTTACGGTATTAAGACGGGGAGAAGTGGTGAAATCGGCTTTAATAACTGAAACTTCGAAACCGGAATTGCTCTATGCAATGGTCGGTGATATTGTCTCCCAAACAAAGATGGCACCAGTGCAGAAGGGAGAAGTTTTGGCATCTGTTAAAGATATAGTCGTTTACGGAGACAGGGGCGAAAGAGCCGTAAATGAGCTGAGTTTGGAAGTCCGTTCAGGCGAAATCCTCGGCATTGGAGGAGTAGATGGTAATGGGCAAGTGGAATTAGCCGAAGCATTGGCATTAGTGAGAAAAGTCGAAAGCGGTCTTGTCTCTGTTCCAGAACGACTGGCATATATTCCTCAGGATCGACAAAGCGATGGATTAGCCTTGGATATGTCGATATATGAGAACACATTGATGGGGCAATTGAACAACAAAAGGTTTTATTGGGGGCCATTTTTAATTTGGCCGAGAATACGCAAAGAGACCGCTAAGTTGATTAAAAACTACGATGTGAAAATTGGAAGTTTTGAAGATCCAATTCGAACATTGAGCGGAGGAAATCAACAGAAGATTGTTGTGGCCCGCAGCTTAGAAATGGATCCAGATCTGATCATAGCTGTGAATCCGACCCGTGGGCTTGATGCTAAGGCGACTGCTTTTGTTTGGGAAACATTGAAATCTGCCTCGTCAAGTGGTGTCGGTATTGTGTTGTTGTCAACAGATCGAGATGAGATTTCGGCGGTGGCGGATCGTACTTCTTATTTGAGCCGGGGCAAATTGACCGAGAAGTTCCTGGAGGACAATTGATCGGCAAGTTGTTTAGAATTCTTGGACTTGGTCTGGGGCTCTTTGTCATTTTAGTATTGACTCTCGCAATCTTTGGATTACCATTGGGAGATTCAATCGGAGCGATTTGGAATGGAGCAACTGGCAGCCCAGCCGCGATCGCAAGAACTCTAGTTCGGGCTACGCCCTTAGCGTTATGCGGGTTGGGAATGGTAGTGGCATGGCGTGCTGGAATGTACAATATTGGCGGCGAAGGTCAATATATTGTTGGTGGATTGACAGCTGCCTTGAGCGCAAAGCTCTTTGGCAGTTCTCCTGCCTGGCTTTTCGCTCCAATGCTCATTTTTTCAGGGATCATTGGCGGAGGTTTTTATGCGGCAATTGCGGGATGGCTTCAAGTAAAAAGAGGAGTTCTCGTTGTAATTTCTACAATTCTATTGAACTTTGTCGCTTTGAGAATACTGGATTGGGCTGTACGAGGGCCCTTACAAGAGGCGAGTAGGCAGAATTTTAGAACAAACCAGTTAACAGATGAAATGATGCTGATGAAGTTTGATCGTCAGACTGATTTGCACCTTGGTGTTTTTATTGCTGCATTCGTTGTTCTCGCAATTTTTGTTTATCTTTTTTGGACTCGTTCAGGATTCACTTTAAGATTGGTCGGGGCTTCTTCCGGTGCGGCTCGTACTCATAAGATCAATTCAGATTGGGTTCAAATCAAGTCGATGTTTTTGAGTGGTGGACTCTGTGGTTTGGCGGGCGCAGTAGATTATTCGGGCTTGATCGGGTTTGTTGGTAGTGGATTCTCTCAAAACTGGGGATTCTTAGCCATTCCGGTAGCCCTGCTTGGTGGATTACATCCGATTGGAACCGGGATTAGTTCTGTTTTCTTTGGAGGCTTGTTTGCTGGTAGCGAAGCATTGCGGCGGGCCACTCCCATTGGTAACACGATTGTGCCAGTAATGCAAGGGATTGCCGTTTTAGGCTATGTTGCTATAAGTTCTTGGATCAAACTCCAGCGTCCACGTAATGAAGAGGCACAGCATTGATCGAATTGTTTGTCCTGTTAATGCGTTTTGTCGCTCCGGTTGCCATTGCGGCCGTTGGCGAAACAGTCGGGCAAAAGAGTGGGGTCATCAACATTGGCCTGGAAGGATTAATGCTCCTGGCGGCTTATTTTTCTGTTGATTTTACGGCAAGAACAGGGAATCCATGGTTTGGCTTTTTAGCTGGAATCGTGTCCGCGCTTACCTTAGGAATGGTTCAAGCGCTATTTACGATCATATTGGCTAAAGATCAAGTTGTAGTTGGAACCGCAGTTAATTTGCTTTCAATTGGATTAACTGGAACCCTTTTCCAAATGCAATACGGGTCTACCGGCAGACTGTTAACTGTTTTGCCATTGCCAAAGATATTTGGACAATTAGATACTATTTTGATTGCATTGCCATTCTTGGTCGCTGGTATTTCATATGTGCTTTTCAAAACAAAGTGGGGTTTGGCCTTGCGGGCAACTGGTGAGTTTCCCGCTGCGGTTGAGTCTGCTGGATTTTCGGCAATTCGATTGCGACTTCAGGCCCAAGTTGTTTCATGCATTTTTGCCGGAATTGCAGGATCTTATTTGACTCTTGGATTTTCACCAGCTTTTGCAGAAAACATGACTTCGGGTCGGGGATTTGTGGCGATTGCAATGGTCACTTTTGGTCGATGGAAGCCATGGCTCGTTATGGCTGGATGTTTACTAGTGGGCTTTACTGAATGGTTGCAATATGCATTGCAAGGCAAAAATGGTATTCCATTACAACTCTTCCAGGCTATGCCTTATCTTGTTGCCTTGCTCGTGTTAGTGTTTTTTGGAAAAGGAACTGTGGCCCCGCAAAGTTTAGCCATTCCTTTTCGTAGGAGAGGTTGAAGTATGGTGAAATTAACCAGAAGAATTGTTTTTAGTAGTGGCCATCGGTATTGGAAAGATGGACATTCATTAGAAGAAAACAGAGCAATTTTTGGACATTGGGCATCACCATTTAATCATGGTCACAACTATGTATTGTGGATTACTGCTCGCGGGAAAGTGGACTCTGAAAACGGAATGGTTGTCAATATCAAATGGATTGATGATCTTCTGAAAGAGAAAGTGAACCTTGTTTTTGATCAAAAGAGTATCAATGATGAGATTCCTTGGTTCAAGAATAAGGCACCGAGCTTAGAAAACTTGATTGAATACTTTAAATTTCATTTACATGAATTGCCAGGCGGAGTTGAGTTGTGCAAAATCAAGCTTGAAGAAACAGAATTGCTATATGGCGAATGGCAAAAGGAATCGGAAATGACTACATTAACTCAGAAATTTGAATTTGCGGCGGCGCATAGATTGCATGTTGAATCACTTTCGAGTGAAGAAAATGTTCGTCTTTTTGGAAAGTGTAATCATGAACACGGACATGGACACAATTACATATTAGAAGTTACAGTAACCGGTGAGATTGACCCTGTTTCAGGGATGATTATATCGGTTCCTGAGTTAGAATCCGTTGTTGAAAGCGAGATAATGAATCGATATGATCACAAAAATTTGGATATCGATGTTCCTGAGTTGATAGGCAAAAATACGACCAGCGAAGTTGTAGCTCAGGCAATTTTTGACAGATTAGTTGGAAAGGTTCCGGGAAAGCTTGTTCGAATTAGGCTTTTTGAAACTGCTCGCAATGTATTTGAGGTGACAGCATGAAAAAACGAGTTATCGTTACTGGATCTTCGAGTGGGATTGGATATTTAACGGCCGAAAAACTAGCTGAAAACGGACATAGTTTGATCCTTGTTGCACGGCGAATTGATCGGCTTCATGCCTTGAAACAAGCTTGTTGCGATAAGCATGGAATTCGGGCTGAAGTTGTTGAAGGTGATATCGGTGATTTTTCTTTAGGCGAGCGGGTAAATGAGGTTTTGTGTAGTATGGGAAGCGGAGAACCTGTTCTTATCAATAACGCAGGTTCAGCGGTTTTTGGGGACTATAAAGATCAGACTTTTGAGTCCCATTGGAAACAAATTGAAGTCAATTTAGGAGGAGCAATGGCTATGACACACGCCGTGCTCCCTGAAATGCTGAGATTTGGTTCTGGTCAATTGATTCAAGTATTGAGTATTGCTGCCGAATCAGTGTTTCCGGGAGCGGCAGTTTATTCCGCAGCTAAGGCGGGGTTGAGGCAGTTTGGTAGAAGTTTGAGTGAGGAATATCGAAAGGCTGGAGTGAGAGTGACTAACTTGCTTCCGGGGGCAGTTGATACCCCATTATGGGAGTCTCAGGGTGGAAGTCCGCCTCGAAATCAGATGCTTTCGGCGGAGAATGTAGCTTCAATGATTGTATCAATTGTGGAATCTCCTGCTTCTCAAGTGGTGGAGGAGATTCGATTGACTCCTCCATTTGGGATTTTATAGGTCGTTTTTTGGGGGTTTCAGGGGTGATTTTGGGGTAGTTCCGGGGTATTTCTGGGGGGCTACCCAGGTAATCCAGTGATTTATTTGTTAGTTGGATTGCCGGTTTCAGCGACGATGACGGAATCGATGCCTCCACGGACATTAAATGTCGCAGTTATTCGCATCCACCTCGGTTTGCATGCTCCGGCCAGTTCGTCTAAAAGTTGGTTTGTTACAGCTTCATAAAAAATGCCTTTGTCTCGGAAAGAGTTGTAATAGAACTTTAGAGATTTTAGTTCGATGCAGGATTCATCGGCAATGTAAGAAAGTTGGATCGTTGCGAAATCTGGTTGCCCAGTGATTGGGCAGACAGAAGTGAACTCTGGGAAGTTATGGGTAATTGTAAAATCTCGACTTGGGGCCGGATTAGGAAATGTTTCGAGAAGTGATGCGCTCATAGAATTAGAATAGCGAATCTGGGAGAGGTATCTTTAGGGCATGGTTGCTGTCATATTTCCGGGCCAAGGTTCGCAAGCACCCGGAATGGGTTTAGATCTCTATCGAGAAGATACTTTTGCTCGACAAGTTTTTGATGAAGTTGAAAGAGCAACAGGTGTTGATATTGCGAAACTGTGCTTCGAAACGGATGAAGAGACTCTGCGCCAAACACAAAATGCTCAATTGGCTCTTTATACTTGCGGATTGGCAGCATGGACAGCACTCAAGGCAGCGGTTCCTGCTTTATCCCCGGTAGCAATGGCTGGCCATAGTGTGGGTGAATATGCGGCTTTGGCAGCTGCGGGAGTTTTGAGCGTTGAAGATGGCGCAAGATTGGTTCAGCGACGAGGAGACTTAATGGCGAGAGCAGGAAGTTTGCGACCAGGCTCAATGGCGGCGGTTTTAGGATTGGATCGAGAGTGTGTTGATCGGGCATTGTCCGGAGTCAAAAGTGGAACGGTCGTAGTGGCTAATGACAATTGTCCAGGACAACTTGTTATCAGTGGCGACTTGGATGCCTTGCCGGAAGCGAGCGCGCTTTGTACGGAACTGGGGGCAAAGCGAGTTTTACCAATCAATGTCAGTGGGGCATTTCATTCCCCATTGATGGACGAAAGCGCAGCCGCTATGCGTGGGCATTTGGATGAAGTGGTTTTTCACGATGGGAGCATTCCTGTTTATTCAAATGTGACGACGGACATTGGTACAAATTGGCCAGACTTGCTTGAAAAACAGCTGATGAATCCGGTGCGTTGGACAGAAAGCATGCAGGCGTTACTGGCAAAGGGCGTAACGACTTTTATCGAATGTGGCAACGGAGAAGTTCTTTCCGGATTGATGAAGCGAATAGACAAATCGGCAACTTCCATAAAAGTGGTTGACACGGTAACTAGGGATGTTGCGGTCAGTACATTAGGTTCAATAGGAGAAATTAAATGAGATTTCAAGATGAAGTAGTCGTAGTGACGGGCGCGAGTCGCGGAATTGGGCGAGAAATTGCTTGCCAGTTTGGAAATGAAGGGGCAAAGGTCGCTTGTATCGCAACTTCGCAAGCCAATGCTGCGCCAACAGCGGATGCGGTTTTGACTTCCGGTGGCGCAGCAAAAGCCTACGGCTTAGATGTCAGCAACTCTGCAGATGTTGATGCCGTATTTGCCCAAATTGCGGCTGATTTTGGTTCACCCACGATATTGGTTAATAATGCGGGAATCACACGAGACGGCTTGGCCATGCGCATGAAAGATGAGGATTTTGATTCGGTTATTAACACGAATTTGCGAGGCTCATTCTTATGCTGTCGAGCAGCCATGAAAGGAATGATGAAGGCTCGTCGGGGGCGGATGATCAATATTTCGAGCATTGTTGGATTGCACGGAGCAGCAGGGCAGGCGAACTATTCAGCCAGTAAAGCAGGCTTGATTGGTTTAACCATGTCTTTGGCAAAAGAACTTGGATCGAGAGGGATTACAGTTAATGCAGTGGCTCCGGGCTTTATTGAGACCGATATGACACACGATTTGCCCGAAGATTTTAAGGAGCAAGTTTGTAAAACTGCGCCAGCCGGTCGATTAGGAACCGCCGAAGACATTGCTAATATTGTTTTGTTTTTAGCATCGGATGAAGCTAGTTACATGACGGGCCAAGTTTTAACGGTTGACGGCGGTCTTTCGCTTTAGGTTCAATTGAGTCTGAGTATTTTTATATTCGGGGAAAACTGTATAGGCCAGGAGTTAAACTGAATGGCAAATTTGGGAGTAATATGAATCGGGGCTTGGGAACAAGTCTCGTGTTAAGGAAATTAAAAAACACATGTCGGATAGCATTAAAAAGCGCGTAGTGAAAGTCGTTTGCGAAGAGTTAGGCGTTACTGAAAACGAAGTCACTGATACTTCGGTATTTACCGATGACCTTGGTGCAGATTCCTTGGATGTCGTAGAGTTGGTTATGGCTCTTGAAGAAGAATTTTCATTAGACATTCCTGATGATGATGTCAGCAACATGAAGACTGTTGGAGACGTTGTCACTTACGTCGAAGCTAAGAGCGCTTAATCAGCGAAGCTTTCCATAGAATTCCATTTATGCAATTACCTACCGAGCCTTCGGGTCGCGTCGTCATCACTGGCATTGGCACGGTGAATCCTCTTGGCAATAGTGTTCAAGAGTTTTGGCCAAAAATGCTAGCGGGCGAAAGCGGAATTGGCGATGTGACCTTGATGGACACAACGCATTATCCAACCAAAATTGCAGGAGAGGCTACTGGCTTTGATCCTGGCGACTGGGTTGACAAGAAAGAGGCTCGGCGGGTTGATCGCTTTATGACCTTTGCCGTTGCGGCAACAAAAATGGCGCTTGATGATGCGGCATTTCCCTACCAAGATTCTGATGAATTGCGGTTGCAAACCGGCGTTCTTGTTGGATCTGGAATTGGCGGTTTGACTACTATGAGTGAGCAAACTGAAAAGTTGCACATTCAGGGTCCGGGTCGGGTTTCTCCATTTTTGGTTCCTTATATGATTCCGGATATGGCGAGCGGCTATGTTTCCATTCAATTTGGATTAAAGGGGCCGAATACTTGCGTTGTTACAGCTTGTGCAACAGGAGTGAACGCAATTGGGGATGCTTATCACATTATTAAGCGTGGGGATGCGGTAGCGATGATTGCGGGTGGGGCAGAGGCTCCGATCAATCCTATTGGATTATCTGGTTTTTGTTCGGCACGAGCGATGACTACCAGTAACGAATTGGGTTCAAAAGCTTCACGACCATTTGACTTGAATAGAGATGGTTTTGTGATGGGCGAAGGGGCGGGAGTTTTTGTTTTAGAAGACTATGCCTTTGCCAAAGCCAGAGGCGCAAAGATTTACGCAGAAATTAGTGGGTACGGAATGTCGGGAGATGCTTATCACATTACATCTCCGGATCAGACGGGAGATGGAGCGCGCCGTTCGATGTTGATGGCAATGAAGAACGCAAAAGTTTCGCCTTCAGACATTGACTACATCAATGCCCACGGTACTTCCACCCAATACAACGATAAATTTGAGACTATGGGAGTTAAATCGGCAATGGGGGCGGAGGCTTACAATATCCCGATGAGTTCCACAAAGTCTTCGATTGGACACCTTTTGGGGGCCGCCGGCGCAGTTGAAAGCTTGATTTGTATTTTGGCAATGCGCGATGGCGTGATGCCACCGACTATCAATTTTGAAACTCCGGATCCGGATTGTGATTTGGACATCATTCCGAATGTTTCCCGCGAGAAGAAACTGAAAACAACTTTGACGAACTCATTTGGATTTGGTGGTCATAACGCAACTTTAATTTTCAAAGCTTGGGAGGAGTAAATGGCTTCTGAACTGGATGAATTGATCCAGTTGTTTTTAGACCATTTAGCAACTGGGCGATCTTTTCATACGGTGAGAAGTTATGGTTCGGATTTAGCTCAGTTTTCGGAATCTACGAATGGTCAGGTTGATTTTTCTGAAGATTCTTTGCGGAGATACCTTCGTAAATATGCGCCAAAGCCGGTGACGAGAGCTCGCAAGTTATCGACCTTAAAAACTTTTGTAAAGTTTTTGAGAAAGTTGGGAAAGTTGGATTCTGATCCGACAGAGATATTGGACGCGCCTTACCGGCGACGAGAATTGCCGATTGTTTTGAGTCAGCAGCAGGTTGAGAAATTGTTGGATCAGTTGCCGGATTCGAAGACTCCCTTGCGAGATAAGGCGATATTGGAATTAGCTTATGGCGCAGGATTAAGAGCCAGCGAATTGGTTTCGGTTGATACGGGGGATATTCAGTTTCATGAGCGGATGATTCAGGTTCGGGGCAAGGGAAACAAAGAGCGTGTGGTTTTATTTGGTGAACCTTGCGAGCATGCGATAAGAGCCTATTTGGAACGGGAACGGGTTGACTTGAAATTGACACAGGCTCTTTTTACGAATCCAAAAGGTGGTCGCTTGACAACGCAATCGGTGACTAATGTAGTGAAAAAGTGGTGCCGATCGGCGGGATTGCCGCCAGAGATTTCTCCTCATAAGCTGAGGCATAGTTTTGCAACACACTTGTTAGATGGAGGGGCCGATTTGAAAACTGTTCAGCAACTTTTGGGTCACGAAAGTTTGTCGACAACTCAGATTTATACTCATGTTAGCGTTGAACGCCTGCGTGAAGCGGTTGAAAAGGCTCATCCTCGGGCGAAAGAGTAGTTGATTTTGTTTTCAGACCCAAGTTGAGGCTCTTCGAAAGATTTTATAAGTGAGAGGTCTTCGGATATGGGCAAAAACAAAATTTGGAAATCCGGCCATGAAATCGAGTTCGTAGTCTTCGGGGGGAGCAATGAGGACTAGAGGAACAATTGATGCTTTTGCGTGGTTCATCTTGCCATGGGCGAATGATTCGTAACCTTTGATTTTGTGGGGGGTTTTGAGAGTAGCAATCAGGTCTACAAAGAGTAGATCGGCGTTCTCGCATTGTTCTAATGCTTCTTCCCAATCTGAGAAAATCAGCGTTTCATCTTCTGGTTGAAATGCCCCTTTGGTGGCGGCTTTCACATCTTCATCCTTGGTGATCAGCACAAATTTCATTTTTCCGGGGATAGGCTACCCGGGCTATGCAAATTTCCAGTAAAAAATTGGATATCGATACTTATCCCGCTATGATTTCTTCAGAAATGCAAGTCTGTAATAGAGGTTTGAAATGAATTTGCTTAGGGAATTGTCTTTTTTTGAATCTATGCCTGTAGATTTTGCTAGGATGTCCCGAAGATTCCTACAGGTATGAAAGTCGGTTCAAATTTGAATGCTTACGCAGCGCAGAATGTTCAGCGAACTCCGGTTGAGCGACAAGACTATCAGGTTAAAGTTTTGAAGCAGGCCCTTGATTCTCATAAGGATGCTAGTAACAAATTGTTAAAGTTGCTAGAGCCAAAGGGTAAGAATCTGGATATCCAAGCCTAGTTTTTGGGTAAATTTGGCCCTTGTGAGTAGCAAACAACCCTCGATGCCTCGCTGGTGGATGAATACCTTCTACTGGTTTGGTTTCGTTTTACTAGGCTTAGCGATATTTGGTTTAGTGAAAGGGGATTCTGTGATTCGCGATCCTGGTCAGACACCAGAATCGATTTCTCTTGTTTTGCTTTACTTTGTGGCTGGGGTTGCGATGCTCGTAAACGGCCACATGACTCATGCACAGGCGATGCAACAGTTCCATGAAATTGTTGATGATTCTGACGATGAGAAAACCCCAACTGTTGATTTAACTGAGGCCAATAACGAATGACTTGTTCTTGCGGAAAAGAAATGGAACGTGTTCCAGTGTGGATGTCGGAAATAAAGATTCAATTTGTGTGTGCAAATTGTCCGAATCGGACTGTTCAAAGCATTGCAGATGTAAAGATTGAAACTCCAGATGGAGAGCCAGTCAAGAAGAAACGCTCAGCTACAAAGTAACGTTTTTTAGGCGATTTTTTCTTCGTACGGCTGTTCAATTCGATCAATCATGATCATTCTTGGGGCGTAGTTTTGTCCTAATGCGTTTTGGCACGCGAATTGAAGGTCGGCTCCGTTGATGTTAGAATCCGCCTGGATTGTGACTCGCGCAAGAATCGCACCTTTAGCTTCCCAAACATTTGCCGCAACAACTCCAATCTGACTCATCAGGAAGTGTTGGGCTTTATTTGCGGCGTTTGAATCCGAAAACTGAAGTTGGATCGTCACAATTCAGTTATCGGACGATTTTAAGAATTCTGGAATTGCAAAATTTGCTGGTATTGCTCGGCGTTATCGATATCGGTGCCGATACTGGATTGATTTACGATAATTCCTTTAACTGTTAGCCCGAGAAGCTGAGAAATTGCGGCTTCAAACTTTGCTTTTGGAACTCGGCTGGGGTTGAGATTTGATTGGGCTAGGAGTGCAAATGTTTTGAATCCTAGTAGTTTGGCTAATCGAAATGGGCTTTTTCTTGAGGCGTAAAGTTTTTCTAAAAGGGGTAGGGAAGATATGATGGCTTGTCGGTTAAAGAACCCTACATTTCCTCCCGTGAACTCGCCTTCGGCAATTCTGACGGTTGTTCTTTTGAGATCGGGATAATCTTTTTTACATAACTCTAGGGGGATGATGGGGTAGTTGACTTCGGCGGATTGGTCGCAATTATTGAGGAATTCGGTGAGGGCATCGGTGGTTAAGAAAGGGAGGTCGGCTAAGACTAATAGAAATCGTTCGGAATCGGTGGCTTCGGCGGCTAAGCGTAAGCTTTCGACAAACGAGTTTCCGCTTTTGATTTGTCGTTTGAATGTTCCGGGAGTGCCGCCCACGATTAACGGCTCGCCAAGGGGCTCTGCGGCATCTATAGCGATTTGTAGAAAGGATTTGCCATTAAATGGTATATCGGCGCGATTGGGCACGCCAGAGGCGGCAGCGAGGTCGGGTTTGCATTGGCCACCCGCAAGAATTACGATGTCGTCCATAGACTTTCCTTTCGGTTAAGAGTTTGGCAGACCCAACTGTTCAAGAAGTTTTCTTCCTTTAATTTGTGTTTGCAATTGATGGCGGTTTTTTCGTCAGGGAATAATCCGAATACGGCCGAACCTGATCCGCTCATGAGAGCGGCGGTTGCGCCATGGGTGAGCAGTCGGTCTTCTAAATCGCAACTGACACAGAGCCCGACTCGTTCGAAATCGTTATAAAGGGCATTTGGGTCGAGGGGATCGGTAGGCAGTTCTTTAAAGACTCGGGGAGCAGAATCCAGTGCTTTGTAGGCATTGGCAGTGGAAACTCCTTGATCGGGCTTTACGACGAGGAGAAATTCTGATGGGGGGTCGGGGAGAGGAGTTAGTTTTTCGCCATATCCTTCTCCGACTGCTAATCCGCCAACCAGAAAGTAGGGAACATCGGCACCAACAGCTTTTGCGACATCTTCTAGGACATAGCTTTCGATATCGTATTGTCGCATTTTATTGATGCTACGCAAGAGAGCCGCTGCATTGGATGAGCCGCCACCTAAACCGGCTTCGGTAGGAATGTTCTTTTCTAGGCAAATTTTGAGAGGAGGAACGGGCACAAGCTCGCGCAGGAGTCGCAGAGATTTTGTTAACGTATTTTCGGCGGGCAATTCTGACCAATTGCAGACAATTTCGTCGTGGGTTGAGACTTCAATTGATAGTTGGTCGGCGAGGGAAATGGATTGAAAGATGGTGCGGATGGGATGATAACCAGATGGATCCGGCGCGCCGACACTCAAAAAGCGATTGATTTTGGCGGGAGAAATAGCTTTGATGGTCACGAGTTTATGTTGAAGTCATCACTTTCGGATTTTTGATGAGGTTTGAGATGTTTTGATTCTACATTCGGTGGCGTGTTTGGTTCTGAATTTTGAATGTTTTGCCGAATCGTGACTACTTCGGGAAAAGGGGTCAGTTCAATTTCTTCGAGGGCTTTGTCGATTGCCTGGAACTGCATTTTGGCTTCGGTGACAACATTTAGGAATTCTTTAGTGTCGGCTTCGACGTTTTTGCCGGTGAGCCGGTAGCCAAGCATTCGTACTCTCAATGTATCTAAAGTAGTGGCAAAAACTACGGCTTGAGCTTCTGATCGTTCAATTCCGGCAACAACGGCTTTGAAGTGCTGTCCATATTCGGCGATGTTTCTATCGGCTACTTTGAAAAGTTCTTGAGCTTGTTGATCGCTTACTAATCGGTGGTTATTACCAAGTACTGGTGGGGAAATTCGACTTTCCGACAGGCCGACTTCATGTAAAAGCAAGTCGGCGCGGCGGAGGGCGCTGTAGATTTCAGAAAGCAAGTTATCGGCAGATTTTGGCAGTTCCTTTAAGTCTGCAATTTTGCTTTTCTTCATTTTTTTGAGGGCTTCATCTAATCGCTGCCTCCGATCTACACAGGCCGAATAGAGTTCTCGAAACCGGGCGTTCTGCCAACGATTAAAAAGGCTTCTTTTCTTTGCAAAGTAAGCATTGAAGCCAATGAGGAATGTGCCGAAAATGATAGAAATGCCAGCAGCTGGATTCTCGGCGATGCCACTGATGCCAAAGACTGTAAACCAGACACCCACAAGCAACAAGATTAATTGTGGAAAACCGACTAAAGCTTTTAGAAAAACTTTTAGATCATGTTTTTTGATTTCATCCACGAATAATTCTCCACCGAAAGTTTACAGGATTGGCGGTCGCCTATAATCCCGACCGAATGCTGATTCTAATGTAAATGCTTGTTGGAGAAGTAACTCATCGGAATTGACCGGGCCAGTGAGAAGCATTCCAACAGGGAGATCGTCGCTCATTCCGCAAGGAATACTGATACTGGGGAACCCGCCCATATTTGCCGGAATTGTGCAGTAGTCAAGAGCTTTTAGTGCCATAGGATCTTTTTTTGAACCGATGGGAAAAGCGACGCAGGGACTGGTTGGATTGCAGATGACATCCACCGACTTAAAAGCATTTTCAAACTCTTCGGACATCATTCCCCGGACTTGCTGAGCTCTTAAGTAGTAAGCATCAAAGTAGCCAGCGGAAAGAGCATAGGTTCCGACCATGATTCGCAACTTTACTTCAGGTCCGAAAAGTTTTCCTCGAGTCTCGGCGAAGGTATCAATGTGTCCGTCACCTTGTACTCGCGGCCCGAAACGTACGCCATCAAATCGAGCTAAGTTGCTACTAGCTTCTGCGGGGGCGATGATGTAATAAGTGGTCACGCCGTAGTTGATTGACGGAAGGTCGAGTTCAACGGTTTCGGCACCTTCTCGGCGGAGCTGGTCGAGGGCAAGTTCGACGACTTCTCTTACTCCTGGCTCAATTTCATCGGTGAAGAGTTGTTTGGGCAGACCAATTCGCAGTCCTTTTATCGATCCAGACTTGATATCAGAGATATTGATTTGACTGTCTTTGAGCGAAGTGGAATCGAGAGGATCGTGTCCAGAAATGACATTGGATATGAGAGCGCAGTCCTCGACATTTCTAGCGAAAGGTCCAATTTGGTCAAGCGAGCTTCCGAAGGCGACTAATCCGTAGCGACTAACGCGACCATAAGTTGGTTTGAAACCGACCAAGCCACAGAGTGCTGCTGGGAATCGGATTGATCCTCCGGTGTCACTGCCGAGACTGACAGGAGCGAGTTCGGCGGATACAGCAACCGCTGAGCCACCAGAAGATCCTCCGGGAACAAGATCGGTATCCCAAGGATTTCTTGTGGTTTTGTAGGCAGAGTTTTCACAAGTTGTGCCCATTGCAAATTCATCTAAGTTGAGTTTGCCAAGTGATATGACTCCGGCTTCGTTCAGCTTTTCGGCAACGGTGGCGTTAAATGGGGGAATATATCCTTCAAGAATTTTGCTTGCACAAGTTGTTTCTAGATTAAGGGTGGAAATATTATCCTTGATTCCAATGGGAACGCCGGTCAGTGGGTGCGCCGTTCCTGATTCAATTCTATTCTGAGCGTTTTTAGCTTGTTCTAGGGCGGCTTCTCCGGCAAGAGCTAAATATGCGCCGTAGAGATGGTCTTCTTTTTCAATTCTTGATTGAAACGCTTCAGTTACTTCAATTGCGGATATTTCCTTGGATTGGAGTTTTTGTGAGAGCTCACTTAATGTGTATTGGGTGATCACTCTTTTTTATTCCTCAATGATAGTTGGAACGATGAATAATCCAGCTTTTGTTTCGGCCGAATTCTTGAGAGCATCTTCCCGGCTTAACCCAGGCCGGTGAGCATCAGTGGCCCAAACATTTTTTAAGGCAACGGCGTGAGGTTTGGGCAGTTTGTCACTGACGTCGAGGTGATTGATGTCTTGAAAGTGACCCAATAGGGAATTTAGTTTTCCTTGAAAATCCATGAGTTCGGCTTCATCTAGGTTCAGCCGAGCTAAATTTGCGACTCTTCGCACTTCGTCCAACGAGATAGACATCGGGTTTATTATAGCAAGGGACCATAATTTAAATTGATGTCGGTCTGGGGCAAGCGCGAAAGTTATAAGATGGTGGCCTTCACGATTGGCTTTTGGGTCGTTTTGAGTGCCGTTGCTTGGGTAGCAGCGCCATTGATTCCTCCTGAAGAAGAGCAACTTCTGATTGAGAGTACCGATTCATTTTTGGCAAGGAGTGCATCGCAGCAGATTTCTTGGCGAACATGGGATGAATCCGTGGTTCGAGATTCTCGGCGGAAGGATTTGCCAATTTTGTTAGTACTAGGAACGGGCTATTCTCAGCTTGGTCAATCTCTTGACAATTTGTTTAAGATATCAGAAGTTTCAGAAGCGGTTAATGAGAGTTGTATTCCTGTTCGGATTGATCTTGAGAGATATCCGGGCTGGCGGAGTCGTTTTTTGCCTTTAACCAAAGGGTTGAGAGGAGATGTGGGACTCCTTCAGTTGTTTTTGATTGATTACGAGGGCAATCTTGTAGCGGCACCGACAGATTCGGAAGTATGGGTTTGGAATGATGCCAATTTGATAAGTTGGATTAACTCTGGTCGCCGGTTATATTTGGATCGCAATCGTCGTCCTTTACAGCGTGAGCAGGAACGTCAAGAGTATTTTTTGACTGGGGGCACGGATAGCGGCATTCCTGAAGTTGATGGCTATATTGGTCGGATTCTGACTAAAACAAAATCTAGTTTGGGCCAGGTTCCTTTAGAATCGAGAACTTATCTCCAGCCTGGTGATTTGATCCTTCTTTCGGAATCTGGTTTTAAAGACGAAGCGAGGATCGAACTTAATCGCTTAATTACTTCTCAAGCGGCAGATGTCTTAGGTGGTGGATTCTTTTTCTTCTCTCGAACTTCAGATTGGCAGAGAGTTGTTTATACCAAAGTGAGATGTTTGAATTCGGACATGTTGCTGGCCATGCATCATGCGAATTTTAAATCAGGAAGTTTAGGTCGATATCATTTGATTAAAACCTTTGATAATTTGGCAACCGAGGTCGCAGGCGAAAGGATGGCAACCTACACGACTTCCAAGCAAGATGATGCAGGTAGGAGTTGGGCTTATAGTTTTTCGCCAAATCGGATGAGGCCAGATTTTCCAAGAAAACCGCAGAATTTGAACGCAATTGAACGGGAATGGGCGGCGCAAGTTTTAGGTTTAGATGTGACTAAGAATCTGCAAATGAGTGTTTTTGTCCGCAATCCGATGCGGTTTATGACAGAGACCTGAAATGCGAGATCGTGTGATTGGCAAACTGAAGTTTTTGCAAAAGGCAGGTGTTGTTGAGGAATACGGACAACCATTACTGACAAAGCGCGGATATGTTTTGGCTAACCTTCTTCAGGTTTCGAAAGGATTGGATGAGGTCCGACAGGAAAGGGTTCTGAGTATGGCAATGGAGTACAGAAATCAGGTGAGGGTTGGGATGGATGATGTTTACGGTTGGAAAAATATCGACCGATTTGAGCCGGGTGGCTTGGAATCGTATCTCGTTTACTCTCGATTGGCACTCGTGGCTTTTGACATTACGGGGGATGTTTCTTGGCGGGAAGATGCGATTTTAGTGATGAAACGGGCACTCTTCTTGTTTACAACTGGTGGTACCCGGATACTGGCAGATTCAAGTCCACAATCGACTTCCATCCTCAACGTCACGATTCCTGATTATGTGGATGCAGATACAAGTTCTTTGGTTAGTCAGGCTGTTTCTATCAGTGCCCGAATTGCAAAGAGTGCAAAAACTGCCGGCGAAAATGAGTTTTGGACTAATCAGGGCCGGTCGATGATTCGTTCATTTGGGGAAGTTTTTAATATTGCAGATCAAGGTTCTTCTCGGTTGGCGGCATCTGTGCTTGAATTACAGAATGCGGCCGAGTTGACCTATTGAGGTTGTTAATTGGTGCCGTAATGGTGCATGATTTGGCATTGCGGACAGGTCGCATAGTGGTCTAGTGCGCCGCACTCGAAATGCGGTGAGGCTGCAAGGTCTCCGTGGGTTCGAATCCCACCCTGTCCGCCATATTTAATTTTTATGGCTCGCCGAGGGTGTTTCTCGTCCATTGGGAGACGAACGGGATTCCGAACCATTTCCCTTCATTTGCCCGAATTGCGGCAAAAACCTCTACAAGAATTCCGGCGATTCCTAGAACTGGCAGAACGATAAATACGGATAGCCCGAGAGTTGGGAGGGCCAGGATGGCGCAAATGATTGTGGCAATAAACAAAGCACCGTGGAGAAACACGGATTGCAGAGCGTGATAGGCCACAAACCTAGATTCTTTTTTCTTGACAAAGAAAATAATCAGGGGTACAAGCCAGCCAACAGTTCCGGCCGACAGGAGCATAGCACCACCAGAAACAACGTGGGTCACAGTTGCGAGAGTTCGATCTTGCTTAGTCATATCCTCTTTAAAAATAATACGGGAAAAACTGAATTAGGTTGACTTTTTTACAGGTATGACTGTTTGGTATGGGTAATCGACTAGGACATTGGGTGACCAAACCAGAGAAATTTTCTCTTTCTGAAGTTGAGACTCTCCCGACAAAGGAGTGGTCTAAAGAGGAGACTGTTGAACTGACCGAAAAACTTGGAACACGGATGGAGGAGTTGTTTGATCTCATGTTTTTTGCTGGTTGTCATTCTTTTTTGATAGTTTTGCAAGGAATGGATGCCGCCGGAAAAGATGGGACGATTCGGCATATTTTGAAGTTTAGTCATGCTCAAAGCTTTAATGTTGCCAGCTTTAAGGTTCCGACAGAAGAGGAACTGGGTCATGATTTTTTGTGGCGAGTTCATCAACAAACGCCGAAAAAGGGCGAGATTGTGGCCTTTAACCGGTCGCATTATGAAGATGTTGGCATTGTAAGAGTTAAGAATTTTGTAGATCCAAAGATTTGGAAGGGGAGATATGATCTTATCAATTCATTTGAGGCGGGATTGGTTGCCGCAAATACGATCATTTTGAAGCTGTTTTTGCATATATCGATTGAAGAGCAAGAGGAGAGATTACATGAGCGAGAGCAGGATGAAAAAGCTTACTGGAAACTGAATGTTGGGGATTGGAAAGAGCGAGTATTTTGGTCGGAGTATCAAGAAGCGTATTCTGATGCAATAGGAAAATGCTGTTCGGAAGATGCTCCTTGGGTTGTTGTTCCGGCTGATAAAAAGTGGTTCAGAAACTTAGTTGTTACTCAAGCCATTGTTGATGTTTTATCGCCTTTTGAAGAAGAGTGGCGTGCTCGGCTAGAGAAAATTGGGGTGGAAGCAAAGCAAGAGTTGGCAGAATTTCGATCTTCAAATTCTAGTTAGTCGTTTTGGGCTAAAGAAGGCAGGGTAATCGCGGTAATCTGGCATTCAATGAAGTTGCATGAGTACCAGTCGAAAGATTTGATGTCTAAATTTGGAGTTCCAGTTCCGGGCGGGCGGGTGACGGATAATGCAGATGAAGCGCGGGAAATTGCAAAAGAGTTTGGCGGGAAAGTCGTAGTCAAGGCTCAAGTCTTGATGGGGGGCCGAGGGAAAGCAGGAGGAGTCAAATTGTTTGATGATTCTGATGCTGCCGCCGAATTTACAAAAGAATTGATTGGCAAGCGATTGGTATCCATCCAGAATCCGGATGGCATGGTGGTTGAAAGGGTTTTAATTGCTGAACAAATTGATATTGCCGAAGAGTATTATCTTTCGGTTTTGCTTGATCGATCGGTTCAAAAAGTCGTTGTTATGATCAGTAAAGAAGGCGGCATGGAGATTGAAGAAGTTGCCGAAACTCATCCGGATGCGATTGTTAGATTGCATGTTGATCCGGCTTGGGGCTTGGCCGATTTTGAAATTAGAAATGCAATTTTGGCGGCTAAAATTCCAAAGCCAGCCCAACGTCAGATGCTTTCGATGATTAAGGGATTAGTTAAGCTTTATTTAGAATCGGATGCGGACTTGGTGGAAGTTAATCCGGTAGCGTTGACTCCAGACGGAAAACTTTTGGCAGCCGATGCGAAGGTTAGCATTGATGAAAATGCGCTCTATCGTCACGCAGAATATGATGCGCAAAAAGATGATGCGGCGGAAGACCCGATTGAAGCGGTGGCAGCCCAAAAGGGTATTGCTTATGTGCGACTTGGTGGCGAAATTGGAATTATGGGCAATGGTGCCGGCTTGGTTATGTGTAGTCTTGATGAGATTAACAAAGCAGGCGGCCGGCCAGCAAACTTTTTGGATGTTGGTGGTGGAGCAAAAGCCGAACGCGTTAAAGAATGTGTGAACATTGTGATGATGGACGAAAATGTTAAGGGCCTTTTGATCAATATCTTTGGTGGAATTACTCGATGCGATGAAGTGGCAAAGGGCATCCTTGCTGCTTTTGAAGAACTGAATTTGACAATTCCGGTTGTGGCACGAGTTGAAGGGACGGCGGCGGAAGCTGGCCTGAAACTCTTGGAAGGGTCTCAGATTATTGGGGCCAGCACGATGCAAGAAGCAGCTCAGAAAATTGTTGAAGCGGCTTACGCTTAATTTCCATTCTGAATCTCGGCATTGAAAATTTCAATGCCGAGATTTTTTGTGCCTCTTTTTGTGCCTTACCAAGCGTTGGCAGAACTGAGAATATTTTGACCCCCGCTGTGGGCCGGGACAAAAACACCATCAGCAGGATCGACTTCTGTGCCGTCGCCGAGTGTGTCAATTACGGCAGTTGCATGAGCAAGATGTTCGGCAAGTCGCGAATGCGTGTCGGCAATGACTCCTAAGCGATCTTCAGTACCGCCAAATAGGGATTCGATCATATCGCGTATGTTTCCGGCGTCGAAAACTTCAGAGTCTGGTTGTTCACCCCGGCTGGCGCGATCCATTCGATCCATATACTCTTCATAAGTTTCGATTCTGTCGCGAAGATCGCTTGCTCTTTCATACCGTTCGCCCCAAGTATCGAATCCGCCTTGAAATGGAGATGGTTTAGGAAGTGGGGCAAATGAAAATTGCTCTTGAGCTTTCTTTTTGGATTTTGGCGAACCCACAAAGACCCAATCTGCCTTTTCACTTGTGATTGTTCCGGCCGGAGTAGTAATGGTGACACTGCTGACAACATGCCCTTTTAAGTTTTCATCCGACGGACATTGGAAAGGAGCTGCATTTGGAAGATAGCTAATTGTCATTTTATAGTCGGGCGCATTGAGTTCGATTGCTCGACCGAGATTGTCTCGAACAAATGTTAATTTGCGAGGCACAACGATTTGAAGAGTTGTGTGGGCATATCCATCGACATAGGCGCGGAATAGATATCCCTTTGGATGGATTTGCCACCTTTCAACGGGAATTATTGATTTAGGAGCCTCGGCTGGTTTTGGCAAGACCGAGAGTCTTTCGAATTCAGCGTAGGTGGTATTTGCCTTGGTGAAGAGTCCTCTCATTTTGTTGTCATATTCAAGGAATGGTCTCATTGCCTTATCAGCCTGGTTATACAAAGGCTTGAGAGCATCTTCGGCGAAGTTTGTTAACGCGCCTTCTGCCATCATTTTCGCGCCTTTGTCACCTAATAACTGGATCAATGCGGATTGTGCGCCCCCTTTCATATCTTTTGGATTGACTCGAGCTAATGTTGCCCAGATTAAGAGTTGAACATCGCCGCGATCAACTTCTGGCTTTGCATTGTAAGCTTTGATGATCTCTTTGAGAAACTTGACTTTTCCGCCTTTCCATGGAGCATCGAGATATCCCATTCCTTCGGTTGGGCCGTGAGTGTAGCCGCGACCGCAGAATGACTTGAGCAAGACTTCGTAGTTTCCGGTTTTGAGCTGGTAAAGGTTATTTTTGTTTCGGTCTTCGTTTGTGAGTTTTGTGAAATCCTTTGGGTTCAGTTTGTCGAGTTCGGGCCAACCCAAGAATGTTGCATCTTTTATTGATGTTGACAATGGAGCTTCGCCTTGTGTTAACTCAGCCAGAGTTGGAAGTTTGATTTTAATCTTTCCTTTCAAGATGTCATCAAACTGAGCATTTGCAAATAAAGCAGTTCCAACAATCACTAACGTCATAGTAACGCGAAGTTTCATGCCCTTATTTTAGCTGGGAAATGCATTCCAGTTTTATTTAGTTAAATCGGATTGTTGATTTCACTAGTGCAGTTTTGAGTTTGTAGATTGGAAAGTGCGAACTGATTGATTCATTACTAAAAGTAAATCAATGTTGATAGTGGAATTGGAAAACTGGCTCCGGGTATCCGTAATTGTTCACTGTTGCAATAATTAGAAACGGAATTTGCAAAGAAACTGAGCTTATTTTTATAGGTTTGAAATCATGGTTATTAGGAAAGAAAAGCTGACAAACTCTTCTTTCCTAATAACCAATTTCGTCAGGATTTTTTACGACGAAGAAGTGCTAACGCTCCTAATCCCAAAAAAGTGATTGTTGCGGGTTCTGGTACAACGCCGTATTCAAAATTATCTAGTCCCCATTCGGCATCGCCTGTGGCATCAAATTGAATTTTTGAAATTGTTAATCCGTTTTCCGCCACAAAACCAAAAAACTGGGCTGAATCTCCACCAGAGGTCGTATTGTTAAGCGTAAAAGATTCGGTGGAATTGTCACTTAGTGTCAAGATCGCTTGAGTTGCACCGTGGTCAATTCCATATCCACCAAAATAGTTTGCAGAGTTAGTAAAAACGACTTCAACATAAGGTGACTCATTGTGTCGCAGGGCTTTTGTGTCAATTGGATTTGAGCCTCCAAAATCTGACGCGGCAGATTTGATCAATAATTCTCCAGTTCCTGTGTTTTCTAGGGTCACTCCACCCGCCAATGCTGCGCCATGCATATTAGTGTCAATTGCGTAGGATTCGAAATCTTCGAAAAACTCACCGCTTGTCACTCCGGCCGCGAGAAGAAAGTTGCTTCTTGTAGTTCCGTTATTGGCGAAACTTGTTGAGTTGAAATAAATGGTTGCATTGGCCGAAAGGGGCAATAAAAACAAACTAAAAACTAATAATTTTTTCAAGATGTGCTCCTGGATCTCTTGAATTGAGACACGCCTACCTTAACATAGAATCGATTTAAGGTGCAAGTATTCAAGGTGTTTACAAACATGTTCTGGTCATTTTGGGCCATCAAAAGAGTATCTCATTGATCTATCGCAAGACCAATTGACCAAAGTTTGATCTGTCAAGATATTGGTAATGATCGAATCCAATCGTTCAACGTCAGGTCTTAAGCGACTTTGGGATTATGCAGACAGTCATCGCAAAACAGTCGTGGCGGCAATTTTTGCCAGCACGATGAAGAAGGTGATGGATGTTGTTCCGGAGATTATCATCGGGGCGGTGATCGATGTGATCGTTCGAGGGGCGGATTCGTTTGTCGCAGTCGCCTTTGGATTAAGCGATCGCTGGCAACAATTGATTGCCTTAGCAATCATCAACGTTTTTGTTTGGATATCGGAATCGCTTTTTGGATATTGGCAAGCGGTTTTGTGGAGAAATCTTGCGCAGACAATGGAACACGAAATGCGAATGGATCTCTACAACCATGTTCAAGGGCTGGAGATGGCATGGTTTGAAGACACCACAAGTGGCGGGTTACTGAGCGTTTTGAATGATGATATTAACCAATTGGAAAGGTTTTTGGACAGAGTGGCCGACACCATTATTCAGACTTTTTGGAACATTGTGCTGGTTGGTGCCATGTTTGCATTTTCATCGGGATTGCTGACTTTGGTCGCCTTTTTGCCGATTCCGGTGATCGTTTTTGGTTCGATTCGATATCAAAAGCGATTAGAACCATTTTATGCGAGAGTTCGGGAGCAGGTCGGAGAACTTTCTTCAACCTTGGCCACCAATTTGGGTGGAATTGCGACAATTAAAGCTTTTGCCGCTGAAAAGCGAGAATCGAAACGGGTTGAAAAAGTATCCAATGATTACCGAGAAGCCAACCGGGAAGCGATTCGATATTCTTCAGCCTTTGTCCCTTTGATTCGGATGGCAATTTTGAGTGGATTTACCTTGACTTTGGTTCTTGGAGGGAAGATGGCACTCGATGGGACAATGGAAGTTGGTGTCTACAGCGTGTTGATCTTTATGACTCAACGTTTGCTTTGGCCATTAACATCATTGGGAGAAACTTTGGATCTTTACCAACGAGCAATGGCAAGCGTGAATCGGATATTTGGTCTTTTAGATACCGAGCCAACTATGAAGCCGGGAGGCACAGAATTGCCACGTGAGATATCTGGCACCGTGACGTTTGAAAATGTCAACTTTGGGTATGGCGACGGTGAGGTGATTTTAGATGGTATTTCCATGACTTTTAATGGAGGTGAAACTCATGCAATTGTTGGTGCGACGGGAGCCGGAAAATCGACAATCATTCGTTTACTATTGCGGTTTTATGATGTTAGAAGTGGAATAGTTGCGGTCGATGGGATTGATGTTCGAGACCTTTCTTATGATTCGCTGCGAAAGGCCATTGGCTATGTGAGTCAGGATGTCTTTCTGTTCCATGGAACCGTACGCGACAATATCGCCTATGGACATCCCGATGCCACGCAAGAAGAGATTGAAAAGGCGGCTCAACTTGCCGAAGCCGATGAGTTTGTTCGAGGCTTGCCAATGGGTTACGATACGATTGTTGGAGAGCGCGGGCAGAAGCTAAGCGGAGGGCAAAGACAGCGGATTAGCTTGGCACGGGCGATATTGATTGATCCTCCAATTCTAGTTTTGGATGAGGCAACTTCGGCGGTTGACAATGAGACTGAAGCAGCAATTCAACGATCTTTAGCCGTGATTTCAAAAGGCCGGACAGTTGTTGTTATTGCTCATCGGCTATCTACGGTTCGAGATGCCAATCGAATTTGGGTTTTAGAGCGAGGCCAAGTTACAGAGTTTGGTACTCATGATGAATTGGTTGCGGGAGCTGGTTTATATTCCGCTTTATGGCGGGTTCAAACTGGGGAAGCAATTATTTCACACTCGAATTGAGGGAGTCGATTGGGGGGCGGAGGGGTTTTGGAATCAAAACCCCGAGGGATTGGCATCGGGCCCGATCGACTCCTTCTGGGGATGGTAATTTGAATCCATGTCGTTTGGAATTGTTAGTCCATCGGAGCTTGCTGAAGAATTAAAATCTGGCAAAGTTCTCTGCCTGCTTGATGTCCGGGGTGAAGATGAACTGGAGATTAGCAAACTAGAAGGCATTATTCATATCCCCATGGGTGAAGTCCCATTGCGACATGGCGAATTGGATTCTTCGGCAGACATTGTTGTGATTTGTCGCACTGGAAATCGCAGTGAAAAAGTCGCAGGTTTTCTAGCTAAAAATGGATTTAATACTGTCCGAAACTTGGTTGGTGGGATGAATTGTTGGGCAGAAACCGTTGACACCAGCATGGAAACATATTAGTTTTAGAATTATAATGAACCGTGATTCGGGGTTTGTTCAACCATTTTCTTGATTTGATCTACCCTCAAAAATGCTCACTATGTGATCGGATTGGAATGCCGATCATTTGCGACCAATGTCGAAGTGAGTTTCAGCCAGCTCCAGATATTCGACTGCGTGAATCGAGTAATGATTTGAAATCTGTAACAGCGCTTTTTGCTTATAGCGGTCGAAGTGCGCAAGCCGTAAAACGATTGAAGTATGAACGTTCGACTGTTTTGGGTGATGCAATGAGCCGAATAATGGTCAAGGAATGGTCGTCAAAAGAGACTCGGTTAGACTGGATAGTGGTAGCAGTTCCCATTAGTCGACAAAGGCTTCGAGAACGGGGATTTAATCAATCAGAACTGCTTTCGATGGGATTTTCTGGATATAAACGGGGCGTTATGAAACGGACTCGTCACACGCGACCACAGGCATCGCTGAATGCTTCTGAGCGTTTATCGAATCTTAAAGGTGCGTTTGAATCTAATTCTGAAGTTAAAGGCAAAAAGGTTTTGCTGGTGGATGATGTTGTGACAACGGGTGGGACGGCAATTGAATGCGCTCGAGTCTTAAAAAATGTCGGCGCCGCAGAAGTCCATTTGATAACGTTCTGCGGCGAAAAATTTGGTTAATGCCTTTTCAGGCGGCTAGGAATTCGCTGATTTTATGCCTTTTCCGTTTTTGCAGCTTAGATTTTAGCCGTCTTAGCCTTGTTTCCATTTTATCTGCGACTTTATCAATTGCTGCTTGGGCGTTGTGGTTGAGTACTTCTCCTCGTAATACCTGACCCCGAGCGAAAATTGTAACTTCAAGTTTGTGACCAGACCTGTCTTCTACATGGGCGAGTTCAACTCGCGTCGCAGATGGGAAATAGCGATCAAGTTTGCCGAGTTTACGAGATGCGTAATCTCTATCCTTGTCGCTGAGGTTGCCGTGTGCATTTCTAAAGGTGACCTCAAGCATGGTAATTCTTTCTACTCCAAATGACGAGTAACCGTGGCAATTGCAAAAGCAGCAATTCCTTGCTCTTTGCCTATTGCACCCAGTTTTTCATTAGTTGTTGCTTTTACAGAAACTTGAGAGGGATCTAGCCCAGCCGCGCTTGCAATTGCTCCAATAATCTCGTCTTTTCGAACCATAATTTTTGGCCTTTCGGCGATAACTGTGGCGTCGATATTGACTATGTTCCACCCTTTTTGGTGAAGTAAAGCTGATGTTTCTTCTAGGAAATGAATAGACGGGCAATTGTGCCAGCGTGGGTCGGTATTAGGATACAAAAGTCCGATATCTCCGGCTGAAATTGCGCCGAGCAGAGCATCAACTACGGCGTGTAAGAGGGAGTCGGCATCGGAATGGCCGTCTAATCCTGGGCGATCGTTTGGGAACTCGACTCCGCCGAGCCATAACGGGCGATTAGGATCGGTTGAAAATGCGTGAATATCGTAGCCTAAACCCGTTCTGATTTCACTTTTTGAACTTAAATTGCCAACATCGGATTGGAAAGTGATCTTAATATTCTCAGGATCGCCGGGGACGGGAGTGCCGGTGATTTGAATATTTTCTAAGATGGCGATGTCATCTGTAAACTCTAAATTTGAGTCTACGGCGGCTTGATGGGCTTTGAGAAGTTGTTGGCGATAGGCGCCTTGTGGGGTTTGTGCGGCGTAGAGTTGGGGTCGATTTAGGGTGGTTGAGATATTGTTTTGGATGTAGCGGAAGGTATCGGTGGCGGGAAGTGCGGGGTAGGCCGCGCCATACATTTTTACACCATGAACAACATTGAAAATTGTGAGATGAGAAACGAAAGGTCGGGCGGCATCGTGAATTATGACAATCTCAAAATCTTCGGGGACCGCCTCGGTTCCCAATCGACTGGATTCTTGTCGGCTTGATCCGCCAGCGATTATGAAATTGGCTTCGGGGGCTAATGTCCGGTATTCTTCGATTGATTCAGGAGATGTGACGATTCCGACGGCATCAATTTCTGGTGAAGAAATTAGAGCTCGGAACGATTGAAGCCACACTGGAATACTTTGGAACTTGTAGCTTAATTTGTCGGAGCCAAATCTTTGCGAACTTCCAGCCGCGAGCAGGATAGCAAAAACTTTTGGCTTTGATCCGTTGCTCGGTTCAATGTTCATGGCAACTCAGAGTTTGATGGTTCTCGACCAACTTGGTTGCCATCTGCAAAAATCATTTTTCCACGTTCGGTCTGGATGACTTGGCTGACGTTTGCCAGGATTGTGTGTCCGATGAATTCTGATCCATTTTCTACAACAACCATAGTGCCGTCGTCCAGATATCCGACTCCTTGGCCTACTTGACTGCCACCTTTGACTAATGAAACTTCTAGGGGTTCGCCCGGCAAAATAGTTGGTCGCAAGGCAAGGGCTAGTTCGTTGATATTGAGAACTCGAACTTCTTTGATAGTGGCAACTTTGTTGAGATTAAAATCATTACTGACGAGATCGGCACCGATTGCCAAAGCTAGTCGAACTAGCCGCATGTCGACTTCATCTTTTTCGCTGCCTGCGTACTTATCGTTATCGCCGATGGTGACTTCAAATTCACTTTGGATTCTTTTTAGTACATCTAATCCTCGCCGGCCCCTTTGGCGTCTCATAGCATCTGAGGAATCGGCGATATGTTGGAGTTCAAGTAGAACAAAGTTAGGAATATAAATCTCGCCTTCAACGAAGCCGGATTTCAAAAGGTCGTAAATTCGGCCGTCAATTAATACATTTGTATCAAATACCTTGATGCCTGATCGTTTTTTAGCTTGAATTGTTGTTTCCCACGGGAGGACGTCGCTCATTGTTCGGAGAATATAAACGCTTGCCGCTCCGCATCCGACGATCAAGCCGAGAGTGACCAAGGCGCCTTCTGGTTTGCCTTGAAATGCAACTTGAAAGGGTAGGGAAACAATGATTCCGACGACGATTCCTACGAATGATCCGAGGATGACGGTAATTCGGTCGCCAGGCGGCATTTTATCCCACTTGGCATTAAAAGTGTCTAATTGACGCAAGAAGAGCGAGCCAACGCCGGCGCCGACAATTAGGCCCAATAAGCCAATAGCAAATGGATTGATTGGTGTGTTAGTTGGCAGGTCGTTAGGCGGCTCTGGAATGGAATTCTTTTTTGGTTTTTGATCTCCCGTTGTCTGACCAGTGACAGGATCAATACCGGGATCAGAATTTGAGTCGGGGTCGTCGTTTTCGAAGCCTGTTGGTCGGTTTTTAGACGGAATATTGTCGGGCTGTTCTGATGTGAGGGCAACTGTTTTTGGATCTTTGCCATTGAGGGTGGAGAGACTGTTGTAGAGATTATCGAGAATTGGAGGGACAAATGTTAAGCTGAGCCAGGCACCAGCAAGGGAGAATGCAAAGAAAATGATTATGCTGCGGGCGTTTTTATTCATTTGCTTTTTGTATCTACCACTTCAAATTTTGCACCATCTAGCAAGAACCCCGTCATGCTTTCTCCAACTGACCCTTGGGCAGTTTTTACATGTCCTGGCGAGATGAATTCTCCGGGACGCGTGCTATCGAGAGCAATCCAAGATGTGCCGTCCCATACTTCTACCCAAGCATGATACAAGAAGTCGCGACCAGTATATACGACACCAGATACAAACTTTGTCGGAATTCCCGCAGCTTTAGTGAGTGTGCCAAGCAGGATGGCATGATCTCGGCAAACTCCGACTTTAGATTGGAGGATTTCGTTTGCATCTCTCATGACTCCGATTCCGGCATCGATTCCCATTATGTTGTGGACATATTGTCTTAGCTTTTGGGCAGATGCATAAAAACGAGATTCATTTCCTATGATTTCTTTTGCAAGTTTTTTGAAATTTTCAGAATCGCTCGGAACTCTTATATCGGGTTCGAGCCACACATTTACTTCTTTTGAAGCCAAGTTTTTAGTCAGAATTGTTTTATTGGGCCGAGTATTTGGACTTGTTGCAATTTGGAATCCATTTTCTAACTTCTGTACTTTTTGGAACTTGTCATTTGGAATTTGACTTAGGTCGGCACCAGTTACTCGGAAAGTGGCAGATGTAGCATCAAGAGGAATGATTCCTTTAACGGGGATAGATGAAACAAGGGCGAGATCTGCGCCATTTTCAACCAAGGTTAGAGCTTGTGATTTTGATTCTGGTCGGTACTCCATTCCTAATGGTCCGGTTGCCTTGATGAGATTTCCGCTTTTTGTGAAGAAAATCTCTAGCGGAGCTCGCGGATCGATGATGGAGACTTGATGAACTTGCTCTTTATTTTCATTGTCGCTGTTGGATTTTAATCCTCGATATACAATATTTATTTTTTGAAGAGAAAGGGAGTCGGTTGCAAATATAAAAGCTTCTTTAGATTCTCCGATTGGGGGCAATTTGCTGAAATTTAACTCGGCGAGAGGGTCATCGATGATGTATGCGCCAGCGGGAATTGGAGTTATTTTTTCTGATTTGTCGCCACCCGTTGTCATTTGAGATTTGATTTCAGAGTCAGAAAACGTGGCAACGACATCATTTGTTCGACCCGAGCTATTCATGTGCTGCCGAAGTTTTATGATTTTGCCGTTTGAATCGAACCAGGTCCATGTTTTGACGTTGACTTGCATGTTTTGTCCGAGCATGGAAGCATCGAACTTGAATTCTGATGTTCGGAGGGTTTGCTTTGGATTATTGGGATCGGTTTGAGTTATGAAATTGCTGTATCCGACCTTTTGACCCTGCATATAAAAGCCAAACCAGACTTCTTGGGCCGACGCCAGTATTGGAGTAACTAGCAGTAAAGCCGCGAAGCAGATTTTGTTCCATGCAATTTTCATTTGAACACCCATTGAGTTTAGACGGACAGTCATGGTTCATGGTTTGATAGGCAGTTCGGAATAGGGTTTTTTTCGAATATGGGAGTAAATTGGTGGGCCGGGTGGACGGTTAGGAGTAGTTTTAGCGACTTCTAACGTCTAAGTGTTGGTAAAACTTGAACCGTTGCCAGATTGAGAAGAAAATGCCAAAAACGTTAGTCATAGTTGAATCTCCTGCCAAAGCGAAAACGATCAGTCGCTTTTTGGGGAAGGAGTTTGAAGTAAAGGCTTCTTTTGGTCATGTTAGAGATTTGCCTGAAAAAGCCACGGATGTTCCGGCTTCATTAAAAGGGAAGAAATGGGCAAAGCTTGGGGTGAACATTGAGGGCGATTTTGAGCCCGTTTATGTGGTGACGGCGGACAAGAAACGTTATGTTTCTGATTTAAAAGATTCTGCAAAGGGGATTACGAAGCTTCTGTTGGCAACGGACGAAGATCGCGAAGGCGAAAGTATTTCTTGGCATATTTTGGAACTGATAAAGCCAAAGAAAGACGTGGTAGTTCAACGTATTGTTTTTCATGAGATTACGCCAGAGGCGATTGATGCGGCATTGAAATCTCCGCGAGCGGTTGATGAAGATTTGGTGAAAGCCCAGGAAACCAGAAGGATTCTAGATCGCCTGTATGGTTACACTCTTTCGCCTTTGCTTTGGAAGAAGGTTGGTCCGAAACTTTCGGCGGGAAGGGTTCAAAGTGTTGCAGTGCGGTTAGTTGTGATGCGTGAACGAGACCGTCGTGACTTTGTGATTGCGGAATATGCATCGGTTGAGGCAGAACTTCAGGTTAAAAACGGAAAATTTAAGGCTACTTTGCGAACCATTGGAGATTCTTCAGTTGCTTCGGGGAATTCATTTAATGATTTGGGTGAGTTGACAAACGCTCAACATACTTGGTTGCGGGCGGTTACGGCGCCGAGTTTGGCGGATGCCCTTGCCGGCGAAAAGCCTTGGAATGTTACTTCGGTTGATCGGAAAGAAGGTTTTGAGAATCCTCCGGCACCGTTTATGACTTCGACACTCCAGCAGGAGGCGAACCGAAAGTTTGGTTTTGGTACTCGAAGAACGATGCAAATTGCTCAACAGCTTTACGAAGGTATAGATACCGGGAGCGGGGCCGTTGGTTTGATTACCTACATGCGTACGGACTCTTTGAGTTTAGCGGATCGGGCTTTGGCGGAAGCAAGGGAAGTGATTTCGAGCAAGTACGGCAGCGAGTATTTGCCATCGGCGCCACGAAAGTTTAAAAGTAAGGCCAAGAATGCTCAAGAAGCTCACGAAGCAATTCGTCCAACGGAGTTGGCCCGAACTCCGGAATCGATTCGGGGGCGTTTGTCTGACGAGCAGTTTAAGCTTTATGATTTGATTTGGAAGCGGACATTGGCTTGTCAAATGGAGCGGGCTAAGGTTGAAAGAACCAAAGTAGAAGTCACCGTAGACCATGAGAAAAAATCTTATGTTTTTGGAGCATCGGGCAAGACAATTATTTTCCCAGGTTTTTTGAGGGTTTATGTTGAAGGGGCAGATGATCCGGAAGCTGAACTTGGCGATAAAGAGACTTTGTTGCCAGAGATGTCGGTTGGTATGGAATCAGAGGCATTAAGAGTTTGGGCGGAAGAACATGCGACCCGACCTCCGGCCAGGTTTACGGAAGCTTCTCTTGTGCAAAAGTTGGAAGCGGAAGGCGTGGGTCGGCCTTCGACTTACGCGAGCATTATCAGCACGATTCAGGATCGTGGATATGTCTATAAAAGTGGCAATCAACTTGTGCCAACCTTTACGGCTTTTGCGGTTACGGAGCTTTTAGAAAATCATTTTGAACAGCTGATTGATCTGCGCTTTACGGCGGCAATGGAAGACCAATTGGATGAAATTGCGGAAGGGAAAATTGACTCTGTTGAGCATTTGCGAAGGTTTTATTACGGGGAGGGAGAAGATTTAGGCATCGCAGCAAAGGTTGAACAGCGAGGTCCGGAAATTCCGTTTCCGGCAATTCCTTTGGGTGAAGATGTAGTTGTAAGAATTGGACGGAACGGGCCATTTATCCAAAGAGGAGAAGGCGGGCCAGGGAATACGGCAAGCGTTCCGGAAGATGTTGCTCCGGCTGATTTGACTTTGGAAATTGCTTTGAAGCTATTGGAAGAACGAGCCAAGGGTCCGGAATCTGTGGGGTTAGATCCGGCAACGGGAAGGAGCGTATTTTCTAAAAGTGGTCGATTTGGCGCTTATTTAGAAGTGGAACCGGAAGGTGAAGAAACTCCTAAGCGAGTGACTCTTCCGCCGGGAGTCTCGGCTGGCGATTTGACTCCGGAGTTAGTGGCGGCTCTATTAGAGTTTCCAAAAAACTTGGGAGCTCATCCGGAATCTGGTGCGGACATTATTTTGGCTTTGGGAAGATATGGCGCTTATTTGACAGCCGGCGAGCAAAGAGCAAATGCGGGCGATTGGCGAGAAGCGAGAAGTTTGACCATTGAGGCAGCGGTGACTTTGATTGCCGAAGGGGGACGAGGGAAGAAGGCGAGTGGGCCAAAGGTGATTGCGGAACTCGGCGAGGGTGAAGGAGTTGCGGGGCCGGTTAAGGTTTTGGATGGTCGTTATGGCCCTTATGTTAGCGATGGTGAAACCAATGCTACGATTCCGAAGGGCACAGATCCGGCGGGGATTGATTTGGCAGCAGCAATTGAGTTGATTAAAGCGAGAGCGGCTCTTGGGCCAAGTAAGAAGAAACGTCGGGCTCCGGCGAGAAAAGCGGCGGCTAAAAAGCCAGCTGCTAAAAAACCAGCGGCAAAAAAGACTTCGGCCAAAAAACCTGCGGCAAAGAAAGCGACTCCTAAAAAGAAGGCATAAAAAAATCGACTCTGCCTTCCTTGGCGGAGTCGATTTTCAAACCAGTTTCGAGTCGTTCTTAGCCTTCGCCCTGAGTGTGGCCGAAGAACGGTTCGAATGGAATTAGTCCGAGTCTAGTTGCTGCTCTCAATGCTTGAACTCGGTTATTCACTTGTAGTTTTTGGTAAATGTTTGCGAGGTGGAAATCCACTGTTCGCTTTGACACTACCATTCTGTCTGCAGCCTCTTGGCTGGAGTGTCCCTGAGCGATTAAGCTCAATACTTTTACTTCTGTCGGCGTGAGCCGAACTCCTCGTGGAGATTCAATAGATCTTGTTGTTCCAGGCATAGCCATTACCCATTCCTCGTTGCGTATTTGCCGCTTGGTTGTTTCTTTCCATAGTGGGTAGCGGTTTTTGAGATGATTTGGGCAAAAAACATAAAAAACTCTTTTCGAGAGGTTTTTTGGCCCAGATGACTAGACGATCTTGGCCCCCTCTGCCGCCAATGTTTGGAAGACACTTGGCTTACTATGTTTGACAACATTTTGGTAGTAATGTTCGCACTCGGACTGAAAAATTTGGGCCTTATCGCTTTCTACGAGGGCGATTGCGCAACCGCCAAAGCCGGCTCCCGTCATTCTTGAGCCTATACATCCGGTTGATTTGAGGGCCGAGTTCACCATTTCGTTGAGTTCGGGGGATGAGACTTCGTAATCTTGATCTAGGCTTTTGTGGCTTTCGTTCATTAAGATCTTTATTTGATCGCGGTTGTTTTGTTTGAGAGCGGTGGCAAGATCGAGGCATCTTTGGTTTTCGGTGATGACGTGTTTCGCTCTTTTGTATTGTAGTGGGCAGGAGAGATGGTTGAGACTCTCGATATTTGCAAATCTGAGTGAACTTATGTTGAGGGTTTCGCAGGCTTCTTCACAGGTTGCCCTTCTTTCGTTGTATCCAGAAGCCGCTAAGCTTCTTGGCATTCCCGTGTCGAGGACGAAGACAATGAGATCAGAGGAGATTGGGGCGTAGGTTATGGTGTTGTCTAAGGTGTCTATCAGCATCGCATGGTCTTTTTTTCCCATGGCGCTTGCCATTTGATCCATGATTCCGCAGTTGACGCCAACGAAATCATTTTCAGCTTTTTGGCATTTGAATGCGAGTTCCATATTGCTGAAATTAAGGTTATCGATGTGGTTCCAGATGGAAGCTGATGCGAGTTCTAGCGCAGCCGAGGATGAGACACCGCTAGACATTGGTAAATTGCTGACAATTGCCATATCGAGGCAGGTGGATGCATCCAGTGCCCAAGCGACAGCAGCGACGTATCGGCTCCATCCGTGGATTGAACCAGGCAAGGGTTTAGCGGGGAAATTGCGCCCTTTTCCCGCTTTGTTGGAAAGCAGTCGGTTGATATTGAGGCCATTGGGTTTGGCGGCAATTGTGATTCCTTGCGATATGGCGATTGGAAAAACATAACCTTGGTTGTAGTCTGTGTGTTCGCCGATGAGGTTGACTCTGCCGGGGGCAAATGCAATCGATGGTTTAGATTTAGAGCTTGAAAATGAATCTAACAAAGATAAAGCGGCATCGACTTGCATGGCTGAGGGTTTACCTAAGTTTGTATGAGCCGGTAGAGATACCAGGGGATTATCACTAGGATTCTGGAATAGAAGATTTAGTGATGTCGGCTCTGTTTTGCCGCTTGAGTCGACTCACTTATTATCATTACTAAACAATCGGGATTTGATATGATGCTGGCGGCAAGGCATAATCTAAGTCATGTCGGATCCCGTTATTGTTGCTCTGCAGAAATGGATAGATGATCATCAAGATGAGATGATCGAAGATTTACGCGAACTTTTGCAGATTCCTTCTTTAGAATCTGAAGCTCTGCCACAAGCTCCATTTGGGCCCGAGAATCGTCGTGCTTTAGACTGGATGCTTGAAAAGGCAACAAAGGCGGGAATGACTTCAACTGATCTTGATGGCTATTGTGGCTACGCAGATTTTGGATCTGGTGATCAGTTGGTGATGTCGTTGGGGCATCTTGACGTTGTTCCGGTGGGGCCAGGATGGAAACACGAGCCTTTTGGTGCCGAAATTGACAATGGCTACATTTATGCCAGAGGTGCAACCGACGATAAGGGGCCGACCATTGCTATGTTTTTTGCTTCGCGGGCATTGAAAGAAGTTGTTGGTGACCCGGGAGTTAGGGTTCGCAATGTTTTTGGTTGCAACGAAGAGAGTGGGTTCAAGTGCGTTGAGCATTACATGAAGACCGAAGAGGTTCCGACTTTGGGGGTTGCTCCGGATGCAGGTTGGCCCTGCATTCATGGCGAAAAGGGGATTGCTGACCTTGTTGTAACGAGAGTACTTCCGGCGGGAGAATTGACTCTTATGGAAATTCGGGGCGGGCAGCGTCCTAATATTGTCATTGATTCTTGCCAGGCGAAGGTGCGAGTTTCGGCCGGCTATCGGGGGGCCATGGAAGAAAAAGTCTCAGAAAGCTGGGATGCAAATTTGTCGTTTGTATGGGAAGATGACGTGCTTTGCATTACGGCTCAGGGGAAAGCCGCTCATGGTGCTTACCCATTTGGTGGCGACAGTGCGGCCATCCGAATTTTTAGATTCTTAAAGGAGGCAGCACCCACGCAGCAAAAGCGAGTTTATGACGAACTCCATGGGGTGACTCATATTGGCGGTGATGGGCTGGGGATTGCGGGTTCGGATGTTGAAACAGGGGCGTTGACGGCGAATCTTGGGATTATTGATACTGAGGGAGGCAAGGTTAGAATGACTTTTAGCGTTCGGTATCCGGCGACATGGGAAGGATCGGCAGTTTTGAAGTTGGCTCAGAATCGCATGAGCAAACTCGGAACTGAGTGGTCGGCGGACTTTGTTTCTCATAGTCCTTCGCTTTATTTTCCAATTGATCATGTTCTTGTGAAAACAATTGTTGATGTGTATCGGGCGGAAACTGGTGATATGAAGGAACCCGAGACGATGGGCGGCGGTACATATGCAAGAGCGGTTCCTAATTGCGTTGCTATAGGTACGTGTTGGGAAGGAGATGGCGATGCCCATGAAACGGACGAGCGTATTGCCATTGCGAGTATGGTCAAAACGGCTCGAATTTATGCTCATTTGCTGTATCGGCTATGTGAGGCGGCAAAGAAAAATTAAAATATGTATAAATCGATTAGAAACTTGCATAAATGGATTGGTCTGGGGGCTTGTTTGTTCCTTGTGGTTATTTCGGCAACTGGATTTTTGTTGGCAATAAAAGGCAATGTTGATTGGATGCGTCCAGCTTCTCAAAAGGGTGGAGAAGTCTCGAGCTTATCTGATGTTGTTGGAGTTGGAGTTGCGCTTGAGTCGGCTTATGGAGTCGGCTTGGCCGAACTGAAGAGCGACAAAGATATTGATCGTTTTGAATATCATTCTGATAAAAACATATATAAAATAATTAGTACGAAGGGGTATCACGAAGTCCAGATTGACGGGGCAGATGGAAAAGTATTGAGTGTTGGAAAGCGAAATGACCAGTTGAGTGAGGACATTCATGATTTATCGTTTTTTGCAGACGCTGCTCATGCTTGGGTTCTGCCTTGGGTAGCCGTATGTTTGTTCTTTTTAGGACTTAGTGGAGTGGTCATGTTTTTTGTTCCGGTTTATCGTCGCTGGCAATATCGGAAAGGTAATCGGGCTAAGACTGGTTCAAACACTGTGGGCCAATGACCTTGGGCAAGGTATCTGGGGCCGGTACCATGAACAAACACCATGTCCCTAAAAAATGTCCCCATTGGTAAGAATGCTCCGGAAGAAGTCAATGTTATTATTGAGATTCCGAAGTTTAGTACGAATAAGTACGAATATGATGCGGAAATGGACGCGATGAAACTTGATCGCGTTTTGTATTCTCCGCTTTTCTATCCTTGGGACTATGGTTTTATTCCTCAAACTCATTATTTAGATGGCGACCCGGTTGATGCATTGGTTTTGATTATGCACCCGACCTATCCGGGAATTGTTGTTGAAGCGAAGCCGATTGGGGTTTTAGAAATGATTGATCAGGGAATGCCGGATGAGAAGCTCCTTTGCGTGGCGAGTAACGATCCGAGGTTTGGAAATCGGACTCGAATGAAAGAGATTCACCAACATACTTTGGACGAAATTGTTCACTTTTTTGAAGTGTATAAACAACTTGAGAAAAAGGAAGTTGAAATTAAAGGTTGGCGTCCGCGCGAGCTTGCTTATGAAATCATTGAAAAGTTTAGAACCGATCAATAAATTCAAAAAGCTGAAATCCGGAATCTAAAACACTTATACTGTTTCGAATTATGCGTGTGCATTTTGCCGATGGTGAATATTCTCTTTTGGAAAAAGGGATGCCACTTGGTGTGGATTTTTCTGTGGGGGGAAAGATTCCGGAAGATACGGAAGTTCTTGTTTCTGGTTTTATTGAGAAGCGTGATATTGAAGGGTTGGATCAACTTCAGGCACTGGTGATCCCTTGGGCTGGGCTGCCGAATTCGACTCGAAATGCATTGCGAGAGCGACCGGAAGTAGCGGTTTATAATTTGCACCACAATGCGGCGAGTACGGCGGAGACAGCGATTTCCTTGATGCTTGCCTGTTCTCGTGAAATTGTGCCGCATGATCGACTGATGCGAGAAGGCAATTGGGCGCCGAGGTGGTCGAGTTCGACTTCTGTCCGTTTGGCGGGAGAGCAAATGGTGGTTTTGGGCTATGGCGCGATTGGAAAACGAGTTGCGGCGGCAGGATTGGGTTTGGGGATGGATGTTTCAGCAGTCAAGCTAAACGGACCATTTGGATTACAAGGTGGTGTTTGGGTTTATTCGGTTGATGCTTTAGCGCAAGTTTTGGATGAGGCGAGAGTATTGATTTGCGCGGTTCCTATGACGGAAAAAACGGTTGGACTCATTGGAAAGAAAGAACTTTCAATGTTAGATTCGAAGGCAATTGTTGTAAATATTGGACGAGGTCCCGTGATTGACGAAGAGGCGCTATTTGAATTCTGCCGTGAGGGAAAAATCCACGGGGCGGGTCTTGATGTGTGGTGGAAGTATCCGAAGGAAGGAGAATCGGGTTGGCCGGGGGAGTTACCTTGGCATGAGTTGGAAAATGTTGTTATGAGTCCGCATGTTGGTGGTGGACATCAGGAAAATGAGAAAGAGCGAATGGAAGGTATTCATCGCTTGCTTTCTGATTTACTTAAAGGAAATTCTTCTCTCACTCGAGTTGATGTTGTGCGAGGCTATTGAAAAAGATTAGATGAGTTTTGCGGACAGGCCCCAGTGGGTGGAGTCTATACATTCTACATTGACGAGTTCACCTTTTAACTTTTCGGAATCTCCGGGGAAATGAACTTGCTTGAAGCATCTTGTGAAACCACTTAGCATTTTGGGGTTTTTGTGAGATGCTCCTTCGACTAGCACTTCAAAGTTTTTCCCTATACAGTTTGTATGTTTGATGAGCGTAATAGCGTTTTGTACATCCATTAGTTTTTTAAGTCGATCTTTAGAAACTTGCTCAGCGATTTGAACCATATCGGCAGCGGGAGTTCCGGGCCGAGGGGAATACTTGAACATGTATGCAGCATCGAATTGGAATTCTTCCATGCACGCGAGGGTTCCTTCAAACTCTTCTTCTGTTTCTTCGGGGAATCCGACGATGACATCGGTGGTGAGGCCGAGATCGGGCATTGTAGCTCGTAGTTCGGAGACGATTTTCCGATAGGATTCGACAGTGTAGAGTCGATTCATTCGTTTCAGCAGGGTATTGCTTCCGCCTTGGATTGGCATATGGCAATGCTCCATTACTTTAGGGGAGTTTTTAATGACTTGAATGAGATCGGTTTTGAAATCTCGTGGATAGGGAGATGTATATCGAATTCTTTCGATTCCCGGGATCCCATCGAGGATTTGTAAGAGTTTAGAAAATGGAACTCTGCCTTCGGCCAGGTTTTTTCCATAACTGTTTACCGTTTGTCCAAGCAGGGTGACTTCTTTTGTACCGAGTTCGGCAAGTCGGCGGACTTCCTCAACGATGTGTTCAGTTGGACGCGATCTTTCCCGTCCTCGGGTGGTGGGGACGATACAGAACGTGCAGAATTTGTCGCATCCGTATTGGATAGGGACATGAGCTTTTAGTTTTCCGGTGCGTTCTAGATTTCTTTGCGGAATGCTGGTGACGACGGCACCCTTTCTTTCGGGGAGGTCTAAGGATTTTCGGAATCGTTTGACCTGAAGGGCTTCTTCAACTAATCCGGGGATTTTTGAAACTTGGGCGGTTCCCACAATGAAATCGACATGGGGGTTTCTTTGGCGGATATCATCTGCGCGGACTTGGGCCATGCAACCAGCGACGCCAATGATCATATCGGGTCGGTTTTGTTTGACGAGGGCGATTTCACCTAGAAATGAGAGAGCTTTATCTTCTGGTTTTTTACGAACGGAGCAAGTATTAAGGAGGACGACTTGGGCTGATCGCCAATCATCGGCGGGCTTGAATCCGAGGTCTTCTAAGTAGAGTGACATTTGTTCACTGTCTTCTTCGTTCATCTGGCATCCCCATGTTTGGACAAAGTAAGTGCCTCTCTGCGTTTTGTTAAGGGAAGCAGGTTTGGAACTAGGAGCGAGAAGGTTTACGTTAGACATACAGAGAAATCGTTAGTTTTAGGCCCGAAAGGATACCAGTTGAACCTGTAAAGTCCGGGACAACGGCACTGATTCCGACGTATAATTGCACAGCCATGTCCACAATTTGGAACCGCGTTATTATGTTTTTGTCTTCGGTAGGCATTTTTATTGCCGGGACGCTCAGTTATGCGGAGATTTCCCAGAAGGCAGTGCCTTGTGGGACAGCGGGTGGTTGTGCGGCCGTCACGAACTCGGTTTTTAGTAAGTTCATGGGGATTCCGGTTGCTTTTCTTGGTTTGGGCGCCTATCTAGTCTTGTTGACACTGGCGGCCATGCGTCCGGGCAAAACTGGGACGAATTGGTCGAGATTGACCAATATCGGTTTTGGATTGTCTGGTCTTGGTTTGGGATTTAGTCTTTGGCTTCAAATCGTTTCGATTACGCAACTTGGTGAGCTTTGTCCCTGGTGCTTAGCCTCGGCATCAACGATGCTCTTGCTTTTTGTTGTTCACGGTTTGTTGGCGCAAACTTCTCCAAGTGAAGAATCTTCTACTTCGAAGCCCGAATTTACTTGGGTGGCTGGTTGCTTTATACTGGCTTTGGGGGCAACGGCGATTCGAGCTGGCTCCATGAATGAAGCTGCAATTAGTGGCGTGAAAATGGAACTGGGGAATGCAAAGAATGAGCGGATTATGCCCGATGCGACACGAGTTATGGGCAACGCTGATGCGAAGGTGACTTTAGTTGAGTTTGCGGATATGAATTGTCCTACTTGCCGATTGACTTTTCCTGAAATCCATAAGTTGTACGAAAAATACAACGGAAAATTAAGGATTGCTTTCCGGCATTTTCCCTTGTTTGAAATTCCTGGTCACGAGACGAGCATCGCTTTATCGGTGGTTGCCCAATATGCTGCGGAGCAAGGAAAGTTTTGGGAGTTTATGACGGCGGCGATGGATACGGCAAATATGCAGCGAGTGAAAGCGGAGTCGGGGATTATTGCAGTTGCGGAAGAAGTTGGATTGAAAGAAGCTGATGTGAAGAAAGTTCTTGATGATGAAACCACTCGCCAAAAGTATTTGGATCAGGTTTCTGATGACGTGACATTGGCAAAAGATGAGTTAAAGATTGAAGGGACACCTGCCTTTATCTTGTTAGTTGACGGGGAAGAACCTCAGTCGACTTCGTATCAATCTTTAGAAGGCGTTTTGAATGGGGCTCCTTATGCTCCTCTGTTAAAATAGAGTTTGTTATGGCAAAAAAGAAGACAGTGTGCGTTGCGATGTCGGGCGGGGTGGATTCCTCGGTTGTGCCATATCTTCTTAAAAAGCGTGGTTATGATGTGATTGGAATCACAATGCAGATTTGGCAAGAGAGCCAAACTGATCCACGGCATGCGGGTTGTTGTAGCTTAGGGGCAGTTGAAGATGCGCGCCGTGTAGCGAGGATTTTGGATATTCCGCATTACGTTGTTAACTTTAAGGATAAGTTTAAGCAGACTGTTATTGATGAGTTTGTCGACGAGTATTCAAAAGGCCGTACGCCTAACCCTTGCGTGACTTGTAATAACAAAGTTAAATTTGAAGCCTTGCTGCAGACGATGGATGAATTGGGATGTGATATTTTAGCGACTGGTCACTATGCGCGGATTCGGCACAATCAGGCGACAGATCGATACCGTTTGATGCGAAGTTTGGGTGGCAAAAAGGATCAGTCTTACGTTTTGTATGCGATGACCCAAGAGCAGCTTTCTAAAGTTTGGTTTCCTCTTGGGGAGTTGGGGGACAAAGCGGAAACTCGCCGTTTAGCAACGGAAGCATTATTGCCAGTAGCTGATAAGCCGGACAGTCAAGAAATCTGTTTTGTGAGTGATGCTGGGGGCTATAAAGAGTTTTTGCGAAAAGCTAAGCCGGATTCATTTGAAAGTGGCGAAATTGTAGATGCACGAGGTCGGGTTATCGGCGAACACAATGGCGTTGCAGATTTTACGGTTGGTCAACGGAAAGGAATTGGCGTTGCCGTGGGTCGGCCACTTTACGTTATTGGTTTAGAGCCAAAGACTAATCGTGTTGTTGTTGGCGATGATGATGATTTGAAGCGCAAGGAAGTTGTTTTGGAACGAGTGACCTGGACGGGATATCCGAGTTCAGAGGCACCAATGAAGGTGATGGCAAAGATTCGATACAATATGGATGCTCAACCCGCAATGCTTTATTCTTTGCCGGAGCCAACGATTGTTTTTGATCGGCCAGTGAGAGCAGTGACTCCGGGCCAAATTGCAGTTGCATATAAAGGCGAAACTGTGGTGATGGGTGGAGTCATTAAATAAATGGAAACTATTCTTTTCTTTTTTTTACTGGTTTCCTTTGCTGTTGGAGTTTTTGCTACATTGTGGCTTCACAAAGGGATCAAGGATCTTCGTAAAGCACTATTAGCCAGTGAAAAGAAGATTTCTGAATTGGAACAGCAAGTTGCAGCCCAAAACCGACAAATAGAAAAACTGAAAAAAGAGTCATCGACTGGAGGTGCGCTACCGTTGGCGCAAGTTATCAACTCGCTAGGATTGATTAAGAATAAAGGCATAGTTCCGGGCGTAATGGCTTTGGGAATGACACTTTTTCAGGCATACTGGAGTAGTAAAAGGACACAGACTACCAAGAGTAGTCTGCCTTTAAGGCGAAAAAATGAATCACTCTGAAGATAAAAATTCCTTGGTTTACTTGTTGGCAGGCTTTGGCCTGGGTGCATTGATTGGTGCGTTGGCTGGGCTATTATTTGCTCCAAAGTCGGGCGATGAAACTCGCGACGAGCTCAATGTGAAATTGAAAGAATTGAAAGGCAAGACCGAAGATTGGATTTCTGAGCAGCGAACAAAGCGCGAATCCGAAGTTGCGAAAGCGATTGACGAAGCTGGCGCCTAAGTAAAAAACCCAACAGGAAATTTAACCATTGCGCGAAAACAATAGCGGAAACGCGTGGAGGATTGTTTTGTGGGTCGTCATTGTTTTGGCGGCCCTTGGTTTTTTGTCGGCAGTCCGGGGGATTCTGCTTCCGTTTTTATTGGCTTGGCTAATAGCTGTATTGTTGAATCCGGTTATTCGGTGGTTGACAAAGCGAAATATTCCACGGCCAGCGGCAGTTATGTTGATTTCTGTTGTATTTTTTGGATTAGTCGGCACTTTGGTGGTTATGGCTATCCCTCAGCTGAGCCGGCAAGTTAATGAAATTGGAGTTACAGTTCAATCTACAACTCAGCAATTGGCGGAGGATACGGCGAATGACAATGTTTATGTCCGCTGGAACCCGGCAATTCAATCGAAACCTAAACGAGTATTGGGTTTTGTTGATCGGCTTTTAGAAGAGAATCGATCGCTATTGAATCAGCTTGGCATGCCAAGTACTCGGCGCGCTTTTAACGAAGAGTACATACAGCCGCATCGACAAGATCTGAGCGATTCGATTAGAAATGGTTTTAATGGATTGGTGGCTTTTTTAGGCACAGCGGCTTCTCAACTGGCTTTGTTGGCTTTTACGCCCTTGTTTGCGATCTTTTTAATGAATGATCTTGAGGGGTTTGGCAAGCGATTTGGCAATTGGATTCCACCTGGATTTAGGCTGCAGGTATTGGAATTTATTGATGATGTTGGTGATGTTCTGCAGGGATATATCCGCGGAGTTTTGATTAATATTTCAACCTACATGCTGGTTATGGCCGCGGTGCTGACCGTTTTAGGCGTTCCCTTTAGTTTTATTTTTGCCATTTTAGGCGGGGCTTTGTATTTGATTCCTAACATTGGGGGAATTATTACAGCAGTTACACTTACGGTTGCCACTGGTGTTAGCGGTTCGACCGGAGCTCCATTTTTAGGGATGAGCAATTCTTGGGCTTTTGCCGCAGTCGTTTTTGCATGCTTTTTTACAATTACAACAACTTGGGATGTTTTGATTACTCCAAAAGTTGTGGGCAAAGCGGTGAATCTCCATCCATTTGTTGGCATGTTCGTTGTGTTTTCGGGCGGAGCATTATTTGGGGTTATTGGAATGATGTTGGCTTATCCGATAGCAGGAGTCATTAAGATTATTTTGGAGCGCCTCCTTGCCATCACGCATAAAAGAGCGCGGCAAAAGCTTGATTTGCCGGCAGTTCCACTTCGGCACCAAGAAGAGGGTGCTATTTAAGTCCCATTTGAAATGTTTTTTTGGACATTGAATGCGGGATACGCGTCTGAGGAAAAGGATAATTAAATGTTGACTTCATTGGCTTTTTTGGCATTGACTGGAACTTACACTTTTAATCCGACAACGGATTTGAGTTATCGGGTCGATGTGAGTTTTGATGGGTTTTTGCCAGTTTTAGGCGGGAATGAAGGTCGCGCTGATGTTGGCATGGACGTTAAAGTTTTGGGCCGGGAAAAGGATGGGGAACTCTTGCAAGCTTCAAATGAACTCACTAGTTTTTCTATGGCTTTTAATGGTTCGAAGCTTCCATTGACTTTGGAAAACGCGGTTGACTATTTTCCAAAGACCAAGGTGAGTTTGTCGGCCAGTGGCAAGATTTTAAAGACAGATGCTCCGGATCGATCATTGCCGGTTCGACTTCCGGGATTGGATGTTAAGCGTTTTCCGGATATAACTTATCTTCCAGTTGAGTTTCCGGCGAATCCCGTAGAAATAGGAGAAGAGTGGCAATTTAAGAAGAATTTTGGCGGGAATGATTTGCTTTACACTTGCCAGATCAATGAACTCAAGGGGTCGATCATGTCGATTGGAGTAAAAGTTCGCCAGGAGTACACGGTTTTAGAAAATGATGCTTTGGAAGTGGTTAAGAAACGTGAAGACGCTGTTTCAGAAGTGACAACAGTGATGAATGGCAGTGGAACTGTTGTATTCGATCAATCGATTGGAGCAGTTACTTCGTTGCGGATGGTTAATAAGAGCGTAAGTACGGGTGAGAATTTTGTTGACAAAATTAAGATTAGTCGCAAGCTAGATTCAGAGTTAAAAGTCAACTTGAAGGTTAATGCAAAGTCGCAGCCCAAAAATCCCGCGGCCAGAACAACTCAAAAGTCTTCAAATCCGGTTATGGATTTCTGGAATTCGGCAGTGCAAGCGGGTCAAGATGCCTGGATGACGGGAGCCCAATGGTTTGCATTGGCAAAGTTTGCAGTTCAGTTTTCATTGGCAACAATTCCGGGGGGAAGTTCTATTCTTAAATGGCTCCCTGGTTTTGGCGGTTAAGGAAATCAATACTTGATCGGCAGGTAAATTGATGTCGATGGATTTGTCGGATCGAGCAGCTTTTTTGCGCACTGAGATTGAGAAGCATAATCGGCTGTATTACCTTCAAGATTCTCCGAAAATAAGTGATTCGGATTACGATGCATTGTTTGCGGAGTTGCAATCAATTGAGCTTGAGCATCCTGAATTGCGAGTGTTAGATAGTCCGACATTGAGGGTGGGGTCTGCTCCTTCTGTTGGCTTTGAAAACTACCGTCATGGCGTTCCTATGTTGAGCCTTGACAATGCTTTTGGAGAAGATGAACTGAGAGCATTTGATGAGCGTGTTCGCAAGATTTTGGGAGTTGATTCGGAGGTTGAGTATCTCGTTGAGTTAAAGTTTGATGGTTTATCCTTATCTTTAACTTATCAGGATGGATTGTTGATTCGGGGGACTACTCGGGGTGATGGGACGAGCGGGGAGGTCGTGACAGACAATGCGAAAACGATTCGAGATATTCCGTTACGTTTGAGCCATCCTCTTTCTGGGATTGTTGAGATTCGGGGAGAGATTTTGATGATCAAGGAAGTTTTTGATGCCTTGAATCGTGAGCGAGTTTCTCGGGGCGAGCAGGCATTTGTGAATCCTAGAAACGCGGCAAGCGGAGGTATGAGGCAACTCGATAGTCGGCTGACGGCGCAAAGGAAACTGAACTTTTTTGCATATGGATTGGGGGCGATTGGAGACGGGGTTTCTTTACCGGGTGCGCAATCTGAAGTATTGAATTGGTTATCGGAAATGGGGTTTAGAATCTCGGATTATCGGTGGCAAGTTTTGGGAGCGGATGAACTGGTTCGAGTTACAACCGAAGTTTTGTCTTTACGTCCTTCGCTTGGTTTTGGGATTGATGGCTGCGTGATTAAAGTTAATGATGTGGCATTGCAAGATGAGCTTGGGTTTACCGCCAGAGGGCCAAGATGGGCGGTAGCGTTTAAGTTTCCGAGTGAACAAGCGTTTACAAAGCTTTTAGCAGTAGGTTTACAAGTTGGTCGGACCGGGGTGGTTACTCCGGTGGCGGAACTTGAGCCAGTTTTTGTTGGAGGAGTTACGGTGAGTCGAGCCACTTTGCATAATTTTGTGGAACTCGAGCGGAAGGATGTTCGGCCGGGGGATACGGTGATTGTTCAAAGAGCAGGAGATGTTATTCCGGAAGTTGTTGGTCCGGTTTTAGAACAGCGTCCGGAGAATTCCGTTTCTGTTGAGCGGCCGACGCGCTGCCCCATTTGTAGCACAGAACTCGTGCAAGACGAAGGTTATGTGGCGTGGCGGTGTCCCAACAAGAAGGGGTGTGATGCCCAGATTGCTCATAAAATTATTCATTTTGCGAGTCGGAAAATGATGGATATTGATGGTCTTGGGGAGAAGCAAGTTTTTCGATATTTGGAATTGGGGTGGCTGACAGATGTGTCGAGTATTTTTAAGTTACGGGAATTTGAAGCGGAGCTGAAGGAATTGGATCGGATGGGAGAACAAAGTACGGCCAATCTTTTGGAAGCAATTGAAAACTGTAAATCGAGGCCACTTGATCGGTTTATATTTGCACTCGGGATACCTGGTGTTGGGGAGCGAACCGCGAAAGATTTAGCCAGAGAATTTCATACTCTTGATCGGTTGCGAGCGGCAACTTTGGAGGAGATTGATGATGTTCCGGATATTGGAGAGAGAACGGCTACGGAAATTAGAATGTGGCTTGATGATGAAGAGAATCAAAAGATTCTTGATGAGTTGGTCGAACTTGAAGTCAGACCAATTGAGGCGGATGCTCCGACCTCGGATTTGTTTGCGGGAAAGACTTTTGTATTCACCGGAAAACTTAGTTTCAATCGAGAATCGGCGGAAGCCTTGGTTATGAAACTGGGTGGGAAATCGGCAGGTTCGGTTTCTAAGAATACGAGTTTTGTTGTTGCCGGTCCGGGAGCGGGAAGCAAACTCGGAAAAGCAGAAAAATTGGAAATTGAGATTTTGAATGAAGAGCAGTTTTTAGCTTTGCTTCCGGATGGAGAGACGCTCTGAACCAGTTTGAATGGCGTGGGTCGAGAGCTGAATTTGATCTTGGAATATGTGTTAATGCCGGTCAGGTTTTTAGGTGGCGAGAGAAATTACCACAGATTTGGGAGGGCTTGGATGGAGACCACTTTTATCTTGTGGATATTGAGAATCAGTCTGACCAGAGTGTGCGATATATCGTTAAAAGTACAGGAACAGAAGCGGATTTTAGGCGGCTTTTTTCTTTAGATCAAGACCCCTATGGAGAGTTACTGGAGTTAGTCAAAGGAGATCGAGAGTGGGAAGATTTGATTAATCGACAGTCTGGATTGAGATTGATGCAGCCTAGTTGTGCCGTTGAAGAGATGTTTTCTTTTCTTTGCACTAGTAATAACCACTTAAAACGAATTGTAGTGATGGTGGAGTTTTTGGCAAGTCAAGGGAGTTGGGAATTGGGATATGGTCGGATGCGATTTCCGGAATTGGAAGTTTTGGCCAGTCTGAAAGAACAAGAATTGAGACTTGCAGGTTTTGGATATCGAGCAGCAACGATACCGATGGCGGCAAGTCAAGTCTTAGAAAAGGGCGGTCGCAGTTGGTTAGAAAGTTTGAAATCTATGAGCTATCAAGAAGCGTTTTTGGAGCTTCAAGAATTGGCTGGGGTTGGGCCAAAGTTGGCGGATTGTATTTGCTTGTTTGCGCTTGGTCATGGGCTGGCGGTGCCAGTTGATACTCATATTTGGCAGCAAATGACCTTAAGGTTTTTTCCGGAGTGGTCGGAAAAGTCGGTGACTACGCGGCGATATCAGGCCATTGGAGACTTATTGCGAGACAGATTTGGAGAATTAGCAGGAGTTGCGCATCAGGTTTTGTTTCATGAGAATTTGAGATCCCGGTGATATGATAACTGCGATGGTTGATTCTCTTTGTGAAGTTTTTAAGTTTGGCGTTTCGCTAAGCGAAGTTGAGGAATCAACATATTACGGAGACCCATGTTTAAAGCGAAATGGGAAGGTGATGTGCGTTGCGAAAGAGGGCGGTGAGACCCTATCATTACGCCTGAATTGGGAGGACCATGATCGATTGCTTTGTGACTTTCCTGATGTTTTTTATAAGACCGAACATTTGGATGGATGGCCTTGGATTTATGCGCGAATTCGTGATTTGGAATTGAAAGAGATGAAAGAAGTTCTTCAGATCTCTTGGGAATCGGCTCCATTAAAGATAAAAAATCGGCACAAAGGGTTGCAGGTACCTTAAGTTTATGTTGTCAACTTTGATTTGCGGTTTTTTGCTGGGGAACTTCGATAGGGAATGGGGAAAGCCTGAGCCTTTTTGTCAAATTTCGAATGAGGCAATCAATGAGAGTAGCGGGGTTGTTGCAAGCTCTCGGTCTCCGGGTGTTTTTTATACACACAACGATAGTGGAGATGAGGCGCGATTTTTTAGATTTGACCGCAAGGGCCAAGTAACGGGAACTTTTAGTTTGGATGGGGTGAAGGCTTTTGATTGGGAAGATATGGCCGGAGCAAAGATAGAAGGGAAATCGTTTTTGTACTTTGCCGACGTTGGGGACAATGCTCGGATTAGAAAATCAGTTTTTGTCCATCGCGTTGCGGAGCCGATTGGAGAATCGGAGACGATTAAAAAAATAGAGACTTTTGAGTTGGTCTATCCTGATCGGGCGCGAGATTGTGAAGCTCTTATTGTTGACCATGCAAACGGGGATTTGTATTTAATTAGTAAAGCTCGGGATCAGGTGACTAACGTTTATCGAGCTTCTCGTCCAAAGAGTGGACAGAAAATTACTATGGAGTTTTTGAAAACTCTGGAAGTGAAAGTTCTGGGACTTGGTGGGAATTTGGTAACGGGGGCAGATTTGAGCCCAGATGGGAAGTTTATTGTTTTGCGGACTTATTCTGGGGCTCTTGAATATTCCGTTCCGACGAAGTTTAGCGACTGGATTAAGGGTGATCCCAAGCTAATTTTGCTTGCGGTGGAAAAACAAGGGGAAGCGATCTGTTATAGTTTAGATGGAAAGTCGTTATTGACTACTTCAGAGGGTTCGCCTTGCATCGTGTCAAGGGTCCCACTGGTAAGCCGGTAATAGTCCTGCTTTTAGTGCCTGCTTAGGTTCAAAAGAGGGTTGAAATTGGTAGGTCTGATAGATTTTCAAATGATTGAATATGTTTATGCCGAAAATTGATGGAGGTAAAAACAACCGGCTTTTGACAAAGTAGTCAGAAGTGCGCAAGTAGGAATTTCCCGAATGCGAAAAATATTCACTGCGGTACTGGCCGTTGCAACTGTTCTTGCTATCTATCCTTTAGCAGCGGTTGCACAAGACCAGCCCGAACAAAAAAAAGTTGAAGTTAAGGTAACCGAAAAGGTTATTCCTTACTCCGTAAAATACGTTTTTAGTCGAAATCTCTCTGCCGGACGAACCAAGAAAGTTCAAGATGGCCACGATGGAAAGATTGTTTGGAAAATTATTGATACCGTTGTTGATGGTGTTGCGATAAAAACTGAACGAACAGAAGAGCGCGTTGAGCCAGTGGAAGCCATTATTCAAATGGGTACATCTGGATTCAAGCAATCCAGCCGAAGCTCGTTTACACGAGATAAGGTCTTGACTATGGAATCAACCGCTTATCTACCAACCGATGGTTCTGGCACTGGCCGTACGGCAAGTGGTCGGAAAGCGGCATTTGGAGTTGTTGCAGTAGACCCGAAGGTGATTCCGCTTGGAACGCTTTTATTTGTTGAAGGTTATGGCTTTGCGATTGCCGCGGATACAGGCGGTGCGATAAAAGGGAATAAAATAGATGTGTGTCTTCACAATCGAAAGGAAGCGTTGAATTGGGGTCGCCGGAAGGTGAAAGTTCACGTCTTCGAAGGCAAACACAAGGACAATTGAAATCGGTTCCGCCTTTTCGGCGTGAATTGATTGATGTGCTGGCTAAACACAATGTTCGTACGGACAAAGGTTTTGGCCAGCATTTTTTAATTTCAGAGCGAGTTGTTGGCGCAATTGTTCATGCGGCTTCAGAATTCGACGGGGTTTTAGAAGTTGGTCCGGGGCCAGGAGTCTTGACAAAGTGGTTAGCACTTCAATCTGAAGTGAAAGCGATTGAAGTTGATCATCGGATATTAGGGGTTTTAGCGGATTATTCACCAGGCATATCTGTGTTGAATTGTGATGCCTTGGCGGTGGATTGGCGAGATGAGTTGCTTGCTTTGCCGAGTCCGGTGGGAATTGTTAGCAATATGCCTTATAACATTTCTGGGCCTCTCTTGGAAAAAGTTTCTCAAAGCTCAGATTTGATTGCGGGGGCAGTATTGATGATGCAGAGGGAAGTGGCGGATAAGATTCGGGCGAAAGTGGGGGATCGGAAACGCGGTTCTTTGAGCGTCAACTTGCAGATGGTTTTTGATATTGAGTTTGTTTGTGCAGCAAGCGGGGGATGCTTTTTGCCACCTCCAAAAGTGGAATCATGTGTTTTGAAGTTTGTCCCCCGAAGTGATTCAGTTGAACCATCGATAAGGACTAAGATTGAGAAAATTGTTCGTCATGGCTTTAGGATGCCGCGAAAAACTCTGGCCAATAACTTGAAGGGCATTGTTGATATTGAGGGTCTTGGCTTTAAAGATTCCGTGCGACCCCATGAGCTAACAGAATCGGAATGGATGAAGGTGTACGCACGTGCTCAAGAATGAGGAATTCTTACATGCTGTTAAAGACTCAGGATTTGATTTAGCAGGTGTATGTTCAGCGGATAGCCCCGGGAGCATTGATTTTTACCGCCAATGGCTAGACAAGGGATACGGGGGAGAAATGAAATATTTGCGGGATTCTCTTGAATTGCGATCTGACCTTAACTCCGTGTTGCCAGGGGTGAAAAGTGTGATTATGGTGGGCTTGAACTATTATCAAGAACCGGAGCCCAGGGCCGAAGATCAGCCTCGTATTGCTCGTTATGCCATGGGTAAAGACTATCACCGCGTTATCAGGGGCAAGTTGGCCAAGGTGGCAGATCGCTTTAAAGGGGTCTATGGCGGCGAATGGAGGGGGGCAACTGATTCTGCCCCAATAATGGAGCGGGAACTGGCCCAGAGGGCAGGTCTGGGGTGGTTTGGGAAAAACACCATGCTGATCAATAGTCAACGAGGAAGTTGGTTTTTAATCGGGTCGCTTTTGACAACACTTGAGATTGAGCCAACGGCTTCGGCATTTGGAGGGTGTGGAAGTTGCAGAGCATGCATTGATGCTTGTCCGACCGGCGCAATTGTTTTTGAAGATGAGCGATGGCAAGTGGATTCTCGCGAGTGCATCAGTTATTTGACAATTGAGAAACGGGGTGAATTGACTCAGGAAGATTCGGAAAAGATTGGCGATTGGACTTTTGGGTGTGATATTTGTCAAGAAGTTTGTCCTTTTAACTCCGTTAGAGAAAACCAACCGTTGAGGTCTCAGCTGGCGACAGAGCCCGGCTTTCTTGATCGAAGAACGTGGCCGGGACTTGAAAATTTATCTGTGATTTCGGCAGAAGAATGGGATTTGTTGACCCGAGGATCGGCAGTGAGACGGGCCGGACATGATGGCTTGAAACGCAATGCGGCGGCAAACATTGTGAATAATGTTGAATATTTTGCTTGACTTTCTAAGTATTGCATTTCGGATTAAGTTGCTACTTAACACTGTGAAGAAGGCCGAGATTTGGTCGCCAGTTGCCGAATTTGACGAAGTTGGACCATGCTTTGGGTGATGGTTGCGTTCAGCTGATTGGTAGGATTTTTGCGTGACGAAATCGGAAAACAATTTTCTTGGCAGTCGGTTTTTGCCAGCAGATTCTCATTTGGTTCATTTTATAGTTGCACCTTTGATCTGCGCAGGAGTGACGGCAATTGCAGCACAAATTTCGATACCAATTGAACCCGTTCCGGTTACTTTGCAAACTGCGGCGGTCATGCTAAGTGGACTGATTTTGGGAGCAAAGCGAGGGGCTATTTCCCAATTGATCTATCTGTCAATTGGACTTTTAGGAATGCCAGTTTTTGCAAACTTGCAATCTGGCCCTTTGACAGTTTTTGGGCCAACTGGGGGATATCTAGTTGCATTTCCGATTTTGGCTTGGCTTTGTGGTTTTGTGGCTGATAAAAAGTGGGATCGCCAGCTATGGAGCTCAATATTGGGGATGATTGTTGGATCTTGCCTGTTGTTGACAATTGGTTCACTGTGGCTTTCCGCATTTGTTCCAGGTGGAGTTCGGTCGGCGTTTGCCCTTGGATTTATGCCATTTTTTGCTATTGAAACCATTAAAGCAATTTTGATTGCTGGAGCAATGCCATTAGCTTGGAAGTTACTTTCTTTTCCAAAGCAATGAAGAACGCTTTTACATTGATTGAGCTACTTGTTGTGATTGCAATTATTGCAATATTGGCAGCGATTCTCTTTCCGGTTTTTTCAAAAGCCAAAGAATCAGCGAAAAAGTCAACTTGCATCAGTAATTTGAAGCAAATTGGTACGGGAATGGGAATCTATTTGGGGGATTACGACGATATGTTGCCAAATATTGGCGATCCTTATTTGTGGGTTGGGCGTCGTTTCAGGTGGCCAATTATGCCCTACTTGGGAATTGGTCAGCGTCAACAAACAGGAGGTTTTAACTCGGAGACTATAGGCGGAATGATTCTTGTTTGTCCTTCTGATTTGGGCGCGACGGCTTTTGATTCCACATCATATGCCTATTCGGCATCGTTATACCAAAGCCCAATGGTAGCGGAAAGTTTAACCATTCGCAATTTGATTTCTTCTATCGGAGATCCGGGATTTGGAGCTACTCCCCTGAGTGTTTCTTCAACAATGGTGCAGTTTCCGAGCCAAAAAGGCATGGTGATGGAGTGGAGTAATTCTCATGAATTTCAGGGAAAGCCAGTTGGATTTTGGGGAACATTAGGGGTGGGTTTAGTGCCGGGAGCGGATCGATTTGATGGTGGGCGTTCGACTGTTTTTGTTGATTTGCACGCCAAGTTTGTTCGGGCATCGGCTCAAGCGAGGAGTTTCGATGATTGCCCGGATTTTAACCGAACACCAAATGGATATCTGGGTGTAGATGTTCCTTAACTTGCTGGGTTAGTTTTGTTTTGAATGGCAGTGGAGTAGAGGTTGCAATATTCTTTCGCAGATTTATGCCATGAATAATTGCCAGTCATTGCGGTGTTTATCAGTGCTTTCCAAGTTTCCTCGTGCTGGAAATTTTTAATGGCCCGATTGACCGCTTGAGCGAAAGCTTCGGTTGTTTTTTCATGAAAAACAAATCCATTTTTGCCTTCAAAAACGGTATCGGCTAAGCCGCCAGTATGACGAACAACGGGAATTGTTCCGTACCGAAGGGCGAACAATTGACCGAGACCGCATGGTTCAAATGCACTTGGCATGAGAAAGATATCAGCTCCGGAATAGATTCTTTGGGCTAGGTCGGGATCGAAAGCTTCGAAGAATTTGACTTTGCCGGGGTATTCATTTTCTAACCGGCGAAGTTCTCCGGCGGCCCATGGATCGCCAGTACCGAGAACCACATATGCTGCGCCGGAAGCAAGTATTTGGTTAGCAGCTTGAATCATTAGGTCGAATCCTTTTTGGTCGCTTAGGCGAGAAATGACGGCGAGGATTGGCTCTTGGTTTGAAATTTTTAAGTTTGCTTCTGTAATCAGGTTGTTTCGGCAAGCTAATTTGCCTTGTAGGTTTGAAACAGAATAGTTTTCAGCAATTTTTGGATCTGTTTTCGGGTTAAAGATTTCCAAATCGATTCCGTTTAATATTCCGTGGAGTCTTTGGTTGGCATAGAGATGAGTCATGACTCCCTCTAATCCGCATCCGAATTCTTGGGTCTGGATTTCTTGGCTATATTTATTGCTGACTGTGTTGACTTGATCGGCAAAAACACATCCTGATTTTAGGAAATTGACAGATCCGAATGTTTCTAGCTTGTCCATTGTCCATAAATCTTGAGAGAGTCCGGCAGCTTGAAGCGTATCGTGGCCAAACCAGCCTTGGTAAGCCAAATTATGAATTGTGTAAGCACTTGCAGTTTTTTCCCATTTTGAACATCGATTTTCTCTTAAAAACACAGGTAAGAACCCCATATGCCAATCGTGGGCATGAACGATATCGGGAATCCAGTTTTTGTCTTGGCAAGCTTCTAAAGCAGCTTGGGAGAAAAAGAGGTAATCATCTCTGCCAAACGTATAGACTTCTTCAGATTTTGATGCTCGGCAAAAGGTTTCGTCGCCATCTATTAACCAAGTGGTGAAGCCTGTGATTTTGGTTTCATAGAGTTTTGATTTTACGAATCGAGAGTCATTAACTCGGACGTAGAACTCTTCGTTTATGCATTTGATTTGATATTCGGGATTGTTGATTACAAATCCGTAGGCAGGCATGACAACGATAGTCTCGTTTCCGGCAGCATTAAGCGCTTTTGGGAGAGATCCGGCGACATCAGCTAATCCACCAACTTTGGCGAACGGCGAGACTTCGGCAGAAGCGAATAATATTTTCATCCCTTTACGTATTATGGTTTGGTTTCGGTGGACCAATAGATAATTGCTTTTATAGGTCTTTGCCGTTTGTCTGGATAACATTTTGGAACCAGTGGAACGAATCTTTTGGGGTTCGTTTGAAGGTTTCATAATCGACGTGGACTAGACCGAAACGCTGGCTGTATCCCTCTGCCCATTCAAAATTGTCCATAAGCGACCACTGGAAGAATCCTTCGATTGGGATTCCATCGGCAGCAGCTCTTTTTAAACCTTGGAGTGAGCGGTGGAGAAAATCTATACGTTGTGGATCATGGCATTTTCCATCGAGGCTGACCCAATCTGTATTTGCCATGCCGTTTTCGGTGACTATGATTGGCAATTGGTAGCGCTCGTGGAAGAATCTAGCAGCCCATTCGATAGCATCGGATTCCACCCACCATTTGATCGCGGTTTGTGGTGCGCCGGGAGCGCGACCTAGGATTTCAGGGCCATTTGAGCTTGCTCTCACAATATCGGCGTTGTAGGTATTGACTCCAAAGAAATCAACCTTTTGGTTCATGGTTTTTAGGTCTTCGCTTGTGATGCTGGGAGCCTCTTCTGGGAAATTGTCGATTATTTCTTGGGGATATTTTCCGAGTAGGACGGGGTCCATCCAAAGGGTGTTTTGCCAGGGAGTTTTTTCTCCAGCGGCGAATGTTTTTTGTCGAGCAGCGTCGATATCTTCCTTTGAATTTGAAGCTGGTACAAATGGTTGTCCTACTGGTGCCATTCCAATTTTACAACCATTTGGTGAACCGGCTCGCAGAGCTTGAACAGCTAAACCATGGGCTAGCATTGAGTGTTTTGATGCAAGGAGGATTTCTTTCCATGCAAGCTTGTCTCCGGGGGCGTGAACGCCTTGCCAGAGTCCGAGACCGATATAGCACTGAGGTTCATTTTGGGTGAACCAATGTTGGACTCTGTCTCCGAAATGTTTTACGATGACTTCGGCGTATTCTGAGAACCATTTTGGACTATCGGGGTTTAGCCATCCACCGCGGTGATAGAGTTCGAGGGGATAATCCCAATGGAAAAGAGTAGCCCAAGGTTGAATTTCGGCTTCAAGCAGAGAATCGATGAGTTTATCGTAGAATTCAATTCCTTTGGTGTTTACTAGCCCAGTTCCATTTGGGAGAATTCTGGGCCAAGAAAAGCTGAAGCGATAGCCGTGAACTCCTAATGTTTTCATCAGGTCTACATCTTCTTGGTAGCGGTGGTAGTGATCGCAGGCCGTGCTTCCATCGTGTCCTCCAAACACTGCGCCGGTTTTGCGGCACATCATGTCCCAAACACATTCTCCGCGACCATCGGTTTTGTTGGCCCCTTCAATTTGATAAGAAGCGGTAGAAACACCCCAAACAAAGTCGCTTTGAAAACTCATTTCAGGTTTATTTTGCCCAAGTTATTAGGTCTTGGGGTTGGGCGTCCCAAAATAGAACGATCATGTGGAGTTTTGACGAGGCGGTGGAAGCCATTCGGGGATTGCGCCATCGGGGGTGGCGATTGGGTCTTGACCGAATGGAAGAACTCTGTGATCGACTAGAGGTTGCTCAGGGTGGAACCCCCGCTTATCTTCATGTAGCTGGTACGAACGGAAAAGGTAGCACAGTTGCCTTGTGTGAATCAATTCTGCGAGCTTCGGGAGTAAAGACTGGAGCAACCTACAGCCCATATGTTTATGATGTGAGGGAACGGATCACTGATTCTGATGGATTGATTAGTCGGGAAGATTTTGCCGCTGCCGCTTGGGAAGTGATGAAAGTTGGCGATTTGATGGAAGAATTGGAGTTTGGTGGCCCAACAGAGTTTGAAGCCAAAACGGCCATGGGTTTTTATCATTGGAATCGAAAAAAGCTTGATGCAGTGGTCTTAGAAACTGGATTGGGCGGAAGATTAGATGCGACAAATATCGTAATTCCGAAGGTTAGTGTGATTACTTCGATTGGATTAGATCATATGGCAATTTTGGGCGATACTGTTGAGAAAATTGCATTTGAAAAAGCAGGAATTATTAAAAAGGGAGTTCCGACAGTTGTTGGACGAGTGAGTGACCCAGTTTATCAAGTTCTGGAAGAAGTTGCTTTTAAACAAGAGAGCAAGATCGAGCGATTTAATGACGGGGATGAGTTAAATGGGTATGAAATCGGCCTGAAGGGAGAGATTATGAAAGTCAATGCCTGGGTTGCAAAACGAGCATGTGAAATCGGATTTGGAGTGTCTGAAGATGCCGTTTTGAATGGTTTGGCTAACGTGAAGTTGCCAGGACGGTTTGAAACCGTGGTTGTTGAAGATCGGACATTTATTTTTGATGGTGCGCACAACGCGGAGGCGATGACAGAATTAGTGCGGTCATGGAAAGGTATTTATGGCGAAATCAAAGTCCCCGTTATTTTTGGGATGCTGGATGGGCACGATCCGTTGCCGCTTTTTGAAACTCTCGCTTCAATTGTCTCTTGCTTGCATGTTGTCCCAATTAACTGGACGCGAACTTGGAATCCGGAAGAATTGTGTGAAATTTCGAAGGCTTTTTTAATGGATGCTCGTTCTTATTGGTCTGTAGAAGATGCAGTCAATGCCATATCTGATGAGTTAATTCTTGTGACAGGGAGTTATTATTTGTTAGGTGAAGTTCGCGAATTTGTAGATTAGAATTGTTTGTTTTAAGTCCTTTTTTGGTCTTTTTTGGAACTCTTGTTTACCTAGATTCATTATTAGGTTCAGTACGTTCAAAACTTGTTCGTAAAATTTGAGGATAATTACAATGAAGAAAGCTCTTTTAGGTCTCGGCGCAATTGCCATTATGGCAGTACCAGTTTTTGCATTTTCACCAGTAGATTCTGGTTTGAAACTTGGCGAATCTGTTACTCCATTCCATCCACAACATGTTTCTGGTCCAGATGCAGGAACTGATACTTGCCCTCCTTGCAAGTATGGTAATCGACCAGCGGTTCAAGTTTGGTCAAACATGGATGACGAAGCAAATACCATGGCTATTGCGAAAAATTTGAGCGATCAAGTTGCATCTAGCAAGACAGAACTCAAAGCTTTCATGATCAATTTGAGTAGCTGCGATGCCTGTATTGATGGAACGAAGACAATGGCTGGAAAAGCCGGTTTGAAGAATATTGCGATGGCATATCTTCCTAAGACAGATGACGCAGTTTCGGCGTATAAAGTCAACACGGAATCCACAGTTAAGAACACAGTATTTGTTTATAAGAACAAGAAAGTCGTTGCGAAGTTCGTAAACTTGAAGGCTGATAAAGCTGGACTTAAGTCTTTGAACGACGCGATTGCAAAGACTAACTAATTTCTGGTCAATAAAAGTGCTCTCTAGTTTAGCTAGGGAGCATTTTTGTTTTTAGCTTGAAATCTGGTCGATTCTTCGAGCGAGTTCAAAATCAAACGCCGTTAGGCCCCCTTCGGCATCATGGGTTACCATGCTAATTTTCAATTCTTTGTAAGAAAGAAAAATGTCCGGATGATGATTGAGCTTTTCAGCAAGGTGAGTTATAGCCATTGCATTTAATGCTCCATTGGCGTAAGTTTTATTTGGAAAACATTTAGTTAATGCTCCATTGTTGATTTGCCAATTGTTCGTAGTTTTCAGCTCTGATTCAATTTGATCTGGAGTCAGTTTTTGGTAAGTGAGTGGTTGCATTATTTTAGAGTACCGATTTCATTACTATTGGTTGACTCGAGAGATCCAGGAATAGTCAATGTTGTTTTGATTTAAGATTTCTTCTAATTGTCCTACATGGGTAGCGAGATGCCTTAGGCTGAGAATTAGATGGTCTAATTTTGGAAAGTTTTTGTACCATGGGAATCCTGATTCTGGAGAACTGAGATCTAGCCCGTTTATCGTAGTGACAACGATGCTTTCAATGAACGATATGTATTCAAGGACTTCCGACTGCGGGATTGCCGGAATTACCGGAGCATTGGCATCTTCCCAAAGGTCGAGTAGCCCATTTTGATCTTGAAATTGCTTGAACGGAGTGAAAACTTCGACAGAAGGCATCATGTAGAGGTGAGCATAAAAAGTAGCGTGTACGGCAATTCGCCAGGTGTTTCGGGGGTGTTTTCCAGAGTGCCAGACTTGATCGGGGCAGTTTGACACGCATTCTTTGAGCATGGCCAATGTGGCAAGGTACTGGCTGGCGATTGCTGGCTTGATTGCTTCCATTTTTCAAGTAGTTTAGCAAAGTAAGTGCCTCTCAAAAATTGCGAGAGGCACTTACTTGGTTGCCTAATGCAGCTCGGCGTGGTTGCTTTGAGACTGATATTCTTTGATTAGAGATTCAGCTTCATGATTTGGCATTTCCGCATAATGGCTGAAATCTGCGGAAAAGAATCCACGTCCTTTTGTGATCGATCTAAGATCGAGTGCGTAGCGCATCATGGTTGCCATTGGCACTTCGGCAGAGATCTTAGTTTTGCCAGATTCACCAGTTTCCATGCCATGCATATGACCTCTACGGGTGTTCAAATCTCCGACGACATCACCAACCGATTCTTCTGGAACTTCAACCATGATTTTCATAATAGGTTCTAAAAGAGCAGGACTGGCGTTTTGGGCGGCGTTCTTGAGCGCCATTGAGCCAGCGGTTTTGAAAGCTGCTTCACTTGAATCGACATCATGGTAGCTACCATCGGTTACTGCTGCTTTGATATCGACAATAGGGAAGCCAGCCAAGAATCCTTGGGCTAATGTTTCATGGATTCCTTTTTCGACGGCTGGAATGTAGTTTTTGGGAATTGATCCGCCAACAACTTTGTTCTCGAATAAGAATCCTTCTCCTCGTGGCAAGGGTTCAATTTCTAACCAGCAATCTCCATATTGGCCTCTTCCTCCGGATTGGCGTTTGAATTTGCCTTGGGCTTTTCCGGTGCCAAGAATGGTTTCTCGATACGGGATTTTGGCGGGTTCAGTTTCGACATTCACCCCAAACCGCGTTTTGAGTTTGTCGATTGCTACATCCAGGTGGATATCTCCCATTCCTTCTAATAGTTCTTGATGAAGTTCGTGGCTCCTTGTATATCGTAGCGTTGGATCTTCTTCCAAAAGCCTATCAATTGCCGGCCCCATTTTGTCTTCATCGGCCTTAGTTTTTGGCTTGATTGCTACCGAATAGACTGGTTTTGGAAACTCTGGAACTCGCATCATGATGCGATCTTTTGTTGAGCTTAAAGTATCGCCAGTTCCGGTATCTTGCAATTTTGCAATAGCGCATATATCGCCGGCGCAGACCATTTGAGTTGATTCTTGTTTTTTGCCGTGAGGAATAAACAAGTTATGAACTCGCTCGGATCCTTCCTTATTTACATTGAGAACGACATCGTCGGCTTTTAGAGTGCCGCTGAATACTCGGACATAGTTGATTTTTCCAACATATGGATCGGCCGTTGTTTTGAATACATAGGCAATCAGTGGCCCGTTGGGGTCTTCTTCATATTTTTTTCCACCAGCGTTTACTGGGTGATATAGCGGACTTGGGAGTTCGCCAATGATTCGATCGAGGAGGGCATTGACTCCAATTCCGGTCATAGCTGAGCCTAGGACGACAGGGACAACTTTGCCTTTTCGAGTTCCTTCTAGCAGTCCGTGTTCGACTTCTTCAGCGGTCAGTTCCTCGCCTTCAAGATATTTCATCATGAGAGCATCATCGCCTTCTGCTGCAGCATCCATCATTTTTTCCCGGCGATAATTTGCTTCGGTTTCGTGTTCAGCAGGGATGTCTTCAACAACTCTTCCTTTTTCATCTCGTTTGTACACCTTCATGTTTAAGAGATCGAGAACTCCTCTAAAATTATCTTGGCTCCCGAGAGGGATTTCGACACTTACAATTCGAGCCCCGTATCTCTCGTCGAGAAGATCGATGAGGCCCTCATAATCGGCATTGTCACGCTCAAGTTTATTGATAAAGATCATTTTAGCGAGGCCGTGCTTTTCTGCAATTTCCCATGCGAGATCGAAACCGACATCAAGATCTCTTTTTGCTTCGCATACAAGGATCATGGAGTCAACTACTTCTGCGACGGCATGTAGTTCTCCTACAAAATCTGGGTAGCCGGGAACATCTATGATGTTGATTTTGTGGTCGTGGAATTCAATTGGGAGAACCGAGGCGTTGAGGCTAATTTTTCGCTTAACTTCTATGGGATCATAGTCGCTTTGTGTGTTTCCAGCATCTACGTTTCCGACGCGATCGGCGGCGTTCGCGGCGTAGAGCATGTGCTCTACGAGCATGGTTTTCCCAGAACCGCCGTGACCTACAATAGCCACATTTCTAATTTTGTCTGGTGTGTAATTTTTCACTTGTAACCCTCCGTTGGGCGGGAGGGTTTGGATTGGTCAATATGAGTTGGCCATTCCTGGCCCCCTGACTTTAAGATAACACCAAATTGGCAAATCTCCAAGTGATTTTTTGCATTTATTTGCAGTTCTTTTCCAGATTCTCGAAACCGTGCAAAAAACTTCAAATACGTTTTGATTAAAGGATGTATCATTTGTGTTATGGCGATAGGAATGGCGTTTTTGGCAACAATTGCATTCAGAACAGCAAATGGCTTGCCGCCTTTGAGGGTGCGAGGTTCGGATTTGGTTGATCCGGATGGTCAGGCAGTGATTTTGAAAGGAGTTAATGTTGGGAACTGGTTTGTTATAGAGCCGTGGATGCTTGGTTTAGCGGATGGTCCGTCGGCACTGAGCGATCAATATGAAATTGAATCGATTTTGTCCACTCGTTTTGGAGAATCAGCCAAGGATGCTTTGATAGAAACCTATCGAAAGAACTGGATTCAGGAAAGTGATTTTGGGGTAATTCGCTCATTTGGATTTAATGCAATCCGACTGCCACTTAACTATCGCCAATTTGAAGATGACTCTCGTCCATATCAATTGCGTAAAGATGCGTTTATCTGGACCGATCGAATTTTGAAATGGGCAACGCAAAATGGAATCTATGTGATTTTAGATATGCATGGTGTGCAGGGAGGGCAAAGTGTTTATGATCATACGGGAAGGTCGGGTCAGAACAAGTTGTGGACAGATGTTGACAATCAGAAGCGGTTGGCATGGCTTTGGGGCGAAATTGCTCAGAAATATCGAGGGAACGGAACAGTTGCAGCCTATGATGTTTTTAATGAACCATATGGTGGAACTCATGAGCTTCAGAAAAAGATTTTCTCCATGAGCTACGACTCTATTCGGAAGAATGATCCATCGACAATGATTTTAGCTATGGGGCATACAGATACGTTTACTCATTACGGAACTCCAACTGAAAATGGGTGGACAGGAGTTGGATATCAGATGCACTACTACCCAGGAATGTTTGGGAATGGTGAACCTAGTTTGATGAATCAGGCAAAACATCTGAGGTTTTTAGCTGGAGTGCAAGAAGAAGTTAAGAGATTCAATGCCCCTTTCTTAGTCGGCGAAATGAATGTTGTATTCGATGCCGCAGGAGGGGGAGCGATGATGCGTAAAACCTACGATCTGCATGCGAGTTATGGGTGGCATACGACCATGTGGTCTTATAAAGTGATCAACAAAGATGGTGGGCATGGTTCGGTTAGTTGGGGCATGGTTGCAAATGAAAATCCCGTTGAAGATATCGACATCCGGACGGCTGAGTTAAAAGATATTCAATCTTGGTTTACGAATTTGGGAACGATGAAATTATCAATTAATAGAGGATTGTTTGATGCGATGATCGCCAAGTCCGCTCCAGTTTTGGAATTGCCTGTATTGCCCGAGCCTCGGAGAAATGCTCCGCATCATCAGAATCTAGTCGGTTGGTCGCAAACTGATATTGGCGGTGCCTTAGCGGGAGGTTTGTCGCTGGGTGAAGGTAATTCGTTTTCATTGTTTGGCGGCGGAGCTGATATCTGGGGAGGGCAAGATCAGTTTAGATTTTTGCACCGAGAAGTTCGAGATCAATTTGAAATAGAAGTGACAGTTGACGGGGTAGAGGATGTGCATGGATATACGAAGGCAGGCTTGATGATTCGATCTGGCTTGGAAGAGAATTCTGCGCATGTGATGTTGACGACATTTCCAAGTGGAGAAGTCCAGTTTGCATGGCGTCCGAAAGTTGGTGAGACGACGGATGCGTTGCCAAGTAGCTTAAAAGTGAATATTGTGGGAGCGCGTCTGAAATTGGTTCGAAAAGGCAATTTGATAACTGGCTTTGTGAAAGAGAGCGGGAAGGAATGGGTAAAGGTTGGTGACATTGAACTTGAGTTGCCAATAAAAAGTTTGGCAGGAGCGATTGCTTTGTCCCATGAGCCCAGTCAACTTGTGAAGATTGATTATAGAGATTTGAATATACGTGAATAATTTTATTTATTGTGCTTGCAATTTGTGATTAAACGATGTATCATCATTGATGTAAGGATTTATCATAAATGAAAGTTTGGTCAATGTTGATCTTAGTGGGAATGATATTGGGGCTGGTTGGTTGCGCAGATTCTGCTGTGAGCCGAGATGTTAAGCCGGCAGAAGTTCAAGAGTCAAATGCTCGTCGTCAGGCAGAAATCGATAAACTTGATATTCCGGAAGAACAAAAAGCAGCCATGAAAGCGCGCATTGGTGGCGATCAATCTCCGGGAGCTTCGGGAAACAAAACAGAGGTTCGGTGAGTTAAAAGTGCCAATTTCTCGATCATCTAACGTGACATTGAAGGAAGTTGCAGACCGGGCAGGAGTTTCTGTTGCGGCTGTTTCCAAAGTACTTCATGGCCGCGGTGAGAGTGTGAGGGTTGGCAAAGAAAAGGCCAAGATCATTAAAGAAGTTGCGAGCGAAATGCAATACGTTCCAAATGGTCTTGCACGATCTCTGCGAACAAATCGCACTTTTAACATTGGCCTGGTTTTTGAAAATTTTGGAGCAATTACGGAAGGTCGATTTTACGTTGAGTTATTGGATGGGGCAGCTCAGGAGTTATTTAAGAACAAGTTTCGTTTGACTATTTTGCCAGAGGTCGACCGGGAGCGTCCTTTGGATATGGTGGGAGATGGGCTCTTAGATGGGGTCATTTGGTGTAAGTTTCCTGACTCGGCCGATGTTGTAGAGATTTTGCATCGATCTCCAGTTGCTTTTGTGGCTTTGCATGCACGACCAACGGAAGATCGAGCAAAAATGGCTTACGTAAGTTGCGATAATTTTGGCGGCGCGAAATTAGCAGTTCAGCATTTAGTGGAAAAAGGCCACCGGCAAATTCTATTTGTTCACGAGTCTGGAGAACAATTTGTTCCTGACGCTCAAGCACGATTTAGCGGTTTTGTTGAGGGCTGCTTTGAAAACGAAATACCTTGTACCGAGGACAATGTTGTGGTTTGGGAGCGGGATATGAATCAATTTGAAAGTTGGGTCCGCACAAAGCCTGAACATACGGCAATGCTGGTTTGGAATGAGAGATCGGCCGCAGTTATCTTAGATCGAGCGAAACAATTGGGAATTTCGATTCCTGATCAATTGAGTGTTATTGGATTTGACTCGACTCCTTTTTCGGAAACAACGACACCAAAACTGACTTGTGTCCACCAGCCCATCCGAGAAATGGCCGTTGCGGCCGTGCAGCTATTGATCAATCAGATTAATAGCCAGGTGCCAGCAATAGACAAAGAATTTGAAACCCGTTTAGACATCCGCGAAACCACCGCACTGGCGCCGGCTTCGCCCGTTTGGACAAAACTTTTCGAAGACGAGAAGAAACTATGAAGAATCGAGCATTCACTCTTATTGAACTGCTGGTCGTGATTGCCATTATTGCAATATTAGCGGCCATTTTATTCCCTGTTTTCAGCCAAGCTAAGGTTGCGGCAAAGAAAACTCAGTCGCTTTCCAATGTGAAACAGATTGGGACAGGCATTATGATTTATAGCACGGACTATGATGATGTTAATCCTATGTCTGAATATGGATCTGGTGATTATCATCTGACTTGGATGGCCACAACTTACAGCTATGTTAAGAACGGTCGCACATATGCTAATCCAACAAGTGGATTGACCCAAGTATCTGGAAGTGAAGGCATTTTCAGATCGCCATCATTCCCGGTTTCAGCGGTGACTAATCCTACGACTTGGGAGCAAGCACAAACTGGTGGGTTCAGCTACGGAGTTCATCATGCGATTTTTGCGGATAACTATGATTCCAACCAATCGTGGTTTCCGGCTGATCAAATTCGTCCTTCAATGAGTAACACTCAATTGGATAATCCTGCAGACAAAATTATGATGATGGAAAAAGGAGCAAATCCTACATGGAGCTATCCTTGGTTCCAACCTTGGCAAGCCATGTGGATTGGATCGATTGCAACGACTCCAGGCAACGAAGCGACTATCAACCGAGACGGAGTTGATGTTTACAATCCGAGCAGCCCAATGTACGATCCTAGATTTGACACGGACTGTAACTCGACTACAAATGGAGCTTGGGAATGTGCAGCCCATGCCAGATATCGGTTTAATCAGACTGCGCCAATGACATTTATGGACGGTCACTCAAAAGCCATCAAGAAAGGTGCAATTCAGTGGTACAAGAACATTTTTGTCCGCAGAAATGATGCGGCTGGTTCTTGGAAGTATTGGTACTTAGATGGCAATGTTCCTTATTAAAATTTGCTTATAGAATGGTAAATGCAACCCCGCTAGTTTGTTCTGGCGGGGATTTTTATTCCCAAATAGTCATGTTTGGTTTTTCAGTATTGACTTTAAAATACTCTAGCATTGTTTGAGCCATGCCGAGAATTTTTGATTCTTGGAAGTGCGAAGCAATGATTGAGAAACTTCGTGGAGTGTTGTTTGGTTCCATTGGTAATGGTACGAGAGCTTGGGGGTGACCCGTGCAATTGAGAGCAAAAACTCTGGGATACACGCGGTCATCGGCAATGAGAACATCGCAGTTGGCTAAAGCCTTGTTATATTGTGCTTCTAGAATTGTTCGATAGCGATCGGCTTGAATGTAGTCGGAAGCCGCAATAAATCGGGCAGCTCTAAAAATGCTCGGCCAGGCATTTTCTTTGTGTATTTGTGCTTTTTCTCCGGTCGTAAAGCTATCAAATGATGCGGCACATTCTCCAGACAAAATGACATCCATTCCATCTGGGGCAGGAGGAAGAAAGATTGGTACTAGGGTTGCTCCGAGTTTTATGAGAGCTTCGAGATGTGGTTTATTAGCGGAGTTGATAGGTTGATTGACCAGTTTCTCATCGGTGACAAGGTAACCAATTTTAAGCCGAGCAGGATTAAGATTTTTGGCAAAAGAAAATGGGCGATCAATGCTGCTTAAATCTGATTTGGAGTATCCAATGATTTGAGAAAATACGATTGCGCAATCATTTGCAGAGCGACATATTGGGCCAGCTTTGTCTAGGCTCCAGCATAGGGTCATTCCACCAGCGCGGGAAACACTGCCAAATGTGGGCCGGAGTCCGACGACTCGGCAATTGTGGCTTGGACTAACAATGGAACCGGAAGTCTCAGTTCCGATGGCAAATGCGACCAGCCCGGCGGCGGTTGCGCTAGCTGATCCGGCACTAGAACCAGATGCTCCAATTTTTGCGTTCCATGGAGATTCTGTTCGGCCTTCATACCAAACATCATTCATTGCCAATGCTCCAAGGCTTAACTTTGCTACTAAAACTGCTCCGGCTTTAGAGAGCTTTTGGATCACATCGGAATCTTGGTCAAAAGTTTGCCCAATGTAGGCGGAACTGCCCCATTGGGTCATTGCGCCTTTGGCGGCAAAGAGATCTTTGACTCCATATGGGATGCCTTGCAGAGGTGAAAGAATCTTGTTTTTTGCAAAATTTGCGTCGGCGATGGTAGCTTCCATTAGGGCTCGTTCTTCCATTAGGGCGGCGACACAACGTAATTTTGGCCCGTATTTTTTTAACCTTGCTATATAGAGCTTTGTGAGTTCAACTGAGGTGATTTGGCGAGAACGAAGAAGCTCGGCAAGATCAGTTAGACTGAGGAAGGCTATGTCGTCGTTCGAAATTGGACGTTTAGTAATGCTTGGTTTGAGTTTTGGAGTTAAGCTTTTTTCTTTTGGAATTGGTGTTGATACTCGAAAAGTCATTGAAGGCTGTAGATCCCATTGATCTACTTGCTCTCTCAGTTCTTTTAAGCTGGAAGTTGTGGATTGGACGCTTTGCAGTATTGATTTCAAATCTTCATCTGAAAAACTGACATCCATCAACTTTTGGGCGGCCCTGAGATCTTCAAGTGTCAGCTTAGGTGACTCGAGGGACGGATTTGTATTTTGGGCAAAAGAAGTGGAAGGCAGAAGTCCAGCTGCCGCGGCAAAAGAGACACCTTTCAAAAACTGGGCTCGGGTGATTTCCATAACAATACGTTACCCGTGGAATTCTGTTACCTAACACTTGAAATTGTTACTTAAAAACCATGGAGTGATCGCAAATTTGTCACTCCATGATTGTTTTGATTAGAACGATAGCGGAGCGTCTTTATCTAGAATTGCTTGAGCGAGTTCAGCGGTACCAACATTTGGATTCCCGGCGGGAATGGAAACAGCTTCTCCGGTAATTCTTTGATAGGCATTGGCGGCTTGATTATTTGCCCAAGCTTCAAATCTTTTGTATGCAAGCATGCCAATTCCACCAGTTTTTTCTGCTCGTAAGCGCGCAGACTGCTCGGCGTAATTGAGGATCATTAGATCGCTAATGCCGCCAAGGATGAGTTGATCTTTGTCGAACTTTTCGTAGGCTTTTCCGGTTAACACGCTGATGAAAGAATCGCCACTGGCAATTAAAGAGCATTTGCCTTCTTTACTTCTTCGCACTTGCCGGTCACTGAGGAATAGCCGGTTGATTTCATTTGTTCCTTCGTAAATTCGACTGATTCTAGCGTCACGATAAATTCTCGCGATTGGGAATTCTTCGGTGAATCCATAGCCGCCATAGCATTGAAGGGCTTCATCAACAATCATGGCTTCAACTTCTGTTGCGAAAACTTTACACGCTGAACACTCGACTGCAAATTCTTCGGCTGCGAGTCGATTTTGGTCAAGAGATCCGTCGCTGAGAGCAAAAGCGGAATCAATATTTGCGCCAGTTCGGTACAGCATGGCTTCGATTGCAAAATAGAGCGCGGCCATATCGGCAAATTTCTTTTGAATGAGCCCAAATTCTGAAATTGACTGTCCAAATTGCTTGCGATCTTTGGCGTACTTGCTTGCCAGACGGATGGCTTCTCGTGCCGGTCCGATTGACATTGCCCCGAGTTTGAATCGACCAATGTTGAGAGCATTAAATGCCACGTGGTGGCCTTTTCCTGCTTCATACAGAAGGTTTTCGGCGGGAATTTCCGCATTTTCTAATACAAGGCGAGCTGTTGAGGATCCTTTCAATCCCATTTTATGCTCTTCACGGGAGATGCTTACTCCTGGAAAATCTTTTTCAACGATGAACGCAGTGACGGCATCACCATTGAGTTTTGCCATGACAATAAAGTAATCCGCCCACTTTGCATTGCTGATCCACATTTTTGTGCCATTTAGGATGTACTTGCCATCTTTTTCATCAGCGCGAGTCGACATGCTTAGGGCGTCAGATCCAGAGTTTGGTTCACTTAACGCGTACGCTCCAATCCATTCTCCGCTTGTGAGTTTTGGCAAATATTTTTGTTTTTGTTGGTCGTTCCCGAATCCGATCAATCCAAATAGTGAGATTCCACTTGTGATCCCGTAAGTCACGCTGAAACTGGCATCCAGCGACAGGAATTCCAAGATTCTCGCGGCAAGATTCTTGCTGAGGCCGAGTCCGCCGAATGCTTCTGGTGCATCGATTCCACAAAAGCCAAGTTGTCCGGCCTTTTTGATTAGCCCAGACATCAATCCTTCTTCTTGTTTTTCTAGCCTTTCTACTAGCGGAATGACTTCTCCACGACTAAATTGCTCGGCGGCTTCGATCATGAGTTTGTCATCGCCCGTGAAATCTTCGGGTGTGAAAATACTTGTAGGAGTTTTGGAAAGGAATGATCCGCCTTGTTCGGGCAACGCTGCCATGTTCATAGATTGTTTCTATTATACGGTGAGGAGGGGTTTGCATCTGTGCCCGCATTATCATGGGACCTAAACTTGGATTTCTGGTTTGATTGCGTACACTAAAGGTGTCCGAATTTTAAAAACGGGCCTGTCCGCAGGGGGCGTCCATATTGGGCTGAGATGATTCTGAATTGCAGAACTGTCCCCTCGAACCTGATCCAGGTCATGCTGGCGTAGGGAATGCGACAATGCGTCGAGTTTATCGAGGTACTGGCATTCGCGTGTCAGTGCCTCGTTTTTTAGTTTAGGACAAGGAAAATTATGAAAAAAGCATTTACCTTGATCGAACTATTAGTTGTCATTGCAATCATTGCAATATTGGCAGCGATTCTGTTTCCAGTTTTTGCAATGGCAAAAGAAGCAGCGAAAAGTACAGCTTGCTTAAGTAATGGTAAACAAATCGGAACATCAGTGAAGATTTATTTGGTGGATTATGACGACACGATGCCGATTTTTATGGCGTATCAACCTAATCCAAGAACTTCTTCTCACGAAGGAGTAGAGACGTTTTTACAACCCTACGTTAAAAACTATAATATATTTAAAAGCCCGATTGATGTTGGGGGTCCCTATTCTAATGCAGCAACTGGGAAGAGTTCTTATTGGGAAGCCTATGGATCAAGTTACAGATTTACCAAGTGTTTGCACACATTAGTTGCTGGATATTCCAAAAGCTATGAAGGCGATCCGGGAGCGACTCAGTCTTGGACGGTCGTGGAAACGTCTTTGGAGGATCCTTCCAATTCGCGCTTGATGCGTGCAGAAATGATGCCTTGGTTCGATAGAAAAAAAGGTGAAGAACTAGCAGATTGTTCTCGCTATGGTTATGATTGCGATGCGCCTTACAATTATTACGGTCAATGGTCGGGAAGAGGGGGAACCGTGATTTTTACAGATTCTCATGCCAAGTTTTTGACCGGTGCTGGCCAGTTTGACAAGACAGTTGTACATCCGCAGGGACATAAATCGGGAGATGCTCATCCAACTGATGGCACATGGTATTGGGCTTGTGATTAACAGAAATTGAGCGAAAAAAATTCCCCTGGTTTTGCATGTACCAGGGGAATTTTTTGATTCAGACGTTTCCTTAGTTCATTGTTTCGCAGCCAGCGTTTCCGTGGGCGGCGTGGACACCAGTCAGACCATCCCACAAGGCAACAGCTACTTTTTCACAAGCTGCAATTGCTTGCTTTTGTTCATGTGCGGGAAGTGCTTCAATTCTTTTTGCTAGGATTTCCATTTCTAGCAAATCGTTTTTATGAATTTCAAAATACTCTTCTGCTTCTGCGCCAAGAGTTCCGTAATGCTCTTGCAAGCCTTCAAGTTTGCTAGTGCTAGTGTGCGGTTGTTGTGCTTCAAAAGCAAAAAGTCCGCCCATTGATCCTGGGATGTTTGAAAACTCATTCTCAACAGTCGCGACCATCGTCTTGATTTCAGGAAGTGTGGCGTCTTTGATCTCTGTGCCTAGACTTGCCGCAAATTTATTCCAAAGAACAACGTGGGTTTCTTCTTCTAGAGCAATGGCTTCATCACCATGCATTCTCCATCCTCCAGGAACGAGCTTTACAAAGTTGCCATATTCGGTAGCGTATGTCGCAAGAGCTTCGATGGGGAGAGTTCCGGAGCTCCAAGCTTGATAGAACGGGTGATTGAGCAAGTTGTGCTGATCAACAATAGCATCCAGTTGTTCACGAATGGTCATCGTTGAATAGTATACAGACTGGATCAAGCAAAAGTTAAGCTTGGAATGGGGACTTCTTCAAAATCATCTAGTTTTTTCGAAACTCTGTATGCGCCCTGACCTGATTTAGAGCCAATGGCCAGTAATGGAACTTGACCTTTTATTAAAACTCCTGCACCGCCGTCGATTGCAATTAGTTCCTTTACTTGGTTTGTCAGGATCATTTTTTCAGCATGGGGTTTACGATTGATTTCTTCATCGTAATGGGGCACACATGTTTGAGGGAGCCAGCCAAGAGCGGGAATTAAATCCAGTTCTCCAAAATTTGAATCCGTAGAGCAGCCACTAAACCAACAATTTGCTCCAGCGGACGAGCCACCTAGAAGCAGTCCATTTTTCCAAGCTTTGTGGAGTGCTTTGTCCAACCCCCATTCCTTCCAAAGTACCAAGAGGTTGCGAGTGCTGCCGCCGCTGACAAAAATTGCGTCGTGATCCATGAGGTAGCCATAAAGATCGCTGCTTGGCGGTCTGAAAAGTTCTAACGTTGAAGGGCGACAATCTAAGACTCCGCATGCTTTATAAAAGCTTGCAACTCTCAAAATTGAGTCTGCACTGGCAGTAGGAATAAGACAGATTTTTGGTCTCGATTTTTCTATCAAAGTGACAAAGTATCGATCGAGAGTGTTTCCGTGCGATGAATCAGGGTCAAATCCGCCTCCACCGCAAGCAAAGATCGTGGGTTCATCCATTATTTTGGAAAATGTTTGGGATGGTGGGCGATGCAGGACTTGAACCCGCGACATCCTCGGTGTAAACGAGGCGCTCTACCAACTGAGCTAATCGCCCGAACGCTGGTATTGTACTCCGTTCGAAAAAGGTTTTGGGCCTGGCGGTTATTCAAAGTCGTCGAGACTTGGAATAATGCACCCAATTGCCTGAGTTTTTTCGGGTTTAGGTGATTTTTTGGCAAGTACAGCCACAATTGCATCTTGAAGATAGTGTTCAGTTGGGGTTTTCTTGATTCCAATTTCTGGATAGGAATTATCAATTGCGCCTTGATATGCAATCTGTCCACTTGAATTTAGAACAAATACTTGCGGGGTGACGGTGGCTCTGAATTGTTTGACCCATTTGTGTTTGGCGTCGATGACTTGGGGGAATGGAGTTTTATATTCGGAAACATAGGTTTGCAACTCATTGATTTCAAGTTCTGGATTGATTTGGATTGCAACAAATCCGACATTTTGAGGTTGAAATGTTTTGTATATCTTGGTTAGAGTGGGCTGTTGGCTACGGGCGATTGGGCAATCGGTAGTCGTAAAAACAACTACGGTAGCTTGGTGATTTTTTGTCTCTATGACGGTGTTGTCATAGGTTGAAAAGGCAAAGTCTTGAAGAATTGATCCGGTAAAAAGAAAAGCAGCAAGACTGAAAAACATCATGAATCCTATATGGTAATACGCTTAAGGTGCATTAAGAGTTTTATGCAAATTACTTTTTGAAAAAGGTGTAAACCGCAATCACGGCCAGAAAAACTGCGAATGATTTTCGCATGGTGACCTCGTTTAAACCAATGGCAAATTTTGATCCAAAAAATGCGCCAACAAAAACGCCAAAAGCGATTGCAAGCCCGGCTGTAATATCCACATTCTTTTCCTTGAAGTAGTTCATCACGCCAAGTAAGCCAACGGGTAGCAAAAGCGCCATCAAACTTGTGCCTTGTGCTTTGTGTTGGGAGAAACCAAGAGCTAAGACGAGGGCCGGGACAATGATAATCCCTCCACCAATACCGAAAAGCCCACTTAGCAGCCCGGCGGCAATTCCTATTCCAATTCCCCAGATGAGATTGACCATAGATTGACCATACCTATTTGTTTTTTAAAAAAAGTTCAAATTTGACGCTAAATTGAGTCATAATTCCGCCCGTTCAATGCCATTGTTAATAGCGAAAAACTTGACTAAAGAGTATCCCGGTGTCACCGCATTAGACAGCGTTGATTTGGAATTTGAACTCGGGGAAGTACACGGCATCATCGGCGAAAATGGAGCAGGAAAGAGTACTTTGATGAAGATTCTTTCGGGAGTTGAGCAAACCACAAAAGGATCAATGGTTTTTGAAGGGAAAGAGATAAGTTTTCGTGGTGTGCAAGAAGCGATGAATTCTGGAATTGTAATGATTCATCAAGAACTCAACTTAGTTGATGATTTGAGTATTGCAGAAAACATTTTTTTGGGTAGAGAGCCGAAAAAATTTGGATTTCTCCTTGATCATAAATTGATGGCCCAGAAATCTAGGGAGCTTTTGGCCAGAGTGAACTGCACAATTGACCCAAATCAGAAAGTTTCTGGGCTTTCTATAGCTCAAAAGCAATTAGTTGAAATTGCTAAGGCGTTGAGTTTTCATGCGAAAGTCATGATCATGGATGAGCCGACAGCGGTATTGACAGAACGAGAAACTTCTGCCTTGTTTGCTTTGATTGCTCAGTTAAAAAAAGAAGGTACGACAGTTTTATTTATCACCCATATTTTAGAGGAATTGACTGAAAACTGCGATCGAATATCTGTTTTGCGAGATGGGAAATTTGTAGCCACAGTTTCGGCCAAGGATATTTCTCCAAAAGATCTTGCGCATATGATGGTTGGCCGAGAACTTGGTGAAATGTATCCTGAAAAACTGAAGGTTGATGAGGCGGCAGATTTTCTTTTGGAGCTGAAAAGCCTTACGATTCCCGGATATGCGGAGGACATTAGTTTTGGAGTGAGAGCGGGTGAAATTGTTGGGTTAGGAGGGTTAGTAGGAGCGGGGCGGACGGAGGTTTGCGAAGCTATTGCAGGAATCCGTTCGCGCAGTGATGGTGATGTTTTGATTTCCGGGCAACGCGTTGCCATGCGATCGCCTCTTGATGGAAAAAAGTCGGGAATTGCCTATTTGAGTGAAGACAGAAAAGCGTTAGGAGTTCACTTGGATTTGTCGATTGAAAACAACATAGCTCTTCCCAATTTAGATAAGTTTTCAGGGCTTTTCATGAACGATTCGAGTGTCAGGAAGTCTTCATTGGCTTGGAAGGAATCGCTCGGAATTAAGACTCCAAGTGTGGATGTGAGGGCTGGTTCTTTGAGCGGCGGCAATCAACAAAAAGTTGTCATTGCTAAATGGTTAGAGTCGGGTCCACAGGTTGTTTTGCTCGATGAACCAACTCGGGGTATCGATGTGGGTTCTAAGGCCGAGATCTACGTTTTAATTCAAAAACTGGCTAGTGAAGGCAAAGCGGTTTTGGTAGTGAGTAGTGAGATGCCAGAGTTAATTGGAATTTGTCATCGCATTTTAGTCATGCGATCTGGGGTATTGATGGGGGAAGTGAGGGGGGATGAGATGACAGAACAGAGGATTATGGAGTTGGCAGCGGGAGTTGAGGGGCAGGTATCAGCATGAAGTTAGGAGCATTCTTTAGAGACTGGGGCGTTTTGGTTGCATTTGTTGCGCTGATGGTATTGGGCATTGTTTTTGTTCCGGAAGTGTTTTTGAAACCGGAATCTTGGCGGAATCTGTTTTCGCAAAATGCGGATTGGGGGATTATTGCTTTAGGAATGACCCTGGTGATTATTGCTGGGGGCATTGATCTTGGAGTTGGAAGTTTATTGGCGCTTTGTGCGACTTCCGCATTATTTTTCAGCAATCAGTTTATTGCCAGCGGAATGCCGGAAGGTACGGCCGTTTTAGTAGCCGTTGCAATCAACTTGGTTGTTGGCCTGATTATGGGAGCCGTCACAGGAATAATGGTGAGCTGGGCGCGCATTGCTCCATTTGTAGCGACATTGATTGGACTCGGGGCATTTCGTAGCTTGGCGACGGTTATTGCGGAAGGGGGAACCATTAACGGCACGAGCAAGGAGCTTTATCCGGCTTTGGCTTCTGGCGGAATTCCTTTACCAATGTTGACGAATCGAATGGGCGTACCATTGAATTTTGAATGGCCCAGTATTTTGTTTATCTTACTGGCTTTGATTTTAGGATTGGTCTTGAACAAGACTAAACTTGGTCGTCAAATTGTTGCCGTCGGCAGTAACGAGCGAGCTGCTCATTATTCTGCAGTGCCGGTTGCTTGGGTTAAGTTTTCGACTTACTTGATTTTGGGCGGTTGCGTTGGTCTGGCGGCGATTGCTAACTCGGCTCGATTGAATTCTGTGCCAAGTTCTTCGGCGGGGATCCTTTACGAACTTGATGCGATTGCGGCAGTTGTCATTGGGGGGACAGCTTTGACTGGTGGAAAGGGTCGAATTTGGGGAACATTTGTTGGCGTTTTGATTTTGGGTTTGATCTATATGATGCTGACAGCGTTTCAAGTTTCTTCACATTGGCAAGGGGCCGTTAAAGGGATCATTATTTTGTTGGCAGTTTTGATTCAACGCAGTAAGAAAACAATATAATTCTGTTGATTTTGTCTCGGAGCGTGTTAAACTCTTTTTGACATGAAGGTTCGGAATCTGTTTATGGGAGCGTTGGCTGTAATTGGCCTCGCTTTAGTCGGATGCTCAGGCGGCGCTGGTGACAGTGCCACTTCGACTGATGGAGCCAAAGGGGCTCCAGCCGCTGGTGAAAAGTTGCGTGTTGGGGTGAGTATTCCAGCCGGAACCCATGGCTGGACGGCGGGAATTGTCTGGTGGTCAGAAGAAATGAAGAAGAAGTATCCCGATGTGGACTTCACCATTCAGACTTCCACTGATGGCGCATCTCAAGCTAGTGCAGTTGAAACAATGATGGTTAAAGGCTTGGATGGCTTAGTTGTCCTTTCTTTTGAGCCTGGCCCGGTTACTCCTGCTGTGAAGAAAGTGAAGGCGGATGGGGTTTATATCGTTTCAGTTGACAGAGGTTTAACGGAACCGATTGCGGATGTTTGGGTAAGAGGCGATAATTCTGAATTTGGAACCGTTGCGGCAAATTGGATGGGTGAAAAACTTGCCAATAAAGGCAACATCATTGTTTTGCAAGGGATGACGAACGACGTCAATACGGCACGGGTGGAAGCCTTTAACAAAGTTATGGCGGATAAATTCCCAGGAATCAAAATTCTTGCGAGCGAGCCGGCAGACTGGAACAAGGAAAAGGCATATAAAGTTACGCAGACACTTTTGACGAAGTATCCGAATATAGATGCGATTTGGTCAAGCGACGATGATATGTCTCTTGGTGCGGAGCAAGCCCTTAAAGAGGCCGGAAGGACGAACGTTTGGATGGTAGGTGGTGGCGGAATGAAAGACGTCATTAAAAAGGTCATGGACAATGATCCGATGTATCCGGTTACCGTAACTTATCCACCAAAAATGATTGCTGAAGCTATTGAGCGGTGTATCGCTGACTTGAAAGCTGGTAAGAAATCTGGGACAGAACAAATTGATTTGCTTTTGCCAATCGAAATTATAAATCCTGATAATGCAAAGGACTTTTACGTACCTGAAGCTGCATACTAAGAATAGTTAAATCAAGGCTTTGATTCCCCGCAGATTGTTCTGCGGGGAATTTTTGTTGGTCTTTATTGATTTCGTCACTTATGGCAAAATGAAGTTGACATGTTGACGCGGAAAGCATTTACGCTTATTGAGCTGTTAGTTGTTATTGCCATTATTGCGATCCTGGCAGCGATCCTCTTTCCCGTTTTTAGTCAGGCAAAAGGGGCAGCCAAGGCCACTGCATGTATGAGTAATCAGCGCAATTTGGGTCTTGCGACTGTCATGTATGGCTCTGATTATGACGACTATTTTCCGCTTGCAGCCTACGCTACAGATACGAGCTTTGTGCTTTGGTTAGATCTTGTAGACCCCTATGTTAAAAATAAACAGATTTGGCTTTGTCCTGGTTCAAATGTTTCAACGATTGATACAACTGGGGCGGCAACAAGTCATTTTGGATACAACGAGTTGTATCTGACAACGATTGCTCAAGATTTTAGCAACTTCGATGGTCACACGGCTTTTTCGCAGACGAGTTTGGGGGAGCCAGCCGATACCGTGGTTTTGACTTCTGCAAAGGCGAGTATTGAGAACAGTTGGTGTGGAGACGACGGTAAGCATCTCCTACCTCCTTCTCGACCGGATTCAGATTGTTGGGGTCGCCCTGATCCTACTTATGCCTTGGGAGTGACGGTTTTTTGGGCAGACGGGCATTCTAAACGGCAGAAAATGGGGCAGTTTTATAGCAACCTTAGCCCGGTTGATAAGTACTTTGATCGAGATTAGTTTCTACTCTTGTTCAGGCTGAGGCTGGGTTTCTTCGATTATTAAATCTTCTGTTGTCATTTGATCATTTGCTTCTCGGTTAAAGTGTTCGACAAGGGCTTTGATTTCAGGCTGAGTGAGAATGACAACATTTGGTTTTGCCATAGCTCGAAACTCTTCAGATGTGATATTTCTGAGAGCACCTTCGGATTCAAATTCGGCAATCATTCTTCTCAGAACATCCGATACATCAGGCGTAAATGGAAATGCCTCGACCCATAGTCCGGGAGTTTCATCTTTGCTGACATAAGCGACGGCAGCGAGGCACACTTCTGAAGACTCTGTGCTATCTCCGTTTGTCATCCACTCTCCGGTGGCAGTGGTGAGGTTTGCTTGAGTGATTTCGCTGAGGATATCAGCGTTTGATTTTGAAGTGCGACTTCGGATTACGAAAGATAGGCGTGGTTCGGACGCAGTAGCAATAGTTTGTCCATCTTTGTAAACCAAATAGATTTTGGCCGATGGTCCGACTTTAGCCTTGACTTCGTCGAAGAATTGGTTCCAGGGCACCTGTAGAATCATGCTAGTCCATAGTTTGGATGACAGCCGAGTCTGAGAGTTGGGCCGGTCCAAGTTTCCATCGTACTCCGAACTGGTCTATGGCCGTGGCATCTTCAGCATTTGCGCCGGGATCAACTTTTGTTAAATCGAAACCAGAATCGAGATAGAAAGTTGGACCAATTGGCAGATTGTTTGTGAACTTGAATCTGATTTCGAGGCAGTCTACGATCCAGCTATTGTGTACTTGACTGGCGGTGGTACTGAGAAGTTCTGCGTAGTATCGAGCAGCTTTTTCTGGATGCGGAGTTTGAATTCCGATTTTAGAGAGAATTGGTTTTTGGCATCCGCCAAATGCAATTGAAGGTTCGGAATCTTCTTCAATGAATACGTTCCACGTTATGCCAAAAGGGTCGACTACGAGGTTTGGAGAGTCTGGATAATTCCAACTGATTTCATCGAAGCCAAATCTTCGTAAAGTTTTTCTTGCTTCATCGTTATTTTCATGTATGAGTTCGATGATTGGAGTTTTTTCTTTACCTGGATCGATGAAAAAATGTAATCCACCACCATTGATGTGGATTCCGTCTTCATATCCAACAACCTTCATTTTGAAGATTTCTTGGTAATACTTTGCGGCATCGTTTGGGTTTGGAGTTGTCAAACCAATGCATTTACTTGCTCGGAAAGGCATCTTGTTAGATGATAGCTTAGCCCGAGATTAGGTAAAACGAGTTTGCCCACATTTTGATTTGGAGAAAATGATTTGTCAGAAACTATTGATACCTTGCTAAACGAAGACCGCAAATTTGCACCAACTGAAATGTTCCGAAGCAAGGCAAATGTTAATGATCCTGCGGTATATGAAAAAGCGAATGCTGACTGGCAAGGCTGGTGGAGTGACTGGGCTGAAAATTTAGATTGGTTTGAAAAGTGGCATACCGTTTTGGAGTGGAATCAGCCATATGCTAAGTGGTTTTTAGGCGGAAAAATTAATGCTTGCTATAACTGCGTTGATAGACATGTGCTTGCAGGCCGAGGCGAAAAAACAGCCTGGTTAGCGGAAGGTGAGCCTGGTGACATTCGGATTTTTACTTACTCTGATGTTTTAAAGGAAGTTCAAAAGCTTGCCAATGGGTTAAAAGCTCTCGGTGTTGTTAAGGGTGATCGCGTTTGCATATACATGGGTCAGGGGCCGGAATTATGTTTGAGCATGTTGGCTTGTGCGCGAATTGGAGCTGTACATTCGGTTGTATTTGGTGGATTTAGCGCATCGAGTTTAACGGAGCGAATTAACGATGCCGAAGCAAAAGTTGTTATTACTGCGGATGGAGCCTGGAGACGAGGTGGAATTGTTCCTTTAAAGCAAATTGTCGACGAAGGGTTATCGGCCGGATGTCCTTCATTGAAGAACGTGTTGGTTTATCAAAGAGTTGGAACACCGGGAACACTTACAAATGGCGTGACAACTCCGGCATATGATGAAGGCGAATGGGTAGAGGGTCGAGATGTCTGGTGGCACGACTTGATTTCTGAGCAATCAGAAGAATGTCCTTGCGAACATATGGACAGTGAAGACTTGCTCTATATTCTCTATACAAGTGGTTCAACAGGTAAGCCAAAGGGGATTATGCATACCACCGGCGGATACTTGACCGGGGCGTACACCACTTCGAATATCGTTTTTGATTTGAAGGATTCTGATGTGTATTGGTGTACAGCGGACTGTGGGTGGGTGACAGGTCACAGTTATGTTGTTTACGGGCCGATGGCGAATCAGGTCACTCAAGTGTTATATGAGGGAGCGCCAGATACTCCGGACAAAGATCGATTTTGGCGAATTGTTGAACGCCATAAGGTGTCTATCGTTTATACTGCGCCAACTGCAATTCGAGCCTTTATGAAATGGGGTGAGGAGTATCCTAATCGATGCGATTTGAGCTCAATTCGGTTACTTGGTTCAGTTGGTGAGCCGATCAATCCGGAAGCCTGGATGTGGTACCACAAGGTGATTGGTGGGGGTCGATGCCCGATTGTTGACACTTGGTGGCAGACTGAAACGGGGTCGATTATGATTTCTCCGTTAAGTGGCTTAACAGAGACAAAGCCGGGAAGTGCAACGAATGCATTACCGGGAATTCATGCGACGATTTATGATGAAGATGGCAATGATCTTGTGAAAAATCATAGCTTGCCAGTTGGTGGTTTCCTTGTTCTGACTCGTCCTTGGCCCTCGATGTTGAGAGGGATTTGGGGGGATATGGAGAGATATGAGAAAACGTATTGGAGCAAGTTTAAGGATGCTTACTTTGCGGGGGATGGGGCCAAGATGGATGAAGACGGCTATTTTTGGCTTTTGGGCCGAGTTGATGACATCATGCTGGTTAGTGGGCATAACATTTCGACGATGGAAGTTGAGAGTGCTTTAGTTGATCATCCATCTGTAGCAGAAGCAGCAGTTATTGGTAAGGCTCATGAAGTGAAGGGGCAAGGCATAGCGGCGTTCGTTATTCTTCGCGGGGGCGTATCAGAATCTCCGGAGCTTAGAGCCGAATTGCGAGACCACGTAGGGAAGAAGATTGGGGCGATTGCGAAACCTGATGATCTTTTCTTTACTGCCGAATTGCCAAAGACTCGATCCGGAAAGATAATGCGTCGATTGTTGAGGGATGTTGCAGAAGGTCGGGCATTAGGCGATGTGACGACTTTGAGTGATCCTGGAATTGTGGCATCTTTGAAGAGTCAGTACGAAGACAAAGAAGGTTAAAACCTGTTCTGTTTGCGGGGGATCCTTTCGCTGAATTCTGGAATGTTTATGGTATGTCGTGGCATAAGGCTGGTTTAGTTGGGCTTGGATCATTTGTAGTTCTGGGTTCTTTGATGGGTCCCGCTTTTGGTGGTAGCCCGCAATCTTTGGCTGGACAAGCAACGGCCACAGGGATCGCTGGGGATTTGGGAAGTCGGGCGGGAGCAAACGTTTTAGGGGCAGCGGATAAAGCGAAAGGCGTTTCTGCAAAAGCAAATGCCAGGGTCAAAGAGAACAATCAACTTTTAGAAGATTCTGAGCAGAAGCCGAGTGAGCAGCGAGGATTAAACACAACGGTTTTGAGTGCCGCTGAGTTCTTGCAAAAATTTGCATCGGATAAAGGCGCAGAAAAGAATTTGGCCGGCACTCTCGTGAGAGCACAAGGCATCGTGTTGCATTACAATGTCGATGCGGGAAATACCCTTGTGGCGGTTGGATCTCCGAGTGGTGATAAGAAAGCTCCAATTTTTGTTTTTAGATTTCCTGGAGTTGATAAAGCCTTTGAGGTTGGTCGACCGGTGACAATGGAAGGGAAGTTTGCGTTTAGAAATCTTGATGAGCCATCTGGAATCATGATGTATTACGTGGATACTGATCTTAATTCTTCGGTCGCTTCGGAAGCGTCTGCAGTTCCAACAGGGCCAGTTGAGCCTCCGTTACCTTTTGCTGGTTGGCGGTTCTGTGGATCAGTAGAGGCCGAAGGTGGTGGGACTGGAGTGTTTGAGCGGGACGGAAAGACGGTTTACGCTCAGGCTGGAGACGTACTAGAAGGCGGAGTGAAGGTTAAATCTGTCCGAGTTGGCGTTGCGGTTTTGAAAGATGGCGATGAGCCGAAGACCGTTATGGCTTGGTAACGATTTTGTTGTGGAATAGAGTCTGGACTTTTTTGAAGTCCGGACTCTTTTTTGTCTGAGGAGTAAGTCTGATGTTTGGTTGACCTATGTCTACTCATCTAGAGTAATATATCGTTGATGAATCACGATGTTATTAAGGTGATTGGAGCAAATGAAAACAACCTCAAGAATATAACGGTTGAGATTCCTCGTGATAAGTTAGTCGTGATTACGGGTCTGAGTGGAAGTGGAAAGAGTTCTCTGGCTTTTGACACAATATACGCCGAGGGGCAACGGCGGTATGTAGAAAGTTTAAGTTCATATGCTCGGCAGTTTTTGGGCCAAATGGACAAACCGGATGTTGAAGCGGTTGAAGGGCTCAGCCCGGCCATTTCAATTGATCAAAAAAGTTCGAGCCGCAATCCTCGATCTACAGTTGGGACTGTCACTGAAGTTTATGATTACTTGCGAATTCTTTTTGCAAGAGTTGGTGTGCCTTTTTCTCCAGCAACAGGGAAGCCAATTTTGCGAAACACGACGGATCAGATTGTTGATGCGGCGATGGCATTGAGTGAAGGGTCTCGACTGCAGATTCTTGCGCCAATTGTGCGAGGTCGTAAGGGAACCTACCAAAAAGAAATCAAGGAAATTCAGCAAGCTGGATATGTAAGGGTGCGCGTTGATGGCGAAATGTTTGAAGTTACGGATGACATTGAGCTTGATCGTCAGAAACGGCATACCATTGAAGTTGTTGTTGACCGTTTGGTTATAAAAGAGGGTTTGGATCGAAGGTTATCGGATTCAATTGAAACAGCATTGAAGCTTGGGAAAGGCTTGGTCTGTTTGAGCTCACAGGTTGCTGAAGAGAAGGATGTTTGGCATGATGAATTGTATAGCGAGCATTATTCTTGTCCGGAAAGTGGCTTCACAATGCCGGAGCTAGAACCCAGAATGTTTTCGTTTAACTCACCATTTGGTGCATGTGGAGAGTGCACCGGTTTAGGCACCAAAACTGAATTTGATGTTGATTTAGTTATTCCGGATAAGACTCAACCTTTGCGAGATGGCGCAATTCTTCCATTTGTTTATAAGAGTGGGGAAGTGAAGGAGTGGTGGCCCCAGGTTTTGGATGGCGTAGGGAGAGCCATTGGATTTGATGCATCACGTCCTGTTGGCGAACTTGACGAAGAGGCGATGCATGCGATTTTATATGGCTTAAAGGAGACGGTTTCTGTAAAGATGAGTTATGGGAAATCGGAAAGGAACCTTTCAATCCAAGTGGGATGGCGTACTTAATGTTCTAAAGAAGAAGTATGAAAGTACGGAATCCGAATGGATTAGGCAGGATTTGAATCAGTATCAGAGGACAGCGGCATGCCCTGCATGTGGCGGTAAGAAGTTAAAGGCAGAGAGTTTGTGCGTGAAAATAGCCGACCGGTCGATTTCGGATATTACAGAGCTTTCGGTTGGCGATGCATTCAAGTTTTTTGAAGAGCTAGCTTCTCAACTTTCGGAGCGGCAAAAAATCATTGGGGAAGCAGCAGTTAAAGAGATTCGGGAGCGTTTGAAGTTTTTGAATGATGTTGGGCTTTCATATTTAAACTTGGATCGGACGGCAAACACACTTGCGGGTGGAGAGGCACAGCGAATTAGGCTGGCAACTCAGATTGGGAGTGGCTTGATGGGTTGTTTGTATGTGCTAGATGAGCCTTCGATTGGGCTACATCAACGTGATAATCATAAGCTGATTGAGACTTTGATTCGATTGCGGGATTTGGGAAATACTGTAATTGTTGTTGAACATGATGAGGATACGATGCGGGCAGCGGACTGGTTGATTGATATTGGTCCGGCTGCGGGAGAGCATGGGGGAGAAATTGTTAATGAAGGTTCTTGGAAGAGTTTTATCAAGCGAGATTCGCCAACTGCAAGATTTTTGACGGGTAAGGATAAAATTGAAGTTCCTACTCAGCGGAGAGAGCCGCGGAGCGCGTGTCCGATTGGTTAGATTTTTAAATTTTCACTCGTAAAAATACCTGTCTTGCCAGTAGATGTATTTGATAAAGCAACATTTTCCGTATACTAGTGCTTGGCATTTGCTTTCTGCTCATGTCTAATTGGAGATTATTTTTTTATGCGGTCTTGTTTAATTCTAGGAACATTTTTATTGGCGGGGAGTAGTTTTGGTGCAATCTGGACATCTGGATTTGAAACCCAAGATTTCTCAGAATGGACGGGATTAACAAGCGCTGAGTCTGAAGTTCAAACCATTGATTCCACTCAATTTCAAAGTGGTGCTTTTTCGGCACTTTCGCCAGGTACAAACATTGATGGAGGAACTGCGTTAAACCGTTATTTTGCTAATACTGGAGCGATTGACGCGGCGCAAACCTTTAAATTGAGCTTTTGGATGAAGTTGAATGCAGCCAATGCAGGAAATCGTCATTATGCTGAGATTCGATCTTATGCCGGGGAAGCTTATAATACTGGAGCATTAGATCAGTTAATTGCAGTAGGTGCATATAACGGAGCTACAAACATCATTGATGGTGCGGGCGCTGTAACGGCCGGTTCAAATACTGGAAAGTGGCAAGCTCGATTAGCATTTGGTGGATATGCAAACGCTGGTTGGTTCCAACTTAACCAAGCGGCAAACCGAACAACAAACTGGACGAAGTTTGAAATTGAAGTGGCGCAATCTGGTGTGCAGGTTTATGTTGATGGAGTTGCTGGTTTATCGAGTGCGTTGACTCGAGGCGGAGCAACCTGGACGGCCGACTCCATTATTATGGGATCTGGTTTGACTTCAGCTGGACAGACAGCGAACTTTGATAATTTCTCAGTTGATGCGGTGCCAGAACCGGCTTCGATGCTGGTGTTGGCGGGCGTTGGAGCAATGATTGCTCGACGGCGACGCAAGTCGGCTTAGTTTCCGTAGCAAATTGAATTGCCCTGTTCCATGGAATGGGGCAATTTTTATTTAGATACTTGAATTTAGCGGAATTCAAAGAAGTATACTTTCGTCCACGTCTTATGGTATTTCGATTCCTTGTTTTGATCAATTTTTTAGGGAGAGAGTTTTCTTTTTAATGTCTTGGTTAACGCTTAGAGGTGCATCCGGGCATAATTTGCAAGGGGTGGATGTTGCGATTCCTTTAGGGTTGTTTACGTGTGTTTCGGGGGTGAGTGGAAGCGGTAAATCGACCTTGATTCAGGAGACACTTTTTCCGCGACTAATGTATGAGCTTCATGGGACGCGGGGGGCATGGGAAGCCCACGACTCTTTGGAAGGATTTGACCTGATTGATAAAGTGATTGATATTGATCAGAGTCCAATTGGCCGTACTCCGCGATCGAATCCGGCGACATACACTGGCACATTTGACATGATTCGTGATCTTTTTAGTAAGACTCAAGATTCGAAAATGCGGGGATACAAACAGGGTCGATTTAGCTTTAATGTGAAAGGCGGAAGATGTGAGACTTGCCGGGGGGACGGCATTATAAAGATTGAAATGCACTTTCTTCCGGATGTTTATGTGCCGTGCGAGACTTGCAAAGGGAAGCGTTACAATCGTGAGACGTTGGAAGTGAAGTATAAGGGCAAGAATATCAGTGAGATTTTAGGTATGACGATTGAAGAGGCTTGTGAGTTTTTTAAGCCGATTCCGAAGATTTATCGTAAGTTAGAAACTCTAGGGCAAGTTGGATTAGGTTATATTCGCATGGGGCAACCTGCCACTACACTTTCTGGCGGAGAAGCTCAGCGAGTTAAACTTGCAACCGAACTTTCAAAGCGATCTACTGGCAGAACACTTTATATTTTAGATGAACCTACAACTGGTTTGCATTTTGCAGATGTTAAGCTGTTACTTTCGGTGTTACACCAATTGGTTGATCAGGGAAATTCGGTATTAGTAATTGAGCATAATTTAGATGTGCTGAAGACAGCAGACTGGATTATTGATATGGGACCAGAAGGCGGTAGCGGTGGCGGTACCGTGGTGGCAATGGGAACTCCGGAATATGTGGCGAGTGTGAAGGGAAGTTTTACAGGAGAGTATTTGAAACCACTTTTGGGAATGAAAAACTAGCCTAGTGTTTGGGTGACTCCGCCATCGACCAGTAGGTTTGTTCCCGTAATGTATCGGGCTTGGTGGCTGGCTAAAAATGCAATCGGGTTTGCAATATCTTCCGGTTGGGCGATGTAACCGAGGGGGATTTTTCTGCTTCGGTTGGCTAGGGCCTCTTCTCTTGTTGTGTTTGACTTCTCGGCTTCGAAATCTGCTAAGTGAAGTTGTCGATCGGTAAGAGTATGCCCGGGAAGAATTCCGTTAACCGTTATTTGATAGGGTGCGAGTTCGGTGGATTGAAGTCGGGTGAGAGCCATCAATCCGGCACGCAGAGTGGAAGAAATTGGGAGGATGAGGTTTGGTTCTTTTGCGACAAGGGATGTGATATGGATGATTCGTCCCCATTTGTTGGCCTTCATACTTGGAGTTGCTAGTCTGACCATACGGATGACATTCATAAGAGTGGAATCGACTCCGGACTGCCATTGCTCATCGGACATGGCTTGCCATGAACCAGCAGGTGGCCCTCCGGTATTTGTCACGAGAATATCTGGTGCGCCGACTTTTTCAGTGGCATGATTGAACCAGTTTTCTATGCTTTCTGGCATTGAGACATCACATATGAAGCCATCTGCGATTGCATCTGGCACAGCACTTTTTATTGCATCGATTGCTTCGGGAAATTTTGATTCTGACCTACCACAAATGACGACTTTGCAACCATTTTGGGCAAGCGCAATAGCCGTTGCTAACCCAATACCTTGCGTTGCAGCGGCAACATAAGCAACTTTGCCATCAATTTGAAGATTCATGAAATTTTTCTACGCTGGCGAAATGTTGGATATCACAACTGGTGACTGTTTGACTCTTCTCCAAATGATGCGGCGAGTGAAATCTTCTAGCGTGGCTTGGAAGACTTTTGCATCTTTTATTTCGGATGGTTTCATTTTGCTAATTTCACTGCAGATGTTATCGACAATTTCTTCTAGCTCGTGACTAGATGCGATAAATCCATGAGTTTTGACTGTTGGTTTTCCAGCAAGAGATCCATTTTTAGAATCCACGAGAAGAGACAGAACAAAAACGCCATCAGTTGCCAGACCGGTTCTTTGGCGGATAATATCTTCGGTAACCTTATGGTTTCCATTCTGATCTAAGTAGATATTGCCGTGTTGGACCGGTTCGGAAATCCATGCTCGTTCTGCATCCATGCAAAGTTGATCTCCGTTTGAGAGCACGAATCTTCGGTGAGCGGGATGATTGCAATCGTCTAGTAAGTCTAAAAAGAGCTGTTGGTGTCGAGGTTCTCCGTGTACTGGAGCGACATAAAATGGTTTAGTTAACCGATACATCAGCCGGATCTCTTCTTTGCTTCCGTGGCCGGAAGCGTGAACTGGGCTCTTGTCGTCGATATGAACGTGTGCTCCTAATTTGACCAATCGGTTAACCGTTCTCCAGATTCCCCCTTCGTTTCCGGGGATTGGACGGGCAGAGTAAACAATCAGATCTCCGGGAATAATTTTGATTCGAGAATATTCGGCGCGGGACATTTGGGAGAGGGCGGCGCGAGATTCGCCTTGGCTTCCGGTAACGATGATTGTTAATTCTTCATGCTTGTAGCGATTGAGTTCCTCGGTGGGGATGATTTGCTCATCATTTACTTTGAGATAGCCCAATCTTCGGCACATTTGAAATGTTTGTTCCATTCGTCGGCCAGCAATGCAGATTTTTCTTCCAAGTTCCTTTGATGCGTCGCAGATTTGTTGCATTCGGTGAATATTAGAACTGAACATTGTTACAAATACTCGACCAGGGGCATCAACCATGACTTGGTGAAGTCCTTGTTTGATTGAGCCTTCGCTTACAGACCACCCTTCTCGGTCTACGTTTGTGGAATCTGACAAAAGGAGGAGCACGCCTTCTTCACCCAATTCTGAAAGCCTTTTCAGATCTGACATTTTATTGTCGACTGGATTACTATCAAACTTAAAATCGGCGGTAAAGAGAATGGCACCGTGGTCGGTGTGGATTGCGATCGCCATTGTTTCAGGAATTGAGTGGGTTACTCGGATGCCTTCTACTTTGAAAGAACCGACTTCAATCATTCTTCCTTCTGGTAGAGGGGCGATTCTTGGATTTCGAATTCTGGCTCGCTCTTCAAGTCTGGTTCGAATAAATGCTTCGGCTAGTGGGCTCGCAAAGATTGGACAATCTACTTCGGGGAGGAGGTAAGCAAGTGCACCAATATGATCTTCGTGGGCGTGCGTTATGAAGATGCCTTTGAGCCTATCTTTATTTTCGATGATGTATGTGAAGTCGGGAATGACAATATCTACACCGTGGTGTTCTTCGTGGGGGAATGAGATACCGCAATCTACAATAATGAGGTCATCACCTTGTTCTACGACGGTGCAGTTTTTGCCGATTTCTCCGGCGCCGCCGAGTGGAGTTACTTTTAGAAGACCCATAGAAGTTACAAAGGGTACCCGCAGGTTCAAATTTGAATCGGGATAGCAACGCTAAACAGCTTAGTCTGTATTTGAGTTTATGAAAGGTAATCGAAGGATAAAACTGGGAGCTAAAGTTGAAAAGTCATCGGCCCAATCAGGGAGGCTTATAGGAGGAAGAATTGCGCCTGATTTGTAAGCTTCTACAAGGTTTAAAGTATCGGCGATTGTCAGCCTTCCGGCAAACAATAATTCAACATTTTCATGTTTTGCTTCTTTAACGGTTGATTGTAAGAATTCTTGGAGAGTGATTAGTCCTCCTAAGTACACGATATCTTTTGTGAAGCAGATTGAACCATTTGGATCACCGCCACGAAACACCCTAAAGGTTGAGTGGCTTGACTCTGCTTCATCGTAGCCAGAGTTGATAAAGAATTGGAAAACTTCTAAGAAATTTGCGCCTTCAATAGCCATGTTTATTGCAATGACGCGAAGAGCAATTCTTCGCAAACGCATCGTATCCATTGTGTTTGTTGCAATTTCTGCAAAAACAGCAATTCCTTCTTGAGTTTGAACTGTTCGAGGGGATCCGGTGCCAAGGGAGGGAAAGTGCGGTTGATTTCTTCCATTGATACTGGTGAGAGTATGGACAAATAGCTCATGATTCACGAGCTGGCCAATATCATGACGCGTGAACATGGATTGCTCTCTGATTCGAACACGTGTTGCTCCGGCGGCGGCACGAGAAGAAAGATTGGGATCAATAACAATTTCAACTTTATGATCTGGGAATTTACGATCGGCGACTTTTTGAATGATTTCTGCAAACTCGAACGACGTCATGAGTTGTTCTGGACTTGTATGTTGAGCAGCCAGCATGTAGGGCTCAATAACATCTAAAAACTTGTCAGCGGCTTGTCGAATAGAAATGGACTGATTTGGAAAGGGGTCTTGGGGATGGCCATAGAGTTGAAATGTAAAGTGAAGGAAATCGCTAGTTCCAGCAGTAGAAATGAGGTTGACAGCAGCTAAGTAGCTTTCGGCAGTTTCGGCTACATAGTTACCAATAGGGTCGCTACGATCGCACTTGAAAATAATGTTGGAAAGGGCTTCAATTTCTTGACTGTATGTTGGAACTTGAGTTTTTAGTTCTGGCAGCTTAGGAGTGCCATTTCTCCAATTATTGAGGAAGTCTTCTTGTACATCTGAACTTGCCGTTAGGGTGGTGAGAATACGAATTGTCTTGCCAACCATGGCAAGTTGGTGATCAAGTTTGGAATGATATTCTTGGGATGCAGTGAGGCTCATTCTAGGATAAACTCAAGACGAAATGAGCGGCAAAATTGATTTTGCTTAAGTTCAATATGAGTTAAACATTGAATCTAAACAGCATGACATCGCCTTCTTGAACGACATATTCTTTGCCTTCGGAACGAACTTTTCCTTTGTCTTTAGCGGCGGCCATAGAACCAGTTTCAACAAGATCTTTAAAGGCGACGGTTTCTGCTCGTATAAAGCCTTTTGTAAAGTCGGTGTGAATGACTCCGGCGGCTTCTGGGGCCTTCATTCCTTTTGTAATTGTCCAGGCTCTTGCTTCTTTTGGACCGACTGTGAAGTAAGTTTGGAGGCCAAGGATATCGTAAGTCGCACGAATGAGAGATTGTAGACCGCCCTCTTTTGCACCTAAGCTTTCAAGAAACTCATTTCGATCTTCTTCTGGTAATTCAATCAATTCGGCTTCGACTTGTGCGGAAATCATAACCGCTTTTGCGCCCTCTGTTTTGGCTAATTCAACTACCTTTTTGGTGTATTCATTGCCGTCGGCAATATCATTTTCGCCAACGTTCATTGCATAAATGATTGGCTTTCTGGTTAATAAACCAAGGTGTTTGATGGCCTTTTCTTCCTCTTCATTCAGCTCAACTTTACGAGCGGGTAACCCCTCATTGAGTACCGGGATGATTTTTTCCAAGGCTTCGACTTCATACTTGGCTTCTTTGTTTGTTCTCGAATCTTTTCTTGCTCGTTCAATTCTTTTTTCAGCTTGAGCAAGGTCGGCAAAAATAAGTTCAAGGTTAATGATTTCAATGTCTCGAATTGGATCAACGGTTTCGTGAACGTGGGTGATGTCATCATTGTCAAAGCATCGTACTACGTGGACGATGGCGTCTACTTCTCGGATATTAGCCAAAAACTGGTTGCCGAGACCCTCACCCTTGCTTGCACCTTTAACAAGGCCGGCAATATCAACAAACTCGATTCGCGCAGGAATAATGTTCTCGGAACCGCCGATTTCTGCGAGTTTATCGAGCCGTGGGTCGGGCACGCTGACCATTCCTACATTTGGTTCAATGGTACAAAACGGAAAGTTTGCAGCCTGGGCTTGGGCGTTAGCAACTACGGCATTGAAAAGTGTCGACTTTCCGACATTTGGTAATCCTACGTTTCCGGCTCTGAGCATTGTTTTGTCCGAGTTGAATTTTGGCAGGTTTGTTGAGACTTGGTTTGGGCCAGCATGACAAAAAAGAATCCAGGTTCGGATTGAACCTGGATTCTGTAATGAAGAGATTTTTTTAAAATTACTTTTTAGCTTTGCGTCTTCGTAGTGCGGCAATCGCAAGTGAGCCACCCAAAATTGCCATCGTGGCTGGTTCAGGAACAGATTCCACGGTAGCTTGGTAACTACCAGATCCGGTTGCACTTCGTCCGACAGAATCGGTATAGGTCACTGTGAGTTGAGGAGCATTGAGGGTGTTTACAGTATGATCGTAAACTCCATCAGGATCGCTGGCATCCACCGTAACGGTGAATAGATTTCCGGTGTAAGTTCCACCATTGGTGTTAACAATGGCACTGTATCCGGTCAAAAAATCACTGTGAAAGTTTGCGTTGAGGAAATCAGTATTGTTACCAAACAAGTATGCAAAATCTAAAGATGCAGATGCGCCTGTGGAAGCACCGGTTACGGTGAGAGTGCCAGTAAAATCATAGGAGGCACCTGAACCGATGTTGCGGGTAATAACTGGGTTTGGGTTGTTAATGAAAAGGTTGACCGTTAGGGCTTGGCTTACCAGCGGCGTAAGAGCAGCTAATGCCAAGGCTACGAATTTTATTGAATTGCGCATAAATATTCTCTCCAAACGAAGAATTGAGTTCGCATTCGAACCCACAAGAGCTTCATTAGTAATTATATCGGATAATTGTCTTGTAAATTTACTAGGTTTTGGGTCTCCATTAACCCTGTATTAATATAGTCTTTGAAACTTCATGATTTCCTGTGAGATTTTAGAGCTTTGAGAACAATTTCGCCAAAGTGTTTTGTTGGTGTGTAGTTCCAATCTTTAATGAGGCAGGGTCCGGCTGCAGGGTGGAGATCCCACGCGGTGAAATGGACTTTGCGTTTTTCAAATTCTGCCACAATTCTTTGAACCCAAGGGTTGGGCTTATCGCCAGGATCATGATCGGCATGATCTGATCCAAATTCGCTGATGATGACGGGGATTTTTGGAAGAGCTTTATCCAACTTGATAAGGAATTGATCGACGGTATCGCCTTTGAAAGGGTAGGCATGGCAAGCGTAAATGATTCCGTTTCCTTTAGGATCTTTTAGGGCATATCCATTTAAGAACCCGGAAAGGTCGTAAGACCAATCGAGGCCGCCAACAACTACTACGTTTTTTGCTCCGGTTGCTCTGACGGTGTCCAGCATTTTTTGCATTCCGGGAGTTTGATATTTGGTGGGAATGAAGGGGCCTTGTCGGGCACCAACGGGCTGCTTTTCATCGATCCATCCACCATCTCGCCAGATATCCCAAGTTGTATCGTGGGGTTCATTATAGAGATCAAAAATAACGGCTGGATTGTTTTTAAACCTTGCTGCACAGTTCTTCCAAAAATCTAAGCTGAGCATATCAGGCATGATGTGCTGCCCGATGTTTTGCCCCCATGTGCCGAGGTTATTCCAGTGGAGGTCAAGCATGATGTAAACTTTCGCTTTTGAACATTTATCGACCGCTTGCTGAACGAGATGCCGGTATCCGTGACCACCATCTTTTTGTTCGGGAGCTTTACCAAACCATCGGTCTTGGCTGAGTGGTAATCGGATGATGTTGCAATTCCAATCTTTTATGGCTACATCAATTGTTTTTAGTAATCGGCCCTCGCCTTTCGAATCCCACTCCATGCAGGCGGTATTTACGCCAGTCAATCTCACCGGTTGGTTTTTAGAATTTAGAACTTGGTTTCCTTTCGTTTTGAGGGGAAGTGGCTGGGCGTCAGCAATCATGGGAACTGAAAGGATAGAAATAACAGTGAGAAGGACGGCAAACTTAAACATTTGAATTCTCTGTTACTAGTATACGCATTGTATACAAGTAAATACTCATGTTGTTTTATAAATTATTAGGAAAAGAGTTTGGTAGGCTCAAAATTCCATGACGAAGGTCAATATTGGTAAAAAATTTGCTTTGTTTGATGAGGTTTGGACGCCAAAAATAGTTGCGGAGTTGAATGGTCAACATATCAAACTTGCAAAGTTGAAAGGCGAATTTGATTGGCACAGCCATGCGGAAGAAGATGAAATGTTTTTAGTCCATCAAGGGGTTTTGTCGATTGAATTTCGAGATCGGGTGGAGATTATTAGAGAAGGTGAGCTTTTTGTGGTTCCGCGTGGAGTTGAACATCGGCCGGTTGCGAATGAATTGGTTGAGGTTATCTTGTTTGAGCCGACATCGACAGTGAACACAGGTGTGGAACGTACAGAAAAAACTTGTAAGATTCTTGAGTGGATTTAGATAGACTCTGCTTTCATGATTAGCAGCTTTTTGGCATTTGCCGTTATGAACTCCGGAAATGATGGAGTGACATCTTTGTTTAATGGCAAGGATTTGAATGGCTGGCATATGGATGTACCGGCACTTGACAAGGATCCATCAGGAGCTAAGCCATTTATTGTTCGCAATGGTTTGCTTGTGAGTTTAGGTTCTCCGGGAGGTCACTTGATTACTGATAAGAGTTATCAAGACTATCGATTGACGGTTGAATATCGGTTTTCAGCAAAGCCAGGTAACTGTGGAGTCTTGGTTCACGCAAGTCAGCCCCGGAGGCTATATGACATGTTTCCACAATCGATGGAAGTTCAGATGCAGAGTGGAGATGCGGGTGATTTTTGGTGTATTGGAGAGGATATTTCGGTGACAAATATGGTTGCTAGGCGTGGGCCGGAGGGTAGTTGGGGGGTCGATGGGGATAAACGTCGCAGAATTGTGAATTTGACGGATGGCTCTGAAAAACCGCTTGGCGATTGGAATACGATGATTATCGAATGCTGGCAAGATCGAGTGACCGTATGGGTAAACGGAGATCTTGTGAATCGGGGAACCGGATGTACGGCAAGATCTGGCCAGATTGCTTTGCAAGCAGAGGGCAGTGAAGTGGAGTTTAGAAAAATTCTACTTAATCAACTCTAAACTTAAACTTGAAAAATTGGATTGCAGCCACTTTCTTGGAATTAAGAAAGTGGCTGCCGGACTAGGATTCGAACCTAGACTGACGGCATCAAAAACCGATGTCCTACCCTTAGACGATCCGGCAAATCCAGCCGATAATGTACCTCAAAACAAAGAGTTGTAGTGCTAGACTGACCTAGGACATGAGTGCTACTGAACAGACTCGACGGCTAGGGAGAGCAATTGAAAAAGCAGGATTAGGTGGATATCTTGCACATTCTTCTATTCAGATTGATTATCTGACGGGCTTTAATGAAGGAGCAGGGGAAAGGTTTTCTGCACTGGTCGTTAATGCAGAAGGTGAATACGTCCTGGTTTGTCCAGCGCTTTCAGTTAATCAGGCCAAGCGAAGTGGCATTGAAGACCACGTAGGTTTGCTTGATGGAATTGATCCGGTTCCTGTCATGCGAGATGTTTTTGATCGCCTCAATATTTCTGGCGTTGTTGGGTTCGACGATTTGATGCCTGGAATTCATTTGAGCACTTTGCAGCATGGTTTTACTTCGATTCCGTTTGTTCCGGCCGGAAAAGTTTTTGGGAGCCTATCGAGAACGAAGTCTTCCGTTGAAATCGATTTGCTCAATCAGACCGGAAGAATTGCTTGTGATGCTTTTGATTCTGTTTTGCCACAACTTAAGGCTGGACTAAAGGAATCAGACGTTGAGATGTTACTGATGGGAGCGATGGCGGATCGTGGTGGCGTACCGGTGTTTTGTATTGTAGCAGCGGGCTCAAATGGGGCGGAATGCCACCATCATACAGATGAAACAGAAATCCGACAAGGAGATGTTGTTATCTTGGATTTTGGATGTGATGTTGGGGGATATAAAAGCGATATCACCAGAACAGTCAGTTTTGGCCGGCCTTCAGAACGAGTACAAGAAGTTTATCAGCTTGTTTATCAAGCTCATATGGCTGCCAGAAATGTGATTCGTCCTGGTGTTACTGCAGGTGAAGTTGATGCGGCGGCGAGGAATGTTATCGAAAAAGGTGGCTTTGGAGAGTTTTTTGTTCATCGCACGGGGCATGGGTTGGGGCGTGAGGTTCATGAAGAGCCGTACATATTGCCGGATTCGAAAGAGTTGTTGCAAGTTGGAGATGTGTTTTCAATTGAGCCAGGAATCTACATTCCTGGAGAATTTGGTGTGCGAATTGAGAATATAGTAATGCTTACAGAAGGTGGGCATCATTCATTTAATTCAGAGCCTCCGTCAGAAATCACTGTATTGTGAAATCAAAAATCTCCACTGAATGATTTTCAGTGGAGATTTTTTGGGTGAATTTATTTTATTAAGCTTGTTTTGCTTTGCGTCGTTTTCGAGCGAGTAACCCAGCTCCAACTGCCATGATAGCCATTGTTGCTGGTTCTGGAACTGGTTCCTTTGGTTTATCAACAATGAACGGAACTGCAGCAAGCGGCAGAAGGAAAGCAGGGTTGAATCCGCCTCCGCCAATTCCTTGGACTGCAGCAGGAGGAACCATTGGATAGGCAAGAGCTGATGTTTCCACATTGATTGGCATCGGTGTTGCCGAGGTCTCAAGAATTGTGTCGGTTTGCATATCTAGTGGCGTTGTTCGCGATACTAGATTTGTTTCTCCATTGAATTCAGCTTCTACGGGAACGGTTTGTACGTCTGTGCCACGAGCCATTGGGTTTCCGCAAGAAGCTTTGAGAACTAGACCACCGTTTTGATCAATCCAAACTTTTGTTCCTTTTTTGTAGAAAATTGCTCTTGCTCTGACTTCTTCAGTATCGGGAACGTTGTAGACCAAATAAACTCCATCTTCTTGCAATTCTGTAAGTTTTAGGGTTTTAAAATAGCTAATAACTTCACTTTTGGTCATCCCGAAGTGTCGGCTAAACCGACTTGCAACGACCGCATCAGATTCAACCTGCTTAATTAAGGCAGATTGGCTATATGCTGGTTTGTTCAGAAACGAATTTGGTTCTGTTCTTGCCGCGGCAAGGCCAGCCAAAAGTATCGTACTGATTGCAATCATCAATCTCAAATTCATAATATTCATTCACCCGCTTTAGAATTGGAACTTGGTATTTGTCCTATTCCATTACCAAGGAGTGTGTTGAGCAAGCGTCGTGCCATTCTACGTCCTTAGCAGTGTTAGCATTCTAAAACCGGTATAACTGCTAACCATTTCGCAGGCATCATGGCAAATCAGTTGAAATCAATTTCTGGATTCCTTGACCTTTTTGCTCGCTCTATTACTTCTAGAGCATCTTTAGCGGCAGATTGTTCCGCATCTTTTTTAGAACGACCTGATCCTTCTCCCATAATTTCGTTTTCAAAAATAACTTGAACAGTGAATCGGCGATCATGAGCCTGTCCATTTTCAATAGCGACTTTATAGGTTGGCGTTTGCCTCCACATGGCTTGGGCAACTTCTTGCAGTCTCGACTTATGATCATGTGGACTTACATCGCCGGCGCTGACCTGTTGCAAGTAGGGGCTGAGTTGTTCAAGAACAAACCAGCGCGCCTTTTCTAGTCCTGATTCGATATAAATTGCACCAATTACCGCTTCAAAAATGTCACAGAGAATGGATGGTCTGTCGCGGCCGCCGGTGGACTCTTCTCCTGGCCCCAAAATGAGAAGTTCATCAAGTTTGAGTCGTTTTGCGGTTTCGGCAAGTGGGTTTTCTTGGACTACGGATGAACGGGCTTTAGACATGATGCCTTGATCCCAATCTGGATGATGCTCATAAAGATATTGAGCGACGATCAGCCCCAATACAGCATCTCCATAGAACTCTAGCCTTTCATAGCTATCTGCAACTGAGTTTTCAGCCGCGGAACGATGTCTCATTGCGCGGTCAAAGAGTTCTTCAGAGAAGATTGGAATAGAGTTTGGAATCATGAGGCAGACGTTGCTAAGAATGATTTTAACCGACTGATGCCTTCTTTGATATCTGAGGGACTGCAGGCATAGCTGAGCCGCAGGTGCCCGGGGGCATCAAATGCTGATCCAGCGACGGTAGAGATGTGGGCTTCGGCGAGAAGTGCATCGGCTAATTCCCAATCTGATTTGAATTTGCCTCCAAGATGTTTTTCGATATTGACAAATACGTAGAAAGCACCTTGAGGGGGGACAGTTGCAATGTTTGGAATTTGATTGAGTTCATCGAGAATAAGTTTTCTTCTTGATTCAAACGTAGCTCTCATTTTCTCGACTTCGCTGAGATCGAGTTCCATAGCGGCAATGGCGGCAAATTGTGATATTGATGTGGCATTACTAGTGATTTGATCTTGTAGATTTGCCATGGCGGTTGTGACTTCTTCGTTTGCAATTGAGAATCCAATTCTCCAGCCGGTCATGGCATACGATTTTGAACATCCCAGAATTGTAATTGTTGACTCTGCATATTGCGGGCCAAGGCTGGCGATGCTGGTGTGTTTGTGGTTGTAAGTGAGCAGTTCGTAGATCTCGTCGCTAATGATCCATAAATTGTTTTCTAATGCAAAATCTGCGATTGCCCTTGTTAAAGTGTAATCGAAAGCGCAACCAGTTGGGTTTGATGGAGAATTGATAACAATTGCTTTGGTTTTATTTGTTAATGCGGATTTACATTGTTCAATAGTTGGTTGAAATCCTGATTCTGAGGTTGTTTTAACCGCAACCGGGGTGCCGCCGGCGAGGATGATTTGGTCCGCATAGGTGGCCCAATACGGTGCAATTAAAATGACTTCGTCACCCGGGTTGAGTAAGACTTGGAACGCATTGTATAGATTGTGCTTGGCACCACATCCCACAACGATTTGGTTTGGGTTGCATTCAAATTTATTGTCTCTTTTGACTTTTTGAATAATGGCTTTTCTTAATTCTGGGAAGCCACGACTTGGTCCGTATTTGGTTTTGCCGTCTTGAATGGCTTTGATGCCGGCTTCACAAATTGAATCTGGTGTATTGAAATCCGGTTGTCCCGCCGAAAAGTCAATGACGCTGACTCCTTGAGCTGACATTTCCTTTGCTTTTGCGGCCATAGCCAAGGTTGGTGAAGGCTTTAGAAGTTCTGTTAGGTGGCCAAGTTTGCGGGTCATCGGCAGAAATGATGTTACCGGAGTAAGATCGGGGAGTGCATACCCATGGTCTAGGTCGTTGGCTAGTTGTTTTTGGTTTAGGGGCATTGTTACTGGTGGTTTTGCACTTAGTCGCAGGAGGTTCGTTGTCGTTTTCTTGGTCAGAAGTATTCTTGGGCTTGATTGGAAAAGGTAGCGAATTGCAAAGTTCTGTGATTTGGCAGATACGATTACCTAGAGCCTTATCGGGCTTGTTTGTGGGTTTGATTTTAGGTCTTGTTGGGGGAGTTTTTCGAACTTACTTTAGAAACCCTCTCGCCGAGCCTTATGTATTAGGCGTTGCAAGTGGTTCGGCAGCATTTGCAGCGGTGGTGATTTTGCTGGGTTTGGATGCCGTTGGCGGAGGGAGTTTAATGATGCTGGCGGGGGCGATTGGCGGACTCTTGACCTTGGGAGCAGTTTGGGTTTTGGGTGGAGGGCTTTCGGGTCGAATCGATGTGGTTCGCCTTTTGCTATCTGGAGTTGTATTAGGTTCGCTTTTGTCAGCGGTTGTTACTCTACTTTTGTTGCTGGCGGGGCAAGACACGAATCAAGTTTTGAGATGGCTATTGGGGAGTCTGACTCCGATGTATTGGCCCAAGGTTTGGGTGCTTATTGGAGCGGCAATTTTTGGTGGGGCGATTCTTTATAGGCAAACCAGGAAGCTAAATGTTATGGGGTTCGATGGGTTTGAGTCGCACAGACTTGGAGTGGATGTTTCAAGACTGAGCATGATTGTCTTAGGAGTCGGAACTTTAATGGTTGGATTAGCAGTTGGCAGTGTTGGTATTGTCGGATTTGTTGGACTTGTTGCTCCTCACATTGCTAGAGGGATAATGGGGCCAGATTTAAGGCGCGCGCTACCAATATCTGGTCTTGTTGGAGCATGTTTGGTATTACTTGCCGACTTTGGGGCACAAAAATTGATTTTTGGAACCGAATTACCAGTTGGAGTCATAGCTGCGATTTTGGGTTCGCCATTTCTATTCTTTATTGCGGCAAAAGGAAAGTTTAAGCTGTAGTTTGCAAACAAAAATCCCTTGGAACATAAGCGTTCCAAGGGATTGGTATTTTTCTTTTATAGTCGCTTGATGCGAATGTTTCGGAATGCCACAGGATTTCCGTGGTGCTGGAAGACGATGTGTCCTTCTGATTTTGTTGCAAATTCTGTCCAGTTTTTGAACTTTGAATTTGCGACTCGATATTTGAATTCATCGCTAGCCATGTCAACTCGGGTGAGAAGATGACCATTGAGATAATGTTCGGCAATTTTGCCCTTCACTACAATTCGAGTTTCATTCCAGAAACCAACGGGCATCGTTACATCATAAGCTGGATCGTATAACGCGTAAAAACTACCGGCTGATGTAAATGGATTTTTCCCATCTGCCCCTTTAATGTTATCCAGAATTTGATACTCTGGTCCAGTTTGATATGAGGCTTTTTGATCTTCAGTTGATCGATAGATGATTCCGGAATTACCACCTTCGCTGATTTTCCAAAGAGTTCGGAGTTCGAAGTCTCCATACATTTCTTTGGTAACCAGATCGCCACCCGGTGAAACGGATGGGTCGAGGACAATGCTTCCATTATTGATCGTCCAGCCAACTGGTCTTGCATCAGTTTGCCACCCTTTGAATGATTCCAAATCGGTTCCATCAAACAATGGCTTGAATCCTGCTTCTGACTCGCTGAGTGTCATTGTTGAAGTCGGCTCGACTACCGCAGACGGCTTAACTGAACCCTTGGATTTAGGGATTCTGTTTAGTGTGTACCAAGCTTCAGTTGTCCAGATTGGTTGATCCGAGACCGAACGGACGGCCGTATGGGCTCTGATGTAGACAATGTGCTCTTGCTTAAGACCATCGAGTTCCAAGAAGACTTTAGTTCTATCTTTTGAGACGGTGACGGATTTTACAGCCAAGACTTCTTCGTCTACTTTTGGTCCGCCGTATTCAATAGTTGGAACATATTTCCATTGTTCGGCTCTCCAAAATTCTGGAGAGTCTCCAACGCCAGCGGCGAGGGGTTCGGTGAGAACAATTTCCATTCCGTTAGCTTTGGCATGCACTTCGAGCATTTCAAAGGTTGATTTTCCGTTGTAGGCTAGTCGTTGGAGTCCGAACGGAAGTTTGCCGATTTGACCCCAGTTTCCACTTGAGCCGACTCCGCCGATAATGATGGAACCATCGGGAGCAACCATTGTCCTGTTGACGCCGCTTTCGAGACCCTGTGTCATTCTGAACACGACTCCTTGGTAGATGCCATCAACTACTTCAACGTAGACTCTTTTTAGTCCGCCGTGTGTGACATCACCGTGTAGCATTTGGTCTTTGTATGGACCGTAGTTAAATGGAATTACATTACTGGGCGAGTTTCCGATTTCGTTTTGCGGTAACCAAACTACCGGAGGATCATCGACGAGGCCTTTTGTTCCTTCAGGATCGACTGATCGGTTGCCGTAGAATGCACCTTGTCGAAGTAGAAGGATTTTCGATGATGGTAACCAGTCGCCCTGGTTATCGGAAATGTAGACCTGCCCTTTTGCGCCGTAACCGATGCCATTTGGGGTTCTTAATCCGGAAGTTACAAATTTGTATTTGCCAGTTTTCGGGTCGATTTCAATTGATCTTCCGCGTTCAAAATTTTGCGGAGATGTACTTGCGCCACCGGGATTGATGGCGGTTGCCAAGTTGCCATAGAATTTTCCATTTCTATACACTAGTCCGAATGCGAATTCGTGGAAGTTTGGCGTTACTCCCCAACCATTGGCGATGCAGCGATATTCGTCGATGACGCCATCTTTATCGTTGTCAATGAGCTGAGTCAGTTCTTGCTTTTGAAGAATATAAATGTTGTCGTTGACAATTTTTAAGCCTAGAGGTTCGGCCATTCCGAATGCAATTCTCTTGACCTTGATTCTCTCTGTTGACCGTTCCAATTTGAAATTTGGTAAACGCCACCATCTGGTTCCCAGTTGCAAATGACCATATCGCCATTGCTAAGAAAGTCAATCCCTCCGACTTTGGGATGGAATCCATCTGGTCTTGCCTGAGAAAGATCGAATGACGGATGTACTGAGTCGAGCCATTGTCGGTCACCGGGACGAATCATCAATTGACCAAACAATCGCTTTTTGCCGGGGGCGGTTAGCCTAACTTCACCCTTAGGCGTAGTAAGGGCTTCGGCAGGAATGTTTGTGAAATCAGAATCACCTGGCTTCTTCCATTGAACATTGAGACCAATGCCGCCCTGTCCTTGGAAGTGTTCAACAAAGATTTTATTTTCACCAGCCTTAAGATCAGCGGATGCAATTGCGGGTTTGTCGCCCATGCCCCGAAGTCCCTTGTTTTCACCAAGAGCAACATCATTTATCGTGAGTCGGGCTCCATCGTCGCTATACATTCGGAATTCATACTTGCCTTCAGCTGGCGCATTAAGAAATCCAGTAATGTGGGAAAGAGTGAAATCGCCAAATGTGCCGAAATCTTTTTCCCCCAAATTTAGTGTTGGGGAGACAACGCTGAAGTTTGGTGTTTGACCGGGGATCAACCGAGGCATTTCCTCAAATTGGTCGCCAATCACATATAATCGGTGAGCAAGACCGGGCTCTCGGGCTGTAGTTTGATCTTGCTGGATGATTGGCTTAGGTTTTGGCGAGGCGCTTTGAACCTTGTTAAACGTCATCGTAGACGATGTTGTTTTATTTGGGTTTAAGAACAACATTCCAGTCGTCCAATCTGCATCTTGATTGCCAGATAGCCACTGACCATCAGTAGAAACCTTGCGGGCTAAATCGTTAGTTCTATAGTTTACGCTTACGGCGAGAGTGGTGTTTTTTGGCAATCCTGTACTGACAAAAGTTCGAGAAAGTCCAATCGTGTTTGTGCTTGACACCGCTTCGGGAGTCTCGGAAACTTTGGCAACACTGCCATTTGGAAGTTTGAATTCGATTTGTACCTGAACCTGATTATCGACAATCTTGTAGCCTTTGTACTGTGGTTCGATGGGAGAGATGTCGCCTTTGACAACTAGATTCCAGGTGTTTTTTTCGGGGTCGTTTTTTATGTATGGAGAGCCTTCAACTGTGGGTTGTGGGCCGTGAACGGTTGTATAGACGCTGCCATCGAGTTTGACATCACCAGACCAGGCTTCATAAAGCCCGCAATGGGTGGCGTCGTATGCGACAAAAAGGTCTTTGTGGAGATGGGCGGTCATCATTCTCGCGTGTTTATCGAGAACAGATCGAAACACCCAGATATCTCTTGGTCGATCCACTTGGGGATTGGCCAGGAGGGCTGCTAAGGTCAATGCTTGAATCATGGACGCTTTGAGGTTACCTATTCTAGGTGGCTATAGGTTCATAGGAATACGGAAACTTTCGTGAGGATTTTGATTTTTTAAACTAATGATTAACATTGTTTTGTAGCCGAATGAAATGACAAATGATAATCGGCTTTGGCTAAGGGCATGTGCCTTTAGCCAGTCACATTTGGAAAGTTTTTTTCTTTACTGGATTGTTAGGCCTCCATCCACTCGAATGATCTGTCCGGTTATATATGAGGCTGAAGAACTGCCTAAGAATGCAACTGCATTGGCAATCTCTTCGGGCTGACCGATTCTTTTCATGAGCGTGAGGTTGCCCATGTTGGATTCAAACTGGGCAATGTCTCCGCCGGCTAGAGCAGCTGTACCTTCAGTCGCAATGGGGCCAGGAGCGACGGCATTCACTCGGATTCCTTGAGGTGCAAGTTCGGCTGCTGCGGCTTGAATGAGCGCGTTGACCGCTCCTTTTGTGAGCGAGTATGCAGTTCCGCCGGGGAATCCTTTGTCGGCAACTACGCTACTGTTTACAATTATGGATGCGTTTTTGGCCAAGTAGGGAAGTGCGGCTTTAAGTCCGTAATAAACGCCAAAAATATTGACGTTGACTTGACTCTCAAGATTTTCAATAGATTGCTCGGATATAGGATTGAGGGAGAATATCCCGCTATTCAAAAAGACAATATCAATTTCTCCGAATTTTTCGTGAGCCGAGGAAAAGAGGGATTCAACTTCATTTTGTTTTGTTACATCAGCGGCAATGAATTCGGCCGAGCCGCTGTTTTCTCTAATTTTTTCTGTGACTTCTAATCCTGCCATTTTATTGCGGCCACTTACGATGACATTAGCGCCAAGTTCAGCAAGGAGAACAGCTGAAGCTTTTCCAATTCCGGAAGTTGAGCCAGTGATGAGAGCATTTTTACCAATGAGGCTTATCATGAATTATCGATACGTATCGATATATCGAATTATTTCGATCAATCAGTAAATTCTTGAAAAAATTTAGATATCTGGGCTAAAAGTTCCTGATTTGGCGTGAGTAGCATGGTCCGGCCAGAAGGAGATGAGTGGATCAGTCCAGCTTCTCTAAGTTCTGAAATATGGTGGGAGAGGGTCGACTGAGCGACATCAAAATGTTTAAGGACTCTTGTGCAGTTGCATTCAGTACCATTTTCTCGTATGATGAGTTTCAAAATTTCGAGGCGTTTTGGTTCTGCAAGAGCTTTGAGAGCCTTTACAAGTTCCTCACTGCTGAGTTCCATGAAAATAAAGATACCTGGTGGGCGAGGAGAGACTCGAACTCTCACGTATCGCTACGCTGGAACCTAAATCCAGTGCGTCTACCAATTCCGCCACTCGCCCGTGGTGAAGGGAAGAGTTTACCGCCCAGAGGAAAGTTTTGCCTGGGGATGGGGAGTATGATGAGCCTTGTATGGTTTTGGTTTGTGGTGGCGCAGGTTTTATTGGATCGCATATGGTTCAACTTTTGAGGGAAAAGGGAATTGACCATGTTGTTTTCGATAACTTGGAGAAGGGGCATGCTGCGGCCATTGAGGGCAGCCTATTTGAGCAAGGCGATTTGCGGAATCCTGATGATATTGTTCGTGTTTTGGATAAGTATTCAATAAAAACTGTTATGCATTTTGCGGCATATATAGAAGTTGGGGAAAGCGTTGTTGACCCGGCTCGATTTTGGACAAACAATGTTCGGGCGGTTTGGAATTTGTTAGAGGCGATGCGGGAGCGCAAGATTGACCAGTTTGTATTTAGCTCGACAGCCGCAGTTTACGGAGAGCCAGACGAAGTCCCGATTCCGGAAACTCATTCAAAAGCGCCAACAAATCCATACGGGGCAACTAAGTGGGCGGTGGAAATGATGCTTGAAGGATACGGGCAGGCCTATGGCATAAGGTCAGTCTGCTTGCGATATTTTAATGCTTGCGGTTCTGACCCGGAGACTCGGATTGGTGAAGATCATGAACCGGAGACACATCTCATTCCTCGGATTGTTCTGGCAGCGCTGGGTAGGGCCCCAAAGGTGACCGTTTTTGGAACGGACTATGACACTCCGGACGGTACTTGTATACGAGATTACGTGCATGTTTGCGATCTTGCATCGGCGCACTTGTTGGCATTAGAGCATTTGGATCGGGGTGGAGCTAGCGATGTCTTTAACTTAGGTTCAGGCACAGGTTATAGCGTACAAGAGGTAATTTTTGCAGTCAAGGAAGTGACCGGTGTAGATTTTCCGATAGAGATTGGATCTCGGCGTGAAGGCGATCCGGCTAGGCTTATTGCCTCAAGTGATAAAATTCGTTCAACGCTTGGATGGAATCCGGTGTACAACGATTTAAAGGAAACTGTTCGCCACACTTATGAGTGGATGCGTACTCATCCTGATGGCTACGGTAAATAAGTTATGTTAAGTTCTGCAATATTTCTAGCTTCTGTTGTAATTGGAGGGCAATCAGCCGGGCCGACGGGTGCTACAGCAGTGAAATCGGCGGAGATAAAAACTTTGGCGGATGCCTACGCCCAAAGTGAAAAAATTGCGACTCCGGAATATATGAAGCGGATTGTTTCATTTTCTTACCGAGCATCGACAGGATTTGAAGCATCGCGAATTGAAACGCTGGTCGGGCCAGGCAAAATTCGTTTGAAGATCAATGATTTGAACGGTTTGAATGTTCAAATGTGTGGCACTCCAGAAGAGATTTGGGTTTTGAACTCCCAGGAAAAAGTATTTGCTCGATATCCATTTGGAGAAACCCCTCCAGGTACGGCGGCTATTCATCAAGCGATCTTTGGAGAATTGAACAAAGATAAGCCAACAAATGATGAAATTGGCTTTCAAATGAAATTTAGCCCATCGGGTATGCCCCAAATCGTGTTTGCAAAGCCTTTGAGTTTTCACGAGCGAAAAGCATTGGAATCTGGTGAAGAAATGATTTTTATGGGTCAGATCAAGAATTTTGATTTGACATCAATTTTGACCTTTGATAGTAAGGGTCGGATTACGAAGGCAACTGTGGATTTAGTGGGAGAGGAAGGATATACGGCTCACTTTGTTGCAGAAACGGTTGTATATCTTACAAGCCCTCTGCCAAATTCTGAGTTCGCTTTTCCAACAGAATTTGCGAAAGGTTTTAAGAAAATGCAAGACGAGAATTCGGACGGATTCTAAGAACTGTTTACGATTCCGAAGAGATTGATGAGGTCATTTTCTAAAATGACCTCTGTGATTTCAACATCGAGCGGGAGATCTTTGGCGTCGAGGATCGGATTGATTTTGTCAATTTGAGATTGGATGATGTTTGTAGCTTTTCCACCCATCATATCAACGCCTTGCAATCGAACAAAGAGCTGTTTTTTATCGACGATTTCTAAGGTGCAAACTGCCTTAACTGGAATAGAGACGATTATATTTGCTGTGGCATCTATCAAGACTTGTCCTTCCACAATTTTAACTTTGAAGCCTTGGATGTTCTTTGGAGATTTGGCTGCAAGGAGATTTTGCACAGCAGTTGCCGTAACTTTGGCGTTAAATTTTCCGGGTTCCGAAAGTTGGAGATGAAAAGGATCGAGTTTTGCAGAGCCCGAGTTACTTGTGATTTCAAAAGTGGAAATATTTAGTCCAAAATCAAGCTCGATTTCTTGGAGTGATATTTTTAAGGATCCGATTTTTAGGCTCTTCATGTAACTCTTTCAGGCTACCTACGTTTTTAGTTCTAGGTTTCAGGTACGTTAAAAATATGGTCAATGGGGTCATTGCAGGTTTAGTTTTAGGAATGATGGGTCAGGGCGAAGTGAAAGTTGTTGAGCCAATGAGGGAGTTTCGGGCGGTGTGGGTTGCAACGGTCGCTAATATTGACTATCCGTCAAAGCCCGGTTTGCCTGTTGCTCAATTGAAATCAGAAATGATTGCGATTTTGGATAAGTGCCAAGAACTGAACTTAAATGCAGTGATTTTCCAAGTTCGGCCATCGGCAGATGCTCTTTATAAATCGGATTTGGAGCCTTGGTCTTGGTATTTGACAGGCGAGCAAGGAAAGGCTCCGGCGGATGGTTTTGATCCATTGGCATTTGCAATTGAAGAATCTCATAAGCGCGGATTGGAACTGCATGCATGGTGCAATCCTTATCGGGCCTTGCATCCAAATCAAAAGGGCGGATTGGCTCGAAACCATTTGGCTACAACAAATTCAAAAGTTGTGAAGCAATACGGCACTTATTTATGGATGGATCCGGGTGAGAAAGCGGTGCAGGATCGATCTTACGACGTGTTTATGGATCTTGTGAGTCGATATGATTTAGATGGAATTCATATCGATGATTATTTTTTCCCTTATCCGATCACGGAAGGTGGAAAGAAAGTGGACTTTCCGGATAACGAAAGCTATGGTGCTTATTGGGCAAGTGGTGGGCGTTTAGGTAGAAATGATTGGCGAAGGAAAAGTGTTGATGATTTTATTCATCGGGTTTATACCGGTATGAAGAAAATTCGGCCAACAGTGAAGTTTGGAATCAGTCCATTTGGAATTTATCGACCAGGAGTACCGGCGGGCATTCGGGCGGGTATTGACCAGTACGATGAGCTTTATGCTGATTGTTTGAGATGGTATCGAGAAGGTTGGCTGGACTATTACACTCCGCAATTGTATTGGCCGATTGATCAGACTCCGCAGGCTTATCCAGTTTTGCTTAAGTACTGGGCGGAGCAGAACGCAAAAGGTCGACATTTTTGGCCAGGGAACTACACTTCTCGCACAAATCCTAAAGATGGGAATTGGAATCCGTCGGAAGTTGTTAATCAGATTAAATTGACTCGATCACAGAAGGGCAGTGATGGAAATGTCCACTTTAGCATGAAGGCTTTGATGCAAAACTTTAATGGCATTTCCGATACGTTAAAGAAGGATGTTTATTCCAAGCCTGCATTGATTCCGGCTTCTCCTTGGCTTGATTCAGAGGCACCTGGGATACCAGAGGTCGAATCTGCGGTTAATGCAGATGGCGAAATGAATTTGAAAGTTTCCACTGGCAAGACGAGTGATTTTCGTTTTGTATTAGTGCAAACATCTAGCGGCAAGCAGGTACTGACTTCGAATAAAGAGATCAATATATCGACAAAAGGTGAAAAGTGGGCAATGGTTCGCCTTGTAGATCGAGCAGGGAATGTGGGACAGGGCAGACTCATTTCGACTATGAGTTCAGGAATCGGGGGAGAATAATCTTAAAGTTTGACCCTTTATTTAACTCGGATTCGATTTCGATTCGTCCACCATGGGCTTCAACAATATGGCGGACAATGCTTAGCCCGAGCCCGGTTCCGCCGGTAGCTCGGGATCGACCTTTGTCGACTCTATAGAATCGCTCAAATAGGCGCGGAATGTGATCGGATGCTACTCCTATTCCGGAATCAATGACTTGTAAAATGACTCTGTCTTCTTCATCGATACTGATTTCGATTTGAATTCCGCCGACTGATGTGTAATTGATGGCGTTATCGATGAGATTGAGAACGACTTGGGTGAGTTGTTCTTCATTAGCAAAGATTGAGACTTCAGCCGGTGCTTTGGTCTTTAGTTGCAGGTTTTTTAGTTGAGCTTTGGGCTGAAGTTGTTCGACCACAGATTTGACTATTTGGACAAAATCGCAATCGGACTTTGGAGGTGATGCGGATTCCGCTACGGACAGCGCCATGAGGTCGTCGGTAATTCTTGTGAGACGGTCGACTTCTTTAATGATTTTGCCCAAGAATGGCTTGTGTTCATTATCGGGCTCAACATCGTCTTGAATAGTTTCTGCCATAGCCCGAATAGTCGTCATAGGAGTTCGGAGTTCGTGGCTGACATTTGCGACGAAATCTCTACGGACTCTTTCGAGTCGGCGGAGGCTGGTGATATCGTCGATAGAGACAAAGATTCGACCTTGTGGTGAGGACTCCATCCAAATGGTTACCGTTACGATTCTTTCTCGCGGTTGGCGGATAGTGACCTCGGCTTTTCTTGGCTCCCCGTTTTTAACTGTTGAGTCCACGAGTTCTTGGAGTTCGTTGCTTAGTGTGACGGCAAGGAGGGTTTGACCAACAGGGTCTTCGAAACCGAAAAAGTCGATTGATCGGCGGTTTGCATAGAGAATGGCTTGATTTTTCCCAAGGAGAAAAACTGCTTGGTCTAGTCCGTCGGCCAGTTCATCGAGGGCGGTTCGATGGCGGAGAAGTTCTTGTTGAATTTGCTTGAGTTCTGTTCCTTGTTTTTTATACCGACGCATTTGCTTTTCAGCGGAGCGAACGGTAAGGAACCATCCGTAGAGCATGCTTAGACCAAAGATTCCGAGTGCGATAACAGCGATCAAGCGTGAATCTGGGACAAAGAGGCCGGTTAGTCCGGCGGCGATGGCAAGGACTCCGAAGAGTGGGGCAAGACGAATCCAGGTGAGTGAGTTCAAACTTAGCCTTTAGTATGACTGAAATTGCAATTTCGAGCACTGACTGGTGACTCTTATCGATTTGTTTTGAATTGTGAACGAGTTAATCATAATCTGTTAGACTGAGGATGTTGTGAAGCGGATTCAGGCCTATATACGAACGAATCGACTTGAAGAAGTCAAGTTGAGTTTGGAAGAAGTTGGGTTATTAGGGATGAGCGTTGAAGACGTTCGAGGTTTTGGGAGACAGCAAGGTCAGACGGGGACATTTCGCGGATCGAGTTATGCATTGAACCTTGTTCCAAAGATTAAATTAGAAATGGTAGTTAAAGATGAAGATCTTGATTTGGCCATTGAAACGATTACTTTAGCTGCAAAGACGGGCGAACTTGGGGATGGAAAAATCTTTGTGAGTGAGATTGAGGATGCGGTTAGGATTAGGACGGGAGAGCGTGGGATTCAAGCTTTGGAATAGATGCCTCTAATTTTGTATAGAGAAAATCACCTGCAGACTCCTTTGAGTCTGCAGGTGAGAACAATTTAGTCGTTTAAATAAGCTTCAACTACATGAGTTACGGAAGAGTTAAGGGACTTTAGATTTCCTTCAATCACACTATTGATGCTGAGTTGAGCTTCACCTTGGCTTGCATGGCCACCGACGATTCCATCCCATCCAGATTTCACATAAACCTTATATGTTTTTGGCCCTGGAGGTTTGATTAGCGTCTGGTCTGGTGTCTGGATGTAGATGCTCGGATCGGATCGAGGATCAAACCATTGCACAAGATATAGATTACTTCCATTTGTTTGCACTCCTTTTATTCGGTGGAAGAATGCTTTATCATTTATAGGAATCAAGTAGTATAGGGTGTATCGGGCTGTCCATCGATTATTTTGTATTTGAATCATCGAAGTATCAGATTCCAGAATTGGATTAGTTGTGATAATGTTTGATGCTTCAGTATCGAACGTGATCGTGATTTGATCTGTTGCTACTAATCTTCGCCCACCGTCTAATCGATAAACTTTGCATTGCACAACTGCCGATCCATTAATTGTGATTAAACTTCGAATATTTACAACATCCTCTGCAGTTCGGAGAATTCCATCACTTGCATCATCTGTGCCATTTAAGAAACGATCTTCTACCCAATAGTTATTATTTGGAGTCACCGTCCATTCGAAGGAATATGTGCCATTTGGATCACGGTCTTGAACAATTGCAGTAATTGTTGTAGTTGCCGTGGGTTTAATTGTCGTGTTTCCTGCAGTTAACGTGACGTTGCCCGGAGTAACAACCAGTTCAAAGCGTTCGGCCTTATTGGAAACGGCAAAATCATGGAAGAGCAGTGCAGAATCTGCGAGTGTGAATCCTACGTCAATTTTCCCCATTTTATCAAGCAACCCTTTCATTCCATCGTTGATCCGGTCAAACCCTGCATCGGACAAGTTTGAATTCTGGTCGATAAAATCAACTGTCAACTGTGCTAAGAAAGGCAGAATTGTATTTGATGTATAAGTCGAAGTAAAAAGTGCCTTGAGAGCATCGTAATACTGTCCATTTGCGAGCAAGTCAACAAGTTGGGGGACAGTTGTTCTTAAGTTATTGATAATATCTGTTACGGCAGCATTGCTTCCAACAAATTTTAGATAGTTGTCAACTTCTTCACCTTTTAGCGGAACGGCAACGTTTGCGAGGAGGACTAAAAAAGCATCCAGAAAAACGGTTTTCAACTCAAGAGAAACAAGCTCGTTACGCTGTTCGGCAGGGATAGAGTCTAATGTGGCGTTACTGATCCAGCCTGGGCCAATTGCGTTGACTAAATAGTTTGTTCGCTTAGCATCAGCTGGAAAGACTGGAACATCAAAATCTGAAGACTTTACGGGTGAATATGGAACTTCTCCTTTCAAGAAACCATCGAGAGTTCCGGTGATTCCTCCGTATCGAGCAACAAGAGGCATTTCGATCTTAGTCCATGGCGAATTCGGAAGATCAATTTCTTGGTCATCTGCCGAAATGTAACCAGTTCTTTTCATGAAAAGTGAAACCCGGCGCAAGTAAACGTTTTGAAATGACAACTTACTGTCAACTGTTGTATCAGCCGACAAGCCGCTTGCAGTTGTCGGGCTGATTATTGCACCTCTTGTTTTAGCCATTGCACCATTGATTAATGTGCTTAATGCAGTTTGAAAGCTGGGTGTATCTAGATTTAGATAACCAATTGAATTTATTTGATTTGAAATCTCAGTTTCTACATCGGAAAATCCATTTAGAGTATGGATTTCATTTAGTAAGGTCAGTCGGCCCTCTTCTTTCATAAATCCGCCAGCTAAGCTGAGATATGCAATCGCAACGGCAGTTGATCTTGCAGAAAGATTTGGTGCTGAAGGGCTCAAGAATCCCATTAACACTACACGATTGAGATTGTCTTTGACTTCTGCGTATTGAGGGCCCTCATTAAAAATCGTTACATTTGCAGTATTTGTAGCGGAAACGGTTGTAACAGCTGCAGAAGTAGCCACGGAAAGATTTAGTCCAGTGGCTGGAAGATCTATTGCAGATGTAATGTTTCTAGCAACTAACGTTCCTCCGCCTTTATTGACAGAACTGCCACCGCAGCCAACTAATACAAAAAGTAGGAAAAAGCCAATAATCCTTTTAAACACCAAAGGAAGATACCCAATGTAAAACAGATTGTTCAATGACTTTTAAAAAATGGATAGTCTTCGCGAGTATTGAATCTGAATACACTCTGTATTCAGATTTAATATCATGTAATTGCGCCTTAGGCTCTAGATTGGTTCATCATATTCGTGCAACTTCAATAGATTAAGAATCTATTCAAAGTAAATCACTGACTGGAAAAAGTCAGGTGTTAAGTTCAGTGATGGCGTCAATGAGGACAATTCTTTTAACCAAATGAACCTAAAATCTCTTGGTGAATATTAAATATCGTAGGACATCAACCAGATAAGAAGACTTTCGATATTACTGAGAGTAGGCTGAATTGCAGAATTGTGGAATTCATTAACTGCAAAGAATGGGTGCGGGGGCAGGATTTGAACCTGCGACCTCCGGGTTATGAGCCCGACGAGCTACCTGACTGCTCCACCCCGCGGCGAAGACTGATATTGTGGCTTATTTGAATAGAGGTTGCTTGGGCCGGGCCCCGGCAAAAGTAACCTCTAATACAACTTATAAAGCTTCGACTAAAACAACGGTGGCTTCGCCGCCACCAATGCAAGGACTGGAGATGGCGTACTTTCCGCCTCTTCGTTTGAGTTCGAGGAGAGAAGTGAGGACGAGCCGGGTTCCGGTCATTCCGATAGGGTGTCCAATTGAGACGGCACCACCATTGACGTTGAGTTTGTCGGCAGGGATTCCGAGTTCACGAGCCGCATACATTGCAACAACGGCGAAAGCTTCATTGACTTCGAAGAGATCGACATCGTTAACCGTAAGGTTGTTGGCATCTAAAAGGTTTTTTATGGCCGTTGCAGGAGCGGTGGTGAACCATTCTGGCTCTTGTGCAAACTGACCATATGCGACAATTTTGCCAATGGGTTTGAGACCGTATTTTTCGACAGCTTCGGCAGAAGCAAGTACCATAGCGGCTGCGCCATCATTTATCGAGCTGGCGTTTCCGGCAGTTGTGACGCCATCCTTCGAGAATGCCGGTCGGAGTTCAGGAAGTTTGTCGATTCTTCCACGACCGGGCTCTTCATCATCGCTGACGGTAATTGGATCTCCTTTTCTTTGGGGGATTTCTAATGATGAAATTTCATCTTTGAAAGTGCCGTTTGAAACTGCAGCTTGCGAACGCTTGTAGGATTCTGCGGAAAAAGCATCGAGTTCTTCTCTTGAAAAATTGTGAGTGGTGGCGCAAGCATCTCCGCAACTTCCCATGTGAGTGTTATTGTAAGGATCCCAGAGTCCATCATTGATCATGAGATCAACAGCGGTTTGGTTGCCCATTCTCATTCCGGCGCGAGCGGTTGGTAATGCGTATGGGGTGTTAGTCATGGATTCCATCCCACCAGCGACAATAATGTGGGCATCTCCGCATTTGATGGCTTGGGCGGCCATCATAATGGTTTTCATTCCTGATCCGCAAACTTTATTAACAGTGGTACAGGGAGTGGAGTTAGGAATTCCGGCACCTTTAGATGCTTGACGGGCAGGCGCCTGACCGATTGCCGCACTGAGGACGTTCCCCATGAGGACTTCGTCTACTTGCTCTGGTTTGACTCCGGCGGCATCGAGAGCAGCTTTGATTGCATGAGCTCCGAGTTGCGGGGCGGTTAGCGAACTGAGCGCACCTTGGAATGATCCGATAGGGGTTCGTTTACCGGCAATGATAAAGACTTCGTTGGCCATGGTTTTAGGGTACCAGCCAGTTGGAATTGGCCTAGAGTCGATTCGGAATTATTCGGCGTCCTTTGGGGCTTCAGTCTTCTTCTTGAGGGCACGGTCTAAATAAGCGGTTTCGGGCATTTTGAGGGCTTTTGCGGCGAAGTAATAGACCCACGCGGCGATGATTCCGAAGAAAACTAAGACTATTAGATTGACATATTGATTTTCGCCAAGGCCAAGAGGGCCAAGGACGGCAAATGCTCCGGCGAATATTGCGGCCGAGGCAAGTCCGGCTAGAAAAGATTTGAAGGCGGTGGGGAAGAGAGACGTGAAATCAAGATCAGGAACTTCATTTTTGATGGAGACAACCATGAGAGTGACCAATACGATGGCAGAAATTGATCCGGCTCCGGCTAGTGAAAACGCTGGAAGTTTGAGTTGGATTGCCAGGAAACTTAATGTGAGGAAAACGGCGGTCGTGATCGTGCCCAAAACGACAGGGCGAATCGTGTTTTGGAGAGCAAAAAACGCCCGCATGAGAACGGGCTGTAGGCACCAAAATGGGACGCCGATTGCAAATGCCGAGAGTAGTGGTGCAGTACGAGCCGTATCTTCGGCTGTAAATGCTTTGCGTTCAAAAATTGCTTTGACTATATCATGTGAACTGAATAACAAGAAAAGGGCGATTGGAATTGAAAGGAAAATTACGGTACGCAGGGTTTTTACAAGTTGTTCTCGATAAGCATCCATTCGTTTTTGCGCAACAAATTGGGCCATTGCTGGAAAAGCTGCCAGAGCAAGTGATTGTCCGAAAATTCCGAGCGGAGCCTGCATGAGTTGGTTGGCGTTTGTGAATGCTGTTGCGAGCCCGTCGCCACCAAAAAAGCTTGATAAGCTTTTCAGAAATAGAGCAAACACTCCAGGAAGCGAGAGTCCAAATACGACTGGGGCCATAAGCTTGAAAACCTTACGAACTCCGGGATGTTTTGTGTCGAGAGTGAATTTGAAATCTGCTTTTAAGTGCCGAATTACGAAAAGTGGAATGATGACATTTCCTAAAAATGCTCCGCCCAATGCTCCCCAGGCAAGTCCGGCAATAGAACGAGTTGGTAGAGGACCGATCAAGGACAAATGGCAGAGGAACAATAAGGGAGAGAACTATGGCTCCGAAAATGATTCCAATGTTATAAAGGTTTGGGCCGAGGCCAGGAACAGTAAAAATCTGTCGAGCATATAAAGTGCCAAACATGATTCCACCAACAAAAAATGCAAATTGGGCTGGAAGAAGAATTCGACTTAGATAAGTGATTAATTCGATGAGTTTTGGATCCTGCACTCCAGGAGCTACGGCTTGCGCTAATTGGGGAGCAAAAATCCAAGCGATGGTGATAAATATTGTTATCCCCAACGACATGATGCATGTAATTGCGCTGAATACATGCCAAGCATCTTTTTCTTTGCCGGTATGCAGATATTCGGAAAAAACGGGAATAAAAGCGGAAGATAGAGCGCCGCCAGCAATGAGAAAGAACAGGAGATCGGGAATATTGAATGCAAAGTTATAGGCGTCGGTGTAGCTGGTTTGACCAAACATTCCGCCGATAATCACTTCACGAACAATTCCTAGAATTCGGCTAAGAAGAATGCTGGCGGCCATGATTCCGCCGGCTTTGGCAATGTTCGGATTGATTGAATTGTTAGCCACTGAACTTTATTCTTGAAAAACAAAAGCTTGAATCTGAGATTGATTCAAGCTTTTGATTCGAATTAGTTTAGCCGTTTAGACGTGCTTTTCTAACAGGGCTTTGATGTCGGCTTTAGAACCAGCACCAACCATGTTGTCAACAATTTGCCCACCTTTAAAGATGAGTAGATTTGGAATACTCATTACTCCGTATTGTCCAGCCAGCTCTCCATTTGCATCGACATCAACTTTGTAAACTTTTGCTTTGCCTTCCATTTCAGTAGCAATTTCTTCAATCGATGGCCCAATGGCGATACAAGGTCTACACCAGGTAGCCCAAAAGTCAACGAGGACGGGGACGTCAGATTGTAGGACTTCTTTTTCAAAGTCGGCGGCGGATAGTGCGAGATTTGCAGCCATGATATTTAACCGTACGTTGGGCAATGCCCTGATAGACTCTGGTATACCCGAAGGGCCCGGAGCGAACTTGACAGAATGACTGTAACCCTTTAGGGGGGATCCATCGTCTAGAAATGTATATCGCTTGTAATTTCGGGCGTTAGAGGTATTGAATTTTGAAGAAACCGATTGCTTTAGTTGCTTTAGTTGCAGCTTACGGTGCAGGTGCCGTAGCTGTATCGGCTCAACAGTCGACTCCCCAGGCGCACCGTGGTAGCGCAGAGTCGGCCCTGATTGGGATTGCTCTTTATGATACAGGTGCGAAAGTTGTATCAAAATATGGTTCCCCAGATGAGATTCAAGCATTGAATCTCGGTGGTGGTGGTAACACAGCTGGCGGCGGCGGCGGAGCCGCTGGTGGTGGTGCAAGTGCAGGCGGCGGAAATGGTCGTCAAGGTGCGGCATCGGCAACAGCCCTGGAATCAACGGGCGACATGATTGGCAACCCATGGGATGAAAATTTCTGGCAATCCCTTCCGCCAAGAGGAGGGCAAGGTGGTAGCCAAGCGGCAGCCGCTGGAGCTGAAGGTAGAGATGGTGGCCCTGGAGCCGCAGCTGCTGGTAGAGCTGGTGGCGGTGGTGGCACGGCAAGTGGTGGTCAAACTCAAGATACGGTTTACACTCGCTGGGTATACAAACGGAACGGTTCTAAGCACGCATTTGTATTTGATAAGTTTAATCGTGTTGTTCAAATTGAATCAATTGGATTAAGTAATAAATCTGTCAAGACTAAGCGCGGTATCACATTTGGTTCTTCATTTGCTTCTGTCATTAAGGCTTACAATGCTCCGGATGGCTATGAAGTTAATGGCGATAACATTGTGACAAAGTTCTTGGTTCGAGATCGAGTAGCGTTTCGACTAAGCAAACTGAAGGCTGACAAACCACACGTCGTCACTGGCATTGTGGTTGCGGCTGGTAAGTAATTCCAAAAATAGGTTGGCTTCAAGATGGCCGACGAGCTTGATGAAATCCGACGTAGGGCGGACATTGTTGAACTCGTCGGCCAACGTGTTTCTTTAAAGAAGGCCGGGCGAGATTGGAAGGGACTTTGCCCTTTTCATGATGACAAGCACCCATCATTTACGGTTTCGACAGAATATGGTCGATACCGATGCTGGTCTTGTGGCGCCACGGGTGATGTATTCAATTGGGTAATGAACACGCAAAATGTAGATTTTGCGGATGCGGTTAAAATATTAGCCGCCGAAACGGGAGTTGAACTTCAAAGGGGATCTGGTTCTTCGACAAAAGCTTCGGATAGAGAGCGGATGGAATCAGCAATGCTGTTTGCACTCAATTTCTTTAAAAAGGAACTGAGTAATTCTCCGATAGCAAGAAGGTACGTAGAGGATCGGGGGCTTCCGCAACAAGTTTTAGATCAATGGGAGATAGGATATGGGCCGAGTGTTGGCGAAGCACTTGCGGTTCAGCTAAGCCGCGAAGGGCATTTGCTGCAAGAGTGTCAGTCGCTCTTTTTAGTTGATCAAGATGGGAGCGGTGGTTTTTATGATCGGTTTCGCGGTCGGTTGATTTTTCCGATCAGAGATGAACGCGGGAGACTAGTTGCATTTGGCGGAAGAATTGTCGGCGATGGTCAACCCAAATACATTAACTCCAGCGACACTCCGCTCTATAAAAAGTCGAGAGTGCTGTACGGCCTAAATGTTGCCAAAGAGGCGATGTCTAAGAGTGGTCGCGCCGTTTTATGTGAAGGATATTTAGATGTCATTGCTTGTCACCGCGCAGGTGTTACCGAAGCTATTGCCAGTTTAGGTACGGCATTGGCTGAAGATCATGTGAAGTTGCTGAATCGTTGGTGTAACGAGGTTGTAATTCTTTACGATAGCGATACGGCCGGAATTAAGGCATCGGAAAAGGCAATCGATTTGTTGCAAACAGGAGGATTGATCGTAAAGGTCGCACAAGTTCCAAGTGGGAAGGATCCTGATGATTTGCTAGAAAATGGTGGAGTCGGGGCAGTTCAAAGAGTAATTGAAGATGCGGTTGCGCCTGTTGAATTTCGATTAAGTGTTTTGCGGTCTAGGCTAAAACCCAGTGATAACGAGTACTGGACAGAAGTTGTTCAGATATTGGCAACCGCTCGGAATCCGTTGGAACTTCAAAGTTTTTTGCCCGGCGTAGCGCGAGAGTATCCAGGAACGAAGGATCAGCTAGCTGCACGAAAGGCTCTAGAAGCAATGGTTCGAAAAGTTCAAAGTGGCTCTGATAAAAAAGTTGATCCAGTAATTGCTTCTCCCAGTAACTTAACTGGCAAACGCCGCCGACCAAATTTGACTGGCCCCGAAATTGTAGTTTTTCGTTGCTTAGCAACAAAGGAATTTATAACGGAAGCATGGCAATATGTTCAAGATCCTGATCTTTTTGAAACGCCAACCGCAACCAAAATGGCAGAAAAACTGATTGAAAGTTTAGATTCTGTGCCAAAAGAAAATGCTTTGACATGGTTGGGCAGAATTGAAAATGAGACCGCAAGAAATGTTCTTTCGGACTTATGGATGGAGCAGGGGGAGCCATTGACTGGGGAAACATTACGACTTGCAGTTGAGAGGTTAAAGAAATCCCGCGATAGAAGAAGCGTTCGAAATTCTGCAGAAAATGTTAGTGATCGGGATCGTCTTGCTGAGTTACACAAACGGATGCAAGATTTGAAAAGTGATAAGAATCCTTAAAAACTATTTGTTATCTTTTCAAATCTGGTGTATGTTTGAATGGGAGAGGTTTTTTTGTGGCAAGTACTCAAGTGATAGGAGAACCTTCTTTTCGTGAATCAGAAGGTGGAAAAAACGGCGGTGTGGCTAGTTGGTCAGACGATTCTTTAGCGTATTGGCTTGGCGATGTTGGTCGAGTTTCGCTATTGAGCAAAGAACAAGAAATTAGCTTGGCTAGAGAGATTGAATTAGGATGCTTAGAAAGTCGAAATCGACTTGTGGAGTCCAATTTTAGACTCGTTGTGAGTATTGCCATGAAATTTCGAAGCCGCGGAATGGGAATTTGCGATTTGATTCAAGAGGGAAATATAGGGTTGATCCGAGCGGTCGAAAAATTTGATTACCGAAAAGGATATCGATTTAGTACCTATGCAACATGGTGGATTCGGCAATCCATCGTGCGTTCACTGGCTGATCAAGGGCGAATGATTAGAATTCCAGTACATGTTGCCGAAATGCTTCAAAAAGTCAACCGGACTCGCCAACGATTGACTCATCTTTTTGGAAGATCGCCGACCTTGTCTGAAATTGCCGAATCTAGCGGATTTAGCGAAAGCAAAATTGAGCTTTTGACCGAAATTTCTCCCGATGCAGTTTCACTTGACGAGCCAGTTTTTGGTGATTCCGGCGCGTCACTTGGCAATTCATTGCCCGATTCGGTAGTAGGTCAAGATTCATGGGTTGATTTGGCCGACCAAAGATCGGTGTTGTTATCGGCTCTTAGTCAATTGCAACCAAGAGAACGAGATGTACTTTGTCTTCGGCATGGTCTCGGTGGAACAGAAACCTTGACATTGCAAGAAATTGCTGAGCGATTAGATGTAACAAGGGAGCGGGTTCGGCAAATTGAGCAAATTGCATTGAGAAGACTCAGATCAACAGAACTGCGTGAACACTTGGAAAGTTTAGGAACATTTTTGGCCTGATTTGAATTCTTTTGTCGCCTGAGTTATTGGACGGCTTTTTTTTCAAATTGAAAATTAGAATTTTTGGGGCCAATGTAGAATGGTTCGCCTTTTGCCCCTTGTAGCCATTTTGATTCGTCTACTAACTCACCATTAAGATGTCGGATTTCGGCTCCGAGTTCTCGGCAAATGACAATTCCGCCTGCGCAATCGTAGATATTTATTGAGCCGGTGGTTAGCGCGCGCAATCGTTGAGTGGCGACGAATGCAGCTTCGACACAAAAAGCTCCGATATGCCTCATTTTTCCGGGGCTAGTGAACTGCATTTTTGCCGTGGATTCGCCATGACTAATCAAGTGGTGGGGAACAATTTCTCCGGCGGGAATGTTGTTTAGTTTTTTGCCATTTAAGGTAGCGCCGAAACCATTTATGCCAATGAGGGTTTCGCCAAGAGAGGGCAGTTCAATGATTCCAAATTGGATTTTATTGTCTTGAATGTATCCTAAAGTTATTCCCCAAATGGGTTGCCCAAACGAGTAATTTGTAGTTCCGTCGATAGGATCTAGCACCCACAGTCCATTTTCAGTTGCCGGAGCGAACCCCGATTCCTCTCCCCAAAATCCAGCTCCTGGAATCACTTTATCTAGCTCGATTTGTAAGTAATCTTGAATTTCCTGATCGGCTTCTGTAACGACTGAGCCATCTTTTTTAATTTTTCTAGTGATTTCGGTTTGAAATTGAATAGCCATTTGCGCTGCTTTAGCTGTAAGGAGAGAGGATTTTTGGGCTAAATCAACCAAGTCTTGCACTAATTCATTATGGCTGGTTCTAGATTTTTGGTTCAGGATAATGCCTTGATCAGAAATTGCATTTGGAAAAAGATATTGATAGCAATTTGGTCTGCAACTCCTCGAAGATTGCGCGGATTCAGTACGTCAAAAGTTGGGAATTTCTTTGTCCTGGGACTCAATTTCTACTATCTGGTAGAGTCAATTAGCTACGCGGGAGTAGCTCAGTGGTAGAGCATCTCGTTGCCAACGAGAATGTCGAGAGTTCGAATCTCTTCTCCCGCTCCAAACTTCTTTTCCACATTGGCAGGATTTGTCTGACTGGTACTCTGTTCATAGATCGAATTGGTTTCAACGTCGATGTCGTTTTGATCTTGGAAGCATTAATGGCACAAGTTAGAAACCTCGGCGAACAGATATTATCTTATCCAAAAGCAAAACTCACTGTTCACTTGTTTGAAGGATGTCATTCTGCGGGATATGACCGACTAAAGGACGAGGGGTACTCCGTAAATTCTCAGTCTGAATCAGCAAGTTCTGAAGTGCTAGAGACCACAGCAAGGGAACTGAGTTTAATTGGAATACGATCAAAAACTCGATTGGATCGAGACTATTTTTGTCATTCAAATCGACTTCTCGCCGCAGGTTTGTTTTGTATTGGAACTGATCAAGTTGATTTGGACTCCGCAGCAGAAAATGGAGTCGCAGTATTTAATGCGCCTTATAGCAATACTCGATCTGTTAGTGAACTTGCAATAGGAGCGATTTTTGCACTGAGCCGAAGAATGGTTGAGAAATCAATGCAAATGCACTTTGGAGAGTGGGACAAGCGAAGCGGAGGAGCAAGTGAAGTTCGAGGCAAGACTCTAGGACTTAGTTGGATATGGCAATATTGGAGCCCAACTTTCTGTGTTAGCTGAAGCCGTCGGAATGAGAGTTGTTTACTTTGATCTGGAAGAAAAACTTTCTTTGGGAAATGCTACGAAAGTTGAACAACTTGATGAACTCTTGACCATTAGCGACTTCGTGAGTTTGCATGTGGATGGACGAGAAGCTAATTTTGGGCTATTTGACGATGGTGAGTTTTTAAAAATGAAGCCAGGTGCCTGTTTTATCAATCTCTCTCGAGGCAAAGTCGTAGATGAGGTTTCGCTGGCAAAAGCCATTAGAAATGGACATCTAGGAGGCGCGGCCATTGATGTCTTCCCGAAAGAACCGAGTCAAAATGGTTCGGGATTTGTTTCCCCATTGCAGGGCCTTTCCAATGTGATATTAACTCCTCATATTGGAGGGAGTACTTCGGAAGCACAAAAGAGTATTTCGGAGTTTGTTGCCAATAAACTGATTGAATATGTCAACACGGGATCTACAAATGGATGTGTGAACTTGCCACAGCTGCAGTTGCCCGCCCAAGATGGGGGCCATCGGTTTTTGCACGTCCATCACAACGTTCCTGGAGTTATTGCTCAGATTAATAATGTGTTGGCCAAAAACGATTGTAATGTTCTAGGGCAATATCTTAAGACTCAGGAATCTATTGGCTACGTGATTACAGATGTTAATAAGGAGTATGGTTCTGGAATGATTGCAGAACTTCGTGATATCAAAGACACAATTCGATTTAGGGTGCTTTATTGATGCAAAAGATTTGCTTTTCTCCAGGCCCAACGCAATTACACCATTTGGTGAGTTCGCAGCTATCTGTCGCCATTGATGAAGGAATTCTCAGCCGATCTCATCGTTCGCCATGGTTTTCTGAACTTTACTTTTCCGTAAAATCTCAATTGTTCGATTTGTTAGGAGTTCCTAGAGAATACAAGTTGTTTTTTGTAGGTTCAGCAACAGAAGCCATGGAACGCACAATTCAGAATTTAGTTAAGGAGAGAAGTCACCATTTTGTTGCTGGATCTTTTGGAGAGCGATTTTGGAAAACGGGAATGGAATGGGGAAAGAATTCTGTTGCCGTTGAAGTTGGTTACGGCGAAAGTTTTTTAGTGGAAGAATACAATATTCATGAGGATACCGAACTTATTTGTATTACTCAGAATGAGACATCTGCTGGAACACAAGTTCCCGAAGAGTCGATTCACCAGTTGGTTGCAAAGAAGCCTGGTTGTATGTTTGCTGTTGACGTTGTTTCCACTTGTCCTTATGCACGATTGGATTATTCTCTTATTGATGTCGCCTTTTTCTCGATTCAAAAGTGCTTTGGATTACCCGCGGGCCTAGGGGTGATGATTGTTAGCCCTAGGGCGATAGATCGAGCAAAATCAATTGCGGTATCAGCAAAGGGCTATCACTCTTTTGATGTATTAGGTCATTGGGAAGAGCTTGGACAGACTCCGGAGACCCCGAATATACTTGGCATTTACTTGCTTAATTCGGTTTTGAAGGATTATTGTCAGCGAGGCATTTCTGGAATTCGAGCTCAGATTGATTATAATTATAACCATTTGGATGATTTTGTGTCCAATGATCTCAGGTTTAGTCAATTCATCAATGAAGAGGCATTTCGGTCGCGTACGGCATATGGTTTAGAGTATGCCGGAGATGCTTTTGCTTTAAGGTCAGCTCTTGCAGCCACGGGAATTGAGATTGGTTCCGGGTATGGAGACTTAAAGAAAACCCAATCAAGAATTGCAAATTTTCCTGTGCATTCAAAGTCTGATTTTGAATGTTTGATCAGTGCTCTTGATCGACTTGGTTAAGTATTGGATCCAAAAATTGCATCGGCAGCTAACACGGAGTGGGTTTCTCCATCAATTGAAGTGATCAACTGCCCCTCTGGCCCGATGCCTATTGCGGTTGAAACTTCACCTGTGGCGAGTTTGTAAGGTTTTCCAGTTGTATTATCAAAGAGTCTCCAGGCTGATTCTATGGACTCCCAAGAGTCTGGTTCCGGGGCAGAATCGATTGAGTCTAGAATGCATTGGAGGACAGTCCGAGGGTCGGAAGTATGTCCGCGAATGGCCAGCAAGCTAATGGCTTTATCTGCAATTTCTGGGGGAAACTTATCTTGGTTGATGTTAATTCCGAGTCCAATTACGGGGATCTTGTTTCCGTGTTGATCTGGCAATAGTTCAGTCAGTATGCCGCCAATTTTTCTGTCTTGAATTGTCAGGTCGTTGGGCCATTGTAGTTGTAAACGTAGGGTTGCGGCGACAGCGATTGCCAAAGTCATTCCGATAAGCCAAGGTTGAGAGTGATTTGCATAATCGTGAAAAATTATGCTTGCGGTCAAACTTTCATCAGCCCGACTGATCCAAGTTCTATTAAATCTACCTTTTCCATTGGTTTGATCGTGACAGAAGATCACACCTGGCTTTTCTCCCTTTTTCAGAAGTTCGGCAGCAATAATTTGGGTTGATGGTAGAGAATCAAACTCTAATATCGGTCCTGAAATTGACTTCATTTGAGTTCGAGATGAAGGTTTAGGCTAGGGGCAGAATGAGTTAGCGCTCCAACTGAAATTGCATGGACACCCGTTTCGGCAACTTCTCTGACTGATTGAAGATTGATGCCACCGCTGGCTTCGAGCGTCACTCTGTCTTTGTACATTTGGACGATGTTTGCCATATCAGGAATACTCATATTGTCGAGCATCACAATATCTGCGCCTGCATTGACAGCCTCATCGACCATCATAATGTTTTCGCATTCAACTTCAATTTTTGTCATATGTGTAGCTATTTTTTTAGCTGCAAGGACGGCGGCTTGAATAGTGCCAGAAGCATGAATATGATTATCTTTGATCATGATTCCATCGTAAAGCCCCATTCTATGATTTTGGCCGCCTCCGCAACGGACAGCGTATTTTTGAAGAGCTCGAAAACCGGGAGTTGTCTTCCGAGTATCAATGATTCGGCATCCGGTTCCTAGAACGGCTTCGCAATATTGATGGGTGAGCGTTGCAATTCCGGATAATTGCATTAAGTAATTGAGTGCCAACCTTTCTCTAGACAAAAGAAATTGAATGGGAAGCCTTCCATCCATAATTTTTGAACCAGGCTGAACTGGATCACCATCATTGAGGAGAATGTGGACATCGGGCATAGCGTCGAATACTTGATGGGCTAGTCCAACTCCAGATAATCGACCAGGAGCTTGAGCTTCAATATAAAAAGCTGCGACTTTGTACGAAGGAAGACATGCGGCAGAAAGGTCGCCGGTTCCAATATCTTCTAAGAGATCGAGTTCAATTCGATTTTTAATCCCGGCAGGGATTGGAGGTAGCCATCCAGTATTCATTCTGCTTGTATTTCAATTCCAGAGCGAGCTGAAATTTCTTCTACTAGCATGACATATGGAACTTCCACTCCATCGCGTTGCCAACCAACAGGGACTTTGTGTCTGCCAGAAACGAGATGAGCCACTGGTTTTATTGTTAGAGAGCCGCCATTGAAAAGAATTTGAAACCTGTCCCCTTGTTTTGCAACGATTTGTCTAATTTCATTGTATTCAAGTTTAATTTTTCTAGCAATATCAATGGACTCGAAACCGGAATCATGCAGCTCATACTTTGTTTCTTCTGCCGATTTTTGAACAATTGTTCCGATTGCACCTTTTGAAAAACTTACAGCAGCACTGGCGGCTTGCTTTAGAGAAGGAATAAATCCTTCTTCGGCTGCGATTTTGCTAATTGCTTGCCCTTTTGCTAATGCTTTTGCATTAATAGCCTTTGCATTTGTATTGAACCAATGGATGACCTCGGCGGGAGAATAAGTGACGGAAGGCATAGCTTCAATTCTATTATGGGTCGCATTTGATTTTGGTTGCAGTTGCGTTATTGCTAATCAAGACCCTCGAGTCTTGTTCGAAGAAACTCTGCACGATGCCGACTAGCAATTTTTTGATCTTGAGTGCCATGAACTTCCATTGTCGAAGACCAATAATCGACCATTCTTGGCTCAGTTCTAAACCCTGGTAGCTCCCTCTCATTTGCCCACCGGATCCATCCCAAGACAAGCAATGCATCTCTCATAGTGATTTCATTTTGTCGAATCGCATATTCGGCAGCCTGCTGAGCTTTTTCGGAAATCTCATTTTGGTCAACTTCGCTTCGAGCTAGCCTTTCTTCGGCAATGACTTGATTGCATGCGCCACGGAAGTCAGCAACATTTCCTTTTGTTGCACTAATTTGAACAAATGCTCCAATTGCCAGACTCGCCTCTCCGAAAAGTCCTCGACAAACAAGATCTAAGTGGCTAAGGGTTTTAATGAGTCGTTTTAATCGTTTTGTATGAGCTAAGCCAATTAAGTGAAACAAAGCAGATCGTCTTTGGCCACCATTAAGATTTGTTGGACTGGCGGTGAGGGGTCCAAAATGTGGGTGAAACATAAAGTCAATATTTGACTCTAAATGCTCCATTGTTTGCCTTCCGGAATCTTCGGCATCCCAAATTGACCATCCTGCTGTTAAAGCTTGAATACGTATATGGTCTTCTTCATTAACCATGATGCTGACGGTTCGAGTGGGATCCAGCAAAACCGCGCGACCGGTTTCTCGATGTAAAAAGTCGGCGGATATTAGTCGGCTACCAAGTAAATAGTCTCGCTCAGCTTCACTAATATTTTGCATAATATCAAGTTGAATTGATGATGTTTCTGCTGAATTCTTGATTATTTTAAAAACAGAACGTAATTCATCATTGCTAGCTATGTGGGGGAATTTGAATTGAGAAATATTCCGAGCAGCTCTGAATCTTGAACTCACGACAACATCGCCATCGGGAGAATCAGTTCTTAACCATGCCGGTGGCGTCATCGATCGGAGAACAATTTTCTTCCAGGCTTCAGATGACGGCTCGTTTGCCATTGTCGTCTCTATTTTAGATCGAATTACTAATCTTCATTCGGGCGCGATTAACTGGCCTTGGATCTCGACTTTTCACTTGTTTTGTAAACAAAAGCGAGTACTTCTGCAACGGCTGTAAAAAGATCTCTTGGAACAAAATCTCCAGCTTCGCATTGCTTATGCAATGCTCGTGCTAATGGTTTGTTTTCGATAATTGGGAGTTCGAGATCTCGAGCCATTTCTTTCATTCGAAGTGCAAGAAGATCTTGACCTTTTGCAATGACGATGGGAGCATGCATCGAATTTCGCTCATATTTTATGGCAATCGCAAAGTGAGTAGGGTTTGTGACAAGGACAGTAGCTTCTTTAAGTTTGGCCGCCATTCCGCCTTGCAGGATTTTTCTTCGGCGTTGAGAAATCGCCATTTTTAGCTCGGGAGAACCTTCTTGTTCTTTCATTTCTCGGCGCAATTCGTCTTTTGTCATTTTGATTTGCTTTTCCACTTCTTTCCTTTGAAAAAAGTAGTCGGCTGCCGCTATTACTAACCAAACCATGGCAATTTTGACTAGAATTCCGTGAAGAATATTGCCAAGATTCATAGAAGCTGTTAAGGTGTCCATTGTCGCCAGATTGACGATTTTTGTCCAGTCGTTTTTAACGGCAGAGTAAACAATATAGCTAAATATCCCAAGCTTAGCAATGGCTTTCAATCCGTCAACAAATGCTTTACGTGAAAACATCCTCTTTAAACCTTGCGCAGGATTGATTTTTTCAAATGTTGGTTTCATTGGTTCAGCCGAAAGCATGAACCCGACTTGACCAAAATTAATGGCCACACCGATAACCATGATCGTCAACAATAGTGGGATAACCGCTGTAACAAGAGGCCCCGCGACACTGGTTCCGTAGGTCATTAGCGATGCTGGAGACACATCTGTTGGGATTCGAGTGACGGATGCCTTCATAACCTGTATGATTCCGACTCCGAGACCTTGGATTGCACCAGGAACTAAAAAGGCAATGACCATCATGCTGATCGCTCCAACGAGATCAACGGATTTTGCTACTGTGCCTTTTTTCCGCGCATCAGCCCGACGTTTGGGGGTTGCGTCTTCTGTCTTCTCACCGCTTGGTTGTTCGGCCATAAATTATCCTCCTAGCACCCTACCAATGCCGTCAAATGTCACTTCGACTGCTCGTTGAACAAGGATGATCAGTGTTGGTAGTCCGATACTGAGCGCACCTAAACCAAGGGCTAACTTTGCCGGAAGACTGAGTAAAAACGGTTGAGTTTGGGGAACGGCTTTATTTATGATTCCGGCAGCAATATCAATGATTATAGTGACAGCAACAACGGGGCCAGCTATCTGTAAACTGATCATAAGCAAACTGCTCAATGTTTGGAGGATTGGCTCAAGAAGTGAATTGGATTCAGCTCCGATGATTCCTGGCAATTTGTAGCTGGAAACGATGGCTTGAAACATCATGTGATGTGCGTTAAGTAAAAAGAGAAGTACTAAGCTTAGCCAAAACTTGAAGTTTCCAATTGGAGTGACAGTTGTACCAATTGACGGATTAAGGATTTGAGCAGAGCCAATACCGACTTGAAGGTCTAAAAAAGAACCGGCCATCATAAATGTTCCGGATAGAAATTGTAATGAGAGGCCGATCGCTAAACCCGCAAGAGCTTCTCGAATTCCTAAGGCGGCAAGATCGTAAACAGACTCTGGCATTGAGCCAATAAATGGTGTGATAACTGGGCCGAGACTGAGTGAAATAACTGCTCCTAACAGGATTCTTACTTGGACTGGAACATTGTTTCCAACAAATGGTGATGCCAACATAACCGCAGTACACCGGATAAATCCGGCAAAAAATGCGATTAGAAATTGTTCATCGATCAGCATTTACTAAGTTCCAATTCGAGCGGCAAGATCAAAGCACATCACAGTGAATTTGACCAATGTGTCAAGCATCCAGGCTCCCATAAGGACGATAATTAGGCCAGTTCCCAATAGTTTAGGCAAGTACGTCAGAGTCATTTCTTGAATCTGAGTAACGGCCTGGAAGACGCTAACGATGAGACCGGTAAAAAGGGCAACGGCAAGGATTGGCATAGTGATCATGAGGCTGACGGCAATGCCTTGTTTTGCCAGATCCATAATTGTGCTTTCGTTCATGCGTACCCCGCCAATATTGCTCTGGCGAGGATTGACCATCCATCTGCCAAGACAAAAACTAAGATCTTAGCCGGGAGCGAGACGACGACCGGAGGCATCATCATCATCCCCATACCCATCAAGACACTTGCAACTATGAGATCAATAATAATAAAGGGAACAAAAATATAGAATCCAATAATAAATGCCGTTTTGAGTTCTGAAATCACGAATGCCGGAATGAGAGACATGATGTCGACATCGGCTCTCGTCTCTGCGCGCTTGCCTCTAAAATCTTGAAACATCATCAGATCACTTTCATAAGTGTTTTTCAGCATGAATTTCTTAAGTGGAGCTTCGGCATTTTTAACTGCAAGATCAAAACTAATGGGGTTTGATTCTCTCATGTAGGGGACAATTGCAGTTTCATTGATTTGCTGATAGGTCGGCCCCATGATGTAGAAAGTGAGAAAAAGGCTAAGTCCAATAATGACTTGGTTGGGCGGGATATTTTGGGTGCCAAGCGCTGTTCTTGTAAAGCTGAGAATGATAACGATTCGAGTAAATGCCGTTGTAAGAATCAAGATGGCTGGCGCAATACTCAAAACAGTTAATAGAGCCAGAATTCTAAGTGAAGAACTGAGTTGTTCACGATCGGAACCAGCACCAATTCCCAGATTGATATTGGGAACAGGTACTCCAGTTTGAGCCGATTGCGCAATCGCCAGTCCAGTGAGCGCTAGAAGGCTAATGATTGCAGTAATTTTTAGCCAGCCAATTTTGCCAAGCAGAATTGCTAGGGTAGGGAATTTAAGGCGCAATTTTGTCAAAGAGGGTTCTAACATTTGAAATCAGCTCACAAGTTTTGAAAGTCTTTCGAGTCGAGCTTTTAAGTCTTGACTGAGCTCATCATCGGACATTTTTGTAGTGGAGGTTTGATATGCTTTGACTTTAGGGTTAGTGGGCTTTTGCTTAGATTCCCCAGGCATGTTTTCAATAACTGCTTTCGTTCTAAGTACTTCAGTGTCAATCTGTTGAGCTTTGTCAACTAAGTCAAAGAATGCTGGTTCACTTGCCGGGTTAAAATTGGAAGAGGTAAGGTCTGCTAAACAGGTGATACCAGTTTGCGTGACACCTAACAAAAGCGTCTTTCCACGTACGTTGATCACTTGCAAAGATCCCGCGCCAAAGCTTGCAGCTTCTTGGAGATCAATAGCACTATCAAACGGAGTTGATAGTTTTTTGCCAAATTTTCCAATGACTTTTGGTAAGCCATATTTCAGAAGTCCAAAGACAATCGTAAGGGCAATAACCATTTGAAAAATCTGCATGCCTCCTACTACCGGCGTGTTTGGAACAGTTGACTTTGGTTGAACAAGATCTTGCTTGGTTCCAAGAGCGCCTCTTTCTTCGGCGGAAGTTGAAGGTTGGAGTTCCGAATTTGTAGCAGTTGATGCTTGTGCTATTGCGGGAGTTAGCGATTGGATATCAGAGTCCGGTTCCTGTCCAAATCCGAGAGCTACAATAAGCATTGCCAAGAGGACTGCTGTTCGTCTCATTAGGCCACCTCGCTCAACTTGGCAAGGCGATCTTGCTGACTGAGAATCTCAGTAATTCGAACACCAAAATTGTCTTCTATGACAACAACTTCGCCCCGAGCAACAAGTCTTCCATTGACCATGACGTCGACGGGTTCGCCTGCCGCTTTGTCAATTTCGACAATTGATCCAGAACCGAGTTCGACAACATCTCGGACGACCATTTTTACACGTCCTAATTCAACTGTTACTTCTAATGGAATATCCATCAAAACTTCAAGCCCGGTATCTTCGATTCCTACAATTGTTGGGGCAGTTCGTGAGGAATTAACTTTAGATTCTGTGCCGAAGCTGAATTCTTCAACAGCTTGTTCATTTGAGTTGATAGTTGGCTCATCAGCCAAATCTATGCCAGATAGCAAGGCTGCGGTGGATTCATCAATCAACCAAGTAATTGAACCATTTAATTCTTGTGCAGAAATTCGGACATTTGTGCGAATCAACTGATCGACATTCTGCATGTTTTGGGGGAATCCAAAAATTTGCATTCTGATAATTAGCCCAGTTGCAACAATTGCTTCGCCTTGAATATTGCCAACAGCCAAGCACATTCCTTGCACAATGGATTCAATGGCGGGTCGGAGTTCTGAGAGAACCGTATCATCAACAGATTCTTTACTGATTCCTGTAAATGACTCGTACATATCCCGCACAGTTTCTTGGCTAATGAGCACTACTTGATAGTTATCTGGCATATGTGCAAAAGCGAACTGGATTACCAATTTGGGAGCAGACATTTCTGAAAAGAGGTCTGGAGTATCGGTTGCAATTGCCAATGCATCAGCCAAGACCACTTCCTGTCCTGTTGCTTCGCTCATAGCGAGAGCTACAGTTTGCCAAACCTGTGGTTGTAGGTTTGCAATCTTGTTGACGATTTCGGGCGAGATATTGGCCATTCTAGTTATTCCTGCTCTACAAAGCTATTTATATGAAATGCGATTCGCTTTCCGGCGAGGGAAGGTCTACCGCGAAATTTTTCTCGATTACCAACCATAAGGGTCATGTCTTGGCTAGATCGTTGATTGAGGCGAATGACGTCGCCTTCTCTAAGAGTTAAAAAGTCTTGGATACTTATGCGACTGTTACCTAGATTGATCCAAAGGTCGACTTTGGCACCGTTAAGTCCTTGCACGATGGCCTTGCGATGAACATTAGTTTGCTTTCGACTATTGGTAGCGGCAAACCATTTTTGAGCACTCAGTTTTGTTGTAATTGGCTTAAGAACCATGTAAGGAACACATAGGCTCATTGCACCATGAGTTTCACCTATTCGCACTTCAAATAGGATGCTGACAACAATATCGTTTGGCGGGGCGATTTGAACGAATTGTGCACTTGTTTCTATACCCTCAACGCTTGGGTTTACGATAACGACTCCTTCCCATGCGGCCTTGAGAGAAGCAAACATCTTTGCAACAATGTTTTGGTACAGTTTGGATTCGATATCTGTAAGATTTGAGCGATCAATTGGTTTGCCTGCTCCACCTAGCAACTTGTCTATCATTGTGTGGACCAATCCAAATTCCATTTCTAGAGCTGCTTGCCCAGTTAGGGGTGGAATGGACAGGATAGTAAAGACTGATTGGCTGATGCTTCGCAAATACTCCTCATAAGGGATTTGCTCTAGAGAAATCAGATCAATACTTACATTTGTCCTTAATATTGAAGACAACGTTGTTCCGGCAAGTCTTCCAAATGTTTCGTGAAGCATTTGGAGGGTTCGCAGTTGTTCTTTACTAAACTTGTCTGGTCGTCGAAAATCGTAAACTTCATAAGCCACTGCTGTGCGCGTGCCTTTTTTCGTTTTCACAGGCATGTTGGACTCAACTCCAAATTGACTGTCGCTTTGAGAGTTGGCGGGCGAATTGGCCGAAACACCTTGTGCACCGCTATCATCGGATAGCGAACTCAAAAGCGATTCAATTTCTTCTTGCGACAGGATGTCTGACATGACGATTCCGACGACCATCGGGAGGTTTTATTTGGCCTACCCGGGGCTGTCAGTTTTTATATCGGACTTAAATCCTGAGAAATTTAGGGGGATTGTTGCAAAAAATTATAAAAATTCAATTGTAAGTTTTGGATGTGCATGCTTTGGCTCAAATCTAGAACAAATTCATGTAATTTTCGGTTGGAAACTACAAAAAAAGATGGCTAATTTGAGATGAGAATTGCAGCCGATGTCGTTTGAATCTTAGTAAAGTCACTTTTTATCTGTAAAGGATTCATCTTCTTTAAGGCAGATTTATTGTACGGCAGATATACAGCTTTGTTTTTTAAGTACTCCGGCAATCGAAGTTCAAAGTCTTTCACTTCTTTTGCCACTTCTACAAGGGATTTTGCCAATAGGGAGGGATCGGCACCAGCAAGATTAAGTGCTTTGTTAAATTGCTTCCCAGGAAGAACCATTGCGCCATATGCTGCCAAGGATACATATTCTTCGTAGGCTTCTTTGGTTTTTAGTTTCAGCAAATCATGATTAGGGCCGTAGGTGGCGATCTTTGTAATGCCAGGCTGAACGCGTGTTTTTACATAATTTTCTAGCGCTGGAATGGAAGCATTAACCGCATCTTCAGTTGCAAGGCTGTTCGCTTTAATATCGGCAAGAATCCAGTTCAGATAAATTCTTTCGCCGACATCACCGTTTGCCCAATCTTCTGGACCTTCAAACGGTCCGACTCCCGGTAACGTTGCGTGACCAAACTCATGCGCGAGTTCTCGGCACAATTGAAATGGATCTGAGATTTCCGCTACTTGATAAATATAAACTGTGTTTGCTTTCCGCGGTCGATTGCCTGAATCTAAATCGCCTGGGTCTAAATCAAACAGTTGTTCTCCACCGGCTGGCCCGCCAAAAGACAAATACACATCAACAATTTTTCCGTACGCCTCAGGATTTTCTCGACCAAGCCGAAAGAGGTTATATCCATATAATCGAAGAAGCATTCGTGTTGACCATTGAGCGATGTCATCGTGATTGGCTTTTCGGTACTGAGAAAATACTCTGAGTCTTAAACTAGCTTGCTCGCTCTCTGCAGTTTTTACAAAGCCACTTGTCACAAACGGAAACTCCCACTTATGCTTTGGTGAAACTTTGCTCACTTGCATGGCCTCCATGTCGTGCCAGAGTACAAGTTCGGCTCCTGGACTATCGATGGTGTTAAAAGTGCCCTTTAAGTGATTTCTAACTCCATTATCATCTGTAATCTCTTGATAACTGAACGATAGTGCAAGCGCTAAATGTATTGTTGCCAGCATAAAACGTATTTCCTATAAACCTAGACGTCTATAGACTCTAAAAATCGTTCGGCATCAATTGCCGCCATACAACCTGTACCAGCTGCAGTTATCGCTTGCCGATAGTGAGGATCTGTAACATCACCACATGCAAACACACCAGGAATATTTGTTTTTGTTGTTCCGGGTTCAACTTTGATGTAGCCTGTTTCGTCGAACTGCAAAAACTCCTTAAAGAGGTCACTATTTGGTTTGTGCCCAATTGCAATAAAGATTCCATCAATCGGCATTTCCTTGACTTCACCAGTCACAGTGTTTTCAATTTTTGCTCCAGTTACTTTTTTGGGTTGATCAGTACCAAGTATTTCGATAATTGCAGAATTGTAGAGCACCTCTACTTTTGAATTTTGCAGAACACGCTGCTGCATGATTTTACTTGCACGAAATTCTTCTCTTCGGTGAACAAGATAGACTTTACTGGCATGTCTGGTGAGATAATTTGCTTCTTCCATTGCTGTGTCTCCACCACCCACTACAAAAACTTCTTTGCCCCGGAAGAAAAATCCATCGCAAGTTGCACAGGCACTGACACCAAATCCCCCATATGTAACTTCGCCCGCAAGTCCGAGCCACTTTGCCGACGCGCCAGTCGAAATGATGAGTGATTCAGCTTGATGCTCTTCACCATCTTCGATCCAAAATTTAAATGGTCTTCGGGTGAGATCAACTTTTGAAACCGTTTTGTTGATGACATTTGTACCAAATCGCTCGGCTTGCTTTCTGAAAAGATCCATCATATCCGGTCCAAGAACGCCATCGGGAAAGCCAGGGTAGTTTTCAACATCAGTGGTGATCATTAGTTGTCCGCCAGGTTCTGGTCCAGCAAAAAGAACTGGGGAAAGATCCGCCCTTGCCGCATAAAGGGCAGCAGTGTAGCCAGCAGGTCCCGAACCGATTATCGCAACTTTATGATTCATATGAATAAAATCTAGGTTACCCTCCGAAAGTTTCCATGGGCCCACTCGTAACACCTAAGATTGTTACTTAGATGTACCGAGAATATTTTCTGGTGGATTCTGTTCTCAGTAATCAATTGAAAACGATGATTAGAAAAGTAGGGTGGCTTTTTGGCATCATAGTGTCTGCCTTTATCATGGCGACAATGGTGTCTTTGATCATTGGTTCTCAATTGACCAATGATTTGAACTCAGCACAAATGCACGCTAATTTGATTCGAAGAACTGAGCAAGCTACACAAAAACTGTATGTGAATTTGCAAAGTAATCCTTCTAACTTGGCAAATAAAAGCCAACTTTTGGCAAGGGAGGCCAAAGAGAATTTAGATGTCCTATTGGAGTATCAAGGACAAGTCGGACAGACTGAATTAAAAGTCAGTCTTGCAAAGCTTTCAAGCCAAATTGAACGTGCTATAGAAAACGATTCTTATACTGAGTTTTTACAAGATTATCAACAAACTCTGAATGAGTTTACGTTACTCAATGAGCAACTGAGCCTAAAAATAAACGGAATATCTTATTCGCTCCGCTCCTTTCAACTTGCAATTTTCGGATTACTTTTCGTCGGTTTTGTAACTTTTGCTGTTCTATTGTTGTCGATGATCAGTTTGGCCAAAAAAAGTAACAAAGAGAATGATATCCACAATGCGACTATTGATGAATTGCAAAAGACACTGCAATCAAAAGTCGAGAATTTTGAAGGTCGAGAGACTGAGTTGCGGGAAGCCCTTGAAATGTCTGAAAATCAGTTGGCAATGCAAAATCATGCAAGTCGACGATTTCAATCGCTCATTTCAGGATTGCCCGTTGGATGTATGACATTTGATGATGAAGGAGTAATCATGGAATGGAATCATAAGATGGGGGAGATATTTAGAAAGCAAGCATATAGTGCCATTCTTCACTCAGTTATCGACATTTTTGAATGTAACGGGAGAGATGCAGAACTTCAAAAGAGAATTTCTCAAGTTTGTGAAGATGGAGAAGCTGTTGATTTTGAATGGGAAATTTTCGATGGCGAAAATCCTCAGATTATCCATATGTACTGGTTTCCGCTAAGAGATCCAGAAGGGAATCCGATTGGCGGAATCGGGTGTGCAATTGATGTTACAGAAGAAAGAACAAATAAGCAAGAGTTGATTGCAGTTTCGCGGATGCAGAAGGCCGTTTTAGACTCAGCTGAGTATGCAATTGTGTCTTGTTCGCCAGATGGAACGGTAACAGCTATGAATCGCTCAGCATTAAACCTTTTGGGTTTTGATGAGGTAGATCCGAGCAAGACAATTAATATTTTGGATTTCCATTCGCGACAAGAACTCGATCTAGTTTTGGCTGAGAATGAAGCTCAGACGGGAGAACAGATCTATGGCATAGACCTTTTACTTTCGGGAGTTAAATTTAGAGAAGGTCCTGAAAATGAATGGCTCTACCAAAGATCGGATGGAAGTTTGTTTGACGCTAGGATTTCAATAACGTCACTAGTAGATGATGAGAATATATTGCATGGATATGTCCTGATTTTTTGCGACATAACTGAAGAAAAAGCAATTCAAGAGCGATTGAGAATGCTTTCATTGGTTGCATCAGGTGCAAAGAATTCGGTACTTGTGTGCGATGCGTCTTCAAAAATTCTGTTTGCCAATGCTGCATTTGAAATGTTGAGTGGATTTGAACAAAGTGAAGCGGTAGGTAGGTCGCCATTTGAAATTCTTTTTGGCTCGATACTCAAGAAAAAACAAGAATGTTACTAGTGGACAGCGTTAAAAATGCAAAAGCTATCAGCGAAGATGTTCAGCTTTTTCATAAAAATGGGACGCAATATTGGGTTCGATCTTCATTGACGCCAATATTTGACAATCATGGAGATTGCAAAAATATCATTTGGATTCAAGAAGATATTTCAGATAGAAAACTTGCGGAAGCAGAAATCGCTTCTGCAAATGAACGTACAAAGCAAATATTAGAAAGCATTCATGACAACTTTATGTCGATTTCGGCCAATAATCTTGTCACTTATGTCAATAGCTCGGCTTGTGAAATAATTGGTGTAGATGTTAAAACTATGCTCGGTAATTCTGCGTGGGATTATTGCCGAGGATCCGATTGGATACCTGTTCGTGAATTGATTGCAAACTCAATTTCGGGCAATTGCACGGAAGTTGGTGAATTCTTGTTTATGGGACTAGGCATTTACTACGAGTTCCGGGTCTATCCAACTGGCGATGGCGCAAGCATCTTTTTCCAAGATATTTCAGAAAGAAAGAATATGTTGAGTCAATTGCATTCGCAAATGGCTCAACTCCAAGAAACTCAAGTAGAGCTTGAGATTCGACAGTCTGAACTGCAAAAGGCGAATACTATCCTTCACAACTTAGCTACAACAGATGGCTTGACTGGGCTGAACAATCATAAGGCCTTTCAAGAGTTTCTTGAAAACGAATTTCAGTTGGCAAAAAAGACCGGACAAAGCTTGTCAGTTGTGTTGATGGATGTTGACAAGTTTAAGATATACAACGATAGTTTTGGCCATCTTGCCGGCGATGATGTGCTAAAAGGAGTTGCCAAATGTATGCAATCAATTGTTAAGGCTCCTCATTTAGTGGCCAGATACGGAGGAGAAGAATTCGTATTGGTACTTGTGGGACTAGACGAAATTGAATCGTTAGCATTTGCTGAAGAAGTGCGTTTCGAAATTGAAGGGAAGAGCTGGCCCAATCGACCAGTTACGGCAAGCTTCGGCGTTTCGTTTTTCCACCCCGAAACTGAAACTCGACAAGATTTAGTTGAACAAGCCGATCAAGCGTTATATGCTTCAAAAGAAGGCGGCAGAAATCGTGTTTCGAGTTACAACTGGATTCCACCAAAGCCTACAAAAGAAGATTTAGAATCAGTTGCATAGAGCTTAGAGTGGTACAAACAACTTGACATGAATATTGAGTTGTTAAAAGAACTGACAGAGGCTCATGGAGTTCCAGGCCAAGAAGATTTGATCCGTAAAATTGTATATCGGGAACTTAAAGGGATTTGTGATATTCGAGTTGATTGGATGGGCAATGTGATCTGCCACAAAAAGGCAACCTTTTCCAGTACCAATTCACCAAAGAAATTGATGCTTGCGGCCCATATGGATGAAATTGGGTTTGTCGTAAAGTATATCGAAGACAAAGGTTTTTTAAGGGTTCATCCAGTTGGAGGTTGGGACCCTCGAATGATGTCCGCGCAACGCGTGATTGTCCATACAAATGAGGGCCCCAAGAAAGGATTGATGATGTTAGGGACCAAGCCCAAGCATTTACTTGATGCTGCTGAGGCAAGCCGAGCACCCAAACATGACGACTATTTCGTAGATTTGGGTTTGACTGGAGACGCGGCAAAGGCGCAAGTTCCAATCGGATCAATGGTGACCATGGATCGTAACTTCCAAGAAATGGGAGACCTATTCACCAGCAAGGCAATGGATGATAGATGTGCCGTTTTTGTAATGATTGAAGCTATGAAAGCCCTAAAGGATCATGGTGTAGATGTTTATGCAGTAGCAACAGTGCAGGAAGAGATTGGACTTCGCGGCGCTACTGCTGCAGGAAGTGGCCTTCATCCAGACATTGTTGTTGCTCTGGATGTCACTCTAGCAAATGATTACCCTGGAATCCCTGCAGAGTTTTCCGTGACCCACCTCGGTGAAGGTACAGCCATAAAAATCATGGATTCATCTTTGATTTGCCATCCAAAAGTCGTGAGCCATTTTAAGCAGGTTGCTGAATCAAACGGAATCAAGTATCAGATGGAATTGCTGACCGGTGGAGGAACTGATGCTGGAGGAATTCAACGTCAAAATGGAGGAATTCCCGCGTTTACGCTTTCAATCCCAACTCGATACATTCATACTGTAAATGAAACGGTTCACAAAGATGACGTTCAAGCATCCATCGATCTACTAGCGAGATACATGGAAGATGCTCATAATGGCGATTATAGTTACAGCTTAGAATAGTTCTCGGTCATGCATCTCAGAATGGTTTTTTGAGATACATATTAGTTTAGAGAATCAGGGAATCGGTCGGCAACAAGATTAAGGTTAATGCCGTGTTCGAGCCATGCTTTTGCGCCAGCTAGAACCAATGCAAATCCTCCAGTTTGATCTTGGATGTTTTTGAGAATTTCGTCCGCCGGCCCATTGAACTCTGAAGTGCGAATTTCTACAAACGTACCATTGCCAAGGATTTCCGAAAACTTCCATTCAACGAGGGCAGGTTCTTCGGGAGTCCCCCAATCGATCAATATTCTTCGATCTGGCTCTATTTCCAGAACTTGAATCTCAGCAGATGCTCCAAACATCTCCCACTCCCAAGTGATTGATTTTCCAGATTCCAAATATCCCGAACTTTTGGTGAACCAGAAATGACTAGTCTCAATTGGATTGACAAATGCGTTGAAAACTTCAGACCGATCCCTGCGGATGAGCATGCCTATTGAAATTGAGGAAGCGGAAGAAGATATTTCCATGTTGGATTCAACAAATGTTACCGTCTGGCTTTATCAGGCTCGTAAATTAAGGGACAGACTTGGAATTGCCAGGTAAAACTGAAAGCGACATGAATCGGGAAAACCATCAAGACATTCGAATTGGAACATTAGCAGGAATGGCAGGAGCCCCAGAGTATTTGGCGCAAATCGTCGATCATGGATTTGAAAGCTTCGAACTCACCAATTGGCAGTATTTGAATGGGATGGATTTGGCTGAAGTTGCAAAAAAGACACTTGAAGTTATTGAAGGCAAAGCGATCATCAGTTCTGTAGGGATCTATGGGAACCCATTGCAAGATGAAAAAACTGCCAGTGAATGGGAAGTGTTGATAAAGGGAGCACACCACTTTAGGGCAAATGTTGTTTGCGGTTTTGCGGGAGCAGTTGAAGACAAACCGATCCACGAGAACATGGAAAGATATGGTCAAGTTTTCGGACATTTGGCGAAAGTAGCAGAAGATGCTGGTGTGAAAATTGCGTTTGAAAACTGCGATATGGGCGGGAATTGGGAGGCTCCGAAATGGAACATTGCTCACTCGCCAAGAGCATGGGAAATGATGTTTAACACCGTAGACTCAGAAGCAATTGGATTGGAATGGGAGCCTTGCCATCAGATGGTTAGTTTAGTTGAGCCGATTTCACAATTAAAGAAATACATTGGCCGAATCTATCATATTCATGGAAAGGATGCTTCTATTGAGTGGGATGTATTGAAGCGAGAAGGAATCCGTAGTGGAGAGCGATTTGTGTGGCATCGCACGCCTGGATTTGGTGATTGCAATTGGACGGACATTATATCAATTCTAAGGCAAAATAACTGGTCTGGCGCTATTGATATTGAAGGTTGGCACGATCCGGTGTACAAGGATGATTTGGAAATGACTGGCCAAGTGCATGGATTGAATTACTTGAAAGCATGCCGAGGCGGCGCATATGTTGCGAATCCGAGGACTTAAAATGGCATTGATAACTACGATTGCTTTTTTAATTGGATGCAACATGAGCGAAACTCCATCAAAATCATCAGAACAAACCACTCTGAATCCTCCAGAAAACCAATCAGTATTGGCGCAGTGGATTGAGGCTGGTTCGAAAGTTGAAAAACTTCCAAAAGACTTTTTGTTTACGGAAGGGCCATGTTGGACAAAACGTAACACTTTAGTTTTCTCAGATATCCCTGGCAACAAAATCTATGAATGGGATGGAAAAGTATTTTCTGAGTTTGTTACTGACAGTAAAAATGCGAACGGTATTACTCAAGATTCAAAAGGAAACTTGTTAATATGTCATCACGGAAGTCGGAATGTCACACAGTTGGGAGCCGATGGAAAATTGACACAAATTCTTTCGGAATGGAATGGGGTGAAGTTTAATTCTCCCAACGATATTGCAATTGATCCAACCGGGCAGGTGTTTTTTACCGATCCAAGTTATGGTTTACCAAGAGGAGAGAAACTTCCTTATGACGCCAAGAATGTATTCACAATTATTGACGGGAAAGCCGTAAAGGTGATGGCTGGAAGAAATCAACCTAACGGATTGGTTTTTTCCCTAAATGGGAAACGCCTTTTCGTGGCCGATAGTGCAGCGGGAAAAATAGATGTCATTGAAATCAATGGAAACTCATTTTCAGAGCCTAAGTTGTTCTGCGACGCTCCGGGACCGGATGGAATTCGGTTGGATACTAATGGAAACATATGGGCAGCCTGTTCAGATGGTGTCCGGATCATTTCTCCCAATGGGGATTTGCTCGGCACAATTGAGTTTCCAGAACAACCAGCAAACCTATGCTTTGGCGAAGATGGAAAGACTTTGTTCGTAACGGCGAGAAAAGGCGTTTACCGTGTTCGTGTAACGATGAAAGGAATCATGCCTGGCTTTTAACGGGCGCCTTTGATTCCTTTCACTAAGAAAATCGAAACAAAAAATAAACTTGCGGCGGTCCAAATCATAAATTGGTATCCAAGCCCAAACGTTTGTCGGTTAAGTAGATCAATGAGGAAACCCATGATAATGCCAGCTGGAACTTGTACGGCTGTTTCACTGGATTGCCAGACTCCCATTTCTGTAGCCGCTTTATCGGGATTTGGTAACACATCGCTGATCAAAGCCCAATCTGCGGCTACATAGATCCCATTTCCAATTCCAAAAGCTAAGACAAGTAATAAAATGGGAGTGAACTCTCTTGCAAATGAGATTGGAAAAAGTGAAAAAGCAATTAAGATTGCCGACCATATCAGGAGAGGTTTTCGTCCGGTCTTATCCGCAAGTTTGGCGGCAATAATTGAGCCAACTATTCCGGCAAAACTTATGCCCAGGGCAAGAACAATGGCCGCCATTTCTGCATCCCCAAGGTTAATGCCGAAGAGTTTCCACTCCGAATACATATCTGAAAGGTAGTTACGAGTAAAAGCAGAAATGCAGGCAAATGCAAATGAAACAATTAGCCTGTTGAGCCAAACCCGCAAAAAATCACCATCGCGAAAAGGGTTGATCCATTCCTTAAAGATGTTTTCTCGCGGTCGTTGGCTGACTCTGGCTTGACTGACTGGGGCAATAGTGGTGATTGTCCAAAGTGCACATAAAATGTTTACGGTAGCAATTCCGATAAAGATAAGTTCAGGTTTTCTTAATGCAAGTGCAACAATTGCCGATGCGATTTGACCGAATAGTTTTAATGCGCCAAGAATTGAGCTGGCATATCCGCGATTCTCTTTTGGGACGGAGTCGGCGATCATACCGGCATATGGCCCTGTTCCTACATCATCAGAAACTTGTAGCAATAAGTAGGCAAACCCAAATAGCCAAAGGTTGCTAGCCTTAAACAGGGTGAAAAGGGCGATTACTGTGCCGGCAGTTCCAATAGCGATCCAAAGTCGCCGGTTTTGCCATTTACCGCCAAGTGTTTCATTAAGCCTTCCAAAAATTGATGGGCCAACAATTGCCCAGATTGCACCAGTTCCGAAAATCAATCCCCAGTAAGTGTTTTTTTCTCCATTCGGGACATGAGTTTCGATCATTCCCGGCAAAAGAATGAACAATAAGATGAACCATTTGTAGCTTGTGGCAAACCAGTAGGCCGAGAACCCAACATTCCACCAAAACTTGTTTTGATAACCAGAAACTGGTTGATCTGATTCCGTTGGTTCCATCTTGAGGATAGTTTGGCACTACTGAGAAATTGATAAAGTCAATTGACACGAAAAAACCTCCAACCCGAATGGAATTGGAGGTTTCTGAATTCAAAAGCCATTCAAATTACAGAGCTTTTTTTATGGCAGCTTCGATTTCGCTAGCTGTCTTTTTTTTATCATAGCCTTCCCATGTTTGGATCACTTTGCCGTTCTTGCCAATCAAAATGAACTGTGGGACACCAGTAATGGTGTAATCGGTAAAACTCTTTTCGTTGTTGTAAACAAACGAATAGCTGTACTTGTGATCCTTTTTGTAGGCAGCGATTGGTTTTGAGGAGGTATCAGATTCAAAATCTTTTCCGCCGGACACACCGATAACGCGAAGACCTTTTGACCAATAGGCTTTATGCATTTTTTGCATTGAAGGGGAAGCTTCTTTACATGGCCCGCACCAAGTTGCCCAAAAGTCGAGAAGAATGACCTTTCCTTTCAGGTTGCCAGACGAATCGAGCTTTGCTCCTTCCGTAGTGACACCGACAAATTTTGGTGCAGTTTTGCCAACAAATGTATGGGCTTTATTTGCGTAATTGTTATTTTGGGCGAATGCCGGAAGAACGGCAAGCCCAGCAATGGCAAGAATTCCGACTGCTAATTTGATGTTTCGTTGCATGATATGTTCCTTCTATTAAACGCATTTGGCGTATTGATGGTTCATTTTGACCTAATTGCATGGGTCATGGGTAATACTCAACCCGGATGAAACGTTGGTTGCCATGGTTTGCCATTGCTTTTGTGATGGCCGGTTGGATTGTTATTGAAAGACAATCTGGCAGTTTGTTATTGGATGATTCGGACACCAAAGTTTTGCTCGAAGCCATAGCACAGCGAGATAATCCTTTAGCTTGGTTTGTTGGTGATTGGCCCCTCGAAAATCATTTTTATCGTCCTATTTCGACTTTGTTTTTTGAATTTGATTACCGGGTTCATGGTGGAGATCCGGCCGGTTACGGATTGACAAATGCTTTAATTTGCGCCCTTTGTGTCTTGCTTGCATTTTGGGTGATTCGAGAGATCACTAGGAAGGATTGGGTGGCAGGTTTTGGGGCCGGCCTTTTTGGGCTTTGGCACGTTGCCTTTAGTTCAATGGACTGGTTGATTGGCTTGTTTTGGATATTGAGTGGGTTGACATTTTTTGGGCTCATTCGAGGGGGAAAAGGACGCCTTGGAATGGTTGTGATAGGGGCATTGGCTTTAATATTTGCGGGCACCATGTTTTATCTGCCTGGAGGCGGGGGCGTTGCCAGTCGGGTGATGAATTGGATACCAGGCAGGACGGCAACTTCGATGACCATTTTTTGCTTACTCGCAATGGGTGCTTGGGGTCGATTTTTGAACCTTTCGAGTTCGCCGAAGCCGGTTGAATTGACTTCAACGGATTTGCCGGCAACGAAAGGATCGGTGGTTCAAAAAGCTGGAATTGCTTGGCCATGGCTGGTTTTTAGCCTGGTCGGCTTGGTACTAGCATTGGGAGCTTATGAGCAGGCGGTGATGGTGGGCTCTGTGTTGACCGGTATGGCACTTTTGCGGCATTTGCAGGGAAATAGTGTGCGATGGGGGGCGGTGGCGCTACCGTGGATTGTGACCGCGGGGTACTGGATTTTGCGAAAAATGGTGTTGCCGGGGGGTGTTTCGGGGTATCAGGCGCAGCAGTTTAGAAGTGGTCCGGGGATATTCTGGGATCTTGTGGAGTACTTTACGCCCTTCATAAGATTTGGGCGAGATATTGTGATGTCTTTTGAATCGGGACCGATTCTTTGGCTGACCAGTCAGCCTTGGATTTGGCTGATTTTATTTTTGGCTAATTTTGTTGGCATTTGGGCCGTTTGGAAAGATCGCGACCGATGGCTGATCCTCTTTGCCCAATCGGGGGCTTTCATCAGCTTTTTGCCAATGGCATGGCTGAAATACTTTGGCCATTATCTTTATTGGCCCATGATGTTTTGGGCGATGTATGCAGTTTTATTGGTTCCAGCAATGGTGAGGCGATGGGTTATCGCAATTTCGCCCCCAGCTTTGCAAGCTCCGCCACGATCTGATCCCTGAGGACGTTGGCTTCTTCGTCGGTGAAGTTGCCACCAATTTTTCGGAATTGTAGGGCAATGGCAAGGCTGTGAAAACCGGGGTCAATCCCTTTTCCACTGTAGACATCAAAGAGGTTGAATGCTTCTAAGTTTTCGCCGCCTGACTTTTTAATTGCCGATTCGATTTCCACATAAGGAACGCTTTGGCTGACAAGAATTGCGATATCTCTTGTTGCGGCTGGATTTCGACTTATTGGATGGAATAGATTTTCGAGTTGTAAGAGGCCCTTGAGAGAATCAAGATCAATTTCGGCAAGGATTGCATGGGGCGGGAGGTTTACGTCTTCGGCGGTGAGAGGGTGGATTTGCCCGATGATTCCGCAATTGATGCCATTGATCAGGATTTGAGCTTGGCGTCCGGGGTGAAGTCGTTCGTCTTCGGGTGAGGACGCATGTAGTTCACATTTTGCACCTAATGCTTTGCTTAAATCCTCGATGGTTCCCTTAAGCGAGTAGAAGTCAGCTTTTGATTGATCTTTTGGAAGCCAGGTTTGTCCTTCAAATAGACCAGAACTGAGGAATGCAATGAAGGTTTTTTCTCCTTGATCGGAGTGAGTTCGGCCCCATTCAAAAAGGTGGAGATTGTCTCCGCCATTTCTGACGGCGGCTTCGGCTAAACCGGGAAGCAATGAGTTTCGCAAATGAGCAATTTCAGGAGCATGGGGATTACGAACTTGAATTCGACCGGTTGGGGCATCAAGGGCATGTAGGTCTCGAAGCGAGTGAGACATGACTTGATCGAAGCCAGAATTGATGGCGGCATAGTGGGCTCTTTCGCATAAAGCTTCAAAGCCATGCGTCCCTCCAACGGGGGTTGATCCGATAGGAAGGGCTTCTGGAATTTTGTCGTAGCCATGGACTCTTCCAATTTCTTCGACTAGATCTTCTTCTCGAAGAATATCGATGCGCCATGTGGGCGGGACAACAGTGAGGTTTTCTCCATCTTGACCAGATATTGTAAAACCTAGACCGGTTAAGATGGCTTTGGCTTCTTCGAAGGAGACGGCCATCCCGAGAAGTTCGCTGGCTCGATTGACATTGACTTTTACAGTTTGAATTTCTGGCTTTTTGGGATAGAGGTCGGCCACTCCGCCGATGGGTTTGATGCCAGTGATCTCAAGATAAAGTTGGGCGAACCTGTTGAGGGCCGCAACAACTCCATCGGGATCGACGTGGCGTTCAAACCGATAACTGGCTTCGGTGAACATTCCTAATTCTTTGCGCGTTTTGCGAACTGCCGAGTTTACAAAGTGGGCAGCTTCTAATAACATCCGAGTTGTTTTGGAAGAGCATTCGGTGGCTTCGCCACCCATAACTCCCGCAACACCGATAGGGTTTTCGGAATCGCAGATTACGAGATGATCGGACGCGAGTTTGTGCTCATTGCCATCAAGGGTGAGGATCGTTTCTCCTTCATCGGCGTTTCTGACAACGATTCTGCCTTCGGGCAGTTTGTCGAGGTCGTAAGCGTGAAGGGGTTGGCCCATTTCGATCATCACGTAGTTTGTGAGATCGACCAAGAGAGAAATTGGCCTTTGACCAATTTTTGTGAGTCGGTCTTTTAGCCAGTCGGGAGATTCTCCATTTTCGATATTTTCGAAGATGCGAAATGCGAATCGAGTGCAGTTTGGAGTTTCAATAGTTGCGCTAGCTTTGGCCCAGACATCTCTTGCACCTTGATCGGAAGCTGGGAATCTGTTGGCGGCGCTTTTGAAGAGTTCGGTAGGTGTTGCAGAAGAGTCTTTAGCCAGGATTTCGCGGGCCATGCCAAGGACGGAGGCGCCATCTCCGCGGTTTGCCATGATGTTGACATCAAGGACTTTTTCGCCATTGACTTCAATGATTTCTTCGAGTTCGAACCCCGTCATGGTGAGGAGATCGCCGATTTGCTCTTCGTTGAGGTTGGTGGCGACAAAGTCGCGCATCATGGCTAAGGTGAATTTCATATTTTCTCGTCTAAAAGTTGGTTAAAGGGGAGTCGGGTGAGATTGTTGTCGATAAATTCGAGGGAGTTTCCAAAAGGGTCTTTAATTTTGAATCGACGGACGCCGACCCATTTCTCATCCCAAACCGTTTCTATCTTATTTTTGTTGAGGTGGATTTCAAATTGATCGAGATCATCGACTAGAAATGCGGGATGTGTTTTGCTAGCTTCAGGTAGAGGAACGTCGACTTGGAGATGTACTTGCCGACCATCGGGCAGATTGAACCAGAGTCCGCCATCCAGATGCAGATCTGGAGGTTTTGGTACATGAAAAAATCCGGGAATCAGGCTGTAAAACTCGAGTGCTTGCGATTCCGAATTGGGAGGGATCGGTATTCCGAAATGGTGAAGTCCGACGATTTCCATGATTTATGCGAATTGGTGGAGGAACCGAAGGTCGTTTTCAAAGAAGTACCGAAGATCATCAATGCCGTAGGCCATCATTGGGATTCTTTCGACGCCTAAACCAAATGCAAAGCCTGACCAAATCGATGGATCGAAACCGTAGCTATCGAGGATGTTGGGGTGAATCAGGCCCGCTCCGCCTAATTCGACCCATTTTCCATTGAAGAGTTTTGGGGTGCTAATGGCGTAATCGACTCCGGGTTCGACGAACGGGAAAAAGTCGGGTCGGAATCGGACAGTGACTTCGGGTCCAAACATTTCGCGGGCAAATGTTCCGAGCGTTCCTTTGAGGTGGGCCAAGGAAATGCCTTTGTCGATCATGAAACAATCGACCTGGTGGAATGTGTGGTTGTGGGTGCGATCTACCGTTTCATTGCGGAAAGTGCGGGCAATGGTGAATCGGCGCAGGGGAGGCTGAGTGTTTTCGAAGACTCGGCCCTGTAATGCTGTCCCTTGTGTTCGAAGAAGGACATCGTCATTGATATAGAACGTGTCTTGATCGTCCATGGCGGGATGATCTGGTGGATAGTTGAGAGCATCAAAGTTGTATTTGAACAGTTCAGCTTCTGGCCCTTCTTCATATACAAATCCCATAGAGCCTAAAACTCTTTTGATTTTGTTTTGGGTTTGTTGGAGAACATGTTCTCGACCAATTCTTCGATGTCGAGCGGGGAGAGTGATGTCGATTTTCTCTTGCTCGAATTGGGTTGTTAGTTCTTCTCGTTTGAGTTTTTCTTGACGAAGATCGAAAAGGTCTTGAACGCGCTCTTTGGCTTCATTTACTTTTTTACCAAAGAGTGGTTTTTCATCGTTTGGTAATGCGCCAATGCCGCGCATGAGTCCGCTGAGTTTGCCGTTTTTACCCAGGTAGGCGAGTTCGGCGGCTCTGATTTCGGCAGTAGAAGAAGCGGCAGAGATTGCCGCCATTGCTTCTTTTTCTGTAATTTCGATCAATTCCATTTTGCTTTTTGCTGTTTAGACAACCGAGGCCATTGCATCTTGGAAACGATTGAGAGCATCTTTGAGAAGTTCTTCTTCGATTGTAAGAGGAGGGGTTAGCCTAAACGTATATTTTCTTGTTTGTTTGGTTAGCAATCCTCTTTTTACCAAAGCCGCAGTGAGTTTGGCAGGATCGACGGATGGATCGGTTTCTACTCCGATTAGTAGTCCTCTTCCACGTACTTCTTTGACTTCTTTGAAGGGCATGTTTCGGAGGAAGTTGAGGGCCATGTTGCCGAGTTCTTCGCTTCGCTTGCCGTATTGTTGGTTTTCCATATCGGCCATTGCGGCGAGGGCGACAACTGCTCCGAGGGGATTTCCGCCGAAGGTGCTTCCGTGGTCTCCGGGTTGGAAGACTTCCATGACGTGGTTTTGTCCGACGGCAGCGCTGACGGGTAGGATTCCTCCGCCAAGGGGCTTGCCGACAGCCATGAGGTCGGGTCGGGCGCCGGGTTCGTGTTGCCAGCAGAATCGCTTTCCGGTTCGATAGAATCCGACTTGAATTTCGTCCCAGATGAGAAGCATATTGTTTTCATCGCAAACTTCCCGGACTTGGGTCATCCACCCTTCGGGGGGCAGGATAATTCCGCCTTCGGCTTGGATTGGTTCGGCGAGGAAAGCGATTGTGTTTGGGGTGATAGCGGCTTTTAATGCTTCGATATCACCGAATGGCACGACTTTGAATCCGGGGGTGTATGGTCCGAAAAATTCTTTGTAGGCTTCTTCGGTGCTGAATCCGACGATGGTGGTTGTTCTTCCGTGGAAGTTATCAGAACAGACGATGATTTCTGCCTTTCCTTTTTCCACTCCTTTGACGGTATAGCCCCATTTTCGAGCGAGTTTAATGCAGGTTTCGACAGCTTCGGCGCCGGAGTTCATGGGGCAGACTCGGTCGAGATCGCAGAATTCGGCAAGTCCCTTCATGAACAGGGAGACGGCGGCACTGTGGAAGGCTCTGGAGACGACGGCGACTTCATCGAGTTGCGCTTTTAGCGTTTCGACGACATTTGGCGCGAGGTGTCCGGCGGCGACGGCGGAATATGCGCCGATGAGGTCGATGTATTCATTGCCTTCGTTGTCCCAGATTTTCGCGCCTTCTCCGCGGACAGCATTTACGGGGAGTGGTTTGTAATTGTGAGTGCCGTATGCCTGCTCCATTTCGGTTGCTTGTTGATCCGAAATGTCGTGGACGAGGGCTTGTACTCCTCTTTTTGAAATGTCTTGCCACATGGTTTGGTTTGAAATTGAGGCCATGGTTATCATTGTGAGGAATAAGGCGGGCAAATTAGTACCCCCTTCTGGGCCTATCTTGAAAAAAGGGATGTTGAAAATGGGCCGATTTGTGGAAGAACTTTGTTAGGTAACTCTTAATGTCGGACGCAAAAGGTGCAGAAGGTAAAGGTAAAGGCAAGAAAAAAGGCAAGTTGCCTTTGATTCTTGTTGTTGTTTTGGTTGTAGCGGGCGGTGGCTTTTTTGCGACTTCGAAAGGCAAAGCAAAGGAAGAGCCGAAGAAGCCCGCAATTGAACTCGGGGCAGTGGAATCGCTCGGCGAAGAATTTTTGCTGAATCTTGGAAATGACGGGCGAACTTTTTTGACTTGTTCCATTTCAGTTCAACTTCGGAAGCCGGATAAGGATAATAAGGATGATCATGTTTCGGCTGCGGATCCGGCGGGAGATGATGGAAGTCATGCGGCGGGTGATGCATCTTATTCAGTAGCTAGAGATGCTGTTATTAGTGTTCTTTCTAGCAAAAAAGTAGAAGATTTTAATGATCCTAATGCCATGAAAATGCTGAAGCGTGAAATTGCGGCGGCTCTGAACCATGTTTTGCATCACGAGGAGCCGAAGGAAGAAGAGGATCCAAAGGAAAAGCGCAAGAAGGAACGTGAAGCTGAAAAGAATGGCGGACATGGAGATGACGGTCATGGCGGTGGACATGCGGAGATTGACCATGAATGGCTTGATGAGATTGGCTGGGATAGCGAAGATGGTCCGGTTTTGAAAGTTCTGTTTAATGACTTTGCATATCAAAAGTATTAAGTCTTATCTGTATCTTCGAGAGATTCGGTCGGCATTTGGTTGTCGGCCGATTTTTTTGTTTTGAATAGTTCAATGAAAACGAGGGGGATGAAGGCGGCGGCAATTGATTGAAACGGGAGTGTTGGAAATCCAAATCTTGGGTTGCCAAAAAAGGCGATGCTGAGGAGGGCCGTGTAAATGATGATGGCAATTGGAAGAAGGATTTTGGTTCTGTGTGTTCGAGTCATGAGCGCTAGAATTGTTCCGAAAAGCGCGATCCAAAGGAGCCACGGTTTTGTAGTTTTGGAGATGGTTTGTGCCCACTTGTAGAGAGGTTTATCGGAGCCAGTTCCGGGAGAGATTAGTCGGCCCTTATGAGTTTGAAATGCCCAGTATGGGACATCTTGAGAATCGAGAAATGTTGCGGTTAGTTTTTCGTTGGTATTTTTGAAGATTCTCGAGGGCTGGGATTTGAGATAGTCCATTGCTAACTGCTTTTGCGACTTATCGTTTTTTAGTTCAATTTCGGGTTTGGCGGGTCGACCGCCGGGGTCCATGTATCGACCGGTTGCATTGGGGTTATGACCGATCCAAAGGTTGTCTCCGCCGTTGGTGGAGATGAATACGGGATGGGAGTAGACGTTGATATTTCGGACAATCCACGGGATTTGGATAGTCGTTAGGGCAGTAAGAAGGGCGAGGACTTTTAACGTGGTGGACTTACTGGTGGATGTCGTGATTGAATGAGAGTTCCACAATGCTAAAGGAACGAGAAAAAGTGGCAAGAGAATCGCTTGGGGGCGGACGAGAGCGGCCAAGGAGAATGCGATACCGGCCAGGATGAATTGGAAGTATTGAGGTTTTTTATGATAGATGGAGAGGCATCCGGCAAGGGTGAGAGCGGTGAATAGAGGTTCGCTGGCGATGATAGTGGAATAGGCGACCAGGGGCGGGAAAATGGCCGTGATGAGAGCAGCGACGATTCCGAGAATTGGATTGTCGGATAGCCTTCTTCCGAGGAGATAAGTTTGAAAAACAATGAGGATTGTTAGGGCAATATTGAATATTTTTGCCGCCAGAATTGAGGGACCAACACACCGAAAAATGAGACTGAGAGCAATGGGGAATCCGGGTGGCCAATAGGCGGTTGGGCTTCCATCTACTTGGTACCCGAGACCGCGTGCAAGTTCCTTTGCACGTTCAAAGTACCAATCAAAATCTGTGACCGGTTGAGTATTGACTTGTTGGAACCACCAGATGCGAACCAATAGAGCCGATATGAGGATTCCGGCGATGAGAAAATTTATAGTCTTCTCAGAGCGGATATTCATAGACTGATATTGGCATGATTGAGGAACGCAAAACCTTTTGTTGATTTTCCCAGAATGTCAAGAAACTCTTGCAATGACTTGGCGGGTTTCTAGCTTGATTTAGTTTGTCACTGCAATAGGAATCAGCTTTCTTGCGGAATGTTGAGGTTGATCTTCTTCTTCTCGAACAATTTCGTTGTAGAGAGAGTCTCTTTCAATTGGTTCTCTTCCGGCTTCGCGGATCATGGCGCACATGTTTGTGTAGGTTAAAAGTTGGGATTTATTGCCAAAATCGCCTTCTTTGTATGTAATTTCGTATTCGTGAACCATGCCGTCGGTGTCGTCGGCACCGTACCAAAGAGCAGTTTGTGTGACTTCCGCGGAGTTCATGATCCAAAACGACTTGATGTGTTCGAAGTTATCGAGCATGAGCCGGCTGACAGCAATGTTTCGTAGATCGTTATCGCCAGTGAGGGGTTTGACATCAGCGAGTTCGGTTTCTTCGGGGTGGAAGGAGAGAGGAGTGAAGCAAACGAAATTTTTGGTTTCGTCGTTGAGTTCTCGAAGTTGGACAAGGTGAGAGACTCGTTCTTCGATAGTTTCAATGTGACCATAGAGCATGGTTGCGTATTGCGTTAAACCTAGTTTTGAAGCGGAACGAGCGACGGACTTCCAACCTTCTCCGCTGAGTTTTTTGCCGAAGAGTTCTCGGTGGACTCGGTCAGATAGGATTTCGATTCCTCCTCCGGGGAGAGAATCTAAACCGGCTTCCATGAGATCGCGCAGGGCTTGTTCGTGACTGACTTTTCCTTTTTGGGCGATCTGTTCGATTTCAATGGCGGTAAAGGCTTTGATGTGAGCTTTCGGTAGGATTTCCTTTACAGACCTGCATAGATCCATATAGTATTCGTAGGGGAGCCGAGGGTTGATACCTCCGACCATGTGGATTTCCGTTGGATCAATATCTTTATGCCATTCGAGCCTGCGCCGGACTTCGGCGATGGTCATTTCATAAGGATCGGGGCCACCCTTTTTTGCATAAAAACTACAAAATTTGCAGAATTTGTTACAGATATTGGTGTAATTGATATGTTGATTGCGAACAAAATATGTTCGTTTGCCATGGAGTCTCTCCCTTACTAAATTGGCCATATAGCCAACGGCAGTCAGATTTGGGTGTTGGTAGAGTCGAACTCCGTCTTCGGCGGATAGCCGTTCGTGATTTTCGACTTTCTTGTAGATGTCGATGAGGTCGCCGACAATACGTTCCGGTGCGATAGCCATGACTTTTCATTTGGAAATTTCAAGTTCAAATTGAAATTTTCCGTCTCTTGTTTATACCTTACGCTTCTTGGAAGGGTTAGGGTTGATGGATGCGCTATTTGACCCTAATTATTCGACTATCGGTGTAGTTTTGACCAAACATATCGGTGGTTCGAATCTTTACGGTATAGGTGCCGGTTTCTAGAGCGGGCAGCTGACTTTTCCACAAATGTGGGGTGTTTTCCACACCGGCAGTTTTTCTTCCAAGCGGTGGTTTTTCGGCAGCTTCAAGTTTTTTGATTTCTAGCATGAAAGGATCTTGTCCGACGAAGTTTTCCATGGGAGCCCAATTTGAATCTCCGACTTTTATCTCGACTTTTGATTTGCGGGAGCCAGCGAAGACATTGACGATGACGGTTTTTGATTCGACAACGGATTGATCAACTTCTTCTGGTAGCCAGATGCTCATTTGATAAGAGGCTGGTCGGCTGGCGGCGCGGGCACTGATTTTGTATTTGTTGCCATCAAATTCTATGATGCTGTATCCGTTTGGTTCGCCGTCGCCCATCGTGGCGTGGGGGATTCCTCGCTCATCATATGCGCCACCCCACCAACATCCGCAGACGGTGCTGTGGTTGACGTGGTGGTGGGGTTCTTTGCCCATGAATCCTTCTTCTTGGCCGATGAAGAAGTGTTCTGCGACGTGGGTGTGGGCGGAGAATGAGACGGTGTTGGGTCGGTCTTTTATGAGTTCTAAGAGTTCATTTTTATCTCTGGTGTCGAGAAATGGAATGTGCATGCAAATTGTGATCAGGCGATCTTTTGGAATAGTAGCGAGATCGTTTTTGACGAATTCAAGTTGAGGTTTTGTGAATTCGCCGTGGTACCCGCGGTCTTCTCCGGAGCCTCTCCAATAGACATTGTTTAGGATGATGAAGTGGACTTGCCCGTAGTTGAAGGCGTAGTAAGGGGTTCCGTAGTGTCGTTTGAATGTCTCAGTTGAAAGTTCGTTAGTTGGGGAATCGTAATTTAGATCGTGGTTTCCGACTACGTTATGCCAGGGAATTCCGACCGAAGCAAATGTTCGGTTAAGGCTTTCATAGAATTCGAGATTATCAAACATGATGTCGCCGAGGCTGATTCCGAATTTTGCATTTTCTAGTTGGGCTTCGCGGGTGATGTGTTCGATGACATCATGGGCCATAAAGTCGATTTCGGTTTGGTTGCGAGGTTGTGGGTCGCCGCACATGATCATTTTGAACTTTCGATCTTCTTTTTGCGGCGTGAGTCCGAAATCGATTGATTCTGGGATTCGACCGGTTGGGGGAATCCCATCGTATTTTCGGGCGGGTGAACCGGCCGGGTTATGAATGTAATAGTGTTGAGGCAGGTTGTTTTTATTTGTTGGAACGGCCCATCCGCTTGGTTTGATGACGAAGAGTGTTGAGTTTTCTTGGATTGGAATTTCGTAGAAGCCGTTTCGATCGGTTTTGACGATATCGATTCCGTTGGAGACGTAAACGTTTGCGATTCCGGGATTATTGAGCTTTTTGATTGAATTTGACTTGTTATGGAAAACATATCCTCGGGCGACGGGCTGATTTTGGGAATTGAGAGGGAAGTTTTCGAGGCGAAGGGCTTGGCCCAGGCCGGGGAAAGCGATGGCCCCAAGGGTGGCGGCAGATGCCTTGAGAAAGTCGCGTCGCTGCATGGAAAGCAGGATACCGATTTCGCCCAATAAAAATGGTTAACACCAAGTTAAAGGAAAGCTTGGTGCTAGCCAAATTTTTAACTGCAATAACAGAATATTCAGAAATTTCTTCTCATTTGTGCCATCCGGAAATGGATGTTTGCCGGTATGCAAGAAATATGAGTCTGAAATTAATTTTTAGACTACATTCTAAACAAACTAAATCCGGCTTCTTCGACTTTGGCGTTACGGGCGGCTTCGATTCCTAATGCAACGACTCGGCGGGTATCGACGGGGTCGATTATTCCGTCATCCCAGAGGCGAGCCGATGCGTAATAAGCATTCGATTCTTCCTCATATTTGGCAAGAGTTGGAGCTTTGAATTGTGATTGTTCTTCTTCGGTCATCGATTCTCCCGAAGATGCGAGTTGATCCATCTTAACCGTTAAGAGAACGTTGGCGGCTTGTTCGCCACCCATGACACTAATTCCAGCATTTGGCCACATCCAGAGTTGTCTTGGCCCGAAAGCGCGTCCGCACATTCCGTAGTTTCCTGCGCCATAACTTCCACCAACAATTACCGTGAATTTTGGAACGTTAGCGGTGGAAACAGCGGTGACGAGTTTGGCGCCGTTTTTAGCGATTCCTTCGTTTTCATATTTGCGACCGACCATGAAGCCAGTGATGTTTTGGACAAAAAGAATTGGGATTTGGCGTTGACAGCAGAGCTCAATGAAGTGAGCTCCTTTTAGAGCGGACTCGCTGAAGAGGATTCCGTCGTTGGCGAGGATTCCGACTTGGTGTCCGTACATGCGAGCGAAGCCGCAGATGAGGGTGTTGCCGTAGCGAGCTTTAAATTCGTGGAAGCGAGAGCCATCGGTGATTCGGGCTAAGACTTCTCGCATTTTCATGGGATGCTTTGTGTCGCGCGGAACCAGAGAGTAGAGGTCTTGGACGTTGTAAAGGGGATCTTCGGGGGTTGTTGGGTGGGCGAGAGAGGGGGTAGAGGTTGCCCCGAGGTTTTCCACAATGTTTCGGACAATTTGTAAAGCGTGGAGATCGTCTTCGGCGATGTGGTCGGCAACACCGGAAAGTCGAGTGTGGACATCGGCGCCGCCGAGGTCTTCGCTTGATACCTCTTCGCCAGTGGCGGCTTTTACCAGAGGAGGTCCACCGAGGAAGATTGTTCCTTGGTTGCGCACAATGATGCTTTCATCGGACATGGCTGGCACATAGGCTCCGCCCGCAGTGCATGATCCGAGTACCGCCGCGATTTGAGGAATCTTTTTTGCGCTCATGGTGGCTTGGTTGTAAAAGATCCTTCCGAAATGGTCTTTGTCGGGGAAGACTTCAGCTTGGAGAGGCAAGAAAGCTCCGCCGGAATCGACTAGGTAAATGCAAGGCAGATTATTTTCGAGAGCGATTTCTTGGGCTCGAAGATGTTTTTTTACGGTGATTGGGAAGTAGGTTCCGCCTTTTACGGTGGCATCGTTGGCGATAATGACGCATTCTCGGTTGTGAATTCTTCCGATTCCGGTGACGACTCCGGCGCCGGGGGCTTCATTTTTATACATTCCCCATGCGGCAAATGGTGAGAACTCTAAGAATGGGGAACCGTCGTCGATGAGGGCTTCGATTCTTTCTCGGGCTAAAAGTTTTCCACGGGATTTGTGCTTTTCCACATACTTTTCCCCACCACCTTTTGCGATGAGATTGAGTCTTTCTCGATAGGTTTCCATGATGGAGCTCATGGCTTCACGGTCGGCTTTGACTTCCGGTTCATTCAGGTTCAGCGTTGAGGAAAGAATGTCCATTCCAAAACGATGATACCGATCCTTTGGTCGAATTGATTAGACCGGAAGGGCGGTTTGAATAATAGAATTGATGATTTCAGCGATTCTTTTGGCGACGGCGGGGATTCGGTCGGTTTCGACGGTACCAAAGTTTAACCGGATGAGCTCTTGGCAGTTTCCATCTGTGCCCAAGAAAACGCCGGGCATGACGGGGCATTTGGCTTCTAGAGTTTTTTCGAACGTGTCGGCGGGAGGAAGAATGATTCCGCAATTGAGGAATGTTGAATATCCGCCTTCTACTTCACTGAGAGTCATGTTGAGCGGAAGGTGTTTGAGGAGTTCGTCCTGAAAGAGTTTGAACCGGGTTTCGTAGGTTTTTGTGACTTGGGTGAGAGTTTTGTCGAGATTGCCGGAATTGATAAACTCGATCAATGCCGTTTGTAGAGGGCGCATTGGAGAAATTGAGCTTGCCTTGAGTTTATTGATAAGTTCTGTTTCGGTGTTGGTTGGAGCAATGACCCAACCTAACCTGAGGCCCGGGGCGAGAGTTTCGGCAAGACTGACTCCGGTAAAGATTGGCGCGCTTGGATTTTCGGCGATTAGTGGTTTTGCGACACCGTTAAAAGCCAAAGGGCCACGGGAAAATGATTCGACAACTTTCCATTGGCTTTGGCTGAGGATTCCAAGGAATTCTTTTCGATGTTGCGGTGACCACGAGACACCAGTTCCGAAACCGAATGATGGTGATATGATTGCACCTTTGATTCTTCGATCGGTTAGAGCGCGTTGGAGGAAGGTTATGTCTGGTTCGCCATCTGTTTGGGGAATAGCAACGGGAGTTAAGTTGTACCAAGAGAGCCATTCTTCAGAAATGAGATAGTTTGGCTGTTCGAGAAGGATGTGGTCTCCGCTATTGAACACGGTATTGACAATGTTGCCAATGAACTGGGGATTAGTGCGTGGGTAGATGGAATTTGGATCTAGGTCAACTCCAAATTTTTTCATCCAATTTGCAATGGCCGACTGCAATTCGGCTTTATTTTCGTCGATGTTCATGCCAAGTACCCATGGTTTTTCGGTGACTTCTTTCAGCATGTGTTCGAAGATTTGAGTTGAATCAAAAAGACGTATGTCGGCAGTCATTGTCGCTAATGAATCGAATGCGGAGTGGTGGGCAGATTCTTCAAATTCGGTGAGAGTTGATTGCGAAAGAAATTTTTCAATGTGCTGTCGAGCTTGGACTCTTTGTTGGATTGGGGCCACAAATGCTCCGCTTCCGTGCCGGAGTTCGACGAGTTGTTCCTCGGCAAGTTCTTGATATGCTCGGTAGACCGTGAGGTGAGAAACCGATAGTTTTCGGCTTAAAGCGCGAACGGTGGGAAGTTTTTCAAATGCTTTTGCATCACCAGTTGTAATGGACAATCTTAACTGGTTGTAGATCTGTCGGTAAACAGGTTCTTTTGAAGAAGGAGCAATGACTATAGGTTCCACCGATTTGAGTTACGGTAAGTCTTGTTAGATTGGTTCCCAATTTCTGGTCACGGTAGGTAGATTTTGATGTAATTCTGTGAAGCGGCCCGGTTTTTGGAAAATTCTCGTGAATATTTGCATGTCTGCCGTAGAATTGGGTGAAGATGTCAACCGGTCGTTTAGTTGTTGGAGTCACGGGCGCAAGCGGGGCCATTTATGCTCAGCGGTTTTTGAGAATTGCGGCCAAGCATTTTGAAGAGATTTACGTTACGATTAGCACTCAGGCCGTGGATGTGGCCCTGACGGAAATGGGAGTTGTGATCAATCGGCAGAATTTTGACACATCATCTTGGCTAGGCGAATCGTTTGGAAATATACAGCTTTTGAATGATAAAGACTACTTTACTCCGCCGGCAAGCGGAAGTTTTCGTCATGATGGAATGGTGATTGTGCCTTGTAGTATGGGCACGGCGGGCAGGATTGCGAATGGAGTCAGTAGTGATTTGGTGACTCGGGCGGCGGATGTTTGTTTAAAGGAAGGACGAAAACTGATATTGGTTCCGCGAGAGATGCCTTGGAATTTGATTCATTTACGAAATATGACGGCACTTGCGGAAGCGGGAGCGACTATTATGCCGGCTTCTCCGGCTTGGTATCAGAAGCCTAAGAGTCTGGAAGATTTGGCGGATACCGTCGTGGCAAGAATTCTGCAACAACTTGGCGTTGATCATGATTTGATGAAAGAGTGGATGATTGAAAGCAAATGAAGCGTGTAATTTTGGCAGGTGGATCGGGATTTGTTGGCAGGTTTTTAGTTCGACATTTTCAAGAATTGGGTTTTGAAGTTGTGGTTTTTTCGCGATCGGGAGGCGAAATGGAGGGAGCGAGAGTTGTGCGGTGGGATGGAAAATCTGCGGGGGACTGGTGCCGTGAACTCGAAGGGGCGGAAGTTGTTGTTAATTTGTGCGGAGCCCCGATTGATAAAAAATGGACCGATTCTTACAAAGTCGTTTTGAGGCGTTCGAGAGTTGAACCTAGTTTGGCGATCGGTCATGCGATTGCGGAATGTGCAGATCCTCCAAAGCTATGGATCAACTTTAGTGCCGTGGGTATTTATGGTGATCGGGGAGACAGCTCACTTTCAGAAGCCAGCCCAGTTGGGTCGGGATTTATGGCAGATTTGGCAAAAGAATGGGAATCGGCTTGTTTAGAATTTGAACTTCCGAAAACGCGTCAGATTGTGGCGCGATTGGGGGTTGTTTTAGGAAGGGATGGGGGAGCTTATCCTTTGCTTAAAAAGTTGACAGAATCGTTTTTGGGGGGCGCAGTTGGATCCGGGAATCAATATATGAGTTGGGTTCATATTGATGACATTGGCGGGATTATCAATGAAATGTTAGAAAAGGACATGACAGGGCCAGTGAATATTGTTTCGCCGAACCCAGTCTCGAATTCTGAATTCATGAGGCAGATGCGTTTGCAATTTGATAAGCCGATGGTTCCCAGCGTCCCAGCATTCGCCATGAAGGCGATGTCTGGGCTTATTGGCTTAGAAGGCACCGTTTTACTAGAAGGTCAAAGGGTTTATCCCGTTGTTGCCGAATCTTGGGGTTATCAATTTAGTTTTGCTCGTTTGAGCGAGGCCATTGAGAATTTGGAAAGATAAGGCTCGGGGAGGAATTCCCCGAGCAGAGCTTGTTTACGATTTGGAAAGTGCAAAGAGATTATCTTGCTGAGGAGATCCGAAGGATATTCCGGGGGGAAGTAGATCGCCTAATTGCTGCGGTTTGCAAATTGATTCACTCAATCCGTATCCAAAATTGCCCGATCGGAATTGTGGAGTTTGTTTTTTGGCGTGGGTGTCACACCAGAGGATTGTTGCTTTAGATGAGTTTCGACCATGGACAGTGGGGTATTCGGAACTCGGGGGCTCTAGGTAGGTGTTCGCTTCGATAAATGGGGTGGGGTTTGACCAGTTGTTGATTCTTGCAGAGGATGCAAAGGCAATTGTATTGCTGGTTTCTTCGATTTGAGTTTCATTAACGGACACCGCGACTTCTTGCCAAGTGGGGGGTGAGTATGTGGAAGGCGACAAGAATTGGTAGTTGTAGGCATATCCAGTTTGGCCAGTTACTCCTCGGAGTTGGCTGTTGAATGTGGGGTCGTGATTGATCTGATTATTTTTGGAATAAGGGAAGAGAAGTCCTTCTTCGGGACGAAGAGTTGTTCCATCAAAACTGCCCCACCAATAGTTGATTTTGGTTAAGGAAGCGGGAACTTGCACTCTCATGACAGTGTGATCGTAGTCTTGATTGTAAAGAGTCCAGGCGAGTCCGATTTGCTTGAGGTTGCTGATGGATTGAGTTGATTTTGCGGCAGCTTTTGCTTGGGCAAAGACAGGGAAGAGAATTGCCGCAAGGATTGCGATGATGGCAATGACGACAAGAAGTTCGATTAGCGTAAACGCTAATTTGTATTGTGTTTTCATTTTCTATGCTCGTAGTTCGTGTTCAGCGGGCGGTCGGACTTCGCGAGTTTTAAGCTCGCTTACCGTTGCGGCACAGTGGCGGATTTTCACCGCACTTTCCCCGTATCTTGTTGTTTCTCGATAACCCAGTTCCGATTTCTGGTACTGAACGGCATTATTTTGATTTGACAATTGGGATTGCCGGGGCGTTTGGATTTGAGGATGCAAGTTTATGATTCGGTTGGATTTGACTTTTTTTGTTGGTTCGAGGCTTTGGGAAAGGGATTAGTTTGCAAAAGTTTGAATTAGGATGATTCTTGTTGAGAATCGTTAGAAATTTGCGATTTTGATTGTCCAATTGGCAGTTATGGGGAGAGTCCGGGTTGTTTGCTTGTTTGGGAGGTAAATTGTCGGTTATCCATGAGCAGTGCGGTGAGTTCTAAAATGAAAGTGACCCGGGAAGAATTGAACCCGTGCACGATACAACTGGCGATTTCATGTTCGTCAGATCAAGTGACGGCAGGTTTTAATAAGGCGTTAAAGCAACTTGGCAAAAAAGTCCGGATTCCAGGATTTCGACCAGGAATGGCTCCTAAAAAGTTAGTTGAGGATGCGATCAATCCTCAAGCACTTTTTGAAGCAGCGGCGGAAGAGATTGTAAAGAATTCTTACGAAGCAGCGATCGTTGATGAGAAACTGGAGCCCCATGGCCTTCCTTCCATTAATATTGAAAAGCTAGAAAAAGACGAGCCAGTTTGTGAATTCACGGCAAAGATTCCATTGAAGCCAATTGTTGAATTGACGGAATACAAGGGTTTGAAAGCGGACAAGGTGATTCCTTCAGCGACCGATGAAGAGATTGCGGCTCAAATTGATGAATTGCGTCGACGTGGTGGTGAGAAGAAAGAGGTCACCGGTCGCGGTGTTGAAGAGGGTGATGTTGCCGTTGTGAATTTGAAGGCAGACGGAGAATCTGGCGATGGTCGAACCTTTATGGTTGTGGCTGGTCAGACTTTTGACGGTCTAGATAAAGCCATTAAAGGAATGGCTCCGGAAGAGATGAAGGCGGCAAAGCTCGATTTTCCTGAAAACTTCCAGAATCCGGATTGGGCAGGTAAGAAAAAAGTTGCTTGTCAGGTTACAGTGCGCTCTATCAGTGCGGTTACCATGCCGGAGTTGGATGATGATTTTGCTCAATCTTTGCAGACTGATAACGTTGAAGAATTGAAGACTCGGATTAAGGATGCGATTTTGGATGCGAAAGAAAGAAGTATTAATGAAATGCTTCGCGATAATCTTTTGGATCAGATTGTCAATTCGAGCAAGGTTGAAGTTGCGGACAATACTTGGGAGCAGGTTGTTGATAGACGGCTTCGCGAAATGCAAGCTGAAGCGGAGCAACAGAAGACAACGGTTCAAGCTGTTCTTGGAGCAAATGGAATGTCGGAAGAAGAGTTTTTGACAAAGCTTTCGGCAGAAGCCAAGGTTAATGTCAAGCGTGCCGTGGTAATCGATAAGATTTTCCAAGACAATAAGATGGAAGTTACCAATGAAGATGTTGGATTGCATCTTTCTTCTATTGCGCAAGAGAATCAAGTTCCACGCGAACGATTTGAAGAGTTTGTGAAGGCTTATGGTCCACAGTTGCGCGAAGAAGTAATTTTCCGCACGATGGCTTCGAAAGTTACAGATATGTTAGTTGAAGCTGCACAAATCACAGAGATTGCAGAAAATTCTGAAGAAAAACCGGCAAAGAAGGCAACTAAACGAACTAAAAAAGCCGATAAAGAGTAATAAGATGATGTGGGCCGCACGGAAGTCGGCCCATGCAGTCTATTGTTGTGTTTAGCGACAGTAGTTTTTGAAGGATCAAATTAGATGAATGAAATGAATGTTGGCGTGCCGTTTGTCATTGAGCAGACAGCACGGGGTGAAAGAAGCTACGATATCTGGTCACGACTGTTAAAAGATCGGATTGTGTTTTTAGGCACACCGGTAGATGACTACGTGGCGAATCTATTGATTGCACAGTTTTTGTTTTTGGAAAAGGAAGATCCGGACAAAGATATAGATTTTTATATTCATAGTCCTGGAGGATCTGTTAGTGCCGGATTGGCCATTTTCGACACCATGAAAATGATAAAGCCAGACGTGGCGACAATTTGTGTTGGTCAAGCGGCTTCGATGGGAGCAGTTTTGTTAGCAGGCGGTACAGCAGGCAAGCGATATTGTTTGAATAATGCGCGAGTTATGATTCACCAAGTAAGCGGTGGGGCCCAAGGGCAATTGACAGATATGAAGATCGCGATTAAAGAAGCTGATCGTTATATGAGTATTTTGATGGGAATCTTAGCTGAATCGACCGGAAAGAGCGTCGAACAAGTGAGTAAGGATTGCGACCGCGATTACTTTATGTCGGCCGAAGAAGCAAAAAATTATGGATTAGTCGATAAAGTTTTGAAGCCGGGCGAACGATAATTAGAAAAGGATTCTTTAATGGCAAAGTCTGATGAACGAAGAGACCGCTGTTGTTTGTGCGGCAAAAAGAAGGAACAAGTTCCCAAATTGATTGTTGGGCTGCATGGTGCAGTCTGCTCTGATTGTGTGGATTTGTGCAATGACATTCTCCAGAACGAGGGTGTTCATCCAAGACGTGAAGTCCAAGGCTCGGCTATGGCTGGACCAACTGGAATTGCGCCTTTAACTCAATCCGATGAGAAGAAAGAAGTTCCGAAACCGAAAGAGATTGTTGGTTTCTTGGATTCTTATGTTGTTGGACAAGCGCATGCAAAGCGAGCGCTTGCGGTTGCAATTTATAACCATTACAAACGTATTGAAGATCGATCGGATGGGGATGTTGAAATTCAAAAGAGCAACATACTTTTGGTTGGTCCGACGGGTTCAGGCAAGACTTTGCTGGCGCAGACGCTGGCGAGAATGCTTGAAGTTCCGTTTGCCATTGCTGATGCCACGGCCTTGACCGAGGCGGGCTATGTAGGCGAAGATGTTGAGAACATTTTGCTTAAGTTATGGCAGTCGGCAGAATCTATGGATCCTCATAATACGAAAGAGCTTTGTGAACGAGGGATTATCTATGTTGATGAGATTGACAAAGTTAGCCGTAAAAGTGAAAACCCTTCGATTACTCGCGATGTGAGTGGTGAAGGGGTTCAACAGGCACTCTTAAAGATTTTGGAAGGCACGATTGCGAATGTTCCGCCACAAGGTGGAAGGAAACATCCTCAGCAGGAGTACTTGCAAGTTGATACCAAGAATGTATTGTTCATTTGTGGAGGAGCATTTGATGGTCTTGAAGAAGTCATCATGCGCCGGCAAAAGGAAAACGTCATGGGATTCCGAGCGGAGCCCCAAAGCAAGCAAGAGAAGAAAAAAGATGTCTTGCAAGGCGTGATTCCAGAAGACTTGATGAAGTTTGGATTGATTCCGGAGTTTATTGGTCGATTGCCAGTGATTACTGCTCTTAATGAGCTTGATGAAGAAGCTTTGATTCAAATTTTGACGGGTCCAAAGAACGCGATTATGAAGCAATACGCGCGTTTGCTGGAGAAAGATGGAGTTGAATTACAGGTTGCGAATGAAGCCCTTCATGAGATTGCTCAGGAAGCGATGCGCCGTAAGACTGGAGCACGAGCATTGCGGGCCATTATTGAACAGGTGATGTTGGAAGTGATGTATGAAGTTCCGAGTCAATCTGATATCAAGAGGGTTGTACTTCCGCCGGGAGTTTTGACCAAGAAAGTAGAGCCGATTATGATGACAGCCGAGCAAATTAAAGAAGCTAGTTGACGAGATTGTAAAATCTGATCCTTTAAAGATCACCAATGGAAGAACATTGGTGATCTTTTTTTGTACTTGTTTAGGCTGATTCCCAGTATGGTTGCCGCTAGTAATGGTGATGGATTGTGGCAGTGCTGGTAATAACACGAACAAAATATTTGATTAGATGTTGAATAAGACTGGTGTGCTTGAGAGTCCCTGGATAGCTGTTGGCACAATTTTTTTGAGGCGGATGCTTCTGTTATGTACCTGTTAGTTTGGAACCCTGAAAAAGAAAGAATCGAGGCCACTTTTGGTGGACATGTAAAGCCTTTGGAGGCAAAGCGATTTTTGAACGACTTTAGAGAAATGGTTGAATCGGTTAAATCCCGGGAGTTTTCAATCATGATTGATACTTGTACCGCTCGCGAGTTTTGTGGCGACGTTGAGGCGTTAATTAGCGAGTGTCGAGAATTTGCACTGTTTGCCGGTACGACTCGGTTCACCTACGTTACGCGTGATGAATCCGAAGCTCGTCGATGGACCGGGGATCGACTCAACGGCGTGATGGATGGGCGGGAGCAGTATATTTCTTATCGATCTGCCTAAAACCAATTTACACCTCGGTTGCCAGAGCCCTCTATCACTTTTGATACGGGGGCTCTTTGCTCTTTATTGTTGTTTGGATTTATCCTTGTCTTTGTCTTAGGTCTTGGTGGATTGGATAGATGGTCGGTAGACTGATGGCAGTATGAAGATGGGCGATTTTTCTTATCCAACTCCGGTTAATGAACCGATTAAGAGTTATGCACCAGGATCTGCCGAAAAGAAAGAGCTGAAAGCAAAGATTCAATCTATGAAATCGGAATTGCGAGATATTCCGATGATCATTGGTGGACAGGAGATTAGAACCGATCAGAAAGTTGAGATTAGACCGCCCCATGAGACATCGCATTTGCTTGGCACTTTTAGCCACGGCGATGGAACTCATGTGCGATCAGCGATTGATTCTTGTTTGAGCGTTCAAAAAGAATGGGCGCTGATGAGTTGGGAGAGCCGAGCCAACATATTTTTGCGAGCGGCGGAATTATTGGCGACTAAATACCGAGCCGAAATCAATGCCGCAACTATGCTGGGGCAAAGTAAGACAGCTTATCAATCTGAAATTGATGCCGCATGTGAATTGATTGATTTTTTGAGATTTAATGTTCACTTTTTGAGCGAAATCTATGCGGAACAGCCGGTCAGTGGTCCAGGAATGCACAATCGCTTAGAATGGCGACCTCTGGAAGGGTTTGTTTTGGCCATTACTCCGTTTAACTTTACAGCAATTGGAGGCAATTTGGCAGCAGCTCCGGCGATGGCAGGCAATGTTGTGGTTTGGAAGCCAAGTGACACCCAGGTTTATAGTGCGCATGTGTTTATGAAGGTTTTGAAGGAAGCGGGATTGCCGGATGGGGTTATCAATTTTGTAACCGTGGAGGGGCCAGTTCTTGGAGAAGCCGCATTGACCCATAAAGACTTAGCGGGAATTCACTTTACAGGCTCAACCGGAACGTTTAATCATATCTGGAAGACAGTTGGAGAAAATATAGGTGGCTACCGAGCCTATCCAAGAATTGTTGGGGAAACGGGCGGAAAGGATTTTGTATTGGCTCACCCATCGGCGCTGGTTGACGAAGTCGTGACGGGATTGTTACGAGGAGCATTTGAGTACCAAGGTCAAAAATGTTCGGCGGCCAGCCGAGCTTATATTCCTTCAAATATGGCCAATGAAGTGAGAAGGAAGCTTATTGATGGGGTGAATTCCTTTAAGATTGGAAGCGTTGAAGATTTTAGAAACTTTTTTACAGCGGTTATAGATAAGCGATCTTTTGATAAGATTTCTGGATATTTGGATAGAGCCAAGAGCGATTCAGATGTTGATGTTCTGGTAGGAGGAGGATATGATCAATCCAAGGGCTGGTTTATTGAGCCTACAGTTTTGGAAGCTAAGACTCCGCATTATGCGACGATGTGCGAAGAGATTTTTGGGCCAGTGTTGACCATTTATGTTTATGACGAAAATGATTGGGATTCGGTTTTGGATTTAGTGGATTCGACATCGCCCTATGCCTTGACCGGGGCAGTGTTTTCGCAAGACCGTGGGGCAGTGGAAGAGGCCGTTGAACGATTAAGAAACTCCGCAGGGAATTTTTATGTCAACGATAAACCGACGGGGGCAGTTGTTGGTCAGCAACCGTTTGGAGGAGCTAGGGCCAGTGGAACGAATGATAAAGCTGGTTCAAAGTTGAACCTATATCGGTGGTTAAATGCTCGCACAATTAAAGAAACTTTTGTACCTCCGACGGATTATTCTTATCCGTTTATGGGTGAAGAGTAATTTGGTTTGGAAATTGGTTCACCAGATTTAACTTGATTTCGATATGAAAAAGAACTAGTTGTGTAAACAATTTGTTCTTGTTCTCCGTATAATTATGCATAGAGCAGTTTTTGCTCTATTGGAAAATAACATGTTAACAAGTTTATTGATGATCATGTTGGCTCCCCTGCCGCAAGAAGCGGTTGAATCTGGAATAACTGTAGGTAACTCGGTAACGGCATTTGATCCTTACCATGTTGCCGGTCCGAGACAAGGGAACCACAACATGCCCTCCGTGAAAATACGGAAATAGACCTGCGGTGCAGGTCTGGTTGAACTCTGACAGCGAGGATAATGCTGTAAAGATCTCGAAGTTTTTGAATTCTCGCGTTAAGGCTAGTACGGTTGAAACGAAGGCGTTTATCATTCAAATGGATAATGGAAATGGCCGAGAAGCTGCGGAATCGCTTTTCAAAGCCTCTGGTTCGGACTTGATTGGCACTTGCTTTATTAAATATGGTGAAGCGGGATCTGGTCGATACAAGATGAATACCGACTCATCGATGAAAAACACAATTCTTGTTTACAAACGTAAAAAAGTTACGGCTAAATTTGTGAATTTGAAAGCTGATGCTGCAGGGCTGAAAGAGCTTGGAGCAGCGATTGATTCGATAGAACAATAATTCTTAAAAATCAAGTAAAAGGCGCCCCGAAAATTCTGGGCGCCTTTTTCTATTTGGAACTTGGGGCTGGACATAGTCGTTTGAATAGTTAGTGTCAGTTATAATGTTTGAAGCTGATTACTGAGCGTATTTGATTATGTTGCCTTCACTTCTTGTTACTCTTCCTCTATTAGTTAATCGTCCAGCCGGATTGGAAATCCCTTTTAAGGTGATGGAAAGCGCAATTATCGCGGACGCGGTTGTGAATGGAAACAAAGTTTCATGCATGTTTGATACTGGTTTTTCGGGTTCTTTTGTTCTGAATGAGTCGGTCAATGTTGGCAAAGTGACAGGGCAGATGACCCTTCGCGATTTTGTTGGTGAGATGCAAGCTGACACGGTTAATATCAATTCGCTCCAGATGGGGGATTTAAAGATTAAATCGAACGGCATGATGGCCGTTAAGATGGGAAATAACAATTACAGTTTGAGTTATGGAACTCACTGTGATGGGATTATGGGGCTCGAAGTCTTTAAGGATTACCCTTTTGAGATCAATTTTGAGAAAAGTAAGTTCATTGTTAAGCCGGAAGGTTATGACATTAGTAAAGAAGCGGCGGATGGCAAGAAACGGTTTTTAATGCGCATGCTGCCGAAAGGCAACAACTCGATTGAACTCACAGTCCGGACTAAGGATGGAGGCAAAATGTATTTGGCTCTTGATACTGGAAATGGCTTTTATGCGACGACCCACAAAGACGTTTTGGAACGGCTTGGTCTTTGGAAGGTTGGCGAGAAACCTCAATTTACAAAGCAGAGTTGGGTTGCATCGGGGCCAGTTGATTCTTGGTCGATTTTCTTGAAAGATATGAATATTTACGGCATTCCGGTGCCAGAGGCTAAGTTTGACATTATTGATCGGCCCTCTAGTTCGGCGGATCATGATGGAACCGTTGGTTTTGGATTTTTGAAGAACTTTAATATCACGGTTGACATGAAAAAGAGGATGGTTTTGCTGGACCACTTTACCGACAAGACTTCAGATTCTTTAGTTGGTGAAGTGGGAATGGGTGCATTTTATGATGAAAAAGTCAAGAGAATGCGGATTTACTATGTGATGCCCGGCAGTCCGGCGGCAAAGTCTGGAATATTGCGCGGAGATCATCTTTTAGGTATTGATGGGGTTTTGATTGAAAACGTCAGTACAAATCGCATTGAAACTTTGCTTAATGGAGACGCCGGAACTAAAGTTAACGTTTCGACATCTCGTGACGGGAATTTGATGCGTCACGAACTCACCAGAGAAGTGATGATCAATCATCCTTTATAGGGAATTCTTTTAGCGGTAATTGGACGAGGTCGGCAAATTTTTGCATGACCTGGTCTAACATTTCTTCAGTTAGCTTTCCGGTAAAGGTGTTTTGCTGACTGGGATGGTAGCAAGCAATCACAGTGGTCGAATTTGACAATATGTATTTAACGCCATGTCCGAACTTTGGAATTGGCGAAATTTTTTGGAGTCGGAAAAACTGGTTCCAAGCAATTGAACCCAAGCAAAGTATGGCTTTGTAGGGAGCGAGATCTAAGGTTTCCAATAAATAGGATTCGCAGTTTTTGAGTTCTTGTGATGTGGGTTTGTTTTGGGGAGGGGCACAGTGACAAGTTGCAGTAATGATGACTTTATCGAGAACTAGGCCATCGGAGTTCGATGTCGAGTTGGGTTGATTTGCCAACTTAGCGCGATGTAGTGCTCGAAATAGCCAATCTCCGCTTCGGTCACCGGTGAACATTCTTCCGGTTCGGTTTGCGCCGTGGGCGGCAGGTGCGAGACCAATGATGAGTCCGGTCGGGTTTGGGTCACCCAAATTTGGTACGGGTTTGCCCCAATATTTATCGTTGATAAACGACTTTCTTTTTTCGTTGGCGACGGTTTGGCACCACTCGATTAATCGAGGGCAGCGGGTACAGGTCACGATTTGGTTATTGAGAGCGTCAAACTGTTTCACGGAAGATATTTTTTCGGAGAATAGAAATGCCGATTTATGAGTATGAACTGATTGACGATGATTGCTTGATGTGTCCGGGGAGATTTTCAGCAATTCAGGGGATTGAAGATGCGAATTTAGAGCATTGTCCTAGTTGTGGGTTGCCTTGTAAGCGAGTTGTGAGTCAGGTAAGTATTTCTATGAGGCAAGGATTATCGGCTTCGCGCGCGGCAGATAAAGGTTTTACGACCTGGAAGAAGGTTCGGGCAGGAGAATGGGAGAAAGTGGATGGGCCGGGCGTAGACGCGATTGTAGGTAGCAAAGAAGACATTGCAGCGGTAAAAGAAGAGAAGTCCACTGGTGGGAAATTAGATTTGGACAAGATTGATTAAAGGATTGGCAGGTTTTCTGGAATTCCTAATGATTCTTCAAATCCGGCCATGATGTTGAGGGCGTGGACTACTTGGCATGCGCCGCATTTTCCGTTTCGATCTGCCATCGTTTGGATAGTAAGGAGATCGTTTTCGTCACCAGGCGTTAGTCGGAGGCGATAGGCAGCCCACGGTTTGTTGTGGACAAGTTTTGTATCCCAATCTTCGTTTTCAAAATTTCGAACATAAAAAGATCTGGCGTACGCTTCATCGTAAAGATCATCTAAATCTTGATGGTTTTCTAGCTTTTGGACTTCAACCATGGTGTTTGCCACGACGATGTTTTGGAAATCTGATTGTTCGATTCCTAAGGTGGCTCCTTCTTTGTATCCAAGCGAATCTAAGTGCCATAGAATGTCTTCAGTCTCGGCAGGTTCTTCAGATAAGTGAATTGCCGGGTCGGCCTTTATTAGTCCAGCTCTGATAAGTGGTCCAAGAGCAATTGTTGTCAAAGTGGCGATGGGAGTCGGGATGGAGAGTGTAGAAGCGCAAACAATTGGATTATTGTCCATCAATTCAATGAGTCCACGTTCTTCAGCGGGTTTTCCATTGAAAAAGAGTTCTCTTGACCAATTTTTAAAGTTGAATTGGATTGAGCCACTTGGTGATGGACTGGATAACAATTCAACCTCGGGGTGATGTTTTAGCAGGTGCGCTAGAACGGGATCCCGAGGTTGATTGATTTGAACCATTTTTTAATTATTTGCGGTTGATGGAGGTTGCGACTTTTATGTTCATCGTCTTTCCATCTTGTGCATTGCTGGCTTTGAGATCCAGCTTGATGTTGGCTCGGTAGCTCATTCCATTTGACATTTCTGTTAAGGTGTCTCCAGTTCCGGAGCCAGTAACTCCGGAGCCTGACATTTTAATAGAGATGGCAATATGCGCCATTTGTTTGCCATCCACAGTTTTAATTCCTTTGAATGTGCTGGTTGTTTTGACATCCATGGCACCAGTTATTCCTTGGGTTTTTCCACTACTTGTCCAAGAATCGCCGATGGCAACGGCTTTTTCTGGCAATACGGCCATTTCATTGCTGAACATGCTGACAGCGGATTTGCTGTTTGTTTCGCCGCGCGAATTCATGCTGATATCTTCGCTGCTTCCGTTGGCTGTCATTGTTATGATGGCGTTGTTTCCACTGACTGACTTTGTTAACCACGAATAGACCATTGGTTTTGGGTCGGCAGCTTTAGACCCCGGCATACTCATTGAGTTTGTGAGGCTGTATTCAAATTTTTCACCTTTTTTGAACTTTATTCGAAAGACATACTTTTTCCCGGACTTTGTGACTTGTGCGGTTGAAGTTGTTGGAACGGCAAAGAGTCCGAAACCGACGATGGCAGAGGCGAGGACGGCAGTTTTAAAATTCATTGTTATCCTTTCTATCGTTTAAATTGCGTTAACGGTTCACGGAAACGAGTTCTATTTCAAATTTTAGGGGCTGATTACCCTTGACTTCGATGGTTCCGCCCATTCCAAAGGCTAATGCCGGAGGAATTATGACGGTTCGCTTTCCGCCAACTTTCATCGGCGCGACTCCGGAATCTTTGATGCCACCCATGGCCGCATTCATGCCAGGAATCACGGTTTCTTTGTCTCCTAACTTGAATTTTGTTGTTTGGCCACGCTTGTAAGTGTCATCAAACATTTTTCCGGTTAGGTAAGTGCCGATGTAATTTACTTCGACCATGTCACCGATTGCGGCAGCTTTTCCTGTTCCTGGTTTGTCTTCGATGATATCGAAAACTTCTGTTTCGTCGGGTTTGACAACATACAGGACTTCTAGTTCAAAAGTTAAATCCGTTTTTGGCGGGACGCTTGGATTCTTTCCTTGCTCGCCATAGGCCAGTTCGTAGGGGATTCTGACAGTTTTCTTACCACCAACTTTCATTCCTCTTAAACTTTGGTCGAAGCCGATAATGACATCGCCAGTGCCGATATTGACGATGAGAGGCATTTGTGAAGTTGGGTCATCCATGTTTCCATCGAACTGGATTTCTGGATCCGTTTCTTTCGCGCCTGGAGGTTTGAGCTTTCCTCGATAAAGAACGCTGACAGCATCTCCTTTTTCAACGGTTGGGCCAGAGCCTTCGGACTCAGAAATGGTTTCAATTGGTCGAATTCTTTCGCTTTTTTTAGTGTCTTGAGGCGGATTGCAGCCGACAAGTAAGGAGAAGGCAAAAGTCAGCCCTAGAATCTGAGTGAAGCGCATAGGTTTATGGTACCTATTGATGCGGGCGGTAGACTGTGACTGAGAAATGTCTGGCAAAAACGCCAAGAAAAAGAAAGAAGGGGAAAGGAAAGGTTCGGCTACGATTCAGAATCGTCGGGCTGGCCATGAGTATCAGTTTGTTGAGACTTTAGAGACGGGAATTGTATTGGAAGGGGCAGAAGTGAAGAGTTTGTTTTTAGGTCGCGCCCATCTGACAGATGCTTATTGCATGATAAAAAATGATGAGTTATGGCTATGTCAGCTTGACATTGAGCCATATGAGTATTCCAAGCATTTTCAACCTGATCGACGAAGAGACCGAAAATTATTGGCGCATCGGCGGGAAATTGAGAATTTGCGAAAGCAATCTGAGGCGAAAGGTTTGACATTGGTGCCGACAAAAGTTTATTTTCATAACGGCAAAGTCAAGGTCTTGATTGCAGTCGGACGAGGGAAAAAGCTTTTTGACAAACGAGAAGCGGAAAAAGAGAAAGATATGCGGCGCGAAATTGAACGAGATTTAGCCTAAGTTCTCGGTCAAATACGCGCCTTCGAAAGATATTGAAGCTGGCCCCGTCATAAAGACTCGGCTATCTTGGCAGTATTCAATGAGTAGATCTCCACCGGGAAGACTGACCTTTAGATTTCGGTTTGTATTGTGTACAAGGTGGCTGGCAACGCAGCAAGCGCAAGCTCCGGTTCCGCAAGCAAGAGTTATGCCGGCTCCTCGCTCCCAAGTTTTCATTTGTATATGTTCATTGCTAATTACTTTAACAAAATGAACATTTGATCGATTGGGGAATATTGCAAGATTCTCAATAATGGGGCCGACTACTTCGAGTTCTATTGCTTCGAGTGATTCCACAAAAATGATAATGTGGGGATTTCCCATTGAGACGGCAGTGCCTTTGAAATTGGTATTGGGCAGGTGTTGGTTTATCCAAGTAGAGTTATCAGATTTGATTCCAATTTTTGTTGGATTGAGTTCGGCCAAACCCATATCAACTTTGACTTGGTTTTTTGGCAAGACTTCTAACTTGAGGAGTCCAGCTCCGGTTTGAACAGGAATAGAAGACTCCTTTGTTAAATTTTGTTTGCGGGCAAATAGAGCAAAACATCGGACGCCGTTTCCGCACATTTCGCTTTCAGAACCGTCGGGATTAAACATTCTCATTTGCAGAATGTTTTCGTTGGAAAAACTGGCCGTAATGAGGCCGTCGGCTCCAATCCCGAAATTTCGATCGCACATTTGCCTTGCTAGCTCTGGCAGATTTAATTCGGAAATTTTGTGATTTACGAGATCGACCATGACAAAATCATTGCCGATCCCGTGCATTTTGGTAAATGGAATCAATCTTCTTCGTTATTGTCTTCTTCAACCCGTTCATCGCGATGGTGTCGACGGTCTGAATGATCATCATCTTTACCACCGATTTGTTTGGACGGGACAATACTGGTAACGGCATGCTTGTAAACAAGTTGCGTTGGTTTGCCGGGGCTGTCTAGCAGCACAGTAAATGCGTCGAAGCCTCTGACTTGGCCCCGTAGTTGAACTCCACCCATCAAATAGATAGTTACCCCAATCCCTTCTTTTCGAACCTGATTGAGAAACATGTCTTGGAGGTTTATTGCTTTTGCCATTTTTTAATTCCCAAGAACGTAATAATTCTTACTTCAAATCATTGAAGACTGCCAATGCCGCATTTGTTAAATTTTTCTCGGTGAATGAATCACATAAAATGGGAGTCAATTTTGGCTCGGATCTTAGCCAAGTTTTCTGTCTCCTAGCGTATTGCCAGGTTTGATTGACAATCAATTCTGTAATTTCATCGAGATTAACTGTGCCAGCGCAATACTCAATGACGTTGTGATACCCGATAGCGCGGAATCCCGGAGCCGTATTAGGTACCCCGCTGGCTAGCAAGTCTTGCACTTCTTCAATCCAACCGCTTGATAGTAATTTTACTGTGCGGTTTTGGATATTGTTTTTAAGCTCATCATCTGCTGGTAGCAGACCAAGTTTTAAGGTTTTGAAAGGGGGCAGAGAGTTTTTAATTTGGGTTTTGGGGCTGAGTTGGATTTCTAAAGCTCTTCGGACACGTACTGGATTTTTAAGATCTATTTTTTGGGCAACTTCTGGATTTAGGTTTTGGAGTTTCTTGACCAAGAATTCTAAACCTTGGGAGCTTTCTTGAATTTCTAGCTCTTTTCGAAGAATGGGGTCGGGAGGCGGGCTGAGTTCGGTGAATTGTTCAAGGAGAGCGCGCATGTAAAAACCTGTTCCGCCAACGATCACGACATTTTCTTGAGTTTCAAAAGATGTTTTAAGAATGGGGTGGACTCGTTTTATCCAATCGCCAACGCCAAAGTCATCGATGGGATCGATGATATCAATGAGCTCGTATTTTTGGCGAGTTTGAACATCTGGTTTGTTGGTGCCGATATCTAGTCCACGGTAAACCTGAAAGGCATCGGCATTGATTAGTTTTGCGGAAAGATGCTGGGCGAGAAGCTCAGCAAAGTAAGATTTTCCGGCTCCGGTTGCTCCCATAATGGCCAGCAAAACCGGAGAATTTTTCATTCTTACTCTTTAGTAGGTTATCAGGGCGTTGAGGGGATAGTTCGTCAGGTTGTCTCTTCCGTTTAGGAAAGAAAGTTCAACCATGAATCCGATTCCGCATACGTTACCGTTTAGTCTTTCTACTAATCTGGCGGCGGCGGCGGCAGTGCCACCGGTTGCCAAAAGGTCATCGACTATATATGCGCGCTGTCCTGGCTCTACGGCATCGGTGTGCATTTCTACAACGTTTGTTCCGTATTCAAGGCTGTATTCTTCGCTGATTTTTTCGAACGGAAGTTTGCCGAGTTTTCGAGTTAAGACAAATGGTAGATCCAATTGCATCGACATTGGCGCGCCAAAAATAAATCCTCGGCTTTCAATTCCAACAATACATTCTGCGCCCTTTGCTTTTGCATCTTGGCAAAGTAGGTCTACGATTTCGTGCATTGCTTGGGGGCTTTGTAGGACCGGGTGGATATCCTTAAACATGATTCCAGCTTTTGGGAAATCCGGAACATCTCGGATAAGTGATTCAGCCAGTAGTTTGGTCATGACGATTGCGTTTATACCTTTGGAAGATTAGGCTTCTACGTCCTGTCCCGGATCCCATCCTTGGTCGCTAGCCAGCATGAGGGCTTCTACGTTCATATCAGTTTGAATACGAATTTGGCAACTTAATCTGAAGTTACCAAGTTCACCATCTTCTACTAAGCAGTCTTTTTCTGCTTCTAACATTTCTGGCTCTTCTGAATTGAACTTTACGCGGCATGTGGTGCATCTGGCTTGTCCACCGCAACGGTGGCTGACATCGATTCCGTTGTCTTCGAGAGCTTTGACAAGTTTGGTTCCGGCAGGGACTTTGAAAGATTTTCCACCGTTTGCTTCAATTGTATATTCGGACATTTGGGTTAAAATAGGTTACCTTTCTCGCGAACAGTTACGGGTGACGAATGATTCAAAAACATTCATATAGGTCTCATACATTTTTGATGCCTACGAAGAGGTAATATTTTCGTCTTCCATGAGCCAGCACGAGAAGATTTTTCCTGCCCCAGATACCTTGAATGAAGTTGAATACGGCAAGTTTGTGCTGACAAACCTTGCAGCAAAGCGTGCTAAACAACTTAAAGAAGGTGCTCCGCCTCTTGTTAGAATTGATTCTGCTCACCCTTTGAGCATCGCTCTTGAGGAAATTGCCGCCGGTAAAATTAAGCCAATTTTGGGTTCAGATGCTCAACAAGCTGAGTTGGACGATGATTACAGTGCACTCGACGAACTTGGTTTGGACGATGTTGGATTGCTTCTGCCAGGCGTTGATGACGACGAAGATGATGACGACGATGTTGACGTTGACTTGCTTGATTTAGAAGAAGACGAAGAGGAAGACGATGATGACGATGATGAAGATGGCGAAAAATCCAAAGCTTCTTTGTCTGATTTGTTAGTCGATGACGACGACGATGCCTCTTCGGCGGATGATGATGAGGACGATTCTCCAGCTTCTCCGGAAGAATCTGGTGACATTTCACTAGACGATTTGGCGGAAGAAGAGAACGCAGAAGAAGAATCTGACGAATAAAGTATCGAATGCCAGTAAAAGATCCTTACGCTATTCTCGGCGTTGGGCGAGATGCGAACGCTGATGAGATTAAATCGGCTTATCGCAAGTTAGCTCGACAATTTCACCCGGATGTTAATAAAGATCCGGGTGCCGAAGATAAATTCAAAGAAGTTGGTGAAGCGTATTCGATTCTTAGCGATGAGAATCGAAAAGCGCATTTTGATCGATTTGGGACAGTTGATGACCAGGGAATGGGAGCTGGAGCTGGTGCCGAGCACTTTTCTGGTGGTTTTGACGACCTTTTTGATGCGTTTTTTGGAGGAGGAGGTCGTTCTCGAAATTCTCGAGTCCGAGATGGGGATGACATTCGAGCGGAAGTTACAATTGAGCTCAAGGATGTTTTAGAGGGCACAGAGCGATCTGTTAAGTATCGTCGCGCGGCTACTTGTGAAACTTGTGCTGGTCAGGGCACAGCTGACAAGTCTTCGCCTAAGCAATGTTCCGCTTGTCAAGGAACTGGTGCCGTTTCAGCTGTCAGGCAAACTTTCATTGGTAGTGTCCGGACGTCGGCACCATGTGCGGCATGCCGAGGCACGGGTCAAGTGATTGAAAACCCTTGTTCAACTTGTCACGGGGAAGGCGTCGCGCCAAAGGAAGAGGAATATACGGTTTTGATTCCTGCTGGAATTGAGTCTGGTCAGACCTTGCGAGTTTCGGCCAAAGGGTTCAGATGGGGTTCGCGGTGGGATCACTGGTGATTTGTACGTTGGCGTTTATGTAAAAGACGATAAAAGATTTGAACGCCGTGGTCGAGATTTAGTGACATCACTTGATGTGACATATGCTCAGGCCGTAATTGGTGATGTTGTGGAATTAGAAGGGCTCACGGGTTCGTTAGAATTGAACATTGATTCTGGAACTCAACCAGCCGATATCCTTAAAATAAAGGGCGAGGGTCTGCCGAGACTTCATGGCGGAACGCGAGGCGACCTTTATGTGGAAGTAGATATTGTTGTTCCGAAGAAAATTTCGGATGCGGAAAGAAAGCTGTTGATTGAAATGGCAGAACTTCGTGATGAGCCAATTCCACAAGGCGCATCAAAAGAAGGATTCTTTGGTAGCCTGTTCAAACGAAAGAAATGAGTGAAGTTTGGACAAAGGTGACGGCTATCCTCAATGAGATTCCGGAGGATTGGTCGATGTGGTGTGAAATTTTTGCACGGCATGGTATTGCGGGAACACTTCAAACGGATTTCCCACCGACATTAACGGGATACATTGCGCCGGCCGATGGTTTTAAAATTGCTCCCTTGCGAGAAGAATTGATTGGATTCGGAGCTATGGAAGTCGAAATCGGCGATATTGTCGAAGAAGACTGGGCAGAAGCATGGAAACAGTTTTTTATACCTCGCCGAGTTGGCAAACGATTTGTTGTTACTCCGAGCTGGACTGAATACCAAATTGAACCTGGCGATTTGGTTATAACGCTTGATCCGGGTCAGGCATTTGGTACCGGTGACCACCCGACAACTCGAGGATGTTTGGAACTGATGGAAAAACTTAGTTTTGAAGGTAAGTCGGTGGCAGATATAGGGTGTGGCAGTGGGATTCTCAGCGTTGGTGCCGGGTTATTGGGGGCGGAAGAGATAGTTGGAGTTGATGTCGAGTCTCCTGCAGTTGCTTCAGCAATTGAAAACCTGGAACGAAATGGAATTAAAGGTTTGATATATGAGGGTCGAGGATTTGACCCGATTCCGGGTGAAGATCAGTATGATTTTGTTTTGAGCAACATTATTTCTGCAGCTTTGATAAATCTTGCTCCAATTGTAGCGATTCGATTGAAAGAAAATGGTTTTTGGGTTGTGAGTGGGATTATCCACAATAACTGGAATGATGTGCTGGAAAAAGCGAAGCAGTGCGGATTTAATCTTATTGAAGTGTTTGAGGAGGGCGATTGGGTAGCAGCAACATTTCGTCGGTAAGAGCATTTCCACGAGCTTTTGTTTTTGGTCTTCCCGAAGAGTTGACTGAACCCTTTGAACTTCCTGCAGATGAATTAAAAAAATTTAGAAATGTATTGCGATTAGGGACGGGCGATCACGTGGTTATTCTTCCAAATGACGGAAGGGCGGTGGTTTGCAGGATTGAAGGAAATGTTGTGGTACCGGAAATGACGGTTCGGCCCAAAACTGACTCGACTTTGAAATTGACGCTTGCGCTGGGGATTCCCAAACCAGATTCTTTGGAGAATTCAGTTCGGATGGCAACGGAGTTGGGTGTTTCGAACTTTTGTTTGTTTACGGCGGAAAGAACAGTAGTCAAGTGGGATTCTGCAAAGTGGGCAAAGCGATTGGTTAGGCTAGAGATTATCGCAAGAGAAGCGGCAGAAGTTTGCTTTAGAACTCAATTGCCAACCTTTGAAGTTTGCAAAACATTGAAGGAAGTGTTTGACAAGTATCCCGATGCGGTTGTGATGAGTGAGAGCGATCAGGTTTTTTCGGCTTTTCAGGGTTTTGAAACTGAAGGCGTGATCGCGATTGGCCCAGAAGGTGGCTGGGCACCCCGAGAAGTTCAGTTGATTGGCGATAGAGCGGTATCGATGGGGCCCCGCGTGTTCCGAGTCGATACAGCTGTGGCGGCGGCTTGTTCGCTTGCGCTTTGCCAGCGTTGACCCGAGACATATTTTTGAGATCGGTACACTGGGATTCATGCGTATTGACGGACGAAAAGTGGATGAACTCCGACCAGTTTCTATGGAAAAGGGAATTGTCAAATTTGCGGAGGGATCATGCTTGATACAAATGGGAGATACCCATATGCACATCACGGCAACGGTTGAAGATCGCGTTCCGCCATTTTTGAAAGGGACAGGTCAAGGTTGGGTAACCGCTGAATATTCGATGTTGCCTAGATCTGGTCGCCAACGAAACCAGCGGGATGCCCATCGCGGCCCGAATGGGAGAAGCATGGAGATTCAACGCTTGATAGGAAGATGCTTGAGAACCGTTATCGATATGGACAAGATGGGTGAGCGAACTATTACTATTGATTGTGATGCGATTTTGGCGGACGGCGGAACACGTACGGCGGCAATCACCGGAGCATTTGTGGCTTTGCAGCAGGCAGAAGACTATATGATGGCCAACCGAATGTTGAAGCGGAAAATTATTAAGGAACCATTGGCGGCGGTCAGTGTGGGAGTTGTGGGTGGAGTTGAACTCTTAGATTTATGTTACGAAGAGGACTCCCGCGCTATGACTGATATGAATGTTGTGATGACGGAGAGTGGAAAGTTTATCGAGATTCAGGGCACAGCAGAATCTGAACCGTTTGGTCCAGAGACATTAGGCAAGATGCTAGCGTTAGCAAAGAAAGGCATTTTGGAACTAGTTGAAATTCAAAAAGATACTTTGATTGGATAAGTTTCGCGATGCGAATTGTTATTGCTACTCATAACCGGCATAAGGCTGGCGAAATGTCGACAATTTTGTCCAGGCGTTTTCCGGACATCGAGTTTTTGACTTTGGCTGACTTTGAAGGAGCTCCAGAGCCGGAAGAGACTGGCACGACTTACGAAGCCAATGCCATCATTAAAGCGAATTCTGGGTCGGAATTCTGTGGGGAGTGGTGTTTGGCAGATGATGCTGGGTTAGAAATTGATGCCATTCCGGGTGAGTTAGGAGTTTGGAGCAAGAGATTTGCGGGGGAGAGCACATCGTTTGATCAAAAAATGAAATTGATACTTGACAGCATGGAAGGCTTGGAGGGCGAAGCGCGGGCTGCTCGATTTCAGTGTTTTGTCGCTTTGAAGCGTCCTGGATTTGACCCAGTTGTTTTTTCGAGTCAGTGCGAAGGTGTGATTGCAGCGAATCCATCTGGGTCCGGAGGCTTTGGTTATGATCCGATTTTTTGGCTACGAGAATTGGGTTGCACGATGGCGGATTTGTCGGCGGATCAGAAACATGCCATTAGTCATCGGGGCAAGGTATTGCGTGAATTTGGGGATTGGTTAGAGCACGAATTGCAATGATAATTTCTTGATCCGGACGGAGGGACCGAAGGGGTTGGCTGGTAGCCTGGAATTATGTCTACGCGGCTTGAAAAAGATAGTATTGGCGATGTTTTTGTACCAGAGGGAGCATATTGGGGAAGTCAAGCAGAGCGGAGTCGACAACTTTTTCAGATTAGCGGTTTAACCGAGCATCCGCGAATGATTGATGCCTATATCATGTTGAAAAAGGCATGTGCCAAGGCCAATACAGATTTAGGATTGCTGGATGCGGAAGTGGGAAATGCCATTCAGCAAGCCGCGGATGAGATCTTGAGCGGAAAACTGCGCGATCAATTTCCGGTTGATGTGTTTCACATGGGCGCGGGAACCAGCTTCAACATGAATTGCAATGAAGTTTTGGCGAACCGGGCAGAAGAGATCCTTGGAGGGAAATTAGGAGCCTACGAAAAGGTTAAGCCGAACGATCATCCAAATTACGGACAAAGCACCAACGATACTTTTCCGACAGCAATGCGAGTGATGAGCCGCATGATGATGGAGCCTTTGCTTGTGCAAGTTGATCGGCTGATTGATGCTTTGCACGCAAAGGGCAATGAGTTTGACGGGATTTTGAAGAGTGGCCGGACACACTTGCAAGATGCCGTTCCGATTAGATTGGGTCAAGAATTTACGGCTTATGCTGTGGCGTTAGAACGAAGTAGAAAGTGGTTGGTGAATGCCTCTGAAGAGTTGGAGGAACTTGGTATTGGGGGATCGGCGGCGGGAACTGGGTTGAACACACATCCTGAGTACCGGGCTATGGTAGTCGCCAATTTGAAAGAGTGGACCGGATACGATTTTAGATGTTCGCCCGATATGCGCGAAGCAATGCAGAGTCAACAATGTATGGCGGCACTTTCGGCTTCGGTTCGAATGTTTTGCTTGGAATTGACGCGGATTACAAATGATCTTAGGTTGCTTTGTTCAGGGCCGATGACGGGATTGGCGGAGATTACATTGCCGGCGGTTCAGCCAGGTTCAAGCATTATGCCCGGCAAAGTTAATCCGAGCATGGCAGAGAATATGAACCTCGTTCTGTTTCAAGTTCTTGGTCAATGCCAAGCGATAGACCTTTGCGTTCAGGCGGGGCAGTTGGAATTGAATGTGATGATGCCGAGCATGACTTTTTCGAGTCAGTTTATGCTTCAGATTTTGACCAACACGATTGACACTTATGTTGACAATTGCATAGTTGGAATTACGGCTAATGAAGAGCGATGTAAACACTATGCGGAGACTTCTCCGAGTTTAGCTACAGCATTGAATGTCTTTTTGGGATATAAGAAAGCATCTGAGGTAGTGAAAATTGCATTGGCGGAAGGTAAGACCATTCCTAATGTCGTGAGAGAACATAACTTGTTGGATGAAGAGACTTTACAAAAAGTGTTGGATCCGGCAAAGTTAACAGAACCTGGGATTCCGGGCCAATAAGTTGAGTTATTGAGAGGAAATGGGTCGATTTGAGGGAACTCAAATCGACTTTTTCGTCCGGGTTGGGATTTGATTTGAGTGCTAGACTGAGAGATATGCTCAGAGTTGAGTCGAATGGACCTTTATTACTTGTGACTTTGGATCGTCCTGAAGTTAGAAATGCATTTAATGATGAATTGATTGCTGAGCTGACTCGAGTTTTTTTGAAATTAGATCCTTCGGTTCGAGCTGTTTTGCTATCGGGTGAAGGAAAAGTTTTTAGTGCCGGTGGTGACTTGAATTGGATGCAGGCTGCCAGTGGATATACAAAAGAGCAGAACGCACAAGACGCTTTGAAATTAGCAGATTTGTTTGAAGCAATTGCGACTTCGCCGGCAGTAGTTATTGTAAAAGTTCAGGGAGCCGCTTTTGGTGGTGGGTGTGGCCTTGTTTGCGCAGCCGATGTTGCTGTATGCGAAAGAGAAACGAAGTTTTCATTTAGTGAAGTTAGACTTGGACTGGTGCCAGCGACGATTTCTCCTTACGTCTTGAACAAGATTGGGTCTGGTCATGCTCGAGCTTTGTTTACTACAGGAGAGGTTTTTGATGGTGAGAAGGCCTTGAGAATGGGGTTGGTTCACGAGTGTGTTGGACTTGCTGAACTTCATGGAGTTGCCATGGCTAAAGTAAAAGATGTCCTGAGAAATGGCCCGAAATCTGTAGCAGTTTCTAAAAGACTCGCATTAGATGAGCCACTTGGTAAAGTGGCGGCGGCAGAACTCTTAGCTGAAGCAAGATCCGGATCGGAAGGGCGAGAGGGTGTGACCGCTTTTCTTGAAAAACGAAAAGCAAATTTTGTGGTGGAGATTTGATGAAGAAAATCTTAATTGCGAATCGCGGTGAGATTGCCGTACGAGTGATTCGTACAGCAAGGGAAATGGGGATTCCGACTGTTGCAGTTTATTCTGATGTTGATGCAAATGCCTGTCACGTTCGGTTAGCGGATGAAGCCGTATCATTAGGCGGAAACGAACCAAGCGAAAGCTACTTGGTTATTGAAAAGATATTAAACGCATGTGCTTTGACGGGGGCGGATGCGGTGCATCCCGGCTATGGTTTTTTAAGTGAGCGCGCGGAGTTTGTTGATGCGTGCCAAGCGGCTGGAATAACTTTTATCGGGCCTTCTTCAGCCGCAATGAAAGCTTTGGGAGCAAAAATAGAGGCAAAACAATTGGCGGTGGAAGCGGGAGTTCCAATTACGCCAGGATTTTTTGAATCTGGCGCGGATGTAAATCGGCTGAAAACTGCAGCGGAAGAGATTGGGTATCCCATTATGCTAAAGGCAAGTGCAGGGGGTGGGGGCAGAGGAATGCGCATAGTAAGGAATTCCAGTGAGTTTGATTCCGCCTGCCAATTAGCCATCGATGAGGCCGAGAAGGGTTTTGGTGATGGCGCAATGATGGTTGAAAAACTGATTGAGCGTCCTCGGCACATTGAAGTACAAGTTTTGGCGGATAACCATGGGAATGTGGCTTGTTTGTTTGAGCGAGAATGCAGTCTTCAGCGTCGCCATCAGAAGATTATCGAAGAAGCACCATCGCCGATTATGACAAATGATTTGTGGCAAAAAATGCGTGAATCTTGTCTTAATCTTGTTAATCGGGCGGGATATGTTGGTGCGGGGACTGTGGAGTTTATGTTTGATGAAGGATCAAATGAGTTCTATTTTTTAGAAGTTAATGCTCGTCTGCAAGTAGAACATCCGGTTACAGAAGCCATTACTAATTTGGATTTAGTGGAATGGCAAATTCGAATTGCACGAGGTGAAAAGCTGGATTTAGATGAGGCGATTATTAATGGTGATCGCCGGGCCATTCGCGGACATAGTATTGAGGTTCGAGTTGTAGCGGAAGATCCGGCAGCTGGATTTATGCCAAGCATTGGAAAAATTGTTGGCTGGGCGGAACCGAAAACGGCAGGAGTTCGGTTTGATACCGGATTTGAATCTGGGGCGGAAGTCAGTCGGTTTTATGACTCATTGATTGCCAAGCTGATTGTTCATGCTCCTAATCGGGAAGTTGCGATTCGACGATCTCAGCTTGCGATTGAGGATACACATATTCTTGGCGTAAAAACCAATTTGGCTTATGTCCTTGATGTCTTTGATCATGCGGATTTCCAGGCAGGGAACTTTGATACAGGATTTTTGGGTCGCGAATTGGGCGATTGGAGAATGGGGTCTGAACTTCCGGTTGAACTTGCCGACCTGATACAGTCGACAAAGATGCAATCTATTCAGAGTAATGCTGGAGATTCAAATAATGTGGAGAGTTCAGCTTGGGGAATAATGGATGGCTTTAGGAACGTGAATGTTTAAATTTGCGTAAACTTGGAAAACAACATGTCGGATTCAAAGAGAATTTTTTCTGAAAAAGAAGCGACTGATTTGATGATTCGAGCAGCAAAACTTCAAGAGGAAGAACCGGATTCAGATTCAGTAGATTATGTGCCCGGCATAACATTCGAAGAACTTGCTCGGATGGCAAAAGAACTTGGTGTAGAGGAGCGTTATCTTGCCAAGGCCATTGATTCTGAGGTTGTTTTTCAAGCCGAAGTGGCAGAAAAGCAACGAAAAGGATTTTTGGGTGTTGACTTTGTTCGTGAATATGAGACGATTATAGATGGAGAATTACCTCCAACCCACTTTGATGTTGTCTTGGAAGATTTAGGGGTAGGAATGGCTGGCCCTAGAACTGGTTATGCGGCAGGGACAACTCAAATTGGGAGAACCGTTAAAGGTCAATTGTCGGCGGGATTGGGATTAGGCGCGTTTACGATGACCAGTCGCCATGGTCGAACACGTTTAAACGTTCGATCGAATGCATTTGTGCCTTTCATGTCTATTGCTTATCCGATGTCGATATTCTCAATTGTTATTGGAGCGATCATTGGAGACAAAGGTTTTGCGCCAGCCTGGATAGTGATGTTGTTCATCATTGGTGGTATAGCATTAGGGCTAACTATTGCTGGAATGTTGGCGCAAGTTGGGCATAGGAAGTTAAAAGAAAAATTTGACAAAATCGTCGAGAAGGTTGAAGCAGAAACATCATTATTGAGAGAGAATTTGAACGTTTCGACGGATTCTATGAATTCTCAGAATTCTGATTCGATCGAGCATCGATTGACAGATTAGAGAGCATTGAGAACGCTTTCTAATTGAATATTGCTGCTTCTTAACCTGTTACATAGCGTTCGCCCAACGTTTCGCATCATTTGCAATCCAATAGCTGGTTCGGAATCGAGAAGTGCATTCAGTTTGTCGGCGGGAATTCTGATGAGTGTTGAATTGTTTTCACTGACGACTGATGCTGATCTTTCCGCATCATCAAAGAGGGCAATTTCACCAACCATGTCACCGGCTTTTAACCGAGCAATTGGATCTCCGTTGTAAGTTGTGACTCTGACTATTCCGGCAGTAACGATGAAGATATCGTTTGCTTTGTCATACTCTTTGATGATATCTTGCATATCTGAAGCTTGGATTTCTTCGCTGATCGCAGCAATTTTCTTGACATCTACATCGTTTAGATTGTCGACAAGATAGCTTCCGCGGATGCCTTCAAAGAGATTCATAATTAAAATGTAGTGTACTCGCTTTGCTTTGTTGGTTACTTTCTGATAAGTGATTTTGCAATGAAAAGTAGGTTTGCGGGGCGCTCGGCAAGCCTTCGGGTGAAATAGGGATACCATGCTTCTCCATATGGGATGTAAATGCGGACATTGTAGCCGTCGTCTTTTAACGAAGATTGTAGATCTCGTACGGATTCCGAATAGCATTTGCCATTCAAATCGATCTTTGCTAATTTGTTTATCTTTAGCATAGTTTCTTATCTTTTCAATTAAAACTTGGTCTTGCGAAGCGATTGCGGGATATGTAGCATTTTCTAGTAAGAAACATCCCCATTTCTCATATTCCTCGTCAACTTTTTGCTTTGATGGGTAGGCAACGTCGGCAGGTTCTAAGTACGCTCCTTTAACCCATCTCAATCGGATTTTAGCATCGACCAGCTTTTTAAGATCTTCAGGGGTTCGATATAAATACGATTGTAAGACTGTTCCGGTCAATCCTGGGAAATCATTGTGGACTTTTAGAACCATATCTACGGTTTTTTGGGTGTATTCGGAAGCCTCCATATCAGCGCGAATAAAGATATTGTGGGGTTTAGCCGCTGATAAGAGTGAACGGTAATTTGCTTCAGCAATATCGGTTCCTTGGTCAAGACCAAGAGCCGTAAGTTTTATAGAGATATTTATTTTGTCTTTATGAGCCGAGGTTGCAATGCGCTCGACGACTTCGATATAGGCATCACGCGCGGCTGTTGCTTCGGCTTGTGTTGCCACATTTTCACCGAGGAGGTCAAGAGATGAAAAGAAACCTTCTTCAGCAAGTTTTTCGGCAGCGGTCATTGCCTCTTCTAGAGTTTCACCGGCAATAAATCTGCCAACTAGGGGTTTTACTAATTTGGACTCTTTCATGAACCGTTTGAAAACGGACCAATTTGAAGTTTTTAGGATCAATGTTCGAAACAACATCTTTGTCGCCGCGAGATATTCTACTGGTTGGAATAATGTGGTTTGGGGCTGGTATGTTTGAATTGCGTGAAAAAAGTATTAGCGACTCCAAATCGGATTGTTGTTTTTCTGCATCCTAACATGGGTGATGCGGTTTGGCATACCGTGACACTTACGCTGGATTCGCGAGAGCTTTCCTGATGCTTTTATATCAGTTATTGCAGGAAAACTTGCAATTGACATTTTGAAATCGTGCGGTTATGCAAACGAGGTTCTACTGCGCAGTTCTCCTTTGAAAATGTGGTTTTGGTTAATGAGGAAACGCTTTGATTTAGCCTATTTGGTTTATCCTCAAAATCGATTAGTGAGAATTGCGAAATTGGCCAGAATTTCTACAATTGTGGGTGTGCGAGGGGGAAAAGTCGATCATTTCTTAGATTATTCAGTAGAAGAGCGATTTGATGAACACGCAATTTTGGGTTTGAATCGACGACTATTGGGCGAAATCGGGGGAATATCCAGCCTAGATGAGACTCGGATTGAACTTCCGACTTTAGATACAAATTCAATTGCAGGTCAGTTTTTAGAACAGATTCAAGGCGAATTTGTGGCGATTATGCCAGGAGCATCACACCCAAATAAGGTTTGGCCAAAAGAACGTTTTGAAGATATCTGTCTTCGACTTCGCGATAAAGGAGTTTCGACGGTTACTTTAGGCGGTCCGAGCGAGAGTTGGGTGGGAATGGCTGATTTTGATTTATCCGGGAAACTTGGGGTTTTGGAATCAGGTGTGATTTTAAGGGCATCCAAAGCTTTGGTCACCAATGATACGGGGTTGATGCATTTGGGTGGAGCAGTGGGTACAAAAGTTGTCGGAATATTTGGGGCGTTGACACCGGTCACGCACTACCCGCCTGGCACCCAGAATCGGTTAATTTTCAAATCTTGTTCTTGTGAACGTCGATCGATTAATAATTGTTCACGCAGTTGTATAGATGCTATTTCGGCTGATGAAGTTTGGAGAGAATTGAGCGAGGTTTTGGATGAAAGTTAAGGCTTCAATTCTAACTTATCGCGAAAGTGAGATGACTTTGAAATGTGCAAATTCATTGCTTGGGCAAGTCGATGAAATTGAGATTGTGAGTAACTCTTCAAATGGTTCTGCGGAGCAAGGGCTTGCTGGTTTTGATGTGATTAAAAATGATAGAAATGAAGCATTTTCAACTTGCATTAATGGGGCGGCAAAGCGGGCACTTAAGGGTGGTTTTGATGGATTAGTTTTTGTTACCAACGATGTTACGTTTTCACCGGGGGTTGTTGATCGTTTATCGGTGGTTCTTTCTAGAGACATTCAAGTTGCAGGAGTTATGCCGATGCAACTGCGTGAAGATGATAGAGGCATTGTTCATCACGGAGGTGGCGAACTATTTGTTAAAAAATGGAAAGCGATTTTGAAGGGTGGAAGTGAACGTCTTTCTGATGGATGGGATCGCGATTCAGTGGAAGATCGCGACTGGATCGATGGAGGTGCGGCTTTGTATCGACTTACCGCATGGGATGCGGTTGGTGAATGGCGAGCCGAATATGGGTTTTATGGCGAGGATGTGGACTGGGGCCATCGAGTGAGAAAGGCTGGATTGAAAGTTCAGATTGATTTGGGAGCAAGAGTAACTCACAAAATGAGCGGAACAGCTTCAAAATATCATCGATGGCAACGATATATGTTGGCAAGGAACCGGGCATTGGGAGCGAAGCTTAATCTTTCAGATGAAGAGTTCAAAAAGGTTTATGGCTATTTGTTGCGATCGGCTTTGATTAGGATCATAAAGCAACCATTTTGCGCCGAAGAACGAATATATTTGGCAGGGATAAAAAACCTTGGCAAAGAAGGGTTGATTGATCCATTGACTCCAATATTGGATTCTGACTCTGCTTGGAATAGGGTTCTAGGAATTGGAGTCTCTTAGTTCACCGTTAAGTTGCGTGAAAACTCATCAAACACTGGCAGGAAGAACGCCCAATCTTCTCTTGACATGGCCCGAATGTACTTTTGGAGAGATAGGTACGGAATATAATGCGGTCGCTTTGGAGTGGATTTCAGCTTCATGTTGGCCTGAGTTGGAGTCTTATCGGCTTTTTTGAGATTGCATTTCCGGCAACAAGTTACAAGGTTTTCCCACGACTGAGGTCCATCCAACCCATCTTGGAATGACATGGTCGATCGTGAGATCTTTTCCTCCTCCGCAGTACTGACATTGGTAGTTATCGCGGGCAAGTATTGAGTGCCTTGAGAGTCTGAGACGCGGGATTGGCCTCTTCACTTGATATCTCATCCTTACAACAGAAGGGACATCTAGAGATCCTCCGCTGGTTTGGATATGGTTATCAGTTTCTTGTATGACTTCGGCTTTTCCGAGCATGATGAGGGTAATCGCTCGTCGAATATGACAAACGTTTAATGGTTCGTAGTTTGCATTGAGGAGGAGAACATCGTGCTGGGCCATGGGTTTCACATCGTAGTTTTTATGACTTTAGATTTGTTGCGGTCTCGGCCTAAACAAAAATTGGCCCACATGCCGAATTGGCAGGCGGACCATTTTGAATCTGGGACGCACAAGGCTGTTTGCTCATCCATTTGTATCAAATGGAGGGCTGGAATAAGGTTGCCCAATACACAACGTAGTGTCATGTCTATAGATATACAACGGATATGTGCAAGAAAAAGGCTCACCATGAACTAAATTTAACATTATTGTTAACTTTTTTCGTTAAAGATCGGACCATATTCAATTTTAAGTTTGTTCTTGGTACAATTGTAGTTCGGCAGCATGGCTGACTTGACCCACGGAAGGGAAATTGAATTCATGAGTGTATTGAGGATTGAAGGTGGTCGACCGCTTCGCGGATCGGTAGAAATTGCGGGTAGCAAGAATGCGGCCTTGGCAATACTGTCGGCTATTCCGTTAGTGAATGGCGTTGTGACTTTGCGCAATGTTCCCGAAGTCAGCGATGTTTCCATTAAGGCTGATTTGCTTCGCGGATTTGGTGCAAAAATCGACCGTGAAGGCTCAACGATGACGATTGATGCTCGCGGATTTCAGCATTTTGTTCCCGATGAAGCTACTGTTCGCAAAATACGAACTGGTTTTTATTTACTCGGTCCGCTTTTGGCCCGGTTAGGTCATGCAAAATTGCCGATGCCCGGGGGGTGCAAGATTGGCGCACGTCCTGTGGATTTTCACTTAAAAGGATTGGCGATTCTTGGGGCAAAAGTTGAACTTGTCGGTGGTTTCTATTTGGCGGATGCTTCGGGCATGAAAGGCGAAGAGATCTATTTGGATTCTCCAAGTGCGGGAGCAACTCAGCATCTAATGGCTACGGCGGCATTGGTCGAGGGTTGCACAACGATTAGCAACGCTTCAATGGAGCCTGAAGTTATCACTTTAGCGGCGTTTTTGAATACTTTAGGAGCTCGAATTGAAGGTGTTGGCACAAGCACAATCACAATTATCGGCGTTAAAGAACTGAACGGGGGAGATTTCAGAGTGCCTGCAGATCGACTTCAGGCTGGTACGTACCTTTTGGCGGGAGCGATAACAAAAGGAGATGTCACGGTTACGAATGTGTTGCCAGAAAACCAAACAGCATTGATCAATAAGCTTCGTGAAGCAGCAGTGAACTGCGAAGAAGGGGCTGATTGGGTTCGAGTTTGGGCTGAGGATCGACCGATTGGAATTCGAGTTAAGACCATGCCATATCCAGGGTTTCCGACGGATATTCAGCAACCAATGGCGGCACTTTTGGCTTTGGCAACTGGTTCAAGCGTAGTTGAAGAAACGATTTATGAAAGTCGCACTGGTCATGTTCAAGAATTGAACCGAATGGGGGCGAACATGCGAATTGAAGGGCGTTCGACTGTGATTGAAGGCGTTGCGAAACTGACCGGAGCAGTTGTGGAAGCGAGTGATTTGCGGGCTGGTGCCGCTTTATGTTTGGCAGCCCTAGCAGCGGAAGGTGAGTCGATCATAAAAAATGTACACTTCATTGATCGGGGCTACGAAAACTTTGAGCAAAATTTCTGCGCATTGGGTGGTGTGGTAGAACGGCTCGCCGAAGATTCCGTAGATTTAGCATCGTCCCCGGTTTAAGGGCATCTCATTGAAAATTGTTACAGAAATTGGTATTGACTTAGGTACGGCAAACATATTGGTGTACCGACGAGGCAAAGGAATTGTTCTTTCGGAACCAACGGTAGTTGCTATCAATACAAAGACAAAGAAAGTTCTGGCCGTTGGTAATGCAGCCCGAGATATGTTGGGGAGAACTCCTGGAAACATCACGGCAGTTCGTCCGATGCGTGATGGAGTCATTGCCGAATACACGGTTACAGAGCGAATGCTGGAGTACATACGAAAGAAAACCGTAAAGTCCAGTGGGTTTATTAAGCCGACAGTCTTGATTTGCGTACCGAGTGGAATTACGAATGTTGAACGCCGAGCTGTAGTCAAAGCAGCTCATGCGGCAGGATTTGGCAAAGCCATGACGATTGAAGAGCCAATGGCCGCCGCAATCGGTGCTGGGCTTCCGATTGAGCAGGCTGGTGGGAATATGGTTGTTGACATTGGTGGCGGAACAACCGACATTGCAGTCATCAGCTTAGGAGGCATTGTAACTTCTGCAAGTTTACGGGTTGGGGGAAATAAGTTTGATGATTTTATTGTTCGACATGTGAAGAATGTTTACAATCTTGTTATTGGCGAGCAGACGGCAGAAGAATTGAAAATTAGGATCGGTTCAGCATTTCCATTAGAACAAGAACTCAGCATGAGTATTCGAGGTCGTGATATGGTTGCCGGCTTGCCAAAAACGGTTGAAGTTACGAGTACAGAAATTCGAGAGGCTCTTAATGAGCCAGTACGTCAAATAGCAGAGAAACTTTGTCAGGTTTTGGAAGAAACGCCGCCAGAATTAGCGGGAGATGTTATTGAACGGGGAATTGTGTTAACGGGCGGAGGTGCGCTGTTGCGAGGAATGGATCGTTTATTGGAACAAGTGACTCAGATTCCGGTACGGGTTGCCGATAATGCACTTGATTGCGTAGCAATTGGCACTGGATTGGCCTTGGAGGAAATTGATGCCATTATTGCAAGCGGAGCGGTAACAACTTTATGAAAATTCATTTGCTTCTTATTTTAAGTGCAATATTAGGAGGTACGGCCATGGCATCTGCTCCTGTAAATGAGGAAGCAGCCTCAACGAAGACGGCCAATTCAGTCTGGACAAAAGTTGAAAAAATCTATTCAGAAAAGAGCGATTTGAAAGGCTATGGTCCAATTGTATTGCCGGGCACAGTAGTTAAGCGAGCCGATGTTGTTAAACAGTTTTCGCTAGTTTTTAAGCATTATCAGCTGAGTGTTCGTTCTACTCCCAGACCGTTTCGCATTATTCCGGCCTATTTAGACTTAAATCAAGATAAAGCCCTGCGAGAGCAATTGACTCTGCTCGTGAAATGGGGATTTGTCGCGCCAGCAGGGCCGATTGTCACGGGTAAAGAAACTTTGACACCGGAAGAATTTGGCGATGCACTGGCGTACTTTTATGTCCAACTTAAAGTTGTGACCTATCAGCCAGATCCGACTTGGACAGCGACATTAGCACCGATTTAATTGTTCAGCAAGATCTAACGAAATTTTGCCGATAATTTAGACTGTTATGGGTGCGGCCCGTCAATTGGCTGATTCTGGAATATGGGACATTTTTGATCTTGCGCCAGTTGCAGGCTCCGATGTTCAATCATATTTAGATCTTACTTTGGCAAAATGTGTGGCTTGGTTTAGAGCCAGTGGTGGTTCGATTTTTCTGGAGAACGACGGAAACCTTTTTAAGTTGAGGAGCCGATGTGGACACGCAATGGAGTTGCCGGATTCGGCAACTATCCGGTCTGGTCAGGGTATTGGGGGAGTTGTAGTTCAATCTGGTGTTGGCAGAATCGTCAATGATCCGGCGAAAGATAAGGAACTTGCCGGGCAACCTGGAAACCAGCGAATCAAAAGCGCAATGGTGATTCCATTGGTTGACACTAAATCTCGGACAATTGGAGTTTTGAATATTTCTCGGCGGAATGGAGAAAGGCCGTTTGTAAAATCCGATTTAGAACAGGCCATGGCCCTGGGAAGTCACTTGGCACTGGCCGTATCCAACGCAGAAATACTTGCCGCATTGCAAAACGAAGTTTATGAAACAGAATTAGCTCGGGAGCGGCTTGAGGCCGTTCTGGATTCCGTGGCAGGAGCAGTTGTCGTTGTTGATCAAACAGGTTCAATTGTGACCTTTAATGAAACAGCTCGGCCGGTTGTGGAACATCAGGTTGATTTGTCGACTTTGGTATCGGGCTTGCAATCGGCGATATCAAACACGGTTGGATCAACCGAAGAAACGAAAAAGCCGGTCTACGATGCGAGATCGGATCGGACTTGGGTTATCACTGGTGTTCCCTTGGCGTCAAGTGGCGCGGTATTAACTGTGCAAGAGTGGACAGAGCATGAACGACATGAGCGCGAGAACGCTCGTGTGAATCGATTGGCCGAGATTGGTCAAATGACTGCCGCAATTGCCCATGAAATTCGAAATCCGCTGACAGGTATTCGTTCGGCAGCACAAATGATTCGGCAACATCCGGATACTCTCAATGACTTTATTGGAATGATTGAGGAGGAAGCTCTCAAATTGAATTCGCTATGCGATGAATTCTTGGAGTTTGCGAAGCCGATTTCTTTGAATCGGCAAGAAACGACATTGGGTGAAATTGTTCAATCTCAGATTGACTTGATGCGATGGTCTTTTGATGAAAAAGAGGTGGAATTACGGGGAGTAATTTCCTTTGATCAACCGAGATATCATGTAGACAGTCGAAAGATTGGTCAAGTTGTATTGAACTTGCTTAGGAATGCACTGGATGCTTCTGTTGCTGGCACCTCAGTTTTATGCGAAGTTAAGAATGGACGGATTTCTGTGATCGATTCCGGTGCAGGAATAAGCCCGGAAGACTTAGGAAAGTTGTTTTCTCCATTTTTCACAACAAAAGCGGATGGAACTGGGCTTGGTTTGTGTAACGCCAAGAAAGTCATAGATGCACATGGGGGATCAATTAAAGTGATATCTGAAATAGGGCGCGGAACAACCTTTGAAATTGAATTGGATCGGAATGAGATATGAGCGATAAGAAACGTGTTTTAATAGTTGATGATGAATTAAATATCCGTAGAATATTGCAAGCTTCGTTTGATAAGAACGGGTGGGTTGCTCTTGCAGCGGAATCTGGAGAAGTCGCTCTGAAAATTCTGGCTGACGATCAAGTGGATTGTGTTTTGACTGATGTGACAATGCCTGGAATGAATGGGTTTGAGTTACAAAAAATTCTGGCGGATCAATACCCAGAAGTACCGGTTGTGATCATGACGGCATACGGAACCATTCCGCAGGCGATTTCAGCCATTCGAAACGGAGCATTCGAATTTGTGACTAAGCCGTTTGATTTAGACACGGTTAAAAAAGTTTTATCGACGGCGATGTTAGGAAACGACCAAGGTTCGACGAATAAATCTTCAGGAAAGAAACCCAAACAGAATTCAGGTCGTGCTTTTATTGCGGAATCGCCAGTGATGCGTGAGATTCTCGATACGATTAGACAAGTCGCGGATAGTCGAGCAACGGTTTTGATCACTGGAGAAAGCGGAACAGGAAAGGAAGTCGCAGCGCGAATGATTCATGAACTGTCGCCGAGATCAAGCGAAAATTTTGTTGCGATCAGTTGTGCGGCCTTACCTGAAACTTTGCTGGAAAGCGAACTGTTTGGACACGAAAAAGGGGCATTTACCGGAGCCGACTTCGCAAAACCTGGTCGGTTTGAACTTGCAGACAATGGGACATTCTTTTTAGATGAAGTTGGCGATATTCCAATGCCGACCCAAATAAAACTACTTCGAGTTTTACAAGAAAGAGAGTTTGACCGGCTCGGAGCGACACAGCCAACAAAAATTGATGTTCGACTTGTAACAGCAACAAATCGTGACCTGCAGGCGGCCGTTGACGATGGCACTTTCCGTTTAGATCTTCTTTATCGGTTGCAGGTAGTGGAGATTCATTTACCACCTTTAAGGGAGCGCATTGAAGATATAAAACCGTTAGCCGAACATTTCTTGGCGAAATACAGTAAAGAAAACGGTAGAAACCTGTCAAGCCTTGGAAATGATGCGCTGGAATTACTCAGCCAATACGCATGGCCAGGGAACATCCGAGAGTTGGAAAATACGATGGAACGAGCAACGGTTATGGCTTCTTCTGATGAAATTGAAGTGATGATCAAACACTTGCCTGCAAAAATGAGATCGGCAGCTTAAGTGATTAGAATCATGTTTTCGGCCAAATGTGCACGGAAATATGATGATTCGGGCCAGTGGGCCTCAATGAGGCGTAGGTAATATGAGGGTAACAGCTATTGAGGCTGATTGCTTTCCACCATGTTAGAGTACGACGACAGCATTATCAAAGAAATCGAAGACGACCGCCCAAAGATTCCGGTCGGCTTGTTGAGCCGAGAAGAAAAAGATCGTCGTTTAGAGCGTGGATTTTTAGGTTTGTATCGCTGGTATGTCGATCGATCTCAAAAGTTGCGGAATTGGAACCCTGATCGCAGCGTGAATTGGAAGGAATTGCGTAAGGATCATAATTATGAAGTCAATCGAATTCTCGAAGGCTTTTTTGCCGTCGAGCAATACGTTCCTGACTACGTTGAGAATATTGTTCATCTCATTCGCAGGAGCCATGGTCGATCCCACTTTCAATTGCAATGGGGAAGCGAAGAACTTAAGCATGCCAACCTTTGGTACAACTCTGTTTTGTTCAGTGAGTATCGATCACCAGAATGGTTGCGAAATTACTCAGAAGAGTTAAAAGCAAACGCGTGGACCTTGCCTTGGGAAGATGACCCGATTCGGATGATTTTTTACACGGTTTTTCAAGAACGAGCAACACAGGTTAATTATTTGAACCTTGGAGTGATTGCACGGGGAGATAGTAAGCAAGAGCTATTTAAGAATTCGGCTGATCCGGCGCTGGTAGAAGCTTGTAAATTGATTGCAATGGATGAAGCCGCTCACTATAACTTTTTCTTGGAAGGTGCTCGATTGTTTATGTATTACTATCCGGTTGAGGCTTTGGAAGCGATGTCGGATGTAATTAAGTATTTTGCAATGCCAGCCGGCGAAATTATTCCGAACTATGATGAATTCGCAACAATTGTTCATCGAGCTGGAATTTATGGCCCTCGGGAACACGCGAAGGATGTTGTTCAGCTGTGTTTAGATAACCTTGGGGTTGCTAGCAGAAAATCGTTAGAAAATGGAATTCGAAATACTCGATTGGTGCCAGATGTTGACGGCAACATGCGAGAGACGGCTATTTTCCCAGGATTGGATTTCAAATTTATTGAAAGTGCATCTAAGCGGTTGTTTACAAAAATCGGCAAATATGAAGCGGAAATTGGCTTTGATGGAATTGATCCTACAGTGTGGGAGCCCGCTTACTGATTGTCTTGGACACAAAAAATCTCGGCTTTCAAGAGAAAGCCGAGATTTTTTCATTTGTCCTTACTTTGCTTCTAAAGCCAGTTTTACAGTTTCGACAAACTTTGGATCATCTGGTGTCGTCTTTGGCGAGAACCGAGCGATTACCTTTCCATCTCTGCCAATTACGAATTTTGCAAAATTCCATTCTATATCGTTATGATTATCGGTTTGGGCGAGCAACCACTTGTAGATTGGATTTGTATTCTCACCTTTCACAACGATTTTAGAAAACATGGGGAAAGTAACTCCGTAATTCTTGGTGCAGAATTGGCTAATTTCTGAATCTGAGCCGGGTTCTTGGCCAGCAAACTCATTGGCGGGAAATCCTAAAATTTCTAATCCGTCGGATTTATGGGATTTGTAGAGATTTTCTAATCCTTCATATTGTGGAGTCAATCCGCATTTGCTTGCAACATTGACAATGACTAGAACCTTTCCTTTGTAGTCTTTGAGTTCTTTTGACTTACCATCAATAGTATTGGCTTTGAAAGCATAAATGTCTTTTGTTTCGTTATCCATTTCAGTTGTTTTTGAAGGAGCAAGGGCGATTGCAACAAATGCACCACTGAGAGCAAGAATTGAAACAGCGCCAATTGCGATTGGTTTCATCACATTGAATTAAATGCAAACTCCGGGCACTTTGTTTCACGTTTTTTAGTAAAATAGGATTTAGACTCAATGTCAATTGATACTTTAGATATTTACAGGGCCGCTTTCCGGAAAATTGGCTCTGCCAGGGTGAGTGTCTTGACCTTGGCATTGGGTGTTTTGATTGTTGCCAGTGTTGTTCCCAGCAAAGTAATCGGGCAAAGTGGTAGTCAAGTTTTAACAGCTGATCAGAAAAAACTGGATGCGGAATTCAAGAAGTCTATTTTGCCAATTTTGACAGAAAGTTGTATGCCCTGCCATAGCGGAGATGGAGCAAAAGGCAATTTGGATTTTGAAGAGTATCCGGGACTAGCATCAGTACTAGATGATCAAGATCGATGGGAAAAGGTGATTCAAAATGTTAGAGCGGAGGTGATGCCTCCGCCTTCAATGCCCTTGCTCTCTAAGTCCAAACGCGATGAATTGATTGGATGGATTCAACGGGCCTATAGTAGCAATTGTGAAGTTATACAGGCTGGAAAAGTAACGATACGCAGACTGAACCGGGCGGAATATAACTATACGGTTCAAGATCTCTTGGGAGTTGACCTTTCTCCTGCTGATGATTTTCCTAGCGATGATGTTGGTTATGGATTTGATAACATCGGAGATGTGCTTTCTCTCTCTCCATTGCATATGGAGAAATATATGAAAGCTGCTCGGGATTTAAGCCGGGCTGCGGTTCCTTTGCCAGAATCAAATCGGAGAGTGTTTGAAGTTTCAAATTGGTCTGGACTTTCTGGAATCAATGCAGGCTCTGAAGGTCAGATTGTTATTTCGACTCGAGCGTTTGCAGACTGGTCACTTATTATCTCTCAATCTGGTATCTACGAATTAAAAGTATCTGCAGCTGAAATGCCCGGAGGGGGGCAACACGCGCAACTCCTAGTAGGAATCAATGGGCAGTTTCAACATGTCATTGATGTCAAGGCACTTGTAGGTCAACCCGCAGACTACAAGATTCCATTAGAATTGCCTGCGGGAGAACTGAAAATTACGATTGGGTTTGGTAACGACTTTTACAACCCGAATGGTTCGTGCTGGGCAGAAAGATCGTAATTTGGTGATATATGGGGTTGAACTTGCAGGTCCAGAAGGCGCATCTGCAACCCAAGCGCGACCAGAAAGTTATAGTCGAATTTTTACGAAAACTTTTAACTCAGGTAATGAATTCGTAATTGTAAAAGGGTTATTAGCGGATTTTGGGGCGCGAGCATATCGACGCCCACTGGAAGCCAGCGAAGTTGATCGACTGTTAGAGCTTTATCGCCAGGTTCGAAAAACTGGAGATGGGCATGAACGAGCAATGCAAGTTTGCGTGCAAGCGATCTTGGTGAATCCAAATTTCTTATTCCGAGTTGAGTTAGATCATTCTGGAAAACAAGGCACGGATCGCGATCTTACTGGCTACGAACTTGCCTCCCGTTTAAGTTATTTTTTGTGGAGTAGCGTTCCGGACAGTGAGTTGATGGCTTTAGCGGCGACTGGAGAGATCAAAAAAGAAAAGGTTTTACAGGCTCAGATTATGAGGATGCTTTCTGATAAAAGATCAGAACGACTTGGCAAGCAATTTGCCTTACAATGGTTGGAATTAAAGCGGATTGTTGAACTATCTCCAGATCCGGAACTTTTCGGGACTTTTACAGATCCTCTGAAAGCGGATATGTTAACAGAAGCAGAACTGTTTTTCCGAGATATGGTGTCGCAAAATCGGGCTTTGATTGAATTTGTTAAAAGCGATGATACTTATTTGAATGGTCGATTAGCAACGCATTATGGAATTCCTGGAATCTCTGGTGACCAGTTTAGAAAGGTCAATGTTAAGCAATATAATAGAGGTGGGATTTTTGGAATGGGGGCGGTTTTGTCGGTCACAAGTAATCCAAACCGCACCAGTCCAGTTAAGCGAGGGAAGTGGGTGATGGAGGCCATTCTCGATACCCCTCCTCCTCCTCCTCCTCCAAATGTTGGTGTTTTGGCAGACGACCAAGCAGCGATTACAACCAAAAATATTCGGCAAAGAATGGAACAGCATCGCACGAATCCGGCTTGTGCAGGATGTCACCGTCCTCTTGATGCCATTGGATTCTCGATGGAGAACTTTGATGCTGTTGGTCGTTGGCGAGTTAAGGATGGTCTTTTTGATGTCGATGCATCGGGAGAAATGCCCGGTGGTCAGAAAATGAATGGAATAGGCGATTTGAAAAAAATGATCATTAGTCGGCAGCCGGACTTTGAAAGAGCATTGGTAACAAAGATGTTGACGTATGCAGTAGGGAGGGGCATGGATGCTTCTGACGGATGTTTGGTAGATGAGATCTCGGCGGCAGTAAAAAAGAGAGGCGGAAAAATGCAAGATTTGATTATGGAAATTGTTTTGAGTGATGCGTTTAGAAAGAAAACGGTAACTGGTGGCTAGTGAAATGAAATTAGAGAGAAGAACAATATTGCGAGGATTGGGGACAGCCATGGCTCTGCCATTTTTAGACATCATGGCGCCTACATCAGCGATTGCTCAGACGGTGAAGCGGCCGGTTCGAATGGCTTTTTTGTTTGTTCCCAATGGAATCAACATGGATTATTGGACGCCTGGTACTGCCGGAAAAGGATTTGAGTTACCAGACACACTAGCGCCTTTGAATGGCTTAAAAGAAGACTTGACAGTATTGACCGGATTGGCACAAATGAATGCCTTTGCTAATGGTGATGGGCCAGGAGATCATGCTCGTTCAAGTGCAAGCTGGTTGACTGGTGTTCAGGCCAGAAAGACGGCAGGTTCGGATATACAAGCAGGGGTTTCAATTGACCAATTAGTTGCCCGTGAGTTAGAAAATCAGACAAAATATGCCTCGCTTGAGTTGGGATGTGAGCGCGGTGCTCTAGCTGGCAATTGTGACAGCGGTTATTCTTGTGCTTATTCCTCAAGTATTTCATGGCGGTCTCCTTCAACACCAGTCGCCAAGGAGACTAATCCTCGTGCAGTTTTCGAGCGTCTTTTTGGCAGTGATAGCGCAGTGGAAACTCGCGAAGCTCGGGCAAAACGCTCCCAATATGAGCTTTCGATTTTAGACTTTATCATGGAAGATGCGCTCGCATTAAAAGGGCGCCTAGGCGAAAGAGATGTTCAAAAGATGGACGAGTATTTTTCATCCGTCCGTGAAATTGAATTGCGATTGGCCAAATTTGAAAAGGAAAACAAGGAAATGGCTCTCGCGGGAATCGAAGCTCCAAGAGGCATCCCGAATGACCGTGGAGAACATATTCGCCTAGTTGGAGACATGATGGTTTTGGCGTTTCAGGCCGATTTGACTCGGGTGGCGACTATGATGTTTGCCAACGAGGGAAGTAACCGGGCGTATCGCGAAATTGGAATTCATGAAGGACATCATGATGTGAGTCACCATGGCAAGGATCCAGACAAGCTTGGTAAGAAAAAGCAGATTGATTTATATCATATGGAACAAGCCGCGTACATTTTGAGGCGGATGAAAGAGACGGCAGATGGAAATGGTTCCTTGCTTGATAATTCCATGGTGATTTATGGAGCCGGAATCAGTGATGGTGACCGCCATAATCACGACGATTTGCCATTGATCATGGCCGGGCGAGCAGGAGGCAGAATTCCGGCTGGCCAACATATGAAAGTTAAGAGTAGGACTCCAATGACAAATCTCTTTTTGTCGATGATGGATGTGATGGGGGTTGATGTTGAAAAATTTGGAGACTCAACCGGCAAGCTTGAAGGACTTTGGTAAAAAAAAACCCCTCGACAAAATAGATTCTTCGAGGGGGTTGTTCAATACGGCAAATGCCGAAGTGATTACTTAAGTTCGACTTTTCCGCCAGCTTCTTCGATCTTAGCCTTGGTGGCTTCAGCATCGTCTTTGCTGGTGGCTTCTTTAACAGGCTTAGGAGCATTATCGACAAGGTCTTTTGCTTCCTTAAGGCCAAGTCCGGTGATTTCTCTAACGATTTTGATAACGCCGAGCTTGTTGTCACCAGCGGCAGTAAGAATAACATCAAATTCTGTTTGCTCTTCTACTGCAGCAGCGGCTTCACCACCACCCATCATCATGGGCATACCCATCATTGGAGCGGCTGCGGTTACGCCAAACTTGTCTTCTAGAGCGGTTTTAAGCTCGCTCAATTCTAGAGCGGTCATTCCGCTAATTTGATCTACGATTTTTTCAACTGTTGTTGCCATGGTGGATTAGTCCTGGTTTCCTTCTTCTTGTTCTTGGGTCGGGGCCGCTTCGGGAGCGGCAGAATCTGAGTTTGCAGGTGCTTCTTCGGCCGAAGTTGTTGCTTTTGGTGCTTCAGTAGCGGTTAGGCCACCTTCTTCTTTGGCTTTATCAGCCACGGCACCAATGACCCGGATTGGGTCTGCATACAGAGCTTCGATGACTCCCACCAATTGGGTGAGAGGAGCGGCAATTGCGCCAATAACTTGGGCAATAAGCACTTCTCGCGCAGGAAGCTTACTAAGGGATTCTACTGCTGCAGAATCCATAAGTTTGCCATTGAGAAGTCCACCTTTTACAACAAAGTTTTTGTTGGTTTTGGTGAAGTTCATGAGGACTTTTGCACAGTCGGATTCGTTTTCAAAAACGTAAGCGACAGCAGTTGGTCCGCTGGTCAATTCTTCAGTAAGTTTTTCGGCGTCGTCACCGGCTGAAATCTTGAACAAAGTGTTCTTGATAACGGTGAGTTCGCCTCCCTTTGCGCTTAGCTCCTTCCGGAGTGCCTGCATATCGCTCACCTTGAGGCCACGGTATTCAGTAAAGAAGACACCAGTGGCCTTCTGATACTTTTCCGTTGCCTTTTCGATGGTTTTTGCTTTTTGCGCGGTAGGCATATTCTTCCTTTGTGAATGAATTCACAAAAATGGCTCCCTTTCCCATGTTGAGTTGGGAGAAAGGGAGCCAAAATTCAACAAACACCATTTTAATGGCGAAGTGGATTAAATTGTTCCTAGTCTCGTCACCTCGGCTGGCGGCAAATGCCTTTACATTCTTTTGGAATACCAACGGTCTTTGGGAGAACCAACACTATTATGACAGATCTTGGCCTTTTCCGCTGGGGCGGTGGATTTTGATCGGGACTTTAGAATCCGTCAAGAAGGGAATCGCGTCCAGATCTCGAACGCTGGTGCACCGATTGAGCCAATTCTGCAATGTTTTCGACTAGTCCATCTTCAATAACCGTGCTTTGGAAAGTTGGAGCAGCAGATGCGAAGTCGACACTGGCAAGCTTGAGTGCTCTTTGGGCTGGAGATTGCCGCACAGTTACGGCTTGAACTTTGTTGGTTGGCAAAAAGAATTGTCGATGAGTAAACCACCCATGCCCTGACATAATTATGTCATTGGAATCCGAATAGTAGGCATTGCGATAATAGAGCCAGCCTGCTAATGTATGTAGCAAAAGTAAGCTGGCAAAGACTCCGGCAGCTCCCCATTTTATAAACGGAATAGATACTCCAGCGAGAATCAATGAAATCATGATCCCGCTTCTCACATGTCGAAAGATTGTAGCCTTGGAAATTCTATATCGTGTTTCTTCATCAGGTTCGTACTGTGGAAGCACGAGTTTGAGTAGCATTTTATAAGATTCTTGCTTTAATACTGGGGTGAGCAAAGGACTCTGCGCAACTTGGACTTGGCCTTCTTCCGATTTTTTAGCATGTCCCATTTGGCCAGCTGTGCTGACAAAAAGCTTAGAAATTTTAAGCCATCTTTGAAGTGGATTTTGTTGATAAACTACGGCTTGAATCCGCTTTAGAGGCAAAACATTCTCGATTTGATGGAACAGTCCGTAGCTTCGTTTTACACGTCCTTCTCCTTCTTCAGTTAATTCAAAGCCGTAGTACTTAAAAAAGGTTCCGACGATACTCGTTATCCAGCCAACAAGCATGAGGCCAGCAAATGCAATAGCACCAACTAAGACGACATTCTTATTCACGTTTTGAAATTGAACAATATTTTTTCCGTGTCTTTCCACGAAATTTTCAATTGTGTTTTGACCAAAGATATTTAGGCCGGCTACTGCCGCCAAAATTGCAGCTAAACGATTTTCACTGGCACCAGCTAAAAAGAGTTCGTAAAAAGATGGCTTGTAGATAACGACCTTGTTTCTTTCTTCATTGATTATTGAAGTCAACTTTGGAGCTTGACGCATGAGTTGAGCTTTTAAGATTTTTGCTTGTTCTTCTGTTAGGGCTGATATGGAGGCTTCAGCTTTGGAACCACTTGCTGTTTCTATATCAAGATCAACTAAACCAAGGAGGCGATGAAAAATGCTTCGACTTAAGTTTATGTTTTGAATTCTGTCGAGCGGGATTGTGCGAGTGTTAATTGTTAGCAGTCCACTTTTTATCAGAAGATTGCCTTGTGAAATTGCGTAGCCAAATGTGAAATATCGGATAACGGCCGGAATGACGACAATGACGCCAAGACCGGCGGCAATCATTTCAAAGTTACTTTCCGCTGATCCTCCACTAAAAAAGCTGATGATGACAAATACGAACGCCAGAATCATTCGCTTTATAATTCTGGTGAGTTCAATAATTATAGTTAGTGGATGAATTCGATGCCAAACTTGATTATTCACGTGGTGGCTCCTTTGGATCAGGTTTGTGAATTGGGGGTTCAACTACAGATGATTGAATATCTGGCTGCCAAATTGGTCGATCGTCATTTTGTGCCTCTATAGTTGGCACAGAAGTAATTTCTGGGGGGACATCTCGAATTAGTTTGTGGCGAAGGTCTTCGCCTCGGCTTTTAGTGAGGCCAGGGATGGATACAGCAGCGGTCTGCATTCCTCCGACATAGATACTGACATGGACGAGCCCGAGTAACCGGGCGATTGGGCCGGCAGTGATATCAACATGTTGAACTCGGTTTCTTGAAATAAATCTCCAGCTTTTCCATAAAACACCTTTGGCAACGGAAAGATCATCATCTCCAAGACTAAATCTATAATTCTTGTATGTTAGATTGACAAAAACTTGCCCGGCGATGAGAATGATTACGAATACGGTTCCGGTAATTACTCCAGTTGGCAAAAGATATTCGGGTCGGAGTTTTGGCGTGATGAGGAATTCTGGGATTGCCGCAAGCGCAGCAATGATAAAAGCGTTAATTACTCCGCTGATTCGCCAAAGAGTACGAACTTGAGGTTCAAGAGATTCCCACTGGTCGGTTTCGAACGGAAGCATTACTTGGAATACTTACCTGAAAAATTCAATCTTCGTTTCTGAATTGGGCGTATTGAAAGTAGACTCTTTTCATCTCACCGATGATTTTGGAATCAGAACATGAATTCATGTGTTAAGTGGAGAAGAACTAAAAAAGCTAATGGATTTTGAACGCTACCCTGAACTTGAGCCAATTGGCGAAGACATGTTCCTGAATACGGAACGACGATGTCCGGTTGTTCTTCTACAAGATACAAGTTCTTCAATGTTGCCAGCTATGGATGATGTGAACCAGGGATTGAAGGACTTACGAAGTGATTTATTAAGTGATTCTTTAGCAAGCCAACGAGTTGAATTGGCGATAATTACTTTTGGACCAGTTGTACTGGCGCAAGACTTTGTTACCGTAGACCAATGGGTTCCTCCACGATTAAGTGCGACTGGAGCCACTCCTCTTGGAGCAGCTCTTTCTTTTGCCTTAAGTCAGATCAGAATTCGTAAGCGAGCGTATAGAGAGGCTGGAATTCCCTATTACCGTCCATGGCTTTGGTTGGTAACCGATGGTGCTCCAACGGACAAAGTTGAAGGAGCTATGCATGAGGTTCAAAAAGAAATCGCTAATGGAGGACTTGAACTTTTTACAATTGGAACAAGAAACGCAGACTTTTCAGTATTGAGAGAAATTGGAAAGCCCCGACCTCCTGTACGGTTGCATGAAGCAAGATACAGAGAGATGTTCGTTTGGCTTTCACAATCCCTTAAGCCGGTTTCTAGAAGCGAACCGGGCTCAGAATTAGATTTAAAGCCGCCCACTTCATGGGGCGAGATTACAAGTTAAGCGCATGTCGGATTGGTTCCAAGCATTCTCTACTCGAATTGGCTCAGCCCCCGGAAAATCTGAGTGCCAAGACTTTGCAATGTTCGATGAAGTTGATATGAAAGATGGTGGAACAGCGGGAATAGCCGTTGTTGCCGATGGGGCCGGAAGTGCTTTGTATTCTGCTGAAGGGGCAGAAATTTCTGGGAGATTCTTTATTCAGTGCATGGAAGAAGAATTACAGGTTAGAAAATCCTTTAGAGGAATGGATAAGAAGTGGTTCTTAGTTTTTTTTGAAAAGCTTGTAGCGATGTTAGAGCAACATGCAAAGAATAATGGATTCAGAATTTCTGACTTAAGTTGTACTTTAATTGGCGTGTTAATGCGGCGTGATGAATTATTAGTTATTCAGTTAGGCGATGGAGCAGTTGTTTATTCAAGAGGTAAAGGTTTTCAACTTGCATTTTGGCCAGATCATGGAGAATATGTCAATGAAACTGTTTTTGTCACAGATCGAGCCCGCTTCGATCGCTTGATGGTGAATAGGATATCTGGGCCAATAGAATCGGTTTTTGTTTTTTCGGATGGACTACAATTTTTGATTTTAGATTTTAAAGAAAAAAAGCCACACCAAAGGTTCTTTGAGAATATTGCAAAAGGTTTAGCCTCACGTGAATCTGGCTACTCAGAGCTGATTAGTGAGTGGATCTACCAAAAAGTCTTGGGTTCGGATAGCGTCCAAACTGGCACCGATGATGACGTAAGTCTTGTTGTAGCAGTTTATAAAGGCAATGAGAATGCTACATAAACGGGAGGTGCCTTTGGAGCTATTTTTATCAAATGGTGTAAAGATTTCTTTGGGAGAAAGATTGGCAGAGGGCGGGCAAGGGAAGATATTCTTTGTGGATGGAATGATAGGCAAACTTGCAAAAATCTATCATTTCGATCAGGATTTAAGTAAAAAAAGGGAGCGCCTTGATGGCCTTTTGAGTTTAGAAACAAGAGGCTTAGCGGAAGTCGCTGCTTTTCCGATAGAGGGCATTCAAGATCAAGAAGGGAATACCGTTGGTTTTCTCATGGAGAATTTAGAGGGGTGGGTGCCTCTTCATCAAGTTTATCAAATAAAAAGTCGGCTGAAATTGATGTCAGAAAGCGACTTTGGAGCTCTTGTACGCATCAGCAGAAATCTCTCAGCTTGTGTTCATCGGATGCATGAAGCTGGAATAATCGTTGGTGATTTGAATGAATCTAATGCGTTTGTTAGTACAAATGCAATGGTCAAATTAGTTGATGCCGACAGCGTCCAAATAGAAGTCAAGGGCGAATTATATACTTGCGATGTTGGACGTCCGGAGTTTATTCCGCCAGAGTTGCAGGGCCATTCACTTTCAAACCGAATGCGAAAGAAGGAAGAAGATCGGTTTGCGTTGGCAATCATGATTTTTCAAACTCTAACTTTTGGCCGGCATCCATTTGCAGGCAGACCGCGTGGAAGCGAAGAGATTTCATTGGAACTAGCCATCTCACAAAATTGGTACGTCTACCATACTCAAGGATGCAGTCGCTTGTTGCCGCCAGCTGGATTAAAGCTGAGTTTCTTAAGTTTTGAGATTCGTGAAATGTTTGATCGCGCGTTTGGTGGAACTCCAGAACAGCGACCCTCCAGTCAAGAATGGTTTGATGCATTGGCGAAATTTGAAAGTAGCCTCAAAACATGTTCCGTTTCAAAGTGGCATCGATTTTGGGATATTGGAGATAACTGTCCCTGGTGTGAGATGGAAAAGAACTGGAGAGTTCCACTTTTCGGTTCCGAGTTCCGATTTTTCAATCCAAAGAAGCGATCTTGATTTGGAAATTGTTTGGTCGGAAATTGAATCGATCGAAATTCCGTCGACTTATGAGTTGCCAGAGCAGATTGACTGGTCGAAAACGAACATTCCACTTGCAAGATTTAAGTGGATTTTTAATGCAAAGTCAAATATTTTTTTTGCAATCGTCGGAGTTCAGCTCTTTCTATTAGCGGCAACATTATCTGGAAGTAGTCCGGTTTGGACGCTGATGCCGTTACTCTATTGCCTGTTTTTCTTAATAATCTTTATTGCATCACAATTGGCCGGTATTAAAATGCGCCAGGCAAAGCAAGCTTTTGAAAATTCTCAGCAGAAATTTCTAGAGTTGTTAAATGAATGGAAAAGTTCCGCAGATTCGAATGTTTTTGATCAGTTTAAACGCGAATTGAAAGAATCCGCAGATCAACTGAAAGACGAAAGCGAGTTACGTAATCAAAGAATCGAAATCGAACTTCATGAGCTATATCAATATGAGTTACTTTCGTTTTTGAAAAAGTATTCGGTAGCGGTAGCCGACATTAAGTCCTCAAGTCGGTCGGTTTTAGCTCGACTTCAAGCAGATGGGTTTGAAACCGCCGCTGACTTGAAAATAGAAGACTTGAAAGAAGCAAATATTGGTGCCTTATTGATTGAGGAACTGATGTCATGGCGTGAAAAGTTGGAAGAGACATATTGGAGTTCTTCGCCATTTCGGCTTTCAGAATCTCATCTCAATCGGATTGAGAGGGAACTTGAACTGGAATCTGTATCTCTTCGCAGAAAACTAGAACGTGGAACAAGCGATTTAGTGAAATTGAAAGAGGAATTGGTTGTGACACAAAGGCAACTCGGACCAGAGCTGCATCAAGTGCATCACGAAATGAAAATCGCCGGGATTGAATACCGGCGATGGATGTTGGTCATGGGAAAAATGATTCCACCCGATTAAGATTCGACTACAGGAACAACTCGCTTCTTTTTTCTTCGTGGTTTGCGAAGGGGCACAAGTGATTTCATCATTTCCAGTTGACCAAAGCAGAGAAGATGATCGCCCGCCATGAGTACAGTGTTTGCCTTTGGATTTGCAATACTCGATTCTCCACGTTCTAAGGTGAGGACAATAATATCTCTTGGCCTTAATCCAGATTCTTTAATTTGCTTTCCGGCATATTCCGGATCATCGGGGACAACGATTTCTGAAACTCCGTAACCGCGATTAACGGTCAATCGCTCGCGAACATCGAGTTCTGGGAATGCGACTTGATCAGTAATGTAATCAATAATAGCCCCAGCCACGTCAATTCCTGTACACGTTTCTATCCCTTCAAGGCCAGGTGAAGAGTTGACTTCAATAACCTGGGGACCATCTTTGCTTTCCAGCATATCAACCCCCGCAACACGGAGACCGAGAATTCGTGCCGCGTCTATTGCAGTTCTTTCATATTCTGGATCGAGCTCAACCATTTCAGCTCGACCACCTCTATGGATATTGCTTCTAAATTCTTGACCTTGGGCGACTCGGCGCATGGCCGCAACAACGCGATCTCCCACGACAAATGCTCTTACATCTTTCCCTTTTGATTCGGCAACGAACTTTTGAATGAGAACGTTCTGCTTGGCACCGTACAGCGTTTCTAAAATTGCTTCAGCTACCTTTTGAGTTTCGGCAAGTATGACTCCGACTCCTTGGGTTCCTTCCATCAGTTTGATGATAACGGGGGCTCCACCGACTTGATTGATCGCGTGAATAATGTCCTTTCGATCTCGCACAAAAGAGGTTGGCGCCATTCCAATATCGTGTTTCGATAGGATTTGGAGAGATCGTAGTTTGTCGCGAGTGTTGCTGATGGCATTTGCTGTATTTGCAACAAATACATTCATTTGCTGGAACTGACGAACAATTGCTGTCCCGTAAGGGGTAATTGACGCTCCGATTCGAGGAATGACGGCATCATAAGAACTCAGTCGTTTTCCTCGATAAAACAGTTCGGGGTCTTCTTGTTCAATAAGGATCGAGAATTTGAGGGTATCAAGAACTCGCACGGTGTGACCACGTTCAAGTGCAGCTTCTCGCAGTCTTTTGGTGCTGTAGGCGTTCCGAGCTCGGCTAAGAATAAGAATCTTCATTTGATTACTCCATGATGTGAGTTTTGCCTACGTCCACGACGTAATGACCATCTAACGCTCGTCGTCCAATCAACATCCTTCTCAGCATTTTTGATCTTGAAACGAGACTTAATTCTACGCGATGTTCATGTTCTCCTAGAACCATTTGGGTCTCTACAATATAACGATTTTGCCGCGTGCCAGAACTGGATCGAATACTTGTACGGCGAATGTAATGGGTTTTTACATGCACAATTTTGTCAGGGTGTTTTCGGCTAAGAATGACGTCAAATTCCAATGAGTCGTCATCAAGAGCAACTAAATTTTCCACGTGAATAGCAGATGTCTTTGCTCCGGTATCTACTTTTGCAATCAGCCCGGATGATTCCCCATTCAGGAAGGTCAACGGATTCTAACCATCCAATGACGTGCTTGTCTTCAAATTTCATTGATGATTGGTTATGATTGAGAATGTCATTACAATGCAAGTCAATGGGCAGAATTCGTCGAGTTTGATTTCGAATTTGGTGACTCTAATGGTTGTTGTGGCAATGGTTTATTGCTTGTCACGAGATTAAGTAGATACAAAGTGAGCGTAATTGAACCTATTAAAAACAGAATCCCAAGGAATGCTCTGATAGGTGATGGTTTTGACACACTTCTATTATGGGTTGAGAAAAGAAAAGGACCAAACTTGACAAAGTCAGCTTGGCCCAATATCTTGGAGAGGATTCTTATGAAAAATTAGTTTGAAATCATATATTGCGCAAGGTCGATCAATTCGCTTGTTGGTCGGTTACTGCTTAAAACATAGGTAGTACCTTGCATTGTCCAAGTGACGCATTTTGCTCCATTGACTTCACCTGATTTGAATCCTCTAATTCCTGTCGGAGTGTCAATGCCTTCTAATCCTTGTACTCCAGAAACGGCCAAGAGAGCGAGTGAGCCAACTTGATCAGATAATCGAAGATATCGGCAGGGACGATCGGCAACCACGCCATCAGCAATGGCAGTAATTTTGTAAGGTCGTAGATCAAGGGCCGATGCCGTATCGAGGGCACTGGATGATTGTTGAGATTTAAGAGCACCAGGGCTGAAAAGTTCGGCAACATGTTCTCGTGCTAAGGTCTGACTTCCGGCGGTTCTACTATTGAGAGTTCCGAAAAGAATAGTTGCCAATACAACTGCACAGAAGGCCCAAGCATATTTTCCGACAAAGCCATCGATCCTTTTGCTGCGATCGATTTCATCGAGTTGGTTGAGAGCTTTTTTCCATGCGGTTCTATCGGTTTCAACACGGCACTTTGTTGAAATCGAACCTTTTAAATATTGCGCCCATTGATACTCAGCCTGACACTGTGGGTCGTTTTGAGCTAGATTGCGGGCCGTTTCTAGTTCTTTTCCAGATAGCTGTTCATCAGCTAATCCGTGCATCAATTCGAGCTTCTCATTCATGTTTTGGTGTGCCTTACTCAATGTAACCTTGTTCTTTGGCGTATCGTTCCAACTCTTTTCTAAGAGCGGCCCTTCCGCGGGCGATACGACTTCTGACGGTTCCGACGGGGATATCGACGGCAATGGCGACTTCGTCATAACTCAGTCCTTCAAGATCGCTGAGGATTACACAGGTTCGGAAGATTTCTGGCACCTTCGCCAATGCTTCTTCTATTTCTGTTCCCAGCATTTCATCGAATAGGATCCTGATCGGGAGCGTTTTCAGGCGCATCCATAGGTTCATAATTCGACTCTTCATCATCGAGGGAGGCGGTTTTGCCTTGTCTTCTTTTTTGTCGATATCGGTTGATATAGAGATTTGTGGTGATGCGCAGGATCCAAGCTTTGAAGTTTTCTCCGTCGAAACGGTCATAAGCTTCGTAAGCTCTTACCAGTGCTTCTTGGGTGAGGTCATCCGCGTCTTCTTTATTTCTCGTCAGGCGTAAGGCAGTGCCGAACAGCGCGGGATAGACGGAGTCCGCCATCCTTTGGAACTGTTCGCGTTTGGCATCCCTCCGTCCGAAGAGCATAATCTGAGCCGCGAGTGTACCCACCGAATACTGCAACACAAATGCCAGATGAGATGTTCCCGATTGTTACGAAACTGGTGATTTTTACAGGTACTCAAATATTGGTCAGAGTTATTGACAAGAGTATGCATTCATTAAATCAAAAAGGACACAGATATGAAAGCGCAAGAAATGCGAAATATCAATATCCTGGGTTTGCGTACTTATTTTTTGCCTTGGTCGAGGTGGAGCATGGTTCCCATTAGGGTTTTTTCGGCAGAGCCAGTGTCTCCGCGTTGGATTGCTTGCATGGCCATTGTGACTTCTTGTGCATCTTGCACCCTTCCATCTTTGATGAGGAGAGCTTGAGTTTTTTGAAGTTCATGCATAGCCTGGGCGGTTGTGATCGCTTGAGTTTTTAGGCCCATGATGGTCTTTTCAACCACTCGGCTAGCGGCAGAAATTTCAGCAGCTGCAGAGACCTTTGGGTTAGCTGGAGCCATATATTTTGCTTGCTCCGCTGTGAATTCCATTACAAAGTCTACCGGGACAACTTCTGTATTGCCCTGTAGAGTGGTGTATCGAATCTTTCCTTCGGCTACACGATAGTGCCCGAGAGGGTGATTTTGAAATTCTAGATCCAAAACGAAATTGAGCGTAGAACCTTGTTCAACATCGGCAAGATTGATTTCGAATTCGTTGCCATCGGGAATTGGAGCGAGCCCCGTACAACTTTTGACTGAAACCCATCGGGCCGTTTTAATGGACATCTGCAAATTGGTGCTGGTAATCGCCATCATTTTGCCGAGTTCATTTCGGAAAATTTCTGGGATCAGCTGGGGTTCGGGAATGAAGTAGTAGTTACCGCCAGATTTTTTGGCCATTGAAGCAAGCAATTCTTCATTATAATCGGGACCAAACCCAAGGTATGTGCTAGTGATTCCGCGAGCTTTAAGGTCGGCAGAATGTTGGACAAGAGGTTGAAAATCTTTGATTCCAGCCGTGGGTTCTCCATCCGTTAGAACAACAAGCCGAGTGACTCGTCCCTGTTCATTCATCATTCCTTCGAGTTGCTGCGCGCCGAGAGTCAAACCATCATATAGATTTGTTGTATATCCCGGTCGAATCTGGGAAATACCGTTCTTAATGGATTGTTTGTCGGTGCATCTTTGCGGCGGCATCAGCACTTCTACAATTTCATCGAAGACTACTATCGAGAGTATGTCGTTTGGGCTCAGAAGATCTACAAGTTGGTTGCAAGCTTGTTTTGCATATTCTAGCGGCGGCCCTTCCATTGATCCGGAGCGATCAATGACGAGACATAGATTGAGGGCGGCGCGCGTTCCGGATTGACCTACACCTGGAAGGGATGGCCCGGATGGTGCATCAATTTCAAGCAGGAATTGCTCGCGGGCAGGGCCATTTGCCATTGATGCTTCTCGGCTTGGAGTGAGTGTAAAGGTAAGAGGTTTAGGGGGAGCAATGGCAGTTGTTCGGTTAGGGTCGCCAATTGTTGGGGGCGCATTCATGGCCTGAGTTTGATTAAAATTTGTTCCGCCGATTACGGTGCGGTTTGGGTCAATGCTTGGCCCGCCAATGACGGTTTTATTGGGATCGGTTGGGTTATTCATTCTTCCTTTGCTATTTGTTTGGACGTTAGTCGGGGGCTTTGACGTTGCGAACTTTCTGTTGCTGGTATAAATTATTGGTTGATTCTTGGATTATTCCACTCGGAATTGTGTGCTTCCAATTTGAATCGTGTCTCCGGATCGGGCAATTCCTTCTTGCACCCTGGCTCCATTGATGAATGTTCCATTTGTGCTTTGAAGATCACGCACAGATAATCCGCCTGGCGTTGGCTGAAGAGTGGCATGTCGACGACTGGCCTGCGTATCAAAGGCCAGTGGGATTCCTTGTCCGTCTCTACCGACTTCAGTTTGTTGAGTGAGATCATATCTTTGGCCAGTGAGTGGGCCAGTGAGGGCTGTTATTGTGATTGCAGGAGAAGGCGCCGGGTTTGACACGACCGGCTGGGGAACTTGTGTTTGATGAAACGCTTGGGTGGGATGAGATTGCGGAATCGGAGCTTGTGTTTGGTTTGGCGTGGGTGACTGATATTGCGGAGCAATGAATTGTCCTTTAGCTCGACCTTCATTAGCCTTTCTGGCCGCGCCAGCTTTCATAAGGAATTGTAACTGATGACCGGCGATCATAATGGTATCTCCGTGATTGAGAAACGTGGGTTGCATGACTCTTGCGCCATTGATACCGATTCCGATGGGGGTGCCAGGATCGACAAGGATGTAAGAATTGTTTTGGCGGTGAATAATGGCATGGAGGGGGGCAACATTGGAGTCGCCGAAGAGGGGAATATGGGCTCGCTCATCCCGACCAATGTTCGTTTGCACTGCGTCTATTGGCCACTCACGACCTTCATTTTTCCCAACGATAAGCCTCACCCAGGCTTGTCGTGTTGCGTTTTCTACGAGAGCAGTAAACAATCCGACATTGATACCAATGAGAGCCCACATAACAGCTCGTGAAACCGTTCCGGTTTCCGTTCTTCCATCGCCAATCGCTTGGAATGCACCCAGCGAGGCTCCGATTGGATCAAATGCTAATCCGGCAATACCGCCGCCAATGAGCCCGCCAATTAAGCCAGAAAGCATGGTTCTCCAATTGAGCTGAGTCGATCCAATTCCCAAGCCGAGGAGTCCACCGAAACACAAAAATGTTAGGGTTCGTGGGATGATGGGAAAAGAGCTCATTGTCCAGTTTGGAAAGAGAGCAGAGCTGAGACTCCCGCCAATGAGATATCCCATTTGTCCGCCAACGGAACCCAGGACTGCACCCAGAGCAAGGCCCATGAAAAAGTTACGACTGCCGCCACGCAGATATCCTTGATGCGCACCAGCCACTAACCCAATCAAGGCAATGACGACGGTAACCATAATGCCTTCCTGTCGAGCCCATTCCGCGCTTAAGAAATCTCGAGGTAAAAACGGTTCGGTTAGGATCCAACCCAGCAAAGCAGCCGCTCCACAAAGTAATGCTCGAGCAATCATTTTTCCCATTGCTTATGCCTCAAACCTGATTTGAACTGTTCCGACTTGAATGATATCTCCAGGTTGAATTGGAACAGGGTTTTCAAGTTTTTTGCCATTGAGATATGTGCCGTTTGTAGAGCCCAAATCTTCTAAAACTAAATTAGATCCAGTGCGAACAATTTTTGCATGCAAGCGGCTGACACTTGACTCGCCAGCAAGCGTGATTGTGGCGTTTTCTCGGCCAATTGTAGAATCGCCTTCGTTCAAAATTTGTGAGGCTCCCGAAGGCAGATATAACTTTGGTTCGGGCGATGGACTTGCTATATTCGGTTCGGAAATGGGAGCGGCAATGGGGTCGAGAACAATTTGCTTGAGTGGTTCTGGTTCAGTTGGCTCAATTGGGATTGTGCCGATAGGATCATTATTGCTTTGAGGATTGAGACCTGCTTTCTTTACCAACTCTTCCACTTGCCCCTGATTATTATTGATGTACCACCAAATACCATATCCCAGTCCACCAATAATGAGGAGAGCGACAACCATATTGAACATGGTCTGGATTGGACTGCCGGTTGCAGGCTTTTCAACAGTTTGGTCGGATTGAGTTGCTACTTCTTGCCCTTCTTTTGGAATTGAAGATGTTGATTCTGGCAAAATAACTGGTACTTGATCCGACGCAATTATAGTGAGAACGGGGACTTCGTTTCCCGTAAGATCTAAGTTTTCTGTTTGTGTAATGGACTCACCATTTTCGAGGTTTGTTGTGAATTTTACAGTGGCTTCCTTCCCGGGAAGCAAATAAACCATGGCCTCGCCATTTGAATTTTCATCGAGCAGAATGGATCTGGTCTCGCCTCCCGCCGTGACTGCCAGTGCGCCGGCTTTTACTTTTCCCTTGGCATTTCCGATATTTATCTTGGCGGAAAAAGTTAGCGAAAACTCTTGTTCAGTTGGTTTCCAGGAACCAGTTTTGAGGATTGTCAGCAATGATGCTTTGGCTACTTTGTTTGTTTTAAGATTATGGACATAAACTGATTTTCCGTTGACATTTTCTGGTGCGGCTAGCTCTATGTTTTTCTTTTTTACTGAAATTGGTTCAGACGGTTTTTCTGTACTTGAATCTATATCGATCCAGGCTTGACGAGATCCGTCTTTTTCGAAAATGAGATCGAATGTTTTTATCGCTTGAGCCGAAGTGAAACAACTCAGGCCCATTGCAAACCAAACGAAGAATAATAACCTGGGAAACACGTTATCAGTTTAGACGTGAAAAACCTTGTTATAACGTCAACTTTGTTCGGGCCTTAGGAATGAAATTGATTAAGTCTGAGGCCGTGTAGCCAATGTCGCCAATGCTTTTGGCAGCAAAATCTCCGGCAATGCCATGCCAGAACATTCCGCAAGATGCAGCCCAGTGCGGTTCTAGGTTCTGGGCGAGAAGAGTTCCGATCATTCCGCTTAATACATCGCCCATCCCGGCGGTGGCCATTCCCGGATTCCCAGTAATGTTGACTTCTAGAGGCTTATCTGGTGAACTCACGATTGAATATTGCCCTTTCAATAGAATTGATGTTTGAAATTTTTTGGTTGATTCTTGTATAGATTGGAGTCTTTGCGATTGAATTTCATCGATTGACTTTTGGATCAATCGACCGAGTTCACCTGGGTGAGGAGTCATGACAGATGGGCAATTTGGGGGTTTAACTCCGGCTGAAATGACATTTAATGCATCAGCATCCAAGACACTGGGGGTTTTCCAATCCTTCCAAATTGTCGTCAGGAGTTCTGCGATATTTTTATCTGAAGTGAGACCTGGTCCAAAGATTGCAGCGTCGTACCTTGCTTGATTCTCCAGAATAAGTTTTGAACTTTCGGAAGCAATCGCTCCTTGATTTTCCGGTAGAGGAAGGAGAATAGCTTCGGGAATAAGGTTCATAACCGAGTCGCAAACAGAATCGATACTGGCAACAGTCACGAGGCCAATACCGCTTCGATATGCCGCTTTTGCGGCAAGGACAGCCGCTCCTCGCATGTGATGGCTACCAGCAACGATGAGAAGATGACCACTTGATCCTTTGTGAGCATTTTTATCGCGAACTGGAAAATGGCTGGTTATTGTTTGATAACTCAAAAGTTGGGCATTAGACTGAGCCTTCTCCAGTTCATTTGGATATCCAATTTCTGCAATGCTCCATATTCCAGCATGATGCATTCCGTCGCCCTGAAAAAGAAATGGTTTTGGAAATCCGAAAGTTACTGTGTGTCGGGCCAAAACGGCTTTATTTAACTTTTGGCCAGTATCTGTATCGATTCCGGAAGGCACATCGATGCTGATAACGGGAACACGACTCTTATTGATCGAATCGATTGCTTTTTCAATTTCGTTGCGAACATTTCCTTTTGCGCCAATTCCCAATATCGCATCTACGATAAGTTCAAAGTTGCAGAGACTCTCTAGTTTGCCGTAAAAATTCGACTCGTTTGAAAATGTGACTTCGATATTAAGGTCGATTGCCTTTTGCATTTCTCGAAGGCATTGTTCGCCTAATCCGGACTTAGGCGATGTGACGAAACACTCTACACGGTAGCCGGCTCTTTTTGCGACTTGGGCAACTACAAATCCGTCACCTCCATTGTTTCCTTTTCCACAGACAACGGCAATTTTTGCGGGAGGAGAAATCTTATCTTTGACAACTTTAAAAACAGCCAATCCCGCGTTTTTCATGAGTTCCTTAGACGGAATCATAAACTCTTGGATGGTTCGCAAATCGATTTCTCGACACTGTTGGGCCGTTCTGATCCACATATGATTCCTTTTCTGTGAGAAGGTTAATTTTATTTATTCGTCTATCTTGCTGAAATAAATTACAGTGCAGTGGTGGGCGGGAGTAATAAACTCGCCGTAAACTCTGCTGAGAAATCCAATAATGTCATCTTCGTTACGAAATTCAGGATTTTCTCGTTCTATATCTCTAGGAGATAATTCGGATAGTGGTTTGACTTCAACGCGATCAACAATGGCGCAGAATAGTTTTTTTCGATGTCCGAATCTTGGCCCGACTGTGATCCAGACAACCTGCCCAGCTTGGTATTTATCACCTTTATCTCCTAGGCGAATAGTCGCGGTTTTGCGATTGCTACGAAGCAGTTCATCGTAGAGTTCAGAATAGAAGTTCAATGCGAACATAATGGGCAGTACATATTTTAACCGGTATCAGAGTACAGAAAGTAGGATTATTGAGAGATGGATTGGATTTTAGTATTACTTGGGATCGGAATTTTTCTAGGAGCAATCTATTTGCTGTTGATTGTTCTCATTCTATTTTTAAGTTTGAGGCCAGTTAGAATCCACCAATATCTCTCTCCGGGAATGCTGGGATTGCCCCAAGAAGAAGTGAGTTTTGTTACAGAAGATGGATTGAAACTTGTAGGTTGGTGGTCTGAGGGCTCTGAGGAAACAGTGCTTTTATGTGTTCATGGTTACATCATGAATCGTTGCGAATGGGTTCCGGTGAACTCATTTTTAGGAGTTGATCGAGTGAGTACACTTCATTTTGACTTGAGGGCGCATGGTCGCAGCCAAGGTCGAAAAATTGCATTCGGATGGGACGAAGTGAAGGATGTGGAGGCGGCAATTCAGTTTGTTAAATCGCGACGCCCTCATTCCAAAATCGTCATTTTAGGCTCTTCGATGGGAGCAGTGAGTGGGGTGCTGGCAAGTTGCCGTACGCCGGGGCAAATTGATGGATTGATTTTGGATGGCCCCTACCGTAGATTTGATGAAGCAATGAAAGGTTGGTGGCCATTTTTAGGAGGCAAGCTATTAGGAAGTGTCATGAAGCCCTCGTTGACCCTTGCTCCATTCGTTTTGGGCTTTAAACCGGGGGAGATGGAAGTCGACCGTGAACTTTCGAAGCTTGCTGGATTGCCGATTTTACTGATGTATGGTGACCGAGATCCCTTGATCAAAGCAGAGGGAAGGAATGCCATGCTCAAAGCGGCGGGAGAAAAATCTAGTCTTTATGTTTTTGAGGGTGCAACTCATGGCGAAGGCCGGCTCAAAAATCCAGAACAATTCAAAGCTTTAGTTGAAAAATTTATGGTTGAAAATGATTTTGTCAGGTGATTGAATCTGGAAAAATCCCATTTCCGGAATCAGAAATGCATGTTTTTTCGTAGAATACGGTAGATTTGTTTCGCTTTGACAACGAGGTTGAAGCGGTTGATTTGAAACAAGGAGCAAGAATTTGATTGCTCATCTCATGGATGAAAATAGAAATGAAAGAAGAATCATGGATCATGTTGCAGCTTGGCGTTTTGGAGAGGACAGACTCAGAATCTTTTGCTAATTTGCTGAAAACAATCCAAGCTGAGCATCCGCAGATATTTGAAGAGATGGTTCTGAAAGCTGTGGAATCTGAAGATTTAGGGGTCTCTGAAGCTGCCGATTTACTATTGACAGATTCAAAAGGGGTGGATTCTCGTTTGGAGATTTATCGCCAAGAACATGATGGCTTGGAAGTCAATATTCTTATAGAAACCAATGAAAAAGGTGTTGCCGAGATTGTCGAAACTGGAGCCAAGGTTTGGGAAATCGTATTGAAGTATCGAGAGTTAGGTTCAATTGAAGCATTAAGATCTAGTTATTTTGGCTTGACTCAAAGCGAATTGAGAGCCGCATTAAAATACGCGGAGAGATATCCAGAAGAAATTGATAAGCAGATTTCGGCCTATCTTAAGATTGCTGATCGCTTGAAGACCGCCTACCCCTTCAGCTAGCCGCGACATAATGCTGGTATGTCATCGGCATTAATGGGTGCAGGATTAAAGGGACTTGGTGAACCTCGATTTGGGAAAGTGCGAGAGGTCTATGATCTGGGCGATGAGTTATTGATTGTCGCGACCGATAGAATCAGTGCCTTTGATGTGATTATGGCCAACGGAGTTCCGGATAAGGGGCGCGTTTTGAACCTAATGAGCGATTTTTGGTTTCGACAGCTTGGTCATGTTTGTCCTCATCATGTGATTTCGGTTGCGGATGAAGCGATTAGGGAGCGAGTTGGCAATGAAAATGAGGAACTTTTTGGTCGGACAATGTTGGCTAAAAAAGCCAAACCGCTTGTTATTGAATGTGTAGCCCGAGGCTATATCGCAGGTTCATTATTCAAAGATTACAGGCAGAATGGGGGCAAGATTTTGGGGTTGGATTTGCCCGACGGACTGGAAGATGGTTCTGAGTTAACCGAGCCGATTTTTACACCGGCGACAAAAGCGGAAGAAGGGCACGATGAGAATATTTCATTCTTAAAAGCAGCGGATTTGGTAGGAGAAGAAGTTGCTGAAAAGGTTAGGGAATGGACGCTTAAATTATACATAGAAGCGGCAAAAATTGCAAAAGGGAAGGGGTTAATTTTAGCGGATACAAAGTTTGAATTTGGCGTTACGGATGACGGGTTGATGTGGATTGACGAAGCGCTCTCGCCAGATTCTTCACGATACTGGGAAGCCGATTTGTATAAGCCTGGAGGCGCGCAACCTAGCTTTGACAAGCAGTATGTTCGAGACTATTTGGAGTCCATTGGATGGGATAAAAATCCTCCTGGCCCCGAATTACCGGATGATGTCATTTCCAATACAAGGGCGAAATATGTCGAAGCTTTTGAAAGAATCACCGGGCAGAAGTTTCTATTTTGAACATCCTCTATAACCTTCTAATTGTTTTACTTTCGCCGTTTTGGGTGCCCTGGATGTTGTGGCGTGCCAAGAAGCGATCGGAGGATGTGAATTGGCAAGAACGTTGCGGTCAGTATAAGTTTGCGCTTAAAAAAGGATCAAAACGCATTTGGATTCATGCGGTGAGTGTCGGCGAAGTTGTGGCGGCGATCCCAATTTTGAAAGAGCTGAGGGATCTTGCGCCGGAAGCAGAAATTGTTCTTTCGGTAACAACAAGCAGCGGGCACCAGACAGCCCGGGATAAAGCGTCCGAACTTTTTGACTATCTTGTTTATTTTCCAATCGATGTTCCGCGGTTTGTTTTGGGGGCAATTGTTAAGATTCGACCGAATGTAATCGGCATAATGGAGACAGAGTTATGGATGAATTTTATACAAATCGCGAAGAATTTTGATATGCCAGTTCTGATGATCAATGGACGTGTGAGTGACCGATCCTTCCCGAAATCTATGAAAATTCGGGCTTTTTATCAGTCGATGTTGCGGAATTTAACAGGCTGTTTGATGCAATCGGAAACAGATCAAACAAGGATCTTAGCGTTGGGAGCAAGTTCGGCCGAAGTGCTTGGAAATTGTAAATTTGATGAAGCTTTGGGGGGGTCGGGGGGTAGTTCTGGGGATTGGAAAGCGAAGTTAGGGGTTAAAAAGGGGGATCGGGTGGTAGTCGTGGGGTCTACCCGGGGGGAGATGGAGGAAGATTTTGTTTTGGCGGCATTAAAAATGGCGGAAGACAGCTGGGACAGAGTTATTCATGCTCCCAGACATTTGGAAAGGGTTGATGGCCTTTCGGGAAAAGTAAAATCTATTTTTGGAGAGGTTTCTCTGCGTTCAAAAGATGAACGGGGACGATATTTGATATTAGATACTTATGGGGAATTGAGTTCTGTTTATTCGGTGGCGGATTTGGTGATTGTTGGCGGAGGGTTTGACAAACTTGGGGGCCAAAATATCATCCAGCCACTTGCACATCGGAAGCCAGTGATTCACGGAATTAATATGCAGAATTTTAAGGATGTTGCGGAAATGGCGGCTCATGTTGGAGCGACGGTTTCTGTTGATTCATCGGAAGACTTGGCGAGAGAAATATCTCGATTGATGGGAGACGAAAAGACAAGGGATGAAATGGGATTGGCGGCAAGAACTCTGGTGGAAGCGCAAATTGGAGCGAGTCGGCGATACGCCGAGCGGCTTGTTTCTTATTTGGACAAATGATGGGATCGAGCGATTTCTTGCTCGGCTAATTTTTTGTAGCTATCTATGATGGCGTCTTCGCTTTTATATTGAGAGAGTTCATGGATTTTGATTTGCTTTGTTGCTTCATAGAATCCCATGAGGAGGGAAACAGCAAGACCATGCCAACCGAGCTTGTATCCCTTTGCGCGCCAATATCGATTGATGACTTCGCGGACAACTTTGCGAAGTATTCTTGATGGGGAGCTAGGATTTTTTTGGTTTGATGCGGCCTCCAGCGTGGTGTACCGGTCTAGCTTTTGGATGAATGACGAGATGTTTGAGTAGTTAAAGTGCCACACAACACCTTGAGTTTCGGGGTTGAGCTTTAGGATTCTTCCGGAAGGATCGGGGACAATAGGGGCGTGGACTTCGGAGCCAAAATTCACCATTCCTTTTTTGAAAAGGCGAAGATGCATTTCTCTTTCTGGTTCAAATCGGCAAGCGGTTATGGGTCGACCAAACATATAGTTTAACCAAGGCATGTAGACAAGGTCGGCAGAATCATTTGTTACGACTTCTTTGATGGTTTGGGCCAGTTTTTCGGTGACGACTTCGTCAGCATCGAGGATGAGAACCCACTTTTGTTGAACTTGGTCGACGGCAAATTGCCGGGCTGGCTCGACGTAACCAACTTGTTCAAAATTGAAGATTTTTGCGTTATGACTCTTTGCAATTTCGAGAGTTTTGTCGGTGGAGTGCATGTCTACAACAATGACTTCGCGAACAAAATGGATTGCCGACTTTATTGTGAGGTCGAGGTATTGCTCCGCCTGGAAGGTGTTGATTACTAGAGAAATCGGGAGCTTTTCCAACCCTTAAATGTTAGCACTGTCGAGGGAATTATTGGCGGTGCATTGGTTGGCAAATTGCAAAAGGATTTCTTCAAGTTCTGTTACGGAAGAGACGGTGGATAACCTTCCGCGAATCTTTGGAGCACCTTCTTCACCTTTAATGTAGAGTGGGAGTTGGTTTCTCATGGGGCGAATTGCACGAATTTCTTGATCAGCAAATTCGGGGTGATCTTTAGCTTCATCAAAAGAATCGAGTTCCATTTGGTGACAAACCATGAGCTTTGCATGTTCGATTGCAACTTCAATGCGCTCGTGAATTGTTGGTGGGCTTGGCATTTGCAGTCCATTGATTCCGGCGGTGATTCGAGCTAATGCCCAAGGGTTGCCGATGGCAGCGCGACCGACCATAACACCGTTGCATCCGGTTTCATCGATCATTCTTTTTGCATCTTCGGCCGTTTTGATATCTCCGTTACCGACCAAGGGAATTGTAAGAATATCGCGGATGTCGCCGATGAGTTTCCAATTGGCTTCACCTTCAAATCCTTGCTTTGCAAAACGGGCGTGGAGGGTTAGCATTTGCGCACCAGCACCCTGGAATCTTTTGGCAAGTTCTGGTGCGGCAAAGAGATCGTAATCCCATCCTGCGCGGACTTTTACGGTCACCGGGATATTGACGGCCTTAACGCACGAACTTACAATTTTCTCAGCGAATTCTGGGTCTTTGAGGAGGGCAGCTCCGGCCCCAGTTTTGACCACTTTTGGCACCCAGCATCCCATATTGATATCGAGGATATCGGCTCCCATTTCTTCCGCTTTTTTGGCGCACTCGACCATTTTTTCAATATCACCGCCGAAGATTTGAATTCCGAGTGGTCGCTCTGCTTCTTCAACTCTCATTTTCTTTCGGGATTTATCGGGAGCGTAATGGACGGCCATTGCGCTGACAAACTCGGTGAACATGAGTCCAGGGTTTGCGATTCTCTTTGTGATGAGGCGAAACGCGAGATTGCTCACGTCTTCCATTGGAGCGAGCATGATTGGGTTTTCGAGTTGAATTGGTCCAACTTTGAATCCGGGATATTTTAAGGGATTGGTGTTTGCTTTGGTGAGAATAGCTTCCATTTTGACAGAATCGGTTAGGTTGAGATAGTTCTTTGTCATTGAAAGGAATGACAAATTTTAAATTCATTTTCTAAGTTTTCGGACAGAACTTAAGTCTTGCTGAAAAAATTCAGCAACGATGTTTATTCACGGCTATTCAAACTGGTAAAACGAGTTTCGATGGCGAAGCCGAAATTAACGATTGGACTTGTTGGGTATCAGTTTATGGGGAAGGCACATAGTAATGCCTACCGGCAAGTTGGTCGATTTTTTGATTTGCCTTATGACATTCGCATGAAGACGATTTGCGGGCGGAATGAAGCAGGAGTGAGTTCGGCCGTCGCAGAATATGGATGGGAGGGCTACGCGACGGATTACCGGGAGATGTTGGCGGATCCGGAAATTGATGTGATTGATATTAGTACTCCGGGATCGAGCCATTGTGAGATTGCGGTGGCGGCGGCGGAAGCGGGGAAGATTGTTTTTTGTGAGAAGCCGATTGGGAATACATTGGAAGAAGCCGAACGAATGGCTTTGGCGGTGGAGAAGAGCGGGCAGCCGAGTTTGGTTTTTCATAACTACCGGGGGGCGCCGGCGGTTGCCCAGATTAAACGGATGATTGACCGGGGGGATTTGGGTCAGATTTATCACTTTAGAGGGACTTATCTTCAAGATTGGATAATGGATCCGGAGTTTCCTTTAGTGTGGCGATTGATGAAAGCGACGGCAGGAAGTGGTGCCCATGGTGATTTAGGAGCGCATGTAATTGACTTGGCTCGTTATTTAGTAGGAGAGGTTGATGAAGTATGTGGCTTATTGCATACATTCATTAAAGAGCGTCCGGTTGTTGGAGAGATTGATGACCGGATGGGAGCAAAGGCAGGTTCGGAAATGGGGAAGGTTGATGTTGATGATGCTAGTTTGTTTTTAGCAAAGTTTAAGAATGGGGCTTTGGGAACACTTGAGGCAACTCGGTTTGCAATGGGAAGAAAGAATTACAATAGATTTGAAATCAATGGTTCAAAAGGTTCGGTAGTTTTTAATATGGAACGCATGAATGAATTTGAATACTTTGATGCCAGTGATGCTTCTGATTTGCAAGGTTTTCGTGTTGTTCAGTGTAGTGATAGTGTGCATCCTTATACCGGTAACTATTGGCCAGTTGGTCATATTATTGGATATGAACATACCTTTATGAATTTACTAAAGTCGGCAATTGAAGCGATACATTCCGGGGAACAACCATCGCCGAATATGGCAGATGGGTTGGAGAATCAGCGCATTTTAGATGCGGTGGAGAGATCGAGCAACGATCATGCTTGGATCAAGATTTGAGTGTTGACCTAGGCGACAGATGGTTCTTCGATGTGGGCTCTTTCGATAGCCCAGGCGAGTTTTCGAAGTGCGTCTCGGAAGCAGGCGGTGTCTTCGCCAGACGCGAGAAGGCAACGAGTGAGGATTTCGTGTGCCTCATCGTATGTTAGTTCAACCTGAACGTTATGCCCATGTGCTGACATCGCCATTTAAGTTCTTGGCATGATCTGAGAAAAATTGTAGGGAGAAAATTAAAAAGACCTGAAACCCTGGCGAATTTGCGACGTCATTGTTGGCAGAGAGGAAGAAAGGCATTGCTTTGACTTAAAGAAGTGTGCTTTTGAACTGAAGATTATGCCAAGGATGGGCTATAATACTATTGAGAGTAATTTTAGGATGAATTTGAACCTGCGTACGTTTGCTTGGATTGTGGTGATGGGGATTGCCACGATTGGGTATTCGCAGTTCTCATTGAATCCGGAAGATACACCGGGCCAAAAGGGTAAGGGTGCGGCAGCCGTTGGCGGAAAGATTGCTTTTGACCTTGTGACTTTGAAGGAAGGCCGTTTTTCTGTGCCTTTACGCTTCGGTCATGTGATTGATGGATCGGAAACAGTGGATCTTGATGGTCGGCCCTTGACGGCCGAAAAAGATTACGTTTTGGATAATGAATCGGGCGTTGTTTCCTTGAAAGTTCCGGTTAAAGTTGGTCAGAGTTTACGGGTTCAGTATCGGTACGACGACAAGAAAGCGGTTGCTGGTACTTACGGGATGAGTTTTGCGGGGGGCGCGAATAGTTTCCGATTGAAGTTTGCGGAAGGTGGTCAGTTTGTTTTGGGGATGGGTCAGACCGAGCGATTGGCGGATGGCACTCTCATTAGCAGCAATATTTATGGTTTAGCGAATTCCATGAAGTTGGGTTCGAGTTCATCGCTAGAAGGCGTGATGATGGTTGGGGAACGAGAAGTTTCGCAATCCACTGATCTTTTAGGGCAGGATACTGGACAGAAATCCAATATTGAGTCGGGTCAGGGAACGGCGATTGTTCAGACTTTGAAAACCAATGCCATGGGCGGCAGCGTTCAGGTTGATTATCAGGATATTGATGATCGTTTTAATGGTTTTTCTGCGATGAAGGAATCGGGAGTTGCGGAAGGCAGAGTTAACCAGTTGGCCAGAGAACGCGGCCTGAAACGAACTGGCTTTTCATTTAATAACATGAGTTTGGGTGACATGAAGTTCAGCCAAGGTTATAACTGGGTTGGGGATTCGACCGGGGGCGTTACTTGGCGACAGTATGCGGTTTCTGCACTTGGGGTTTCGGCCAATTGGAGTAGCCAGTATGTTGATACTGGATTTAATCAATTTGATAAGTTGCGAGAAGAAGATCGGAAGCAACTTCAAAAAGAGCGTGGACTTGATCGCACGAATTTTTCTTTGAGTTCGAAGCTTGGCGCGGGGTCGATGAAATACGACAATCTTGCCGTGCAAGGTCGAAATGATGGGGAAGGTGTTTATCGGCAGAGTCTGGCGATTGATGGCAAGGGCTTAAAACTGACTTATCTCGATCAGAAAGTTGATTCAGGATTTAATCGGTTTAATGATTTGAGAGAGGCGGATAAAGGCCAACTTGCGAAAGAGCAAGGCATGGATCGAAGAGCGCTGGGAATTGCGACATCACTGGGTGCTTTGCAAGTTAATAGTCAATATGATCGACTAGGACGCGACATGAGCGACTTAACGAGTCGCGACATTGGTCTTGGTCTTGGCGGATGGAAATTTAACTACTCTTTGCGGGCTGTTGATGAAGATTTTTCTGACTTTGGAGCTTTGACGAATGAAGATCGTCAGAATTTGGTTTCGGGCAGTCTTGGGCTTTTGCAACCTGAATTGAAGGCTCATGGAAACGACATCAATGGAATCAGCAATCAGGCGGGGTTCACTCGAGATGGCTGGCGATTGGGTTATGCCGACAAAGGCCCAGCTTCGGGATTTTTGAATCATTCGACCATTACAAATTCAAATGGCGAATCGGTGCAGCTTGATCAGATTGATTTAAAACTTGGCTCTACAAGTTTGAATTTTAAGAATCAGACCAGTGATTCGGAATTCGGCGATATGAATCGGCTGTTCTGGAATGAGCAGAATGTTTTGGGTCGAATTGATGGTCTGAATAAGCTTGATTTTGATTTTGCAACCAAGCTTGGTCCGAAGCTAGATTTGAGCTATAACCACATGAATGCGGATTCTCCGCTTGGTGGGGCAAGGCGAGATATTTTTGGGCTGAAAGGTGATAAGTTTGCCTTGAATTACGCCAGAAGAGCGGTTGATTCAGAATTTACTTCGATTGGTGGATTGATTGACCGAGAACGGGATGTTCTTAGCTCATTGTTAGGTTATGATCAAAGTCAGATCAATGGATTTTGGCAAGTTTTGCCAAGTTTGCGATTGGCCTATGATGAATCGAATGCGATCAACTCTTGGCTGCAACAAGACATCATGGCTCGGTCTTCGCAGGTTCAATACAACTTATCTAAGCAGACTCAATTGAATTTGGCCCGAGTCGAACGGTCGTTTACCGATGCGGGAGTTCGGACAGTAGATCAGCAATATGATATGTTCTCGGTTAACCAGAATCTTGGCAAGCTAGGGCAGATTACGGTTACTCAGGAGACTCATCAGTTTGATGGGCAAAACGATCAATTGCCTGATGCTAAGAAACATACCGTTGCTTACGAAACAAAAATTGATTCGAAGACTAATTTTAAGACAGAGCAATCTTTGACGAAATTTGAAGATGGAAATCGAGAAACGACTTCTTCTAATACCGTTGCGACAAAGCTATCGGATCGCGTGGGAGTGAGCGTGACCGATACAAAGATTAGAAGAGACGGTGATGCGCCGGATGAAACCTTTAGAAACTATGGACTCTGGGTTGATTTTGGCAGTGGCATTAAGTTGAATTACGGTTACAACCGGTCGATGCGCGGGGAAGACTCTGGGCAATTGAAGTCGTCGACGACACTTTCCGGAGGTACGGCGGGTGGTATTAAGCTTGATGGGGCTTCTTATCAGGAGAATCGAATTGATGGTCGTCGAGATACTCACCTTGGAAATGTGAGTTTTTCAAACGTTAATCCATTTGCTCTTGGATCGATGAAAGACATTAAGTTCTACTATCGCACCGATACAAATCGAGATTATTTCCGGTGGCAGAAAGAAGTTCTTGGTATGGGCTTTGGATTTACACTTGGTGATATTGGATTGAACTTTGACTATGGCAGTCAGGTTAGCCAAAACGGGTACCGAGCGATTGATAGAATTGTTACCTTGAAGACGGACAAGACCGATAAGGATCGGTTGCGAGGAACGTTTAAGTACGGTTCAAGAACTCTTCCCAACGATGACCACGTTTTGATTCGCGACTATGCTTTGACATTTGATGTTAACAAGTATATGTCTTTGCAGAATTCGGTTATTACGAATCCGACTCAGTCGAAGAATGATGTTCTATTGGGTTCAATTCCGCTTGATGAGCGAAAGAACAGCTGGGGCATAAAATACCAAAACGATCCTCGAATGGCTTTTGATTTGAGCTGGAATGAGATTAAGCGTGACACGAATAATGAATCGCTTAAACGAGAAGCTCGGCTGAACATGACCATGTTGGCGAACTCGCCTTCTCCATTCCAACTTTCGTATGCGCTGCAACAATGGGATCGTCGGGACAACCGATCACTCTCTCATACTTTTGGATTGACCTTTAACCAAAGGCCAGGCAAGAATCAGGCATTTGCGTTTAGCGTTGAGCATTTGAATTGGGTAAACGGTAGACCTAATAACTCTAATTTGAGAGATTGGCAAGTTCGATTCGATTATAGCTTGCGGTTCTGATCTGGCTTGTTTGAGCTGGTTTGTTTTGATCTTTGGAGGTTTTACTCTTTGAAGCCGATATCTTTGACTTCGACGTGTCCTTTTTCGGTCTTATCTACGATACGAAGATAAACGCGAGAGGCTTGGTATAGACTCAAATCCCATTCAATTGTCGTTGGTTCTTTTGTAGTGGCCACGAAGTCGATGATGACTTGATTGCTTTCGGAGTCCATCAGTTCAATGCTGGCTTCATCGGCGCCACGAATCGTGAATGACAGTGGCTTTTTTGTGTTGACAAATGGAGTGGATTGAATGATTCCGATTAGGGAATCGCTTGGTTTGTTATCGGGCAGGTAGTAGGTAGATAACCACCCATCCTTAGAAAAGCGTTTGCCAGCAAGTTCTCCAAAAGCGTGCCAATCTTGACTGTCGGATTTGAAGTTTATGTTGAGGGGTAGATAAAAGCTTCTTTCTACAAGTACGGATTTGTGCTTGAGCTGGACCTTGAACGGAGTTTTTAGGAGATCGGGCGTTACGATTGCCGAGAAGCCGGTTTGGTCGGGGGCAAGCTCAATTTGATTGCGTCCGGGATTGAGGAACATTGTGAACGGGTTTTTGTCATCGAAGACTTCAACGCCGGTTACGGAGCGGCCGGTGTAAACGCGCACAATTGGAGTTGGGTTGACGGAGACAAGCTCGGCATCGACAATGTGTGGTCGCCTAACCAGTGGCCTGAGATCTGATCTTGTGCCATCGTTTTTCACCTCTTTTCGGAGCGTGACGGAGCGGGTGAAGGGATGGCGGAGGTTTGCCAGGAGATCTATGAATGAGTCGCCTTCTACTCGTATTCCATCGACACCAACCCAGTTGTTGGGAGTGACTTCAAAAGCGGCGCCATATCTTTGATCTAAGTAAGCGGCGGCGGCAATTATTTTTCCTTCACAGGCTTCGAGGCTGCTCCATGGTTGAAATAGGTCGTCGCGAGCCTCTCCGTAAGATTCATTGGCCATGGCGACGCTATAGGAAGGAACAATTGGGTTGTAATTGCGATTTTGGTTGATTTGGAAGAGGCCAAAGCAACTTCGCATGGCAACAATTCCTCGGTCCATAATTTCGGCGTCTTGAAGAACCTCTCCGGCCCGGCATAAGGCAATTGCAGCATAGGGAGCATCGTTTGACAGCGAGCCGGGTTTGGTTCCAATCGCGCCAAAGTTAGGCAGACTGGGATTGTTGACCTGGTCATCTCGCGATTGATAGCGAAGGAGGTTTTGGGTAGCGGTTTTGAGCTGTTGCGGAGTTGCTTTTTTGAGACTTGTTAACTCGGCGGTGGCCCAAAGTCGGCGCGCGAGATTGTAAATAGAATTGGTTGGTGCTTTCACCGGCTTTAGACTGGATTCGAGCAGATCTTTATGGGTTTTTCCTAGGAAACTTGAATTTAGAGCCTGGCAAATTAAGACGGTTTTTGTATCGCTTTCAGGACTGACTTTTATGATATCCAGGATTTTCTGTTCGAGTTCGCGATTTGGTGTGATTTGTCCGGACTCAATAGTTTGGAGATACCAAATTGCCGATTCTGCCTGGGCATCGGGGTCGGAATTTGGTGTAAAAGTTTGAGTGCTGGGAATGAAATCTGATGCTTCGGAGGGGCTGGCCAGCCAAAGATTTGACATTCTCTCTGCCGCATTGATCCAGGAAACTTGACCAAGGACATAGCCCCAATACGCATAACCAAAAGCGGTCATGTTGGTGTTGACAGACGAAGTGAACTGGATTTTGGGTTGGTTTTGAGTCCATAACACTTCGTATCCGTTTATTTTTCCTATGGATCGACCGTTGAAGGCGGAAAGGGCTTCCATTGTTGGTTCCATTCCTTCAGGAGTGCGTTTTTGGAGTTCAAGGGCGCCGACGATTTTCCAGCGGTCTCTAAAGACCATGCTGGCATAGAATTGAAAGGGAAGTTCTTGAGGGGTGGGATCGTATCGCCGATTTGTTGTGATCTGCCACGCCTGCGTTGCCGGACTGATGATGCTATTTGATGAAATAGTATCGAGGGGGGTGGAAATCGGTAATGCAGCGATTAAAAGGGGCAACACAGAAGTCATTTTATCTTATGACGTATTAAGTACTCTTGGAAGACTGGTAAAGCTCCTAGCCGGTTCTGTTACTGCCAGCAAGGGTGCGAGAAATTGGGCAAATCCTGGTAAGAACCTTGGTCTTTGTTGTTGAATTGTGAGCTTTTGTACGGAACATATCACTTGTCCTCATTGGAGGAAGTGATTTTTATGTTGATTTCCCTCATCGTGTTTGTTATTGTCGTGGCTTCAATTGCTGGAGCTTGGGGTTTAACCCGAGATGCTCTGGCCGACCAAGAAATGTCGCGAGAATAAAAAGGCATATCTAACGTTATATGAAATGGTGCAATCTTGCGCCCATACTCCCATATCAGTTGTTCCCTGGATAGGGCTGCTCATACCCTGGTAGCCCTTCTGTCTTTACGGATTCTCTCGGTATATTTTTCATAGACATGGCATCGTGCTATTTTTATGACCCGAGGATGTTGGCATATGATTTTGGGCCAAATCATCCGTTTAAGCCGGCCCGCTTGGAGCAGGCGCATGGGGTTCTGAGCTCTTGCTATCCTGAGTTTTTTGGGATTGATGGAGGGCCGGGGTCAATTGAAGACTATCGCGCGATTCATTCGGCTGAGTTTTTAGAATTTGTTCAATTTGTTAGCCTCGGTAATCGAGTGAGCGATTCTGAACTTGCTCATTTTGGTTTTAGTTCCCACGATACTCCGGCCTATCCGGGCGTTTTTGAAGCAGCTCTGGCATTTGGAAGTGGAACTACGGCAGGAGCCAGAGAACTGATTTCGGGATCGAAATTGGCGGTTACGATGGCGGGCGGTTTGCATCATGCGAAGCGGAGAAAGGCGGGTGGTTTTTGTGTTCTTAATGATGTTGCGGCGGGGGCGGAGATTTTAAGAAGAGCCTTTGGGCGAGTGCTTTACATTGATATTGATCTGCACAATGGAGATGGCGTTGCGGATATTTTTGATAGCGAGTTTGATGTTGCGACATTGAGCATTCATGAAACGGGAAGAACTCTTTATCCGGGATCTGGATTTGCTGATGAGTTTGGAACGGCGGGCACAACTTTTAACTTGCCGCTGGAGCCTTATACTTCGGGTGAAGTTTGGCAGTGGACTTTTTGTTCTGGGTTAGAGAGGATCGTGGAGTGGTTTTCGCCCAAAGTTGTTGTGTTGCAAATGGGATGCGATGCGCATATCACCGATCCACTTGGGCATTTGAATTGTCGAGTTCAAGATTGGCTGGGCGCGGTTTTGGCGGTAAAAGATTTAGGATTGCCAGTTTTAGCAGCGGGAGGGGGTGGATACGATTTGAGAAATGTTGTGCGAATGTGGCCGGCAGCCGTTATGACTTTGGCGGGGCTAGATGTTCCGGATTATGTGCCGGAACCTTTTTGCACGGACTGGAATGTTTCGACTTTTTTAGATAAAGATGTGATTTCAGAACCGGGCAGGGGGGAATCTTCTGCTCGTGAGATGATTTTTGGCTTATCTGAACGCTTAAGGGAGTTTGAGTCAGACTAAGCGGATCTGATAGTTGCTTCTAATACAACTTCTCTGATACCGGCTCTTTGTCTTAAAATTCTAGCTACCAATCCAATTTCACTTTTCATATCAGCAGGGCCACCCTTCATTGGTTTGAGGACTCCGCGAATGGTGCAGACGCCGTTTGCAACCCGGATATCGGCGTGAGTGAAATCTATCATTCTTCGACCAAATTCTGATCTTACAAGCTTCATAGCCGATGCATCTTCCGGACTTTTTCCCATATTCTTATTGTAGCTACATTTCGTTGAATTGAGATACAAAAAAAGCGACTCCTTTTTGGGGAGTCGCTTTTTGGTTTCCAATTGATTATTCAGTTGGAGGTGTTGCGTCGCTTGACGGGGTCGCTTTTGCCGCTTCTAGTGAAGAGCCCATCGATCCTCTTTTGGAGAGATAGATTGCAAAGGCGATCAATCCGGCCGCAACCAGAGAGATTGTGATTTGCACAGCTACTGGTCTTGGTTGAATGACAACCGGTGCCAATAAGAGTGCAACCAAGTTCATAACCTTAATGAGAGGGTTAAGAGCTGGGCCGGCAGTATCTTTGAACGGATCGCCAACGGTATCGCAAACAACAGCAGCTTTGTGGGCTTCTGTACCTTTTCCGCCGTGGAGTCCGTCTTCGATGAGTTTCTTAGCGTTATCCCACATTCCGCCAGCGTTGGCCAGCATGACCGCAAGGAGCTGTCCTGAAAGGATTGTTCCGGCAAGGAACCCGCCCAGTGCTTGCGCACCGACTAGGTTGTATTCTGCGCCGCCGATCATTACTGTTGGTTTCCCAATGCTAAATGCGAAGGCAACAAAGACAGGGAAGAAGATTGCCAAGATTCCTGGGCTGATTAGCTCTCTTTGAGCAGCAGCGGTAGAAATGGCTACGCATCTTGCGTAGTCTGGCTTGCTTGTTCCGGCCATGATGCCTGGATCGTTTCGGAATTGCTGTCGAACTTCATTGATGAGTTCGAAAGCTGCTCTTCCAACCGCTTGGATTGAGAAGGCAGAGAAGAGATAAGGGGCGGCGCCACCAATTAACATTCCGAGGAATATTTCTGGGATTTCTAGGCGCATACCAACTGCGGTTAAGTGTCCTTCTTCAACAAATGCGTGGAACAAGGCAACGGCGGCAACTACGGCAGTGGCAATTGCAAAGCCTTTTGTAAGGGCTTTAGTTGTGTTACCAGCAGCGTCGAGAAGTTGGACTCTTCGAGCTCCTTCTTCATTACCAACATGGGCACCGGACATTTCAAACACGCCTTGAGCATTGTCGGAAATTGGACCGAAGGTATCCATCGCCAAGATGAATCCTGTGGTGGTGAGCAAGCCAAGTCCTACGAGCGCGATGCCGTAGAAGCTGAGCAAGTAACCGCCGAATTCTGCCGGTGGGAAGATAACAATTGGAGCGAAGAGACAAGCGACGATAGCGAAAACACTAAAGACCGAAGACTCTTGACCATAGGCAAAGCCTGAGATGATCATTGGAGCCGGACCAGCCGATGAGACTTCGCCGAGTTCTTGAACAGGTCGTTTGTGGAGTCCAACGTAGTAGTCGGTTAGCCATTCGAAAACGAAAGCCATTACCAGGCCAAATACGACACAGATAAAGAATCTCCACCATTCAGCATTTTTGTGCCGGATGGTTGCGACGTTAACCGCGGCGGCTTCAGGATTGACCGGAGCAAATACATCGCTCGTGGTTTGACTGCTAGCAGCGGACTCGGTTTTTTTCTTGTCGAGTTCATTGAGAAGGCTTGCCTTTTCTTTGAAGACCTTCAATGTTGGTTGAAGGCTGAGAAGATTGACATCCGACTTTTCTCCCAAGTCGGCGGCGATAATGAAATCGCCAGCGGCATTGGCATAGAGTTTGGCTTCAATTGTTTTTTCAATTGTGTAATCAAAAGATCCTCCGCCTTGTTGGGCCATGGATGCCTTTTGATCATCTAATTGCTTTTTGATAGAGGCTTCTGAATCGGGTCCAAGTGTTTGAGTTTGGACTTGTGGAGCTTGGTCTGGTTGTCCTTCCACTTTAGGAGCGGACATCGACATTTTGACGGTTTGAAGGACAAGTCCTTTTCCTTCGCCAGAATAGGCTTCTGCAAGAGTTACATATGCGGGTTTGTCTTTATCGTCTTCTGATGGAGCGCCAAATGGATTGGCGGCTTTATCAGGATTTGGGACAGCCCACTGAGTTACGACATTGTCTTTATCTGTAAAGTCAACGGGTCGGTAGCCAGTTACATCGATAGATGGGTTAATTGCATTAACATCTAAAGTTGCAGCACTTGTGATGAGATTTTTGAGATCTGCATCCTTATCTTGTGAATCTGGAGCTGGAACATTGACTCGTGCCAATGCAGCTTTGATTCGTGGATTATCAGCAAGTTCGTCGGCGGTGAGTTCTGAGACTTTGACCTTTTTAGCGGCAGCAACACTGCGCGCTTCTTTGACGACTTCGGTGACGACTTCTCGGGTCAAGTTTTGAGCAGGAACGAGTTCTTCGGTGACGATTCCTTTTCCTTGGCCGAGCATGAACCACGCTAAACCGGCGGTGAGCACGGCAGCGACCACGGCAGAACCATAGAAGCCTTTTCTAATAGCGGTCAATGGATCGCTGTTGAGATCGTCTGAACCCTTTACGAAGAAGATTCCAGCGATGGAGGCAATGATTCCTACACCGCGAGCCATCATGGCGAACAAGATTAACTTGATCCAGACTTCTTGTGGGAAGATTGCAGCAGTTGCAGCACCAAGAACGATGGCAGCAACTAGTGTGACTTCATAAGATTCGAAAACGTCGGCTGCCATGCCAGCACAGTCGCCAACATTGTCGCCTACGTTATCGGCAATAACTGCCGGATTTCGAGGATCGTCTTCTGGGATTCCAGCTTCAACTTTTCCAACGAGGTCAGCTCCGACGTCGGCAGCTTTGGTAAAGATTCCACCGCCAACCCGCATAAAGAGAGCAGCTAGGGATCCACCGAAACCGAAGCCAACGAGTAGCTTAGTTGCATCAGATTTGAAAACGATAAAAATTAAAGTTGCGCCAAGTAAGCCCATACCGACGGTTATTAGTCCGGCGACGGCACCAGCTTGGAATGCGACTTCTAGAGCTTTTTTGTAGCTAGTTAAGGCGGCATTTGCCGTTCTCATGTTTGCGAGAACAGCCATTTTCATTCCGGTGTATCCGGCGAAGTAGCTGGCCATAACACCCATAACGAATGCAAGCGCAGTCATTACAGCCAGGAGTAGTCCGTAGGTTTCGTAATAGAGACCGACGAGGACGACCGCTAGCACACCGACGAAAACGATCATGGTTCGGAACTGTTGGCTTAGGTAAGCCATAGCACCGGTGGAAATGGCATTGCCAACTTCCTGCATTTTTTCGTCTCCTGGTGATTGGGACATGACCTTCTTTTGGAAATAGAAGGCAAAGGCAATGGCAATAACGGCAAAAGCAAGCGAAATTCCAAGATAGATATTATCTGAGCCTGAGAAGTTCAACTTGATGGCCGCCTCGCCGCCAGCGGCGAAAGTCGCGGCCGGCAACATGAGGGTGAGGAGTAGGGTGACAAGTATTGTCCACCTACTTTTCATCATTGAAATCAATTTCATTTTTGCGAGAAATCCTCCGCAACCAGACACCCAAAGAAAAAGCTCGCCGAAATGTCTGGGCAAGTCCGAAGAATTTACCTGAGATTGCAGTTCTATGTGTAGCTTCTTCGTTTGGTCCGTGGATCGGTATTGAATTGGGCAGTAGACTCTCTTTTGTAGATGCCTTCAGAAGTCGTCGCCAACAAAAGTGCCTTTCGCCATTACTTAGAAATGATTAAGTTTGAGCACTCTATTTTTGCTTTGCCGTTTGCAATGATGGGGATGATTTGGGGATCAACTTTAAAGTTTGGTACGGCTTGGCCGGGATGGGAGGTTTTTGGCTTGATTGTTTTGGCGATGGTGAGTTGCCGAAGCGCGGCCATGGCTTTTAATCGGATTGTTGATCGTTCGATTGATGCGAAGAATCCGAGAACAGTTATGCGGCATATTCCATCTGGGTTATTAAGCTTGAAGCAGGCGAATCTGTTTTTTTATGGTTCTTGCGGGCTGTTTTTTCTGTCGGCATTTTTACTTAATCCTCTGGCGGCGGCACTTTCTCCGATTGCTTTAGGAGTTACTTTGTTTTATAGCTTGACCAAGCGATTTACTCCGCTTTGTCATTTGGTTTTGGGATTGAGTTTGGGAATTGCGCCAGCAGCGGCTTGGATAGCCACGACTGGGGAGTTGCATATGGCAATTTTGCCAATTGTTGGATCTGTCATGTTGTGGACGGCCGGCTTTGACATTATCTATAGTTTGCAAGACGAAGAGTTTGACCGGGAGATGGGATTGCGGTCGATACCGGAATGGCTGGGAAAGCACCGGGCTTTGGCTCTTTCACGGGTTTTTCACTTGTTTGCAGTTGGACTTTTAGGCTACGGAGTTTATTTAGTTGACGGCGGATGGATTTCTTATGTAGGTGTTGCTTTTGCAGCACTGCTTTTGATTTATGAACAGTCTTTGGTGAAGCCGGATGACTTGAGTCGGGTTAACCTGGCATTCTTTACGGTGAACGGATTTGTTTCAATAGGAATGTTTGTTTTTGTACTTTTGGATGTGTGGATTTAATGGAAGGAAGAGTTTTTGGTCGGACGAATAGAGAAGTTCCGCGTCTTTGGTTTGGTCCGTTTGGTGGGAGGAGATCAGAGCGAATTGATTGATGAGATCTGCAAAGAACCGGCGGTGATTGATGTTTCAGCGGGAGCGGGGCGCTATGGTCATTATTTGCATGGTCGAGATGTGATGACTTGTAGTTTTGGTGGTCTGGAACTGGAAAGGGCAACTGGGGCGGGGCATGCGGCGGATCTTTTAGGGGCGCATTTGATAGAGACACTCTCTTCGATTGGTCGTCCGAGCCTAGATTTTTATTATTTGAGATTGCGGTCGAAATTATCTGAAGAGGTTTTGAACGGGGCCTTGAACTGCCTGGATGATGCCAAAGGAGACGGCGTAGTGAAATATATTGGCCTTTATGCCGAAGGGGATTCGAGGATTGTGCAATCGATGTGGCAGTTTCATGATGCATTTGAATCGGTCATGCTTCCGCGTCATCCGGGAAGGGAAGCAGACTATATTTCTTTGTCGGGCTTTGCCAATGAAAAGCGCGTAGGTGTGGCAACTTGTTTGCCATTTAACTGGGGGCGGCAGATTCCGTTTTTCGCGATGAAAGGGCTTTCTTGGGAAGTTGAAGGAGTTTCTGCTTTGAGTGCTTATTCGGCGGAGAATCCGGTTTTGGTGGGAGTTCGATCGGCGCAAGAGGTGGCGGAATGTCGCAAAGCCTTGGATGGAGTTGGCACTTTGCCGACACGATATTTGGATGATTACAATTCGCCGGATGCCTTTGTGCATATGGGGTCAGGAGTTTAATTTATGGAAGAATTTGATATTTCGGGTCTGTTGAATTGGGGGGCAATTGTTGCGTTAGTCTTGGGAATATCTTGGGTTTTGCGATTGAAGAAGTTGCCTAAACGAGCAAGGCTAATGATTCCAGCTTGCATGGCTTTGTCTTTGCTCATGTTTGGATTTGGTCAGAAGTGGCCCGTTTATGTTCTTGGAATTATTGGTGCTTTAGTGGTGGGATTATTGATCTTTGACTTTGCGGCCCGGGCATCTGATCAAGCCACACGAGAGGAAAGTCGATGAGAATAGTTGTGGTGGGGGCGGGACTTGCAGGGTTGAGAGCGGCTCAATTATTGATTAAGGATGGCCATGAAGTTTGGGTTTATGAGGCGCAAGATCGGGTTGGGGGCAGGCTTTGGACTCGTGCGATTGGGGACGGGATCTACGAAGCGGGTGGAGAGTGGATTGATTCTGATCATCGGCGAGTTTTGGGATTGCTTGATGAGTTTGGATTGAAACCAGAGCCGAGTGATCAGTGGCCGGGAATTGTTGTTCTTGGAGGCAAACGTAGAAGCGAAGATGAATCGGATGCTGATGTTGAAAAAGTGAACACAGAGGCTACAAAGTTAGCGAAAAAACTAGCAGCCAACGCTTGGGAATCTGAGAATGCGGAAGAATTAGAGAATCAATCATTGGGGGATTGGTTAGATGGCATTTGCGAAACTGAAGATGGGCGAGAACTGGTGGAAATGATCCAACGTTCAGATGAAGGAGAAGATACGCACCAGGTTGGGCTTTTGGGTTGGCTGGTGAGTTACAAGAACTATTTGAACCGGGAGGAAGGAGACATGAGTTCCTTCCGAATTCCACATGGAGCCGGGACACTATGTGATCAAATTGGACGATTGATTGAAGGTCAGGTTTTAATGGGAAAACCGCTTCGATCAATTGATGTGATCGATGATGGAATTCAATGTTGGTTTGATGGCGAAATGGCTTTTGCTGATCATGTTGTCATTGCGGTTCCGGGTTCAAAACTCTCTGAGATCGAATGGCCACTTGATTTACCTTTTGAATACTTTGATGCTTGGCAAAGTCTAAAAATGGCCAGAGCCATAAAGGTTGTGATTGAGTATGAATCGGCTTGGTGGGAAAGTTTGGACTGGAAGGGGAGGTTGATGGGGAAATTGGAGTGCCAGCAGGTGTGGATTGGCGGTAGGGAAGGGGCGGCAGCTTTGACTTGTTACATCTGTGGTGATCAAGCGGATGTTGTTCGGCGATCTTCTGACCCAGTAAGAGTCTGTGCAGATAGCATTGCTCAGGTTTTTTCGGAATCGGGAACTGTGATGGGAGGAGAATTGATTGATTGGGTTGACAACGAGTGGGCAGGCGGAGCATTTCCATATTTGCCATCGGGGGCAGTATTGGCGACCGAAGATTGGTTGAGTCGTTCGTTTGGAAGGATTCATTTTGCTGGAGATCACACTTCGCAGTGGATTGGCTTTATGGAAGGTGCGCTGGAAAGTGCAGAACGGGTTGTTAAAGAAATTAAGGAATCAGGAACAGAATGAACATCAAGAATGGAAATTTTTGGGGATTTATCGGCGAGCAAATTGGAATTGAGAATGGGAGATTTGTATCGGTTTCAGATTCACCAGTAGAGATTGATCTTAAAGATCGATGGATTATGCCTGGCTTTATTGATGCGCACTGCCATATTTTGCCTTCGGGGTTGGATCTTTTGAAGCTGAATTTGTCTTCCTGCGAAACCAAAGAAGATGTATTGGATTCGGTGCGGGATTGCGAGCGGTTAATGGATCCAGGCACAGACTGGTTGCTGGCGGTGCAATACGATCAGACTAAGTTTGAAGGTGCGCAGCATATAGAGAACTATGAATTGGACTTGATTTCTGAAACTCGGCCGATTCTTTTGAGACATTCTAATGGGCACGCTTCGGTTTGTAATTCTGCGGCATTGAGGGTTGCGGGAGTGGATTCTTCAACTCCGGATCCGGAAGGTGGCGAGTACGGCAAGTGCTGGAAAGGTGAGCCGAATGGGGTTCTTTTAGAAAAAGCTCATGAGTATGTGACCAGTTGTGTACCGAAACCGACTTTGGAACAGATGGTGGAAGGAATCATGCGGGCGGGGGACTCTATGGCGGGCTACGGAATTACGTGTGCGACCGACATGATGACCGGTCGATTTGATTTGGAACGAGAGTTGCAAGCTTATCGAATTGCAAGCGAGAAAGGGTGCAAGATTCGCCTTCGTTTGAGCTTACAATGGGCCACGGTATTGAGTGATCGGAAAGCGATTGCGAAAGAGAGGCTTGAGGAATTGCTCGGTGAGATGAATCCGGAGCTTTGTCGAATGATTGGTTTAAAAGTGTTTGCCGATGGAGCAATTGGAAGCGCGACGGCCGCTATTTATGGGAAATATTCTACAACGGGCGGATCTGGTCAGTTGATTTATAGCGAGGAAAACCTGGCGCAAATCATTGCCAAAATCGATTCGGCAGGTTACGCCTGTGCTGTTCATACAATAGGTGACCGATCGACGGACTTGGTGATGGAAGCATACGAAAAGACGGATGATCCTTTGCGGCATAGGATTGAACACGCGATGATTTTGAGCGATGAGCAAATTCAGCGAATGGCCAAGTTAGGTTCACATTTGGCCATGCAACCTGAATTTATCAAGAGGTTTGGTCATGCTTATCGAGCACAAATTCCGGAGTTGGCTGGTCGGCTTAATCGGTGCCGATCTGTATTGGATGCGGGGATTTCTTTATCTTTTAATTCTGATCGTCCGATTGTGCCGGGTAATCCTTGGGATGGTATTGAGATGGCGGTTGATCGTTTGCCGGGCTTTGATGCTTGTGAGAATGTGACTTTGGCGGAAGCAGTGGATTGTTATACATTAGGAGGAGCGGTTGCGAATCGCGAACCGGAATTTTGCGGACGAATTCAGCCAGGAATGGTCGCTGACTTTCAGATTTACGATAAAGAGCCTACGGTTGGCTGTTCTCCTTCCGAAGTCTGGCGTGGCGGAGAAAAAGTCGTTTGAAATGAACAACCATTGCAGTTGGAATCGGTCTAAACTGAACTGATGAGTTTTGGACGCTTAAATCGACGCGATTTTCTAGTAGGTGGCTTAGTTACGGCTGGTTCTTTAGTTGGTGGAACGAGTTTGGCAAATGTAGGAAATATTCTATTGGATAAGAAGCCTTGGTTTGAAATATCACTTGCGGAATGGAGTTTGCATCGAACTCTAGGGGAAGGGAAGATGACAAATTTAGACTTCCCGAGGGTTGCCCGAGAAGATTTTGGAATTGGCGCGATTGAATATGTCAATTCGTTTTTTAAAGATAAGGCGACAGACGAAAAATATCTTAAAGATTTGAATAAGCGGTGTGCGGATTTTGGCGTTCGCAATGTATTGATTATGTGTGACGGAGAAGGGGCGATTGGTGATCCTGATTCTGTAAAACGGGATCAGACAATTTTGAATCACCACCGTTGGGTTGATGCCGCCAAGTATTTGGGTTGCCATAGTATTCGAGTTAATGCGCAATCTAGCGGTACGCCAGAGGAGCAAGCAAAACTTTGTGCGGACGGATTAGCCCGACTGGGCGAATATGGCGCAAGTCAAAAAATCAATGTGATCGTTGAGAACCATGGTGGCCTCAGCAGCATGGCGGATTGGCTAGTTGGTGTGATGAAAACCGTGGATATGCCGAATGTTGGTACTTTGCCTGATTTTGGTAACTTTTATGACTATAACCGATATAAAGGCGTGAAGGAAATGATGCCATTTGCAAAAGCAGTGAGTGCTAAGAGTCATGCTTTTGATGAAAACGGTGATGAGCAAACTAAAGATTTTAAGACTTTGATGAAGATTGTAAAGTTAGCGGGATATCGTAGTTTTGTTGGAATTGAATACGAAGGTGGCGGCAGTGAATACGACGGGATTCGTTCGACAGCAAAACTGTTGGAACGTTTGCGAACTGAACTTAATGATTTTTAATTATGATTAAGGATTGGAGAAGACTCTCCAATCCTCATCAATCTAGTTTTTCCAATCGCAGATAAAGACGTTTGTATCTCGATCGATAACGCCATGTCGGTTGCTTGCCCAGATTAGTTTTTTCCCATCGCGAGAGAACATCGGGAAGCCATCAAAATCTGGGGTGAATGTTATTTGTTTGAGACCGGTTCCATCGATATTGATTAAGAAAAGATCGAACTCTCGCCCTTTTGGATCGTGATAGTTGCTGCTGAAAATTATTTGTTTTCCATTGGGGTGAAGGAATGGAGCAAAAGATGCGCCGGGAAGGAATGTGACTTGCTTTTTGTTGGTTCCGTCTGCATCCATGATCCAAATATCCATTTTGCTGGGACGAACCATATCTTCTTTGAGTAAGTCTAGATATTCCATCTTTTCTTTATTAGAACTGAATGCTGGCTGACTTCGGTAGACAATTTTTTTTCCATCCCAACTAACAAATGGACCGCCATCGTAGCCAGTGGTGGTAACGAGTGGTTTGATGTTTTTGCCATCTAAGTCTGACCGGAAGATATCAACATCATCTTTTTTGGCGGTGAAGGTCATGTACTTTCCATTTGGATCTATTGTTGTTTCTGCTACATAATTGCCCATATCCAGCACTTTTTCGAGCTTGCCTGATTTGAGATTTCGCCGATAGAGATTAAATTGTGGATTGACCTTCCATACATATCCTTTTGACATATCGACGGGGGCTTGGGCACCTTTGTTTTGTTCATGGGTGGAGCTGAAGTAGATGTACTTTCCATCGGGGGAGAAGTAACTGCATGTGCATCGTCCGAATCCGGTACTTATGAGTTTACGGTTTGACCCATCTATTCCCATAGTGAAGATTTGCTCATCTGGGAATTCTGGTTGTCGAGTTTGGAATACGATTTGATTTCCGGCCTTATTGAAGTATGCCTCAGCATTTTGTCCGGAAAATGTCAGCTGTTTTATGTTTTTGAGACTTGTTTCTTTTTCTGGAGTTGGCCAGCTTGTTGAAAGGGGCCATTCTGACATTGGGAGTGGTTTTTGGTGTGGGGTTTGGTGTTCTTGGGCTTGCTGGTTTCCGGAATCCATGGCGAGCATCATTGGCAAACAACAGGAATCGCTATGCACTTGATTGTGTTGAACTGTTGACAAAGCAAAGACCAAGGTTGAAAACATTGTTTGATTTTATCTTTGACAGAATTGGCGACCTATTTTTATGGCGACGACGTTTGTCTGGCTTGATGATTTTTTTGGTTTTGGGTCGCAAGGAAGTTGAGAGGTATCGTTTGGGTTTGCGGCCTCGTAGCTCAGTGGATAGAGCGCCTCCGTCCTAAGGAGGGCGTCGGGGGTTCGATTCCCTCCGGGGCCGCCAAATTGAACCTATTTCTCTGCATTGGTAACGCCCTCTGCATCACGGAGGGCGTCCTTGGTAATATTGGAATTCGAGGCAATTTGATTCGTCTTTCGAATTCGTTGGAATCTCTCATACTTTCCTCACATGTATACTGAATACTATATTTGGGGTAGCGTCTGAATCAAAACTATTGAAGCAAGCTAGCCATGAGTTGGAACAAATGAAAAGACAAGTAATGATTTTTTCAACCGCTGCCGTAGCTGCAACTGCTATAGCTGCCTTGATTCAAACCCCTACGGCAACCGAGCGGAGCGACGAAGTCAGAAAGACATTTTCCCCCTTCGCTCCGGCAGTACGAACTCGGAGCGATGATACGAACTTCTATGTCGAATCAGACGGATTGCCAGATCATGAAATGATGGTTGGAATCGTTGCATGGCAGCAACAAGTGCCTCTGCCCCAACCGTACAATGGAAACAACGCGTGGAGCTTTCCCCTTTTCCCCAAACCAGCCGAGATTCCTGTTTCCGCCAAAACTGGATTTTTCCGCGGAGCGATCGCCATTGCCGCCAATGGAATTCCAATCTTTAACCCTATCAAAAACGACGGGAAAACCGACACTTTACTCGCCGGAGAGCTTGACCAATTTGGCGGGCACGGTGGTCGAGGCGACGACTACCACTACCACACCGCACCGCTCCACCTTCTGAGCAAACTGGGAAATAATACGCCGATTGCCTACGCTCTCGATGGCTATCCCATATATGGGCTCGACTGCACAGATAAAACTGCCCCTCCCAATCTCGATCAATTCAATGGACATACTATTCCAGCTTTGGGCTACCACTACCATGCAACAAAAACCTATCCTTACCTAAACGGCGGCTTCCACGGAATTGTCACCGAAAAAGAAGGGCAAGTGGATCCCCAACCCAGGACAAATGGAGTCCGCCCTGCTCTCCCCCCGCTACGTGGAGCAAAAGTCACCGCATTCAAAAAAGTCAACCAATCTAACTACATTCTCTTGTACGAGATGAACTCAAAAACGTACAAGATTGATTATTCCTGGAACAAAAATGGCAAATACGTATTCAGTTTTGTTGATCCCGACGGAAGCGTCAGAACAGAAATCTACCAAGCCCGACAACAAGGACAAATAGGCGGCTCGCAAGGACAAGTAGCGCCAAACAAAGAAGATAAAGTAAGCCGTCCCTGGATCCTTGAACACTGCCCAGAACTTGCCACGAATAAGGACAAATCTGTCACGTTAACCGAGCTGAGTAATCTCATCAAAAACACCTACCAAGAAATAGCCGGAGATGCCGAATCAATTTTAGTCGACACACTGTCAAGCTATCGACCAGCTAAAAACGTAATCGGGAGATATTTGAAAAGCCATGCGACGGAGTTCGATGAAAACGAGGATAGCAAAGTTACTTTGCAAGAGATTCTTGACGAGTTCACGAGCCTATTCCATAAGTCCGATACGAATCACGATCATACGCTGACAGTAGACGAGTACTCAGGAAAATGAAACTCCAGTTCTTAGCCTCTATTAGCAGTCCGCATCCCCACACTGTGGCAACTTTAAGGAATGCCAACTATTTCAAGCTCACGTGGGAAGATGCACAGAGTGTCATCTTCGATCCATTCTCCAGGATGCTGGAAGAACTGCGTCGAGCGGAAGCACCCCGTCAACACGTAAAAACTTCAGATACCCCCCGTCATTACTGACGAATACAAAGATCAAGCCATGAAAAATAACGAGACATTAGTCGCAGTCACATCCATTGTGCTGCTAACGGGCGGAATAGCAGCCTTTGCCCAATCGCAACTGAACCGGCCCCAACCCCGCCAGATTAAGCCAGAAATCGCGGACACAATTAAAGCAAACATCTACGCTGACAATTGGTTCATGATGTACATCAACGGCAAGCCCGTGGCCGTCGACCCAATCGACTTTCTTCCCCATAACGTCGTATCTATTGACATTCTGCCCGAGTACCCCATGACCATCGCAATTATGGCGAAAGACAACGCCGATCCCAAAACAGGGTGCGAGTACGGTACAAACATTGGCGACGCTGGTCTGATCGTGAAATTTGCTGACGGCACTGTTTCAAACGCCACCTGGAAGGCTAAGTCATTCTTTACTGGCCCCCTCAATCATGATACAGCTAATCCAAAAGTGGAGTATCTGGAAATCCCTCAGAACTGGCATTCAAAGGACTTCGACGATTCAACTTGGAGCAACGCAAAGGTTTATTCTGAACAACAAGTCGGTCCAAAGCCCACATTTTTTGAGTTCGATTTTGCAGGAGCGAGCTTCGTCTAGACCAACGACATCGAACTCGACAATACAGTGATCTTTCGCACTAAAATTGAAAAACCGGGTTGGAAACCCCGCTGGACAACAAAGCCTGATTTAGACGTCTCTGGGGCACCATATAAGTAGCCTTAAGATTCCTATTGGTCTCTCCAAAGTCTCTCCAACACGGTGGAAAACCGTGGACGCTCAGGTTCAAACATGGATTTTCATTTGAACCTGTTGAACCTAAGAAATTTCAGTCCTAAGGAGGGCGTCGGGGGTTCGATTCCCTCCGGGGCCGCCATAATTTGAACCTAAAGTCAGCCTTTTGGTTTAAATGCGCAGGTCTGTTTTCTCATTGGTCTCTCAAACAGTTGAGAAATCTTTGAGAGACCTCGCTGTCTAAGTTGCTTTAGACTAGGTTCAAATGAAGCACATGACGCCCTCTGTGGTAAAGAGGGCGTCGGGGGTGCGATTCCTTCCGGGGCCACAAGAGATATTGAACTACGCCACCATGTGAGGTTGCAGAGTCTCACTTTTCGTCTCCATCACACTTTGAGAAATGCGCTAAAAACAAGTGAAGTTGGCTTCTAAGACTTATGGTAGCCTAGGATTTAACAGATGAACCGCACCCAAATCTGGATAGCCGGAGGGGTGATTCTATTTGCCGTCGCATTTGTTGGATGGAAATCAAGTCGCCCACCCAAAGTCGAAGCTCTCGTTGCTCGGCTTGAAAACGTAACGTCCACAATCGCAGTTAGCGGAGTGCTTGAAGCGACAGACAAGTCAACTATTTCGAGTCAACTCACCGTCGGACTGGTCAAAAGTGTTAATGTCGACATTGGCGACCAAGTCACTGTAGGAGACGTTCTGGTCATCTTAGATGATGCTGATCTCAAAGCTCAGCTTTCTGCTGCGGATGCGCTCATAAAACAAAGCGATGCTCAATCGCGGCTTCAAGATGTCATTGCTGGCACTGCATCAAAGTCAGTGTCGTTAGCTGAAGAGGGGCTCGCATCAGTAAACGAACTGAGATCATCCGTCACCTCTGCTCGAATTGGCCGAGACTCTGCGCTTGCAAAATTACAACAGGCCGAACTCAACTTACGTCGAGTAGAGAATTCCAGCCGAATCGAACAGGTTCGTATTGCAAAAGCTCAGCTAAATCGAGCCATTGCTGTATACGAACAAGCGCTACGAGAGGCAAAACGGAGTGCATTATTACTTCGGGAGGGAGCAATATCTAAAGCAGCTGATGAGGTCGCACAAACGACTCTTGCAACGTCTGAACAAGACGTAGAGGTTGCTCGAGAACAAGTGCTGGTTGCTTCTACCCCTCGCACAGAAGACGTGCGAACAGCTGAGTCAATTGTTTCAGAAGCTAAATTGGCGTTGGCAGGTGCCACTGATTTACTGGCGCTTGCCCAAAAGGGGCTCAAAGAACGACTGGCAAATCGCCAACAGCTTCTCCAATCCAACGGACAACTAGAATCTGCAATTGCGTCCAAGAAAGTCAGCGACGCGGCAAGACTATCAGCAGAGGCCCAGAAACAATCCGCCATTTCCGCACTGTCAAAAACGATTATTCGGTCACCAATCAGTGGGAAAGTTTCTCAGCGAAACGTGGAGCCCGGGCAAACAGTTGGCAGCGGTGCTCCACTGATCATGATTGCGGGTACGAAAGAACTGCGAGTGCGTTTGAATGTAGAAGAAACCAGTATTGCCTTGGTAAAAGTCGGTGCAAAGGCGACGGTCGGAATAGATGCGTTTCCCGACTTACAGATACCAGCAGTTGTTTCTGAAGTCGGATCCGCTGCTAACTTTCAACTCGGCACATTGGAAGTCAGGCTAGCTCTTCACAATACAGACGACCGACTTAAGCCAGAACTGACCGCTGACGCCAATATTTTAGTCTCGGAATATACGCAAGTCGTCGTCGTTCCACGGGGTGCTCTCATTGTTTCGGGCCGGGAAGCAAGCGTATACGTCGTTGATCAAGGAATCGTTACAAGCCGTCCTGTCACTTGGATGAGAGGCAATCTAAGCAAAGTCGTGATTAGCAAAGGCGTAAAGCCCGGTGATGTTATTCTCAGGAATCCGCGTGGATCTAAGCTGGGTAGCCGTGTTGACGTGATTCTTAATGAACCGAGAAAAGGCGAATAGCACCATGTACTTTTGTCTTCGCGTTGGGTTTCGGTACTTCACAGGCGGAGGCTCTCAAATTATTCTCAGTATCGCTAGCGTCGCCTTCGGGGTTACTGTTTATCTCTTCATTACTGCCCTGATCTATGGACTGCAAAAAGGCTTCATCGCGACAACAATTGGAAGCTCTAGCCACATTTCTATCCTGCCCGTTGAATCGGAAGCGAGGATATTGTCCCTCGAAGGAAGGAATAATCTGGGAACCGCATTATCGTTCAATGAGCGCGAACTCACGCTCAAAGGATATGCCGCAACTGTTCAAACGCTTGATCTCATGCCGGGCATAGTTGCTGTGAGCCCCGTATCTGCAGGCTCAGGCGTTGTTGTGAAGGGAGGGCAAACCCGTCCCATTTCGATATTAGGAATCGATGAAAGTCGAGGTGCGCAGATATTTGATCTTCGCCGAGCTATGCAGTCAGGCACCCTAGACCTTGGCGGTCAAGGATGTTGCATCGGAAATGAGCTTGCAAGACTGCTGGGCTTAAAAGTCGGTGATAAACTTCGCGTCATCAGTGCAAAAGAAGTTGTCATGGTAATGCCAATTACAGGAATCTTCAAAGCCGGGAATATTAACGCCAACGAGCGGTCATTCTATGTCTCTTTGGCAAATGGTCAGAGACTCAATGATATGGTCGGTGCGGTGAGCCGAATCGAGACTCAAATCATCGATGCTTTTGTCATTGATCCAATCGCCAATAAAATTCGTTCGGATACAGGTATGAAAGTTCAGACTTGGCAAGAAGTAAATGGGGACCTCTTGAGTGGGCTCGCAGCACAAACCCAGACAACCAACATCATCCGCCTATTTGTTATGATCCTGGTAGCGACATCAGTCGCCAGCGTTCTCATCGTCAGCGTGATGCAACGTAGCCGAGAAATAGGAATACTCAAGAGCATGGGAGCTTCAAAGGCAAAGTTACAAGGCATCTTTACCGTATTGGGCGCACTTGTCGGCGTAAGTGGTGCTCTGACTGGCGCAGGACTCGGAGGAACACTCATCCTGGGAATAGCGGAAATCCCAGGCAATAGTACTGTCAAGCCCGGCTATCTTTTTCCAATTGATTTGCAGATGAGTTTCATCACTGAAGCATTTTTGGTGACGGCCGGCATCGCAATAGCCGCTGCGTTACTACCAGCTCGTCGCGCAGCCCAGATGAATCCTGTTGACGTTATAAGGCAAGGCTGATATGTTGATCCATCTTCAGGGGATAGCCAAAATCTACGATGGGCCCGTGCCTTTTTTGGCCCTTTCAGATATCAATCTCAAAGTCGATAAAGGCGAGTTTATTGCAATCGTTGGGCAATCCGGAAGTGGGAAATCTACTCTCCTCAACATAATTGGAATGCTCGATCGCCCTTCCAGAGGCACTTACACATTAGGTGATGTTGAAGTGACAGCTCAATCAGACTCACAGCTGACACTCCTGAGAGGAAACAAAATTGGATTTGTCTTCCAGTTCCACTATCTCCTTCCCGACTTCACGGTGCTGGAAAACGTTCTTATGCCAAGCGAGGTCTTGTCCTCCAAAAAAAGCTCAAAAGACATTGAGGAGGCGATGATGTTGCTAAAGCGAATGGGGGTTGCCGAACATGCCAAAAAACTAACAAACGCTATTTCGGGAGGACAACAGCAGCGAGTGGCAATTGCTCGCGCCCTTGCTCGCCACAAGCCCTTGATTCTCGCAGATGAGCCAACCGGAAACTTGGATTCTGTGAACAGTGACTCAGTTTTTGAGCTCATGAGAGAAATTCACGCTGAAGAGAAGACGACTTTTATGATTGTTACGCATGATGAGCGCATTGCGGATCAATGCGACCGAATCATCAGAGTCACAGACGGACATATCGTGGAAGATAAGCTTCTACACGGAAAATGAAGTTGGCGAAGTAGTGCCACACCAGTTTTGCAAGGAATTGCACCTTGAGATGAGTCTCGAAACGGAACCAGCTATTCGGGGCCTGTGGCGGGGTGATCATCCTGATGTCAGGGGACTTTACCGTTAAGCAATTTCTCTCCGGAGCCGCCAAAACCACTAACTAAAAACTAGTACGGAGGCTGGTCGTCTTCACGCTCTGCAATTTGCCCCGCAACGCCTGCCATCTCACTACCCTTCTCGCTCAAGCCATTCGAGCATCTTCGTGATACTGCCCGTCGCTAAACAGATGCTACTATCGGCCGCTCCGTAGTAGAAATTGATCGTATCTCCGTCCTCAAGAACCGTGTATCCGCACGGAAATACTGCCGAGCCTACATCTCCAACCAACTCATAGGGAGCCTCCGGGCCAAACATCCAAGGCTGTCCTCGTTTCAAACAAGTTTCAGGATGCTCCTTATCAAACAAAGCAAGTCCAAGTCGGTAAATCGAACCCGAAGCATGCCTCCTCACGCCGTGAAACATCACGAGCCATCCCTTATCCGTCTCAATCGGCGGCGGCGACAATCCTATTTTATTGGCGTCCCACCATGCCCCCTTGCGTGCTGGCAAAAACAGCAACTGCCCTCCCCAGTTATGCAGATCAGGTGAGAACGATATCCACATATGAGCAGACGTCTCTGTAGAAGGCCGATGAATCATCGCAAACTCTCCATTAAATCGCCGAGGAAAAATCGCTGCATCCTTATCATCCGCATGCATCACCATCCCAAAGCGTTGGAAGTTAACAAAATCAGATGTTGAAGCAATAGAGACCCCTGGCCCCGATTTTCCAAATGCGGTGTACGCCATCAAATACTCGTCTAACTCCGGCATATAGGTAATGCGAGGATCTTCAACTCCCCACATTTCCTCGGGATAATTCAATGGGTCAGAAGCAAACGTAGGTTGCTCATCAATTACCCATCCATCGATACCGTTTGCGGATCTCGCTGCGCACAAATGTGAAATACCCCGCCGATCCTCTACTCTGCACATAAGGAGAGTTGTGCCATCCTTTAGCAAAGTTGCCCCTGGGTTAAAGACGGTGTGAGCAGGGTATGGCCAATCCGATGCTGTTAGAATAGGGTTGTTTGGGTGTCGGTGCAAGAGCACCTCGTATTCACTTGGACGCATAAGGAGCCTTCTTTGATGCCTCGGTCTGAGGAGGGAACAGTGCAGATCGCATTTCAGTCAATGCACAAAGGAAAGAAAGTGTTGACTCTGCCCCTTGATTCTTATTCAGCCTATCGGGATGAAGGCCATCGTAACACCCACCGTTTTTCGCGTCATATAGCGCGATTCCGCTTGTGTTTGCTCCTAAGAACCAACTGTAAGCGCGATTCGCTTCTGCAAGCCAAATTGAGTTCCCAGTGACCCCCCAGGCGGTGAGATAACACGAAACAGACGCCGCCGCCTCAATTGGCTGCTGATCAAACTCATCTCGAACCATCCCTTTTACAAAGTATCGATTACTGCCAATCGGCAAGAAGAGCCCCTCCTTATTTGTCTGAATCAATCGAAGCCATTCAATAGATTGCATCCCGGCCTTGAGCATCCTATCGTTAATCAGGGTGTGACCCGCTAAGATCAAGGCTTGTGGCAAGCGAGCATTTGCGTATGTGAGAGACTCTTCAAACCAATTCCAATCTCCATCGCTGCAAAGTTCATACTGATCAAGCAATTGATTCGCGAGTTTTTCCATAAAACTCCTCACAGTCAAGTCGTGAGGGAACACATGGAGATATTCATCAGCTCCTAATATGCCGTAAGCCCATGTACGAGGGCTCGTAATGCTGTCAAATGCGGGCAATGCATTCTGGAATAGCCTGATGGCGACCTCACGGCGATTCTTGTTTGTACTTTTGTGTATGAGAGTCCCGAGCGCCCACACTGTACGTCCGTGAGAGTCATCTGAACCTATTTGCTCCAACCAATTTCTTTGATAACTCATGAAATTACGGAATCGCCCTCCATCTGTATTAAACGCCTCCAGAACAAAACTCAAATAACAACTCTGAGCAAGATCAAGCTCTTCAGGCAGTCCATCAAAGTTTTCCACCAATGCCGTAAACAGCAAAGCGCGGGCGTTGTCATCAACGCAATACCCTTCGGATCGGAGAGGTGTCGAATGAGTTGCATGTTGCAAAATGCCCGTTTCGTCGCTCATCTCTCGCAAGTGAAATGTATTGAGCGCCGGCAACAAATCGAGTTCTGGAGTAATTGAGTTTCTCGCTTTCTGAAACAGTTGGTCTGCATTTTTTTTCTCATCAAGCGCAAACTCAATCGACTCGTAATAACGTTGACCAACTTGTGACCAAAGCATCGACTCACCAAGTTTTGCGGCCCTTGCCCCCATTTCGCTACGGGCAACCGGATCCCCTTCAATCTCAATCACTGCTTCTGCAATTTTCGATGAATCACGGAAAGGAACAATCTTGCCGACTCCGTCGGCCAAGAGTTCTTCGGCATACCAGTAGGGAGTCGAAATGACTGCCTTGCCAGCGCCGATTGCATACGCTAACGTTCCAGAAGTTATCTGATTCGGCTTGAGATACGGGGTCACATAAATATCCATGGCTGACAGATATCCCACAAGATCCTCTACCGGAACAAACTCATCGATGAAGACAACGTTTTCTTTAACCCCCAAGTCATTTGCGAGTTTCACCAATGACTCACGATACTGTTCTCCGAAGGAAGCAAAAACATGAGGATGCGTCGCGCCGACAATGGCGTAAGTTGCGCCCGGATGAACCAGAAGAATCTCTGGCAGTGCCTCGATGACAAATTGGATTCCTTTATCGGGCGATAACAGCCCAAATGTCAAAATCATGGGCGAGTCACTTGAGATTCCAAGCCGAAATCGCTGCTCCGATGATTCTGGAACAACGGGGATTCCGTGTGGAATGACGTCAATTTTTGAGCTGTCAATTCCATGCACCCGAATCAAAAGTTCAACTGCTTTTTTACTCATTACAACAATCCTCTCCGATCGATCCAGCAAGGCTTCAAGTACTAATTTTTGAGTCAGCGATGGCTTATCAAGCACCGTATGAAGTGTCGTTATGATCGGCACATTGACATGCCAAACAAAATCGAGGAGGAATGAGCCAGCAAGCCCCCCAAAAATTCCATACTCATGCTGGATAGAGACAGCATCGTAATTTTCAGAATTCACGATCTTCGCTGCCTCTATGTAAGACTCTTGATTCTGCTCCCTAATTTCAAACCGAATTGCTTCAGAATAAATCGCTTCGGGATGCTCCTTAATGACAAAAATGTTCACCTCAGCATCGGGTTGAGCACTCCGAATCGCCATGCTAAGATCGGCGGTAAAAGTCGCAATGCCACATCGAGTTGGAGGAAAAGTCCCAACAATGGCAATCTTTGAGTATGGCGCAGAAGAGTTTAAGTTGGGGTTGAAAATACTCACATATCAACATACCGGAATATCGCCAGTTATCAGCAGTAGTGGGGCCATTACTTATATCTGGCCACAGCGTTGGCTCTACTCAATCCGTTTAAATTTGCTGTCGCCACCACTAGATGTCGGCGGTTGGTCGGCTTTGCGTTGCTTTGACTTTGCCATGTACGCGTCGCTGATTCCAGAGAACTTCTCTTTAGGTTTTTTTCTCCCATTAGTTAGATCCTTGCCTGCGAATGCGTTGGCTGGAAACTTTAAGAGTTAGTTCCGCCGTGTTATCGCTGGGTTTCCGAATGAGTTGCTACTTATTGGAGGCTTCCATCGTTTCAATCTCCGCCCGAATCTCTTTACGTGATAATCGCTTCATAATCCAAGGTACTCCTAAACTGATTCAGTTTCCCTCCCAAGTATAAATTTGGCTCCAAAAACGACTACTTTGCCGAATGGCACTCAAAGCTGACCGAATATGCCACATATCTCCACTTCCAGGTTCGGTTAGTCTCTCAATGGTCTCTCAAATAGGAGAAACTGAGGGAGACACATAGGTTCAACGTGAGACTTTGGCTCTAGTTCATTGAACCTAAAAAATCTGTGTCCTAAGGAGGGCGTCGGGGGTTCGATTCCCTCGGGGGCCGCCAGATTTTGAATATTACAATTCACTCAAGTTGTCGGCAAAAAGTTGGAGAGGTGTTTTTTAGAGTCTTTCTATCAAACTCATGTATTGACCTTCAAAGGGATTTTTCGCGATTAACTCAGACTTGAAATCTGAATTTACAGTCAAGTTTTTGGGAACCAGTTTTGAGCAAATTTGCTCCCCAGTTAATGCAACTGAAAGGACGGGAGGGCGAAGAGAGCGGTAGCCGCCGAAGCTGCCACTTCATTAAAATTCTGATTGGTTAGTTGGCCACTTGAATCCTTTACTGCTGCAGCAATAACCACCTTTTCTTGAGTTGGGGAAGGATTCGCTCCGAAAGCCTGGATAAGCTCTTTGCCGAGTTCTGCCGGAGTTGTCGCATTGAAAAACTCCCGAGCGGAAAAAGGAGGAGCTTGCCGGCGATTACGGGTTAGTGACTGTTGTTCACCTAAGAAGAGAAGCTTTGCCCACGCGATTCGCTTTGTTACGGTTGCGGATGTGATCCAATCGGGTCCAGATGGCCATCCGCTTACATCAGGTGGCTCCAAAAGTGACATTCCCATATCTCTTGTAGCAACTTTGAGCAAGCTACCAAATGGAACTGGGCGGGAAGCATCAGCTCTTTCTAACTTTTGGACTCCAATTGCACGTGCCGTGCCTACGCAAAAATCCACCGGACTCTTAATGCGGGTGCCGACAGCGCGCTCGCTGTAGAACTGTTCATCGGTCATGATAGCGCGTAAAAGCGACTTCACGTTTAATCCAGATTCCGCAAAAGCTCGAGTGATGCGGTCTAATACTTCTTTCTCAACTTCTTCATATGCAAAATACTCCCATGCCTTTTTGGCGATGTATCTGGCTGTTCCTGGGTGCTTGCATAAGATATCTAGGCAGTCATCACCATCATGATTTCCTACTTGACCGAGAATAGTCTTTTTTCCGAAATCATGCGTGTCTTCTCTTATTGCGAATTGCATGGATCGGTTACCCCTTCTTCGAGACTGGCTATATTGCCAACCGGTAAAGGCGCGTGAGACTTCTCGAATATCGCTCTCGGTGTAGTAATTGTCCACGCCCAACGTGAAGAGTTCAAGAAGCTCACGCGCGAAGTTCTCATTTGGAGTGTCCTTGGTGTTGTCTTGCAGATCCAGCCAAATGATCATAGCGGGATCTTTGCTCATCGCGCCGAGCAACGTCCGAAACTGGCCCAGGGCATTTTCGTATAGCATGTCCATATGGCCAAGCATGGCTTGTGCATTTCTGACCTTTGAACTACTTGTTGCGAAATGATCATGCCAGAAAAGCAACATGCGATGTTGCAGAGGCCGATTGGTGATGATTAATCTGCGATACCAATGTCCCTGAAGTTGGGACATCCGCTGAAGTCCGGGATTACTTGGGTCGAAGAATGATTCCGCTATTTTCACTTCGACCTCTGGACGAGTGTCGTTAAGCAACTTTTCGACGGCCTCTTGCCATGTACCGCCACCATATTGCGCCAGATCCTCTTTGCTGGCACCAAGACCAAAACGATTGAGCAAATGGGTGACTCTTACGCTATCGATCGATTGCATTGATGGCTAAAACGAATTATGAAAGTGCTTGTTCACTTCTGCTGATCTCCGTTCCGATTAATGTGATTTCTGACAAAATTTTTAGAAATCATGTGCGGGCTCAATTTCCCCATAGAGTTTGAATAGTGAACTTTGATTTGAGCAATTTGTATCTAGAGATCTTGCACAGAAATAAAATTATGTGGTCTTTGTGCATGAACTTTTTTGATCTTCATTAGTGGACTGATTATCCAATTTTGGCTATGAAGATGAGAAATGGGCTATCGATATATTACTTAATAGTTATATAATTGATTGGTTATTTATGGCATCTGATAATCTTAGTCAAGTTTTTTTTGCACTTGCTGACCCAACTCGAAGGGCAATACTTCTTGCGCTTGCGGTTGGGCCGCTACCAGTGGGAGAAATTGCGAAGCCGTTTGACATGAGTGAACCGGCAGTTATCAAGCACCTGAAAGTATTAGAGGTGGCCGGGCTTGTGGAGATCAATCGAATTGGACAGAGTAGACCCCGAAAGCTGAATGCTTTGCCTTTGGCGGAGGTGAACAGTTGGGTTGAACAGTACCGGAATCATTGGGAAACTTGCTTTGATCAACTCGAAGTTTATTTAGAGGAAATTCAGACTGGAGAAAAAATATGAATCAAGAAATCTTTCGAATTAATCGGGTGTTCAAAGCACGTCGTCACCTCGTTTGGGATACTTTTAGCCATGCGAAGCATCTTGGTCAGTGGATGTCTCCGGCGGGAATGAAGCCCGGGCGATGTACTTTGGATTTTAGAGAAGGAGGAATTTATCACTACGAGATCATTCCTGCGAAGGGTGAATCGTTTTGGGGGAGATGGATATATCGAGAGATTGTTGAACAGGAATTGATTGCTAACCACATTTCGTTTTCTGATGAAGGATGTGGAATTACTCAGCATCTCATGGCTCCGGATTGGCCATTGGAAACATTCGCAAGATTTCAATTTTCGGATGTAGAGGAGGGCACTCTTGTCACTTTAGAAATGACGGCGCTGGGGTCAGATCCCGTGGCTTTGAAGGCGTTTGAAGGCATGATTCAGAGTTTGAGCGGTGGGTGGGGCGGCACGTTTGACCACTTGGACTTGTTACTTGAGGGATTGCAGAAGTAGATGGAGTTTTTGGAGAAGTTTGACTAATGATAATTAATCAAATCAACTGATTTAACAAGTTAGTTTACGGCAATGTTTTATATGTTTAACCTATCACACAATTGTAACTTTCTGAAGAAAATAGAAGGAATTCTGCACTTTAGTTGTTCTTGATTTATGGTATTTTGAGGATAGGATGATTCTATTTGTTGCGTTGTTGGCATTTCATAGATTTGAGATATTGCCAATTGAAAATCGGCTTGCCGAGATTGAAAAAACGGTGAAAGGTCGGCTAGGTGCTGCGATAGTAACCCCATCAGTTAGCTATTATTCGAAGAAAAATGAGCGGTTTTCGCTTCAAAGTGTCATGAAATTGATGGTTGCCATGGCGGCACTCGATCAAGTCGACCAAGGTCGATGGAAACTGGAGGAAAAGTTTGTTTTTAAACGTTCAGATTTGAGTTTGTTTTTTCAGCCGATAGCAGATCAGTTAGGGAAGAAAGATCAAATGTCTGTTACTTTAGAACAATGTATTGAGCTAACAGTTACGGAAAGCTGTAGTGCAAGTGGAGATTTTTTGATTCGGCAAATGGGTGGAACTTCGGTAGTCAATGCATTTTTGAAGAAGAATCAGATTGATGAGTTGAGCGTTGATAGGGAAGAAAGGGATTTGCAAACGAATATCCTTGGAATTTCATGGAAGGCAGAGTACATTGATGAGAAAAAGCTTCAGGCTGATATTGACCGGATTCCAGAATCTCAATTAGATTTGTCATATCAACGTTATCAAAAAGATCCTCGAGATACTACGACTCCAGCGGCAATGGCCAAACTTTTGCAAAAGCTTGTAACTGGAAAGTTACTTTCTGCGGAATCCACGAAATACTTGCTCGGAGTTATGGAGCAAACTAAGACGGGGGCAGATCGACTGCCGGCGGGTATTGCGAACGGGTGGAAACTTGGACATAAGACGGGTACGAGTTCTTCACACAAAGGAGTCGCGGCGGCAACGAATGATGTTGGCTTTGTTCGAAACTCAAAAGGTGACTGGATAGTTATTGTCGCTTTAGTTGGGGATTCTCGGGCAGAGGCTAAGATACGGGCTGAAGCCATTAGAGACGTAGCAAAATTGGCGTTTTCAGCACGTCTCTAATGGCTGATAAGAACTGATTGCGATTTGAATAGCTCAGTTCTTTATGTAAGCGATTTCGCTGATTCCCATTCCTTCGGCGACTTGAGCGTCGAATTCGGCAGCGGATTTGTTATATTCTGCGACTCCGAAATCTAGGCCGACGGGAGTCCGGAATGGGCGGGAACCGGGGGTGGAATTGGCAAGATTTATGAAAGCATCCACGACAAGTTCGGGGTCGTTGGGGAGGGAAGTATCGGTGAGCATCGTTTCAAAATTGCCACCCATTGCCGCTACGGCAGAGAGTAGGCTTTCGGGATAGGATTCGGTTCGATTGTCCGAGTCTTTAGGAGCAGGGGCTTGTCCAAATAGCTCGGTTCTGAATGGGCCGGGCTCGACAACGACAACATCGATCCCGCTGGTTGCTAGTTCTTGCCGGAGAGCCAAGGAATAGGCTTCGAGAGCCCATTTGCTAGCGCAATAGATTCCAAATGTTGGACCAGAGAGTCGGCCGGCGACCGAAGTGACATTGATGAATAGCCCTTTGCCATTTTTACGCATGGCCGGGAGAAACGCACGATTGACGCGATGAACTCCAATCACGTTGACATCGAGCTGGTTTGTGAATTCTTGATCGGTGTAGGCTTCTGCTAATCCAAGGTACATGACGCCAGCGTTATTGATGACGATATCTGGAGTGCCTTCAGTTTGCAGAATGTTTTTGGCGGCAGATTCGACGGAATCTGTTGAGGCAACATCTAGTTCGACGACTCGTAATTGGAGATTTTCTTTACTCGAAAGTTCGGTGAGAAAGCTTGCATTTTCGCTGTTTTTCCCGTTAATGTTTCGCATAGTTGCAACGACAGAGTCTCCATTACGAGCGAATCGAATGGCGGCGTCGCGTCCAAATCCTGAACTACAACCAGTGATAACAACACATCTTGACATGTGCAAGATTATACAGTTGTTTGAGTTTGATGTACTTAAGAATTATGATGATTACATGCCTTGAGAATGGAACTTTGGATTAGAAACCCGTGTGCCAAGATTGATCGCCGTAGATTGTTTGGATATATTCGATTTGAGCGATATGGCCGAGGGTGTGGAGGCTTCCCATTGTCATAAAGAATCCTAATGGAGCTTGGCCAAGTTTGAATGGTAAAGTGACCATTCTGTCGAGATCTTCTGGTCGAAGTAAGTCTAACGAAGAGACATATTTGTTGCATTTTTCATCTAAATAGTCTCGGACTTGCACTCGGCTTTCGAATTGAGAATCATGGTCTAGGAAGACTTTGTTTGCCTCGAAACTTGTTGGAATATCAAAAGTTGTCCCGGACATTTGTGAACAGATATTATCTAGGGCGTTGGCAGAATGAGCAACGATTTCGACAATTGATCTTGATGTTGGTGAGGGCTTCCAATGGAGGCGATCATCGGGAGTTTCTTGGAGCAAGGATTGCATTCGATCTTTGTTGCGAATCAATTCTTCTTTTACCAATTCTATTTCGTTCATTGTGATGTTTACTCGCTTTTAGCTTGTTTCAGGCTTTGGATTCAGCTAAGTCTTTGATTGTCTTTAAGGATTTTGTCCAACCCAATAGGAATTCATCATAGGCTTCTAATGGAGATTCGATTTCAATTGATAAACAAGACTTATCATTGTTTCTGGAGACTTTGTACGATTCGATTAGGCCTTTCCAGAGTTGGCTTTCTTCACCTTCTGTGACGATTTGTCCATTTTCGATGAGCCCTAGACATTCAGTTTTGAGTGATCTATTGAGTTCGTATTCGCTGATTTTTACGGCCATTCCAATCAGTTCTCCTTTTGAATAACACATGAACTTGATTGTTTCTCCTAGTGCATAATGGCCTTCGAAGAAGGAGCCAGGCATAAAGTTTTCTCCCCATATTTTAAATGAATCTGGAGAAGTTAGGATATTCCAGACGGTTGAATTAGGTGCATCAACTTCTATGGAAAGCTTAATGGTTTGAGTATGATTTGCCATTCTTTTTTTCAAATCGTCTGGTTATTTAGTGGGATGAACATACCATATTTGATAACTACTATTTTAGTCCTATATTGAAATTGTTATTTTTTACTTTGGAATTTTTTTAATTCGCAAGCAGCTAAGAGAAAAGCACCTACCCCGTACGTATCGGTATCTGATGCTTTGACGGATTTAGGGTCTGCGCCGACGGGTTGTATCCAGGAGACTCTTCCGGATGGATCGATGGCGTCGCTGAGGGCCTTAAATCCGCGATTGATCGTAACTTCAAATGATTCTCGCTCTAGAATTCCATTGTTGACGCCCCAGGCCATGGCATAGATAAAGAATCCGGTTCCGCTTGTTTCTGGTGTTGGGTAGGAATCTGGATCTAAAAGGCTAGCATGCCAGGTTCCATCTTGAGTTTGCAGCATGGCTAGAGTCATCGACATTTCTTGGAATTGCTTAATGAATTTTGGTCGATCGGGATGGTTGCTGGGCAAGTGTTGAAGCACTCTGGCCAGCCCGGCAAGAACCCATCCGTTGCCACGCGACCAGAACACTTTATTACCATTTGCTTCTTTTTGGTTGAAGTACCGAGAGTCTCTGAAGTAGAGGTTTTCGGCGGGATCATATAAGTAGTCGCTGGTCTTCCACCAGAGTTTCGACATTTTATCGACATAACTTTGGTCTCCGGTAATAGCTGAGAGTTGAGCCATCGCTGGAGGGGCCATGTATAGAGAATCGCACCATGCCATTTCTTCCTGGTAGACGTTATCTTTCCACTCTAGAGATCGAGTGTGGGGCATGGCAACAAAGCCATCAATCCAAGTTTTTGCAGGTTGAAGCTGAGCAGGATTCTTATCGAGTTGATAGAGCCTTAAAAAAGCTTGTGCGACGGCAACGTCATCTGCCATTGCTTTTCTTGGACCCATGGAATAGTTGATTTTTTGGCCCTGCTGCCTTACCCAATCAATGGCTTCTTGGTTTTGAGTAGTTTCGCCATATTCCAAAACTCCGGAAAGCAATGGCGCAATCATCCATTCGTAAACTGGATACGGACTTGGGTTACTTCGCACCCAGCGGAATACGGCATCGGCGGATCTCATTGGATCGTTTGCGGGGAATGGTCGAAAGTCTTCTTTGGCCGCCTGGATTGTTGAAGTGAAATTTGTGTAATGGATGTACTTTGTAAAGTTCATCCACAAGACATTTGGAGATTGTTCGCTTGGTTTTTCACCTCGAATCCCGAAGGGGCGAACGCTGTCATGTTTGCTGTTTCCGGTGATGGCGACATGACTCCAGCTATCTCCTCCGTCGGGGGTGAACCATCGTTCGATTTCAAATTTTCCGTTGATTGGTCGGCTGAGATAGACAAATCTGGGATCGTTGTGGTCTATTACGACTCCGCCAGAGTAATGCGGTTCTTGTTCGGTTTTGCCTTCTGGCGTTTGGGGGAACCATTTTCCGCCAAAAACGATAGGGCGGTCGATCCATCGTTTGCCATTGTGCCAGACATACCGGTAATAGTGCTCGGTTTCTTTTGGCATTCGGCTGTAAGCAATCACGGGATTTCCATTTTTTGTTTGGGCAACATCCCAGATCCAGGATCGCATGTTTTCTACTTTTCCATCGTAAACGACATCGGCTTTTTGAGGTTCGATTGGTAACTGTTTGATGGTTGCAATTTGATCGTTTGTAGCCGAGCGAAAGTTTCCTTTTTCGTACTTGAGGAAGTAGATGGAGTTGGTCGGCTCATTTCTCGGATGACCATCGGTAAAAGCAATGTTTATTTGAGATTTTCCGTCACCGGAAATCTTTGTGTAGGGCCGGTTGTACGAGTCTTCTGACTTTGGACTGACAAGAATTTTGCCCGTTGACCAGGTTTTGCCAAGGTCATCGGAAAATGAAAAAGTAGGCTTCCAATTCATTCCTCGCCAAAAGAGAAAGAGGCGGTTTTTTTCTTGGCTGAGTAATTGTGGATTTGGATAGGTGTAGGAATTGATCGCTCCTTTTGGCCCGGTGTAATTTGGATCATTAGGATTGATTTTTTTTGATTCAGTCCAGTCAATGGATTCATTCATTGTTGTTCCGACCGTCATGTAGAGGTCGGGGCCGGTGTGCTTACTATAAAAGGCAGCGATTTGACCATTTGGTAATTCAATCAATGCCGGATTATCGTGATCATCTTTTTCAAATTTGGGAGCAATAGTGTAGGTTGATGAACTGTTATCTTTGGGGTTGAAGATGTCGACGTTGATATCTCCAGTCGAGGATACGCTTCCGGCTGCAATATTTCCTCGGTACCAAATTGCTCGAGGATCGGCAAACCAACACCATGCACCATCGGATGAAATCACATAGTCGTGACCGAAGGGAGCAGTGGCCAGAATCAGAGCGGAAGCCAAGAACATTGCCCGATATTCTACACGTGTATAGCCTCAGATGAACTAAACGTTCAATCCTTTTCACTATTTAAGTATTGGAGCTTTAGAACACTCTAATTTCGTTGATTCGGGTTACTGTGGATGGAAACATTGTCGTTCCGATCGTTTGAAACTTAATGAATTTTGCTTCTTGTACAGGAACTCTGTGACTGTAACCAGCCGAAGTTGAAGGCTTATCTTGTTCAGAAGCATCCACAATTTCAGTCCAGTTTTTACCATCTTTGCTGCTGAAAATTTTGTATTTATAAACTGCGCCGGTGATCCAAAACGCGACTACATCAATCTGGCTGATTGACTGCACCGATTTTAGATCGATGGTGGCTTCTTGGGGGTTAGGGTAAGCCAGCCAAAATGCGCTTAGTTGATCAGCGACACCATCGGTGATGCAACTTGCCGAAAACTGAGGGTCGCCTTCGGTAGTTGTTGTCACTTTGCAACCTAACGCCAGATTTGGCACGATGGTGATCTTATGCAGAGGAGTGAACTGAGTTTCTCCAATTGGAATTCCATTTTTGAACGCTTGAATCGTTAGGATTGAGCTTGAAGTAATACTGAATCTTTTTGATGGCGTTAAATCGGAAGACGTAGGAGTTTCGCCATCTAATCGTACAGCAAATTCCATGGATCTGTCATTGGATTCGATGATGACTTCAGCTGAGTTTTCGAACTGTCCGATGCTCATGTCTTTGATTTGCTGAGATTTGATTTGAAAGGGAAATGATTGCGCTTTGATATTGCTTTGAGCTTTTTGAAGGCGAGGTAAGTACCGGCTGTAATTCGATTCAGATTTAGGATTCCAAAGGTTCGCACCAAAGGTGATGATCCTAGGAGATAAGTACTTTTGAGCATTCCATTCATGTCCTTCCCACCAACACATGAGTGATCCGAGGAGATTTTTTGAAGGCGGGAATTCAAATTCTCTTTCTTGGAAAAATGTCCATTCGACGACGCCAAATTTTTGCTGAGACCGATTGTAAAGCCGTTCTAATGGAGCAAGGGTGAAACTATCATAGGGGTAGTGGTTAACGACGTAATTTGGATCCCATCCGGCATTGATGACTTTATAGCCATCGGGGATGAGTTTGTTTGCCGGATAGTATGGGCCTTCCCACGCGACGATAATAGCTTCTTTTGGAATGTTTTCTTTTGCAAATTCGCTGGCGTGAAAGCCTTCCCAAATGATTGGAGTTTTGCCGTGTTTTAAAATCTGATTTGAGACTTCGGCGATAAAGTCAATAAAGACTTCGCTGGCGGTTGAGTTATTGCCGATTCTTTTGGTAGCCGCGATAAAGTCGGGATCTTTGTCTGTATTTGGATACCAAGCTTCATCTCCACCTAAGTGAATATATGGCGCATTTGGAAACACCTCGGCAACTTCATTTATGAGTGTGTTGATCTGGGTTCGAACTTCTTCAGATGCGAAATCAATACAGTTTGTTGATTCTGAACCTTCGATTCGAAACAGTTCTGGATTGTGTTTGACGAGAAGCGTATTGTGCCCGGGAAGATCGATTTCTGGAAACAAAGTCACACCTCTGGCTTCAGCAAATTCTTGTAGCTCTTTGAGTTCTTGTCGAGTGTAGGTCGGTTTTTTGTGAGTGTTGTTTTTATCGACTCCCTCAAAAACTGTTGTTGGAAACATCCAGTTTTGATCGTCTGTTAAATGCAGCTGCATGTATCGAACTTTTCCAGCCTGGGCACTTCGAATGAGGTTTCGAAGGGTTGAAGGTGAGTGGTAACGACGAGCAACGTCAATCATGACGCATCTGAAATCAGAGTTTGGAGCGTCTTTTATCTGAGCTGTTCTTGGCGAGGAACTGAGCTCTTGGCCAAGTGAATGGAGAGCCCAAGCCAAGCCAGTTTTGGTGGAATATTCCACCACGATTTCTTGATTGATATTGAGCTTGTACTCTTCAGGGCCGAGAGATGAATTGTGGCGCAAATTGATGCGAATTCCTGAACTTGTGTTTGTGAACTTCCAATCTTTTAGAAATGCTTGTACGATGCTTGATTGCTGTTGATTTAGACTGGAAAATGAAACTTTTGATTCGAATTGAATGAGTTTGCCGTATGTGCTGAATTGGGGAATTGGAGTGATGTTGGCATGGGAGACCAGGGGAGCAAACATGCAAGTTGCAATAGTCCAGGCGTAAAAGCACTTTGGGGAAATCACGAAGGAACGATACCAAGGTTTTGAGTGCAAATTCTATGCTTTTGGGGTGAGTGAAGTTTGGTCAGGAAGTAAATTTAGTTTTCTCATTAGTGGCGTCATGGTGAGACCTTGCACTAAAACGGAAAAGGCGACAACACCAAAAGCCACAGCTATGATTTCGCTTCTGTGCTCGGTTTTTTCAGGAAGTCCATAAGCGAGGGCCAGGGCGAGGGCACCTTTTAATCCGCCCCAAAACAGAACGTGTTGGTGAGACAGATTAATTTTGTGGCCAGTTTTTCCAAAAATTGCAGCAATTCCGTAGACCGAAACGGCTCTTCCAAGAAGAGATGCGCCTATTGCTAGCAAGACAAGATTCCAATGCTGGATCAATCCTTTTGAAATCGCTTGTTCTTGTACGCCAATGAGCAAGAATACGATTGAGTTGGCAAGGAATGCCATGAATTCCCAAAATGCACCGACTGCCTCTCTTCCCCGGTCGGTGATCGCTCCAAGATCGCCCATGTTTCCGATCATGAGCCCAGCGACGAGAACGGCAAGTACACCAGAAGCATGGAAGTGTTCTGCTAAAAGGAAAGAACCGAAAGCTGCAATCGTTGTGAAGGTCAGTTCTACTAGATGGTCATCGGTTCGGCCGGCAAGGTATAAAGCGGCACCGGCCACAATTGCTCCGCAAAGCACTCCGCCTCCAACTTCTCGAATCAATCCCATGGCCGCAATGCCCGGGGTCAGTTGTACTCCGGCGATCATCATGGCGAGAATGCTAAAAAACACAGCCGCAAAGCCATCGTTAAACAAGCTTTCGGCTTCTACCAGGAGGCGCAGTCTGCCGTGAACTTTCATTTCTTTGAACAGAGCGATAACCGATACGGGGTCAGTAGCGGCGATGAGTGCTCCAAAAATGAGAGCAGAAGTTATAGCCCAACCACCAACTAGATTCATGCTTAGGCCAACAATTAGAGCCGAAAAGCCGACGCCAATTGATGCAAGGATTAGAACTGGAGTCAAGTTTTGGCGAAGTTCCTTCCATGGTAAGAAAAATGCAGCTTCAAAAACTAGAGGCGGTAAGAGAATTCGAAAAATGAGATCCTTTGTGAGCGTGTAGCCTTGAAGAAGTCCGATGCCACCCATTAACCCACCTGCTAGAACTAGCCCAACCGTATAGGGAAGTTTTAATCTTCGTGCAAATAATGCAACAACAGCCGCAATGATTAAAAGGACTTCAATTCTCTCTAGCGATAACATTAGTTAGGGTTCCGGATTAGAGACGGATGAATAGGAATTATTTTTTCATTCAAAACTCTGACTCTTTGGTTTATCTGTTATCTGTCTTTAAAAAACTTTTGGTCAAGCGTTTGACTTTCAATTGATTGCTCTGTTTTGACTCGAGGTCTTCGTATAATGGAGCAGGTTGGGAAAATGGTTCGATTAAAAGATGTTGCTCATTTGGCGGGATATGATATCTCTACTGTTTCGAAAGTTCTTCAGGGTGGCAATATTCATGCATCAGATGAAGCGAGGGAACGGATCATGCGGGCGGCAACGGAGCTTGGTTATCGACCAAATTTACAGGCCCGTGCCTTGCGAACTCGTCGGTCTGGAGCCCTTGCTTTTGCGTTTCCTAGGCTGGACAGTCCGGTTTACCAGGCATTAGCCGAAGGAGCGGAATTGGCGGCCCAGAAGTTGGGAGTTGCTTTATTTGCGTATAAATATCCGGAACAAGATGGGTCACAACCTTTATTGAGTTTGGTTATGCAAGGTCGGGTCGATGGCATTTTGTTGGCGGATGACCTTCCGGGAAATGACTTTCTTGAAGAAGCATCGAAAGCAAAGGTTCCGGTTGTGACTTTGAATCGGCATAGCGGATCAGATGTGCATTCTGTAGTACTAGATGATGAAGCTGGTTTTTCTGTGCAAGCTAGCTATCTACGTGGATTAGGTCATTCTCGTATTGCATTTGTCGCAGTACATCCAGAAAGTGAAGCTTCGGTTTTTTGTTTGGAATCGTTTTGCGCTCGCTGTGCGGCAACTGGTGCTCCGATCCTTGAATCGCATATTACACATTGTCGATTTGATGGATCCGATGCCAACCAAGCACTGAAAGAGATTTTATCAATGGAGCCACGACCAACGGCTATTGCTACGGGCAGCCTGGTTACGGCAATGAGACTGATTCAAGGATTGACGGAGTTTGGAGTCAAAGTCCCGGAAGAGATTAGTGTTATTGGTTACCACGATTCGGAAATGGCGGAATGGAGCACTCCACAGGCGACTACAATTCGAATGCCAAGTATTCAGCAAGGGATGCGAGGATTGGAAAGATTGTTTGGCTTAATTAATGGGGAATCTGGTGCAGAGCAAGAAGTAATAAGTACGCCAATCATGGTGATTGAACGGGGTAGTTGCGGGCGAGCAAGTCAGGATTAGTTTTTCCCGCCAGTGGTTGCAATTCCTTGCACAAATGTTTTTTGTGCAAGAAGGAAAACAAAGAAAACGGGTAGGACAAAGATGGTTGAGGCGGCCATTAGCATCGTCCATTGCCCACCATTCCGGCTTAGAAACTGCTGAAGCCCGTAGGCAACGGTGTATTGATTGGGATTGCTGAGATAGAGCAGGGGGCCTAAGAAGTCGTTCCATGTCCAAACAAATTGAAAAAGTGCGCAAGTGGCGAGGGCTGGTTTGCTGAGGGGCAAAGTAACCATTAGAAATAGCTTCCATTCCGACATACCGTCAACTCGTCCGGCCTCGTAGAGATCGTTTGGCAAGGATTTCATGAACTGGGTTAGGAGAAAAATGAAATAGGGAATTCCGAAAAACGCGGGGACAATAAGCGGGAGATAAGTGCCATACCATCCCAGATAACTAAAGAGACTAAATGTTGGCACCATTGTCACTTGAGTTGGTAAAGCCATCGTGGACAGCATAAACAGAAATAGTACGTTTTTGGTGGGAATGTTGCATCTTGCAAAGCCATGGGCGACGATTGCAGAACTTGCGATTGCACCAAGAATTGTGATGAGAACGAGGAAAATCGTGTTTCTGAGATAGACGTGAAACGGAACGGCTTCTAGCGCCTTTGGATAATTGGAAACATCGATTGGGTTTGGAATCAGAGAACCAAGTGTCACGGGAGGAGCAGATTCTCCGCCGACGGCAAAAACTTGGGCATCTGACTTGAAAGATGTTGAAATCATCCAAAGCATCGGTAAAAGTGCAGGGATGCTTAATAAAATCAAGATTGCGTAGATCAAGATTTTCTTTCCGGCGCGAATTCTAAATGGGCCGGTATTAGCTTCCATTTCCGAGTTTCCTTTGTCGTTGGATTTCGATATCAATAGCCTTTTGTGCTTTTTCTAGTGCCAGAGTAGCGGTTTCATTGCCACGAGTGACGGACTCATCGACTTTCCATAACTGATCGCTGACGAATGCTTGAAATGGTCCGCTGGGGGGAGTTGCCAAGTAAGGACTTTTCATGAGGTCTACAAATGTTGCGAATTCTGGATAATCTTTTAGATACTTTTGATAAGTTTTGCTGTTTGCAACCTTTTCCGAATACGGCAGCCAACCCATTTCTGCCATATTTTGCGCTCCGGCTTCGGGGTCATCGAAGCCGATCCAGAACTTAATGAATTCCCAAGCTCCTTTTTTGTTTTGGGCGGCTTTTGGAATCATTAAGTAGTTTGCGCTGGTCATACTTGCGGGGCCAGGAATACCTTCGGGGTTTGGCATTGGAACGACAGCGTAATCTAGATTTGGGGCAAAATCTTTTGCTTGCTTGACTCGCCATTGACCATCTAAAATCATTGTGAAGTTTCCGACCAACAATGGCGCATTGATTCCGGCATCTGCGGCTTGCGAGGAGATAAACCTTTGGACTTTGTCGTAGCCAATGATTTTGTTTTGTTCGGAGACAAAAGTGAATGCCTTTCTATTGATGGGGTTATCTAGTTCTGGATTTTGGTCTGTGCCAAAGTTTCCCTGAAACAGAGCGACATATCGATCGCCATATTGAGGGAGAAATCCAATTCTGGACAAGCCACCTTCATTATTCTTTTTGTCAAATTTTCGGCTCCAAACTATAAATTTTTCAAGTGTTTTTGGGATATCACTCAGCGAGTAACCAGCAGCTTTGAGTTGGTCAGTTCTAACATAAAGCGCATAAACATCAATGCTGGCAACCGCGGCCATGATTTTTCCATCCTCATAGGATTGTTTTTTTATGATTGGATAGGCTTCGGCCAGAAATCTAGTCTTTTCTTGAGGTGTCATGACTTCCTCAATGGGAGTGAGGAGGCCCTTGTCGGTCCAGGCACCCTTGACGGGCATCCATTGGCTGACGAGGTCGGGGGCTTTTCCTCCAGCTGCGGTCAGTAAAAATTTCGTATCGGCTCCAGTTGGTGGAATTGCCAATGGAATGATTTCATATTTCGTTTGAGATTTGTTAAATCTTTGGCAAGCAGATTCTACAATTGGTTGCCATTCTCCGGACCACATATGCCAGAAAATAACTTTTTCGCGATTGGGATAGAACTCAGTTTGGGGCGCAGGTTTGAGGAGCAAGCCGGCAAGCGCAATTGATAAAATTCCGGCTATTCCGAATCGTAGAACTTTAGCACTATTCACGATAATGCACCCATTTGCTTTGTCCTTTTACGATGACAAACGTGATTGCGATGACGATTAGACATAAGATCCATGCCATGGCTGATGCATAACCAAGGTCGAGAAACTGCCAGGCTTTTTGGAAAAGATAGAGCGCATAGAACGTTGTTGATTCTTCGGGGCCACCTTGGGTCATGACGAAAGCTTCGGTGAAGTATTGAAATGAGCCAATAACACCCATGACTAGATTGAATAGGATGACCGGGGTGAGAAGTGGAAGAGTGACTTTGCGAAACCTTTGCCATGGAGAGCAACCATCAAGGACGGCAGCCTCATAGAGATAGTCCGGGATATCTTTAAGTCCGGCGAGATAGATCACCATGCTTCCACCAATTGACCAGAGCGACATTCCAACCAAACTTAAAAGTGCAGTATCGGGGTTTTGAAGATATGCCGGGCCAGTGATTCCTATCTGCTTGAGGATCCCGTTTGCAAGGCCAATTTCTGGATTGAGAATCCACATGAATACGACTGCAGTGGCGACGGTTGGGACGACCGAAGGAACAAAGAAGATTGCCCGAAATAGCCCAACTCCACGAACTCTTTGGTTAAGAATGACAGCAAGTGTAACTCCAGCACAAATGGCAAGCGGAACGGAAAGAACAGTGTATAGGAGCGTAACTTTTAGCGACTTCCAGAACAGTGGGTCGTTGGTAAAGAGCGTTTGATAGTTTGCATTTCCAACCCAGACGGGAGGGTTTACGATATCAAATTTGGTAAAAGAGAGGTAGATACTGGCGATAAATGGGCCGACTACGAAAACTAAGGTTCCAATTAGCCATGGCGAGATGAAGAGAAGGCCAGTGCCGTATTTTTTCCAAAATGACTTTTTTGAGCCCATCTGCTTCATATGTTTTATCTATGTTGATATCAATGAAGGGTTTTGAAAGAATATGCGAGCCCATTTTTTTTGGGCCCGCAATATTCGCGCATTACTCTCCGGTGGGTTGAGTCGATGGATCGGCGGTTTTGGCCGCCGGGTTTGCATTGATTCCCGATTGTGTTGCCGTTGGATTTTCAACCTTTGGCTCGGGAGCGCAAGCAGTGAGAACGGAAATTGCTCCCACGAGAATGGAAATTACGATCAGTTTCTTTATCATTTTGGTTTAATTGCAGTCCCAACCTGTGCTGCCAGCTGGGCACCATGCTGAACCTTGCTTTGCGGCTAATGCACTGTAGGCAGAGTATTTTGCATGACTATCGGCATAGCCAACGTTTATTCCGGATTGGTTGTGGCGACCCTTTGAAATATCTGAAAAAATGGATGAAGGGGCTCCACCCGTTTGATACCATTGACAATCCACGCCATTTGCTCCGACAGCGGTTGTGACGCCGTTTGGACACGCACCAGCGATGTAGTCGAATCCGCCCCATCTTGCAACATCAATCATGTTGTATTGATAAAGAATTACGTTTCCACCATTGATGAGAAGAACTTTTTCAGCTACTCCGTCAATTTCGGTTGTGCTGAGTGGCCATGCGTGTGCCGGATCCCAGATGGGAACTCCCATGATGTTCCAGTTAACTCCATAATTTGCATGCCCTGGGTTTCCGCCTGAGTTAGGGGAATTTGGGCTTTTGAAAATGGTCATGTTCTTGTGATACGGGAAAGTTGTTTGCCCGTATGTCCAATAGATTTCCGTTGGAGCTTGGTCGCTTGGGCTACCGGTCCAAGTCCATGCTTTGTCGGTTCCTAATTGGTTGTAGTCGGGAGGGGTGGCGACACTGACTGGAATTGGATCTTTTAAGATCGCCATGGGAAGTCTATCATCGTAATCGGTGACGTAGATTTGCATCGCGGTACCGATTTGCTTGATATTGCTAATGTCTTGAGTTTTCTTTGCGGCTACTTTAGCTTGGGCGAAAACAGGGAAAAGGATTGCAGCGAGAATAGCAATAATCGCTATTACTACAAGAAGTTCAATTAAAGTGAATGCAAGTTTTTTATTTACCATGGCTCTTCCTCGAGTCTTTGGAGGGCCAAAAATCTGAAATAGAGTTTTCGACCAAGTTCCTAAAGATTGTAACTCTAAGTATTTAAGAATGGACATAAGAAATTGCTGTCAATCGTTTGATGTTTTTCATTGGCTTTGACCAGAGTCGACTTTGATTTGACCTAAAATCTGCCAATTGCCAATTCTTGATAATTCATTTGCGAATTCGATATTTGGTTTCTTGAGATAAGGGTCGATTACGCCAATTCCCAGACTATATTTTCCGGTCGGTAAGTTGATTTTCAGTGATTCTTTTACTTGGAATGATCCGGGTAGCCACTCTCTTAAATCAATTTTTGTATTGAGAGTTTCGACCAGTTTGGAGTTTGAATCGAAAAGAGCGAATTGTACGGGCCATGGATAGTAAAAGGGAGCAACGCCTTGATTAAATCCATTGATTGTCAATACGAAATTGTTTTTGTCAGATTTTATGTTGGCGTTTTGAAGATAGAACTGATATCCCATTTTTCGAACCAGCTCTTGGCACCGGGCAACAAACTGTGGGTCTGTAGAGTTTGTGAGAGCAGGGCAATATGGGCCCATCCAAGAAAAATGAGCTTGCCGAACAGCTTCCAAGGTTTGTCCATATTCCGTTCCCATGTATTGAGAGGCGCCGCCGGGAACCATTTCTCCTCCAGTTGGGTGTTTCTTCCAATTGTTATCTTTTCCGGCGGCTTTCATGCTTGGCAGAAACATCCATTCATCAGGGCCAAGCGTGTCTTGAGGAATCATGTCGTCGTGAAAACCAATCGTTGAAAATTTTCCAGCTTCCGTTGCGGGGTTTCGGGCCAGAAGCTTTTTGTTTGGGAATGCTTTTAACATTCGGTTGATAAATGTTTGCTGAAATTCTGGAGTTGCAAACCATTCCGTATGTGGCCAAGTGTGCCATTCCCCCCAAAATCCCAACATTCCTAATTGGATGAATGCAACTCGTGGATTTGAATTGTATTCATTGCCGAGTGCATCTACAAACGAAAGCAACGCTTTTTGGAGTCGGGGATCAGAGTAATCGGGAGATTTTCCGCCACCATGCTCGGAATATGGGGTCATTTTTAGACCTTTATCGAGGAGCCATTGGGGCACGCCGGTTGGGGTTCCGGGATAGTCTAAGTAAACGCGAAAAACAATGTGCTTGTCCTTGGCTGCGGCAAGACTCCACTTTTGACTCTCCCATTTTTTGAAATCGTATTTGCCTTGAATTGGTTCTAACTCTCGCCAACTGACATTGAAGTAAACAGCAGAATAGGGTTGATTGAGGTTTGTGCCTTCATCGGCAAAGGGCACCCATCCTTTCAACGGATTGTTGAGAGGGCCCGGACTTGGTTTGAATTTCCAATCAATGGTTTGGGTAGGCAAATTAAGAATGAGAGAGGCCGCAAGAAAAGTTGTGAGCATGATTTTTTAGAAGTGATCGAGATGGAGAAATCGAGATTGAGCGTCGGAAGTTAAGTTTTGCACTTCGGAAAGATTCATTGCGATGGGCAATATCATCATTCCTTGGTTTTGGTCGCAACTTATGACTTGAAAGTTTTTGGGGATTGGGACTTGACTGAAAACTTGATTGATGCCATTTGATTTGAAATGTGCATATGATCCGGCGATGAGTTCCGATAAAGATTGTTCGGCCCCAAAGGCCTCAATTATGGTGGCAACGGAGCCTTCAGTATCGATCACGACATATGCGCTTTCGTTTTGAAAGACAACTTTTTTGTGTAATCTCGGGAGAATCATTGACTCCCACCACTGGGAAGAGCGGGCCGTGCTAAACCTTGCTTTCAATGAAAAGTGTTGAAAGCAATTTTGTATTCCTTTGAAATCTGGATTGGAGGTGGGAGCAATTTCTAAGTTTGGCAGTGGGTTTTCTCTAAGCTCGAAATTCTTTTCAAGAATTTGGATGAAGCCAGACTTTTCGTAAAGTTCTGGAATTCCGGTGAAAAGTAAGCAAAAACTGACCTGCCATTCACGAATTTGTTGGATGGCCTGCCGAAGTAGTTGTCCAGAAATTCCTTTTCCACGAGATTCGGGCAAGGTGGCAACATTTGCAATTCCGGCAATTGTGATGAGGTTTCCCTCTTCGTTTTGAACTTGAAATTTATAAACAGTAACCGAAGAGATGAGATTTGAGTTTTCATATGCGGAGAGTACGCATCGGTCTTCTGGTGGCATGGCATTCCACACATTGAGAAAGACATCTTCTGGGACATCGAAAACTGTTGTCCAGAGTGTAAGCAATGGATCAATTTCGTTTTGAAGACCTTTTTTTGATGCCGACATCGAAGCCATTGATTTATTATGCGAAAAAGTATCGTTGTTTGGTTAATTCAAACGATTGACTATTTCATTCGTCTAAAAAGTCTGTTTTAGCTTTTGTAAATCGACGTATTATTCGGCAAGGTTAGACGCATTATCGTATGGTTTCAAATCTAAAATTTGTAATATTGGGGGCTGGTGGTCGAGGCCAAATGTTTTCTGAGTGGTTGGCAAATGAATGCGGCCCTGGTTCGGTTGTTGCCGTAGCGGAACCTGATCCTGCCCGGCGAGCTTTGGTTGCCGAGGCACACGGAATCCCAGTTGAGAATTGCTTTTCGACTTGGCAAGAATGTTTAGCCGTCCCAAAACTGGCAGATGTTTTAATCAATACAACTTTGGATCATGAACATATTCAATCTGCAGTAATTGGCATGCGAGCTGGTTATCACATGCTTTTAGAAAAGCCTATGGCAGTGACCTTGGAAGATTGCACAGAGATTGATCGAGTCAGAAAAGAAACTGGTCGAATTGTGAGCGTTTGCCACAGCCTTCGATATCATGCGGCTTTTGCAGAAGTCAGAAACATCATTCGAAGCGGTGTATTGGGTGAGATTGTTTCTTACGATCAACTTGAAGCGGTTGAGCATATTCATATGTCTCACTCATTTGTGCGTGGCAACTGGTCGAAAGAATATGAAACTACATTTTTACTTTTGGCAAAGAGTTGTCATGACGTTGACATTTTGATTGACATGGTTGGGGATCGGGTGAAGAGTGTTAGCTCCTATGGCGAATTGAGTTATTTTAAGCCGGAGAATGCTCCTGATGGAGCTCCAGATTTTTGTGTATCGGGTTGTCCTCATAGCGAGGCATGTCCATACGATGCTTCAAAGATATATCTGCGGCAAGGCGGATGGGCGCACTATGCGGGCTTTGATAAATTGCCAAGACAACAAGCTATAGATGCCCTGCGGGTGAGTAATTACGGGCGATGCGTTTTTAAGGCAGGGAATGATGTTGTTGACCACCAAGTAGTAGCCATGAATTTTGAAAATGGGGCAACGGCGACTCTTACCGTTACCGCATTCACGCCATTTGGTGGTCGCTTCGTTAGAGTTCATGGCACAAAAGGATATTTGCAGGCCAAAATTGATGAGCTCTCAATAGAATATTGGGAGTTTTGGAAAGGGAATTTGGCAACTAAAGTTGAGATTCCAGTTCAGGACGGTACTCATGGAGGAGCTGATTCTGAAGTGATGCGGGCCTTGATTAAAGCCGTTGAGGAAAATGATCCGAGCTTAATTTCCACGGATACGGCGGCGTCTTTATTGACCCATGCGGTTGTATTCCATGCGGAGGAGTCTCGACGATCCGGAAAAACGGTTGAGATTCCGCTTGAGCAATCAGCCACAATTTCTCAATTTTGATTGAGAAGAATTGCACCATGATTGGGCGCAAGAGTGATTATTTTCAGAGCTTTTCCAGAGCGGAGATCAATCATTTTTTGAGTTAGTGGAGTTTTGATTTCAAATTTTGTAGGATTCCAAAAAACAGTTCCATATTGGAATTTTCTCGATTGGAACTTTTTGTTCGGTGTTTTTAAGCTTTCTTGGGCTAGTCCGAGGCGTGGATTCCATTCTTCTCGCCAGTTATGTTTGTGCCCGAATGTGCTGTCGGAGTACAGGTAAGCAGCATCGGTATAAACCAGAGTTCGATATAGTTCTCGCCATGGCATTTCTAAATCCGATCGCTTTCCAAAAACTTCATTAATACTTCTCGTGGGTTTTTTCATGAGGCTGTCGTGACGAGCAAGCCTTGCATAGAATTTCTCTTGATCACCATCTGAAGTGTGGTGGACTGAATCTTCATACATGAGGCCATTGATGCTCTTTGAAATCCATTCTAAATTTGTACTTGACCAGCCAGCGTTGACCATGATAAAAAAGTTTGGTCTTCGGTTTCTGATTTTTTTAAGTAATAATTGCCAACCGTTTACAGACTTTTGGTCGAATCGCAAATTGTCGAGATAAGTGCCGGTGACTCCATTAGAAATGGAAGCAATTGCTTCAATTCGATCTGCGACATGCTGGACGTACTCTGGGTTATCCGTAGCCATGTTGTAGCATCCTTCCCAGAACTGAACTTTCTTTCCCTTTTCATCTCGATACCACCATGGACTTTCGGGAGGGTAATCGCCAATATTGGCTTCAAAAAAATAGGTTTCAACAATAAGCTGAGAGGCAGGATTATGTTTGCCAAAATTCTGGATTCTTAACTTTGCCAGATTCGTTGTATCGGTTTCCAATTTTGTTGCGAGAGCAGGGTATTTGTTTGCCTGCCATTCTAAGCCAAGAGCATCTGGGCCAACCAAAACGAGCGAGTATTTGTTTGCTTTTTCCCAGTAATCGCCTTTGCCTTCATGCGCAGACCAGAGCATTCCGATTCGTGGGTTTGGAGAAGAATCTAGGTCAGCGAATGGCGCTAAAGTAAGAAAACAAATTACCGGCAATATCATGTTTAAAATTTTACGATAGATTGAGTATTGAACATTTAGTCAAGCGATTGATGAATTTTTCTGAGACAAATGGATTTTGAAGATTAGAAATCTGTTTTGGCAGTAGGATTGAATGACAAATGATTAAAAACAGGTTAGAAGCATTTAGTGATGGAGTTCTCGCCATTATTATCACGATTATGGTGCTTGAAATGAAGGTGCCACACGGCGGCAATTGGAGCGATCTTTTTTCCATCTGGCCAACATTTTTAAGCTATATTCTTAGCTTTTTGTATTTGGGAATCTACTGGAATAATCATCACCATTTGATTCATGCTGTTAAGAAATCGACAGGGGGAATTATGTGGTCAAATCTTCATCTTCTGTTTTGGCTGTCTCTAATTCCATTCGTTACTGGTTGGATGGGCGAAAACTCGTTTGCACAGTCGACAGTTACAGTCTATGGAGTAGTTCTGCTTATGTGTGCCATTGCATTTTTCATTTTAGAAAAAGTATGTATCAATGCAGAAGGGCCAGATTCACTTCTTTTGAAAGCTGTTGGTAAGGATTGGAAAGGAAAAACTTCGTTATTGATGTATGGGCTTGGAATTGCTACTAGCTATTTCATGCCGGTGATATCGCTGGTTATCTATTTGTTCGTTGCAATTATTTGGTTAGTGCCGGACAAAAGAATTGAGCAGGTTTTAGCCGCCGAAGAATAAAGCAGCTTTTGGCGTAGGAATCATTTGTAAATGATGAAAATACTTATTGGATCTGTTGTAAGTTTATCGATGATGTTTGTAGCGTATGTCGGGTTACATCCCGGGGTTGCGGTAGCCGATATTCGAGAGTTCTCATCGAATGAAATTAAGCCAGGAGAATATTTGATTGATCCTGCTCATTCTAGTGTGAGCTTTGAAATTGGTCATATGGGATTGGCCAAAGTTCATGGTCGGTTCAATGAATTTGCCGGGAAGATCACTTTAGATGAAGAGAAAGTAACTGATTCAAAAGTGGAGTTTACGGTTCAATCCAAATCGGTGGACACGGCGGTACCGGCGAGAGATAATCACTTGCGAACAAAAGACTTCTTTGATACAGAGAAGTATCCGACATTGAAGTTTGTAAGTACCAGTGTGACCCAAACCGAAAAAGGTTACGTTGCCATCGGTAACTTAACTATGCTTGAGGTGACCAAGTCAGTTCAGTTTGAATTTGAACTGAATGGACCAATTGATATTCGCGGTAAGCAAGCTATTGGAGTTACGGTATTGCCGGTAAATATCAAGCGCAGTGATTTTGGAATGAATTATGGCTTGGGAACTGGGCCGGGAGTTTCGGATGAAGTGACTCTTCGGTTGTCGGTTGAAGCGGTCAAGAGTTGATTTGCTGATGCCTTTTCTTAGCCCCGAACGACCTTCTTAGTCGTTTGGGGCTTTATAATGTAGTCACTATGAATTCAGTGTCGAAAGTCAGAGTTGTGAGATCTCCACGGGGTTCGGAGTTGAGCTGCAAAAACTGGCAAATTGAAGCCGCTTTTCGAATGATTCAGAACAATTTGGATCCGGAAGTGGCCGAGCGTCCAGAGGATCTTGTGGTTTACGGTGGAATTGGTAAGGCGGCTCGTAACTGGGAAGCTTTCGATGGGATATTGAATGCACTAAAGGCGCTTGAAGAAGATGAGACTTTATTAGTGCAATCAGGCAAACCGGTTGGAGTTGTACGGACTCATAAAGATGCACCGCGCGTTTTGATTGCAAATTCAAATCTGGTTCCAAAATGGGCAACATGGGATCACTTTCACGAGCTAGATAAGAAAGGGTTGATGATGTACGGGCAAATGACGGCCGGCTCATGGATCTACATTGGGTCGCAAGGAATTGTGCAAGGAACGCACGAAACGTTTGTTGAACTTGGTCGGCAGCATTACGGAGGAGACTGGACAGATAAGTGGATTCTGACGGCAGGACTGGGAGGAATGGGAGGAGCCCAATCCTTAGCAGCGGTGCTTGCTGGAGCGCATTGTGTTGTCATTGAGTGTCAAGAATCTAGAATCGATTTTAGGCTAAAGACTCGGTATGTAGATCATAAAGCGAAGTCGATTGAAGAAGTGATTTCGATATTGACACAGGCTAAAGCACCGACATCGGTTGGGCTTTTAGGAAATGCGGCAGAACTTATGCCTCAGTTTGTGGATTTAGCGAGAAATGGAGGGCCATGTCCGCATGCCGTTACCGACCAGACTTCCGCGCATGACTTGGCAAATGGGTATTTGCCAATTGGCTGGTCAGTGAGCGAGTGGGAATCGGCAAGAAATGGTAGCGATGAGGATCGGACCCGGTTGATCTCAGCAGCAGCTCAAAGTTGCGCAGTTCACGTTCAATCTATGCTCGATTTTCATGAAATGGGCGTACCAACCATTGATTATGGAAACAATATCCGGCAAGTTGCCTATGATGAAGGCGTTGAAAATGCCTTTGATTTTCCTGGATTCGTGCCAGCCTGTATCAGGCCACTCTTTTGCGAGGGCAAAGGGCCATTTCGATGGGTTGCGCTTTCAGGTGATCCGGAAGATATCTATCGAACAGATGAGAAGATTAAGGAGCTGTTTCCAGATGATGCGCCGTTGCATCGTTGGCTTGAACAAGCTAAGGAGAGAATTGATTTTCAAGGCCTTCCGGCAAGAATTTGCTGGCTTGGACTTGGCGCTCGGCATAAAGCAGGGTTGGCATTTAATGAAATGGTGAGAAATGGAGAGGTTTCTGCGCCAATTGTGATTGGCAGGGATCATCTTGATTGTGGTTCAGTTGCGAGTCCGAATCGGGAAACCGAAGCCATGAAAGATGGTTCAGATGCGGTAAGTGATTGGCCACTTTTGAACGCTATGGTGGCGACTTCTGGCGGTGCAACTTGGGTCAGCTTGCATCATGGCGGTGGGGTTGGTATGGGGTATTCCCAACATTCTGGTGTTGTTATCGTGGCCGATGGCTCAGACGAAGCGGCGGCGAGAATTGAACGAGTTCTTTGGAACGATCCAGCGATGGGAGTTTTTAGGCATTCTGATGCGGGTTACGAAGAAGCGAAAGAAGTAGCTCGGCAAATGGAGCTTAACATTCCGGGAGTGCAGCTTTGAAAGTTTTGACAATTATGCCTGGGAAGTTAGATCACTCTGACCTACGTTGTTTGATGTCAGGAGAATACAAAATTGAACTTGATGAGAGTTGTTGGCCCGAAGTTGAAGCGAGTTGCGCGGCTGTAGAAGCGGTTGTGGCAAAAGGCGAACCAGCGTATGGAATCAATACTGGCTTTGGTAAGTTGGCAAAAGTTCGAATTGATGATCACCAATTGGCAGAGTTGCAAACCAACCTCGTTCGATCTCATGCGGTTGGGGTCGGGCAGCATTTGGATGATGCTACTGTTCGATTGATTCTGGCGTTGAAAATCAACTCTTTGTCTCGTGGTTATTCAGGAATTCGACGGAAGACTTTGGAGACTCTTGTTGAACTTTTTAACGCTGGAATCTATTCTTGTATTCCATGCCAAGGTTCGGTTGGAGCTTCGGGAGATTTAGCGCCATTGGCGCATTTAGCATTGACGCTATTGGGAGAAGGTGAGTGTCGGGTCTTAGGCGAGCGAGTTTTGGCCAATATTGCATTAGAAGAAGTCGGAATTGAGCCGATTCAGTTAGGCGCAAAAGAAGGGCTTGCCTTGTTGAATGGCACACAGGTTTCCACGGCAATTGCATTAATGGCACTTTGGGAAGGAGAAGAAGTTTTTGGGTCGGCAGTTGTCGCGGGAGCTTTGAGCGTAGACGCGGCAAAAGGTAGTGATGCTCCTTTTGATGCTCGAATCCATGAGGTGAGAGGTCATGTTGCGCAGTGCCAATTGGCCGAAGCATATCGAGATTTATTGGCGGGAAGTGCAATTCGAGCTTCTCATCTTGTTGAAGATGATCGAGTTCAGGATCCGTATTCATTACGATGTCAACCGCAGGTGATGGGACCATGTTTAGACGTTTTGCGGTCAACGGCAGCGACTTTGCTTGTGGAAGCCAATGCCGTGAGCGATAACCCTCTTGTTTTTGCGGAAACTGGCGAAGTTTTATCTGGCGGCAACTTCCATGCCGAGCCGGTTGCTATTGCGGCGGACACACTGGCTATTGCGATTTCAGAAATTGGAGCATTGAGTGAACGAAGAATTGCGCTATTGATTGATTCTTCACTTTCTGGATTGCCTCCATTTTTAGTCTCAGAAGCAGGACTAAATTCTGGATTTATGATTGCTCATGTTACGGCAGCAGCATTGGCCAGTGAAAATAAAACTTTGGCTCATCCAGCAAGTGTTGATTCCTTGCCAACTTCGGCTAATCAGGAAGATCATGTAAGCATGGCGACATTTGCCGCAAGAAAAGTATTAGACATTTCGAGAAATGTGAGGCATATTATTGCAATAGAGCTACTTGCCGCGGCGCAAGGAATCGAGTTCCATCGTCCATTACAGAGTTCTGATTCTTTGGAGAAAGTAATGAACGAGATTCGAAAACGAGTGCCGGCATTTGACAAGGATCGAGTGTTTACGCCGGACATAGAGATTGTCGAATATCTTGTAGCTCAGGGTGTATTTTCTTCACATGTAGAAAAACTGCTCCCGACAAGAGTGAGGAATATTTGAGTTTAGATTATTGGTCGGGCCGAATTGACGCTGAAGATGGTGAATCTGGAAATCGATGGCACCAGGTTGTAAAAGTCGGATTCGACGTTGAGGCCGGTCAAATTGTATTGATTGGATATGCCAGTGATGAAGGTGTCATTCGTAATCAAGGGCGACCGGGCGCAAGACTTGGGCCAAGAGCGATTAGGAGGGCTCTTTCAAATTTGCCGTCATGGCGTGGCTTAGACCTGCTCGATTTGGGAGATGTTGAAGAGCGTAATAGTCTTGAGTCTTTTTCCGATGAGTATGCAATTCGAGTTGCTAGAGTTATTCAAAGTGGTGGCCTGCCAATTGGCTTGGGCGGTGGTCACGATATCGCTTGGGGAACCTATAAGGGGCTTCGAAAAGCTTTAGAAAATGATCGAATTGGAATCATCAATATCGACGCACATTTTGATTTACGTTTATCGACTGAGATGAATTCGGGAACATCGTTCTCGTATGCATTGCGCGATAACCCGCAACTTACAAGTTATTGTGTCTTAGGAATCAGCCGAAGTAGTAATACGGAGGCACTCTTTAAAAGAGCAGAAGAACATCATGTTTGGACAGTTCTTGATGAAGAGTTATCTATGATCGATTTGACAAGAGTTTGTGAGAAAGTTAAGGATTGGAGTAAAAACGTAGATTCGATTTTTCTCACCGTGTGTTTAGACGTGTTTCCGGCAGGAGTTTCACCGGGAGTGAGTGCGCCGGCGGCCCGGGGAGTTGGATTAGAAATAGTTGAACCATTGATTTCTGCGGTTTTAGATACAAAAAAACTTCGAGCCTTTGATGTGGCGGAATGTAATCCTGAACTCGATATTGATAATCGAACATCAAAAGTAGCGGCGCGATTGATTTGGAATGTCGCAAAGAGTTGGTCATTAGGGAGAGGTTAAATGGGAGCAGCTTTGCTCTTTAAGAACGCCAGAATCGCGACCATGGATGGCGGCCTTGGTGTGATTGAAAATGGTGCTTTGCTGGTTGAAAACGGAGAAATATCATGGGTTGGAAAAGAAGCGGCTTTGCCAGCCAATCTTGGAATTCGGGAGACTGTCGATTGTTCAAACGGATGGCTAACCCCAGGATTGATAGATTGTCATACTCATCTTGTTTGGGCTGGAGATCGATCTTCAGAGTTTGAAGATCGCTTGGAAGGCAAGTCTTATGTCGAGATCTGTGAATCAGGAGGCGGGATATTGTCGACCATTAGATCGACTCGCGCTGCATCTGAGGAGGCTTTGTACGTTGAATCTGTGCACAGATTGGATTCTTTTATAAGAGAAGGCATCACGACCATTGATATAAAGTCTGGATATGGTCAATGCCTCGAAAGTGAACTCAAATTATTGCGAGTCGCTCGTCTTATTGGAGAGCAAAATCCAATTAGAGTTCGAACAGGGTTTTTAGGAGCTCATGCCACGCCACCGGAGTTCAAAGATCGCTCTAATGACTACATCACTTTTCTCATAGAAAGTGTGTTGCCAGAAATTTATGGCGAAGATTTAGCAGATTATGCGGACGCATTTTGCGAATCAGTTGGATTCAGTCACTTTGAAGTGGAAAGATTTTTTAGGGCGGCAGATGAAATGGGAATTCCAGTTCGACTCCATGCTGACCAACTCTCGGATTCCGGTGGCGCGGAATTGGTTGCGGAGTTTGGTGGTTGGTCGGCTGACCATGTGGAATATACATCTTTACAAGGAGTAGAGGCCATGGCAGAAGCGGATGTTGTAGCGGTGATTCTTCCGATGGCATTTTGTACTTTGCAAGAAACACAAAAGCCTCCGATTATGCACTTTAGAAAACATGGTGTGAAGATGGCCGTTTCGACCGATTGTAATCCGGGGACCGCACCGTGTAATTCGTTGCATTTAGCAATGAATATGGCATGTTGCCAATTTGGTCTTACTGTAGAAGAAGTGTGGTTGGGAGTGACAGCTTATGCTGCTCAAGCTTTGGGAATTGAGCAAACTGTTGGTCAATTGAAGGTTGGATACCAGGCCGATTTGGCCCTTTGGGATATTCCTGAAATTAGAAATGTTCCGTATTGGGCTGGAAATTCTGTAATTCCGAAAGTTTGGATAAACGGAAAACTTCGTTAACTGCGAATGCATATTTTTCGCAGTTAACGAATAATTTCTAAATTTAGACTCCGCCTCCTGCCTGATTGATTGCAGCAATGATTGCAGGAATTTGAATAAACGTCCAAACCATTGACAAAACCAATGCAATCCAAGCGACAATAATGGCGGTTTTGGCATTTGGATTTCCTAAGGTTTTAGCTTTGTAAGCAAGAATAAGCGCGGCAATATGGGTAAAGCAACAGCAGAAAAGACCGACTGCGGACATTACAAAGGCCCAAGTGACTTCCTTTTTGCCAACTTCAGAATTAGAAGCATATTCTGGTCGCGGATAATTTGATTGTGCTCCGTATGGACTTGCGACGGGAGCTTGAGGAGAACTTGCACCTGTTGCCGCCATTGGAAAAATAATTCCCGATACTTGACTCGCCATGACTCTTGTTCCGGTCACTGAATCTTCTAGTTCAGTTGTGGGAGTTAATCGACTTTCTGCTGCCCATTGGGTGAGGGTTGGAGCATCGGCTGGACCATACTTTTGACCGCCAGATCCGAGCACAAAATACTGGGTAGGAGCATCTGTAGTTTGAACTGGGCTAGATTCTTGTGGAATCTGAGGGGTTGGATCTACAGAGACTGCAGCAGGATTATCGGCTGTTGGGTTGACATTTGGAATGATAATTCCGGGGAGATCTTTTGCCTTAATTCTTGAACCATCAACGACTGATTCTAATTCTGTGTCGCCGGTTATTCTGTTCTCTTGAATCCAGGAATTAAGCTGACTGAGGTCAGCGGGGCCAAATTTTTGGCCATCTGGCCAGATAACAAAAAACTGCATAGACTTACCAATTTTGCACGAATTCAAATCGTCCGTAGATAATTTGATCTTGTTATTGGGACGAAACTCTTCTGGGATTTGATGCATAAAATGAGAAATGCCCCGTTGGGGCTATGTATTGACCTTATTACCGACATAATTACTAGTAAGTCATGGCGAATAGAACTCAGTTTGGTCGGGGAGCATCGGGAGGTGGCATTCCGCAAGGGATGACGATGATCTTGCTGATTGTATTTTGCGTTTCATTTGTATTGAGCTGGATTCCTCAAATTGGCGAACCCATGCGAGTTTGGCTTGGCCTTACTCCTTCCGTTTTTTTACCTTGGACATTGTTCACCTATCCTTTTGTTGGCGATGGCAGAGGCGATGGCTTGCTCTTTTTCCTCATTGGAATGATGTGGTGGTATTGGGTTGGTCAAGGGCTAGAATCGGTCACTGGAAAGATTGGGCTCTTGCTTAACTTTATTGTTTTTGCCTTGCTTACGGGTTTAGCCGTACTTGCGGCGAAAGCTATGGGGTTGGCCTCTACATCATTGATTGGTCCATTTTTACCGATTTCAGCCATGACGGTGATTTTCTGTGCGCGATCGCCAGAACAAGAGATTCGATTTTGGGGAATTATTCCTTTGAAATTAAAATGGCTAGCCTTGGTTACTTTGTTGATGGTGATTTTTGGTTTTGGAACAGGGAATCCTCTTTTTGGGCTCGTTGTGGGATTACCATTGGTGTTGGCCTGGTTTTACGGGGGCGGAAAGCTACCGATTAGACTTGCTCATTCCAACATGACAAAAGTGAAATCGAAAAGGCGAGAAAACAAAGAGTTTGATATCTATATTTCCAAGGTGAAATCTAAAGAAAAAGATCGAGAAGAACGAGAGCGGCTTCGCAAGCTTTTTGAAAGTAGTGTGGAAGACGACGACCGCCGTTAGAATCTATTTTGATGCGCTAATGTGCTTCCCGAGATATGATTGTAAGTGATGGGAAATCGGTTCTGGGTAGCGGATGTTGGGTTAGATTCGCGGCTAGCCGGAACAGATGCTGTCTACACTTATCGATTTGATCAAGAGGTTTCCATCGGTGAGGCCTATATTGTTCCTCTGGGCCAGCGAAAAACCGTTGGCTATGTCATTGACTTGCGAGAATTGACAGAAGAAGAACTGGGTTTTTCTACTTCGCAACTTCGACCTTTAGGGGATCGGGTGAAGGGGATTGAACTGCCAGCGGAAACCGTATCACTTCTGCATGAAGTGAGCCGTCAAACATTGACTCCAATTTCCGTGTGCCTGAGTCTGGCTACTCCTCCCGGGTTGAAGGATCGGCTAATTACCGTGTGGGAAAGAACGGAATTGCCTTGGGATGATGATTTGTCTACAGCAATGAAAGAGACTTTGCGAGTGATTGAAGAAGGAGCGATCATCGATGCAAAAGGAAAGAGGCTGAATAGGGCAACAGCGGCAACTTTACGAGCCTTGTTGAAGCGAGGATTAGTAACCCAGACTCCCAATGTTCAGCAATTTGCAGAAAGAAATAGGCTTCATAATCTATTGCGACTGACTTCAGATCGCGAGAAAGTCGAGCACTTTTTGAGGACATCGGGAAAGAAAAAGCCCGCCCAAGCAGTTACTTTGATGCGGCTCCAAGGATCGGAATCTGCAAGTTTTAGCTCACAAGAAGTCAAAGCTCTTGGTCAAGTCAGTGATGCGACGATAAAAAGCTTGGTCACGGCTGGATTGTTAGAATCGGTTGATGCGGATGAGTTGCCAAAGCAAGTTGCTCCCAATCCTAACTCAGCTCAAGAACATGCCATTTCTAAGATTTCAGACTCAATTCTGAATGGCAGAAGTGATGACTACTTGCTCTATGGAGTGACCGGATCTGGCAAAACAGAAGTCTACTTACGTTGCGCCGAAGAAGCGTTGAAAATTGGCAAGCAGGTACTTTACTTGGTTCCTGAAATTGCGTTAACGGCGCAGGTTGTTGCCCAGTTGCGGGCGAGGTTTGGGCAAAGGGTTGCTGTCATGCACAGTAATTTAACTCCCAGCGAACGCATGGAAAACTGGTTGCGGATTCGCGATGGGGAAGCTCCCGTGATTTTGGGAGCAAGATCGGCGCTCTTTGCTCCCGTATCTAATCTGGGAATGATAGTTATGGATGAGGAGCATGAAGCTAGCTATAAGCAGGATAATGCCCCCAGATATCATACAAAACGATTGGCCAGATTTGTGGCTTCTCGATTTGGTTGCCCATTGGTGTTAGGTTCGGCGACGCCGAGTATTGAGACCTTCCAAGAATCGGTTGATGGATGTGTGCAAAGACTAGATCTTCCTCAGCGAGCGGTTGCATTGGCACGTCTTCCGGAAGTATTTATAGAAGATCTCCGAGAGATTTACAAAGAACAAAAAGCCACGATTTTTTCGCCACGGCTTCTCGAATTGATGGGAGAGACTTTATCGGCAAAAGAGCAAATTATCTTGTTCTTGAATCGTCGGGCTTACGCACCGTTTGTCGTTTGTCGAGATTGTGGACACCGATTTGAATGTTCAAGATGCTCTGTCAGTTTGGCGCTTCACCGGTCGGATAATTCCCTGAGATGCCATCACTGTGATTACCGAGCACCAGCGCCAGATATTTGCCCGGAGTGTGACGGAGATCGCGTGGGCGCATTCGGAGTTGGGGCCCAAAAAGTTGAAGAGTCGGTAAAAGAGTTTTTCCCCGAAGCGAGTGTTTTGAGGCTGGATAGAGACATCGCTCGTAAAAAAGGAGCGTTAGAGGACGTCTTTGCACAGTTCCGAAGTGGGTCGGTTGATGTGTTAGTTGGTACCCAAATGGTGGCCAAGGGACTAGATTTCCCAAATGTGACCTTGGTGGGAGTGATAGCGGCTGACATGAGCTTAAATGTGCCTGACTTTAGGGCAAGTGAGCGAACATTTCAATTGCTCACTCAAGTTGCGGGGAGGTCGGGTCGAGGGGATCGACCAGGGAGGGTGGTTATTCAGACTCTTTCGCCTCAACACCCCAGCGTATTGGCTTCAAAAACTCACGATTATTTGACCTTATTTGAGAATCTTTCGAAGGAGCGCAAAGATGCAAATTATCCTCCATTTGTTCGGTTAGTCAACATTTTGATTTTGGGCCAGAACGTCATGATGTGTTTGAAGTTTCAGAAGTTTTGGGTCAAAAACTGAAAGATCAGTTGCACGGAATTCAAGTTCTGGGGCCGGTCAATTGTGCTCTGGAGAAACTAAACCAATCTTGGCGGAGACATATTCTTTTAAAAGTGCCGGAAGGCTATGAATTGGAAACGGTTCAACAAATTGTTCAATCCATTCCCGTAACCAAAGTGAGGATTTCGATTGACGTTGATGCTTACACTCTAAGTTAGCGAATTTGGACTCAATTGAGAGTTATGCGTTATCGATAAAAAATCTTCGATATGGTAAGCATCGTGCCCCAATAGTGAAGCAGTCCATTCATATGCCGACATCGGTCCGCGCTCTGGATGCAATGCAACTCCGTTCCAATTTTCATCATTAAAGCTTGCTAAGACAAGGCATGTTTGAAGACGTTCTTGATAAAAAACTTCTACTGTTTCCATTGGGTTGGACTCAGAATAATTATTCTGCATTGCCATTTCTCCTTCATCAAATGCCTTCATTATTCCACCGCTATCTTGGGCGCAGAGAACGATACGACTGCGCAGAATAGGTTCCCAATCGGCGAGATGAGCCAGACTTTCTCGAAAAGTGAAACGGTCGGGACCGCTTTTATTGTCCAGGATTTCTTTCGATGCGGCTTTAGCAAGATATCGAATGGATTTTGCATTGTTTTGCAATCCTGAAATGACGTAATGAGTGTTTGCCACGAAGATTTATTATGAAGCCATTGCCTCTTGCTTCTCGTGAGGAATGGTCTTGAGAACCAGAAAGGCTGCAAGGAGGCATACCGTTCCAGCCAGGATGTAGGGCGAAGATGGGATCCAATCAAACATCATTCCGCCAATTAGGGGACCAAAGGCAAAACCAATGCTACGAGCAGAGTGAAGCACGCCAAAAAGTTCTCCTTGTCTTTCTGGCTTCACGGCATTGCTGGCCAATCCGTTAAGAGTTGGGTTTGCGATTGCCATTCCTGCTGCGTAAAGCAAACTTGCTCCAAACAAAGGCAGAAGATCGGGGACAAAGGGAGTAATGGCCAATCCGATTCCTTGAACGATATATCCAATAACCAATAGCGTACGATCTTTGATCTTTGACGTCAACCATCCTAAAATGATGCCCTGAACAATAAATGAAATGATTGATTCAAAGCTGAAAATTGCTCCCATTTCTTTTTCGCCAAACCCCCAATTGGTTTGGAGGAGCCTTCCAAAAGTACCCTCTAACGTTGAAAGTGAAAACCAAGCGACAGACGCAATAATAACAAAGGGAATGAGTTTAGGAAAATCTTTGATGAGTGGCCCAAACCCGAAACGAGGCTTATTAGGCACTTTTCTTGCTCCAGCAAGTTCGGCGAAAATGGCGACAGCAACGACGCCGATAGTTGACAGGATGAATCCGATGATTCCAAGCCATTGAGTTCCAAGATATGCACCGATCAAACCACCAGCTGCGGGGCCAGCAATCATTCCTGCTGTTTGTGCCGCGCCGAGCCTTCCCAGCACTCTTGTTTTCAGTTCGGGATTCGTATCATCAACAACGGATGCCTGAGCAATCGCTACGTTTGCGCCGCCGAACCCGGCCAACACTCTTGACAGCAGAATGATCCAGAGATTTGGAGCTAAACCGTAGACAAGTATTGAGACTGCCGAGAGGCTTGTGCAGATTAGGAAGACATTCTTGCGACCGATTTGATCACTTTTTGCTCCCCACCAAGGGGAAACCAAAGTTTGGACAACAAAGGTACTGGCCATGATGACGCCAATAATCAACCCATTTGCGCCAAGATCTTCGGCACGAAATTGGATATTGACAAACACCATTGTAAATCCAATCAGGTCTAAAAAGACCGCTAGGATTACAGAAAGAGAGCTAAAGCGTTTAATGGAGAAATTATCCCTTTTCTTTTGGTATGCATGTGCAAGAAGGTTGAATTATGATTAATATGCCGAAAATCTTTTGAATTACCAGGAAGGCTCGGTTGCGCCAACTTCAGAGAAAAAGAAGCATCCGCTTGTCATTTCAGTAGGTGCCATGGTCAGATCGAGGTCTGATGGTGGAATCCCAGTTTCTTCGCTGAGGAGATGATTGAGTTCGGTTACGGATGCCTTAGAATAACCTGGCCAAACTTTGACTAATTTTCCATTTTGTTTGATGAGATAAGTGTATACAGACTGCTTTGATTTGTACTTTTTGAAGAACTCTGTGTCCTCTGACATAGCTAGTTTGTAGGGAGGAGTAAAGGAATTTATGAACTTTAGTGCGCCGGCTTTATCGGAATCAATGATGCCAATCGTTGTTAGTTTTTCTTTGTAATGGTTTGCTAATGTAGAAAAAAACGGCTGAGCTTCAATAGAACAAGGACAGCCATCCTTTGTCATGATAATGAGCACAGGTTTGCTTTGTAGTTCTTCAAGTAGATGAAATTCTTTGTCGTCAGAAGTTGGAAGAGTGAAATCTGGAGCTAACGATTCGGCCAGGTTTTTTGCCGTTTCTTCCATTTCTTTTGAAACAGGGTGTCGAGGTACTTCTTGGATATTAACAGTGCTACTGGTGATTCTAGGGTTTGAGTTTTCGACCTTTGTGAGGAACATCATTACTAAAGCAGCTACAAAAAGTGAACTGCTGATGCTAATCATGACGATTCCAAATTTGGACATTTCTTAAGTGTATCGGCTTCGATGTCAAGGGCGTAGGACACGGGGTTGGTAGACTTGTATTGTGAATCGAGTACGAATTGAATACTGCCAGGCTTGAAACTATTTGCCCCATGCGACCAGGTTGGCCGCAGCATTTGAGCGCGAGTTTTCTCTGAATTCTGATTTCTTACCGGGGAAAGGTGGGATATTAGAAGTCTGTTTAGATGGAAAAGTAGTTTGGACAAATCGCGAGAATCGCGGTTACAAGCCTTCAGATAATGAAGCACTTGATGCAATGCGTCCGCATTTAGCAGTTAAATAATAAGAAACTAATTCAACGATTCTTAGTTGCACCAGGTACATACGAATCTAGAATTTCTCCTGCTAACTTATTCAAACTAGGGCCACCAAGATTGCTCATAGCGACGACAACCGTTTTAGTTTTTGGATGGATAATGAGCATTGTTCGACAGCCTTGTTGGGCTCCGCTATGACCATAGACTCCCTTGCTCGGTAACACCCATCCGAGGGCGTAGCCTTGGTTTGAACTGAATTTTGGTGCAGTCCACATGACATCACGTGTTTTTTGGGAAATGAACACATTGTTTAGTATCGCATTGCCAAATTTTGCGAGATCTGGGGCCGAAGATTCCATTCCGCCACCCGCATATTTCCATGAATTATCTTCCGGTTTTGTGACTTTAACGATGGCTCCGGCTGGCCCAAAAACGCTGTATAGAGATGCTCGGTCTTTTGGAATTGGTTTCGACAAGTCTTCAAGCTGAAGTGTGGTCTTATCAAGTTTGTTAAAGATATTCTTAGCCAAGTATTGGCCAAAAGGTTGTTTAGAAGAAGTCTCAATTGCTCGGGCGACAAGGGTGAATGCATGAGTTGAGTATTGATAATCCTCTCCGGGAGGAAAGTGGACGTTATCGTTGATAAATAGTTTGAGTGCGTCCGATGTTGAATTGTAATGTGTGAGTCCGTTATCGCGACGACCTGTCATGTAATGGCGCACACCTGACGTGTGCGAAAGGAGTTGTTCGAGAGTGATATTCGGTTTATTTGCACTCCACTCTGGAACCGACAGTGCAATCGGGGATTTGAGCTTAAGTTTGCCGGACTCTACTAATTGCATTGCGGCGACCGCGGTTACGGATTTAGAAATAGATCCGAGGCGAAAGATCGTATTGGGGGTTGTCTTGATCTTGTTTTCTTTGTCTTGCCAGCCATACCCTTTTTCGAATGCAGATTTGCCTTTTTGGAAAACTGCAACAGATAGTCCGACATAAGGGTTTTCAGCTTGAAATTTTGCAACACACGTATCGACTAAAGAAACTGGAGTTGGCAGAACAAAAGCGGAAATCAATGTGAGAATCGTCATTATAAAGTAATTGTTATTAAAATTTTATCCAAAAGTGTAATATCTCTGTGGCGGAAAAAAATGAATCGTACAGCTGTATTTGTTTCAATGTTAGCGTGTAGCTTTGGGAGCGTAATTTGCACCCAAATGTTTGAGAAAGTTATTCATAGTAGCACGGATGTTCTTCTGGTTGGTCAAGTTGAAGGTTACAAAGATTCGGGAGCATTCCCGGTCAGTATCAAAATGGTTGATCCAGTTTCAAAGGAGACTATTTTCAAAGAACGCAGTCTTGTTGATATAACAAACGGCAAATATGAGCTCTTGATGAAAGACGTAAAGTTGACTTCTGGCGGAACTTATGAAGTTGAAATGGATGGACTTGATGCCGCAGATGAATTTGAAATGGCAGGCTTTGTAAATTTACAAGACTCAACTCCAGGCGCGGTTCAAACAGGGCACTTAAACATTTCTGGATACGTACTAGCAGGGCGGATTGGCTTGGGGGTATCTCCGACAATTGCTAGAGTCCAGGTGAACGAATCGGGAACCGCGCAAGGTGTACGTTCAATAACAAATACTGGAACTGCAATTTATGGGCAAGCTACAGCAGGAACAGGTTTAGCGGCGGGTGGTTACTTTACAACGAGTTCGGTAGGTGGACGTGCGATGGTTGGCGATGCGCTTTCGACCACTGGATCTACCGTTGGCGGGCTTTTTTATAATCGTTCTACGGCGGGTGTAGCGATTTGGGGTCGACATATCAATCCGGCTGGTGCATCAATCGGGGTTTATGGTCAGACGGCATCTTCAAGCGGTACAGCAATTGTTGCAGAAAACACAAACACTGGCGATCAGGCTCTCTTGGCGGGGAATGGAACTTCATTGTTGACGATTGGAAACATGCCTAAACACCGTTACGAAGGTACAAATGCAGCGACCATGATTCCGATTGCTTATGGAGTTATTGGAATTGGAGGTGTGGCTTTTTCTGGTTCCGGAAACTGGACTTCTACGCGTATTAGTGCGGGGGTATTTGAAGTTGATGTCCATGGTATAGCCGCGTCTTTTGATTCGCTAGTTGTTATTGCGATGCCGCAACAAAGTAATGGAAAAGAGTTTTGCTCTTACACGCCTGCATTCAGTGGAGGAGATTTTAGAATCAATACTTATAACCTAGATAGTTCATTGCTTGCGGATTCAGCTTTATCTTTTGTCGTCTATCAACCAGCTAGTTATCTTCCTCCCGCTTTACCACCGGCGGCTAAGCGGTTTGTCGATATGGAAGCATGGGCAAAGGCCGATCCAGTGGGATATGAGCAATATCGGCAGGAGAATCTTGCTCGGGAGAAGGCAGCTATGCGACTAGATCTTGCCCCTTTGCCTAAAGATGAGTCGGTTGAAGGGCAAGCCTGGCCAGTTCGCCCCAAACGCTGACTTTAAGGCTATCGATATAGGAGGTGAAGTTTTTGCAACTTGACCTCCTTTTTATGTCAATCGAAAACTTCTGAATTTCGGAAGAATTTCTGCTGGTACGTTTTTTGACCACTAAAGGTCAATTTGGAGATCTTTTTGGGCAATATCATTTAGTAATCTATTGATAGCAACATGGCAGTTTCCCGAATTCTTGTCCTTAGTTTTATTTCCCTAGTGCCATTTGGCGCATCTTTGGTTTTCAATTCAATCACTTCTCACCCAGAGTCAAAAGGATTTCATCTGATTGGACGAATCGATGGAGTTGAATCGGATGGAGTGTTTGATGCTGATGTCAAGTTTGTTGATCCTGGCAATGGCAAGACTGTATTTACAGATAAGTCTCGATTTGAAATAAGTAACGGACTCTACAGGGCAGAATTTGGTCAATCAAAATTGCAATCTGATAAGACATATCAAGTGGAGATCAATGGTTTGGATACCGCTGAAGACCTGGAAATGATTGACTTTGTTGAGCTCCAACCAGGGACGCCTGGCACTGTTCAGACGGGCCATCTGAACATTTCTGGATATATTTTGGCGGGCCGAATTGGTCTTGGTGTGTCTCCAACAATTGCTCGAGTGCAAGTTAATGAATCAGGTACCGCGCAAGGGGTTCGATCAATTACAAATACGGGAACGGCAGTTTATGGTCAAGCAACAGCGGGTACTGGGCTCGCCGCTGGCGGATACTTTACTACGAGTTCTGTTGGCGGTCGAGCAATGGTGGGAGATGCACTTTCTACAACTGGCTCAACAGTGGGTGGACTATTTTATAATCGGAGCGATGCCGGTGTGGCGATTTGGGGACGACATATTAAGAATTCTGGAGCCGCAATTGGTGTTTATGGACAAACCGCCTCTAGCGGTGGAACCGCAATCGTTGCAGAGAATTCCAGTAATGCCAATTCTGCCTACTTAGCTGGTCCGGGTGGGTCGTTGGTTTCGTCCGGAACTTTGCCAAGGCATTTTTATAATTCGAGTACAGCGGCAACAATGGTTCCAATTGCTTATGGTCACGTTTCCGCATCTGCCGCGGTATTGTCTTCTGACTCTGGAAATGTGACGGTTGAAAATATCGGAACTGGTCAATACGTTATTGATGTCCTGAATTACAATTTGTCTACACTGGCAAGCACCTGTGTTACTGCAACTCCGGCGAGCACATTACCTCGGATGCTGACGGTAAGCGGATCTGGTGGTACTGGTGATTTTAGAATCAACACGTTTGATGTTTCTGGCACCGCCATTAATGTTGAGTTTGCGTTTGTGGTTTATCGAAACGGCCCGGTCGCTCCCGTGCCAGGCAAGGGCGAGAGAATTGGGCGATTAGAAGGGCCAGAGTTAACCCTGCCGGCTTTACCAATTGACATGGCTGATGTCCAAAATGAAAGGCACAATCGTCCGAGAAAGTAATAGATTAAGCAGATATTGAGAAAAAAGGTGATCTGAAACCACTATTGAATTTAAGATCACCTATTCAATTAGAATTCGACTTAGCCTAGACTATATATTCCTTTATATTTTTGGCTGATTCTTCGAATATAAGGTTCGGCATTAAGTCCCTCACCGCAAACTTTGTTGATAAGGTCTTGTGGTTTTGTTCTGCGGCCTTCGCTATAAACATTGTCGATGAGCCAATTGAGAATTGGTTCAAAGTTACCTTCGCGCATGAGAACTTCGGTATCACCAACCGTAGCTTCTAGTTTTTCCCAAAGTTGGTAGCTGAGGATATTTCCCATACTGTAGGTGGGGAAGTAGCCAAGCATTCCGCCCGACCAATGAACATCTTGTAGACATCCTTGAGCATCGTTTGGAGGAGTGATGCCAAGATACTCTTCATATTTTGCATTCCATGCATCCGGAAGATCAGCGACTTTGAGCTCGCCGGTGAGCATAGCGCATTCTAACTCGAACCGAACCATGACGTGAAGGTTGTAAGTGACTTCATCGGCTTCTACGCGGATAAATGAAGGCTCAACTCTGTTTGTGGCCTTATAGAATTCATCTAATGATTTGTTTTTCAAAGCCGGGAATGTTGATTGTAGATCGCCGTAAAAATGCTGCCAAAACGGATAGCTGCGTCCAACAATGTTTTCCCAGGTTCGAGATTGGCTCTCGTGCATACCTAGCGATACGCCTCCGGCGAGCGGCGTTCGGTCCCATTTCATGGGTGAACCTTGCTCGTACATTCCGTGTCCTGCTTCGTGAAGCGAGCCAAATACTGCACTTGGCAAGTAGTCGAGATATCGTGTCGTCAATCGGATATCGCCGATCGAACCAGCCGGTGCAGAAGGGGTGGGGAGCAGTATCGAGCCGACCTCGATTCATATCGAAACCAATCGCTTCAATGATTTTGAGGCTGAAATTCTTTTGAGCCTCTTTTTCCCAGTCTCCAGTCAGGAACGCGTCATCGACTTGGGGTGCTTCTTTAATTTGGGCCACCAGATCCACCAAAGGTTGGCGAATTGTGCCGAACATATCATCCCAATACTTTTTAGTCGCTCCTTCTTCGTATTGGTCGGTGAGGGCATCATAAATATGGTTTGTGTAGCCTAGATACTCGCCTTCTTCACGAGCAATTTCGACCATTTCCGCAAGGCTAGGAGCAAATCCTTTGAAGTCATTGTTAGCTCTTGCCGTAACCCATTTGTCATGCGCCAGAGCGGATAAACGAGATTTTTTTGCAACCAGACTGGATGGGATTTTTGTACTGATTTCAAGGTCTCGGGAGACAACTCGTAGCATATCGGCATCATCAGAGTTGCTTTCGACTTCTGCTTTTGCTTTCTCAATGAGGTTTTTCGTCTCGTCGTCTGTAAACATTTCGTGAGACATTCGACTGAGTGAACCTTGATGCTCAGCTCGAGCTTCGCTTCCTCCATGGGGCATGAAGCATTGTTGATCCCAATCCATCATGGCTTGGGCGGCATGAAGGGCATTGATATCCGCTAAGCGGGCTTTCAGCTTATCAAGAGCAGTTGACATGACATCCAGGATACCGGTCGTGGTAGGTTGTAAGAGTGATGCGGGCCTTACGACTGGTGATGGTATTGATACTGGCAATTGCAGGAGGTTTTGCTATTGCTCAAATTCCTTCGCTTCCCAAAACACCAGAAGTGCAATCTGATCCTGGCTTATCGACGCCAAGTGAAGCCGTTAAGACATTTATGAATGCGATGTCGCAAGACCCCCCTATGTTTGCTAGGGCAAGGGAAGTACTTGATTTGTCAAACGAGAATCCTGTCTATGCGCGAGTTAATGGCAATCAGCAAGCTGCCTGGATTTATGGAGTTTTGATTAGAATTCCCGGGTTTCGAGCAGCTGGACTTCAACCAGATGAAGATTCAAAAACTCGTTCAGATTATCGTTCAGAAAAGGAGCGGTGGAAATTCTGCGCCTTTGTCATTAAATTTAGAAGCTGATGCTTTGGGAAATTGGAGATTTAACACAGAAACGTTAGAAAGTGCGGAAAGGATTTTTAGCATTGTTCAAGATCGACCGATCATTGGAGAGTTCTCAGATATCTTGTCTCAGGATAACTTGATTGCCGATGCAATTGAACCTCGTTTAGCCGCACATTACAGCGACCTTTGGCTTTTTGGACTAAAAAAATGGCAAGCAATCGGACTGCCACTCTTGTATCTCATAGCTTATGGTATTGGACTTGTTTTAAGAGTAGCTGTAAGGACTATTCTTCGGTTGAAAAGAGAATCGGCTCAACATTGGCCAGAAGGCACGATAAAACAGTTTGGCAAAGGATTGAGTGTTTTGGCGGCGGGTTTAGTCTTGAGATTTTCGGCGACCCAATTAGATTTGAATCCGAGTTGGATCAGCGGACAAATAATCTTGGCAGCAATTCTCATCGCCATTGGATTTATTTTTGTTGGTCTAGCTCTTAATGATGTACTCCTTAATTCATTCTCAGCTAAATTACTCGGCCAAAGTGATCGAGCAGAGAAACTGGTCGTTCCAATATTTAGGAATTTAGGAAGGGCCGTAATATTTACTACTGCCATTGTGTATTTCTTGTATCGAATTGGTTTTGATATTTCGACAATGGTTGCTGGTCTTGGAATTGGAGGACTTGTTTTTGCACTTGCTGCAAAAGATTCGGTAGAAAACCTGTTCGGCTCTATCACTGTTTTGCTAGATATGCCGTTTAAGATTGGAGATTGGGTGATTGTAGACGGAATGGAAGGCACAATTGAAGAAATTACAATTCGCTCAACTAAGATTCGTACTTTTGAAGACTCGCTGATTTTGGTTCCAAATCGACTTTTTATTTCATCACCTGTTGAGAATATGGGCCAGCGAAGATTCCGGCGATTTAAGACGAGTTTTGGACTTGGATACGGAACACCTCCAGAAAAAATTACGATTCTAGTTGACAAGATTAGGGAATACCTGGCCAGTGTTGAAAACTTGAACCAGGAAAAAACTTTTGTCAAGTTAAGAGATTTCGCTCCTACAGCTTTGACAATCGATTTACGTACGTATATGGTGGCGGATAGCTTTGATTCTGAAGCGAATACTCGTCAGGCAATTATGATGAATGTGATCCGAATTGCAGATGAGTTGAACGTGGAATTTGCTTCTGAACTCGCACCATTTAGTCACCCGTAACAGAATTTGCGGCGGATTCTCCCGCTACAAATCCTGTCGACCAAGCGGCTTGAAGGTTATATCCGCCAACATCACCGGCAATATCAAGGATTTCTCCGCAAAGAAATAGTCCGGGGTTTATCAATGACTCCATAGTGTGAGGATCGACTTCAGAAAGTTCTACCCCTCCGGCCACAACTTCTCCTTTCTCTAGGACAACTTCTTTGACAGTTCCGATCTGCCAACCTTTAATTGCTTCTACTAGTCGATTGAGTTTCTTTTTGTCAATTTGTTGGGCTCGGTCATCGGCTTCAAGATTAACCGATGCTAGAAAATCATCGACCAGGCTTTTGGGTAGAAATGTTTCAGCAATCGACCAAGCACGATGGTTTGGATAGTTCGATTTCCAATCATTCGCGATTTTGCTAACGTCTTCGAATGATTGATTTGGAGCTAAGTCGACCTCCATAAGAACATCCCGTGGATTTTCTTGTTCTGCTACTTCTCGAGCGATTCCCAGTACAGTTGGGCCCGAAATGCCGCGATGGGTAAACAGCAGGTCATCGCGCCAACGCGCTATTTCTTTGCCTTTATATCGAGCTTTTAGGACAATATCGCGTAGCGGAACTCCGGCTTTGGGTAGGCCCGCAAAAAGATCCATTTCTATTGGCGCAAGGGCAGCGATTATGGGAACAAGTTTGTGCCCTAGTTTTTCTGCCCACGGAAATCCATCTCCAGTTGTTCCAGTTTTTGGAAACGAAGAGCCGCCAACGGCAAGAATGACCTGAGGTGATTCGTAGTGCCCTTTTTCCGTAATGATTTTATAACCGTTTTCGGTTTTACGAATATCTTGAACACGAGTATCGAAACGAATTTCTACGCTGGCTTCAATGAGAACTTGATGCAAGATTCGACAAACATCTTTTGCAGTTTGGTTAACCGGGAAAACTCGCCCATTTGGGCGAACATATGTTTCAAGACCATTTTCATGAAAAATTTCAAGGATGTCTTCGTTGAAATAGCGATAAAAACTTGGTCGGAGAAAACGCGCTTCGTTTGGTCGAAAATCTCGTAAAACTGATTCCACTGGACCATCGTGAGTAATGTTGCATTTCCCGCCCCCAGAAATAAGAATTTTGGTACCAATGCGATCTGTTTTTTCAAGCAGGATGACGCGCCTGCCTAATTTTGCTGCGGTGACGGCCGCAATTATTCCGGCAGCTCCCGCGCCGATGACAATGATGGGAGATGATTTCGACACGAATATATCCATACACTTTTGAATATCAAAGCGAAGATTTGTATTTTAGCGGGTTTGTTTATATGGGCTCGGGTTAGTTGCCACCAGATTTGTGGGCAGAGCGATCAATTGGACATGAAGTCTTTCCAGTTTTTACAGCGTATTGCTGATGATAATTTTCTGCAAAATAGAATGTTGGTGCCGCAGTGATTTTTGTGACAATTGGATTCTTAAAATTGTCTTTAGATTTTGTTAAAACGTCGGCAGCAATTTTGGCTTGTTCTGGGTTAAAAGTGAATATCTCTGAACGATATTGAGACCCATAATCTGGGCCCTGTCGATTTAAGGTCGTAGGGTTATGGATTTCTAAAAACTTTTCAACCAGCTTTTGGTAAGAAATGGTTCCGGAGTCAAATTCTAGTAGAACGGCTTCAGCATGTCCGGTATCTGTATAGCAAACATCTCGGTATGTTGGATTCTTGGTTTTCCCCCCAATATAGCCAACTGCTGTCGCTGTGACCCCTGGAACTTGTCTTAGATAGAATTCAGTACCCCAGAAACAACCCCCCGCAAACACCGCTTTTTGGATATTTGCATTTGCTGGTGCATTGAAATCTGTCTTAACAACGGCAGTTGCAATTGCTTCATCCTTTGCTTGATTTGGGGTCGCCGCGGTGGCAATGATGGCGGGCGAACAACCAATTAGCGCGGCGACCATGGCAAACATTGGGATCGAAATTTTTGATTTCACTCTATATATAGTAATGACGGAAACTAGAATTCGTTCCGTTTTACTGGGACTAACTAATTTTTAAAAGAGCATCCTGGTCGATGGAAATTGTCATTCCATTTGATGATATTGAAGCTGTCCACATATTGGCTTGTTTTTTGAATTTCATACTTTCTGGAATTATTGGATTGGGCTCGTTTCTCACTCTCACTGCTTCAAAGACTTCGGCAAGTAGCATTTTTGCTTCGTGATGGGGGTCGAAAACTGGTTTTGCTTCAGGTGATTCTTCGAATTGAACATATCCCCAAAACCAGGGCCGGTGCATATTGATTGCGTGTTGATTTGTCCATGTCCAGTTGTGTTCTGGGTGGCCCTCGATTTTCTTGTATTGGTTTTCAATGAGTTCGAGATCCCATTGAACTCGAGAGAAACTGATTCGCCATTGTTCGCCGATTTTAGGAGGAGGGCGATTAAAAACTTTCCACGGAATTGCAGTTGAAACAACCCAAGAATGATCAGTATCGAGCGGGTTGTTAATAGTTCCGTTGAGCTGAATTTGATGCTGAATCCCTTCAAAATTCGTGAATTTATAGTTTCCTCCGGCGAGATATGGCTTATCGAGGGTCAGGCACATTGTTGTTCCTAATGCATTGACTTCCCACTCAAAATAGTTGTGATTTGTTCCGGTAGGGTCGATGAACCATTCGAAGTCGTTTTCTTGGTAAATGATGCTGTTGTTTTGAGTGTAAGTAGCCCAAATGTGGGGTTCGATAAGCTCGGCGAGGATAAATAAGTAATCGTTATCCCAAAGAATTTTTACAGTTGTGAGGTGCTTGGGTTTTGGCTTGGATTCCCCTTCAATATCTTGAAATGGCGCGGTTGGCTTGGCAAGAGACCAAGCGGGATCGGCCTTAAAAGTCGCTAAATTCGGCGAAATGGGGGTTTTGGGGGCTATGTAGGTGGGAGGATGGGGGTGCACGGGGTTATTTTGACAAAGTTTGGTGTAGTTGGAGGGTGGTTTTGGGGGGCTTTGGTAATCTTTAATGGTTATGACAACTTGTTTAGGTTTTGATTATAAAGCTTCGGAAGCGGCGGAACTTTATAGCAGTTTGTTTTCGGACTTTGTGGAAACAGGCCGGACCGCTTTATCCGCCTGATTCTCCGGGGCCGGAAGGCGAAGTCATGACCGTGAACTGTAGGATGCTGGGGCAAGACTTTTTGTTTTTGAATGTTGGCGATATGTTCCAGGCCAGTGGCGCCGTTTCTTTTATGGTGCCTTGCGACGATCAAGGAGAAATTGATCGCCTTTGGGAAGGATTACAATCGGGTGGAGGGAAAGAATTGGGATGTGGGTGGCTGACTGACCGATTTGGATTTGCTTGGCAGATTATTCCGGCGATTTTAGATGTGTGGATGAGGTCGGGCGATGAGGAGAGAGTATTGCGGGTGATGCGGAAACTTTGGACAATGACAAAGATTGAAATTGCTCCTCTGCAAGCGGAGTGGGACTCAGATTAAACCCATACTGAGGTAAAATTATGAATTCCTACCATAAAGGTGGTGTTTTTCATGAGGTTAATTTTTAGGAGAATTGGAAGTTGCATTGGTGTTTTGGTGTCGGCAGTAGGCGCGCATGCTGCACTTTTTGATGTGACAACGGTGAATATTTCAGCAGGTACAGCTTCTGGCATTAGTAATGGAGTTGGCTTTGACTTTTCGGGAAGTTTATGGAGTTCTCGGACCTCAATCAATGAGAGTTATAACGGTTTTACGGGAGCAAATTTTGTTCCGGCAATGCCAAACTCAGACCGATTGCATACGGGGCAGAACAATCCGACTTGGACATTTGACACAACGATTCAATCGGCATTGTTTTACTTGACCGATGATGATGGGAGCCATAACGATGTTTGGGATTTTGGCGTTGCAGTTTCGGCCGTTTCTGGCGATGTTGCAATAAGCGGCACATCGTTTTGGATTACTTCGACAACCGGGGGAATTGTGCGCTTGAGCGGGATCAACTCGAACGTGCTGAGCTCAATTAACATTGGGGATGGAAACGATACGGCGATGGTTGTGGAGACTGTTCCGGAGCCGGCGACGATGGCGATTTTGGGACTGGCGGGTTTGGCGGCATTGCGACGTCGTCGAAAATCGGCCTGAGTCTTTGTGAATTAGGCTCCTCGGCTCTTTTGGGTCGGGGAGTTTTTTTGTGCCGCCGCCCGGCCCGATGCCGCGCCCTCGTCGCCTTTTGGCGACTCCGCCCTCGGGCGGCGGGAGGGAGTTGGATGTGAAGAGAGTGGTGGGATTGAGGGGCTGAGTGGGGTGTGGGGATTGGGTGGTTTTGGGTGGAAGTTTGGATTATTTTGGGTTCGCCGCCCAACCCGATGCCTTGTCCTGGCTGGCGATGCGAGTTCAGCCCTCGGGTGGCGGAGGAGATGGCTTGGGGAATGGAGGATATTGAGGGAAGGCTAACGGTATTTAGGGCGAGGGAAGGGTGACTGGAGTTAGGGGAAGTGGACAATTTCGATGCAATTTCCGTCGGGGTCGCGGATGATAAACATGGGCTTTCCGGGTTGCCATTCTTCTTCAAAGTTGACGTTTTTGGATTGGAAATAATCGTAGGCGGCGCGGATATTGGGGACAGTGAGATCGAAGGAAATTCTTGAGAATTCGGTGTAGGTTCCGGCGGGGACGGGGTTTTGGGCAATCGGGAGGAGCAGGAATTTGGTTTCTTGGCAGGTTAGGTGGAGGGCACCGTCTTCTTCCTCACCGGGGAGGAAGTTGAGGATGTCGCAGTAGAAGGTCCTTGATTCGGAGAGGTTGGTGCAGACTATATTGATTTCGCCGAGCGTGAAGTTCATTTTGCTCCTTGGGAATAGACGCTACCTGAAGTCATTTATGAGATTATGTGTTCGCCGCCCGGCCCGATGCCTCGCCCTCGCTCGCATTGCGAGCTCCGCCCTCGGGCGGCGTGTCGGAGTGGTGGTGAGTTGGTGTAGCTTGAAGTGAGTTGGGGAGGGTCTGGTTTTTTTTTTGACCGCTAGTGGTGGGCGTTACCCCTTTTCCCCTGGACCCGGCGCCTCTCGGCGGCGGGGGAGTGGTTTTTGGAAAGGAGGATATTGAGGGCAGGTTTTTTTAGTTTGTTTGATTGTGAGGGTGAGTATGAGTTTTTTTGTTTTCGCCGCCCGGCCCGATGCCGCGCCCTCGTCGCCTTTTGGCGACTCCGCCCTGCGAGCTCCGCCCTCGGGCGGCGGGTCAAAGGGGGCGGTGAGTTGGTATAGCGTTAAGAGAGTTGGGTGGGTCTGGCTTTTACTTTGTACGCTAGTGGTGGGCGTTACCCCTTTTTCCCTGAACCCGCCGCATCTCGGCGGCGGGGGGTGGTTTTTGGAAAGGAGGATATTGAGGGCAGGTTTTTTAGTTTGTTTGATTGTGAGGGTGAGTATGAGTTTTTTTGTTTCCGCCGCCCGGCCCGATGCCGCGCCCTCGCTCGCGATGCGAGCTCCGCCCTCGGGCGGCGAGTCGAAGGGGATGGTGAGTAGGTGTAGCTTGAAGTGAGTTGGGGAGGATTTGGTTTTTTCTTTTGAACGCTTGAGGTGGGAGTTACCCCTTTTTCCCTGAACCCGGCGCCTCTCGGCGGCGGGGGGTGGTTTGTGGAAAGGAAGATATTGAGGGCAGGTTTTTTAATTTGTTTGAATGTGAGGGAGTATGAGTTTTTTTGTTTCCGCCGCCCGGCCCGATGCCTCGCCCTCGCTCGCATTGCGAGCTCCGCCCTCGGGCAGCAGTTGGGATGGCTCTTTGAAAGGAGGATAATGAGGGCAGTTTTTTTAGTTTGTTTGATTGTGGGGGTGAGTATGAGTTTTTTTGTTTTCGCCGCCCGGCCCGATGCCGCGCTCTCGTCGCCTTTTGGCGACTCCGCCCTCGGGCGGCGG
>CAWDCK010000003.1:0-10500 GCA_963800805.1 uncultured Armatimonadota bacterium | reverse complement strand
AGCGTGAAGTGAGTCGGGGGGGGATTGGTTTTTCTTTCGAACGCTGCAGGTGGGAGTTACCCCCTTTTCCCTGGACCCGGCGCCTCTCGGCGGCGGGGGATGTGGTATTTGGAAAGGAGGATATTGCGGGCTGGTTTTTTTAGTTTGTTTGATTGTGAGGGTGAGTATGAGTTTTTTTGTTTCCGCCGCCCGGCCCGATGCCGCGCCCTCGCTCGCTTCGCGAGCTCCGCCCTCGGGCGGCGTGTCGGAGTGGTGGTGAGTTGGTGTAGCGTGAAGTGAGTTGGGGAGGGTCTGGTTTTTTCTTTGTACGCTAGTGGTGGGAGTTACCCCTTTTTCCCTGAACCCGGCGCCTCTCGGCGGCGGGGGAGGTGGTTTTTGGAAAGGAAGATATTGAGGGCTGGTTTTTTTTGTTTGTTTGATCGTGAGGGTGAGTATAGTTTTTTTGTTTCCGCCGCCCAGCCCGATGCCGCGCCCTCGCTCGCTTCGCGAGCTCCGCCCTCGGGCGGCGGGAAAAGATGCATTTAAAAAATAACGGATTTGGGTACAAAGTTAAAATGAAAGCAAAGGGAGTATTCGACTCGTTTGCGAGAGTTCTCGTTAAGTACTGGAAACTCAGTGGGCCTGGGCTAGTCTTTGTTTCTTTGTTCGGAAGTGAATCCGACAGGATCTCCTTCATAGTACTAGCTTCCGTTGGATGTGGAATTATTTGGTTTAGTGGATTAGAAACTGGGTGCGATCATCAAGCCAAGACAGAAAAAGTAAAAATAGATCGTCTTCAAAGTGAAGTTATTAAGGATAAAGTTAAAACTAAGTCTCTAGAAAAAGTGACTTATAGTTTGCTTACATCTACAGTTAAATATTGCGAAAGAGAAGAACGGGGTCTTCCTAACAGAGGAAAATTTTTCCGAAGAGATCTCGAGTTTTCAGCAACTGAACTTTCAACAAATCGGCTAGCCAATGGTGGGATTTCTGAAAAACTTATAAGGGTTGTCGATTCAATAAATTGTAAGCTAAGGGAGTGTAATGGCAAACCGTGGTGACTAGTGCAGTGAACTTACCAACTAGCATGAGTGAAATAAAGCAAAATAGCATGAGTGAAATAAAGCAAAACCCAGAAGGAGATCTCTTTATCCTTGGTGCTGGCGCTAGTAAAGAAGCCGGTTTGCCGTTGTCGAGCGAAATGTCTAAAAAGATAATTGAAAACTGCAGAAATTCCGGAGATGATCAAGTATTTGAAGCACTAAATTTTGTTTACGAAGGACTGAAAAATCAATATTCTTTCGAATCTACAGACGACTCCGATATTGAACCAGGCATTGAGGCTATTTATCGAATTTTGGATTTTTGCGAATATTCAGAAGAGTCTGAATATAAGTTTATCTTGAAGGATTGCAATGCATACATTGAGCGACATTGGAGTCATTAGTCAGTGGCAGTCTAAGCTTGCCTCATTTCCAAAACGACCAAACTGGATCAGAAAAGCAACAAATACATTCTGGCTTAGAAGAAAAGGTAAATGCTTCACAACAGAGACTACCTAGACATATCTTTAGAGATGCAAAGGAATATGTTAGGAAACAGGTTCTTGACTTGGTTAGCAATAAAAATGTTTCATGTACAAAGTATCTGGAACCCTTAGTTGGACAGAATACTTATGCGATCATTACTCTGAATTATGATCTAACAATAGAAATGGCTGCAAGAGACTGCGGGGTCATGTTGACAAGGAGTAGCCCGTTAGGAACAATTTGTGGTCTGAATTAGGATCATTAGAATTTGATAATGGCCATTTTCCTCTGTTGAAATTGCATGGATCCGTTGGCTGGGATGCCAGAAAGTTTAATGGATATACGAATTGGGAAGAAATTAGAATTAGCACAACTTCTAATCTCAATGCGAACTGCATCAGTTTAGGCGTGTCAAACAAGCTCGGGGCACTAGAGCCATACTTGGATCTCTTTCAATACGCTAAGAGGTTGAGGCCACAGGGAGATACCCATTGGCTATTCATTCAGCGATAAGCATGTGAACGATCTAATTGCGTATTATTGCCGGAAATTTCCTAAAAGAGTATATGTAGTCAATGGGCCAGGAAATAGGCTCAAAGGATTTTACGAAGGAAATGTAACTTATAAGAAAAACATTGAATGTTTGGTTGGAGTCATGAATTACTTTAACTATGTTGATGAATTTGCTTCAAGTGGCATTAAAAAACTGCTTGGATAGAGTATGGATTGACATCATTTTTTATAGAAATTGAGCAAAGTTTCAAAGATCTAAAATGGATTCCATACTCCGTCGGATCTTAGGAGGGAGATGAGTTCTTCGACGCCTTTTTCTTGGGGGATGTTGGTTTTTACGATATCGCGTTTACGATACAGCGTAATCTTTCCGCCGGCGGCGCCGACGTAGCCGTAGTCGGCATCGGCCATTTCTCCGGGGCCATTGACGATGCAGCCCATGACGGCGATATCGAGGCCGGCGAGGTGCTTGGTGGCTTCTCGGACTTCGTGTAGCACGGTGGGGAGGTCGAACTTGGTTCTTCCGCAACTGGGGCAGGCAATGTATTCGGTTTGGGTTTTGCGGAGGCCGGTGGCTTGCAGGATTTCATAGCAAACCGGAATCTCGTTGATGGGATCCTCGGCAAGGGAGACGCGGATTGTGTCGCCGATGCCTTCCATGAGGAGAGTTGCGATACCGGCAGTGGACTTGATGCGGGCGTATTGACCATCGCCGGCTTCGGTGACGCCCAGGTGGAGCGGGTAGTTCATGCCTTCTTCATCCATTCTCATGGCCATCATGCGGTTGGCGGCGAGCATGGTGGGGACTCGGCTGGCTTTGGCGGAGATATTGAGATTGAAATAGTCGTGCTTTTCGCAGATCCGGAGGTATTCGAGGGCGGATTCGACCATGCCTTTGGGGGTGTCGCCGTAAGTGACAAGGATGCGCTCGGATAGGGAGCCGTGGTTGACGCCGACGCGCATGGCTCGGTCGTGCTTTTTGCAGGCTTCGATGACGGGGACAAAATCTTCTTCGATAGCTTGGAGCTCTCGCTGCCATTCGGTGGGGTCGTAGGCGAGGGCAGCGCGGAGGGATTCGACAGAGTTTGGATCTTCATCGGTTCTTCCTCGCATATCGATTTTGGATTCTTGCTGAGTTTCTCCGGCGCGGGTTCCGTGTCGTTTGAAGACGAAAAGGCCGGGATTGACTCGGATTTCATCGACGTATTTGGCGGCTTCAATGGCGATTTTGCTGCCTTGGTGGTGGACATCGGCGGTCATTGGAACTTCGGCGTGTTTTTCTTTGACTTTTGCCTTGATTTCTTGGAGGCATGAGGCTTCTCCGAGGGTGGGGGTGGTGACGCGGACGATTTCGCATCCGGCTTGGTGGAGGGCAATGATTTGGTCGACGCAGGCTTCGATGTTTCGGGTTTCTTCCGTGATCATTGATTGGACGACGACGGGGTGTCCGTTGCCCATGGTGATGTTTCCGATTCGGCAGGGTTTTGTTTGGCGTCGGCTGTATGTGACGTCGAGATTCATGCTTGTTTTAGATTCTACGTGGTGGAGGGTTGTCGGTGTTGGGTCGGCGGTGGAAATTTTGGCTTTTCGCCTATACTTGAGCAATGATTAAGAGAGCTTTGGCAAGCATTTTGGTTTTGTCGGTACTGGTTGGTTGTAATAGTGGTCCTTCTATTGTTGGGAAATGGACGGGGAATATGTCTTCTCAGGGTCAGGAAATGTTGGCGACTATTGAGTATAAGGCAGACAAGACTTGGGAAGCGAACGCTAGTATTCAGCAGGTTGCTTTTAGAATTACTGGCACTTATGAATTGAAAGAAGGGAAGCTGAGCCAAACGACCAAGGAGACAAAAATTGTTGGTGATTTGCCGGCGCAGCTGGCGCCAATGAAGGCTCAGATGGAAGCGGCAATGGCGCAGGGAGCGGGTCAGACTACTACTTCTGATATTGAGTTTGTTGATGCAGACACGATGAAAACGAAGACGCAAGCCGGGCAAGACGTTACTTTTAAGCGCGTTAAAAGTTGATTTGGGATTTGATACAAAAAAGCCGACCGGTATTGATTTACTGGTCGGCTTTTTTTGTTTTTAGTTGACTTGAACCATGTCGTAGGCTTCAATGATGTCGCCTTCTTTGAAATCTTCCCATCCGGCGAATCTCAGACCGCAATCTTGGCCGGCAAACATTTCTCTGGTGTCTTGCTTGACATTTTTGAGGGATTCGAGTTTGCCTTCGAAGACAATTTCATTCGCCCGTTTGATGCGGACGGAATCGTTACGAAGAATTTTGCCATCGGTGACGTGACAGCCAGCGACTTTTCCAGCTTTTGTAAGCTTGAATACAGCGCGAACTTCGACGGTACCGTGGTATTCCTCTTCGAACTTTGGTTCGAGCATTCCTTTGACAGCAGCTTCGATATCTTCGATGAGTTCGTAGATGATGGTGTAGGTTCGGATTTCGATTTTTTGTCGGTCGGCTTCAGCTTTCGCTTTGGTTTCGGGCTTGACATTGAATCCGATGCAAATTCCATTGCTTGCGGATGCAAGGAGAATGTCGTTTTCGGTGACGCTTCCGACTCCAGAGTGCAAGATTTTGACTCGGACTTCATCGTTTTCAATTTTTTCGAGGAGTCCTCGGACAGCTTCGACGGAACCTTGGACATCGCCCTTGACAATGAGGTTGAGGTCTTTGATATCTTCCTCGTCCATTTGTCTTCGGAGATCGCGGAGAGTGACTCTTCGCTTCGCCCCGGAGTTGTTGTCGTCTTTGGTTTTTTGGACGCGTCGGTCCGTTTTTTCGCGGGCATCCTTTTCGTTTTGTGCGGGCTCGCACTTGTCGCCAGCGCCGGGAACTTCGTTGAGGCCAAGAACTTCGACAGGCATTGCCGGGACAGCTTCTTTGATTTGCGCACCGGTGTAATCGGTCATGGCTTTGATCTTGCCCCAGGTTGATCCGGCGATAATGACATCTCCGACTTTTAGGGTTCCTTCATCGACAAGGATTGTGGCGACGGGGCCACGTCCTTTTTCCAGTTGAGCTTCGACTACGACCCCTTCGAACCGTCCTTTTGGATCGGCTTTGAGTTCCATGACTTCGGCCTGGAGGAGAATTTGTTCTAGGAGTTCGGGGACGCCTTCACCGGTGTGGGCTGAAACGGGGACAACGGCAACTTGTCCGCCGTAGGCTTCGGGGACGAGCTCTTCTTGAGTTAATCCTTGGTAAATGCGGTCGATGTTTGCATCGTGCTTATCCATTTTATTGGCAGCTACGATGATTGGGACATCGGCATTTTTGGCGTGGGCGATTGCTTCTTTTGTTTGCGGCATGATGCCGTCATCGGCAGCGACCACGAGAATTGCAATATCGGTTACTTGGGCTCCACGCGCTCTCATTGCGGTGAATGCAGCGTGACCGGGAGTATCGAGGAAAGTGATGACCCCAGTTGGCAAGGTGACTTGGTATGCGCCGATATGTTGGGTAATTCCGCCATGTTCTTTGCTGACAACGTTTGCTTTGCGAATGTAATCGAGCAGGGAAGTTTTGCCGTGATCGACGTGACCAAGAATGGTTACGATTGGCGGGCGGGGAGATGCGCCTTCTTTCTTTTTTTGTTTTAGATTGTGGACGACCTTTTTCTGCGACTCGCCCCAGATGATTTCATATCCAAACTCTTTTGCAATTTGTTCGGCGATTGTATCTTCGAGCGCGGTTGTAAGAGTTGCCATTACTTTGAATTTTTTAATCAAAGTCATTTGAACGTCTTTATCGGTTACGCCTAAGGCTTGAGCTAAGTCGTGCGGGGTTCTTCCGGGAGGAAGATAAAGAGTTTTGTCGTCCTTAAGTTCGCCAAGCGCTTCGGTAATCAGCTCAACGATTTCTTCATCGACATCGAATGAACCGTTATCGACGTCTATGCCGAGTTCGGCCAGTGCGGCCATGACTTGACCGGGGGCGACTCCATTTTTCTTAGCGAGTTCGGCGACAGAAATGAGCATGCTTTTGTGTTTTACCTCTGGATCCAAATCGGGTCTCGGCAGAGTTGGGCCAGTTGATCTGGCGTTATTTGCCGTTTTAAAGCGCGCCCGATCGCGCTTGTTGAATTTGTCTTAGTGATACAGTCTGGGCGGTGACAGAAGTAGGCGCTACGGCCGAAGTTCCGTCGGGGGTTTACAATGAGATTATTATTTTGATCGACTTGAACGCGAACGAGTCGGGATTGTGGCATTTTGATGCGACAACCCAGACAAGTCCTTATTGGAGTTTTTGTTAGTTGGGCTTGGACTCTGGTTCCTCCGGATCGGTTAGATTCTGGATTATCGCTTCGAATATCGATTTTCCAATCTGTTAACCGGGCAGCAAGTCTGACGTTTTGGCCGCCTCTACCGATGGCTAATGACAACTGGCTATCAGGGACAATGACTTGAGCGTTTCTTTCGCCATCATTTTCCGTTAATGTAATGCTATTGACTTTTGCCGGGCTGAGGGCATTAATAATAAATGTCTTTGGATCATCGCTGTACGGCACGACGTCGATTTTTTCAGGTCGAAGTTCATCCATAAGAACTTGGATTCGAGATCCTCTTTGTCCAACACATGCGCCAACAGCATCCACTCTTTCATCTCGACTGATGACAGCGATTTTCGATCGTTGCCCAGGTTCGCGGGCTACCGACATCACTTCTACAATTCCTTCAGCAATTTCTGGTACTTCGTATTCTAGAAGTTTGCGTAATAAGTTGGGATGGCTTCTTGATGCAACAACGGCAAATCCTCGGCGGTCTTCATCAATTTTGAGGACGACGGCTCTCATTCGCTCGTTTGGACGGTAATCGTCGGTTGGAACTTGCTCTCTTCTAGGGATTACAATTTCATGGCGGTTATTGACTTGGAGCAAAACATTTTGTTCTTCTCTTCTGGTGATAATTCCGCTGACGACTTCGCCGACGAGTTCGCTAAAGTGATCGTGAAGTTTTCTTAACTCAACTTCTCGCATTTTTTGTTGCAAAACTTGCTTGAAAGTTTGGGCAGCGATGCGTCCAAATGTATTGGGATCAACTTCGATATCTACAAAGTCTCCGATTTGTAAATCTGGGTTTTTGACTTGGGCGTCGACAAGTGCGATTTGAAGACTTGGCTCTAAAACTTCACCGACGACTTCTTTTTCAATGACCGCACCAGACTTAACTTTATTAGTGAGACGCAGCGTAATTTCGCCATTGACTCCCTTATACTTCTTGTAGGAGACAGCCAATGCTTCTTCGAGTTCGGCGGTGAGCTCGTTTAGGGGGATTTCTCTTTCGTTAGCGATTTGCTTGAGATGTTGAACAATGTCCATGGCTTTTCCTTGACAATTTTGCAAGGCTCGCGAACCAAAAAAGGCGGCCCGTACGGCCACCTCCAATATGAGATTTGCCAAATTGTCAACGGTTATTTTATCACAGGAAAGGTTGATAAGCTAGGCCGACATGGGAGAATCTAGTTTCTTGAGAGTGAAAATTGAACTCCGAGAGCCTGAGCGGGAATTGGCGTTGGCGGAGTCGGTTTTTGTATGTGAATAGAAATTGCTTCGATTTTTGCAAAATTATTAAGGGCTTGGTAGCAGAATTCGAACGCGAGAGCTTCGAGGGTGTTGTAACTTTGTGCCGATTGACAATCGAGAAAGAATTGAGCAAGTTCAGTGTAATTGAGGACAGAATCAATGGAGTCTAAGTCGGAATTTCCTGGAATATCGACTTCCGCTTCGATATCGGCAGTCATTTTGATTCCGAGCTCTTTTTCGGCAAGAGAAACGCCGTGGTAACCATGAAATTCAAGTTCTGAGATTGTGATATTGAAGGTGTTAGATTCCATTTTGTTATTCCATTTCTAGGGGGAGTTGACCAGTTGATACGGTGGCTAGTTCTCCGATATGATTTGTTTCTTCAAATGCAAGTTTGCTTAATTTGATGGGGACAGGAATGGGATATTTTCCAGAGAAGCAAGCAGTACAGAATCGATTTTCCCCGGGACTGACGGCAGATTTTGCGCCTTCAAGACTTAGATATCCGAGCGAATCTGCTCCGAGATGCTTTGCAATATCATCCACCGTTTTTATTGCCGCGATGAGTTCACCTTTGCTGGCCATATCTATTCCGTAAAAGCAAGGGAATTTGATGGGTGGGGCAGTTATTCTTACGTGAACTTCGGCAGCTCCGGCATCTTTGAGCATTTTAACGATTTGGTTTGTTGTTGTTCCCCGGACGATGGAATCATCGACGAGGACTAATCTTTTCCCTTCAATGTTATCTTTAAGTGGTGAAAGTTTCATTCTTACACCAAGTTCTCTCATTTCTTGGTCGGGCTGGATGAAAGTGCGGTGAATATATCTGCTTTTCATCATGGCTTCAGCGTAGGGGATGTTGCTGGCATTGCTGTACCCAAGAGCCGCCGGAATTCCACTATCGGGGACAGGCACAACGAGATCGGCTTCGACGGGATACTGCTCGGCAAGTTTTTGTCCCATCCGGTAGCGAGCTTGGTAGAGGGTTGTGCCGTGCATTCGACTATCGGGGCGGGCAAAGTAGATGAATTCAAAAAGACACGTTGACTCGCGATTTGCGGGCATAGCCTGGGCGAGCCTCATCCCATTTTTATCAATGATTGCGACTTCGCCGGGTTCAATTTCGTGTTTGAATGTGGCACCAACGGGGTCGAAAGCGCACGTTTCGGAGGCGAGCATGTGACCACCACGTATTTCTCCCACGCTGAGAGGGCGTACTCCATCGGGATCTCGGAAACCGAGAAGTAACCTTGGAGTGAGGATGCAAACGCTGTATGCGCCTTTTATTCGGCGCATTGTTGCGCTGACGGCATGCTCGGGACCGAGGTGGAGATTCTTGACGAATATTCGAGCAATGAGTTCACTATCTGCGCTGGTTTCTAGATGCTCTCCTTCAGCGATTAATTCTGCCCTCAGTTCGGCCGTGTTAATGAGATTTCCATTGTGGGCAACGGCAACTTCTCCGACGCTGGAGACACAAAACACGGGTTGAGCATTGCGAATGACGCTTGCTCCGGTAGTGGAGTACCGCGTGTGTCCGACGGCCATATCTCCGGGGAGGGTTTTGAGTATGTCTTCATTAAAGACATTGCTGACTAATCCGACATCTTTGTGCATTCGGACTTGGGAGCCATCGCTTACTGCCATTCCTGCAGATTCTTGGCCTCTATGTTGGAGTGCGAAAAGGGCAAAGAATGTTAAGCGGGCGGCTGGCTCTTCTGGTGCATATATGCCAACAACACCACATTCTTCTTTTGCACGATCGTCGTGCCAGGCTTCTGCGTGGGGCATCGATGGGTAGTATATCGCCGTAGCCTTTGTTTCAGTAGGAATTTGACAGATGAAATCAATAAAATTACGTGGTTCTGATCGTAAGTTTCCATTCGATCAGGTCTTGATAGTCAGCCTCAGTTCAGCTTTGGTGTTGAGCGTAGCCATGGGAATCGCAGAGATTGATCGAGATCTTGTGAGAGCAGTATGGGAAACTCTCCTTTTGCTGGCATTTGGCGGAGCCTCAGGATTGGTTTTGGGACGCAACTCCAAATCAGTGTTGAGAAACACTTTGAATGTGTTAACCGCTCAGATTGGGATCGTAGGGTTTATGATGTTTGTTGAGCGAGGTGGATTTGGCTTCAGCTTTGCAGCAGACTTTGGGCAAGTGATGATTAGCGCACCTTTTGCATTTTTGATCGCATTCTCATTTTCGACACTAATTGCTAAACGAAAGCTAGCAATTTAAGGTTTTCAGGTTGAAAAATTGCCGGTCAATATTGATTTGACCGGCAATTTTTTACTTTGTTTTGTGGTTTATTGTTGGTTTTTTAGTCGCGTGTAGAGGAGCGAAGCCATTCCGTGAGTTTTGACCATTCCCGTCATTTGATTTTGGGGGAGTGAATCGACATCATCAAAGCTGGCGTCGGCTTCGGAGTAAAGCGCCCAAGGCGATGTTCGGGCCATGATTTGCAGCGATGACTTGAACAAGCGGAGCGTGACTTCGCCAGAGACTCTGGTTTGAACTGACCCGATAAAGGCATTGAGGTCTTCCATAAATGGATCCCACCACAGTCCGCGATATGCCATTTCGGCCCATTGCTGATCGACTAATGACTTGAATCGCCTTTCTTCATGACTCATGACAAGTTCTTCTAATCCTTTGTGAGCGGCAATGAGAAGAGTTGCTCCGGGACATTCGTAGTTTTCTCGCACTTTGAGGCCGATCATTCGATCTTCCATCATGTCAATTCTTCCGACACCGTGATTGCCGGCGATTTCATTTGCCTTGGTCACGATTTCGTAGGGTTCGTATTTGACACCATCGATGGCAACAGGATTTCCGTTTTCAAATGTGATTTTTACTTCTTGAGGAGTATTAGGAGAATCGGCGAAACTTTTTGTCCAGGCGAAGATTTCTTCTGGCGGGGCATAGGAGGGATCTTCGAG
>CAWDCK010000002.1:0-203948 GCA_963800805.1 uncultured Armatimonadota bacterium | reverse complement strand
ATCGCCACGTATTGCTGTCAAGGCCAGCCGTCCGCGCTACCGCAGCCACGGCGGCAAGTCCGATGCCTCGGACGCCTATCTGCTGGCCGACCTGCTGCGCACCGACGGCCACCGCTTCAAGCCGCTGGCCGCGCAGTCCGACGAGATCCGCGCGCTGCGCGCCTTGGTGCGCGGCCGTGATGACCTGGTGGCCACCGTGCAGCTTGGCCAACCAGTTGCGCGCCTTGCTCGAGTCGTACTGGGCCGGCGCTGCCGAAGTCTTTGCCGACGTGGACTCGCCCATCGCGCTGGCCTTCATCCAGCGCTACCCCACGCCGGAGACGGCCAGCCGGCTCGGCCCCAAGCGCATGGCCGCCTTCTGCGCCCAGCACGCCTACTGCGGCCGGCGCAGCGCCGAAGAGTTGCTGCAGCGGCTGCGCCAGGCCCCCGAGCGTCACCTTGGGCGAGCTGGAGATGGACGCCAAGGGCGAGCTCGCCTCGAGCCTGGCGCGCACGCTCAGCACCGTCGTCGATCAGATTCGGCTGCCATGCTGGGTTCGCCCACGTAATACATCCGGCTTGAGTCACCGTGGTATCCGTCCTTGATCACCGTAACATCAATATTCAGGACGTCCCCGGTGCGCAATACCCGGTCGCCGGGTATTCCATGGCACACCTGATGGTTGACCGAAGTGCAAATCGACTTCGGAAAGGGTTTGTAGCCCGGAGGGGCGTAATTCAAGGGGGCTGGAACGGTTTGCTGTTCGCCCACCATGAATGCGTGACAAAGGTCGTTGAGGCGCCCCGTGGTCACGCCTGCCTTCACGTAAGAAGCAATGTAATCAAGAACTTCCGACGCGAGACGTCCGGCGACCCGCATTTTCTCGATTTCTTCCGTACTTTTGAGCGTCACTGCCATGGACTGGGATTCGCCAAGGTGCTGAGCAAAGGGCGCGAGGATACGGGAATCATTCGCTGGAGGCAACGCCCGGAGTACCTTGTGCCCTGATTATGTTAGAATTTAAGGCTGACTGCAGAAGGGGCGTGGTTTTCTTGGCAGTAGTTCCATTGCGCCTTCTTCGGGTCAAATTTCCTGCCCGTCGAATTAGGGTGCCCTCGCGAAGCAGAATCGAATCGAGGGGGTTCACGGCGAACGGGCGGTAGTAATAACCCTAAACAAAGGAATAGGCAATGTCGGTCACCATGCGCGAAATGCTTGAGGCGGGGGTCCATTTCGGACATCAGACCCGCTACTGGAATCCGAAAATGGAGCAGTTCATTTTCGGGCATCGCAACAAGATCCATATCATCAACCTCGAAAAGACTCTGGTGATGTATCAGGGGGCGATCAAGTTCGTCCGTCAGTTGTCGGCAAACAAGGGCAACCTCTTGTTTGTCGGTACCAAGAGGCAAGCCCGTGAAATTGTGCACGAAGAGGCACAAAGGTGCGATGCCCCGTTCGTCGACCATCGCTGGTTGGGCGGAATGCTCACAAACTTCAAGACCGTCAAGCAGTCGATCAAGCGTCTGAAAGAGATGGACCAGATGGCGCAGGACGGTTCATTTGAGCGAATCGCGAAGAAGGAAGCACTCGGGCTGCAACGCGAAATGGACAAGCTGCAACGCAGTCTGGGCGGTATCAAGAACCTTGCGAGTCTGCCAGACGCGCTGTTCGTTATAGACGTCGGCTATCACAAAGGCGCGATAACCGAAGCAAACAAACTGGGCATACCAGTCGTCGCGGTGGTAGACACCAACCACTCTCCAGAAGGGATTGACTACGTGATTCCGGGAAACGACGACTCAAGCCGGGCGATCCGGCTCTATGCGCGTCGAGGCAGAGTTTAGCCAGATCACTGATTGGTTTTCCGGTTACGATATAGTCGGGCTCTCGGTTAGGAAGAGTTTGGGTGTTGTGTAGTGTTCCGCCGAGGGCCAGGGCAGCGGAACGAGCGGGGTTTGGGAGGGCGAATCGCTCGATATTGTCGGAAGTCTTAGGAAGTGTTCCGGAAACGGTGAGACGACCGGATTCTCGGTCGAAAACGAGATTTGCGTTCCCTTTAGATGATTTGCGGACAATGTTGATTCCGGCGTAGGATGGGACGACGGGTTCGCCTTGACTTGTTTTAACGACGAATCGACCGGCATCTAATGTAAATGCGGTTATTGGAGCCGCGTAGGCATGGGGTAGATCGTCGTATTCCCACCCCGGGCCGACTCCGGGAGCGAAATCTTGTTTGACGTAAACCGTTGAACCGGGTGCTGGATTGAGATTTTTTCTGACGTTGTAGAGTTGTTCGGCGGAGAGAAGAGGATCTCCGGTGGCGTGAACGTAAAGGTCTTTGCCTTCTTTCCAGAACTTGGTTTGCGGTTTGAAGGTAGGGCCAAGAGTTGATAGGGCAAAGTAAACCGATAGGATTTTTTCGTTGCTGGCAGGCATTAACCGGAAATCAGCATTTCTTTCGTATAGAGTTGTGCCATCGGCCCGACCAATGTAGACACCAGTTATTGCTCCTTTTAAGTTGGGATCGGTGAGGATTTGATCTATGGAATCGAATTGATTGGGTAGTAATAGTAGGGCGGAAATCATGCTAGTTCTTCGAGGAAAATTGGTTCGTCAACATGGTCGGCAGCACCGGCTTTGACATCTCGAGCCATGGCGGCGGCAAACTGTCGGAGTTGTTCGTCGGGGTCAATTCGGCTGGCTTCGTTGAGCCGATTGACGATATCGTTGCGTCGAGATGGCAACCATTCGGCGAGATGGAACGAGGCATGGATTGCGCTTCGGCGTCCAATTCGACTTGGAGCTTTGAAACACTCGAGGAGGGCGTCGGCGGATTCGTGGCTACAGATATGTCCGCCAAGAACAACTCCAGCTTTAAAAATAGCGCGAGCGTAATCGTCTTCGGCGCGCCAGATGAGATCTTTGATGGCGCGGATGACTTGTGACTGTTCTTGTTCAGTTGGCGCAAAGGCAGAGATGTCTTCTAGTAAATCGAGGGCACACCAATGAGCGATACGGCGATAAGGATGTTGATCTTCGTCTAAGATTCGAATGAGAGCAGGAGCAAAGATTCCGGTGCTGGCGTGCTTTTCAATTTCGATGAGGGCGTTGTGGGCAACATCTCGGTCTGGACAGAACAGGAGGGCGATGAGGTCATCGTATCCGAGGCTGCTGAGGTGTCCGGTAAAGCGTTCTTCTCTGCCAAGGCAGTCTGTGATGGTGTCGTACCGATCGAACCACGGAGTGACCCCTTCTTTAAGCATTGCTAGTACTTGTTCTGCGGAATCGGCTTTGGCTTCGTTCCATAAATCAACAACACGTCCGAAGATGCCAAATGGAGTTCGGGCAATCAGACACTCTAAGGCGACGCCTCGGAATTGAATCACATGTTTTTCGTTGAATGCCGATGCCGCGACATGATAATCGTGGCTGATGGCATGAGGAGGCCAATGAAAAGGCACGCGATGCCCGGGTTTAATCGGTTTCGTATTGCCATTGGCTTTTTCAATCGCCAGGCTGATGATCGTTTCCAAACGAACGAGTAATTCGTTTGAGGTGAACTCCGATGACTCCATGTTCATTATTAGTATGGATTGATGACGGCTTGCCGTTTCATTGTTCGGTCGATTTGCTCAGCAATATCTTCGAGGTGAAGATTTGTGATTGTTCCTGGATTTGAGTTGGATTTTAGATTGGATTGGATTTGTTCGTATAGTTTTTTGAGGTGAAATTTAGCCAAAACTCTGGCATCTTCCGTGACTGCATCCGGGGTTTGATGTGACGATTCGGATCATTTGAGCAACAGCATATTTTTGGAGATCTCGCCGAAGGGCGGTGATTTCTTGCTGGGCAGTGACTTCTCCAAAAATTGCGGTGTTGAGCATTGAGAAGTGATCGCTTAGCGAGAATGTCAGAGATTCGTTGTTGTTTTTGAAATCATTTTCGGCGATTGCGTCGAGTTTTGTGCTTGACAATAACTGCGAAACGATGAGCTTTTGCTGTCCGGCAATATATCCACGAAGTGGAGCGATGTAATCGGCTCCGCCGGCGTCTGGATCACCGGACATTCCCATGAGGATATCTTTAGGGAGGTCAAGATTGTTTGGCAGGAGGCAGGCTTCGGCAAGGTGAATGAGAGCGGCCCTTTGGGTTTGAGGGCTTACAGGTTGTAGGGTTGGTTTTTCTCCCACATCACCTTTTAAGTGGCGACGAAACTCGACTCCACCAATCATTCTTACGGCATTTTGGGCATCGCGGTATCTCATACGAATGGATCGCATGATGAGAGCATTACGACGAGTGTAAGTGTCGCCGTTTGCGGTTGCTTTGTTGACCGCGTATTGTTGTAGTTTTTCGGAAGCGACCAATTGGTACCGGAGATATCCTAAGACATCTTGGCCTAGATCCCAGCGCACAGCAAGGGGGTTGACACCATCGGCATCTTCATCGGTGAGATAGAGGAGTCCGGGGAGTCCGCTGCGTTGGGCGATGAGATCGAGTGCAGGTTTTTCGCTTTGGGGTGAGTTTCCGGTGACTGATCGATAGCCATATTCAATGGCCCATAGATCGTAATTACCGACAATTGGGTTCCAGTATGTTTTTCCGCCATTTAAGATTGCAGCGATGTTGATGGGGGTGTAATCCATGACAGAACTTGCCACGCCAGTTTTTGCGAGGAGACTGTCGTTTGAAAGATCACTCATTGGGTGCAGGAGGGAGGCGGCAAAGTTGTGCCGTAAGCCGAGGCAGTGACCGACTTCGTGAGCAATGAGGTCGGCGAGCATGGCATTGACATAAGCTTTTTCATCAGTTTCAGGTTTGATAGAATTGATGAGAGCCCAGCCTTCGGCAGCGCGATCTTGGAATTCTTTTGCGAAATCGCAGGAGTGGTTTTTGAAGCCTAACTGACCTAATTTTGACTTTAGCTTGGTAACTTCTAGACTTCGTTGATTTTCTAATTCGGGATCGAGAATTTTTGCTTTCGCGCCTTCGACTTGTTCTCTGAACTCAGATAATGCACCGGCGGGATAGTTGGCGTCGACGGTTACCGCAGCGTTAAGGATCTCTCCAGAAATTGGGTCTGACCTTAGCCACGCAACCGCATAGGATTGATCTTCGGTCATTGTCCAACGGATGAGGTTGTGTCTGCCGTCGGCATGATCCCAATCAGGATCGTTTGGGGCATCTTTGACGACCATTGCATTTTTGATGCCGATTTTCTCAAAGGCTTTGTTCCAAAACAGGATTCCTTGGGTGACGCCTTCTCGATATTCTTTTGGAATGGAGTGATCAAGATACCAAACGACAGGTTTGACGGGATCTGAAATTGTGGCAGCGGGGTCGGCTTTTTTTAGATTCCATCTTTGAATGAGTTTGACGGTTCGGTTGACTTCTGTTAGCTTATCGACATCAAAGTATTCGGAGGTGAAGTATCCGATTCTGGGATCGGCGAGTCGGCTTTGATACCCGGTATCTCTCCGGAACCACATGTTGTAAGAGACATTGATGGGAAGGCTTCGGAAATCGGCCAGCTGAGTTTTGTTAAAGCCCATTAACTGAGCCAGTAGCGATTCGCCTTCAGCGGCGGATTCTTTTTTGTAGTGCAATTGCATTTGCACGATGCTGTTTTCGGAAAAGCTTTTGACCTTGATCGGTCGAGAATTTTGGGGATCGGGGGAGAAGCCAGAGGCGGCCAGTTCTATCGCCGAATCAATTGAAAACAGTTTTCCGCTAAAAATTGATGAGATATTGAGGAGGAGGTTTTGATTTTTTGGGTTTATGGCTTCAATTTTGAAGTTGGCCAGGATTGCTTCGGGAAATGCTCTTTGGCTGGCTAAAGCAAGAGGGCTGTTTGGCTCCCATCGGTATCCTAGATTTGGTCTTATGAGTTGAACGGATGTTTCATCGAGCTTTCTAAGCTTAAACACGTCAATAAAGTTTTCGTTGAGAGGATCTCCGCCTTGCAATGGTCCAAATCCAGTGTTTAAGGTGGCTTGGATAAAGAATAGTTTTTCGAATTGCTGAGGGTTTAGTTCGGCAAGGATTTCTTTTTTCCGGGTGTAGAGGGTGAATTCGCCTTCGGTTTTGACGAGATCCTTGATTGTCTTATCCCATTTTTCTTGAGTTGACTCTGGTTTAGCTTCTTGAGCAGGAGTTTCTTCTTCGGGGTCATCTTGTGCCATGGCCACAATGGGAGCCAAAGTGGCGGAAAAGACAAACAAAGTCGTGAATAACCCACGCCATTTCATATCTTTCTATTTTGAACTATCCGGGTCTTAGATGGTTAAAAAAAATGCATAGACAGATTTTCTGTCCATGCATTTTGGATCCTTTAGGATTCGAAGTTAGTTTTTAGCTTCGGTTGAGTCGTCTTCGGTTGTGGATTCTTTCATTGACTCTTGAAAGGTTTTTTGGCCTTCTTTCAATCCTTCTTTGAGTTCGCCAACACCTTTTCCAATGCCTCGCATCAGTTGCGGAATTTTTGCTCCGCCAAAGAGGAGGACGACGATTCCAAGGAGAATCCAGAGTTCTCCACCTTGGGGAAGTCCTAACGCGAGTCCATTGAGAATGCTGGTCATTTGAATTCTTCCGGGGTTAACCTTACTTCTATTATACGGCTATAGCCTGTTAATCTTGACGGTACCTACGTATGACTCTGTTAATTTGTACTAAATTTAATTTCTCCACCGCTGGATTCGATATCTTCGTCAAACGTCATTTTCCACATTGGTCTTGGTTTGCCAAAGGCGGTTTCCTTTGAATTTTGTTTGCCTTCGAAGGGAACTCCGTTGGCGTTGTAAATGACGCCAGGTGCTTCAAAGAGAGTGACTTCATTTCCGATATCTTTAAAATCCGCCTTCTTTTTTCCGGAAAGGTTTTTGTTATAGAAAATTCCGGTGATTTCTTTGCCATTGGAGCAGGGGAGTGGTTTTCCTGGTTCAACAACGCCTAAAAAATCTTTCATGGGGCCGGCATCTTTCATTTCCTCGGCATACTTCGAATACTTTTTTTCATAGTAGGGTCGAATATCTTCTTGCCAAGTTTCTGCTTTTGGGAACATGCCTTTTTCATTGACATAATCTTTTATTGCAGAGTTAGCGATTCCCATATTGATTGGGCATTGGCCAACAGTTGAGAGCTCTTTCATTCCGGAGAACAAGGCGACTCCGCTTGAAATGAGGCAGACCATACAGAACGCAGCGAGAGCTACAAGAATCCAAATGATTGGATTTGAGCTTTTCTTTTTTCCGTAATCCATTTGTGGATTAAAGGGAGGCGGGGTTTCTGCCATGATATTGAACTATACCGGGCAAAGAAATGTTAGGTTTCGCGGTCCCTGTGAGAATTTGAATGAGTAGTTTTCGGTTTCCAAGTGTGACGGATCTTGCGAAGTCTTTGGATGAGCGATATTCGGAAAAAATCCGAATCAAGGCGGCGAAAGAAGCTATTTCCGTTGGTCGATCTGCCCCAGAGACGGATGTTAAGTTGTTGGCAAGTTCTTTGTGTGAGAAATGGGGAGGAAATTCGATTGTTGGGTTGATTAACGGTTCGGGGATTGTGATGCACACGGGATTGGGTCGGGCACGTCTTTCGAAAGATGCCAGTGAAGCCGTATCGGCTGTTGCCAGCCAACATGCCTCTGTTGAGCTTGATTTGGATTCCGGTAAGCGGGGGGATCGGCAGAACCATGTGGAGTGGTTGCTTATGGAGTTGTCGGGGGCGGAAGCGGCTTTGGTTGTTAATAATTGTGCGGGAGCTTTGGTTTTAGCCTTATCGGCGTTGTGTTTGGGGAAAGATGTTGTTTTATCGCGAGGGCAAATGGTGGAGATTGGGGGATCTTTTAGAGTTCCGGACATTATTGTGCAAAGTGGCTGCCGATTAGTGGAAGTTGGCTGTACAAACAAGACTTATATTTCCGATTATTTGCGAGTGACGGATTCGGAAATCGGTGCATGGTTGACTTGCCACCAATCGAACTTTTCGATGACAGGGTTTGTTGATTTCCCAGAATTCTCGTCGATTGGCGAAGCCGCTGATCGATTGGGCGTGACTTGGATTGATGATATGGGAAGCGGATGTTTGGTGGATACAACTCGATTTGGTCTGCCCGCGGAGCGAACTTTGCAAGATTCCGTTCGTCAGGGTGCCACCCTTTCTCTTGCCAGCGGAGACAAACTGCTTGGCGGGCCGCAGGCCGGAATCCTTGTTGGTCAGCGGACTGCAATCGAGGCAATCAAGAAACATCCATTGGCGCGAGCTTTGAGGATAGATAAACTTTGTTTAGCGGGGTTGGAAGCGACTCTGCGACAGTATTTTGATGGTCGGGAGTTAGAAATTCCGGTTTGGCGATCGATTTCGAAAGACTTGGAATCCGTGAAAAGGGATGCCGAGCGACTTGCATCGGTAATGGAAGGGGCGGTGGTTGAACAGGGTTTGACGGAACTTGGCGGAGGATCTATGCCGGGGGCGGGAGTTCCGACTTGGAGATGTGGAATTGCTTGGCAACCTTTAGAGCAAGTGTTGAGGCGATTTAGATTGGAATGTTCTTTAATTGGTCGGATTGAGAATGGCATGATTTGGTTTGATCCGAGAACAATTGAATCCGACGAGATGGATTGGCTCGTCCCAAGAATACAGGAAGTTTTTCATGGTTGATATTGGAAAGAGCCGAAACGAATTGATTAGGGAGAATTTAGCGCGGATGTCGGAGGAGATTCACCCTTGGGAGCGGGGGCATGGCGAACGAGTGATGATGTATTCGTTGGCGACGGCGGAGCAGCTGAATTGGAGCCAAGAGCAAATGGAGCGTTTGCAAGTGGCGGCGGCATTGCACGATGTGGGCAAATTGATGGCAACGGATGAGTCCTTGGCGAGAGCCGAATCGGCCCTTGCTTGAGGGGGAATCGGAATTGGTGCGAGATCACTGTGAGAAAGGTGCTCAGTATTTAGCGGGTTTGGGAGTTGACCCCTTGATTTGTGAGGCTGTTGCCAAGCACCATGAGCGGCTGGATGGTTCAGGTTATCCACGCCAAGCAGAATCGGATGAGATTCCGTTGATGGCGAGAATTATTGGATTGGCCGAATATTTTGATGGATTGGCATTTGGACCATGGTCGAAAAAGGGGGCCGTCGAAGCTAGGAAATGGGTTTTGGCGGCATGGCCGGGATTATGGGGGGAAGATGTTTACCAAGCGTTTTTGGTGGCGGAGACGGTTATTCAACCAGTGATTGAGTGATTAAGTTTTTTGGTTTGCTTGACGGACATGGCATCTTTTCATTAGACATTTCCGTATAAAGATTGGCTACTTCGGCGTTATGGCTCAAAAACCACATGATATGATTCGGCCCCTTACCGGCTTGAGAGCAATTGCCGCGTTATGGGTTGTTTTGGTTCATGTTGAGTTGGCGCATCCGACCAATTCGCCTTATTGGGCTGACCTATTGTTGGGTTCCTTTGGGACGTTGCCGGTTGTTTTCTTTTTTGCCTTATCTGGGTTTATTTTGACCGTTGTTTATTCGGGGAGAATTAAAGGATCGAGATTTTGTCGGCAAGGGATTTCTGATTATGCCTGGGCGAGATTCGCCAGGATTATTCCTTTGTATCTTGTTTCATTGATGCCGGCATTGTTGATTTTGTTTGTTCGCATGAACTTTCAGAATACGGCAAAGTTTTTGGATCAAGTTGGCATCGGCTCGAAATTTTTAGAAATGCAGGGATCGCTTTTGGATTATCTCTTGCGAATCAATATTCCGGCATGGACGCTAGCGGCAGAGCTTGTTTTTTATGCACTTTTTCCGTATTTCTTGCGGAAGATTATCAACCTGCCGACGCCGACCGTTTGGCGATGGGTGGGCGGGAGCCTGGCGGTTTACTTAGGGGTTCAAGCAGGATTGACGGCCTATTTCTATTCTAATTCAACTTGGTTTGGATCTTTTGCTCATGGAGTCTCTCACTTTAGTCCGCCGGTGTTTGTTCCGGTGTTTTTTGTGGGAATGCTTTTGGGTTTGATTTACGTAAGAGGATTGATTCCGGATTGGGTTCAGCGAAGAACGGGACTGATATATTTGGGACTCGGCATTACGATTTTAGGTTCGGCCATGCTGCGAGAACCATTGCTACCTGTTTCTTTGGTTTCGGCTTTTATTACTCCTCTGTTCTGCTTGGCTATTTTGGCGGGTTCGGTGAAAGGGAATCGGACGAATAAAGTCTTGTCTTCGCCGATTTTTCAAAGTCTGGGAACCGCGAGTTACGCAATTTACATAACGCACTGGCCGGTGAGAGATATGGTTCAACCGTTTTTTACAGATCTTGGATTGCAAAATTTCCCCAGGATTGTTGGCTGGTTGACCATTGCTACGGCGATTTTGGTGGGATATTCCGCTCATCTTTGGGTGGAGAAGCCACTGCATCGGAAGATTACGGAGTGGCAGAAAAAGAAGAATGAGCGGAAGGCATCTGACACGGCTATTCAGTAGCAACTCTAAAAGTGCTTCTGACAACTTTATTCAAAGGAGCTATATGAAAAGTTCGAGCCTTGCATTTGCAATGCTCGAACTATTTTCATTACGATTATTTCTTTTCAATGAAGATAAATGCGTCGGTTTTGTAATCACCGATTATGGCCTGTCCATCCCTGATTTTGCCTTCTAATAGAGCTTTTGCAAGCGGGTTCATGAGTTCGCGTTGGATGGCTCTTCTTAGTGGGCGGGCACCGTAGACGGGATCGTATCCGGTGGTTGCAAGATGGGTTTTTGCTTCGTCCGTTAGAGTGAGTTCAATTCTTCTATCACGTAAGCGTTCATAAAGTTCTTGCAATTGAATATCAACAATGTTTTTGATTTCTGCAACTCCTAGCGTGCGGAAGACGATGATATCGTCTAAGCGATTGATGAATTCGGGGCGTAGATATGCTCGAACATCTTCGAGGACTTTTTGTTTGATTTCTTCAAACTTTTGACCTTCTATAATGCCTTCTCCATAATGATGACTTCCGATATTGGAAGTGAGGATGAGAAGAGTATTTTTGAAATCTACCGTTCGGCCTTGTCCATCGGTTAGTCGCCCATCATCGAGGACTTGGAGAAGGACATTGAAGACATCTTGATGAGCTTTTTCAATTTCATCGAGAAGAATGACCGAGTATGGTCTTCGGCGGACAATTTCTGTGAGTTGGCCACCTTGTTCATAGCCTACATACCCCGGAGGAGCACCGATTAAGCGGGCAACAGAATGCCTTTCTCCGTATTCGCTCATGTCGATTCTGACGATGTTTTTTTCGTCATCAAAGAGAAGTTCGGAGAGCGCCTTAGCGGTTTCGGTTTTACCAACGCCGGTTGGTTCGAGGAAGAGAAATGACCCGATGGGTCGATTTGGATCGGAAAGACCGGATCGACTTCGTCGGATTGCATCGGCCAAAAGCGATAACGCCTCATCTTGTCCAACGACTCTTTGTTTGAGTTGTTCTTCGAGGTGGATTAGTTTTTCGACTTCACCTTCCATGAGTTTGCTGACGGGAATCCCTGTCCACTTTCCGACGATTTCGGCAATGTCTTCGCTGGTGACTTCTTCTTTGAGGAGAGTGGTTTCGCCCGCATCGGCAGTCCCGGCAGAGAGCTGCTTTTCGAGCTTTGGAATGAGTCCATGTTGGATTTCTGCCGCCCTTCCCCAGTCGAGATCGCGCTCAGCTTGTTGGAGGTCGTTTCGGAGGACATCAATTTGTTCTTTTATCTTGCGAAGGTCTTCAATTTTGTCCTTTTCACCTTGCCAACGCGTTCTCATTCCGTCGGCTTCTTCTTTGAGGGTGCTTAGCCGTTTTTCGGCATCGAAAAGTCTTTCTTTTGAGGCTTCGTCATCTTCTTTTTTTAGGGCTTCGCGATCGATTTCGAGTTGAGCCATCTGTCGTTCGAGGACATCAAGTTCGTGAGGCACGGAATCGATTTCGATTTTGAGTTTGCTGGCCGATTCATCAATGAGATCGATGGCTTTATCGGGGAGTTGCCGACCGGTGATGTATCGGTTGCTGAGGGTTACGGCAGCTACAATTGCGGAATCTGTGATTCGGACGCCATGGTGAATTTCGTATCGTTCTTTGAGACCGCGAAGAATGGAAATGGCTTCTTCTACTGTTGGTTCATCAACGAGAACGGTTTGGAATCGCCTTTCAAGAGCTTTGTCTTTTTCGACATGGTCTCGGTATTCGTTAAGGGTTGTTGCGCCGACGCATCTTAATTCTCCGCGTGCCAGCATTGGCTTTAGCATGTTGGCGGCATCCATTGAACCTTCGGCTTTTCCGGCCCCTACCAAGGTGTGCATTTCATCAATGAAGAGAATGACGGCGCCTTCGGCAGATTTGACTTCGTCGAGAACGGCCTTGAGACGCTCTTCGAATTCTCCTCGGAATTTAGCTCCAGCAATGAGGGCTCCCATATCGAGAGCGACGACTGACTTTCCTCTTAATCCTTCGGGGACGTCTCCGGCAACGATTCTTTGGGCTAATCCTTCGGCAACTGCGGTTTTACCGACACCGGGTTCGCCAATGAGAACCGGATTGTTCTTGGTTCTTCGGCTGAGAACCTGGATGACTCGTCGAATTTCGTCATCTCGTCCAATAACGGGATCGAGTTTGCCGGCTCGAGCGCGTGCGGTGAGATCAATTCCGTATTTTTCAAGAGCTTCAAATGTGGATTCGCTGTTGACATCGGTGATTTTTCTGCCGGCACGGATTGATTCCATTGCGCTTTCTAGTTCAGATTTTGTGACGCCTTGATTGCGGAGGATTTGCCCAGCATTTCCTTTGTCTTCGGTGATGGCTAAGAGTAGATGTTCGGTGCTGACGTATTGATCGCCTAAGCTTTCGGCAATTTTGAACGCCTCATTGAAAGCGGTTTGTAATCGAGAGCCGACAGATGAGCCATGGGTGGCGGCTCCGCTGACTTTTGGCGATTTTTCAAGAGCTTCGCGGGTTTGGTTGGCGATTTGGGTGGGACTGGCACCAATTTTTTCGAGCATTGAGCTGGCAACAGATTCGCCGGACGCGAGAGGGAGTAGCAGATGCTCGGGCTCTATTGATTGTTGTTGGTATTCAATTGCGACTTGGGAAGCCGCTTGGAATAGCTCTTGGGCTTTAGTTGTCAGTTTATCGAATCTCATTTGAGTGTCCTATGCTCAAGTAACGTATAGTTAAAGGCATTATATCCAGGAATGGGTCTATTTTCTCACGTTCAGAAATTATTTTCCGAGGCAGAATCGGCTGAAGATTTCATGAAGGATGTCGGCGGATGGGTTTTCACCGGAAATTTGCCCAAGAAGTCTTATGGCTTGTCGGAGTTGAACACTGGCGAGGTCGGGGGCCATTGTTGTTTTGATTGTCGTGATTGCTTCTTTTAGTACCGTGTTCACATCTTCTAGGTGATTGTAATGTCGATCGAGGAGATAGATTGGATCTTGGGGAGGAGTTGGAATTAGCGTTTGTTTGATGGCAGTAGCTAAGCTATCGAACCCAGCGCGAGTCGTTGTAGAAATTGGAATTCCTTTTGGGGGATGAGGGTTAAGGTCTGACTTGTTGGCGATGATGAGGTGGTTTTGACCAAGTTGTTGGAATTGCATTTCATCCTCATTTGTCCAGCCAATTTTTGCGTCGTATATATATAGTATAAGATCGGCGGTTTTTGAGAGTGACATTGCGCGGTCTACACCGATTTTCTCGACTGGGTTATTGGTTTCTCTGATGCCGGCAGTATCGATGAGTTTTATGGGAATACCGGCAAACTCAATGACTTCTTCGATTGTATCGCGAGTTGTGCCGGGGATTTCAGTGACAATTGCTCGATCTTGGTTGATGAGCGCATTGAGTAATGAGGACTTCCCGGCGTTTGGTTTTCCTATAATTGCGACGGTGGCGCCGTTATGGGTTAGCCTGACGAATTCTTTGGTTTGAAGTAGCTTTTTGGTGGATGCTTGAGCTGAGGTTAGGTTTTTTGCTAGTGCTTCGTGGTCTAGCTCTCCTAATTCTTCGCTGAAATCGGTATAGGCTTCGATTGTGGCTAGACAAGATAAGCAGATTTCTCTGATTTCACTGATTTCTGCGAGGAGGCCGCCGGATCTCAGCCTATTTGCCATATGAAATTGAGTTGTAGTGGATGAATTGATTGTGGCAAGGATTCCTTCGGCTTGGGTTAAGTCTAGTTTTCCATTCATCAGGGCTCTCTGGGTGAATTCACCAGGTTCGGCCATTCTTGCGCCTTGATTTATGCATTCGTTAAGGAGGGCTTTGACCGAAACGGGGGAGCCGTGGATAGAAAACTCTACGGTTTGATCGCCGGTGAAGGAGCTTCCTTCATTGAATCCTAGGGCAATGCCGTCATCGCCAGTTGAGAAGATTCCATAAAATGCCTTTCTGGGTGTTGGATTGGCTGGGAATTTGGGGCAGATTTTATTAGCAATTGCAAATGCCGATGAACCAGATAGCCGAACTACGGCGATTGCGGCTCTTCCCGGAGCCGTTATGGGGGCAATGATTGTGTCAACGTGGGAGATCACTGGTTTTAAGACGCTACCCGTTCGATGATTTGGAATTGGGTACGGATAGAATAGAAGTTGTGAAGAGAAGTTTGTGGATTTGGATACTGGGGTGTTCCTTTATATGTTTTGTGGTTTCTGGATGCGATCAAAAGGTCGAGACTCCCATGCCAGTTGCGGATACTTCATCCAATACCAGCGATGTGATTGGGAAGTATCAGGCTTTGGCTTCTGATAAGGAGATTGGAGATGATGGGTTGCCGATTGAACAGCCGGATGAGACTGTATCGACTCTCTTTTTTGCAGATGGCGGGAAGTTCACTTTAACAGTAGACAACGAGAAGTTCTCTGGAACCTATAAAGTTTCGGAGGGAAAGATTGTTTTAACTGATCCGAACGACGAGCATGAAATTGTCTTAGTAGTGCAGGAGCAGGGTCGCAAACTGATTGAAGAATCTAAAGAGGCTCCACTTGTTTGGTTGAAGGTTGGCCAGAAATGAGGTGGCAAGATCATTTAGTTCGTCAGACGCAGCGGGCACTTTCGGATCTTGTACGGGCGGTGGAAGCGGTGCCGGAGGATAAGTTGGGGTGGTCACCGGGGGAAGGGGCGCGTTCGGTATTGGATCAGTTCCGAGAAGTTGCAATTGCCCCTGAGTTTCATTTTGCAGTAATAGAGAGTGGGGAAATGCCTCCGCGAGAGTTGCATGTTCAGCTTATGCGTCGTGCTAAGGAGCTAAAAACTTTGGATGAGATCAAGACTCATGGTAGAGAGACAACAACTCGGCTATGCGAAGTGATCTCTGGATTTCCGAATGAAAAGCTGGAAGATGAAGTGAGCTTAAACTTTGGTGGGCAGAGTACATGGACGATGGCGGAGGTTTTAGCCCTGCACTATTGGAATACGGTTTATCACTTGGGGCAGGTGAATTACATTCAGACTCTGCTTGGCGACCGTGGGATGCATTGAGCAATTGAGTAGGATTATATTGATGTCAAGCAAGAATAAACAACTAGAGCCTTGGAAGAACTTGGAGCCTGGTGAGCCCGTTTCGGGTCCGGCGGTTAGTTTTGCCGCTTGGTTTGTTGGTCTTCTTTTAACGGGGGCGGTTGGAATTGGGATTGTTTTTATCATTGCGGGAGCAGATGGGACAGTGACTTTGGGTGCTCATGCAATGGCATTTGCAGCTTTGGCAACGGGATCTACGGTTGTTTCTGGTTTATTACAGTCTTCTTATAAGGACTGGAAAGCTCGTGCCATGCGGCTTTCGTTGTTAGGAATAATGCTTCCGGCAGTGGTTTTGGTGTATTTGACAGTTAAGGAGCCGGCGCTCTTGACAATTCCTGGGGCCTTTATTGGGACTCTGACAGGTATTTTCGGGGTTGGCCCGGTGGTTAAATCGCTTCGTCGGGACTGATTTGTAGTTTGGTCCTTCTTGATTAGGGCCCTTTTGAATAAAAAAGTCCTGGCTGGTTTACGGGGTGGAAGGTTCAAGATTTGGGGAATAACCTGTCGGTTGAGGGATATCTTGTTGTTTTTGTTGTTGCCAGTGGACCCAACTTTTCGGGATTTTGGCAGGGACCCTTGCTAATAGGAAATGGTTTTGGTATTATTCCTCTTCGCCGCTGTTCGAAAAAACAAGCGGACCGGTGAAAGCCGGAACGGCCAAAGGCCGAGAGCATTTTGAAAGTCATATAAAGGTCAGTGGACTGCGCGTAAAAGACACCGAGTAAATGGACGTTTTAGTCTAAGCTACAGAGGGTGTATGGTGAATGCCTAGGGATATGTTGCCGAAGAAGGACGTGCAAGCGACGATACGCCACGGGTAGCTGCAAGAAAGCGATGATCCGTGGATTTCCGAATGGGGAAACCCGACGGGGGTAATGCCTCGTCACCCAGTTCTGAATACATAGGGACTGAGGAGGGCACCTGGTGAACTGAAACATCTTAGTAACCAGTGGAAAAGAAATCGAAGAGACTCCGTAAGTAGCGGCGAGCGAACGCGGACCAGCCTAAACCAATCAGCATGCTGATTGGGGTAGTGGGGCATCCACATATTCTCCCTAATACTGGGACGGATCAAGTAATTGATTCGCACTTGGTATTAGTGAGAATATGAAAAGAAGACTTGAAAAGTTATAGAAGAAGACCGTTGGAAAGCGGTGCCATAGAGAGTGATAGCCTTGTATTCTAAATAACTTTCAGATTCAGGATGTACCCGAGTAGCGCGGAGCACGAGGAATTCCGCGTGAATCAGCCCGGACCACCGGGTAAGGCTAAGTACAACATATCACCGATAGTGCATCCAGTACCGTGAGGGAAAGGTGAAAAGAACCCCGGGAGGGGAGTGAAATAGAACCTGAAACCATACAACCCACAAACAGTCGGAGCGCCATGTTGAGAGTAATCTCATCAAGCGTGACGGCGTGCCTTTTGCAGAATGAGCCTGCGAGTTACCGGTACCGGCAAGGTTAAGTCGTTAAGACGACGGAGCCGAAGAGAAATCGAGTCTGAATAGGGCGTCGAGTCGGTATTGGTAGACCCGAAACTAGCGTGATCTTGCCATGGTCAGGTTGAAGTGAAGGTAATACTTCATGGAGGACCGAACCCATTGATGTTGAAAAATCTCGGGATGAACTGTGGTAAGTCCGGTGAAATGCCAATCGAACGCAGAGATAGCTGGTTCTCCCCGAAATGCATTGAGGTGCAGCGTGCTATGTTGTCATGTGGAGGTAGAGCACTGAATGGGCTAGGGGCCTTACCAGGTTACTGAACCCAACCAAACTCCGAATGCCATATGATTAGTAGTGCAGTGAGACAGTGAGCGATAAGGTCCGTGGTCGAAAGGGAAACAGCCCAGATCGACAGCTAAGGTCCCTAAAGTGATAACTAAGTGTGAAACGATGTGAGATCGCGTAAACAGCCAGGAGGTTGGCTTGGAAGCAGCCATCCTTTAAAAAGTGCGTAATAGCTTACTGGCCGAATGTGGTCTTGCGCGGACAATGTAAGGGGGCTCAAATTATCCACCGAAGCTTCGGGATCCAATTTATTGGATCGGTAGGAGAGCGTCGTGTAGGCAGTGAAGCTTGAGCGTAAGCACAGGTGGAGCGTACACGAGTGAGAATGCAGACATGAGTAGCGATAAGAAAAGTGAGAATCCTTTACCGCCGAAAACCTAAGGTTTCTCCGGCTATGTTCGTCAGACGGAGGTAAGGCGGGCCTAAGGTGAGGCCAGAAGGCGTAACCGATGGACAGCAGGTTGATATTCCTGCCCCGGCAATAGTGCGATAGATGACGCTTCAAGATGAATTCCAGACACACCGTTGGTTGTTGTGAACTGAGCCTTTGGGCGAAGTACTTGGAACTAATTGGGGCCGCGAAAAACTCTAGAGCTTCAGCTATTGTCGACCGTACTGTAAACCGACACAGGTAGGTGAGTCGAGGAGACTAAGGCGTTCGGGAGAACTCTCGTTAAGGAACTAGGCAAATGGGCCCCGTAACTTCGGAATAAGGGGCGCCCTCTTCGGAGGGCCGCAGCGAAGCATCCCGGGCGACTGTTTACCAAAAACACAGGTCTCTGCTAAGGTGAAAACCGATGTATAGGGGCTGACGCCTGCCCAATGCCAGTAAGTTAACCGGAGTTGTTAGCCTTCGGGCGAAGCATCGAATTGAAGTTCTGGTGAATGGCGGCCGTAACTCTAACGGTCCTAAGGTAGCGAAATTCCTTGTCGGCTAAATACCGACCCGCATGAAAGGCGTAACGACTTGGGAACTGTCTCAACGAGAAACTCGGTGAAATTGTAGTGCCCGTGAAGATGCGGGCTACGCGCAGTAGGACGAAAAGACCCCGTGGAGCTTTACTACACCTTCAGATTGCTGTTTGGTTGTAGATGTAGAGAATAGGTGGGAGCTTCGGCTTCAATGGAACACCACCCTTCTGCATCTGGACAGCTAACTTGACCCATTATCTGGGTTGGAGACAGTCTGTGGCGGGTAGTTTGACTGGGGCGGTCGACTCCTAAAAAGTAACGGAGTCGTACAAAGGTGCACTCAGGCTGGTCGGAAATCAGCCATTGAGCGTATAGGTATATAGTGTGCTTGACTGTGAGACAAACAAGTCGAGCAGGGACGAAAGTCGGTCTAAGTGACCCTCAGGTAGCGCGTGGGCGCGCCTGGGTTCAACGGATAAAAGCTACCCCGGGGATAACAGGCTGATCTTGCCCGAGCGCTCACAGCGACGGCATGGTTTGGCACCTCGATGTCGGCTCGTCGCATCCTGGGGCTGCACAAGGTCCCAAGGGTTCCGGAGTTCACGGATTAAAGCGGCACGCGAGCTGGGTTCAGAACGGCGTGAGCCAGTTCGGTCCCTATCCACTGCGCGCGTAGGATTTTTGAGGGGAGTCGTTCCTAGTACGAGAGGACCGGAATGAACTGACCTCTGGTGTACCAGTTGTTCCGCCAGGAGCATACGCTGGGTAGCCATGTCGGGTTGTGATAAGCGCTGAAAGCATCTAAGCGCCAAGCACACCCCAAGATTAGAAATCCCATCGAAAGAGTAAGACCCCATGAAGACTACATGGTTGATAGGTCACGTGTGTAAGCACAGTAATGTGTTCAGCTGAGTGATACTAATTGGTCGAGGGCTTAATACAAAGCGTCCTTTCGGTGTCTTTTACGGGCAGTCCACTGACAGATATATGACTTTCAAAGTGCTTTTGACTTTGTTCGGTTTCTAAAACTGAATATCAAAGCACATGAAATTTTCGCGTGACCTTAGCGAGGGGGAAACACCTGTTCTCATCCCGAACACAGAAGTGAAGACCCTCAGCGCCGGAAGTACTTGGCGGGTGACTGCCCGGGAGATATGGACGTCGCGCGGATAAATTTTAAGGCCCTGTTCTAACGGACAGGGCTTTTTTTTTGCTTTTTGCTATTTTTGAACTTCTCTGTGATTAGGGTGAGATGGAAGTTAGTTTTTGGATTTAATTTTCTTGATTACGCTACAATCTTGGTTACTCGTTCTGCCATCGTTTGTGATTGTTCTGATTTGTGGACAGAATTCAGCTGCAAATTGAATTAGCGTATAGCCTCAACCAATCTTTTTGTGTAGGAGGGTGATATTTTGTTTATGATTTGAAGAGATATCGGGAGATTTAGCGAGGGTTATTCGACTCGGAGCTTATCGATTAGCTTTTCGACTCCTCTTGTTTCTTTTGCAATAGATAGCACTAGGTTTTTCTCCTTTTGAGTCCCTACATGTCCTCCGATTGTGACGATGCCACCTTCTGATTCTACGTGGAGTCCTTCCATATGAACACCTTTTCTTAAGCTGAGGGCGGTATTGACTTTTACGGCAACCGAAGCATTTGAGATTGATCGAACCGCAGTTTCTGCAAACTTACCGGCATCGCCAGTGAGCTCCGAAGAATCTGTAGGGTTACAGGCAATGAGAGTAATGGACAATGCTGAATAAATCAGGAGTGTTTTTAGCACATCTAATTGACGAATTATGGTGGACTTGAGTTGCAGTTTTAGAGGGACTTACTTTGGCAAGTGGATAGTATTTGGGAGAATGACAGCCAAGGCAGAAATGACGAATTGAACTGAGATTGCACAGAGAATTAAGCCCATTAGCCGAGAAAGAACGGCAATTCCGCTTTCCCGAAGGATCTTTGCCAAGCCGGATGCAGAGACCAGGACAATTGTTGAGGTAATAGCGCAGGCCAAGCAACCAATAGCGACAGCACTCACGCCGATGGCAGGATTTTCAATTTTTCCAGCTTGGTTACCGAAGAGAACGACCGTTGAGATTGATCCTGGTCCGACAAAAAGTGGAGTTCCAATTGGAACAATGAGATCGCGGAATCTTGCCCGTGCCTCGTTAAAATTGCTTTGTCCGGTATCGGTTTTGGCAAATTTCTCAACGGTAGTTGATGTTCCTCGGATCATGTGTAAACCGGTTGAAAAGAGTAAGAATCCGCCGGCAATTTGGAACGCGGGAATTGAGATTCCGAAAAATTTTAGAATAGGCTCGCCGACCAAGAGGCATGATATGAGAGCAATCAGAGTAAAGATTCCGATAACAATGGCCATATCTCTCCGGACAGCGTTCTTAGTTCCTTGTGTTACTCCCAAAAAAACAGGGATAAGGCTGAATGGATTGAGAACTGCAAGTATTGCAGCGAAGGATCCGAGCGCGAGTTTGATAAATCCTTGATCCATTCTGTATTTTTTAGTGTACTTTTGGACTGGTTTGGCACCGGGCAGTTTGGTGGGAGAGTAGAGTATAGATATGGCTCTAAGTGTTGGTACCAAAGCTCCTGATTTTGAACTTGTTGTAAAGCAAGGTGATGATTTTAACAAAGTGAAACTAAGTGACAATTTTGGCAAAACAAATACGGTTTTGCTTTTTGTTCCGGCGGCGTTTAGTGGGGTCTGCACAGATCAGTTGTGTTCTTTATCGGGCGGTTTAGGTGAGTTTGAAGCAAAAGGAGTTGCCGTATATGCAATTAGTCCGGATCAAGCTTTTGCCAATGAAGCTTGGGCAAAAGCTTCGGGCATTAAAATGCCGGTTTTGAGTGACTTCCAAAAGTCGGTCTCGAAGGCCTATGATGTTGTTCTTCCGGATTTTGCTGGTATGGGGCCAGGTTCTCAACGAGCGGTTTTTGTTATTGATAAGAATGGCAATATCGCTCATGCTGAGCAGACTCCTACTCCTTTGCAATTGCCAGACATGGCAAAAGTTTCGGAAAGTTTGCAAGGCTTATAAGCGCGCTTTTCAAAAGATTCTTAAAGGTCTCGCCCAAAGTAAAAGAGGTGAATTTAGCTATAATTCAGGCTTGCCATTGGCAAGCCTGTTTTTATTTAGCCATGTCTGACCAACGCGAAGTTATCTACGATCCTCTGATTGAGCTCATGGCTCGATTTGAAAATGTTAAGTCGGTCGACACTAGTATTGACCCTTTTGAAAATTTGAGTATTGAGGATGTTTTAAAAAAGCACATCGTTGAGGGGATAAAGAAGGGCCTGGAATCTCATTTGAAGTCGGCTTTGGAGAAGTACCAACCGTTAGAGATTATCAACGAGATTTTGCTAGACGGCATGAAAACAGTTGGCGAATTGTTTGGGGCTGGAAAAATGCAATTGCCGTTTGTTTTGCAATCGGCGGAGGTCATGAAAGCCTCGGTGGCTCAACTTGAACCACTCATGGATAAAACTGAGGGCTCGGAAAAGGGGTCAATTTTACTGGCAACAGTGGCGGGTGATGTCCATGATATTGGAAAGAACTTGGTCGATATTATTTTGACTAACAATGGTTACCGAGTTGTTAATATTGGCATCAAACAGCCCATCAATACTATTATTAATGAAGCGATCTCCAACAACTGTCAGGTGATTGGCTTGAGTGGTCTTTTAGTGAAATCGACTTTAGTGATGAGAGATAATCTCCTGGAGCTGAACAGTCGGAATCTGGAGGGTTTTCCGGTTATTCTTGGGGGAGCGGCTCTGACGCGAGCTTATGTTGAACAAGATTTGAGGGAGATTTACAACGGAAAAGTATATTATGCAAAAGATGCCTTTGAAGGGATGAGCTTGATGGGGCAGTTGTGTGGTGATGATTCGGACAGCTTTGAGTATGTAAAGCCCAATTCTGAAGATGAACCATTGAAAAAGCGTATTACGAGCCATCGATTGCCAGACCGAGATCCGCTTTTGTACGTTTTTGATGGAGTGAAATCTGAGGTTGCAACAGATATTCCTGTACCAGAGTTACCGTTTTATGGAGCAAGAAAACGCAATCAATTTGATATTTATGAAATCTACAAATATATCAATCCAGTTGCTCTCTTTAGGGGGCAATGGCAGTACAAAAAAGCTGACCATATGTCTAATCCAGAGTTTACGGCTTGGCTTGAGGAGAATGTACGGCCGATTTTTAATGAAAAATGCCGAGAATTGGCGAACATTTTAAAGCCTCAAGTGAAGTGGGGATACTTTTGGGCTCAGTCGGAAGGCAATGATTTGATCGTTCTTGGTGAAGATCAAAAATCGGAACGGGGAAGATTTAATTTTCCGCGGCAGAGTGATGGAAAACGATCTTGTTTGGCGGATTTTTTCAAATCTCGGGAATCGGGCGAAGTTGACGTTGTTGGATTTAGTATCGTCACTGTAGGGAGCGAAGTCAGTGAATATGAGAGAAAGCAGTTTGCGGAAAGCAGCTATGAGCAGTATCTTTACACCCATGGCATGGGGGTTGAGACTGCGGAAGGCTTGGCAGAATACTGGCATCAAATGATGCGAGCTGAGCTGGGTTTTTCAGAGGAAGAGCCGGAAGATATGAGGCTACTCTTCGGAACGAAATATCATGGAGCGCGATATTCGTTTGGATATCCGGCTTGTCCAAATTTAGAAGATCAGAAGCTATTGATGGAATTGCTTCGGCCAGAAGATATTGGGATTGAGTTGACAGAAGAATTCATGTTGAACCCGGAACAATCGACAAGTGCGATTATTGTTCATCATCCGGAAGCCAAATACTTTAACATCAAGTAGTCGAAACTAAGAATGAAGGTCAAATATTCTTTGGCTTCGCTTATCACTACTTTTAGAATGTCATTCCAAAACCGAATCCGAGAATTGTATTTGTTCGGTTTGGCGCACCGGCCAAGTGTCCTTTATCTAGCAGACTTGTGAAACTGAGACTGGCAAATCCGTAAGTAGATTCTGAGAAAGTTCGTGTGTATGTGGTTGTCAATCCGAAATCTGCAAGTGCAGCTTTGTTATTACCGTAGTTGTAGTTATTGTATTTTTTATCGGAATAACCAAACCAAGTAGAGATTGATATTGAGTCTGAATTTTTTAGATTATGGTCGGCAGTTGCGCCCAAACTCGCATAGTAACCGTCGGCTTCGTCGATATCCATATTTAATGAGAAGTTTGGAGTTAGTATCCATGAGTTTCCGGCAAATGACTGGGAGTTTCCTTCTATAGCGGCAAAGACTTCAGTTGTTGATGGGAAACCCGTGTGAGGGTAATCGTAGTGTGATATACCGAAATCTAGAGTTCCACTTTTTGATTCATGAGTATAAGAAAGTGTTGTATCCCATTCTGTTACTCGATTTTTCCCAGTTGCGGTACCGACATATGTGTTGATTCCGGTTGTTTCATAATTTCCCCAAAAATTCAAGTTCCAATTTTGATATGAGAAAGTGAGTGAAGGTTGGACGACATAACCATTAACCAGATTGATCCCTCGCCAGACGTATTTATTGAGGGTACTGACTTGGAATTCAGCAGTAACAGGAGAGTTATCGGCATGTGCTGCCGAAATTGTCACAATAAGCAACGCGGCGCTAGTTAGCTTGTGTAAATGCATACTGAATCCATATGTCTACGAATTTGATTAGACAGTTCATTTATTGGGAGAGAAGCCATCAAACAATAGTCTATTGGACAAATGTTCTGTGCTGATAAATCAAAAAGTTTGCGATAGTTGGAACCTTTGAAGTGTAAAACCGATAATTATATATATTGGTTACACGGTGGGATGCTGGTTTTTTTAATGCATAGGGATGTCTCCAAACGACCTTGCTCGAATTAGCTCCTGCCGTATAGCCTAAAAAAACCCCAAATTCGATTAGAATTCAGGGCTTTTTTTTTGCTCTTTTGGACAGGCTTTATTCGGGAAGCGGAAGGTTCATTGCCGTTAGCCACTCGCGTAGTTTGTTGATTCTTGTTGATGAATCTTGCGGCAAGACGAGCGGTCTTCCTCTTCCGTCGATTATGATTCCGAATGTTCCACCTTCTAGCTTAGCCGTGACAGGTTTTCCTTTTCCGGCTCCGACATTGAAGCCACGCTCGGGAGCGATGGTTAGCTCCTTAAACTCGTCCTTACCCAGTGGAATGACATGAATTTGGCCCACTTTGAGATCGATGTTGACGCCATCGCCAGAGATTTTGGCCATTGCATCGCCTTCTTTACCTGTACCGACCGGAGAGACACAATGCCCTACTTTCACAATACAGTCGTAATCGAAGACTTGTTTAGCTGCTTCATAGAAGTGCTCTGATAGAACTCCGAGGTGAGGCATCATGAAGATTGAGTCGACCGTCAGCATGGTAATGCCTTCTGGTTCGTAGGCATCCATCATCATGAGGGCGGACTGAGCCCTTTGTGGTGCGTGGGATAGAACTCCGCCAGAACCAATGATCATATCAAGATTCATCATTTTTACGAGCGTCTCGCCCGTAGATTCTTGGGCAAAAATTTGTCCAACGTCTCGTTGTTGTTGGACACCAGTCAATGATCTCGCCAATGACTTATGGTGAATAAATGCAAGTCGAAGTGCTTCTCGGCTGACAGCGTGTTCAATAAGCAGATCTTGATAGCTTTGTGGAATCGTTGTTGGTCGGATCATTTTGTTACGGAGTCGGTTTCGTACTTCGTATGGATCGATTTCAAACGGTAGCCACCGGGCAATATTGTCTGTTCCGGCTTCTTTTAGAACATTACAAATTGAATAGCTCATTCCGAGGTTTGCAGAAACTGTTCGGTTGTAAGTTTGTTCAAAAACTGAGAAGACGTCGGTTGTTGCGCCGCCAATATCAACGCCGAGGACATTTATTCCTTCGTTATCAGCGTATGCCTTGAGGAGTTTTCCAACGGCATTTGGCGTAGCCATGACTTCTTCACTAGCCCAATCGAGCAACTTGCTGTAGCCTGGAGCTTGTTGCATGACGTGTTCCAAGAAAAGTTCGTGGATTTCATCGCGAGCGGGATCTAAGTTTTCTCGTTCTAAAGTTGGTCGGAGGTTATCTACAGATTTGAGAGCGATTGATTCTCCAAGTACTTCTTTGACGGCCTCTCTGGCTTCGACATTTCCGGCGTAAATTACGGGGAGTTTCATGTCTCCAAATCTGGGTTTTGGATCGGCTCTTCGAATGACTTCTGCCATATCCGTAAGGTGGATAACGGTACCTCCATCTGTACCGCCAGACATAAGAATGATGTCTGGACGAAGTTTTCGTAGTCGCTCTACTCTTTCAAAATCTTTTCTACCATCATCGACGGCAAGTGTATCCATTAGAATTGCACCGGCCCCGAGGGCTGCTCTTTCTGCCGATTCTGCGGACATGCCTTTGACGACTCCGGCGACCATCATTTGAAGTCCGCCACCAGCGGAAGACGTTGAAACATACATATCGGAACCGTCGAATTCTCCGGTTCTGGCTTCGTCTGGTTGTCCATCTTTGAGTAATCGCCAAACGATATCTTTGCCATCTGACTTTCTGATGAGATGTCTTCTTCCGGTTTGATATCCTTCTGGGACTTTGTTTTCCGTGATTTCTTCTAGTTCAGTCATGGCGTTTAACACGCCAACGGTGACATCTTCAAAAGGTTTTTCAACGGTAGTCGGGGCTTCTCCCCGAGCAACCAAGCGGTATTGACCTTGGTCATTCCTTTCAATAAGGATTGCCTTGGTTGTTGTTGAGCCGCAATCTGTTGCGACGATTCTCCGGATGTCCTTGGACATAGGGCTTAGTTTAGCTGATTTAGCATGTTCAGTAAGTGAATTCAGCTTGCTTTTTGAGAGAGATTGTCACAAAAAAATCGAGGTAGCGGTTGCTACCTCGATTGATTTTACTAAGGTGGGTTAATGTCCGCCTTCTGGTGCGTCATCCGAGGCAGCTCCGCCTCTGGTTTCCGCTAGTTTTTGTTGTTCTGGAGTCATGTTGCTTGGGTCGATTTCATTCGCAGCCGGGCGTTCGCCTTTTGCTGGAGTTGCATCATCAGATGGGCCGGCGCAAGCCACCAGTAATGGAGCAACAATCAATGCCAATAAGCTGAGTTTTAGAATGTTCTTCATATTTTCAGTTTATGGGAAAATGATTGGAGTGTCCCATGTTTGGTGATCCAAATCAGGTCGGAAGATATATGGGTGGCAGAAGTACTGATCCCAATATCGGTGGGTTGGTCGAAGATTATCGTATCGAGCAAACGGATCGGTTCTTGGATCGGCATCAGTTGCGGTGCCGACTCCGACTCTTTTCGATTTTGCGTGACTGTCGGCATAAACATATGCTGAAGATTTCGCATACATATCCCAGCTAACGCCAGTAGATCCACGGGTGTAAGACGATGATTGTCCGTTGTTGCTTACGCTACAGGTTGGTGATGGTGGGACATAGACGCAAGGAGCGGCTAAGTTATTGCAGTTCAACCACGGGGAAGCATATGTTCCACCAATGAGTGATCGCTTGCCTTGACCTGGCCAGAAAAGAACTGTGCTTGTTACCGAGTTCACAGCCGTTGCAGAGTATGCATTGAGCAGGCCATTGTAGGTGTAAGTAAAGTCTGGTGCATCAAGCGGCGGCTTAACGCCACCGAGCATGCTGAACGTTCCACCATCGAATCGTTCGCCAGTAGGATCTTTCAAGATTTGATAGTTCTTGACATATGCATTCATTGCGTTGAAAACGAATGAGTTTGTAGCATTGATGCGATCTGGATCCGATGTTAACGGAGGAGCGATACTGGCCGGAGTTGGTACGAACCGGTTTGAAGTATTGCTGTTGATTGATGGGACATAGACTGTGCCTTGTGGCAGGACGTCGTCATAGTCAGTGATATAGATATTTGCAGCGGTTCCCAAGTTTTTAAGGTTTGAAATACCTTGAGTCTTTTTCGCGGCCAATTTGGCTTGAGCGAAGACCGGGAATAAAATTGCCGCAAGAATAGCGATGATCGCGATAACGACCAACAGTTCAATTAGAGTAAATGCTTGCTTTTTCATGTGAGTGCACACACTGCCTGTATTATAGCGCATGATTAATGATTTTTTGAACTCAATTTGTCAGAATTTGCAAAATATTGTTTTGAATTTTTCAGTTTTTTGCGCGAAAGAAATTGCGAAGAAAAATGGATTTTTTCGATGAAATTTGGCTATGCTATACTCGTTTCCACGTCAACGGTGACGTTTAGGCAAAGGAGTCCTGCATTTGGCTGGCGTCAGTTTTAAGAATATATCAAAGATCTTCGGTAAAGATGTAAAAGCCGTTGACAACCTGAATCTCGACATTAACGACAAAGAATTTATGGTTCTCGTTGGGCCTTCGGGCTGCGGTAAGACCACGGCACTTCGAATGATTGCTGGTCTTGAGGAGGCTACAAACGGTGATTTGATGATTGGAGAGCGTCGAGTAAACGATGTTCCGCCGAAGGATAGAGACATTGCAATGGTTTTTCAAAACTATGCGCTTTATCCACATATGACCGTATATGACAACATTGCTTTTGGGCTTCGCTTGCGTGAATTGAAAGGATTTTTTTGGCAGGTTTTGAATTCGGGGGAAGCTAAGAAGATTAAGACTGATATTGATCGCCGGGTAAATGAAGCGGCAGAGATGCTTGATATTAATCATTTGTTGCATCGAAAACCGAAAGAGCTGTCGGGTGGACAACGTCAACGGGTGGCCCTGGGCCGCGCGATTGTGCGAAAACCAAAAGTCTTTTTGATGGATGAACCTCTTTCAAACCTTGATGCAAAACTTCGGATTCAAACTCGAGCAGAGTTGATTCGCCTGCATAGAGATTTAGGGATTACAACTATTTACGTTACTCACGATCAAGTTGAGGCGATGACGATGGGTCAGCGAATTGCGGTGATGTGTTTGGGTGTTTTGCAGCAATGTGATGAGCCCGAGGTTGTTTATAATCAGCCAGCGAGCAAGTTTGTTGCAGGGTTTATTGGGGCTCCCCCGATGAATTTTATTGAAGGAAAAATTGCCGACGGTGCCTTTGAGGCAGAGGGTATTCGGTTTAATTTACCGGCCGGTCATCCGGCAACTACGATGAATGGAAAAGCGGTGACCTTTGGCGTTCGTCCCGAAGACATTTATGATTCTTCCTTATCTGAAATGGAAAAGTCTTCTGGAAATTCATTCATGGCGACGGTTGATGTCTTGGAGAAACTTGGGGCCGAAGACACGGCTTATCTTAAGTTTGGTTCTCATAAGATTATTGCGACATTGAATCCTGATTCTCGGATTGAAATGGGAACAGAAGCGGAATTTGTTCTTGACACATCAAAAGTTCATATTTTTGATGGTGAAACAGAACTGGCAATTCGGTAGTCATACAAAGATGGTCGTTGATTCTGGTAGCCAGCCAGATTGACGGCCATTTTAGTGCCCGGTTATTTTGGGCACTTGATAACGATTACCGCCGGGGTTTCATTTTCATTGGTTCGGACTGACCGATTTGAAAAGTCACCGCAATAAGCGGTTTGAAGTGAATTGATATCTCGGGTTGTTAATTGCTGATCGAGGCTTGGGTTGCCTTGGTAGTACATAACATCGGTTAATGTTTCGCTATGGCCTTCTAAGTAGAGGGCGTGTCCGAATTCGTGGGCCATAGTTCTTTTTAAGCCATTAACAAACTGGTTTCTGGTCATTCCGGGCCAGGTATTTAGCGTGATTTCCGCCCGAATGATTTCTCCGGATGATGGGTAGTAAGTGATTAGAGTTTGAGCGAGGGTGCCACCGGCGCCTGGTTCGGCAGAAAGTTGGTTGACTTCCACTTGAATTTTTGCGTTATTAGCGTTTGAAATCTCGTTAAAGAGGGCAGTGCCGTCGGCGGCGTTGACCCATCGATCCATTGCGACTCGGGTTTGGTCTGAAGTTGTGACAGTCGTCCCGGAATCGTTATAGGAGACTTCGTTTTTGAACCCGAGCGTGATTGGGAAGGTTTTCCAAAACCGGGTGACATTCTGATCGCCACTTGCGGGATCAGTATCTTGAACGTAATTTGGAGTTGCAAAATTGAATCCGCAGTTTAAGTTTCCACCGCCGGTTGAAACTCCTCCTCCTCCTCCGCCACAACCGATAAGAAAGCCAGCCAGGATTGTTGAGCTGGCTAATAAACTTGTTTTTGCCTTTTGAACCATAAGACGCCTATTGAGATTATTGGCAATTGCAAAGGATTACCAGATACTTAACTCAACGTTTAGACGCATCTGATTGTTTTATTGATCGGAAATTTTGATATCGGCGGTTCCTTTGTGGACTGAGATTTGGGCCATTAATAGCTCAGCTTTCTTCCTTGGAATGCCTTGCAGTAATACTTGGGGAAGATCTTCGATGATATCTTTGACTTGATTGCGGTTGAGGGCCAGCATTGTTTGCAGACATTTGATCATTTCTTCGTTTTCTGGCGCGGCGGTTAAGATGAGATCATAGGGATGGTTATCGTCTTTGAGCGTATACGCTTCAAACATTTTTTTGGCGTGAGTTTCTTCATCCGTCGAAATTGGAATTTCTCTGTCGCACTCTTCGCAAATTAGCCCAGTGCTCTTTTCAGAATAATAATTAAGCGTGTTGCAGTATCCGCACCGCACTTGAAATACCGCAAGAATTGAACCATCTTCGGCAACTGGTACTTCCCGATTGCAGGAGCCGCATCGAAAATCTTCTTTTGGGGCACGGGTGAGGTGGTTTGGTCTTTGGCAGAATGGACATTCCACTTTGAAAGAATCGACTTTTTTGACTTTGCTGGCTTGGAACACGCCCCACACGGCCACAGCAATTCCAATAAAAACGAGGATTGCGGAAAGAGGAACAAGAATTCCGCCTTGCTTAATTTGGTAAAAAAGCATGATTCCGCCGATTGCAGCGATTCCGACACCAGGAACCAATGCAATGAGGGCATTACTTGCAAATTCTTCTTGAACTACTTCAACTTGAGTTAAAACTGGTTCTTTAGAGATTTCCTGTTCTTGCGATTCGGTTTGGTCGTCGGCCATAGCTGTATCTGATTCTCAAGCTTTCACTTGAAAATCAGTATACGGACGTGAGGATCTGGATGCAAGTTGCAAACGAAAAAATAGTTTTTATCTAAATCGCCAAATGATTCCGGAAGATCCGGTTTTTATGGTTTTTGCAGCAAAGGTTTTTGCGTGGCTGTCGCCAAAAACTACTGGTGTTTGACCATCGTCTTTGCTGGTTTTTCCATAGGCGGCGAATATTGGTTTCATTTGGCCAGGTGAAAGATTTGTTGGCGGGTTTCCCAGTTCTTGAATGAGATCTCGGTCGCTAGCAAGTGGTACACAGAATTTAAGATCGGTCAAAGTTCCAGTCCAATCGGCTCTCGAAGTTGTGCCGTTATCTGGGCTGATGGCATACCCTCGGTATTTTGTTCCTGGTAATCCATCGGGAGTATTTGCGAAGAGTCCGACTCGGGATGCTTCGTCCATTTGGCTGAGGTTTGCACCGGATCCGAAACCTTCACAACCAAGTTTAAGTTCGCCTTGTGAACATGCTTCGGCGGGATCAAGCCCTCCTCCGAACAAGTTTGATGTTCCGACGGCGGTTGCGGCGTTATATCCCACACTTTGTTGTTGTCGTGTTGACCATCCCTCGGCATACTTAGCGGTATTTGAGCCTGGCGCAACAAAAATTTGTTTATTCTTCACATAGGGAAACAGTGGGACTGTCCAAATTCTTGATGTGTCGTTTACATCAGCGTCGTAGTTTGTACAGGGAACAAAGTTGTCATCGTTATCACCGGCATAGATTTGAACGCTCATTCCAAGTTGGCGCATTTGAGACAAACTTGCGGACTTTTTGGCTGCTTCCTTAGCTTGGGAAAAAACTGGAAACAGGATTGCCGCAAGAATTGCGATTATCGCAATCACGACAAGAAGCTCGATTAAAGTAAATGCGCGTTTGGTTTTCATGAATACAAGTGATTCCTTTGTTCTAGTTTTTACAAATATGCTTTTGTATGAAGTTCCCATTTGCATGGTAATTTTTGATGATTTTTGAAAGAATTGACTACCGGCCTGGTAATTCTAATAGCGCGCCTGGATTCTGCGTTGATTGGTCTTGAGCAGGACGGGATGAGCCTGGTGAATTTTGTGGATCTCTTCGATTTGCATCTTCGGCTGGAATCAGTAATATGCTGTTATGGGTCTGACGCAATGCGGTGAATCCAAAGTTGCGTCCCATATCATCAATGACTTGAATTGCCGGAACTTCACGATAATCAATCATGATTTCAATTTCTTCGAATCCGGGAGCGAGTTCAATTCTGATGCCGGCTTGGGAAGCAATATCGTTTAATGCGGTGTTGATTGAGACTCGACCGGAAACAACAGTCACACTACGATCAAAGGGTTGAATAGTGGCTACGGGAGGGGTTTGGTTTTTGTTATCGGGCAAAGGGGCTTGTTGAGTTTGAGACGGGTCTGGGTTTGAGTTTCCTGTTCCTCCCGTTGACATTGTTGGATACGGATTCGTTTGAGCAAAGGGTTGGATTTGTTCTTGTTTTTGATTAGTAAATTTTATGATTCCGTAGGTTGCAAAACTGATGCTGGCAGCAAAAAGTATGACTAATGCAGCGATGCTCCAAATTGGGAGTGTTCGAGGAGCGGGGGCCACATTTCTGGAGGGCATAAACCGATCTCGCTTTTTGCTTGCCGATTTTGGCCTTGAGCCTTTGAATCCCGTAACCATTGCAATTCGCTTTGTCATTTCTGAACTGAAATGAGGATACTTTTCATGAAATTCTGTGACAGCATCGGTATCACCTGATTCTGCAATCTGCCACATGAGTTCATCAACATCGGCTGGGAGTTTCATGCTTCCTCCAAGATGGCTTCGTAGTAGTTTTTGAATCGCTCTCTTGCCCGAAAGAGACGAGTTTTTGCGGCATTAGCAGAGCAATCTAAGCTATCCGCAATTTCTTGTAAAGAGAGTTCATCCCAATAAAAGAGTGTGAGGATTGCTCGGTCATTTGGATGCAACTTTGCCATTGCAGATTCAACGGCAGGATCTTCATGTGAAGATTGTACGTTTTCGGCAATGAGTTCAACATGCTCACCCATTGGGTCTTGCATTTTCTTGAACTTCAGTTTTCGTGAGTGTTGAATACTGCGATTGACAGCGATTCTAAATAGCCAAGTTGAAAACTTGGCTCGCCGATCAAATCGATGTAAGTTTTGATAGACAAGGGTGAAAATTTCTTGAACTGAGTCTGCGGCTTCCTCGCTATCTAAGAGGATTCCGCGGGCGATGGCAAAGACTTTATCAAAATATCGCTCGTATAGGCTTTGAAAGGCTGCTTCATCTTCACGCAAGACGCGATCGACCAAGACTAAGTCTTCATCGTATATCGGGCGCGTTTGTTCGTAGCTCAAAGACAACACTTACCTCGTTTGACGGCAGAATATGGTGGGCATGTTACGATCTTTAGAGAGTTCAAGGCGTTAGACGGATTGGGAATCCCTGTTTGATAGTTGAAAAACTTAAAAAGTCGAGCAATAAAAAGAAGACGACGGTCACTGCCCATGCGTATTTCCCATTTTCTCTTGAATTGAGGATTGTGACAATTCCCAAGCCAAACCAACTTGCTAATGCGGCCATAGCGGGATATAAGTATCTGGCCTGACCTTGGAAGTACGTATTGTTGAATCTAATGAAAAGGGCAAAGACGACTAAAGTGAGAGTCCATAAAATGATGTGAGCTCGATTTGGATTGGGAAGTGATCGGTTTTCTATATCTGATTTTAGAAATAGGGTGGAGAAGATTCCGATTAGGATAGTTGCAAAAATCAGTACGATGACCGCCAAATAGATTCGACCGGACTTTTCACTTCCGAGTGATTCCAGGATGTAAACATCCATATAGCCAAACACTCCGACAAAACTTCTGGATGTGAACCAGGTTACGAAATTTGTCCAGTAAGCCCCGGCTCCGATAGAATCGATAAACATCGAAGCTTGGGCAGAACCAGTAAAGGATTGATTAAAGATCTTAAGGGCGAATGGGTCTCCGTAAATTTGAAGATTTCGATAAAGCCATGGTCCGGCAAACAGAAATGGGGTTACGAGCGCAATGACTGGCGATTTCCAAGTTGGCAGACGGTCTTTGTCATGGAAAATCGCGGTGACAACAAACGATGCTATCAGCATTGGGATAAGAGCCAGACCAGTTGTTTTGGTCAAGATGGCTAAACCAGTTAGGAAGCCAATAAGGATTGTGTAGTTACGAGTCCAACCTTGCTGTACGCATTTTAGTGTTAAACCGACTGTCCATATCATTAGACAATACAGGAGGGGATCGTTTGAAATTGCTGAATGCAAGGCTACGTTCATTGGAATGAGCGCAAAGAATGCGGCCGCAGAGAGGGCAACTTCTTTTCTGGCAAATGCCCAAAATGCACAGTAATAGATACCCATTATTGAAATGAGACCAATTATTGTATTGAGAAATCTTAAACGAATGCCGGCAGATTCGTCGGACGGTTCAGCACCGACAATCACGCTCCATCCGGCGGCTACGATGTAGAAAAGTGGAGGTTGGTGCGCCTGATAATTTTCATACAAATCCGGATCATTTGATTTGAGAATGGGGAATCCTTTTCCAGATTTTAAGTAAGAAATATAGTTTGCATGCTGTCTTTCATCGGGAGCGCCAATGTCTTTTGCGGACTGTGGTAGTCCCGTTGTGGGGTCTTTAACCGTACGAAGCACTCCGGATTGCCGATAGGGGGTGGCTGAGCTAAAAGCGAGCGTTGCGCCAACAAAAATTGCCATTATTATCCAAAGTGGGATAGGTAAACGCATGCGATAGACAGTTTAGACAATTTTGAATTGTAAACATTTTTGGAACTACAAATCGAACAATCTGTATAATAGGAAGTGGAGAACTTTATAACGATGAAACGCGGATTCGCAATTTTTGGAATAGCTGGCGTCGCCTTGATGGCCTTTGCTGGCTTAAAAGGGACCGCCCTTGATTCATTCGCTCAGGCCATTAACGGAGCTGAAGGGCTGGAAGTGAATTACACGATGACGGTTGTTGGTGGCACTACAGATAACTTTTCTGTATCATTAGCAAAGCCGAACATGGCTCGCGTTGAGACGCCAGATATGACGGTTGTTGCCGATGGGAAAACAATCACGCGCTACTACAAGAAAGACAAGATTTACTATTCAAAGGATCAGACAAAGGCTGATTTGATGGGATTGTTTTCTGAAAATGGCTTAGATACATGGTTGCCATTTTTTAATTCAGATGCGATTGGCAAATTCGCCAGCGTTAAAGATGCGGGAACAAAAACCAACCGTGGTGTGAAATACAATGTTGTTGAAGCTTTAGCAGATGCTAAAGGCGATACAAAAATGACCTACTTTATTGATCCTTCTGACCAACTGGCCAAGAAGGCAGAAATTGTTGTGACTGCCGCTGGCAAAACTCAAACAACAATTATGAATGCAACCAAGGCGAAGATCACTAACGTTGGAAATGAAGTATTTGCTTTCAAAGCTCCGGCTGGATCAAAGGAAGTAAACGAAGCGGACATGATTGCGGGCAAGTGGCTTCATAACTTTGACGAAGCATTAGCGGCATCTAAAATTGGCGATAAACTTGTTATGATCGACTTTATGGCAAGTTGGTGCGGCCCTTGTAAAATGATGGATGCAGAAGTCTTCCAAACAGCCGAATTCAAAGAATTGACCAAGGGAATGGTTTTGGTCAAGATTGATGTTGATGAGCAAAGCAGCTTAGCGGCTAAATATGGCATTAATGCAATGCCAACAGTAAAATTTGTAAATAGCTCGGGAACGGTTGTTCATGAGTTTGTTGGATACGGCGGCCCTAGCCAAGTTTTGGGTGAAGTTAAAAAAGCCCAAAGCAAGCACGGAAAGTAAACAATCCTTGCAATTGGATATTGAATTAGCTTCCCAGAATTTTTTCTGGGGAGCTTTTTCTTAACAAAGATTTATATTTTTGGCACATTGGCCCATCATTTGCGTCCAATATTGGGGGGACAGCGATGGGTTTGGTGGACTTGCTCTAGTGGTTAGGCCATAAGAACCGAGAATTCTAATTAGAACCCAGCCAAAGGTAGAATTGGACCACCTTTTTGGCTGAAATCTCGGCCAACAGGAGATAAAAAAGCAGCGTGGCGACAACAACAACCACTTCGGACGTCGGAAACCAGAAGACTGGCAATCAGTCGGGAAGTCTGGCCAGTTCTCAATTGACAAGAGAAGATTACTTTGAGCTTTTAAATCAGCTCTATCTGGCACGTTATTTTGACGTTCGCTTGATTAAGGAGAAGAAACGAGGTCGTTTACGCGGCACTCTTTATTCCTCTCATAATCAAGAGGCTGTAATGGTTGGTGCTCTTTTTGGTCTTCAACCTCAAGATTGGATTAGTCCAATTCACCGGGACATGCCGGCATTTTTCCTGAAAGATATTCGAAATCAATGGGATAACAATGATCGAATGGGGATGAATATTGAAGAGGTTTGTGCTCAAGTTTGGGGCAAGGCGACATCTCCTGGTCGCGCCCGTGATAACTGGAGCCATATTGGAAGCAAAGCAAAGCGCATTATTCACTCAACTTCCATGCTGGCGGGGACAATTCCAGCGGCAGCGGGGGTTGTTTTAGCGGATCGTTTGGATGGATTAAATACGGTTGCAATGACTTTTAATGGTGAAGGCTCCACCGCTCAAGGTGTTTTTCATGAAGCAATCAACTTCGCCGCTGTCCACAAACTTCCCGTGGTTACGATTATTGAGAACAATCATTGGGCATATGGAACTCCAACTGAGCTTGAATATAGTCAGAAAGATTTTGCTCGGCGAGCAGATGGGTATGGAATTCCTGGACTGATTGCAGACGGTCAAGATGTGATTGATGTTTACAATAAGGTTATGGAAGCCGTAGAGTTTTCGCGTACTGGAAAAGAACCAAGCATTGTGGAATGTAAAACTTTCCGAGCGTATGGGCATGGTGATCACGATGATGACCGAGCTGATAGGTATCGACCATCTCAAGAAGTGGAAGAAGGACGAAAGCGAGATCCAATTGCTATTTTGAAAGCCCATATGGTTAAGCTCGGTTTTATGACCAAGGACGAGGCAGCTCAATTTCCGGCTGAAAATAAAGGGGCATCGGAAGTCACTGATCATGATTTCCCACCTCAGGTGGTGCAATACCTTTCGAGAGGCGTTGAGTTTGCGATCAAGTCGCCGGTGCCAGAGGCACATGAGGCTGAAATGTGGGTTTTCCGGGAGGCAGAATAATGGCGGCAACAGCAGTACCAAGTACAAAGATTAACTATTTGACCGCGATAAAAGACGCGATTACTGAAGAAATGGCTTCAAACCCAAACATGATTTGTATGGGCGAAGACATTGCGAATTTAGGTGGCGCCTTCGGAGTGACGGATGGCGTTCTGGATAAATTTGGCCCAAATCGAATATATGATATGCCGATCAGCGAGGCGGCGATTGTTGGTGTAGGTTGTGGATTGTGTTTAAACGGCAAGACCGTTATGGTCGAAATGCAGTTCATTGATTTTATCTCTTGTGGATTTGATCAGATTGTTAATATGACAGCGACTTACCATTACAGAACTGCTGGTGAAGTATCGATTCCAATGGTTATTCGCGGTCCAGCCGGAGCCTATGGTGGTGGTGCGCTTTACCACAGCCAAATGAATGAAGCTTGGTTTGCAAACTCTCCTGGATTGAAGATTGTTTGTCCGAGCACTCCTTACGATGCAAAAGGGTTAATGAAGGCCGCTTTGCGAGATCCCAATCCAGTTTTGTTCTACGAAATTAAAGATCTTTATCGAAGAAGAGATATTGAGGAAGAAGTTCCAGAAGAAGATTACATTGTCCCACTTGGTTCGGCGAAGGTAAGACGTGAAGGCGAAAGCGTGACAATTGTGACTTATGGTCAGAACGTGTATCACGCGCTTTCCGCGGCGGAAGAACTTGAGAAGCAAGGGTTTTCGGCCGAGGTTATTGACCTCCGAAGTTTAGTTCCATTGGATGAGGCAACAGTTATTGAGTCTTTGAAAAAGACAAATCGATTGGTTGTGGTGAACGAAGCTCCTAAAACATGCGGATTTGCCGGTGAGTTACTTTCAAGAATGGTTGAAAATGCGTTTGAATATTTAGATGCCCCACCAGTTCGAGTCACACGAATGGATACGCCAGTTCCTTGGGTTAAACCATTGGAATTGCACGTATTACCGAGTGTTGAGAAGATCGTTGATGCCGCTTTGAAAGTCTGCCGTTATTGAGATTTCCAAGCATAGAGGGCAATCTTAGATTTTGTATCTCTCACGATAATCCAGGCAGCTGATGAAGACTTTGATTCGAGTTTCGAATCGAAGTCTTTTTTTGCATTGATGTTGAGTTTCATATACTGCCAGTTCTGTTGAATTCCGAAGTTCCCTGAGAGTTCTAAAGCCATGTATCTGAAATCAATGGGGCCAGTGACTACAGAAGCCGGCAATGTGTTTGAGAATTCGATATTGGCATCTTTTGGCTTTTGAACTTTGAGGGTTACTTCGGCGGATGTGAGCGGTGAATCTTTCATCAAATTGGTAAAAAGTTCGGCGGAGGGCGAGATATCAGTTGTTGAGATTTCGGGTGTGCGCTTGATTAAAACCATTTCTAAATCTCCACAAGGGATCATCGTAAATTCATATGAGTCAATAGTTGATTTTTTCGCGCTTCCATTGAAGTAGAGTGAGTTTTCGTTTTGTGAACCTGGCCAATCCATGTTTATGTTGTATTGGCTGAGGAAAAGCATTTGATCTTTTGTTCTGTCTAATTTACGATTGGGAGCGGAACCTGTTTCTCGTCCGTTCATCCACCACTGATCTAATGCCCTTTGGGAAGCGAGAGATGCCGCACCAAGCTTAAGGATGTCAAAGCTGAGAGTTTCAGCCATTCGCAGTTGAAAAGATTGCTCTAGCTTTATGGGCCAAATCATAAACAGGCATTGCCTTTGACTGTATATTTGTTGATCTAATTGGCTATTTAAGAATTCATTTGCGCCTAAGTTTAGGGGAGAGTAATCAGGAATACCGATTGCCAAATTCTCAGTGACGGCTTTGTACGTTTCTCCGCTAGAAGCGTTTACCTGAACAAGTCCATATGTGAACTCGCCAAATGGGATGACTTGGTTTCTCCCGTTTTGAAGTTGTTGTCGTGTGAATTCATTGATGTGTTGTGAGAGGAGTCCGACAGAGTCGATAGTTGAATCGGCTTCGATTTTTCGGAGGGAGTTGGTTTGTGTGGGAGCTCTAAAAGTTGTTTCTTGGCAGCCGGTACACAGCACGACACCAATCCATAAAACGAATAACACTCCAATTTTAGAATTCATGTGTTTCTAAGTTACCGTTCATTGGATGAAACAGCAACGGAACGGGCAATGTTGTTAAGATTGCGGTTATACTGCTTTTCACTGTTCAACAGCAGAATCTCCTATAGGTTCTGGGTTAGAGGCATGTTGCTATGAAGAACGGAATATTACAAATTGGACTTCTTTCGGTCGCCTTAATGAGTTTGGGATTGGCGGGTTGTAAAGACAATGCGTCGTCATCTGGCGACTCTACTTCAACATCTGGTGCCGGAGGCGCCGGCGCGACCGCATCCGGGGACACTATCAAAATTGGCCTAGTTGCAAGTTTGAATGGTGCCTTATTGCCATGGGGCCAAGATTCGGACAAGGGTGCAATGCTTGCGGTACAAGAAGCCAATGAAGCCGGTGGAGTTGGCGGAAAGAAAATTGAACTTGTTCGCCAAGATTCAAATAGCAAAGCAGAAGAAGGAAAAACTGCCGCGGAAAAACTGATCAGCGACGGCGTAATTGCCATGATCGGTGAAGTAGCAAGTGGAATTACTATGCAAATTAAGGAAGTTACAGTTCCCAAAGGCATTCCTCTTGTTGCAGTTGGCGCAACCAATCCAAAAGTCACGAGCGAAAACGCAGACGGAAAAGTTTTTAGAGTTTGTTACACTGATGATCTCCAGGGCCCGGTTATGGCAAAGTTTGCTTATGACTATCTTGGACTTCGAAAAGTTGCGGTCATGACCGATGAGGCTCAGCCATATTCACAAGGTTTGAGCGATTCTTTCATGGCGGCATTTAAAAAGTTTGGCGGAACAATTGTTGATGAACAAAGTTACGAGACTGGTCAATCGCAATTTCGATCTCAAGTTACAGCTTTGCAAGGCAAAGCTCCTCAAGGAATATTCATTTCCGGTTACTTTACGGAAGTTGGGCCAATGGCGCGACAAATCCGATCTCAAGGTATGAAGGATGCAGTTTTGATGGGCGGCGACGGTTGGGACAGTGCTGACCTTGTTTCTGCTGGTGGTGATGCTATTGTTGGCGGTTATTTCTGTAACCACTATAACAATATGGATGCTCGACCACAAGTTGCAAGTTTCCTTGATAACTGGAAAAAAGCAAATAATGGTGAGTTACCAGGAACAACGATGGGAGCGCTTGGATATGATGCCACGGCTCTTGTAATTGATGCATTGAAAAGAGTCGCTGCCGCTGGCAAAGAAATCAACAGTGCAAACTTAACGGAAGAACTTGAAAACACAGTTAACTTCCCAGCCGTATCTGGCGATATCACATTGAAAGGTATGAAAGGCGATCCTCCTAAGCGAGCACTTGTTGTTCAACTCGAAAAGAGTGGTTCTCAAAAGTTTATCAAAGCTTACGAACCTTCCGAACTGAAGTAATCACCTAATGCAGGCTATCTTTCCTTATTTGGTAGGGCTGTCGGTTGATCCGACAGCCCTACCTCAACAACTTGTGAACGGTGTGATGATTGGAGCAATCTACGCTCTCATTGCTCTGGGTTACACAATGGTTTATGGTGTTTTGCGGCTAATTAACTTTGCCCATGGCGAAGTTTTTATGTTAGGAGCATACGTCGCGCTTTTTACATCTTGGGCAATGGGTTTCACGCCAGAAAATGTTGCGGCAGGCTTAAATAAACCAGCCACGGCTTGGACTCTTCTTATCATGCTTTTGGCCTCGATGGCCGCTTGCGCGATTATCGGCGCAGTCATTGAGTTTTTTGCTTATCGCCCGATGCGGAATCAATCTAGGATTGCGGCATTAATTACTGCAATTGGAGTGAGCCTGTTTATTCAATATGCTGGTCAATTATTTCTACCAGTATCGCCACCACCGGCAATTTCTGACCAAACAAATCCGTTTGGTGATCCGGTTGTTATGCGGATTGTTCCACCACCCCAAAGTTTGGTGGACCAATTAGCGGTTAAGCAAAAAGAACTAGACGAAGCGACTGCGCAGGCTGAAGTTCTCACGGGCGGATCTGACGATAGGAGCACTTATTCTGAAGCTGCAGAAGATGCAAAAAATAAAGCAGCTGATATTAATGGTGAGAAGAGCGAAATCGAGCAGAAGATTCAGGCTCAGTCTGTTAATGTGACAGTTACAATGGGCCAAATTGTGATGCTCAGCACAGTTTTGGTATTGATGACAATTTTGCGTTGGCTGGTTATGAAGACGCCAGCTGGGCGAGCAATGCGTGCCGTTTCTCATGACTTTGATACGGCGGCTTTAATGGGTGTGAACTCAAACAAAGTTGTTACTTTTACTTTTATGACAGGGTCGGCATTGGCAGGGGCGGGCGCTATGATGCTTGCAACTTTTGAAGGGACGACATTGGGGGCGTTCTTTGGACTTCAACCTGGTGTCAAAGCATTTGTCGCCGCTGTCCTTGGAGGTATTGGAAACATTCCCGGGGCCGTGCTTGGTGGATTTTTGATGGGCTTAGCGGAAGCGCTTGTTACATGGGTTGGCTTTAGTCAATATAAGGATGCGGTTGCATTCATTATTCTCATCATCGTGTTGCTCTTTAGACCTGGTGGAATTCTTGGTTCTTCGGCGGTGGAGAAAGTCTAATGAATTGGCTTGTACGAATAGCCTCAATCTTGGGCACTGTATTGGCAGTTTTTTTGATTGATGGCCTGGTGACGGCAAACATTCAGGACTATACGATCCGGCTGATTGCTCTTGCTGGACTTTATGTGACTCTGGCCGTTAGTTTGAACCTGATAAATGGAATCACAGGTCAGTTTTCTGTAGGTCATGCTGGTTTCTATATGGTAGGTGCATACACCGCCATGCTTCTTTCTGAAGGCTTTTACGAAAAGCAGTCCTTAGGGCCGGTTGCGTGGCTTATTGTAATGTTGATTGCGGGGGCGATTATGGCTGCAATCATGGGCTTTGTCGTTGGGCTTCCATCTTTAAGGTTGAAAGGCGATTACCTTGCAATTGTGACCCTTGGATTTGGCGAAATTCTTAGGATAATTGTGATCAATCAACCTGAATGGGGTGGATCGACTGGAGTAAACATCCAACCTAAGGGCCAATATTTATGGATGATTTGGCTTTTGGCAATCATTTGTATTGCGGTATGTAGAAACCTGTTGAAAACTGCTCACGGACTGCCTTTTTTAGCGGTTCGTGAAGACGAGGTTGCCGCCCAGGCTATGGGAGTCAACGTGACAAAGACCAAAGTCACCGCATTTGTTATCGGCGCGGCGTTTGCTGGAGCAGCTGGCGCATTGTTTAGTCATATGAATGGCTTCCTCAGCCCAGACTTATTCAAAATGGAATTAAGCTTTTTGATTTTGACTATGGTCGTTTTGGGGGGAACAGGATCGATTACAGGATCGACATTAGCGGCGATGATGCTGTTTATGATTCCGGAATTGAGTCGACTGACTGAAAAGCCAATTACTACAACTTTGGGGACATTAACTGGAATTGCATTTGCATTGATCCTCTTTGTTTCTTTCTTCCGCATGAAGCGAGACAATTTGTTGCCACAAAAGTTTATGTCTAAGCCCATTGGCTTGGCAGTTGGATTTGGTTGTATTGCTTTATCGGCGTTGTTTTCTATGATTTTCAATTTTATTCCGATGCTTCACGACAAGATTTTTGATGCGACTCAGCTGAGAATGGTGCTGCTAGCTGTCACTCTTCTAGTAGTCATGCTTTTGCGTCCGCAAGGAATGTTGGCTCACGGCGAATTTAGCTGGTCTGCCTTCAAGAAACGTAAGCCAAGTTCGGAGGTTGCGTAATGAGCGAGCCAATCCTTGAGCTAAAAGAAGCAACGATTAAGTTTGGAGGTTTGACGGCAGTCAACTCAGTGAGTTTTAAGTTGAATCAAGGTGATTTATTTGGATTGATCGGTCCAAACGGGGCGGGCAAGACAACTTGTTTTAACATTATAACGGGGGTATACAAGCCTACTAGCGGGGAGATTTGGTTTGATGGTAGGGAGATTTCGGGGGTTCCGAGTAACAAAATAGCGAGTTTGGGGATCTGTCGAACTTTTCAAAACATCAGGCTGTTTCCATCTTTAACGGTTTTGGACAATGTCGTGACGGGCGGGTTTTTGCGACACCGCTCTTCTTTGCTTTCTGGCTTGTTACTTGGTCCATCGGCCATAAAAGATACGGCTCGACTTAAGGATGAGGCAATGGCGCTTTTAGAAGTTGTTAATCTGGCAAATGTGGCGGACTCGATTGCTGCGGATTTGCCATATGGCAAACAAAGACGATTAGAGATTGCACGGGCAATGGCGACGCAACCTAAACTTTTGTTGTTAGATGAACCAGCTGCCGGAATGAATCCACAGGAAAAAGAGGATTTACGAGAAGTTGTTTTGCGAATTCGAAACGAGTTTGATAAAACAGTACTGCTGATTGAGCACGATATGAAATTTGTGATGGGATTGTGCGAAAGAATTGTTGTTCTGGATCGCGGAGAAGAAATTGCTTCTGGTGGCCCAGAAGAAGTTCGTAATGATCCAAAGGTTATTGAAGCCTATTTGGGCGAACCAGTTTAAGCTGGTTCTTTGCTAGGCTTCACTTTGTTTATAGTATTAGACTTTGTCTTTTAGCTCTTCGAGGACTTTGCGTACATTCCATTCATTGGTTTCTAGCATTTCCTTTACTTCATCTTCTGTTGCCGGCACAAGTTCTCGGACGATCCGAATACACCTTTCCTTGAGCTTGGCATTTTTGGCAGCAACATCTACCATGAGGTTTTCGATAACCTTGCCAATCAAAACCATGGCTCCCGTGCTGATTCGGTTGAGAACTAATTTCTGAGCCGTACCAGCCTTGAGTCTAGTGGATCCCGTTAAAATCTCGGGACCAGTTTCAATGAGAATTCCATGGTCGGCAGATTCAAAAATAGGGGAATGAGCGTTATTTGCGACTCCGCAAGTCCAAATTCCTTTTTGCCTTGCATGACGAATTGCGGAAATGACATATGGAGTTTTTCCGGATGCGGCAAGTCCGATTACAATGTCTTTAGAATCTAATCCAACTGCGTTGATATCTTCTATAGCGGCATGTTCGCTGTCTTCAGCGTCTTCGATAGCTTTACGGCCTGCAGCATCGCCACCGGCGACAATTGCGACGAACCGAGTGGCATCGATGCCAAATGTTGGTGGCATTTCGGCTGCATCCATAGTAGCAATTCGGCCGCTAGTTCCTGCCCCGATGTAGATCACCCGTCCACCATTCTTAAGTGCCTCGGCGGCTTTATCAATGCAGACTGCAATCTGATCTTCAGCAGCAGTTAGGGCGCGAAGAACCATTTGCTCTTCTTCGTTCATGAGCCTTACAATTTCTTTTGCGCTCATTTTGTCTAGACCGATTGATCTTGGATTTCGGGATTCCGTACTCATTTTAGTTTTTGTGCAAGACGCACTGCTCCTTCGATTGGGGCAGTTTCAAGAATTTTAATTTGAGAGTTTGTGAATCTCTCATCTCCTGTTGTTTTTTCGATAAGGAGTTGGTAAAAAATATCATCGATTTTCCACAATCCACCAGTTAATCGGACTTGCCAATTGTTTTGAAAGGCTCCGATGTTGGTTCGGTGATCTGATAAATGTTGCAGAATTGCATCTATACATTTGTAGACGCAATATCTAGCGTACGATTTCCCAGAATGGAAATCAAATATGACAGCGGGAGCTAATTTTGCAATTCTTGCTGCGGGGGAGTCTGATTGGTAGATTTTCGCCAAGACCTGATCTCGGTCATTTGTGCCGAAAAGATCGGATAGAGATTGCAAAAGAACAGGGGTTGCTTCGTTGAGCTTTCCGCGAAGGAAAATTTCATTGATTGCTAGTCTACCGATGTCAAAAACAGATCCTGTATCGCCTAGTAAAGGCTCGCCACCGGCAGTTTTAAAGAGTTTGTCATCCTTTGAACTGGCGACAATGCAACCAGTGCCGGAGATCAATATTGTGTTTGCAGTAGGATCTGATGCAAGAGCAGCGGCATAGTCCGGCAAAGCTTGGTTTCTTTTCGCCTGAAACGCTTCTGACATCATTCTTTGGGCGTTCATTTGGTCGGCATGGGTGAGAAGGCCAGCAAAACAGCCCATAGCAACATCTGCGGAAGGCATTCCATTGGTGGCGTCTTTGAGGTTTTGAATGATTTGTTCTTCTGGAGTGGTGGCAAGATTAGCTGACCCAGACTCTCCTTCGGCAACAATCTTTCCATTTTCGTCAACTAATCTGGCACGAGTATTTGACCCACCACAATCTAATCCCAAAAATAGAGGCATTCCCATAGTCAAGTTACCCGAGAGAAGCTGAAATTTTGGCTAAACTGGGCTATGCGTCGATATAAGGGACATGGCCTGAAGCAGAATCCAAGAATTGGGTTGATGGCTAATGACTCGCTAGGCAACTTTGTTGTTTCTACACCGCTAGCAAAGATGCTGAAAGTGGCGCATCCAGGATGTGTACTCACTCTGTTTTCTGGAAGTCGAGTTTGCGAATTGACGGAAGGTAACGGTCTTTTTGACCAAGTTGTTGACATCTACGGCCCCAATGCTATCGAAAACCTAAGAAGCCACGCTACGCCCTCTCAGGACTGGGTGATTAACATGGAGCGTAGCCCACTTGCCATGATTACGTCGGCATTATTGGTTGATAACGATGGTTATGTCACGGGGCCATGTTTATCGGCGGATGGCCGTGGAGAATTGGATTACGAAGATACACCAGAAGGCCAATTATTAGCGGATAAAGACTGGATGAGTGTTGATGTGACAACTCGACACGATATATTGCGGACTGGTTTTATCGGTGAAATTTTTTGTAGAAGCGCATATCTGCAGGGTGAGATTCCTGAATACAGCGTTCCCAGATTAGACCCTGGAGAAGTGCCGGATGTATTGATTGCAACAGCTGCGAGTTTGCCGGACAAATTGTGGCCAGTGGAGAAGTGGATCACTCTTATAAAAGAGTTGAATCATCAAGGATTTTCAGTTGGATTACTTGGAGCGAAGCCATCGGATCAAGCTAAATTTTATAAAGGTGCGAATGCGGAATCCGAGATTGTGGAATCGGCTCCAATCAAAGATTTAAGGGGGGCTCTAAGCCTGCCTGAAGTTGTCGGTGCGCTCGACAAAGCGCAGTTTGTCGTGACTTTAGATAACGGCATTTTGCATTTGGCAGCGGCTACAAAGACCCCTACATTTGGACTGTTTAGGAATGGGATTCATCGACTTTGGGCACCCCCAGTACCGCAGCTCAAAGTTATCGAGCCAGGAGAAGGTGGCACGGTTGAAAGTCTTTCGGTGGAGAGAATTTTGGAAGAGATCAAGAATTTTCAACTTTCCTTAACAATTTTTTGAAAAAATTCCCTATTTTTGCATCCCGCATTAAGTTTTATGAGTAAGTAACCAACAGATAGAACGAGGTACGCATGGCAAAAGACGAATTGTATGATCCCCCGAAGATTTGTCCGGTAACGGGCGAGACACTTGTGATTTCAGAGCTAATGGCTCCGAAATCTGGAGTGACTATTCGGGGCCGATTTAGAATGCCATTGACGGCTCAACTTGATGATGATCAGCAGCATTTTCTGGAAGTGTTTTTGCGCTCTAAAGGGGTGATTAGTACGATGGAAAAGGAACTTGGCATTAGTTATCCGACGGTTAAAAGTCGCTTTGATGTCCTTCTCGATTCATTAGGGCTTGCGCCGTTTAAGAATGAAAAGAAAGAAAAATCGGCGGAAGAACGACGAAAAATTCTGAAGCAGTTAGAAGATGGAAAGATTACAGCCAGTGAAGCGAAGGAAAAGTTGAAAGGAGTGGCAAGTTGAAAGACGAGATTAGAAGAATTATGCAATTGGTGAAGGATGGGAAGCTTTCACCGGAAGATGCTTCGGAATTGATTGAAGCCTTTAGTGATGCGCCGGATGAAAACCCAGAAGTTGAGGAAATCAGCAGCGAATCATCGGAAAGGGAAAGTCCAGTTGAAGAACCGAATGAAACTGAGTTTTCGGGCGAAAAACCGCCGAAAGTAGAAGGTACTGATCCATTTTCAAAGTTTATTGGTTCGATAGAAAAACTGACTAAAGATGTTGCGAAGAATGTTGATTGGCAAGATATTTCTGAACAAGTCCGCACCGGAGTAAACAAAGGCGTTGATGCCGTTAAACAAGCGGCGGAAGAAGCATCCAAAGGGCGTGGCCCATTTGGAAGTGTTTTTGGAGCACACGAACGAACTGTAATTGAATTGCCTTTGTCAGTGCCGGATGGAAAGTCATTTAGAATTGATGCTCGAGAGAGTGATATTTTGATCGAGGGAGGACACGAGCTAGGCTCGATAAGAATTGAGGCTGGATTTAAAGCTTTTAGCGAAGAAGAAGCTAGAAATTCGAAAGAGCGTTATATGCCGGCTCTAGAAGAAAGCGATGACGAGGTTGTGCTTCGCAATGTTGATCCGACGGGTGTTGTGGCAAATATCGGCATAAAAATTCCGGTTGGAGTACCAATTCGGATAACGAATTCTAACGGCGATATCAAGGTCATTGGTGTTAAGGGATCGGTGAAGATTCAAAATGCCAGTGGCGATATTGTTGTTAATGATGCGAACGGCGTGATCGATATCTCGACGGCGCGCGGCCTGACTAAAGTTGTGAAGTCTAGCGGGAAAAAGATTGATATTGAATCTAAATCTGGCGATATTGTTGTTGATCAGACAACTGGACCGTTAACACTAAAAACTTCAAGCGGTGATATTTTCACTTACGAAACTTCGGCACGGACGATTTCTGCGGAAGCGGCTTCGGGCGACATCAGCTTAGATTTAGCAACTCCAGCCGAAGGTTCTTATAACATTCGGACCGTAAGTGGGAATATTAAAGTCGAACTTCCGGACGGAAATGATTGTCGAGTTAGTCTTTCCACTTTGCGCGGAACTGCATTTTGTGGATTTGAATTGATTGATAACAACGTTGAAGGAATGAAGGTGACCGGTAGACTCGGCGAAGGCAACGGTGTATTGGATGTGAGTGCTGTCAATGGAGATGTTTCATTGAACTTGCGCGGAACTGAAGTTACAGATTCTTAAAGCATTTCATTGCGTTTTACGAGGGTGTAACTAAAATGTTGCACCCTTTGTTATTTGCTTAAATTACTTTGGATAGGATAAACAGAAGTGATGTAACCATCACCTTTCCGTTAACTAGACGTTTCAACCTCGGCAATGAGTCAATTCATCGTCAAGTATGTTCAAAAAGATAAGGCAGTTCCAAGTGAGATGATTGATTGGACCGGGAACTTACGATTTCGAAGCTAAAATGATTAGCATGAGTTATTGGTTGATGAAGTCGGAGCCTGATACATACGGCATTGATGACCTCATTAAAAAAGGTGAAGCGGATTTGTGGGAAGGGTGCCGTAATTACACGGTCAGAAATTTTATGCGAGACAAAATGAAGGTCGGCGATCTCGCGTTTTTTTATCATTCTAATGATAAACCAAGCGGCATTGTTGGAGTTATGAAAATTGTCAAGGAGGCTTATCCTGACCCTACTCAGTTTGATCCGAAATCTAAGTATTACGATGCAAAATCTCCGGTCGATACTCCGAGATGGTTAGGAGTTGATGTGGTTCATGTTGAAAAGTTTTCTAGGGTTATCTCGCTGAAAGAATTGAAGGAGACGCCGGGTTTGGAATCGATGGCGGTCGTTCAGCGTGGCCAGAGACTGAGCGTTATGCCTGTGACTGAACAGGAATGGGAGATTGTGACGCGTCTGGCTTTGAGAACTGATTAAATCAATGTTGTTCTAGCCGTTTTTAGAACGAACCCTTTTGCAATGAATTCTTGATAGATTTTTGTTAATCCAACAAGGTCTGGATCGAGGTTGAATTGGTGTTCGGGGTGGATGTGGAGAATCGCAAGATCTGATTGCGCGGCGATGAGAATTTGCGTTGATTCGAACCAATGGTTAAGGCTTGTAGAATTGATGTCTACTGCAGAAATTTGGTGATTGACAATTGCAAATTGGCAATGAGGAGGGAGAGATTCTAGTGGCGAATCTGATGCGAGTCCTTTTGCGACTTCCTGAAATTTTAGAATGTTGGATTGAAAGATTTGCCAGATGAGTTCGGGATTTTGGTTTTTGAGAAGTAGGAGATCGAGATCGTGACGTTCGCTAATAATTGATTCAACTGTAGCGGGTAGAGATTGCAAGACAGATGAAGTGGTGAAGAATTGAAATTTAGCTCCGTTTTTGCGACCAAATTTTAGAATTCTTGTCAACATTGCGCCTTGCTTTGACAAGTTTTCGGCTGAATTACTTGCAAAGAGAGGAAAGGGTTTTAGATCGATTCGGATAATGAAGTACTTCACGATTCGATTTCAGCTTTGATTGCATCCCAAAGAATTGGGCAATTTTCGCGAGGGATTGCGTCGAGAATTAGGTGGGTTTGCTTGATGTATCTAGCCAGTTTTTCTGGTGATCGGGTGAGCTTTGCTTCACAAATATTGCTCAGTCGATCGGAGAGTTTGATGAGATGGCCCTCATTGGTCATTTGCTTGATTTCCCTTATTAGTAGTTGTGTTCTTAGCTGCCAGACTTCATCTTTCGAAAGCTTTTTTGTTTGACTGGATTCTGGTTCGTCTCTTGTGACTTGCTGTACGATTTTGGCGATTTTAGGACCAAACACACTTTCGATATCTTGGATTGTTGTAGTGGTGTCTTCTACAACATCGTGGAGTAATGCCGCAGCGAGAATGTGTTCATCGGTGATTCCTACTCGATGACGAAGGGTGAGCATGACTTCGACCGGATGGCAAGCATAGGGAACTGGAGTTTCCCCATCTCGGTAAACGCCATGATGTTTATCGACCGCGTACTTTAGGGCCATGGCTAAAACTTCTTCGGGCATGACAATTGTATACCTGAACTCTGCTTATTTTGCTGAATCGAGGATTGCAGCGAGGAGTCCGAAGACAATAAGCAGATTTAGAATTAATCCGATTGAAGACAATACGATGCCGGTAATGCTGTGTCCTTTTCCGTAAGCATTTGGGTTTTCCTTGAAGTTTTTAAGACCTTTGATTCCCATTAAAAAGGCAAATACTGCCAGGGGAAGGCCGATTAACGGGAAACAGCTGGCGATTCCGCAATAGTAAGAGATCAATGCGGAGGAATTACCGGTCGGAATCAGTTTAGAACCTTTTGTGCTTTTTGTGCTTTGTTGGAAAAGATGTAGGAATTCGGCATGCATTTGAACCGGATTAAATCCCATTTCATCGATACTTCTAATCGGAGCATTTGGGGGTAGTTGTCCAGATTTGATCCATTCTTCGATTTGAAATTTCGTGACGGGATCGCTTGGAACTCCGTCTGGGCCCTGGACAATGTACATATTCGACTATTTTGTCACTTTTTTCTTCCATATCCATCCAAATCCAACAATGAAAAACGCGAGGATAAATCCGGGGAGGAATCGAGTGAGTTCTTCGAGAGCGTCAGTTTTGGTGACTTTGTATTCGGCTTTGAGACTTGAAGCCACGATACTCTTGGCGTTTAATTTTGCGAGGGCTTCATCGACGATTTTATTGGCTTTTGGATCATCAAGGTTCATTATGGCTTCCATGTCATGGATGACATTTGTCGCCATTTCTCTATCCCTCTCAGACATTCCGGTTGGATCAATTCTTTTGACAACGGATGCAACAAACTCTAGCGCAACCTGCTTGTCGTCAGCTTTATGTAGGCCCTGAACAAGGTTACTAACGGATAGCAGCGTGTTATGATTGAGAAGGATGCCTTCAAAGTTCTTGATGACTTTTGTCATGTCTCCAGGTGGATGTGTAAGGTCGGGAGACGGCGATTGAAGGTTTTCATCGAACGTAAATGCTGTATTGATGAGTTGCGCATCGAAATCTTCGACTTTAGTTTCACATCTCTTGAAGATTGCTTGAGAAAGTTTACTGGAGAAAGTTGGTGCATTTTCATAACAATTTGCAGTTTGCGAACGAAGCTCGTCTCCAATTTGGCCATTTTTGATGGACGCGATAATCTCTTCACAATTCTGTACTTTTGATTTTTCACTCCCAGCAGAGATTGATAGTCGTTTCACATACATTTCTGCATTTTCTCGAACGGAATCACTTAAGCCATTTGGAATTGCCAATGCCAACTTGAAGTGTTTGAGTTGCAGATTGGGTTCTTTGCGTTGCATGAGGTACGCATAAGCGATAAGCCGATGAGATTCGGCAATTGATTGCGGTGAGGAATTTGGGTTTTTGATTGTCTCCCGGTTAAAATGCAAGGAATCCTCAAATTCACGCGAATAAAGAGCCACCTGTGCGATATTGCTTGTAATTTTGCTTCTCTCCCGACTATCAACTTTGAATGAGTTGAGAAGCTTTTTCCCCTCGGCGATATGCGATTTTTCTTGACCTTTTTCAACAATTTTGTAAAGGAATTTTTCTAGCGTACCCTGGTTATTCTGAGCATAACTTAGTGAAGCTAGGCCCCATAACGCTACTCCTAATGTAATCGGTTTAAACACCAATCACATCGCATGATCTCGCCAACGCAGAGCAGTTTAGTAAGACGATCGAAAACGAAGTTAAGGTAAATAATTGCCAGAATTTCTTTCGATACATGGTGTACTCCCTTGGTTTGTTGCACTATTATTGGCAAAGGCAAAACTCACTCCTATAAGCAAGAGTGTCAAGATGCTAGTAATTATCAACTCCCTCTTCATTGCAATAAGCATTTACCCCCCCCCCTTCACAATTGTCAAGCTAAGTATTGCTTTTGACAGTTTTTGTGCGAAAGCGCTGGAATTTTCAGTCCTTTGAGGCTTTGTTGAGATTCGGTCATACTTAATTGCACGATGTTCCGCGAAGGTTTAAGCTTTGACGACGTGCTTCTTCTCCCCAAACGTACTGAGGTCTTGCCGAGCCAGGTTGACACTAGTACAGAGATTCTTCCTGGATTGAGGCTCAATGTTCCGATTGTGAGCGCGCCGATGGATACGGTGACGGAATCTAGACTTGCTATTGCAATTGCGCGAGAAGGTGGGGTTGGCGTGATTCATCGGAATATGTCGATTGAAGATCAAGCTATGCACGTTGACCGGGTGAAACGGTCTGAAAACGGCGTGATTACGAATCCTATTCGATTAACAGCAACAAAAACGCTCCAAGAGGCTATTGACCTCATGGAGCATTTTCATATTAGTGGGGTTCCAATTATTGATGATGAGGAGCGGCTTGTTGGAATTTTGACTAATCGTGATATTCGGTTTGAGACGAATTACAACAAGAAAATTAGTGATCGGATGACATCGGTTGAATTGATTACGGGTGAGCCGGGAACCACTTTAGATCAGGCCGAAAAGCTTTTGGCGGAGCATCGAATTGAGAAATTGCCGATTGTAGATTCTGATGGCAAGTTGCGCGGACTGATTACGATTAAAGATATTGAGAAAGTTAAGCGACATCCGGATTCTACAAAAGATGATTCGGGGAGATTGGTTGTTGGAGCTGCGATAGGGCCACTGAGAGAGCCATACGAGCGCGCAAAGGCACTGATGGAAGCTGGTGTTGATTTTATTGTGATTGACGCGGCACACGGCCAAAGTATTGGCGTGATTGACTGCGTAAAAATGTTGAAGAACAAATTGCCAGATTTAAGAGTAATCGCGGGAAATGTCGCGACTAAAGATGGCGTTAGAGATTTGCACGCTGTTGGGGCCGATGCCTTGCGTTTAGGCATTGGGGCAGGTTCCATTTGTACGACGCGAGTTGTAGCTGGTGTGGGAGTGCCACAGTTTACAGCGATTATGGATTGTTGTGAGGAGGCCAATCGGTTAGGATTACCAACTTTGGCTGATGGCGGAATTCGATCTTCTGGAGATGTTGTCAAGAGTTTGGCGGCGGGAGCAAGCGCAGTGATGATGGGGAACATGTTTGCCGGCTGTGAAGAGTCTCCGGGAGAAACTGAGATTTATCGAAATCGGGCCTATAAGGTTTATCGCGGAATGGGATCAATTGGAGCGATGAAGCAGGGAAGTAGCGACCGATACTTTGCAATTAAAGCCAGCGGTGCGGCAATGGTTCCGGAAGGAGTTGAAGGTCGCGTTCCGTTTAAAGGTCCGTTGAATTCGACGGTTGTGCAGATTGTGGGAGGTATCAAATCTGGCATGGGATACATCGGGGCATCGAGTTTAGATGATTTGAGAAGCCGAGCGGAATTCATTAAGATCACTGGTGCTGGATTGCGAGAAAGCCATCCTCATGATGTTTCGATCACAAAAGAGCCGCCAAACTACACCTCCCCGTGGGCGGGCGAAACAGAGTAGATCTTACAATTGTTTGCTGAATATTAATTATTGCCTAATTTGAAACGATTGGCAGGTCTTAGTGGGATTTGCGCTAATTAAATTTCGAAAACAGTTCATATTGCTCGCTCTTGCTTTGAATTATTTGTTTTAGCTTGCGTTAGAATTGACAGTTTTTTGTTGTTTTGGAAATTATTTTGGCATACTGTTTGTAGTGGCAATACTGTCACTGTACATTATATTTATTGGTTATTCAACGATGAAGAAAGCTTTTACATTAATTGAACTGTTAGTCGTTATTGCAATTATTGCTATATTGGCAGCCATTCTATTCCCGGTTTTTGCTCAGGCAAAGCTTGCGGCTAAGAAGACAGCTGGCCTTGCTCAGATGAAGCAAATTGGTACTTCGGTGCAGATTTACTTAACGGACTATGACGATGGTCTTCCAACTTGGAATGACTGCCTTGCTGGTGCGCAAAGTTTTGGCGGAGTTTTGCCAGCTTATTGTTCTGCTGTTGGTACATTTGCCGCAGAAGCTCATTGGGACGCAAAGCTGATGCCTTATGTAAAGAGTGGAAAGCCAGAGTTAAGCCAGTGGAGCGGGTTGTGGAAATCGCCTGGTGCTGAGTATGAAGAAACCGCTGGTCGATCCATTGGAATGAACCAGTTGATCTTCTGGAAGGTCGATAGCTTTACTTCTGGTGGACAATGTCTTGGCCCATCAACAAATGCTTTTAGCGGTTGTTACTATTATCTCAACATGAATTCGGTAGATGTCCCCGTTCAAACCATGTTTATTGGTGACAGCGGCAAAGCTGGAAGAATTGAGCCGGTCTACTTCTTAAACGGATGGGGCGAAAAATGGAATACAAATTATGTAGATTACGGTAAGACAAACTGGGCTCAAGCTTGGAGATATGGCGGAGAAAGTGCTAATTATGTTTGGCTAGACTCCCATGCCAAAGCTGAAAAGGGTGACAAGATTTATCCGAATCCTGGTCACAAATTCAATTCTTTTGCCTGGCCAGCTCCGCATAATGGAAACATCTATTGCGCTTCTGCGCGATGGCAAGCACCAACTCCTTCAATTAAGGATTTGTTAATTAGCAAAGCGACGGCAGTCGGTGTTGCTTGCGGTGACCAAGGCTTATGAGATGGTTAGTGCCATTTGCTGGCTTGCTATTCATGTGGCTCTTGGTCGGTTGTTCGGCTCCCGCCGAGCCAGCCGCAGATGCTAGTGGTGCAGGATCGGCAATGGAAAAAACTGAAACTGACGGTGCGGCCAATCCAGCGGCAACTACAGACGAAGGGCCTTAGCTTATAAGATCATCTAAGAGAGGTGACTCAAGTTACAACTTGGGTCACTTTTTTTGTATCTGAAATTTGAAGTAACTTCGCTAAAATCAAATGGGACGGTAATTTGGCGTCTAAAATAGATTACATGTCGCTGACAAAGAAGACAATTCGAGACTTTGATTTTTCGGGCAAGCGCGTTCTTGTTCGATGTGATTTTAATGTTCCACTCGATGGGAAAACCATTACGGATGATATTAGGATTGTCGCCGCTTTGCCAACGATTCAGTATTTGATGAAGCATGCTAGAAAAGTGATTCTATGCTCTCACTTAGGGAGACCAGATGGAGTTGCGAATGAAAAGTATTCCATGCAACCGATTGCTGACCGGTTAAGTGAGCTACTGGGACAACCAGTGCAGTATTTGCACGAAGGGCTTGGCCAATCAGCATTTGATATTTCGGCTGTTCCGGACGGTGCTGTTGTTTTGCTGGAAAATACACGATTTAATCCGGGAGAGGAAAAAAATGATCCGGAGTTTGCAAAACAACTTGCCGACTTAGCCGATGTTTTTGTTAATGATGCATTTGGAACTGCACATCGGGCTCACTCTAGTACGGAAGGGGTGACAAAGTTTATTCCAGCCGTGGCGGGCTTTTTGATAGAGAAGGAGATTGAATTCCTTGGCTCGGCGTTAGAGAACCCGAAGCGACCGTTTGTTGCCATTATGGGTGGAGCCAAAGTAAAAGACAAAATCAAGGTGATTGATAGTCTGCTCCCGAAGGTCGATAAATTGGTGATTGTTGGCGGGATGAGTTATACATTTTATAAAGCACAAGGGCACGAAATTGGACAATCGCTTTTGGACGAAAGTAGCCTCAGTTATTGCCGACAATTACTGATCAATTTTGGTGACAAAATCTTGTTACCAGTTGATATTGTTGTTGCTCCGGAATTTTCGGCCGATGCCAAAGCTACGATTGTCTCTGCAGAGGAGATACCGAGTGATCAGCAGGGATTAGATATTGGCCCTTGGAGCCGCGAAAAGATATCTGAACTCATTGAAACTGCCGGAACAGTGATTTGGAATGGTCCGGCAGGAGTCTTTGAGTTTGATGCCTTTGCCGCGGGCACAAATGCAATTGCTCGGGCCCTAGCTGATTCGGACGCAGTTACTATTATTGGCGGTGGCGATAGTGCCGCGGCCATTGAAAAGGCAGGATTAGCCGACAAGATGACCCATGTTAGTACCGGTGGAGGTGCGAGTCTAGAGTTTTTAGAAGGACGAATTCTTCCTGGAATCGCCGCCTTAGAAGATAAATAAGTTTTAAAAAAATGCCGGCTAGACGGAGAGGACATGTCTGGCCGGCAATCGCTGCGCTCTATTTAGAGTATTGAGGAGCATCTTGTGCTCCTTCTCTTATTTTTTCGGCAACGCAATGTCAAGAAATTTCTCTCTTGTCTGGGAGATCCATTGCTATTGTTGCCGATATCTATTAGAGCGAAAATTTGCCTGTAGTTGTTCCCAGGACCTAGTTTTGATGCTGAATAAATGGAAATTTGAAGATGAGCGAATTGAAATACAGAAAAGGAGTCTAAGAACGAATCTTAGACTCCAATTAGCTAACTGGTGTTAATTTTAAGCGTTTTGCTTGGCAACAAGGCTGGCAATGCGTGATTTTCTTCGACTAGCTTGGTTTTTGTGAATGATTCCACGTTGAGCAGCTTTGTCTAAGCTTTTGTATGCATTGGTTAGAGCAGTTTGGATTTGTTCTTTGTCGCCCGCTTCAACTGCCTGTCTTACTCGTTTAATATAAGTTTTCAATGAGGTTCGAACAGATCGGTTGACGAGGGTGCGTACTGCCGCTCGTTTGATATCTTTTTTGGATGATTTTAAGTTAGCCATGTTAATTTAATTCAGTTAGCCCCGAGATGATGGCTCATTTGAAGTGCATAACGCAACCCAAATGGGCCATCAGCCACAGGAAGATCATCCTTTAAGGATGAACTTTTTCTTGTTTTTGTCGAAACCTTGCTCGACCTTTTTATGGTCGTAGTGCCAGACAGGTGAACCGGATCGTTGATAGAAGCAGTTATATCCACTGAGCAACGATGCTAGCATTCTTCGGCTAGTGTGTCGAACAACGTTTACTTCCCACATAATTGTGAGGAAGTCTGCGCCTTTGCTCCAGTTTGTCATGACCTCTCTGAGAATATCGAATGTACTCAATTCTTCGGCGCGGCCAGCGATTTCTCGCAAAGTTTCCATCCGTTGATTTGAAATGTAAACGATTGGGTCAGTTTGATCCAGCCATTCAAAATCAAGTACGTTTGCCTTCTTGGTTTTTGTTAGCTGGAATACTGCGCCGGATTCGATTGGTTGATCTAGCCACCAATCAAACAAGTTAAATAGAAGTCGGCAATCGTGATTTAGCCAAACTTGCAATTCTTGACCTTCGGGATTTCGGAAAATCAATTCTTGGAGATTTGGTTCTTCGCCAAACCAGCCGGGAGCGAATTGACACATTGGGAATGTTCCCAGTTCCCGGTGAATTGGCTTTAGAACCAATCGTACTGAGTCCATGGCGTTTTTAGCGGCAGTTGCGCCACCAATACCTTCTAATGATCCTTCGTCGAGGACATCTTGGGCAAGTGGGTGCTCACACAATTTTCTTAGTGATTGGCTAAGGCCTTCGTTTTCAAGTTCACAATCGACAGGGTCACCATCTTCTTGCAGGAATTCAGTTTTTTGGAAAACAAAAGGCAATGGCACTTCTTTACAGAATTCCGGTGCTAGATTTGGTTTTTGGAATCGGTCTCCACCTACCCATTGAATACGACTATCGGCTTTTAATGCCGTCATCATGTTCGCAAGGTCATCTGGGAATGTTTTAACCAGCGGAGTGACTTCAAATTTCTCTTCAAGCAGGACGGTGGCGAGAACTGAATCTTCGGACTTGATGACGTCAAGTACACAGCCTTCAATATCGTCTTTCTTGAGTTCTAAAGGAGCAGCATCTTCGACTTCAATTGTGGCTTCAAATGTTTCGGCCGCTTTTGTTGTGATTGCAATCCAATCTTTAGCAGCTGACTCTGGATAAAGTACCCCGTCGGCAGCGGCAATAAACCCTGGAATTGACAATAGTTCGGCATTGAAAGCCTTCCAATCATAAAGATGCACTGAGCGTGGGTCTTGGGGGTTCAGGGCCTTCCAGGCAGCTGCACCAAGAGCTTTGACTGAAACTGGGGCAACTTTTTCTACAGCAAGGAGAATTGCTTCATCGGCTCGCCAATCGAAATTACCAAGTTGTTTTTCTACTTCTTCGGTTTCAGATTGGTCGATCATGTTGTAAATGAATGCTCGCTCAATTGATTCGTCGGATGCCTTGAAGACGTAGTTTGAGATTGCAATGTGATCGTTTCGTGTGAGAATAAGTTCGATATCGCTTGTCGCGAGTTCAGTAATGAGTTGCTCCATCTCATCTTCGTCCCGCCCTAAAACTCGGCTGAGTTCGGCAACTACGAGATTGACAGGCATTGGTGCACCGAAGCGGTCGACCATAACTCTAATTTTGGTGGCAAGTGGTCGGCCATCGGTTTCAATTCTGGATGCAGGCACCCATCTTCGCTCTGAATATGCAAATCGGTGAGGATTTGAAGCCAATAGAGAACGCACGACGGATAATCCTAACCCATGGGATTTGAGTTCATCGGAAAGTTCGCTGGGCTTTACGACTTCAAAAAGCTCAGTCAGTTTTTCTAGGATCAAGCGATCGGCGTAAGCGCGGATCATTACCGGGTCGTTTGCTTTCGTGGTTTTGGCCAAAATTGGTTACTCCTCGCACCATCAAGGCATGGTGAGATCAAGGGCTGATTTTAGCCTATATTTTGGGTATCGGGCTAGGCCCACAATTCATCAAATTGTTTCGGGTTTTGGCGAATTGATGTGGGCTGCTTGTTGTGTAGCAGTTGGTTCCGTAACTCTTGGGCCGGGGGATATAAAAGTAAACACGGGGCCATTGACACCAGGGAGTGGAGTTGTTCGAAATTTGTTACCGGTGTATCTATAAAGGACTTTGAAGAGGAATTCTCGACCACCTTTATTGTCAGCGTGAGCATGTATTTGCCATGATCCAGGATGTTCGTCAAAAATTGTACGAGCGATTTCCTCGCCAATGCCCAGTTTTCGATATGGTTCTAGTATGAAAAACTCAGTTATTGCATGGCAAACTGTTTTGCCGTGAGATTCGATTTGTTTTAGAAGAACGAATCCGGCAAGGCGACCTTTTACGCGAATGAAGTAGGGAGTATGTCCGGCGTTATTGAAGTAGTTTTGAAGTTCGTCGTATTGAAATCTTCCGGATTCGGAGAGTGCTTGGGGATCGTACTTGCATTTTTCATGCAAGTAGAACTGAAGTAAATTCTCAAGAATTTGCTTGTCATCAATCCCGATCATCTCAATTCGCAGCGGCATAGTCGTTTTGACCATAGGCAGAACCGCAAAAGTAGTTCTAGCTACAGGACAGACTGAACTGAGGCAAGTTTTGTTCCAAAAGAAGTGTTAAGATTTTTTTAGTGGTTGAATTTGACTAGTTTTGGAATGGATCAATATATTTTTCGCAAATTTTTGGCCAGTCTGTTTTGAGATCCTCGTTGGCTTTGATGAGGACTTGGAGGTTTTTTCTCATGATGTTGGGGTCGTTTTCGGGATTGAATTTTTCGCCGGGGAACTTGGCATTTTTGATTTGCATGGCGTAATCCCAGTCGGAGTATTTTTCGAAGAACTCTTCACGGTAAAAGCCGTTTTCCATAGCATTGATGCACATTGCGGCTTTGATGAGATTTTCTTTGTTTAGTTTCCAGACTTCGGCTTTAGGGTCGGGATCAAAGACGACAAGGAAAGGAGTGGGCTCGTTGTATTGATTAGTAGTTCTGAGATAGTTTAGCGATGCGTAGTAGCAGATTTTTGCTTCGTTGAGTTTGTTTGATCTTGCCAGCGCGACTGCGTATTCAGATAGGAAGTTTGAATGTGCCAAGAAAATTTGAAGTATTCGAGTCGATCCAGAAAATTGACTTGCGATAAGCGGAATTGCATGATGCAAATTCTTTAACTTGATCTCGCATCTCGCAACATTGTTCCAAGTGTCAGCGCACCATTCGGGTGATGTATCGAATCCTAGACGTTGAATTCTTAGTGTGGAGCGTAATTACAGCTTGGTATGACTTTAGCGCAGAGGAATATTCACTCTTCTCAAATCGCCGATGGCAAGAGTCTTAAACTCGCCTTGCGTGACACCTTTTCCTGAATTTGCCGTGCAACCGCTCGAATGTAGTCATTGTTCTTGGCTGACAAGAGAACAAAAGAGAATCACAAGGAGTTGAGTGGAGTTTAAGATGTGGTTTCATAGCGGTACTTTAATTAATCGGTACAAAGTAAATTTGACTGCCCCGTCTAGAATAGCTGACCAAGTTCGGGAACTGCCTTAGACTCGTTCCCAACTCTGTTTACTCTGATTTCCAATTACCGCCGACCAGGGCTCTTGAGGTGTTGAGTTCTGACCGACCTGTCCGTTCCACATCCATGTATATTTTGCTAGACGGTATCCATGTTGTCAGCAATTGATCTTTGGGGTCAGGTTTGTAAATCGACCCATGTGCGAACAATCATCGGCAGGCTTGAGCTAAATCCAGACATTATTTGTATCCACTGAAATATGTGAATGATTCTGATTAGGCGAGTCAGAATTAATATCCATCTGTTCCGATTTGCCAAATGATTGTTTCTAACGGACTTTTGTTTTGAGGTGATCGTATGGAAATCCATTATCCAAGGACTCAATGTTATATTGAGTATTTCTAAGAATAGTTGCTTGGGGTGGCCATTCGCAATTTTTTGATATTCCCGCTTTGCGTTTAATTAGCTGCGCAAATCCGCAATCTCCGTTCGGTGGGAAATTCAACGAGTGTTGCAACGACGTTTGTCCACTTTTGTCCGGGTCTTGGCATGTGGAGGTCCATACCCAAACCGCTCATTCAGCCACTCTGTAACTTCACCAGATTCAATTGTCCAGGATTCTAGAGTAGGGCGGACAGATTCGATGGCGGTTTCGGAGAGATGGAAGGAGAGGGGGTTGCCATCGGTGGTTGTTCCCGACGGAGGGTCAACGATAAAATCCGATGAAATTGTAATATCGCCGCGATCTACGGTAAAGAATTTGAACTGTGGCAATTGCAGGTCGGAAGCGGCTAAATCCACTTTTCCGCCCGTGTTTCCGTACAAGAAGTTTTTGAATGGCATGCCGCCACTAATCGCCCAAGTCTTGGTGTTTGAAATGAGCGGCAAATTATTTTACCGATTTTGGTGTGGATCGACGTATTTTTCGCAGATTTTTGGCAAGTCTGTTCTTGAGATCTCTCTTCGGCTTTGATGAGGACTTGGAGGTTTTTTCTCATGATGTTGGGGTCGTTTTCCTGATTGAATTTTTCGCCGGGGAACTTGGCGTTTTTCATTTGGATGGCGTAATCCCAGTCGGAGTATTTTTCAAAGAACTCTTCTCGGTAGAAGCCGTTTTCCATAGCATTGATGCACATTGCGGCTTTGATGAGATTTTCTTTGTTTAGTTTCCAGACTTCGGCTTTAGGGTCGGGGTCAAAGACGACGAGAAATGGTGAAGGTTCGTTAAAGTGGTTAGTAGTTCTTAAATAGTTTAGCGATGCATAGTAGCAGATTTTTGCTTCGTTGAGTTTGTTTGATCTTGCCAGGGCCACAGCATAGGCACTGAGGTGCGAAGAGGGTGCCCACAGATAAGACTTCTCATGTCCTTGAATCCATGTGATGGAGTTCCGGTAAGCAGGCAAAGCCAAATGCAAATTATTCATTTTTATATGACAACTCGCGACCCAAATCCAGCTGTCGAGTAAATATTCTGGCGAATACCACACCCCTAACTTAAGAATTATCTTATTTTGCTCAATTGCAGAGTAGTAGCTAGTCAGCGCGTTAGCATACTCACCGTTTTGGTAATGTTTCCAAGCAATAGACCTGAATTCGGCAGACTTTTTAGCAGCTTCTCCCGATAGTCTTTGTTTTTCCATAAAGTCTTGCCCTAGAGACAAAGAAGAGAGTGATAGGATAAAAGCAATTGTAAAGTACTTTGAGGTTCGTTTCATTATGTTTACCTACTGCTGCTGGAACGCTATGTCTCCATTTAGAGAACTTACCCAGCTGGGAAAGTCTTTAGAATCGTAAGGAGCGACTGAGCTTGCGCCTAGATTTCTGAACGGGTGACCACGGTTCGTTGGAGTAGTTCTACTTACTTCGCCGCTCCAATTCCAAGTGATATTTTGCTAGTGGAATCCATGTTGTTAGCATTTGATCTTTCGGATCTGGCTTGAACATGACCCATGTTTGAAACGAATCTTCTGGCTGTTGAGATAATCCAGACCTTCAGTCCGCGAGCCGTTGTAAAGTGTATATTTTTGGTTTGGCGAGTCCGAAAATGCTCCGTATTGCGCCGATCGACCAAGTTACAGTCTCGTTATCACCTTGATTCGTTGGCCTAGTACGGTATTCCATTGTCTAGCACGAACTCATTGTAGTTGTCATTTTTGTAAACTGAAAGATTGATGATTTGTGCTACCTTTCCTAAATTCTCTTTTGGCATTTATTAGCTGAGCAAAGCCACAGTCACCGTTCGTTGGGAATTCGGATAATGTTGCTCGTACGTTTGTCCACTTTTGCCCAGGACTTGGCAATGGAGGTCCATACCCGAAACTTCCGTTATTCCAATCTGGTAACTTCTCCGGATGCGATATGCCCAGGATTCTAGAGTAGGGCGGACAGATTCGATGGCGGTTTCGGAGAGATGGAAGGAGAGGGGGTTGCCATCGGTGGTTGTTCCCGAAGGAGGGTCAACAATAAAATCCGATGAAATCGTAATATCTCCGCGATCTACGGTAAAGAATTTGAACTGTGGCAATTGCATGTCGGCCGAAGCTAGTTCAACTTTTCCGCCAGTGTTTCGGGGCAAGAAGTTTTTGAAAGGCATGCCGCCACTATTCGCCCAAGTTTTGGCGTTTGAATTGACCAGTAAATTATTTTACCGATTTTGGATATGGATCAACGTATTTTTCGCAAATTTTTGGCCAGTCTGTTTTGAGATCCTCGTTGGCTTTGATGAGGACTTGGAGGTTTTTTCTCATGATGTTGGGGTCGTTTTCGGGAGTGAATCTTTCGCCTTTAGTCTTTGATTGTCTCATTGAACTAATCGCTTGAGCAAACGGCCAATCTGGGTACTTCTTTGCGAGTTGCTGACCATTGTCGCCGGAAGCAAGAACTAGTAATCCTTCACACGCTTTTACGAGATTCTCTTTGCTAAAAGTCCAGACTTCCGCATTTGGATCTGAATCGAAAACAAATGTAAAGGGCGTAGGTTCGGTTTTAGTTGTCGAACTTTTTAATCTTGACATTGCCAGATAATATGTAATTTTTGCTTCTCTTAAATTGTTTGTGTTGGCTAAATGGAGTGCGTATTCTGCCAACACTAAACTATCGGCATATAGTTCTTGGATATTCACATCATAGGCTATTCCTTTTCGGAACGCAGCGATGGCTTCCTTATTGTTACCGAGTTTCACTTCGCACCTTGCGATTCCGACCCAAGGCACTAAAAACATAAGATGTGAATAACCAACAAGGTTCGATTTTGAAACCTGATTATTGATTTCAATAAGTTCATAGAACTTTGTTCTTGACTCGATATATTTTCCTTCTGAATATAATTCTTTTGCCGTCAACTGCGTCTTATCGCGCTTAAGCGCAAGTTCGATATCTTGAATTGACGTTATTGAAACTAGTGATAAGATAATGAGTGGGAGGTTGTTAAATTTTAAGTTCATTTTGATTCTCATTGAAAGTAAAACTCGCCTGGTGATATTCCTTGCCAAGACGGGAAAATTTTTGTATCTACGTGCGGCGTCGTACTAGTTTGACCTGGTGTTAAAGTCCAGAAACCGGTTGATGGATTGCGGTTTGCGACACCAATCCACGACCAAGTATACATTTCAATTGGTATCCACGTCGTTGGCAGATTGGAGACAGAAGGTGGTTTATAAATCACCCAAGTCTTGAATTCGTCATGAGCTTCAGAAAGCGTTAAATTAAGATTATTATACGCTACCGGTTGTTGCGGTGAGTCAGCATTTGAACCTAACGATGTAATTGGCCAAGTAATGGGAAAAGTTGAGAACACGGGATCATAGGGTAGTCCGGTGTCGCATGCCCATTGATTGTTGAATGGAGTCTTGTACAAATTTATAGGATAACCTTGAGAATCGAAACCCTGAAGGTGGCGATTTGCTTTGATGAGTTGGCAAAATGCACCAGTGCCAATTTTTCCAAAAGACTCTAGTTCCAATTCGACCTGAGTCCAGTATTGACCAGGGCCATGGTAACCAAAAGAACTATTGCCCTGTGTCCAAGAAACTTGCCCCTTTTCAATTTCCCAGGATTCCAGAGTAGGGCGGACAGATTCGATGGCGGTTTCGGAGAGATGGAAGGAGAGGGGGTTGCCATCGGTGGTTGTTCCGGCCGGTGGGTCAACGATGAAATCAGATGAAATTGTAATGTCGCCGCGATCTACGGTAAAGAATTTAAACAGAGGCAATTGGAGGTCGGAAGCGGCTAAATCCACTTTTCCGCCAGTGTTTCCGTACAAGAAGTTTTTGAATGGCATGCCGCCACTAATCGCCCAAGTTTTGGCGTTTGAATTGACCAGTAAATATTTTACCGATTTTGGTGTGGATCGACGTATTTTTCGCAGATTTTTGGCCAGTCTGTTTTGAGATCCTCCTTCGGCTTTGATGAGGACTTGGAGGTTTTTTCTCATGATGTTGGGGTCGTTTTCCTGATTGAATTTTTCGCCGGGGAACTTAGCGTTTTTCATTTGGATGGCGTAATCCCAGTCGGAGTATTTTTCAAAAAACTCTTCTCGGTAGAAGCCGTTTTCCATAGCATTGATGCACATTGCGGCTTTGATGAGATTCTCCTTGTTTAGTTTCCAAACTTCGGCTTTAGGATCGGGATCGAAGACGACAAGAAATGGAGTTGGTTCCTCACTCCATCGATTTGTTTTCAGTCGCGTAAGTGAAGCATAGTATAGTGCTTTCGCACCGATAAGGTTATTCGAACGAGCTAGCGCGATAGAGTATTCGGAAAGCGTTGACTTGAATCCAATAAATGGAGCAATCGTATAATTGGGCACCCAGTACATAGACTTTCTGTAAGCTTCAACCGCTAAGCTTAGATTCTTTAACTTGAGCTCACAATGCGCAATATGATTCCATTGGGCGCAATAAATGTATTGGTCGACTTGAGCGTTAAGGGCATTTAGTCTATCTGCGTAGTCGATTACCTTTAATCGCATTTGTTTTGATTGAGAAAAATTTCCTTCGTTGTAAAGTTCACTAGCAAGTGAATTTGACTCTGCTAGCAATTCATTGATTTTTCTGACTTGCTCGCTATTATCTTGGGAAAAGGCTTGCGAAGCGAGAAGTGTATTAATTAGCAAAAGTGATAGTTGTTTCATGGTTGGGTAAACGGGACAAAATTTATCTGGGGGCCCAAAATTTGATTCCATTGAGGGAATGAAGTCGTATTAGACCAAGAGGATTTTGAATGTGTGCCAGTAACTTGAGACCAGTTGTGTTGAGAGTCTGATCTTTGTACTTGGCCATTCCACTGCCACGTGTAATCTCCTAGTGGAACCCAAGTCGTTTGTAATTGATCTTTAGAGTCAGGTTTGTACATCACCCAAGTGCGAAAACTGTCGTCAGCGCTTGAGTAAATCCATACATCATTAGGATCCGCTGAAAAAAGTGAATAATTCTGATTTGGCGAATCGGAATTCGTTCCGTATGTACTTATTGGCCATAAAGTTGTTCCATTATTTTGTGGTGGATCGTATGGAATTCCATTGTCGAGCACCTCAACACCATAACTAGTGTTTCTATAGATCATCGCACTTGATAGACTTATTTGTTTTCGAAACTCTCGTTTCGCGTTTATAAGTTGGACGAATCCACAATCACCGTTGGTGGGAAAATCTGCAAGGGTTGCACTAGGACGCTACGTCCATAATTGACCCAGGATGTTCTGCAGGTGACCATACCCAAAAACTAATCCTTCCCATTTCTGGACTTGTCCGGAAGCGATATCCCATGTTTCCAGTGTAGGGCGGACAGATTCGATGGCGGTTTCGGAGAGATGGAAGGAGAGGGGGTTGCCATCGGTGGTTGCTCCCGACGGAGGGTCAACGATAAAATCCGATGAAATCGTAATATCGCCGCGATCTACGGTAAAGAATTTGAACTGTGGCAATTGCATGTCGGCCGAGGCTAGTATCAACTTTTCCGCCAGTGTTTCGGGGCAAGAAGTTTTTGAAAAGCATGCCGCCACTAATCTCCCAAGTCTTGGTGTCTGAAATGGGCGGAAATTATTTTACCGATTTTGGTATGGATCGACATATTTTTCGCAAATTTTTGACCAGTCTGTTTTGAGATCCTCGTTGGCTTTGATGAGGACTTGGAGGTTTTTTCTCATGATGTTGGGGTCGTTTTCGGGATTGAATTTTTCGCCGGGGAGCTTAGCGTTTTTCATTTGGATGGCGTAATCCCAGTCGGCGTATTTTTCAAAGAATTCTTTTTTGTAGAACCCTCCTTCAATTGCATTGATGCACATTGCGGCTTTAATGAGATTTTCTTTGTTAAATTTCCAGATTTCAGCCTTGGGATCGGGATCAAAGACGACAAGGAATGGAGCGGGTTCGTTGAACTGAGTTGTGGTTCGTAATCGAGCTAATGAAATGTAATAGCAGATCTTGGCTTCGTTGAGTTTGTTTGATTTGGCTAGGGCGACTGCGTATTCAGAATAAGATGTAGGTGTCCCCCACAGACTGTCGAGTGAAGAGGAACTAGGTAGCCAGTACAAGGAATTTCTATAAGCGGGCAAGGCATAATGCAAATTGTTTAGCTTTAGTTGACAGTGTGCAATTGCTTGCCATTGAACTGAAAGGGCGTAAGGAGTGTCGTAAAGTCCAATATCTATTAGAAATTTATTCTTAGTTGGGTCGTTAAACGAAGGTAAATTGCGTAATTTTCTTATTTCAGAGATATATTCTAATACGAGGAGCCTTCTGTCTTTAGATTGACTATATTTCTCTTCTTCATACAATTTTGACGATTCGCTTTCAGCTATCCTGCATTTTCTGATAAGCTCCTGAATTTGTTCAGTTGTGTCTTGAAGTTCAGTAAATTTAATCGAGCTCACGGTTAGAAATGCAATTAATGTTGATGTCATTTTGTTTTCCTCTGATTATAGTTGATGAAATTGAATTGTGCCATTTAGACTCGCGCTCCAAAATGGAAAGTCTTTGGAATCTGACCAGTTGGAATTTGCTCCAGATCCACTAACATCAGACCATTGGTCTTGCGGTTTTTCTCTTGAGACTTCTCCGCTCCACTGCCAAGTGTATTTGGCAAGTGGAATCCATGTTGTTAACATTTGGTCTTTGGGATCTGGCTTGAATATGACCCATGTCTGAAACGAATCATTGGCAGTAGAACTAATCCAGACATTGTTTGAATCTAGTGAAAATGTTTGATTTGGCGAGTCCGAAAATTCTCCGTTTGCGCCAATCGGCCAAGTTACAGTCTCAGATAAACCCTTACTACTTGGCCAGTAGGGTAGTCCATTATCTAGAACATACTCATTGTAATTGTAATTTCGAAAGATTGATGATTCATTGCTACCTGCAATTCTTCTAAACTCTCGTTTGGCATTTATTAGCTGTGCAAAGCCACAGTCTCCGTTCGTCGGGAAATCGGATAGAGTTGCTCGGACGTTTGTCCACTTTTGTCCGGGTTTTAGTTGTGGAGGACCGTAACCAAACCGCTCATTCAGCCACTCTGTAACATCACCAGATTCAATTGTCCAGGATTCTAAAGTTGGGCGGACAGATTCGATGGCGGTTTCGGAGAGATGGAAGGAGAGGGGGTTGCCATCGGTGGTTGTTCCCGAAGGAGGGTCAACAATAAAATCCGATGAAATCGTAATATCTCCGCGATCTACGGTAAAGAATTTGAACTGTGGCAATTGGAGGTCGGATGCGGCTAAATCCACTTTTCCGCCCGTGTTTCCGTAGAAGAAGTTTTTGAAAGGCATGCCGCCACTAATCGCCCAAGTGTAGGAACTTGGATTGACCGTAGGAACTGGTGGTTGAGATTGTACGGCCCTTGCTAAAGACGAAATTGAAGCAAAAGGGTTAGTTGAGCAGACAAGTTGACTAAAAGGGAGAATATGATTCAATTGGAATCCAGGGCCTTGGGAAACTGGTTCTATGCTTGAAACGAGTTTGATGGAGCATTCCACTTGTTGGCCAGTTATAAACTTTAGGTTATCTCCGGCAAATTCAGTAACTCCTTTGTAGGAGATTTGGGGAGTAAAAATTTTCGTAGAGTATTCAACAGTTGCGACCCCGGGGATTTGCCATGAGTTGGGATCGTTGGGAGTGGAAAGGCCATAGGCACTAGGAGAACAAGTGAGAGTTATTGTTTGACCACCCGGTACTTTTTTATACCGGGTGCCAGTGCTTGTTCCGATTTCGTAATATGTTCCGAATTGGTATCCCGTTTGGATGGTAGGAGCAAAACCAAGTCCATTGTCGCAGGTGCCAGAGATTCCGACATAGGATGCGGTGCATGTTTCTTCGGCAATGGCGTCTACGGGGAGATCGTTAGGATCGGGGGAGTTGGTTCCAGGAATGTTATCGGGTACCCAAACGTAGACTGAAGTTATGGAGCCGGTTGCCGATGCCACTCCATTTGAATGCGAAGTTGAGCCCCCATAGCCGTTTTGGAAATTGCCATATGCCGAACTTCCGTATTCGCCAGAAATTGTTCCACCAGTCGGATTTTTTGGCAGATAACTCGAAAGAACATATTTCCCGGCAAATGCGCTAGTGCCTAAAATAAACAGAAGTGAAGTTAACATCACTCTTCCCTTAAATAGACGACTCATCCTCGTCATTGAGTTGATGTTACATCAATCTTTTCTAAAAGTATAGTGTTTCGGAAGTGTATTATAAAGTCGTTAGTGCAGCTTCTAGATCGGCGAGGATGTCGCGGGGGTCTTCTATCCCCATGCTAATACGAACGCCTCCGGGAAGAATTCCCGCTTTGAGTTGTTCATCGGCCGGGATTGCGGAGTGGGTCATGGATGCCGGATGTTCGATTAGAGTTCGAATTTGTCCAAGAGATACGGCAAGGGTGATGCTGAGGGAGTTATCTGCGATATGGTTAATGAGTTTGACGGCGTTGGCGTAGGAATCGGCAAGGTCTTTGCCTTCCATTTCGAAGTGGATGAGGGCGCCAGGCGCGAAGTCGCCATCAATATCACGCATTTGCTTAAGAGCGAGTTCCCGTTGGGGGAAGCTTGTGAGTCCCGGATAACTGACCATCTTGATTTTAGGATGATTCTCTAAGTATTCAGCAACACGGGTTGCAATTTGCTGTTGCTTTTCGAGACGGAGGGCCAGGGTTGGCACCCCGTAGTTGAGGATTTTCCAGGCGGTATCGGGGGCGAGGCTAGCGCCGAAATCTTTGCGGTAGAGAAGTAATGATGTTTCGGCAGATCGAGGGCCAATTACGACACCTCCCATGCTTGCGCCGAATCCGGAAATGTGTTTGGTGAGAGAGTGGAGAACAAAGTCGATTCCGTGTTCTAGTGGTCTTTGGGCGTAGGGGCTGGCGAACGTGTTATCGACGATGGTTTTGACATTTTGCTCCGGGTCGCGTTTGGAGTTGACCTTTTTGGCGATGTTTGCGACCGCTTCGAGATCGATGAGTTCCATAGTTGGGTTAACCGGAGTTTCAAAATAGAGCACTTTGGTTTCTGGTCGGATACTCGCCTTGAGCTCATCAAGGTTTGTGAAATCAACGGCGGTGGATTCTACGCCAAATCGGTTGAGCCAATTAGTGATATGGGAATACGAGCAGCCGTATATCGCTTTATGGAAGCAGATGTGGTCGCCGGCTTTGATATGGATTCCGATGGCGGCGCTGACTGCGGCCATTCCGGTAGAGAAGCAGACGGCGGATTCCCCTTTTTCACTGAAGGCGAGGGTTTCTTCAAGTAGTCCGGATGATGGTTCATCGAGGCGGTCGTAGATGTAGATCGGCTTGGTTGTTTCGCGATCGATTTCGGGGTTTGCGTATTGCTGGAAGCCTTGTGCTCCTCGTTCAGCGGATCGAAGTCGGAAAGTTACGGCGGTGGTGATTGGCGGGAGGATGTGATCTTGAAAGTCCCATTTTTCAGAACGGAATTTTCCGTGAATAAGAACTGAACGATCGCGGTAGTTGTCTTCCCGTGCCATAAGGTAATTCTGGGGAAGTAACTTTGTTTATTTCAAGGTTTGACCCAGAATCAAAACAAAATTAGGCTACTGTCATCATACAGTAGCCTAATTGAAAATGATTGAAAAGGGAAGTTGTTACTTTGCTTGGTTGCCGTAGCGTCGCATAAACTTCTCGACGCGGCCAGCCGTGTCAACAATTCTCTTTTGTCCGGTATAGAACGGATGGGTGAATCCTGAAATTTCGACTTTCACTACGAAGTGATCGATGCCATCAATTGTTCGGGTTTCGTTGCTGGCGAGCGTTGAAACACCAACCCACTCGTGTTCGCCATCGACGAAGAGAACTGGATTGTTGACTGGATGGATACCGCTTTTCATGACTAATTCAAACCTTTTAAAACTGCGATGAAAACTAAGAAATTTATGCAGTTCGGAGGGAGATTTTGGCACAAAGTCATTCCGAAATCAATCTATGGTAGGACCAAGTAGGTTTTATGCCGATAAAACTATTGGAAAACCTTCGCTTTTCGAGTGCTTTATGGAGACTGCGCCAAATCGAATATTGATCATAGATGATTCCGTTGATGGCAAATCTGCGCTGGAGCGTCATTTGCTTAGTGAAAACATTGTCATCGAAGTTGCACATGATGCGATTGATGGTCTGATTACAGCTGAAAGAAATCCTCCGGATCTGTTGTTAGTAGACATAGCAAATTCCACAGTTGACATGTACGGAATTGTATTTTCTTTTAGGAAGAGTGTTTATTTGAGCGAATTGCCGATTGTCATGGTAACCGGTTTATCTGATGTTGATATGCGCATCAAGGCCTTTCAAGCGGGTGCTGATGACGTTATCCAAAAGCCATATCATGAAGCAGAGTTAAAGGCAATTGTTCGCAATGTAATGAAGCTGAATCGGTTTCGAAAGCTGGCCGATCAACGTCATCAACTAGAACGGATGCTGACTCACTTAGAGAATTCTTACGATGCGACGATCGAAGGATGGATGAAAGCCCTTGATCTTCGTGATCAAGAAACGGAAGGCCATTCATTGCGGGTCGCGGAATTGACTGTTCTACTAGCAAGGCAGATGGGTGTTCACGGAGATCATCTTCTCAATATTCGGCGCGGGGCGCTTCTGCATGATATTGGAAAACTTGCGATTCCGGATTCTGTCTTAAAGAAGCCTGGAGCATTGACACCCGAAGAAAGGTTGTTGATCAATAAGCATCCGATGTTTGCTCATGAGATGTTATATGGGATTGAATACCTTCGGCCTAGTTTAGATATTCCAGTTTATCACCATGAAAAATGGGATGGCTCGGGGTATCCATTTCGATTGAAAGGCGACCAGATTCCATTTTCTGCCCGCCTATTTGCAATTATTGATGTTTACGATGCGTTGAGTTTTGATCGACCCTACCGAAAAGCGGTTCCGCAAGATGAAGTTATCGAATATTTGAAATCACAGCGCGAGATCCACTTTGACCCAAACGTCTGCGACGAGTTTCTAGATTTATTGCAACGAATTGGAGATCCGGCAATACGGGCGAAACTATGGGATCGAGCGGCTTAAGGAATTTTATTAAGATTCTATAAATTTTGTTTTGCCATGACATTACATTCCTAAGGTCCTTGGCTTGAGCAGAGATATACTAGGGATGCGAACAATTTGACGGCCCGGGATTGCCAATGATGCCACCTGCCGGGGCTGCAGGTTCAATGGATCAAGAATTAACATGAGCGAAAAGCGCGTTTACTTGTTCCGCGAAGGCAATGCCACAATGCGCGATCTCCTGGGAGGGAAGGGCGCAAACCTCGCGGAAATGACCAACATTGGTCTCCCGGTACCTCCGGGATTTACAATTACTACTGCTGTCTGTACAGAATATTACGACGGTGGTCGACAACTTCCAACTGCCTTAAAATCTGAAATGGAAACTGCTGTTGCAGATCTAGAAAAATCCATGGGCAGAACATTCGGCGGATCCGAAAAGCCACTTTTGGTTTCGGTTCGTTCCGGTTCGAAATTTTCGATGCCGGGCATGATGGACACCGTATTGAATTTAGGTTTGAACCCAACAACAGTTGAGGCCTTGATTGCCGAGACGGGCGATGCTAGATTTGTGTATGACAGCTATCGACGCTTGATTATGATGTTGAGCGATGTTGCCTTTGGATTGAGCAAGCACCACTTTGACAATGACATTTTTGCTGAATATAAAAAGTCAGTTGGAGCGAAAGCTGATTTAGATTTAACTGCGGATGATTTGAAGAAAGTATGTGATTTGTTCTTGGCTTATGTAAAAGAGCAAACAGGCAAGGATTTCCCGGCTGATCCATGGGATCAATTGTTAGCTGGTACAGAAGCTGTTTTTGCAAGTTGGAACAATGACCGAGCAATTATTTACCGTCGAACGGAAAAAATCCCCGACGAAATCGGAACTGCCGTAACAATTCAATCCATGGTGTACGGAAATGCGGGTGACGATTGCGGAACTGGGGTTGCCTTTACTCGCGATCCATCCACTGGCGAAAATCTTTTGTTTGGAGAATATCTGATGAACGCCCAGGGCGAAGATGTTGTGGCTGGTGTGCGAACTCCTGTGCCAATTAGTGAACTGGAAAAGCAAAATAAGCCTGTTTATGATGAATTTGTACGAGCTTGTAATACATTAGAAGCTCATTACAAAGACATGCAAGATCTTGAATTTACGATTGAGCATGGCAAGTTGTTTATGCTTCAATGTCGAGCTGGGAAGAGAACTGGCCCAGCAGCCGTCAATATTGCGGTTGACATGGTTCATGAAGGATTGATCTCGAAGGATCAAGCTTTACTTCGAGTTTCTGGTTCACATGTTGACCAGTTATTGCACCCACGAATTGACCCAGATGCCTTGGAAGGCGCGACTTTGCTTGCAACTGGATTAGCGGCTTCACCTGGTGCGGCAGTTGGTAAGGCTGTATTTGATGCTAACACGGCAGCAGATCGAGGAGTTAATGGCGGATCAGGCGAAAAAGTCATTCTGATTCGAGAAGAAACAAATCCTGATGATGTCCACGGAATGTTGGCGGCTCAAGGCGTTTTGACGGCAAGAGGTGGGAAAACAAGTCACGCGGCAGTTGTTGCTCGCGGATTTGGGATTCCTTGCGTAGCTGGAGCAGAATCGCTTCATGTTGATGTCAAAGCTAAATTCTTGAAAGTTGATGGCAATGTTGTTAAAGAGGGCGAAGTCGTTACGATGGATGGATCCAGTGGAAATGTCTACTTAGGCGAATTGAAACTGATTGCTCCCGAAGTAACAGGTTCCTTTGGCGAACTTATGGAATGGGCAGATGCGACTCGCACTATGGGTGTACGAGCTAATGCAGACAATCCGCGAGATAGCCGACAAGCCATTGAGTTTGGGGCAGAAGGGATCGGCCTGTGTAGAACCGAGCATATGTTCTTTGAAGCGGATCGATTGCCACTCGTTCAAGAACTTATCCTGACGAGAGATGAGAAAGTTCGGCAAGAGATGCTGGATAAATTGCAGATTGTTCAACAAGAGGACTTTGAAGGCATATTTGATGCAATGGAAGGCAAGCCGGTAACGGTTAGGTTGATTGATCCTCCACTACATGAATTCTTGCCAAGCCACGAAGAATTGATTCGCGAAGTTTCAGATTTGCAACATCGAGTGCAAGTGAATTCTGAACTTCAGAGCAAACTGGATGAGAGAGTAAAACTGCTTCATGAAGTTGAAAAAATGAAGGAATCAAACCCAATGATGGGTCTTCGTGGAGTTCGACTTTCAATTATTCTTCCAGGTCTTGTTATTATGCAAACGCGAGCAATATTGCAAGCTGCTTGTGTCCTTACAAAGCAAGGAAAGAAGGTTTATCCCGAGATCATGATTCCGTTGGTGTCTCATGTAAACGAGTTAAAAGTCGTTCAAAGCCAACTAGAAAAGGAAGCAAAGAAGATCATGGCAGAGCAAGGCGTTGATGTTCCTTATTCCTTTGGAACGATGATTGAGATTCCAAGGGCAGCATTGACCGCTGGTGAAATTGCAGAATATGCTCAATTCTTTAGTTTTGGAACCAATGACTTGACGCAGATGACATTTGGATATTCGCGAGATGATGCCGAAGGAAAGTTCCTGCAAAAGTATGTTGCAGATAAGATCTTGCCAACGAATCCATTCGAATCAGTTGACCAAACTGGAGTTGGTCGTTTAATGGAACTTGCGGTTAAAGAAGGCCGAGGCGCACGAAACGATTTAAAGTGTGGAATCTGTGGCGAACATGGTGGTGATCCTGAATCTATTTACTTCTGCCATAAGATTGGTCTGAACTACGTGAGTTGTTCTCCTTTCCGAGTTCCAATTGCTCGTTTAGCGGCCGCCCAAGCGGTTGTTATGGAACGAGTTACAGTTACTGCTGACAAGTAATTTGCAATAACACAATTGAAAATAGTCGCGAGTATCTTTTATGCTTGCGACTATTTTTGCACTTGGTTTTTGGAACTTCTATAAGCTTGAGGCGTGTAAACTAAAGTGATGAAGCGTTTGTTTACGTTTGCGGTTGCGGCATTAGTAGCGAGTTCCGCTATAGCAGCAGAAGAAAGTGTTTTGATGCCGGGCTCCAAAGCTCCAGCCCTGACTGTTTCAAAATGGGTAAAGGGAAACAAAGTTGAAAAATATAATCCCGATCAAGTCTACGTAGTTGAATTTTGGGCCACATGGTGCGGGCCTTGCAAAACTTCGATACCTCACCTAACGAAGCTTCAAAAAGAGTATGGAGATAAGGTCAAAATTATCGGAGTTTCTGTTTGGGAAAACGGAGAAGATATTCCTGGTCAAGTCCAGAAATTTGTTGATGGTTACGCGGAGAAAATGGACTATACGGTAGCCATTGATATGTATACCGATCCAACCGATCGTAATAGCGGAATAATGTCGCAGACCTGGATGAATGGTGCAAAACGACAAGGTATCCCATCTTCATTTGTTTTGAAAGGTGACCAGGTGATGTGGATTGGCCATCCCATGCAAATGGACGACGCATTGAAAGCGGTAGTTGAAGGAAAGTTTGACTTAGAAGCTTCAAAGAAGGAGTATGCAATTTATGTTGAGAATATTCTTGCTGAAGAAAAAATGCAGGCTCGAATGGCAGCTCTTCAGACCGCCTTTGCTGCTGGCAAAGCTGATTTCGTTGGTCAAGAAATCGATTCAATTCTTGCTGATGGAAAAGAAGATACGGCAATTAATTTTGCAGTCATAGCTAATCAAGAAGCGAAATCTAAGGATGGCGATCGGAAATATGCTCTTTTTGTTGCTGAAAGAGTCTTGAAAGTTTCTTCTGATCCAGTAGTTGTTTTTTACGCTTCAAATGCATATGAAGCCAACGGTAAACATTTAAAAGCTGTTGAGTTACTGGAAAAAGCTCTTAAAGATTTTGAAGCTTTTGACAAAGCAAAGCAAGATCAACTCAAAGGCTTTGCCGAGGCGCTGAAGAATCGCATTGCAGTTGCGAAAAAAGCAGCGGCGGATTCGGGTTCTGGAAACTAAACTAAACTTAATTATTGATTGAGATAATCCTGATTGCCGAAAAGCAGTCGGGATTATTTTTTGTTCCGGGTAGCCTAGTTTCACAATGCGAATTGGCCTTTTTACCGCCCTTTTTGGCGATAAACCTTTTGAAGAAGTTTTAGACATTGTGCAGGATCTTGGAATCACTGCTGTTGAGTTAGGAGCAGGTGCTTATCCAGGTTCTCCGCACTTGCCAGTTGAAGAGTTGCTGGAAAGCAAACAGAAACGCGATGCTTTTATGAAGAATATCGAAAAGCGCGGCTTAGTTTTGAGTGCAATTTCTGTACATGGCAATCCTCTTCACCCTAATTCTGCAATTGCAGAAGATCATCATAACGTTTTTGTTAATGCGGTGAAACTCGCTAGTGCACTAGGAATTGAATGTGTCAATGGATTTAGTGGGTGTCCAGGAGATGGCCCAAGATCAAAAAATCCTAACTGGGTGACCTGTGCTTGGCCAGACGAATTTCGGGATATTTTGGATTGGCAGTGGAATCGACGGGTTGTGCCATATTGGAAGAAACAAGCGGAATTCTTGAAAGAACAAAACGTTAAATTTTGCATTGAAATGCATCCTGGATTTGTGGTCTACAACAATGAAACTTTATTGAATTTAAGAGACCGCGTTGGCAAGAATGGTGGGCAAATAGGTGCGAATTTTGACCCTAGTCATTTGTGGTGGCAGGGGATTGATCCAATTGCTGCTGTCCGTGAGTTGTTAGAAAAAGGCGCGGTTTATCACGTTCACGCAAAGGATGCCCGAATCGATGCTATCAATAGTGGTTTGAACGGAAACCTTGATACCAAGAGTTATGGCGATATTCATTCCAGGAGTTGGGTGTTCAGGAGCGTCGGATATGGCCATAGTATTGAATGGTGGAAGGATTTTTGCAGCACGCTGAGAACTTTTGGCTACGATCATGTACTGAGTATTGAACATGAAGATGGTTTGATGTCGAGTATGGAAGGCTTGACTAAAGCTGTTGAGGTGCTGAAACAATCAGTGATTTCTGAATCGGCAGGTCCGATGCATTGGGCTCGAGATTAATTTCATAAAAAAGTGCCCGAGAGAGTGCATCTCTTGGGCACGCCATACGTCAGATAGCCGGTAGAAGATATATGGCCATGTTTTCGATGATAGTTGGTTCGGTGTTACTCGGTCAGAAAATGAGCTTTTCTGAACTAGAGAAAACCAAGTATGAAGCAATGGCAAAGACAACCGGATTTCAAGGTCGATATGATGTTTCGACCCTACCTTCTGGAAATCGGCAATCTGTTTATATCTGGGCGACTCCAAGTTCAAAGCGAATCCGAGTGATTGCTGGTGGATTGGAAGTTGTGGAATCGGCGTGGACAAAAGACCGCAAATGGCTCGTGAATCATGCGACTCGACAATATAAAGATGATCAAAAACCGGATGGATTCGCAATTTCGGAGGAGTATCGTCCCTTATCAGTTCAAGCCGGTCGGGCAAATTTTTCAATTGCCGAAATGGGCCCAAGATTTGCTGCTGATCCGGAACCTGTAATTTTGAAGGATGAAATGGTGACAGAGGAAGGGAAGAAGCTTCGCAGAGTTGAAGCAGTTGGAAAAAATGCATCGACTAATTCTGAAGTGATAATTATTCAACTCTTTGATGAAAACACCTACATTGTTCGTCGATTCTCGATGGAAATTTCAACCAAAGGCAAGCAAGTTTTTAAGGTTAACGGGTTTCTAAATGATTCGGTTTCTGGTGAAAAGGCATCCGTGAGCATGGAATTGCCAAAAGGTGTAGTTGGGGAATACCAATTGGTTTCTGGAAGTGGGGGCTAGTCCCTTGGATTGCTCCTAATTCCATAGGTATAATCCGACCTTGGCTCAGACTGAAATTCTGAGTCGGAGGCTATCTCTTTGCAATCACGCAACCCTTTGTTCTTAGTCTTGGTTTTAGTTTTAACCGGGCTTTCTATCTGGCAATACTCATCAAACACGTTTAAGCTTGGATTAGACGTCGTTGGTGGTGCACGTTTTGTATATCAAATGAATTTAAACGAGTTGACTGCGGAGCAACAGAAAAACCCAGCCCGCATTCAAACTCGAGTTGCTAAAGTTCTTGAAAACCGTGTTGGTTCAGCGCTTGGTGTAGTTGAAGGGACAGTTTCTGCCCGCGGAACCGATCAGTTTATTGTTGAGTTACCAGATATCAAGAATATTGAAGAAGCACGGCAACTCTTAAAATCTACTGCAAAGATTGAAGTTTATCACGCTAAAAACGTGCAAACCGCTATTCGCCAAAAGCGATACAGCAAGTACGATGAAACCACAGAAAATGGTGGGCCAGTCGTAAGATTTGTTCGCAGCGCCGATTCATCAAAAGTATTAACGCCCGGTGATCCTGAGTATGCCGACATGATCAAGGGTTGGGATTTGATTCTTTCGGGTTCAGAAGTCAAAGATGCGGTAGCGCAAGTCACGAATGGTGGAAAGTATCAACCACACTTTAACTTTTCTGATGTGAAAGCTGCCAGATGGTCGTTCTGGCCAAGACAAAATGGCGGATTGGTCGCGCAGATTTTCTCAACAGGAAGAGAATATTGCATTCGTGATGGATGGAGTTGTTCTCAATATGGCTCCCATCAAAAAAGGCGCAATATTGCGAGATAGTGCGTTTATTGATGGAGAATTCGATTCTGGCTATTTGACAAAGTTTGTAGATTTGATCAATTCTGGTTCGCTGGATGTTTCTTTAAAGGAAATTGGAACAGAAACGGTTGACCCAACAATAGGTAAGAAAGCTCTCAATCAAATGGTGACAGCCGGCGCAGTTAGCCTTGGAATCATTTGTGTTTACTTGATTTTCTACTACTCTTTCCCGGGTGTAGTTGCAGCCATCGCGATGTTGCTATACACCTTGTTTACCCTGACAGTTTTGAAGCTAATGGGGGCTACATTTAGCCTGGCTTCTATTGCAGGATTTGTGCTTTCGGCGGGGATGGCAGTTGACGCTAACATTCTTGTTTTTGAACGAGTTAAGGAAGAAATGAAGGCTGGTCGGAAGACTTTGACTTCAATTGAAATCGGCTTTAAGCGGGCTTTAACCGCTATTGTTGATTCAAATATCAGCACAATTATGACGTCGCTGGTTTTATGGACTCTTGGCACTGGCGCGGTAAAAGGATTTGCAACTACTTTGATTGTTGGTGTGATGATTTCGTTCTTCACGGCGATCACTGTCACCCGTTCTTTATTGCTGGGTGTGACAAGCCTTGGGTATTTCCACGATCAAAAATGGTATGCCCTTAAGCGGAACTTGTTTGGCGAACACTTGGGTTCGGCCGATGAATCCAAATCTTGGAAAGTTTTGGCTGGCGCGAAGAAGTATTTCATCATTTCAGCTGCACTTGTAGTTTTTGGTTGGATCTTTGTTGGGCTGGGAGGAATCAAACCGAATGTAGAATTCCAGGGTGGATTTGAAGGCACCTATATTTTAGGCAGTAGTCAAGCTACACCAGAAACAGTGAGAAAAGGACTTGAACAGGCCGGCTTTAAGGGCTCTAATGTTAAGTTTGCAACAGTTGAAAATGAGAGGGCAGTCTATATAACCGTTGCAGAGCAAGCGGGATTAGCAATCGATGATCCGGCGGCAATTCAAAAAATCGCAGATGCTGCTGGCGTTCCTTCGGAGAACGGAAGTTTACGTAGTATTGGGCCAACGATTCGAGAAGAGACGGTTACGAATGCCATTCTTGGTGTTTTGATCAGTGCCGGCATGATTGTCATTTATCTAGCGGTAAGGTTTGGAGTTGCGCTTGGCGGGATTAAGAATGGGATGCGGTTTGGGTTATCGGCAGTTGTTGCCTTACTCCATGATGTGCTGTTTATCATTGGCTCGGCTGGTGTTGTCGGATTCTTCTTAGGATGGGAAATTAGTGCGCTGTTTATTACGGCAATGCTGACGGTCATTGGATTCTCTGTTCACGATACGATTATCATTTTTGACCGAATTCGAGAAAACCTAAAGAAATCAAGAGGTAACGATACTTTTGAAGCACTGATTGACCGGTCGATTAACCAAAGTGTTGCTCGATCTATCAATACATCCATGACGGCAATTGTGCCTCTTGGTATATTGCTTTTTGTAGGAACTCCAACACCAGAACTTAAGTTCATGGTTTTGACGATGCTTTTAGGGATTTTAGTAGGAACATATTCTTCGATCTTTAATGCGGCACCAATTCTGTACCTCTGGAATAGGAGAATCATGAAGAAGCTTGGAGAATCTCACGGGTTGCTACAAGAAGCTGTACGTGAGAATAAACTGCGCGCCTCTTCTGCCCTGGCACACTCTGTCACGACGGCTGATAGTGATTCAGTTAATGATGCGGGATATGGCACCATTAAGCGTAAGCGGTCGGTAAGAGAGCAAGCAACAGTTGATTTAGACGACGACGAATAAATTGGTTCAAGTTTTTGAACACAGGATCAGGGAACCCAAAATTGGGTTCCCTGATTTATTATTGTTTCAACCCCGCTTGAGCAATTTTTAACGCTTGGAGCGCAGCTTTTGCTTTGTTACAGCATTCTTCGTACTCTTTGGTTGGGTCTGAATCGAAGACAATTCCTGCGCCGGCCTGGACGTAAGCTTTTCCGTTTTTGATGACGATCGTGCGAATTGCAATGGCAAGTTCCATGTCGCCTTGTGCAGAGAAGAACCCAACGGCTCCGCCATAAACTCCTCTTCGCGTTTTTTCAACTTCATCGATGATTTGCATTGCTCTTACTTTTGGGGCCCCGCTTAAGGTACCTGCAGGAAAAGTTGCTCTGACGAGATCGATTGCATCGAGATCGGAATTGAGTTTGCCATGGACATCGCTGACTATATGCATAACATGGCTATATCGCTCAATTTGCATCAAGTTTTCGACTTCAACTGATCCGAATTCGCAGACTCTACCAAGATCGTTTCGGCCGAGATCAACCAGCATAATATGTTCAGCTCTCTCTTTTTCATCCGCTAAGAGCTCGTGACCAAGTTGTTGGTCATGAGCAATATTCGCACCTCTTGGGCGTGTTCCCGCAATCGGGCGAACGGTTGCTTGTCGTTGATTAAGCCCGGTGAGGAGTTCTGGAGAAGCTCCGACAATATCCAAATCATCGAATCGGAGAAGATACATAAACGGTGATGGGTTTAAGGATCTAAGAGCGCGGTAAATCGTCAATGGATGGGCATCAATGTTTTGAGAAAATCGAATAGAAGGCACCATTTGGATGCCGTCCCCGGCTTTAATGTAATCCACAATTCTATTGACTGTCGCCTCAAACTCTGCTTGTGTGACATTACAATCTACTTTTTGTGGATCTGCAGCATTGTGTGGAAGGGAGGGCAAAGGTGCCGCCAGACGAGATTGAATCCAGTTAATTTCTGTTAACGCATCGGCATAACTTTCTTTAGATCCGTCCGCTACGACGATTATTTTAATTATGTTCTTTGCATGATCAAAAACAACCACGCTATCGCAAATCAGCATGGCGACATCGTCAATGTTAAGTTCGTCCTCATTGGAGTCAGACAGCTTCTCGATGTTTCGAACATAGTCGTATGAAATCATGCCAACCGCGCCGCCACAAAGTTGCGGAAGTTCTTCCGCGAGTTCAGGATCGACATGTCGAATGAGATATCGGAGTTTTGATAAGGGATCAGAATTAGGCTCGTCGGAGTAGGTTTCCGAGCCTGAATCGGATTTCAGTTCTACCGTATTGTTTTTGGTTCATCAAGGTTACTCGTGGCCGAACACCAATGATGCTGTAACGAGCTAATTGTTCGCCTCCAGTTACGCTTTCGAGTAAGAAACTTTCCTTTTGATCGAAAGCGAGTTTCCAATAAGCACTGAGTGGCGTTTCCAGATCTGCCAATGACTCTGCAGAAATTGGTACTGCTCTTGTTCCATTTTGAGATAGTAGCAAATAGCCTTCAAATTCTGGTTCCACCATAGAATTCGATTTTATCTCTTGGACTTATTGAGTTTATGCATGTCTGACAAAATGAGTCAAATGAGTATTCCTGAAAACTTGCGTCGGATTGAAGAGCAGATACAAAGAGCATGTGAGTTGGCAGGACGGCCACGATCTTCAGTGACATTGATTTGCGTTTCTAAAACGATTTCGGTCGATTTGATTGCAGAAGCATACAATTGTGGAATTCGAGATTTTGGTGAGAGTCGTTGGCAAGAATTACAGACAAAGGTTCACCTTTTACCAAGTGATATCAGGTGGCATTTTATAGGTAAGGTCCAATCAAATAAGGCTAAAAACATAGCAGAGCATTGCTTTGCAATTCATACGATCGAGAAAGAAAGTCAGTTGGTTGAAATTGCCAAGCAAAGTCGGACCATTGAAGGATTTTTACAAGTCAATTTAGCAAAAGAACAACAAAAATCAGGAATTTTTACCGAAGCCCTTGACAACACCATTGATATTGTTCTAAAGTTCAAGTCAGTTCGATTAGCAGGCTTAATGACAATTGGTCCGCTAATTACTGATTCGGAGTCAAATCGGCTTTTGTTTCGAGAACTTGCAGCGCTCGCCCGCGAAAAGGGTTTAGATTCTGTAAGTATGGGAATGAGTGGTGATTTTGAAGTAGCGATCCAGGAGGGATCTACACATATTCGAGTTGGTTCAGCGATTTTTGGTGATCGAGCTTAAAGTCTACGGAAGGACAACATAAATCATGGAAGATACATTGGAAAGACCCGGCTTTTTTGGCCGTATTAGCGAAGGCATTACTAACTTTTTCCACCGCGAAGAAGAATTTGATGACGAAATGGAGCTACCCTCCGGTCGACCCAGTTTGAAGGTGCAATCCATGCACCGATACCACATCACCATTCGACGCCAAATCATGTCTTTTCAAGATGCAGTCGCGGCAGCAGACGGCTTGAAGCGCGGTGAACAACAAGTTCTAAATATAAGCATGTGCGCGCCAGAACTGCGCGAAAAAGTTAAAGATTTTATGTGCGGAGTCAACTACACAGCAGAAGGGACTTGGGAAGAGTTGGGCGATAATGTCTTCCTCTTGGCTCCTGCCAGCGCATTTGTAGAAGTTGCACCATTAAGTCAGCGAATGGTTGCTGGCCGAAATTAAAAGATATTTTTCCTCTCCAAAAAAAGAGAAAAAGCGAAAGCACTTGGGAACACATTTGCCCCGGATCACTCCGGGGTATTTTTTTGATTTGTTCCGAGTCAAAACAAAAAAAAGCCACTGTTCGTTTTGAACGGTGGCTTTTTTTATCGCGCTATTAGTCGCTTTGAACGTGAGCGTAATCGAGTTCAACAGCAGTATCACGACCAAAGATTGAGATAAGAACTTTGATTTTCTCTCGTTCTGGATTAATCTCTTCAATCTTGCCAGTGTAGTCGGCAAAAGGACCTTCGATAACACGAACGATATCTCCTTTTTCGAATCCAGCTGCTGGAGCTTCTTCGCTCTTTTCTAGGTTATCGATGATTCGTTGAACTTCATAGTCCTCAAGGGGTACTGGTCTTTCACTACTGCCTAAAAACCCTGTTACTCCACTTGTGCCTTTTACAACCTTAAAAGTATCATCAGTCAGGTTCATTCTCACCAAAATATAACCTGGAAAAACTTTCTTTTTGACTTCGACACGTTTGCCATTTCGGCTACCAATTTGCTGTTCGGTCGGAATGAGAATATCGAAAATATCGTATTGCCAGAGCTTCTCGATCTGAGCTTTTCTTTCTAGCAAATTTGCCACTTTGTTCTCATGCCCTGAGATTGTGTGAACGGCATACCATGCGCGAGCCATTAGTTACCACCTAGTAAAAATTTAAGTGCAGCTTCAATAATGACGGAAAAAATCCATAGAACGCCGGTAATGAGGAGGCAAACGCCCAAAACAGTGCTTGTTAGCCTAGTTGCTTCTAGTGGAGTTGGCCAAGCAATTTTTTTGATTTCGAGTTTCACGTCTGCTAGGTACGCTCCGAGTCCACGTCTTCCGCTAGGCGCAGGAACGCTTGCAGGCACTTTTGGGCCCGCGCTTGTATTGTCCGTTTTACTCACTGATTTCATACTCCAGATAGCAGGAAAAACTGTCCTGTCCAGTGGGGGAATACATTAAATCATACCAGCCAGGCTTGATGTGCCATGAGATATGGGTACACCGACCTTCATGATTTACATTGAATTCTGATCCAAATTTTTAAGTCGTTAAGCTCTTAATTTTGTGATTTTGTACTTTAAAATGCCAGAAGGTGCCTCAAATTCAACGACATCGTCTTTAGTCATTCCGAATAGAGCAGATCCTAATGGAGATTCGTCGCTAATGAGGTCTTCTTCTGCATTAGCTTCAATGCTGGCAACAATTCTAACTTCAAAGTCAAAACCTCTTTCTTCATCAAGCACGGTTACATAAGTTCCAAGTCCGACTTCATCTGTGCTGATGTCCTCTGGTTCTAAAATTACAGCTCCGCTCAAGATTGTTTTAAGCTCTGCGATTCGACTCTCAACAATGGCCTGTTCGTTTTTCACTTCATCAAGTTCATTGTTATCTTCGCTAAATTCGCCGTGATCCTTGCTTTCGCGTAGCCGTTCGGCAATATCTTTTCGCTTGACTCCCGTTAAGTGAGTCAATTCTTCTTTAAGCCTGGCATGTCCCTCAGCGGTAAGGTAAACACTGCCCATCTCAATTTCTAGTTCATCCATCCTAAAAAACCTACTCCTTCGTAAGACGGCTATTATATCGGCAACGTATTCAAATTTCGGAAAATTGTCATGAAATTTATTGTTAATTCCAAATCTTTAGTTCAAAACAAGAAAAAATTGATGATTGGCGCATTTTTTTGTGTTGCTCTGATAGGTCTTTTCCCAGTTTTTTCATGGCCCCAAAGTTCCGAATCAATTCCAAGCCAGCCGTTCACGCCAGACGTGTTTGTGAATGTCAAGGAATACAGTGGCGGGGCAGAGATGGTTTCAATTACAGCTCTTAAAGACGGGTATCCAGGAGCATTTTTGCAAGAGCAATGTATGAAAATTGCTCTGAATGCGGGCTCAGAAGCTCGTGGATTGCAAATTCAAGCGCAAGATTTAGGCGCAGAACAAGGAATAACAGTCGCGCGAGCGAGCTTTGGAACAGACAATTTGATAGATCGGTCTACAGGAGCATTGAATATTCAAGCAATTGCTCGTGCGTTTGCAGGATTTGATTCCCCATACGAAGTAGATTCGATAGTCTTGACGTTTGAAGGAGAACAGCCGGGCATGCAAACTTTAAAAAGTTTAGATAATGAAGCTGCCAGCGTTTCTAGCCAGGAATTAAAGGATCCATCTGGGATTGAATATCAGATTAAGCTAAAGACTCAGATCGCTGACGAAATTGTTATCCCGTCATTAGTTTTAGAAAAGCAAGAAAACTTATCGAAAACGGATAACAAAGCAACAATGAATCCAATGGTGTTTATTTTGCTTGGAATAGGGGCACTTGCGGCTGGAGCTTTGGTATACTTCGCCGCGCTCCGGTCAGGTTCTAAACGTTGAGATGGAGTGAAGGTTTGATCTTGTTATGAGAGACGCATCGAGCATCAATATTCACGAGCTAATTGAAATCGGCTTCGCCGAAACAGCTTCGGACATTTTTTTGAAGGCGAATAGTAAGCCCAGAATGAAGCAATTCAGCTTTGTTCGAGACTTGCCTGGTGAATGGCCGGTTTTGTCTGGTGAAGATGTTCGTCGCTTGCTTTTTGAAGTCATGCGCGATCATCAAAAGGCAAAGTTTGACGAAACCAATGAGATGGATCTTGCCTTTGTAATCCCGGGCAAGTGTCGAATTCGGACAAACGTATACCGACAGAGGGGCGAAATGGCCGCAGTTATGCGGATTGTTCCTACAAAAATTAGAACTTTAGAAGAATTGGGAATGCCACCATCATTGGCTGAAGTTACCAAATCTAAACAAGGGTTGGTCTTGGTTACCGGACCGACTGGTTCAGGTAAGACCACTACGCTTGCCGCGCTTCTAGATATTATCAATGAAGCTCGCAGGTGCCATATTGTTACGATTGAAGATCCGCTTGAAGTTGAACATCAAGACAAGAATTCATATTTAAGCCAACGTGAAGTTGGAATTGACACAGATGACTTTTTGCCAGCAATGCGAGCTGTAGTTCGAGAAGCTCCGGACGTAATTCTAATTGGTGAAATGCGCGACGTAACAACAATGAACGTTGCAATGCAAGCTGGAGAAACTGGACACCTTGTTTTTTCCACTGTCCACACGGCAAGTGCATATGAAACGATGGATCGGGTTATTAACATGTTCCCGCCACATGAAAAAATTCACCTTTGTCAACGCATGAGTAATTCTTTAAGAGCAATCATTGCCCAAAAGCTTGTTCCGCGAGCTGATGGTCAAGGACGAGTAGTTTGCGCCGAAATTTTGATTTGTACTCCTACAGTTAGCAAAGCGATTGAAGACGGTCACTTTGGTGATTTGTATCATTTGATGAACGAAGGCGGATTCTGGGGTATGCAGACGATGAACCAATCTCTTGCAAGATTTGTGAAAGCAGGAATCGTTACTGAGGAAGTTGCCCTACAAAATGCTGGAATTGTTTCTGAATTAAAACAAATGCTTCGGCATTAAGGTCAAACCAGGAAGTATCGTGACGCCTTTACTGAGTGAATTGCTCCATGAAGTGGTGAAAGTTGACGCAAGTGACCTTCACTTGAAATCAGGGAATCCTCCGCTAATGAGGATACGAGGAGATCTATCTAGAATGGATCGCCCCGTTTTGTCAGACTCAGATACTCAGGAAATGATGTTAAGTATCTTGACGCCTGAAAGGAAAGAGCGACTCATGGAATACAAGGAATGCGATCTATCGGTGGCAGTTCCTGGACTTGCTCGTTTTCGTGTTAATTTATTTTGGCAGCGCGGCAAAATTGGAGGTGTATTTCGTTTAATCCCCTATACGATTCGATCTATTGAAGAGTTAAGGTTGCCTCTTGTTACCAAGGAATTGGCGTTGTTGCCTAGAGGCTTGATTCTGGTGACTGGCCCAACTGGCTCAGGAAAATCGACTTCTTTGGCAGCGATGATTTCTGAAATCAATAATCACACTCGCCGGAACATTATTACTATTGAAGATCCTATTGAGTATGTTCACCAGGACATCAAGAGTATTGTCAATCAACGCGAATTGGGAACAGATACACATACATTTTCGGATGCTCTTCGTCATGTCATGCGGCAAAATCCGGATGTCATTTTGGTTGGGGAAATGCGTGATTTAGAAACGATCCAATTGGCAATTACGGCAGCCGAAACTGGTCACCTTGTTTTTTCAACTCTGCATACAGTTGATGCCGCACAAACGATTGACAGAATTGTAGACGTTTTTGATAGCGATCAACAAGCGCAAATTCGGACTCAGTTGAGCGTAACACTGCAAGCAGTAGTTTCCCAGACTTTGTTGCCAACCAAAGATGGAAAATCGAGAGTAGCCGCTCACGAAGTGATGATTGCAAACTCGGCAATTCGAACATTGATTCGTGATGGCAAAACGCATCAAATGTATCCTCACATTCAAACTGGAAAAATTGTTGGAATGCAAACTTTGGATGGCTCACTTTTGGAATTATTAAGAGAAGGAAAAGTCGACTACGAGCATGCATTAGTGAAGAGTTCGAACACAGTTGATTTTCATCGCCGCGCTGAAAAAGAGGGCTTAGCCACGGAGACCAGCCTTGCACATTGAAGAACTACTTCGTAAATGCGTTCAGATGAATGGCTCTGATCTGCATTTTAAGACAGACACTGGAAAAGTCTACATTCGGATTTTTGGAGAACTTTATCCTATGGAAGAAGTTCCTCATTATAATGACGCTGATTTCCGTTCTGCTATTTTTGAACTCCTGAGGCCGGATCAAGTAGCAAGATTTGACAAAGATTTGGAACTGGATTTTGCATTAGAAATACCAGGTGTATCGCGGTTTAGAGGCAACCTCTTTCAACAACGTGAACACGCGCAAGCCGTTTTTCGAGTTATTCCGTTTGAAATCCAATCGATGGAATCGCTTATGTTGCCGGTTGCTTGTCACGATTTCATCGAGCGTCCGAGGGGATTGGTTTTAGTAACGGGCCCGGCAGGTTCTGGTAAGTCAACAACATTGGCCGCAATGATTGCAAGAATCAATGAATCACAAAAACTGCATATCATGACAGTTGAAGATCCCGTTGAATTTGTTCATGACGATCGAGTTGCCCTGATTAATCAACGCGAACTAGATGTTGATACTTTAAGTTTTGCAAATGCATTGAAGTACGTCTTGCGGCAAGATCCTGATGTTATTTTGGTCGGTGAAATGCGAGATTTAGAAACAATACATCTTGCAATAACTGCAGCAGAAACTGGGCACCTTGTTTTTGCAACTTTACATACGGTTGATGCCTTGCAAACGGTTGATCGGATTATTGACGTATTTCCCATTCATCAACAACAGCAAATTCGTATGCAGCTTTCCGTAAACCTCTTAGGTGTTGTTTCGCAGACTCTTGTAAAAAGAAAAGACAATCGTGGACGAATTGCAGCGTACGAGATTTTAAATGCGACCAGCGCTGTTCGAAATTTAATTAGAGAAAATAAATCGTATCAAATTGGATCGATAATTCAGACTGGATCCCGGCAGAAGATGCAAACTCTAGATCAATCGCTAAGCCGTTTAGTTGAAAGTGGGTTTGTAACATATGAGGAAGCACTTTCAAAATCTAAGGATCCAGAAGAATTCAAAAGAATGATTGAAATAGGAGTGGCAAAGTCTGTTCCTTCGGTAGAGCCACAGAATAAACCAAGTGGTACTATTCCACCTCCATTTACTGGTGAATCATCTGAAAAGACGGAAAGTTCCGTGCCGCCAAAGAGTGGAGTTCGCGGTCAACCGAACCGACCACAAGTTCGACGAGACTAGGTATTAAACGTGGAGATTGATCCGAGATTATTTGAGGAAGATCAGACTCTTGTTCCCTCAGTCGAGCAACGAAAGAAATCTAGTTTTGGAGACTTTCCACTTAAAGTTGGAGGGAGTCTGCCCGAAATTGAAATTGCTTATGAAACTTGGGGCACATTGCAGAATGACCGTTCCAATGCAATTTTGATTTGTCACGCTTTGAGTGGTGATTCTCACGCAGTAGGTTGGTGGGATCGCATAGTTGGGCCCGATAAAGTTATTGATACAAACAAATACTATGTTGTCTGTTCAAATGTACTTGGTGGTTGCCAGGGAAGTACTGGGCCAACTTCCAAAAAGAATAATGGTGACGTCTATGGAAGTGATTTTCCGCAAATCACTGTTGAGGATATGGTTTTAGCTCAGTCCAAGTTAGCAGATGAACTGGGAATTGAATGTTGGTTTGCGGTGTGTGGAGGGAGTATGGGGGGGATGCAAGCTCTTGAATGGGCATGTCAATTTCCGGAACGAGTTAAGAAAGTTTGGATGACGGCAAGTTGTTACCGGCATTCAGCAATGCAAATTGCATTTAATGAAATTGGCCGGCAGGCCATATTAAGAGATATGGATTTTGTTCAAAATGGGACAAGTTTCCATGGTTTAGCGGTTGCAAGAATGATCGGCCATTTAAGTTATCTCAGTCACAAAAGCTTTGATTCAAAATTCGGCCGAACACTGCAAAGCAAGGATCATTTTAGCTTTGATATGGGTATAGAGTTCTCAGTAGAGAGTTATCTGAATTATCAAGGTGAAAAATTTACTAAGCGATTTGATCCATATTCATATTTGTTACTGACTAAAGCAATAGATTATTATGAAGCAGATACTAGTAAGTTGAAAAACTCACAGTTTTTGTTGACTTCCTTCACCTCTGATTTCTTGTATTTGCCGGAGCAATCAACTGAACTTTTTGAAATTTTGACCACTCAAGGAATTTCAGTTGAAAAATTTGTTTTCGATCTACCATTTGGACATGATAGCTTTCTACTTGACTCGGTATACCAAGTCAGTGCTTTGCATAAGTTTTTGAACATCAGTTAGCGTTTTTAGGTATTTTGGGCAAGTATTGTGAATCCGAATACCGTATGAAAGGAATGAAAGGTAAAAGACAAGTTGGATCTGCATGGTATGAGTCAAGTTTTGCCAAAAACAATATTATTAGTGGAGGATAACACGGAGGATCAATTAGCGATCAAGCGATGTTTAGAACGAAATTCCGTAACTGGAGAAGTTAGTATCGCGATCAATGGCGAATCTGCATTAAAGTATATTGAATCAGTTGATTCCAATTCTATGCCTCATTTGGTTTTGCTTGATTACAAATTGCCGGGGATTTCTGGAATTGAAGTTTTGAAGGTCATCCGTCAGCATCCCTTATTAAAATTCGTTCCTATAGTGATTTTGTCAAGTTTAATTTCTCCGGAGGCCATCGAAGAGGCCTATGAATGTGGAGTTAATTCTGTAATCATTAAGCCGCACGAATCCGATCAGTTTTCTGAAGTTGTGTTGAATACCGTCATGTATTGGTTGCTTGTCAATCGAACTTCCAGTGATGCCACAGACATTTCTAGTGCTTAGTTGTATCATTTTTCGATTATAGGTTTGTTTCAGGTCAAAAAGGCCCTTTAGTGTTGATTCGGCATTACTCATCGTGCCATACTCAGATTCCCAAGCGGGGGTGTAGCTCAGTGGTTAGAGCGCCGGCCTGTCACGCCGGAGGTCGCGGGTTCAAGTCCCGTCATCCTCGCCATTTGTGCCGCGGTAGCTCAGTTGGTAGAGCAAAGCATTGAAAATGCTTGGGTCGCCGGTTCGAGTCCGGCTTGCGGCACCATTTTTCTCATAAATCAAATTGTGAGAATCTGTTTTCTCCAGGGTAAAAGGTTAGTGGTTTGAAGGCTACATCCGGATTCAAGGCAATTTTTCGTTTAGTTATTGGAATAGGCTTCGCTGGCCTATTTGGGTTTATGGCCTTTAAGAATATGGATTGGAGTTTGGCATGGGCCACAGTCAAGACTTCAAACGTATCTTGGATGTTGATTGCAGTTCTTTTTTTGGGGATCGACTATTCACTTCGAGTAGTTCGCTGGTGGCTGATGCTTCGACCAATATCTCCAGAACTACCGTTGAAGAACTGTTTTGGACCATTTTTAGCCAGCATCGCCTTAAATAATGTCCTTCCTTTTAGAGCGGGCGATGTGACTAGAGCATTTGGTTTTAGAGATGAATTAAAGACTCCTCCAGTTAAAGTTCTCAGCACAATGTTAGTGGAGCGCCTTTTAGACTTAATTACTCTGTTAGGTTTTTTGTATGCTGGTCTGGCAATTGCGGGGCCAGGAAAGGTTAGTTCTGCTTTTATTCAAACTGCTGGAACTTTAGCGGTAATTGGGATGACAAGTCTGTTTCTTGCCCTTGCAACACCAAAGAAGTTTTTGTCGATTTTTGAAGGAGTAAAAAGTCGGTCTGAAGATGGAACGATTAAGTACAAATTGGGCTCGATTGGGGTCGATCTCTTTGGGACACTAGTTTCTTTAAGATCATGGAAATTGATGGGCGGTGTTGTGGCTCTTTCAATGATTGCCTGGTTCTTTGAAGGAATACTTTTTGTTGGAGCAATTTTGGCTATAGATTCCATGGCTCCAATAGCATCGGGTTGGTTTTCATTGGCCCTAGGAACGCTTGCAACTCTCATTCCAAGTACTCCGGGATATGTTGGGACATTTGATTTTTTTGCAAAGCTAGGATACGAATCCTTCGGCGTGATGCCTACAACTGCCGGGACCGCCGCGTTGCTTGCTCATGTTTTAATTTGGGTGCCTCTGACCGTGGTTGGAGGCGGTTGGATGCTAAAACGGGCCCTGATCAAGAGATCAAGGCCCGAAACGCCATTAAGCTAGGTTAAGCAGCTGAAGAATGCCCTGTTTTTTCAAAGAATGCTGACTTCGCGGCATTTCTCAACCGTTCTGCTCTCCAAAACTCGGCATTCGAGATGCACTTTTTAGCGAAATCGTGATCCTTCAAGCATCTTTCAAAATCAAGTCTGCCTAGAGTGACGAATACTAAGGCGTACTCATTTGTCTTTTCATTGAATACTTCATTGAATGACTTAAATGCTTTGTGGGTGAGATCATCGAGAATTGCATCAAACTCAACAATCTGGCTTGCCGGAAGTGTCTCTAGTGCCTTTTCAAAGAAGCACGCATGCTCTCGATCAATTCTTGCTTCTTCAACAATAGACCAGAATTTGTCGAACGTCATTGGAGTTCTTCTATCTAGGCCAGGAAGAACCTTTCTTGTATCACAGAACTCTTTAAGTTTTGGGAATCGTTCTGCAAATTGTTCAGGACGAATAGGACAAGCTTCTTTCAATCTGGCGCAAACAATGCTTGAAGGCTCAGTGGGATCAATATCAACTTTTAGCCTTCCAACTACTGGCCACCAAAGAACATGGTCGCTACGGGCATACCAGGCCTCACCAAAGTTGTTCATGGCTGCATGTCGAGCAAGTGCGCTGAGTTTTCCTTCATGCCATCTGCCGTTCATCAGATTCATTGACGGTACGTTTTCAGGATCTTCGATTGCAAGGTGAACGGCCTTTTCGCCATGACAAATCACCCATTCACAAAATCGCAACATAAAGTCATCTCTTGTGCCATCAGTAAAGAGCCATGCGGCGGCAAACATATCCCAAGTCGCCATCCCTTCAACTATTTCCATGACAGTTAAAGTTGTTTGGCGCATTTGATCTGAAGATTGTAATCCGAGTCGATATTCCCACGCTGCAGTCATGCCAAGCAGATCGTCACCGCCAGATTTACGACAATCTGCAATGAGTGCCCAGAAGTTCGCCAAGTTGTCCATGCCACAAAGGTCTTTCCTGGTTTGCACGCGAAGGCTCTAAGTAAAATTACTTGGTCTTAAAAGATAGTTAATTTTGAGGTCGTTTTTTGTCCGAATGCCTTATTATTGACTGGGTCTGGTTGCGCAGAATTGAACTTGTTGAGTATCATCTTCGATTGCCGTCTCTTGGTTTTAAGAGAAGGAGTTGAGAACAATGGCCAAGATCTGTCAAGTCAGTGGAAAGAAAGCGAATAAAGCAAAGCACGTCCGGCACCGCCACTCTGCGTGGAAGTTCCGTGCGCCACATAAAAACCGCTGGCAACATGCAAACCTTCAAACTGTCACTATCAAAACTCCAAATGGAAAAGTTCGATTGACAGTTGCAACTTCAGTTATGAAAACTGTTGAGTTTGCTCGCGTAATTGCCGGGATAAAGCCAATACCAAAAGCTTGGTTGGCAAAAACCGGATACGGAATTTAATTTAGATTTAAAAAACAGTCTAGAGTTTCATTACTCTAGACTGTTTTTTTGCATTCCAGTGCAACTCTAGTTAAGTTTATCTGGATACTCTTTGAGAGCTATTTCTAGACAATCCATGGCTTCGCTAAGATCCTGAAGATTGAGGACATAAGCAACTCTAATTTCTTGCTGGCCTTTACCTGGTGATGCGTAGAATCCGGAAGCAGGAGCGACCATCACCGTTTTGCCGTTGTGCGAAAAATTTTCTAGTAGCCATTTTGAAAAATCATCAGCATTTCTTACTGGAATTTTTACAGTGGCGTAAAAAGCTCCATCGATTTTCGGGCAAACAACTCCTTCCATTTTTTGTAATCTACTGACTACTAAGTTACGTCGTTCTCGGTACTCATTTCGCATAGCTTCGAAGTAAGCAGGCGGGGTATCAAGTGCATTCAGGACACCATACATTTCTAGGGTTGGAGAAGACAATCGTGCCTGTGCAAATCTAACTGCGGCTTCATTGAAATCTGGATTTCTGCAAACTAAGAAACCAATTCTTGCGCCGCACAGACTAAACCTTTTACTTACGGAATCAACCATAACAAGCCGATCATCAGCTCCATCTAAGCAGAGAACACTGGTTGGCAATTCGCCATCGTATACAAAATCACGATAGACTTCATCTGCAATGAGGAAAAGATCGTGCTTGATGCAAACTTCCTTAATATTTTCTAGCTGTTCTCTAGAATAAACCGTTCCGGTTGGATTATTCGGATTACAAACGATTATCGCTCGAGTTTTGGAAGTTATAACACTTTCAAATTCTGGAGTCTTTGGAAGTGCAAAATTCTCTTCGATTTTGGTTTCAAGAGGGATTACTTTTACACCCATACCAGCGGCAAAACCAATGTAATTTGCATACATGGGCTCCGGAACGATGACCTCATCTCCCTCATCACAAATGGTTCCGATTGCAATACTTAGGGCTTCTGAGCCTGCCGTTGTGACAAGGATTTGGCTTTGCGAAACTTTGATGTTGTAATCAAGATATTTTTGAGCAACCTTTTCTCGAAGTTCCGCAGTGCCGGCTGAGTTGCTATACGCTAAAGTTTTCTCGCTAAAATTTTTAATCCCATGCCAAAATTCGTCTGGCGATGGAATATCAGGTTGTCCGATATTGAGGTGAAAGACATGTGTGCCACGAGCCTTAGCAGCATCGGCGAAAGGAGCCAACTTTCTTATTGGAGATGGCGGCATATTGACGGCGCGTTGCGAAAGTTTTACCGGCATGAAGTTTCATTAGATATACCCGCTGAATAGGGGAGTATTGAGAGTTGACCTAGGATTTGACAAAAGAGATGGAACCTTTATGGGTGTTTTAGTGTTACGCACTATGTATGAAAAAGTGGACACTTTTGCTCGCAGCGTCAGCGCTCTTTTCTGTGCTGGTAGGTTGTCAAGCGGCCGAACCAGAAGGCAAAGAAACTGAAACTCCTGCAACTACTACTTCTAGCACTTCCGAACCGACAACTGAGGGTTCGGCACAACTAGTTGAATATAGAAACAAGGAAGGAAAATTGGTCTGTCCAATTATGGGCGAAGTCATTGAAGATGAATCGAAAGTCGAAGATTGGGTTCAGCACGAAGGTAAGAACTACGCTTTATGTTGCGCAAGCTGTGTAGGACCTGCTAAAAAAGATCCAGCCATGGTTGCTCAAAAAGCGGCCGAATTGGATGCGAAAGGCTAGTCTTCCCTCACTAGACATTTTGAATCCGGAATTCTGAAATGAGTTCCGGATTTTTTTGTGAAGAAGTACTAGACTCCGATTGCATAATCATGTAGAGAATGAACCCACCTACAATCAGACCAAGGATTACAGCGATTGCAACTTTCCAGGCGCTGATTGGAGCTTCTCCCTTAATTTCACCAGTTTGACCGTTGACTAAATAACTCCACGATTTTGATTTGTATCGATAGGCACCGCTCCATATTGGTAGGAGAAGGTGTTTAAACGTTATTCGGTCATATTGTGTGCGTGATTCCAATACTTGCTGTTCGTCGCCACCGATATCGTAACAAATAGCCCTGTGGATTCCTGGAGCCATAAACTCTTTTGCCTTTTCAAACCCTTCTTCAAGTGGAATGTCATATCGCATGGCTTGAAATCCGCTTAAGAATTGGGGTTGATATGGTTTAATATTTGTAAGATCCCATGAATTCAGAGCTTGGGCGTATTTAGGTGGTAAGTGAGTTGACCCCAGTACAAGCACATCATCAAAAGGGACAAAAACGACTCCGGAGGCTGGATACCAACGAGTTTTTCGAACCTGGCGGGTTTGCCGATTACCTTGAGAGTCTGTATAGCTTTCTGTAACCCAATAATGTTCACCTCTCATTCCGGTGTAGGCGGTAGTTGTAAATGTATCGTAAGTCCAATACGGAATGTACATTCCACTTAAGCCACCTTCTTCTAACGCAAGTTTTTTTAGATCATTTGGCGCCCAAAACCGGGAACCAACCCATTGTGAAAATTTTTCTTTTGCTAATACTTTTGTAATGACAAATGGGAGGAGCGACTTTGGTTGAATTCTCTTTTCCGGATCGGTTGGTATGACGACGTTGCTACCGCAGAAAGGGCATGAGCCACTCTCTTGGTTTTCCGGCAATGTGTATTCGGCGCCACAATTATTGCAATGTAAAACTTGTTCGGTTTCCTGAATAGTTTCAGTTGCAACAGATCCGACATAATTTAGAAAATTCAGTTCTTCAATTTGTTCAATTGAAGTTGGGATGTCTTGTTCATGTGAACAATAAGGGCACAACAAATGAGTTGTGCCCGGACTGAACATCAATTGCGCCCCGCACTGCTGGCACGGATATCGTTGTTCGGCCATTTCTTGTTATTGTGGGGGGACTGGAGGTGGAGTTTGTCCAAACAGACTCGCAATATCAGCTACCAATTCTGCAGCTTTCCATTCGGCCATTCCGTTTGTCCAAATCAAAGTTTCCTTTTTTATTTCGCCAGTACTAATCTTGGATTGCATTTCTGAAATTGTGAAAGGCCCGTGTTGCTGTCCGTTAATGGCAACATGATAAACGTTTTGTGCTGGCATCGGCGGTGGAATGGCAGCAGGTGGAGTGCTATGTCCCGGCTGTAACATTTGGCCCATAATTTGTCCAGCCGCAATTTGTGCCCCTAGTCCACCAGCACCTCCTGGGTTTTCTGCACCTTTAACCATTGCATCAGCAGCTTGAAATTTCATAAAATTATCTAAATTGCCAACAGCTCCCATTTTCGATCGAGTATCAATGGCTTGCTCAACTTCTGGTGGAACGGAGACATTTTCAATCATTAAATCAAGAAGTTCTACACCAAGTGATGTGAATTTGCCTCCCATTAGCTTGCCAAGGTTGTCCCCCATGTCATCGTAATGGCTATACAGATCGAGAACTGGCATATTAGCGGCTGCTACAGCTTCCGCGAATCCACTGACTAAGTAGTTGCGAAGTTGTTCTGAGATTTCGTCCGTTGTAAACTTCCAATTGGTTCCTACAATTTCTTTAAGGAATGTTTGAGCATTGGCTACTCTCATGGCATATGTACCAAAAGCGCGAACACGAACCATTCCAAAGTCGGCATCTCGCATCATAATCGGGTTTTTAGTACCCCATTTCAAATCGTTAAACCGCTTGGTGTTTACAAAATAGACTTCAGATTTGAATGGAGAGTTGAAACCATGTTTCCAGCCTTTTAGAGTGGAAAGTATGGGCATGTTCGCTGTTTCAAGAGTGTACATGCCTGGTTCGAACACGTCAGCAAATTGACCTTCATCGACCAAAACAGCAACCTGACTTTCCCGAACAGTTAGTTTTGCACCGTATTTGATTTCATTGTTATGCCGTTCAAAGCGGTAAACCATCGTGTCAGTTGAGCTATCTGTCCACTCGATAATGTCAACAAATTCACCTTTGATCTTGTCCCAAATTCCCATGACTTTCAATTATATTATACGTTTGGTGTGAAGAAGGGTTGAGATGGTCATACTAAAAGTCACAAATGGTTACTTTTGATGACATATGTTTAGCTCACCAGAGAATTTCGAGCTATTTGCGAAGAACTCCTGTTTTGACTTCAGAGACCTTAAATCAACGTCTGGGATGCCAAGTCTTTTTAAAAGCAGAAAATTATCAAAAAACAGGATCGTTTAAATTTCGTGGGGCTACAAATGCGATATCCCAATTGAGCGAAAGCCAAAAACGGAAAGGAGTTTTGACGTTTAGCTCTGGAAATCATGCCCAAGCGATGGCTTGTGCGGGAAGAGAATTCGGTGTGCCAATTACAGTCGTCATGCCTTTTGATGCTCCTGAATCGAAGCGGATGGCGACAGAGAGCTATGGTGCAGAGGTGATCCTTTATGACATCGATGAAACTTCGCGTGAAGAACTCGCAACTCAGTTATCTCATGATCGAGGCTTGACGATAATTCCGCCATTCGATCACCCTCATATTGTCGCTGGTCAAGGAACTGCCGGAAAAGAGCTCTTTGAAGATTTTCCGGAAATGGATGCAGTGATTGCATGTGTCGGCGGCGGAGGGTTATTGAGTGGAACGGCACTTTCCGCAAGGGCGATGGAACCTAAGATGAAAATCATTGGAGTAGAGCCCGAAGCCGGTAATGATGTTCAACAATCATTTCAAAAGGGCAAAATTGTCAAAATTCCTGTGCCAAAAACAATCGCCGATGGCGCCAGAACTTCCGCTCCTGGTGATCTGACATTTAGCATCATAAAAGATCATGTTGATTCAATTGTGACGGTATCGGACCACGCTACTTCTTGAAGTCACTTTCTTCTTATTTCACCGCATGAAGACAGTTGTTGAACCTACCGGAGCATTGGCTCTCGCCGCACTGTGGTCAGGAGCGATCAGTATTCCTGGAGCAAGAATTGGAGTGACAATTAGTGGTGGAAATTGCGATGTTAAGCAATTATCAAGTCTTTGGCAAGAATTTGAAATCGGATTTTAGGTTCATCGAACCGGGCCGAATGACTAGAAAATTGAATGGGAAAGTGTGAATAGATTATTGACACCGTCTTTATAACAAGTATGTCAAGTATTGGCGAGCGCTCGATTGAGTTACATGGCGAAAAGCAAGGAAAATTGGAGGTGAGATCCAAGGTTTCTTTAAACAATCGGGAAGATCTAAGTTTGGCATATACCCCAGGCGTAGCTGAGGTGAGCAAGCTTTTAGCAGAGCAGCCCGAAAAAGCATGGACTCATTCCTTTAAGGGCAACTCCGTTGCCATAGTAAGTGATGGTTCGGCCGTTCTTGGCCTGGGAAACATTGGCCCGTATGGCGCTTTGCCGGTCATGGAGGGTAAGGCAGTGCTCTTTAAAGAATTTGCGGGAATCGATGGGGTTCCAATTGTGCTTAACACGCAAGTTCCTGAAGAGGTAATTCACACTGTAATGAACATCGCTCCTACTTTTGGTGGAATCAATTTAGAAGACATTGCGGCACCGCAATGTTTTGCAATTGAAGAAGCGCTTCAGGATATTGGAATTCCAGTTTTTCACGATGACCAGCACGGGACTGCCATTGTTGTCTTAGCCGGTCTTTTGAATGCCTGCAAAGTGACCGGAAAGGATCCTGCCGAATTGACCGTTGTCATTGTTGGTGCTGGGGCAGCGGGGACTTCAATTGCCAAACTGTTGAGATGCGTTGGGCAAAACCCTGATGTTTGTATTCCCGTCAAAGACGTATTGGTTTGTGATAGTAAAGGGATTGTCAGTCGGGATCGTTTTGACGAGCTAAATGAATCAAAACGAAGAATGCTCAGTTATAGCAACCGGCACGATCGAACTGGTTCAATGTCGGATGCCTTAAAGGGTGCAGATGTATTTATTGGCGTTGCGGTTGGTGGGTTACTGAATGAAAGCGATATACGTTCAATGGCTCCAGACCCGATTGTATTTGCTCTTTCGAATCCAGATCCGGAAATTCTACCGGACGAAGCTAGACGAGGCGGTGCAGCAGTTGTTTGTACGGGCCGAAGCGACTTTCCTAACCAAGTTAATAACGTCTTGGCTTTTCCCGGTGTTTTTAGAGGTGCATTAGATGCTGGTGCTCGTCGAATTTCCGAAGGAATGAAGCTAGCAGCCGTACACGCGTTAGCTGATTGCGTTAAAAATCCAACTCCGGATATGGTTATTCCTGATCCTCTTGATCGTAATGTGGCAAAAGTTGTAGCGGAAGCAGTTCGACGAGCGGCCGAATAGTTTTTTAGACATTATTGCCAGCGATTTCTGTAAAATAACGGCATGCATTTTATGTGTTGGGTCGCTCCTATCGTACTGGGTTGGACAAGTGGAACGGCGGAGCTGAAACCGTATGTTCCGACAAGAATTGAACTCAAAGAGAGCTATTTGAGAGCGGATTCGATCAGACAAAAAAGTGCGGGGAAGGTTACTCAATTGAGTTTGACGCCCCATTGGCAGAGTGATTTGGGTTTTTGGTTTGAAAAGGATTTAGGCGAGAGAAAAGTCAGTTATACGTGGTTTGATACGGCCACTGGAAAAAGCTCATTGTTGTTTGATCATGAAGCGTTGGCACTGCTGATTTCAGAGGTTACAGAAAAGAAAGTTGAAGCTAATCAGTTAGGTTTACGAAACTTATTGATGAACATCAATAGGAAGAAATATCAAATGGAAATTGGGGGGAAATCTTATGTTTGGGATGTGGATGCGAATGAACTTAAACCTGGAACATTGGATATGCCAAAACCGGAGAATCGGGGTATTTCCAGGGTAGTTTGGGGGGAAGTTAGAGTAGTTGAGGGGAGGTTAGAGTGTCAAAAGAGTGGGTCGAAGGAGTGGAAGCGGTTGGATTCGGATGGTGGCTTTGTTCGAGCGGCTTTTTCGCCGGATGGAAAGGCCATTGTTGGCACCCGCGTTATCCCCGGAGATCGCAAAGAAGTCCACACCATTAGGAGCACAGGCGATAATCAAACGCGAGGAGTTTTGCAAACGCGTTTGTATGATCAGCCAGGGGACAAACTTGATCTGGCCGAATATTTTGTTTTCGATACGACAACACTCAAGGGTAAAAAAGTTGATTTGCCGGAAGTGATTTGTGGCGGGCAGCCTTGGAGTAATGCGCCAGGGATTGATTGGTATCGGGAAGCGAATAGTCAAGAATGGACTTTTTTGATTGATTATGTTGAAAGAGGATTTCAGGCTTATCGAGTGCAAAGGGTTTCGATTCCTGATGGAGCAGTTACGGACGTTATCAATGAACGAGAAGCGACATTTTTTGATACGACGAAAATGATTTTGCGACGTTTGCAAACTCGACCATCTGTAATTTGGAGATCGGAGCGAGATGGCTGGGGACACCTTTATTTGATTGGGATGGATGGCAAAGTCCATTCACAAATCACCAAAGGAAAATTTGTCGTAAGGGGAATTGAAAGGATTGATGAGAATTCTGAGACTTTGTGGTTTCGAGCCAATGGGAGAGAATCGGGAGATCCTTATTTTCAAGACCTGTATCAAGTGAAATTTGATGGAAGTGGATTGAAGCGTATTACCCACGGAGAAGGGAATCATGAACCCTCGGTATGGTCTCCTGGCTTTCGATGGATTGTTGATCGATGGTCGCGACCGGACATGTCCCCACGATATGAGGTTGTTGCGTCAGATGGAAACAAGAGATGGACAGTTGCCGTGGCGGATGATTCTGCCATGTCATCGGTTGGCGTGACGCGACCGGAAACGTTTGTGGCCAAAGGTCGAGATCGCCAGACGGATATCTGGGGATTGATTTTTAGACCGTCGAACTTCGATGAGAAATTGACTTATCCCGTGATTGAAAATATCTATGCCGGACCGCACGACTCTCATGTGCCGAAAGCATATTCGCCGATTTTTTCTAGTCAGCAATTGGCGGAGCTTGGGTTTATTGTTGTTCAGGTGGACGGAATGGGGACTAACAACCGAGGCAAAGCTTTTCACGATTATTGCTGGCGCAACCTGAAGGACGCTGGTTTTCCGGATCGGATTGCTTGGATGCAAGAGGCGGGAAAAAAGTATCCGCAGCTTGATTTAGATCGGGTGGGAATCTACGGCACTTCGGCAGGAGGACAAAATTCTGCCGGGGCGGTGCTGTTTCATCCGGAATTTTATAAAGTAGCCGTGAGTAGTTGCGGCTGCCACGACAATAGAATTGACAAGTATTGGTGGAACGAACAGTGGATGGGATATCCCGTTGGGCCTTGGTATGGCGAGAGTAGCAATATCGACAACGCGGCAAAGCTGAAAGGGCATTTGATGCTGATGGTGGGAGAAATTGATAGTAATGTTCCTCCGGAATCTACTTATCGGTTTGCTGATGCGCTGATGAAGGCCGGTAAGGAGTTTGAAATGGTTCACTTGCCCGGGCTTGACCATACGGGCGGTGGTGCTTACGGAGAACGTAAACGACGGGATTATTTTGTTCGGCACTTGCTGGGCGTGGAGCCACCCGCTTGGAATAGTGAGGCCAGGCAAAATTGATTCAGGATTTGGTGCGGTCGACTTGGGATTTTCAAGATCCGGAAGAGAGCCGGAAAAAGTTTGTTGCATTGACAGAACTGGCGGCAAGCGAAGAAGAAAAGACCATATTTCGTACTCAAATTGCAAGAAGCTTAGGTCTAGAAAAAAGATTTGAAGAGGCTCAACTTGTGCTTGATTCCATTGAAGATTGGAAAAGAGAACAGACTTTGATTACTCAGATCTATTTCTTACTGGAACAGGGAAGAGTGCTTAACTCTTCTGGTCAAAAAGTTCAGGCATTGGATTTTTTTGAACAGGCGGCAAAACTTGACGTTCCGGGGTTGCAACTGGATGCTATTCATATGATAGCAATAGCGCAGTCTTCAAAAACCTTGTCTGAATCAGTTAATCGCCGTGGACTTGAAAGAGCCTTGTCTTCTTCTTTAGAAATTGATCGGCGATGGGCCGGCGCGTTTTTTAATAATCTTGGGTGGGATCTTCATGATCAAGAGAAGTTTGAGGAAGCTCTTGTCGTTTTTAAGGATGGACTAGATTTTCGATTGGAACAAGGAGAAGCCATGCCGATTCATGTTGCATGGTGGAGCGTGGCGCGATGCTTGAGGAGCTTGAGTAGATATGACGAGGCATTGGAGATTCAAACTCGATTGCAACAATCGGAGGTGAAGGATAACTATGTTGATGAGGAGATTGAGGAGCTGAAGAAGGTTCTTTTTTAACTCTAGCTCTTTAACTTTAGTTCTTTGCTTTATGATCTTTAACTTGTTTTCTTTAATTTAAGCCGTTTTGCGTGAACTGGCCAGCATTTGGGAAAAAGATTCCGCCGCCACAGCAACAGAAGACAATACTTAGGATTCCTAGAACTTTTCCAGCAATGATTAAGCCTCTTTCATGTTTTGCATAGTTGCCGGAATTGAGGACGCTATCGGCTTGAACCCAGGCGAATATTCCGAATATTGGGCAACAGACTAAGCTGAGGACTCCATAGATTAAGATTCTGGCGCCGGGTTGCATATTTTTATATACACGAGGGGACTTAGTATCGGTTTCATTCGCTTAGACTAAGCCAAGCCACCAAATTTACGGACTCTTTTTTGGTACTGCAAGACTGCTTGAATGAGTTCATCTTCGCCGAACTCTGGCCAAGTTGTTTGGGTGACAAAAAGTTCTGAATAGGCGGCTTGCCAGATTAAGAAATTTGACCATCGGAGTTCACCCGCAGTGCGAATCATTAAGTCTGGCTCGGGAATATCGGCAGCATACAAATGCTTGGCAATGAGTTCCTCGGAAACTTCTGAGCTGTTTGATCCGCTTTGAATAATGGATGAGACAGCATCGACTATCTCGGCCCGACCACCGTAGTTTATGGCAAGTGTGAACGTGATTCCGGTGTTGGATTTTGTGGTTTCTTCCATATCCCGAATGGCATCTTGTAGGCTTTCGGGAAGTTCATTTCGGCGGCCAATGACGCGGACGCGGACATTATTGGCTTGTAAATCTTTCAGTTCTCGGCGGGCGGCTTCTTCGATTAGTTTCATGAGCCCGGCGACTTCTTCTTTTGGTCTTCGCCAATTTTCGGCAGAAAACGCATAGACGGTGAGATATTGGACGCCTAAGTTTGCGGCATCTAAGAGTACAGATTTGAGAGTTTTGTAACCTTGATGATGTCCCCACAATCGCATGAACCCTTTTTTGGTTGCAAATCTACCATTGCCATCCATGATGACGGCGATATGGGTAGGAATGCGCTCTAGATCGATTCCGACCGAGAGCGCTTTTTGTTGTAAGGGGTGAATTGCGGTTTCTGCCACTTTGATTTTGAATCTAGGCTTTAGATTTCCATCAATTCGGCGTCTTTGACTTTTTGGACAGCATGGGTGTTATCGACATACTTGTCTGTCAGTTCTTGAATTCGCTTTTCGTGTCCTTTGAGTTCGTCATCGGTTACTTCTTTGTTTTTGTTCATTTCCCGAAGCGTATTGATGGCGTGATGGCGGACGTTTCTAATTGCTACACACCCTTCTTCAGTTCGAGCATGGACTTGCTTTTGCATTTCCTTTCTTCGATCTTCTGTCATAGGGGGGAAGTTGAGTCGAATATTTTGCCCATCGTTATTGGGGTTGATACCGAGATCGCTTTGAGCAATTGCTCTTTCGATTAGGGCTAACATGCCTTTATCGTAAGGTGCGATCATGATTTGTCTTGGTTCGGGAACAGAAATTGTTGCGACTTGGCTGACAGGAGTTTCAGTTCCGTAATAGTCGACTTTGATATGTTCGAGCATTATGGGGCTGGCTCTGCCCGTTCTAATTCGTCCGAAATCATGGACAGTTGATTCCACTGCCATTTTCATTTTATGCTCTGTGTCTTTCAGGATTTCGTTAACGCTCATACGATTATTCTCCGGTAACTAGGGTTCCTTCAGATTCTCCCAAGACGACTCGGGCCATTCCTCCGGGTTTCATTAAGTCTAACACTACCACGGGTAGTTTGTGTTCCTCGCACATTGTAAATGCGGTTTGGTCCATTACGGCGAGACGCTTGTCGATTGCTTCTTTGAATGTGAGGCGGTCGTATTTGACAGCATCTTTAAACTTGTTTGGATCTTTGTCGTAGACTCCATCAACTTTGGTTGCTTTGAGGAGGGCATCGACATTACATTCGAGACTTCTGAGTACGGACGCGGTATCGGTAGTGAAATATGGGTTTCCGGTTCCGGCGGCAAAGACGACGACTCGTCCTTTTTCCATATGTCGGATGGCTCTTCTTCTGATGAATGGCTCGGCAACTTCGCTAATTTTGAGTGCGCTTTGGACTCGGGAAGCGATTCCGAGATTTTCGATTGCAGATTGGATTGCGAGTCCGTTCATGATTGTGCCCATCATTCCCATGTGATCGGCAACGGTTCTTTCTATTCCGCCTTTTTCGCTAAATGCGGCTCCTCTGACAAAGTTGCCGCCCCCAACTACGACGCAGACTTGCGCACCTAGTTGGTGGACGGCCACAATTTCACGGGCAATGTAGTCGATTACTTCGGCATCTAGTCCGAATCCATCTTTTCCGCCGAGTACTTCGCCACTGATTTTCAGTAGCACTCGCTTGAACTTTATGCCATCGCCCATATTTTAGTTTTTAGTTATTGTCGCCTTCGTTAGTGATTGCACCGACGAAGAAAAGTCCGTAACCAATGATATCTCCGGCGCCGCCAGCTTTTGCAAACTCGTTGACGTTGGTTTTTCCATCGGTGTAAATGTTTTGTTCTAGCAAGACTTTTTCTTGGAAGAAGAACTTGTTTACGCGTCCCTTGGCAATGTTTTCGGCTTGCGCTTGTGGCTTGCCATCGTTGATTGCTCTTTGGGTTTCGGTTGCAATTTCAGAATCAATGACATCGGAAGGTACATCTTCTTTTTTCAAGAATTCTGGTTTGAATGCGACGACTTGAGTTGCGACATGCTTTGCGGTGTCGGCATTGTCTCCGGTGTATTCCACCCAGGCGGCCCATTTGCCATCGTGGTGGTTGTAGGCGGCAATTTTTCCGCTTGCCAGCATTGATGACGGCGCTGGATGCGATTCGGATATTTTCTCGAATTTTTCCAATTGCTTCGTCAATCAGTGACTGGACGGTTTGTCCATCGACTTGTGTATCTGGGCTGTTGGATCCTTGGGCAAGGAATCCGTCGGCGATTTTAGCGACAAGCGCTTTAAAATCTGCATTTCCGGATACGAAGTCGGTTTCACATTCGACGACGACAGCGGCGGCGGTTTTGCCATCTTGACTGACGACAATTTTTGAAACGCCTTCGCTTGTTGCTCTTCCGGCTCTTTTTGCGGCGGCGGCCGACCCTGCTTCTCGCAGGATTTGCTTTGCCTTATCGTAGTCACCGCCGGCAGTTTCTAGAGCGCGTTTGCACTCCATCATTGGGGCGTCGGTGTCTTCGCGTAGTCTTTTTACATCTGCTGCACTAATAGACATTTTTTTACTTCGTAGTTTCCGTTGTTTCTTCGGTCGCGGCTTCTGCCTTTTCTTCAGTCTTTGCTTCAGCTTTTGTTTCAGCTTTTGGTTCTTCTGCAGGTGCGGCTTCAACCTTTGGTGTTGCTTTTACCGTTTCTTCAAAAGATCGCATGAATTCTTGTTCGAGGTCGCCCATTGGTACGGCGGCTTCTTCATCTTCTGCGGCTTCTGGCTTTGCATCGGCATCAGCGACGGCTTCTGAGTCGTCGCCTTCTGTCATGTATGGTCTGACTTCGTTGATGGCTTCGCAGAATTTGCTGGTGACCAGTCGAATGGCTCGAATGGCATCGTCGTTGCCGGGGATTACGTAATCGGCATCATCTGGGTCGCAGTTTGTATCGACGATAGCTACGACTGGGATTCCGAGTTTACGAGCTTCTTTGACGGCGATTGATTCTTTGTTAAGATCGACAACGAAGATAGCTTTTGGCATTGCTTCCATATCTCGAATTCCTTCGAAATACCGTTGTAGTTTGTCTCTTTCTTCAAGTCTTTTGAGAGCTTCTTTTTTAGGTAATCGGGCTAGATATCCTTCTTCTTGCATTCGATCAAGTTCTTTTAATCGAATGATTCTTTGACCAATGGTGTCCCAGTTTGTGAGCATTCCGCCGAGCCATCTTTCGGTGACGTAGTATTGACCGGATTTTTGTCCAGCTTCGCGGATTGCGGATTGGGCTTGTTTTTTGGTACCAACGAAAAGAACAGTTCCGCCATCTTGGACGACGCGCTGAATAAAGTTGAGCGCATCTTGGAAGAGTTGGATTGTTTGGTGGAGATCGACGATATAGATTCCGTTTCTTGCGCCGTAAATATAGCGCTTCATTTTTGGATTCCAACGACGAGTTTGGTGACCGAAGTGGACACCGGCTTCGAGAAGCTCTTTCATGCTGAGTTCTGGCATAGTTTTTTCCTAATTTTGGGTTTTAGCCTCCGGCATGTGCGACTCAGATCCCCATATCTCAGTTTGAATTGAAACCCTGGGGGCGCACACCCGTGTGTATTTGGTGTTAACCGAGGTTAGGCACCGGGTGAGATGATACCAATTTTCACGTGGACTTCATGAGGCTCTTTGAAGCTGACTAGGACTTAGGATTGACCAGTTACCGGTCTATTGTTTTGGAATAGATTGTATTGAATGAATGTTGAAAGACGGCCTGGATGAGAGGATCCCAGAAATAGTAAATCTCGGGTAGTTCTGTTAAGGCGACAAGTGCTCTGTCTTGAACTTCTTCTGTTTCTGTGAATTTTTGGATTTGGTCGACCTGGGACGCAAAAGCATCGGCCCACCAGGTTTTTCCGTTTGAGATTTTAAAGCATCCTAGATATTGGGGGTCTTTGAGGGTGATGCAGGCTTCTTCCATGGCTTCTCTTTTTGCCGCTTGAATAGAGGTTTCACCGGCTTCAATTCTTCCACTAGGGATGCACCATCCGCGGGAGGTGATGTTGGAAACGACTACTTTTTCATTGTGCCAAGCGAACACCAGGACGGCTTGAGCTTGGGCTGGGCTGTGGAATGGCGCAGGAAAGAATTCTAGCCGTTGGTTTGAGAGGGTTCCGACGGGGAAGTTCAAGGGGTTTGGCCTAATTGGAACCTGATTTAGCTGGTGGCGCACCAAAACCGATGACGATTACTTTGCCGAGAATTTCTTTTGCTTCGACAGGGCCAAAATGGCGGCTGTCTTCGCTCATTGGTCGATTGTCGCCAAGGATATAGTATTTATCTTTTGGTACGACGTATTCGCCATTGATGAGACTGTAATTTTCGGGGATGTTGAAGAGATCGACTTTTTCTCCACCAAGGGCGTAGACCCGTTTGATGATGTACTCGTCCCCGCTTTTGACCACGATGATGTCGTTTTTGTGGATTGATCCGACGAGCCAATATGCTTTGCTGACTAATAATCTTTGCCCTTGGTTAAAAGTTGGCTCCATCGATGGCCCTTTTACTTCTACGGTGTGAAAATTAAAGAAGAAGAAAACGGTGAATGCGAGAATTGAAAGCAGAAAAATTCCAAATCCAGTGAGAAGGACTTTTCGTTTTCGAATTGGTTTGATGTTCTCCATGATTCTTATTCGTGGCTTCTTTGAGGGGTTATACTTTACTTTGGTCAACTCATGGACACTCTTCAGGTTGCATATAGCTCTCTTTTAGGCAACACTCCCAATAATGATATGGTTATTATTGCGTTGGGGGTGATTAGTTTTGGACTGATAGTCTGGAATTTAGCCTTGGCCAACCAAATGAAATCATTTCGCCGTTCTTGGTCTAGTTTAGTTAAAGATGTTGATGGGATCAACCTAGAACAACTTGTGAAAGAAGAATTGAAGCAGAATGTTCAGATTGAGACTGACATTGACTTGTTGAAGAAACGTCTTGACACAGTAGAGGATCGGTTAAGAGCATCAAAGCGATATGTTGGTCTTGTCCGATATGATGCCTTTGGTGATGTGGGCGGAGCTCAATCTTTTGCGATGGCCGTTTATGATGATGATGGCAATGGCGCAGTGATTACTAGCCAGGTTGGAAGATCTGACTGCAGGGTTTATGGCAAATCGCTTTATAATGGAAAGTCAGAAATGAGCTTAACGGTGGAAGAGCAGAGAGCAATTGAACAGGCAGCGAGCCCTAAGTCTCGGCCAAGGATTAGCACTTGACACAGAAAAGTGATGATGAATTATTGATTGAGAGAGCGCAGTCCGGAGATCGGGCGGCGTTTGATGCCCTTGTTAATAAGTATCAAGAGCGGGCCTACAAGTACGCATTTCGATTGACTCGAAATCAGGATTTGGCGTCGGATGTTGTTGCTGACTCCTTTTTAAGAGTTTATAGTGCTTTGAAAAATTTCCGTGGTCAAAGTGCATTTGGTACTTGGCTCTATCGAATCATTACTAACTGTTATTTTGATCGAAGAAAACGAGATAAAGAGAGTCGCAATAGTAGTCTTGGTGACACGATTGCCGTGCAATCGGGAGAAATTCAGCGTCAATATGAAGATGATGCTCCGGGGCCGGATTATTTGGCAGAGCGGGCTAATCGAGAAGAATTGTTGAATGAGGCTCTTGATGAAATGCAAGAATCTCAGAAGGCGATTTTGATTATGTATCACGTTGAGGCGCTATCTTATGAAGATATTGCCGAGACTTTAGACATGCCAATTGGCACTGTAAAAAGTCGATTGAATCGGGCAAGAGTCGCACTTCGGGACATTTTGTCTACGCACTCGGAACTTTTTCAGATTAGTTAAAGTCATACGCAAAACACTTAAGGAAATGCAATGAATACAAGCAAGGCCAAAGACTATTTTTCCGCCTACCATGAAGGTGAATTGGATGCTGGATTGAGGCAACAATTTGAACAGGCGCTAGAAAGCGATGTTCAATTGCAGGCTGAATTTGCCGATTTTGTTGCATCTTTGAATATCCTGGAATCATCTCGATCTGAAGTTATTGAGATACCGGTTGATCTTCATGACAAGATTTGCGCAAGGATTGATCATCATATTTGGGAATCGAAACAAGCCGTTAAACCCAGCTTCTTTGAGTCTTGGCGTTTGACTTTAGTAGGCGGCTTGGCCATTGTTGCAATTGGGGCAACTTTTTTTGCCATGCAACCGAACAAGGGTCAGCAGACTCCGGCAGGGATTGTTTCGGGAACTCAGTCTAATATTTCGGCTGATCTTAAATTTGAAGATGGGAAAATCAGGCTAGTTATTCCGGCTGGAATTGATGCGACAGTTGTGGTTTCGGATTATATCGACTCTAATCCGATTCAGACCATTCCCCTTAACAAGCGAGCATTGAATGCTCCGATTGAAAATTCTCGAATGGAGTCAACCGTTTTAGATATCGATCTCGGTGGAAAGGCGGAAGGGCTAACGATTGCACTGCCTGGTCAGGGAAGCGAGAAAATGATGTCCGGGCGAGGAAATTCTCATGAGTATGCGAGAGCCATAGCCCAGACTTTTAGAACTCCGGTTATTGTGCGAATTAGTGATGTGTCAAAGGAGATTGATTGGAACTTTGACCAAATTGATGGCTTAAAGAATTTGCCGGCGTCGTTGACTTCGACTGGCTGGTCTTTGACCGAACGGAAAGACGGATTCTTGATTCTGACTGACTAAGCGGGTCGCTGTTTTTAAGGGCGATTCCGGTTTGTACGGAAGCTTGGAGTCGTCCTTCTTGTTCGAATGCTTTTCGGAAAGCATATATTACGGCCAACTGATCTAAGTTTCCATCGGCGGCAGCGAGCAGGTCACCGCCTTTCGCGTTAAGAACTTCTTCTAACGTTACTTTTGAGAGTGGTCCGGGGCGCCCGGAGATTGCATCTTCGCGCGCTAATGTATTTGTTCTTTCAAATCGGCTGACGAGTAGTTCGAAGGAAGGTTTAATTTTTTCGACAGCATTTTGATATTTCAGTTCGTCGTTTTGGTTTCTTTCTCCCTCTAAGAATGCGAGTCTCTCGATGGCTTTTGTTTGATAATTGGCGGAGCTTGAAATTGCATTGGGAGATGAGTATTTTAAGACTTCGGCGAGTTCTAAAATAGCCGTTGATGATTCCAGGGCTCGGTTGTTATCACCGGTTCTCTTTGACTTTGCGGCGATTTCTTGTAAAGACTGCAAGATTCTGTTTCGAGAATCCAAGATTTGGCCCCTGACTCCGGTTGCGCCTAAATCAAAGACTGATGCTGGTTCAAAGTCGTGAATGATTCCTCGGTTATGGGCAGAAATCCAAACAGAAGCGACGGCCATGACGAGTTCATCGGTGGGTTCTTCATTTCCTTCCCAGAGTGATTGTTCAAGCATCAGTGGGAGTCGGTACGCCAGGATTTCGCTTGAAGTTTTTGGTCCGTATTCGGGGGAGACCCACGGCATGACGAGGAATCTGCCGCTGATTCCAAGCAAGCAAAGGAGAAATGCGGGACTGCATGCCGCAAAAATATAGAGTAGCGTCCGTGCCCTCATGTTTTATATATCGGCAAGTTTCTTTGCTGAACTTAAAAGAAGTTTCGAGTTAGAAATTTTAAGTACTTATATTAAAAATTCTTAGGTATGCAGTCCTATATGTCAAAAAATATGATTTATAGTATCAGTGTGGATCACAAATCACAACTCAGTACGCGAATCCCTGGTTGGGAAGAGCATTTGGTAATGCGTGCGCAAAGTGGCGATTCGATGGCATTTGAAATGCTCATGGAAATGTTTCGTCCAGCTATTCGCGCCCAGGCTATGCGGATGCTCCGTGATCCGGAGGATGCGCTTGATGCCGTGCAGGACACGATGGTGAAGGCTTGTCGTGCTATCAGCTCATTTCAAGCTGGCCGCCCGATGTTGCCATGGTTGCTTCGCATTTGCAGCAATTGTAGTGTAGATATCATTCGAAGTCGAAAGATGCAAAATGACAATCTTGAGACTTATGAGCATGCTTTGGCCGATGATTCTCAGGATCCTTCTGCGGATTTAGAGCGATCGGAAGGAGCGGATTGGGTGAAAGCGGCGATTGAAAGATTGCCGAGGAAGTACCGAGAGATTATTGTCATGCGGCATTATCGCCATATGGATGTTGTACAGATTGCGGAAGCATTAGATAAACCCGAAGGAACTATCAAGAGCTGGCTATTTAGAGCGAGAGCCTTGCTTAAGAAGGATTTATCTACGCCGGCAGCAGCGTAGTCATTCTGAAACGATTGTTAGTGGAGCCAGATATTATTTGGCTCCTCTTTTTGTTTTAGCGGGAATGAAAAATTAGTAAACTGGGGAGATGCTCTTGAGCACGTTTTTGGGGATTTGTTTGGCCATGCAGGAAATTAAGCCAACGGTGGGGATGGACATTGAGAAATCTTTAAAGATTCAGCCGGGTGAGTATCGGCTTTCTAGAAAAAGTGGAGAACTTGAGACTGAAGTCATTCTCGTTTCTGGAGATGGGATTACCGTTGATTTTTCAAATGTGGTTTTGAGGGGTAGTGATCAGAAAATTGCTCCGGATTTGCGCAGTGGGGTCGCGGTTAAGGTCACGGGGAAGAATGTTACGATCAAGGGTTTGCGGGCACATGGTTATCGCGTTGCTTTGATTGGATCTGAGGCAACGGGTCTTAAAGTTATTGACTGTGATTTTTCTTATAATTGGAAGCAGCATCTGAAGAGCGGTTTGGATAAAGAAGATAGCTCGGATTGGATGAGTTATCATCAGAACGAAAAAAATGAATGGCTGCGTTGGGGGACTGGTCTTTATTTAGATGATTGTGATGGATTTGAGGTTCGGAATTTGACCGTTCGAGGTGGTCAGAATGGGGTTCTGATGACTCGGACTGATGGTGGGAGGATTTGGAATTCGGACTTGAGTTTTTTGAGCGCAGTTGGCTTAGGTATGTATCGCAGCAGTGAGAATGAGATTATGCACAACAATATTGATTGGTGCGTTCGTGGTTATTCTCATGGTGTTTACAATCGCGGTCAAGACAGTAGTGGGATTTTGATTTATGAGCAATCGAACAAGAATGTTTTTGCTTACAATTCAGTGACACATGGGGGGGATGGGTTCTTTTTGTGGGCGGGACAAACTACGATGGATCGAGGTTCTGGCGGGTGCAACGACAATCTTGTTTATGGCAATGATTTTAGCCATGCGCCAACGAACGGAATTGAAACTACATTCAGCCGAAATGTTTATGCAAACAACCTTGTATTAGAGTGCTGGCATGGAGTTTGGGGTGGTTATAGTTTTGAGACAAAGTTTGTTGGGAATGTTTTTGGACTCAATGCGGAAGGTATGGCGATTGAACATGGTCAAGACAATGTCATTGAAGGAAATATTTTTCGGAGAGAAAATGATGGCTTGAGAATATGGAGCAACGTTAATCAAGATCCTAACTGGGGATATCCTAAGAACCGTGATACTCGCAGTCGAGATTTGATTGTTCGGCGCAACATTTTTTTTGATACTGTTGGCTCGGTGTTTAATATCTCTCGAACAGTTGGGGTTCAGATTGAAGAGAATTTCATAAAGAACAATGGATCAGTTTTTAAGATTGGGTCGGAGACCAGTGGGATTGTTTCTTTAAAGAATGAGTTTTGGCTTTCGCCAGGAAAATCTGAAACGGGGCCAGGGGTTGATTCGAAACTGAATCAAGTTGAGTATCGGGAAACAGCAGTTCCAAAGCCAGCAACAATGCAGGCAAGTGGGAATACGATTGTTGGGATTGATCCGGAGAATTCAAATTATCTTCGTCGGTTTGAGTCGATTGAATGGTCGGGGATGAAGCCATTAGTGGTAAGTGAAAAATCTTGGGCGGAAATGAGTCCGGAGGAAATGAGGCAGACCATAGCCGAGCCCTTTATGGTGCCAGTTCTTAAGGAAGGAAAAGATCCATTTTTGAAGCCAGGGACTTTGAGAGGTCGCAGATTTATTTTGGTCGACCAATGGGGTCCGTATGATTTTCAATCTCCTCGGCTTTGGCCAAGATTTGTGGCGGGGATGCCAGCTAATAAAAAAAGATACGAAATCTTGGGTCCGGCGGGGAAATGGGAACTGAAATCGAGTTCTAAAAATGTCAAGTTAGAGAAATCTAGTGGAGTGGTACCGGGGTTTGTTGATGTTGAATTCTCGGGGGAAGCGGGGAACTTAGATATTCAATTAGAGTACGTGGGAATGGAGACCACTGACTATCGGGGCGTTGTTACTCCGGCAGGTCAAAAAGTTAAGTTTGGTTGGTCTGAGTTTAGAGTAGCGATTGATTGGGAACTTTCTTTTTGGAATTTTGACTCGGCGACGCAAGATCCCCGTACTTCAAAGAAGGCTTTTGATGAAGTCCGGAAGGGCTCGCCACAGGCGGTGGTTAAGGACGTGGAGTTGAATAGGAGTTGGGGAGGGTCGCCGGCGCCAGGAGTTAATTCTGATTATTTTGCGACAATCGCTCATGGTGAGTTTTCAATTCAAAAAGGCGATTATGTTTTGGATGTCACCAGTGATGATGGCGTCCGCGTGTTTTTAGACGGCAAATTGATTTTGGACGACTGGACTTATCATGCGCCAAAAAGTGAGTCGATCTCTGTTCGATTAGGGGGCAAGCATAAGATTCGCGTTGAGCATTTTGAATTGAATGGATATTCGACTTTGCAAGTGAAACTGAGAAAGCCCTGAGCTATGGAGTTTGATTGGGTTTGAGCAGCTTTTGGCTTGATTCTCTGACCGGTTGGAAGTCTATTTTTTGATGGGCGGATGAAGCGGCGGAATTGAGGGCGATGGCCGCCGCCATTCCAACGTTTATGGAGATTGTGATTCCGTAGAGTGGTATTGCTATGATTTCATCACATAGTTTTTCGACTTCAGGTTTTAGTCCGTTGAGTTCTTCGCCTAAAACTAGCATGGCGGGGAATTGCCAGTCTGCGTTTTGAATGGGAATAGCGGAATTCGTTAAGGAGAGTCCGTAGATTTTATATCCTTGGGTTTTGGCTTGGAGAATGGTGTTTGTTGGATCTTCTGTCCATTCCCACGGTTGCCATTTGTGGGAACCTCTTACACCAGAGAATTCCTTTGTGCGGTCTGGTTCTACTTCGTAAATCACTTTTTCTAGTCGAAATGCTTCGGCTAAGCGGAGGAGTCCACCATGGTTGACAGCTTTGCCAAGAGCGCAGGCCAATAGGATGAGAGGTAATCGAGGAAGGGATTCGTAATGTTCTCTGAGGCCAGGATCGTCGGCCGTTCTGGTTGATTCATCCCAGATTTGGCGATAGTTTTCAGCATTTCTTCTGTTTCTTTCTCGGTATGTGAGTTTCTGCATTTTTGAAAATGATTTGAAAACCCGGTATTTCTCGCCGGATGGAGTTACCAGGTGATGCCAATGATTTTGTCATACCTATGGAATGGGTTGTGGTGCAAGGATGGCACGAAAGAATTTAAAAGTAGTCCGGCTTATTGAGCCGGAAATGTGTTTGGAGTGTCGATTTGCTAAGACGGCTAACGTTGAATTAGCAGATGGTACATTTCAAAAAATGATCCACTGTCGCAGACTTGATTGCGATAATTGGGATTATGGTTCGGCGGAAGAAGCACTTTCGATTGAGCCAGAAGATCAGGCAGCTTAGGTCGTTTTTAGTTTTCGGTCGAATTTTGACGTCGATTTCTGAAGAATAGAAATAGAGTTGTTGCGAGCAATACAGTGCCCAAAATCGCCACAAGGTAGGAGAATATGCTTGCAAAATCTTCGGCAAGATTCTTTTCCACTAACTTGAATTCATTATCAATAAACCGGAATCGGCAGTCGTAAGAATCGCCCGATGGTTGACAGTACTTTTTCAATTCATCTTCTGTAAACAGGCTATTGGCAATAAATCCGCTGGGATATTTGGCCGACAAGGTGATTTCGTTATGATTCGGAATTTGCAGACTGATGGAGCCGGAAGGCGAAACATTATTGCTCCAATTTGTTAACTTTTCTCCGGTTTTTTCGATTTTGAAGGATAACGGTTGGTCTGTTTCATTGGAGATTTTTGCTCCACTAGTTGAGTTGCAACCGGCCAGGCCCAAGATTGCCACACCGACTATAAAGAGCTTATTCATCGAGGGCAATTCTCCATTCGGCAAATGCCTCGTGAGCGGCGGCGATTTTCTTTGCTCGTCTTTCATCTTTTTTGCGTGGAGCGTCGACCGGATCGGGGAGGAGTCCCCAATTGATATTCATCGGAGCAAAATGTCGATCGGTTTCATCTTGAAGATGGCCGATGAGAGACCCATATGCGGAACGACTTGGCGGTGAAATCAGATTTTGGTTTTTGGCAATTCGGGCAAGATTTAATCCAACGTAGATTCCAATGGCGGCGGATTCTACATATCCTTCGACTCCGGTGATCTGTCCGGCGAGATAGAGCCCAGGTCGAGTTTTGAACTCCATAAACTCATTGAGGATTTTTGGAGCCTCGATATATGTGTTTCGGTGGATTACGCCCAAGCGGACGAATTCGGCATTTTCAAGACCAGGCACCATTTGTAAGACTTCTTTTTGAATTCCCCATTTGAGGCGGTTTTGGCAAGCCACGAGAGAATAGAGAGTTTTTTCTTTGTTTTCTGGTCTTAATTGCAAGGCAGCGTAGGGCCGGCGCTCAGTTCTTGGGTCGGTTAATCCCACCGGTTTGAAGTTTCCGAACCGCAGGGAATCGTGGCCCTTTCTTGCGATTTCTTCAATTGGCTTGCAACTTTCGAAATAGATCGGCTTTTCGAATTCTTTTAAGGGCACTTGTTCGGCATTTACTAGGGCCGAGACAAATGCTTCATATTCTTCTTTATTGAATGGGCAGTTGAGGTAGTCATCGCCTTCGCCTTTGTCGTAACGAGATTGAGCAAAAATGATATTGTTGTTGAGAGATTCTGTTGTGACGACGGGAGAAACGGCATCATAAAAGTAGAGTTGATCTGTACCCGTTTGCGCGGCAAGCCACGCTCCTAGACTTTCACTAGTGAGTGGGCCAGTAGAGATTACGAGTTTGCCACCTTGATTGAGAACATTTTCGGCGTGATCGGCGGTGAATTCTTCTCGCTTGATGGTGATGAGGGGATGGCTTTCGATTGCCTTTGTAATAGCGGTTGCATAGAGATCGCGATCAACAGCAAGAGCCGATCCTCCGGGAACTGAGTTTGCCTCTCCGGTTGGAATGACAAGGCTGCCAAGGGCTTTCATTTCGGTTTTGAGAAGTCCGGCGGGAGTGGTGGGGTCTTGAGATTTGAAACTGTTAGAACAGACCAGTTCGCTAAACAAGCTTGTTTGGTGGGCAGGAGTCATTTTGACCGGTCGCATTTCGTAAAGCGTTACCGGAATTCCCCTTTGGGCGCATGCCCAGGCCGCTTCCGTTCCGGCAAAACCTGCTCCAACAATGACGATCATCATGCGTCTGTATTTTGACGTTAGATATGATTTGGGATAGGGACAGTGTTACTTTTGCGTGATTTGACTGTAGAGTTCAGGTCTTCGATTTGTAAAAGCATTGCTTTCAAACTCTCCGGGAATGATGACCGTTTGTTTGTTTGATGCTTCATTTAAATCGATATCGGCATAAATAATTGTGCTGAGATCTCCGGCATCGGCCAGGACTGCGCCGCCACAATCATAGATTGCGGATTCTCCACGGAATGAGAACCCATTTTCTTCTCCGATTCGGTTGCAACTGGCAAAGAAGACTTTGTTTTCTATTGCTCGGGCGGGGCACATTACGGCGGGGCTTGTTCCTTTGCGGGATGGCCAGTTTGTTGGCAAGACGATAAGTTCTGCGCCGCGCAATGCTAAGATACGAGCGGCTTCGGGGGGGCGAAGATCATAACAAATGATGATGCCGATTGCTCCTAATTCTGTTTGAAAAACGGGGAGATCGTCGCCAGGTTGTACGAATCGATCATAACCTAGACAGGGAAGATGAGTCTTGATGTAACGGCGCATTTGGCCCGATGGTTCGAATAAGACAGCAGCATTGACAATTCCAAAGTCGTCTTTGGCGGCTAATCCTAGAATGATGTGAACATCGAGATCGATGGATAGTTTTTGAATTGCCAAGAGCGAATCATCGCAATCTGTAACTTCGTAATCTTTATTGCAGTGGCATCGAATGGCAATGTTTTGAGCATCTTCTAATGTGCTGACGCAATAACCGGTGAGAAAACATTCGGGAAAGACAATGAGATCGGCACCATTGGCTTTTGCTTCTTTTGCTTTTTCGATTGCAACTGAAACATTTTTTGATGGATTGCTAAATTCAACATCAGTTTGGACGCAAGCAATTCTCATGATATTGATTCGACATCATCGATTGAAGGCTCGTTAAGTTTTACGGCTTTTCCGCTTCTCAGTTTAAGATTGAGAACCTCGACCAGAGTGGCAAAGGCCATTGCAAAATATGTAAATCCTTTTTCGATTGGGTAGTGGAATGATTCAGCGATTAGGTTGACGCCGATTAGAACTAAGAATGCCAGAGCAAGCATTTTGACAGTTGGATGCTTTTCAACAAATCGGCTGAGGGGGCCGGCAAAGATCAGCATAAAGCCTACGGCAATGACTACGGCAATAATCATGACTTGGACATCTTTTGCCATTCCGACAGCGGTAATGACTGAATCTAAGGAAAAAACGATGTCGAGGACGAGAATTTGGGCAATGACGCTGGCAAAGCTAATTTTTTTTGCGCCTCCATGGGATTCTTCAACCCCTTCTAATTTGTGGTGAATTTCTTTTACTGCTTTGTAGAGGAGGAAAAGCCCACCTCCTAGTAAGATTAGGTCACGGCCCGAAAGTCCGTTTCTCATGAGGTGAATACCATCAATGGGCTGAATGATGGGAGCTTTTAGGCTCATGACCCAACTTATCGAAAGCAGGAGCAAAATTCTTGTTATGAGAGCTAAGGCCAGCCCGAGTTGTCTGGCTTTTGCCCTTTGTTCTTCGGGCAGTTTACTGCTGAGAATTGAGATGAAAATGATGTTATCAATTCCGAGGACAATTTCTAAGATGGTCAGGGTTAGCAGAGCAACCCACGCCGAAGGATCAGACATCCAAGCCATGTGGCATTATTCTGACAAGTTTAAGGGCAGATTCGAAAGATTAGATCAAAAAATAGACTTATTTTTTTGTTGTTTTAGATTTGCGATCGCAAAGTGTTTTTGCTTTACTGACTAGTACTTTGAACTGAGGATTTTCGCGGATTGATTTTAAATCGGGATCTTTTGAAATCCACTTTGAATCTGTGAATCCATTGTTTATTGCGGCTTCTAGATGATCTAGGGCAAGCTGAGTTTGACTTTGCCGGGCATATCCGCACGCAAGATTGTATTGGGTCATGTCATTGGAATAGCCGCCGATTTCGGCTTCTATAAACCATTTTCGAGCATCAGAGATTCGATCTTGCTTATGTAGGGAGAATCCGAGTAGGAACTTGTCGCTGGCGGAGGCTTTTTCTTTTTCCACTAATGGCAAGAGGTTGCTTTCGACTTCATGCCATTTGTCGTTGAATGTTGCTTGCTTTGCGGCTTGTCTTAATAAATCTACAGACTTAATTTCGTCACGACGGGCCGTTGCCGTTGTGACAAAGAATGTCCCAACCATACACAATGCGGCCATCACCCATAACAGTCTGATCATCTTGTTCAGTGAATCCTACGATAGAGTTCTATCGATTTGTTCCGAGAATTGATAATACTGGGTCGTCACCTTAATTGTGAAGGGATGACTGGTATTATTTGCTTCGGCACGTCTCAACGGGGCGGCGGGCTGAACATTCCAAACAGAGGATTTTAACCGTGGCAACGCACGCCGAAACTGAGCAGAAACACACACCAGAACAGCTTCAAGACTGGTATCGCCAAATGATCTTTATTCGACGTTTCGAAGAGAAATGTAACGTCGCATATCGTGAAGGAAAAATTGGTGGATACATGCATACCTATATTGGTATGGAAGCAACCGCAATTGGGTGGAATGCCGCCCTTCGACAAAATTGGGACTATGTCATTACGGCTTATCGCGATCACCCTCAACCTTTGTTGATGGGCAGTGATCCAGTTGCTGTAATGTCTGAGATCATGGGTCGAAGCGGGGGATTGAGCCGAGGTAAAGGTGGCTCGATGCACGTTTATGACATCGAAAAAGGTTTTTATGGTGGCTGGGGAATTGTTGGTGGTCACACTCCGCTTGGTGGTGGCTTGGCATTTGCTGCGAAGTATCGACAAGAAGACCGCGTAACCCTTTGCTATCTTGGCGATGGCGCTTCAAACGCTGGAGTTTTCTTTGAAACTCTGAACATGGCCGGGCTTTGGGATTTGCCTGTTATTTTCATTATTGAAAACAATGAGTTCGCGATGGGTACCCGATTGGAATACCATGCGGCGGATACCGAGCTTTATAAGCGAGGATTGCCTTTTGGAATCAAGTCGGAACGAGTCGACGGAATGGATGTTGAGCAAGTTTATGCTGACGCCACTCGGATTGTTGACTACGTTCGAGAAAATCAACGGCCCTATGTTGTTGAAATCATGAACTATCGATTTAGCGGACATGGTGCGGCGGATAACGACCGTCAGCTTTATCGATCTAAAGAAGAAGAGGATGTTAACTTTAAGCGAGATCCGATTTTTAAACTAGAAAAAGTTCTTTTAGATCGCAAGATTTTCACAAAGGCTGATTTTGAGGCCATTGATGATGAAATGATTGATAAGGTCGATGCAATTTATGACCAAGCCGATGCTTCACCGTTCCCGGATACAAGTGAAGTTTACGACAATGTTTATTCTGATATGGAACCGGAGAAGGGACACTAATGGCTGCGACAGTGACAGAAACTCAAGAAATTAGCTTCCGCGATGCGATTCGCAATGCGATGATTAGTGAATTGAATCGTGATGAAGACGTTTTTATCATGGGCGAAGACATTGGTCGATACCAAGGAACGTTTAGAGTTACTGAAGGTTTGCTAGACCAATTTGGAACGAGAAGAGTGATTGATACTCCAATTGTTGAACCAGGATTTACTGGAATTGCAATTGGGGCGGCGATGACTGGATTGCGACCAATTGTTGAAATGATGACGATGTCATTTTCCATTTTGGCGATGGACCAGATTATTAACCACGCGGCAAAAATTCACTATATGACCGGTGGTCAAGCCAAGTGTCCTTTGGTGGTTCGCGGTCGGGCGGAGCGGCAAAGCAACTTTCTGCTCAACATACTCATTGCGTCGAAGGGTGGTTTGCACATTGTCCAGGTTTGAAGGTTGTTGCTCCGGCGACTCCGGAAGATGCCGCGGGAATGTTGCGAACAGCAATTCGTGATGACAACCCGGTTATCTTTGTTGAGAATCCTGGTTTGTACACAATTAAAGGCGAAGTTCCGACCGACGATAATTTTGTTGTTCCTTTTGGCAAGGCAAACATTTTACGAGAAGGGACGGACGTTTCTCTGATTGGTTATAGCCGAATGACACAAGTGAACTTGGCGGCGGCCGATGAACTTGCGAAGCAAGGAATTAGTGCGGAAGTTGTGGATGTTCGATCTTTGTTGCCATTAGATATGGATACGATTAATGCATCTGTTCAAAAAACGAATCGTGCCGTTGTTGTTCAGGAAGACTGGAAATTTGGTGGATTTTCGGGAGAAATCGCTTCTCGAATTAATGAAGAGAGCTTTGATTTCCTTGATGCACCGGTTCAGCGAGTTGGTGGTTTGAACGTTCCGACTCCTTATGCGCGAGTGCTTGAACTTGAATGTATTCCGGATGTTAAATCGGTATTAGCGGCAGTTAGCCGAATCAGTTAAGTTCAACTTTGCCAGTATTATTGCCGGGTTTACTATTGTTTACCCGGCAATTACATTTGTTTGGCATGGTTTTTGCCGTAGGTGGGGCTGTTTTTGGGATATCCTCTCTTTAGTTTATTCTTCCCTTGGAAGGATTGGAGATGATTATGAATCCCAAAATTGCTTTAAGTGTTGCTTTTGCCGTGGTGTTGTCGACGGGAGCGCACGCCCTTAACTTTAACTTTGTTCCCAATGCAAACCACACTGTTCCACAGTCGGTTTTAGACGCTTTTGCTGCTGGTTCCCAATATTGGACGAGTCGCTATACCGACAATATCACGATTAATGTTAGAGTGGGTTGGACACAACTTGGCAGTGGGATTCTTGGTCAAGCTGGTTCTAGTACCACAAATACTACGTATACGAATTTTAGAAATGCAATGGTTGCGGATGCAACTTCAGCTAATGACACTACGGCAGTTAACAGTTTAGATGCGGGTTCATCATTTGGTGTATATATGAACTACACCAGCCAGAATGGTGGTTCTACAACTCCATATTTGGACAATAATGCTTCTGCAAACAACACCAATGTTACGTTGAACTTGGCGAATGCCAGAGCTTTAGGATTGTGGGCGGCAAGCGATAACAATATTGATGTTGACATTACTTTTAGCTCAGGCTTTTCATGGGATTTTGATCCTACCAATGGCATTACCGGCGGTCAGTTTGATTTAGTTGGTGTTGCAGCACATGAAATCGGTCATGGTATGGGATTTGTGAGCGGGGTTGATGGATTGGCGAACTCTGGCGGTAGTTCATCTGAAAATAACTTCCGACTTCGACCACTTGACTTTTTCCGTTATCAGAACATCGGAGGCAGCAACGAAAGAGCGTTTACTGCAGGAACAGCAACTAAGAGATTCTCGATTGATGGTGGAGCTACCATGGGCGCACAGTTTTCCAATGGTGGTGGTCCTGGTGGAGATAACCAAGCAAGCCACTGGAAAGACAATCTCGGTTTAGGGATTATGGATCCGACGGCAGCTCCTGGCGAGTTGATGGCGGTTTCTGCTAATGATGAGCTTGCTTTCGATGTTATTGGTTATAACTTAAATCCAGTTCCTGAACCAGCAACTATGATTTTAGTTGGCGGTGGTTTGGCTGCACTTTTGGCAAAGCGCAGAAAGAAAGCATAAGTTTGACATTGCGTGTTAATTGTAAAGGCTCCTTTCAATATTGGAAGGAGCTTTTTAGTTTCGGCCCGATTGATTTTTTCGGTTTCGTTTAGACATTGCAGTCAGGGCAGACATGCCTTGTTCCATATAAAAATTTCGAAGTGCCGGGTCGCACGTTAGATCCACCATATAGTAGTCGTTTAGTTTAAGGAGCATGAGCCTGACAAGTTCTTTTCCGATACCTTGGCTGCGATATTCCGAATGGACTTCTAAAAGTGGAATATATGCGCTTAAGACACCATCGGAAATGGCGGTGATAAATCCGACAACTTTCTCCTCATCGATTGCTAGCACAACCTCGCTGCTTCCTTCCAAAAGTCGCATATGGGTTTCGGGGCTTGGGCGGGATTCCCAACCTTCAAAAAATCCAACTAAATTAGCGGGCGTTATGGAATCTAACTTGTCTGTGTAGCGAACCATACATTCATTGTGACAAAAAACCTGTCGATATGCTCCGGATTTGAACGAAAATGCGATTGCTGTTTGGGGGAAGGTCCCCGGGGCCGGGCGTCTTCCGGTGTATCTTTCAGGTGAAAATGAAAATTCGACTCGGACACTCACCAGATTCAGATGACGCCTTTATGTTTTGGGGATTGGCCGAGGGCCCGGTCAAGAGCGAATTTGAGTTTGAACATATTCTGCGAGACATTCAAACCTTAAATGATTGGGCAAAAGAAGGGAAGTTAGAATCGAGTGCAGTTAGCGTACATGCTTTTGCATCGGTAAGTGACAAGTACGCTTTGCTCCGGCACGGGGGCAGCTTTGGCGACAATTACGGGCCGATGATTGTGGCTGAAACTCAGATTTCGAATGATGAACTTAAAGATTTGGTCATTGCTGTTCCTGGGATTTTGACAAGCGCGTTTTTACAATTGAATTTGTGGTTTGAAGACACTTATGGTCCGGGAGTGAAGCCGAAGTATGAAATTGTCCCATTTGATGAGATTGTTCCAGCCATCCAATCTAAGAAATATAAAGCTGGCCTGATCATTCATGAGAGCCAGTTGACTTTTGAAAAAGAAGGTTTAGTCGAGCTGGCTAATATGGGCAAGTGGTGGAATAAAAAGACAGGCGGTTTGCCTTTGCCGCTTGGCGTGAATGTTGTTCGCAAGGATTTGGGTGAAGCGGCGTGTATTGAAGTCAGCCGATGTATGCGAGAATCTATTGAAGCTTCATTGAACAATCGCGAGACAGCGCTTGAATATGCATTAAAGTTTGCACGTGGTATGGATGTTGCAACCAGCGATGAATTTGTTGGAATGTATGTTAATGAGCGAACGCGAGACATGGGAGAAGACGGGATAAAAGCGATTCGCCTGTTGTTAAGCGAGGGCGCAAGAATTGGTATGGTTGCTCCCGTTGAAGTTGAAGTTATTGACTAAGAATTGAAAGCGAAACCACCTAGAAACTTGTTTTTCTGGGTGGTTTTTTTGTTTGCGAGGTATATTTTCGTAGTCTTTGTTTACAAAAGATTGTTTTTGGAGGTCAATGAATATGCAAAATTTTAACCTTTCCTCACTTTTGATTCGGTTTTAGAAACCGGATATTGATTCATTTTCCTGGGAAAACAGATGGTTTTTCTGGGCCATCCCCTCACTTTAACAAAAAAGAAATGGAATTTAATTGTAAATCCATTTTTCGAGATTTGACCTCGAAAAATGATGTTGAAAAGTATATCGAAATTAGAAATGAGCTGTTGCCGGAGCGAAGCATCACTTATGACGAGTATGAAAAGCATGATTCAATTTGGCCGGATGACAAGTTCAAGCAAGTTCAAATTATAAATATCAACGGAAAAGATTCTGGTGTCATGAGAATCAAAGAGGCTTACTGGCAGACTGACCCGGGACATTTTGAGGTTGATTGGCTAGTGCCTAGTATTGAACTTGAAGAAGGCTTGTTTCAGCTTTCGGAAATAGAAAAATCGGCAAAGGTGGCCGGAGCGACAACAATTGAAATGTGGATGCCTGATTACGCTTATTGGCAAATTGAATCTTTGAAATCAGCGAAGTTTCTTGAAACACAGCGTAATCCAGAATCAGAACTCGATTTGCAACACTTTAATGAATCTCAGTTTGAGGATGACGTGGCAAAAGTTGACTATTCTCGTTATCGAATTTTGAATTTGGTAGATTTGTCGAAAGTATTTCCTGATGACTGGATGATGCGGTATTGGCAGGCGGAATGGGATTTGTTTCAGGATGTTCCTGTCCCTTGGGAAAAGAAGCAGACTCCATTTGAAGGTTATCAGAAGCAGCTTCTGATAGAGAAAGAAAGCTGGCCAACGATGTTAGTTGTCTTGGATGGTGAAGAGATTGTTGCGACTACGATGTTGTTTCGATCGGAGGCCGTGCCGGAGCAATTCTATACAGGATTGACAGCCGTAAAGCGAGAACATCGGCGTCAAGGCTTGGCAACAGCGATCAAAGTTCAGAACTTGCAAAATGCAAAGTCGTTGGGTGGAATTCGAGTCATGGCAGATAATGAAAAAGACAATCCTATGCTTGATCTTAACTTGAGTTTAGGATTTGGCGTCAAAAGAGTTTGGTCGGGTTTTCAAAAGAAAATTTCCTAATCAAATCGATGGCTTCTTAGACTCAGTTTTCTGAGTTTAAGAAGCTCTTAATTTTTTCGGAAAGCGAAGGGATGAGTGGCCCGGAAAAGGCGGGGTCGGTATCGCTTTTTACTACTTTGAAATTGTGGCTGACTCCATCTATGATTTCAATCTCTGTTTTCTTATCTTTTCTTATGCTGAAGTAACTATAGAGGAGTTTTGCATCTTTGATAGGATCGATTTGGATGTCTTTTGAACCGTTTAGAATAAGGACAGATCCTTGGAATTTTTCGGCGAATGGTTTTGGATCGAACGTTATGTAGTCGTGAAGAAGATCAATAGCGCTTTCGTTAAACAGAGATTTGAGTCCGATAGGAACATTTTTGGGGACTGAATTTGATTTTCGTAATTCACCAATGATTCTTGCCATTTCAGTGCCGTACATTTCTTTTTGCTCTGTTGAAATTGGTGCTTTTTTTATGCTTGCGTTGACTTGGTCAATCAGGATATCTCCCATATTTCGACCGGGTGCAGCCAAAAGAATGATCCCTTTTGCATTGACGGCTTGCCCCAGGGCGATGGCAAACATCCCGCCTTCGCTGTGGCCGAGTAGATAAACAGGGGTTTCTTTGGTTTTTGGATTTTCAGATGCGTAGGCAATGGCAGCTTTAGCATCTTGCAAATGATTGTTAAGATTGAAATAGGGAGATAGTTCGGCTATTGTCTTTGGCCATTGATTTTGGTATCGGGCTACTGGCCTCTTGTCAAATCTGAGTGTTGCAAATCCGCCATCAACCAAACTATTAGAAAGATCTTTGAGGACATTTGTAATGACCGAAGGAGGTTGATTTCCGTCGCGATCAGTTGGCCCTGATCCGGGCATCATGACGATCGTTGCTTTTGGTTTTTCGGCTGGAGTTGTGAGTACTCCTTGGAGTTTGATTCCCGCTCCATCGAACGAAAACTCGGTTTCGTTTTGAATTTGCGATTGGATAATTAAACCAGCCAGTATTTCGATCATTGTCTAAATAGAGTACCCGTATATTGGCCTATTAGGCATTATGTTCCCAGCAAAAACTTGGTTTGATCCGGTATAATGGAATCACGTCGAATTTGAGCTATCGCTCAGAACGGGGGACCCAACAAGTGGGGTGAACTACACAATATACCGTGTGGAGGTTGTTCTTGAACCTAACCCGACAGCTAACCTCGTAGGCGCAATCAAGAAGTCTTGAGACTGATCCCAAGCCAGTCTCCCCGACCGCAACGGCCTGGAGGTGTTTATGTCGTTTGTTAGTCAAATTATGAGAAAAGCGAGCATTGTGGAGCGATCTGATCGTCCTCGATGTGAAAAGGCGGAATCGTTCGCCAAATTGGCAGATGAAGCCAAAGTTATTGTTAATCGGATGGAATCTTCCCTTGATCGATTGACCCCAAATGAGTTGCAGACTCTGGGGCCTGGTCGAAAGAAAGAGATGGAACAATTAACAGAAGCCATGCAAAAGCTTCGTTTTAAAGCTACAAATCCGGAAGTCCCTGAAGAAGTTTCGGCTTCTGCAAAGGATTCAGTTTAATTTCCAAAGGAGGTCATCAATATGAGTGAGAACATGGAAAAGTTCCGCCACCTTGATGGTTCAGAAGCGCACGTTGAAAAGCCGTTTATTAGTGTTACTTTTCAACATGGCAACCCTGATCTGGTGGGAGTGAATGGATGCAGAGTTGAAGACTTGATTGAGGTTATCCAAAGCAAGTTATTGGATTTTCAAGGTCGAGATCTTGGATGCGAAGAGAATGCGACGGCGTTGTATCATTTAGATATGGCAAGGGAAGCATTATTGGTTCGAAGACGTAGACGCGAGCAGCAAGGTGTATTTGGTTCTCGCGACAAGCATTTGTCGGGTGAACCAGTGTCAAAAAACTAAATTTTTAACGAAAAAAAAATGTTTTGGAGAGGGCTTGAAAAAGTCTTCTCTATTTTTTTGTTAAAAACCTGATAGAGTTTAGGAACGCATGCAAAATGAGCCCAGGGGGCATGAAGGACATGGAGTTTTTGCTCGATCAGCAAGATGGAAGGTCGGGCTTGAGACTCCTTTGACTGGTCGATATGGAAAGGAGACCTGGTTAGTATTCGCTCCTCCACGTTGGTATGAAGTTTTGACTTGGGTTTGTATGGCCTTTGGAGCATGGGCTTTTCTTTCCATTTTTGTTTCGTGGTTGCAATTTGGTCCAGGTTCGATTTTGCCTTCGTTTGTCAGGATTTGGGTTGGCCCATTGGTTTTTGTCGGCGGATTTTGGGGTCAATTGAGTAGTGAACGGATGACAATAAACCTCCGTAATCGAACCTATCGGAGGCGAGAAGGACAAGGTTTGTTTAAGCGCAATACTGCAGGCTCTTTAGGTGAGATTGATGCGGTTGTTGTTTTAGCGGAGCCTTACCAAGTAAATCCTGGAATGGTGGTTTATAGGACAGTTCTTTACTGGAAAGGTCATAAGGAGCCTCCTATCATTGTTGAACAAGCTTATGTTCAAATTGGTGTTGGTTCTCCTCTGAATTCAGGGGCAGGGGTAATTCTAAGGAAATCGGCAGAATATGCAAGAAGAATGTCGATTCCTTTTTACGACAATACTCACTTTTCCAGTCCAGCCCCTTTACGACCGGTTTAAGATCGTATAATAGAGACGTGGGACGAAGTTTGAGTTTTTTGTTTATTGGATTAGCGGCTGGATTTTTACTCGGCACGATGATCAATCAGGCAAGCCAAAATGAAGAATCGCCAGAAGCCTTGGCAGATGATTTGGAATCAAGATTGAACGAGTTAGAAAATACTTTGAAATCCGACGAGTTGCCAAGTAGAAACTGAGTTTTTTATTGCATTTTGAATTGAATCGGGTGTAGATTCTATTTATGTTTTTAGCTTTGGCTACTTGCGCCGTGCTGCATGCCCATTCGAATTCTTTTCCTGTCATTGAGTTTTCTGTTCAGAATAAGGGAACTTTTCAAGTTGAACTAAACACGGATGAAGCCCCCCGAACTAGCGCCCATATTTTAAAGATGGTGGAGGAAAAGTTTTTCGATGGAATGTTGTTCCATCGGCGGGTATCGGGATTTGTTCTTCAAGGTGGCGACCCGGATAGTAAGACTTGGACGAGGGAAGAGGCGAGGCTAAAACCGGGGGAAATGGGGGGCACTGAGGGATTAGGGGAATCGACTTATGGTCAACCTATTCCATTTGAGAAAAACAATCTTTCTCATTTAAAGGGAACCATTGGAATTGCATTGGAGTCTCCGGGTGATGACAGCGGAGATAGCCAGTTCTTTATTAACTTAGCGGACAATAAACGCCTTGATGGGAAGTACGTTTGTTTTGGAAAAGTGACAAAAGGTATGGGAGTTGTGATGAAAACCGTTCGGGGAGATTTGATTGTTTCGGTTACCAAACTCCCCGAAACGCATTAGCCAAGGGTGACTACTGTATTCATTGACCCGTCTGGATTCAGATCGTAGATTCTGGGGATTGCGGTTGCCAGTTCCGTTGCTAAAATCTGTTCGGGAGTCATGTCTTCTATAGCCATTACCATGGAACGATTGCTGTTACCATGAGCGACGACTAGTACATTTTTGCCTTGAGCGATGTCACCCAGAATTGCTCGCTCAAAGAATGGCAGTGTTCTTTCGCGGCAATCTTTTAGCGACTCGCCGTTTGGAGGGGCGACATCGTAGCTTCTGCGCCAGATGTGGACTTGATCATCGCCATATTTTTCACGGGTTTGGTCTTTGTTCAGTCCGGCCAGGTCGCCATAGTCTCGCTCTTTGATTGCTGAGTCTCGGATGACAGGCACATTCAGTTCCAGTTCATTTAGAATTGTGGAGAGAGTGTCTTGCGCTCTTCGAAGGTCGCTGGTGTAGGCAACATCGATTTTGTAGCCAGCAAGGAGTTTTGCGGCTCTCTTTGCTTCTTGAATCCCGGTTTCCGTTAAAGGGACATCAACAAAGCCAGTGAATCGATTTTCGAGGTTCCATAAGGATTGTCCGTGACGAACCAAAATCAGTTGGGGCATACGATTTCAGGTTACCCGCGAGGATGATTCCCCGCGGGTCAGAATTTTTGTTATTCCATGCCGTAGATGGAGTAGGCATTCCAGTCTGGATCGAGGGCGAGGCGCAAGGTTGCTAATTGACCAACGTGATAGGCTTCATGTAATGCAATGAAGTTAGAGGCTGAATTTATGACTTCGTCTTCAGAAGATTCTGTGCATTTTTGGACACATTGGGCTCGAAGATCGTTATATTTGGCCATGAGCTCTTGATGGGACAATCCAGATGCATCAAATGATCCCCATTCGTAGGTATGAGGATCCTCGGCCAACATTGCCATGCAACATTCGGTTAAATGTCCTAAAGTTTGGCGGGGCGACATGGCTTGAGGATTTGAACTTTGATCCCAACCGTCTTCTGGTATGCCTTCGAATACTTTTGAAACCTGGAGTTTTGTATCGTCGAGTTGGGCGGTGATTAGCTCTTTTGCAGTCATTTCAGATATTGTAATACCAAATGATATGGTTAAGGTTCCCAATGATAATAAAAGATTCTTTAAGGAGATTTTGATTGTACGGTGAGGAGTTAACAGTTGATATGCTTTGGAATGCTTATCGACAAGGGTGGTTTCCGATGACCACGGAAGAGGAGGAAAATGAGGTGGAATGGTTTCAACCTCGCAGACGTTGCCTTATGCCGATCGATGGTATTCATGTTTCGCGTTCATTAGCAAAGGCGATTCGTAAAGGGGGATTTAGAATCTCATTCAATCATGCGTTTATTGATGTCATGAAGGGGTGTTTTAGAGAACGTGGGAATAACTGGCTAAGCGATGATTTTCTAAGAGTTTACGGGGAGGCACATCGGCTTGGCTGGGGACATTCGGCCGAAATTTGGATTGAAAACGAGCTTGTTGGGGGTGTTTACGGATTGCAGATTGGAGATATATTTTGTGCTGAATCGATGTTTCATCGTAAGACCGACATGAGCAAGATCATTTTGAAGTTTTTCGTTGATGCTTGTCGGCAATCTGGAATAAAAGTCTTTGATGCTCAAATCATGAATTCCCATTTAACGAGCTTAGGTGGATATTCAATTTCAACTCAGGCGTATGAGAAACTGCTAACTGATCATGCTGGTTCTGACAATCGGCCCCTGGAGCTAGCCTTGCCAAGCGAGTATGCTCACTTGCAACTATGAGTGGTTTTAGTATCCACAAGGGCCGAATAGCCGTATACGATCAAGATCATGTTGATACGGATCGGATTATTCCGGCCAGGTTTTTGACAATGGTAACAAAAACTGGCTATGGCGAGAAGCTTTTTATAGATGTTCGGAGCCAGGAATCGTGTTTTCCGTTAGATCAACCGGAAGCTGAAGGGGCTTCAATTTTAGTTGTAGGGACAAATTTTGGTTGCGGTTCGTCTCGCGAGCATGCAGTTTGGTCGATTCAGCAAGCAGGATTTGTTGTTGTTATTGCTCGAAAAGATGAGGATTCTCCGGGATACAGCGACATTTTTCGACAGAATAGCGCAAATTGCGGGCTGCTCTTGGTTGAGCTTTCGGCGGAAGCACACAAGCCTTTAGTTGAATCTGGAAATGGCGCAGTCGTTACGGTTGATTTGCCAAATCAAACGGTTACGATCGGTGAACATGTTGCACGATTTGAAATCAATGCTGCGACCAAGGAACAGTTGCTTGCAGGACTCGATTTAGTCGGGACGACATTACAATATGATGAAAAGATATCTGACTTTGAAACAAAGTGGAATAGCTTTTCTCCTGGTAAGGTGTAGCTAAGACCGAACTTAAACGTTTAGTAAATTAGGAATATGGATATGTTTTCAGCCGTCGCGTTTGTTCTCTTTGCCCAGAATGGCCAAGTGCAGGATCAGGATGTCATTCCACGAATTGTCCGAGAGCGTAGTTTTCAACTTAAAGATCTGATGAAAGTTGATTTGAAGATTGATGAAAAGCACTCCTTAAAAGTCTGGGTGATGGATGAAGAAGCCAAGCGTCAAGAAGGGATGATGTTCCTGAAAGATAGCGATTTTACCGAGAAGCAAGGGATGATTTTTGTATTCAAAAATGACGAGCCATTGCGATTTTGGATGAAGAATACTTATGTTCCTTTAGATATCGCTTACATCAGTGCGAATGGATCCATTAACACCATTTATACAATGAAGGCATTTGATACATACACGGATTATTCAAGCAAGAAGGATTCAAAGTATGCGCTAGAAGTGAAATCTGGTCTCTTTTCAAAACTTGGCGTAAAAGAAGGAATGAAGGTTTCGATTCCGAGCGAAGTTAAAGCCAAAGATTAGCGGTCTGGCCCTAGATCTCTTCTTACTTTTAGAATGTAGTCGGACTCGGGAAAAGTATCGATTCCGGCAGCTTCAGCTAAGCCCCTGAGGTGTCCTCGATGATACGTGCCGTGGTTGACGACGTGTCTTTGAATTTCGGAGTATGAATTTGAAAATCGCTCTCCGGCAAGATTGTTGTAATCAATTTCAGCTGTCGGTGATACGACCGGCTCGACTTGATTCCATAGTGAACTCATTAAGACAAAAGCTGATTCGGTAGCGACTGTTGGTTTTTCAGGCAATGAAAGTTCCAGTTTTTGGTCAATAATGATTCGGCGAACCCAAACCCATTGCGCGTTGAGAATATGGAGTAAGACTTCGGCAAATCTTTCATGTTCGGGATGAGCGGCACAGAAACTTGCCCATTTCTTGTTTGCCCAAAGATCGTAATCGAAATCTAGATTGCTCGGCACAGAATTACTATATCCAAATCAGACAGCAACAATGCAAATGATTCTGTACTCTCTTGATTGGTTTTGGGCTTTTTTGAAATGAAGTATTTCCATGATTAGTTCAGGTTTCAACTAACACAAAAGGGAATTGTAAGTTCAAAACTCGGATTTCTTTATGTTTTTAGAGTAAAACTTAACTATGAATCAGATTGAGCTTGTTCAATCCACAGTTAAAAAGCTGAGCTCACAAATCGAGAGATTGCCCGATGCCTTGAGTGGGATTTCTGACGAGCAGTTTAATCGGCGCATGGAGGGTCATGCTTGGACACTGGGGGGGATTGTTGACCACATGTTGTTATCTCATGAGCCTTACTTGAGAATTGTAACGCCACTGATTGACAGTAGCGAAGGAGCGAGTGGCAAAGACCCGAAACCAAGTGTTATCGGGAAGCTTCTCATTAAAGGTGCGGGGCCGGAGGGAAATGCTCCAGCTCCTAAAGTTTTGGTTCCTAATCGTTCGCATTGTGATCTTATGATCGTAGACCGATGGTTAGAGTTGCATCAAGAATTTTTGGAAGTAATTAAGCGGGCTGAGGATTCTAATTTGCAACAAAAGTTTGAGAATCCGACAGTTTCTTTTGTCAAGTTAAATTTGACTGATTTCTTGATGTTTCTACCTGCACATACGGAGCGTCATGTTCGGCAAATTGAAGCTCGTCGTCGATTAGTTCAGTAACGAAAAATGGCCAATAAATTATTTATTGGCCTTTTTTTGCTCGCTTGAAACTGGTTTTTTAGTGCCAGTGAACTTCTAAGTCGCCGGCGAGGGATTGTATGAAATTGAGTTGAGCGGCGTGGTACATGATGTGCATTGATGCAAACACGGCCAGCTCGCCAATACTTGTTTCTTCGGTTTGACCGGGAACTGTGAATTTCTCAGTAATTTTATCTTCGTCAAAGGATTCAATTAGGCTCATCATGCTTTTAATCGAATCATCGACATTGGTGGCAATAGCGGAAACTGATCGATAATCTTCTGGAGCAACGGCCCACCCATCAGCAAATGGCCATGCACCAGGGTCTTCACCTTTCATTCGAGCGAGGATTCTGTGGTTGACCACCGCAACTTCATAAGAAAAGTCGCACGCGGAACGAGCTGATCCACCGCAGGATTCGGTGATTTGGCCCTCTTGCATAGCTTTTAAATCTTTCGCATAACAGTCTTTGGCCTGTTGGAGGCTTTTGAGAGCGTGGTCTTTGAAGGTTGCCTTCATATACAAACATCGTACCTTTGGAACTGACGAGGAGACGGGCTAGGTTGACACGTTCTTGATGTGTTAGGCGTCTGGTGATTGTGAGGAGACAATTATGATTTCTTTATCTTATGTGTTGGCATCGGTAATGGCACAGCCACAAATTGGGCCGGAATTGACCGTGTATAACGGTGGTTATGCGTTGGTGAAAGAGCAACGAGTTTTTAATTTGACAGTTGGCAATCAACTGATAAAAGTTGAAGATGTTGCCGCAATGATTGAGGCGAACAGTGTTTCTATAAGGAGTTTGTCCGCTCCGGGTTCATTTACAGTCTGGGAGCAGAATTATCAGTACGATTTGATTAGTACGACAGCAATTTTGAATAAAGCGGTTGGTAAAAAAATTACATTGAATCGGGTGCTTCCCAATGGGCAAATGCAGTCGATTATCGGGACTTTGATGAGTGCGCCCAGTGCCATTGTGAGCGATGAGAATGGTAATCAGAGATATTCATATAACGGAATGGTAATCAAGACTGATGATGGTCGAATTCTTTTGAACCCATCGGGAGAGATTGAAGTGAATTCTATACCAAACGAGTTGATAAGCAAACCTACGTTGGTATGGACGGTTGATTCGAAAAGAGCAGGAGCAAACACGGTTGCCATGACTTACTTAACGGGAGGAATGTCTTGGAAGGCTGATTATGTGATTTCGTTAGATAAATCTGGATTACAGGGCGATGTTAAGGGCTGGGTAACTATGAATAACTATTCTGGTACTACCTATGAAAATGCAAAATTGAAGCTTCTTGCGGGAGATGTTAATCGTGTGCAAAATTCGCCACGTGGAGGCTTGGGTGGAATTCAGTCAAAGTCGATGATGGAGGATGCTATGCAGGCAGAATCTTTTGCGGACTACCATCTTTATACATTGCCAAGGTCGACAACGATAAGAGACAAGGAAATTAAGCAGCTTAACTTGTTAGAAGCAAGCGCAGTTAAGTTTACGCGGAGGTTAGTCGTTGATCCGGCAATGAACACTTATCGGGGATATCGACCCAATCCAGGTGATTTTAATCAGCCAGATATGAAGCCAAACATCTTCATTGATTTTGTGAATGATGCTGCAAACCAGTTGGGAATTGCGCTTCCCAAAGGAACGGTCAAAGTGTTTCAACCGGATTCAACTGGCTCTATGCAAATGATTGGTGAAAACCAGATTGATCACACTCCAAAAGACGAAAAGCTCTCGATTTTAGTTGGTCAGGCTTTTGATGTTAGAGTTACGCGGAAGCGCACAAGCTTTAACTATATTCGGGTAGCGGACTCAAACCGTGGTGCAGTTGAATCATTTGAAGTTGAATTTAGAAATCGAAAAGATGTTCCGGAATCCGTAGAGCTCATTGAACGGTACTGGGGTGAACACAAGATAACGGCTTCCAGTGTGACACCGGTTTCGATCGATAGTAATACTTATCGCTATGTTGTTAAGCTCAATGCGAATGAAGTCAAAAAGATTACTTTTACAGTTGAGACTCGCTGGTAAGTACGATTCGGGAGGCTTTTTTAAGCCTCCTTTATTTAGTCGGTGCCGTAGAGTCGATCTCCAAAGTCGCCTAATCCGGGCAAAATATATTTTTGGGAATTGAGTTCTCGATCTAAGGATGCGGTGTAGATGTCGACATCCGGGTGATCTTTTTGGAGTTTATTGACGCCTTCGGGAGCGGCAACTACGCAAACCATTTTGATTTGAACAGGATTTTGACTTTTAATCAAGGTGATTGCGTCAGAAGCTGATCCGCCAGTTGCAAGCATGGGGTCGAGGCAGAGAGCAACTTTGCCCTCCATGTTTGGCAAGTTCTCGTAATACTTTGCGGCAATTGCCGTGTCGTGGTCTCTTTGTAGTCCGATGTAACCGACGGCAACATCGGGGAAGATTTCCAATACTGGTTCGAGCATTGAAAGTCCGGCTCGCAAAACCGGGACACAGGCGAGACCTTGTAAAAGAGTTTTCCCCAATGTTTTTTCCACCGGAGTTTCTATTGCTTTGGCGGCCGTGATTAAATTTGTAGTGGATTCAATAGCTAAAATTGTCGATAAGGTGCGTGCGGCATGCCGGAAACGGTGAGGATCTGTTGTTTTATCGCGCAGAGTAGTCAACAAATGCAGGGCTAAGGGGTGCTGCGACACATACAATGCCATAGGCAAACATGCTACTCCGAATCGCTCGTAGCGGGTATGGTTCTTTCCCTAGTGGAAGCGAAAATCGCGGCAATCGTCCTCGCGGCTGGGCAGGGAACTCGGATGAAGAGTTCTGTCCCAAAAGTGTTGCATGCCTGTTGCGACCGTCCGATGCTTGTTTGGATTTTGAAGGCTTTGGAATCGGTAGGCGTTGAACAGCAGGTTGTTGTCATTGGACATGGAGCTGATCAAGTTCGCGAGGTGTTGGGAGAATCCGTACAATACGCGGTGCAGTCGGAGAGACTGGGGACAGCACATGCCGCTCAAATGGCATTGCCATTGTTAGAAAATTTTTCTGGTTCTGTTTTAATTGTGGCGGGCGATACGCCTTTGTTGAGAGGCGAGACGCTTAAGAAGCTAGTCGATTTGCAGCATGAAACCTCTGCTCCTTGCGTCATGGCTACCTGTTTGATTGATGATCCAACCGGATATGGTCGAATTGTTCGTGATGAAGCAGGCCAGGTAATTGCCATTGTTGAACATAAGGATTGCACTCCTGAGCAATTGAATATTTGTGAGATGAATCCGGCGGTTTATTGCTTCGATTCGGATGCACTTCGTCGTCTTTTGCCGTTGGTCAAAAACGACAATTCCCAAGGCGAATATTATTTGCCCGATTTGATCAAGCATCTTGTAGCGGAAGGGAGTGAAATTGAAACTGTAGTTAGTGATGATCCCGACGAATTTAGAGGAGTGAATGATCGGTGGCAACTGAGCGAAGCAGCGGGGATATTACAAACACGGGTGTTGCGCGAACTATCTGCCAGTGGTGTGACAATTGTTGACCCTCAATCAACTTTTATTAGTCCAGAAGTGCAGATTGGTATGGAATCTGTAATTCAACCCAATTGCGTGATTACTGGAAAGACTGTGATTGGCCAAGATTGCAATATCGGGCCAGGGAACATGATTAGAAGTTCGGTGATTGGCGATAATTGCAATGTTTTTATGTCTCACATGAACGAAGCAGTGATTGGAAATGGAGTCAAAGTTGGTCCGTTTTCAAATATCCGGCCGGGATCAGTTTTAGGCGACAAGGTTAAAGTTGGCAATTTTGTTGAGACAAAGAAATCAGATATTGGGGCTGGATCGAGTATTTCTCATTTGACATATATGGGTGATGCAACAATTGGTCAGAACACGAACGTAGGCGCGGGAACAATCACGTGCAACTACGATGGATTTAGTAAGCATCAGACTCAGATTGGGGATGATTGTTTTATTGGAAGTAATTCCACATTGATTGCTCCGGTTGCGATTGGTAACGAAGTTATGATTGCAGCGGGGAGTGTTGTTACAGAGGATGTTCCTGATGGTGCTATGGCGATTGGCCGTGGTAAGCAGGTAACGAAAGATGGATGGTTTCAAGCATGGCGGAAAACAAAAACGAACAAGTCGGACAAAATTTGACGGGCATGAAGCTCTTCGCTGGTAATGCGCATCGTGAGCTTGGTCTCAAGATTGCGGACTATTTAGGGATAGAACTCGGCCGAATGACGTCTACTCGCTTTAGCGACGGCGAAATCCGTTTAATGGTTGATGAAAGTGCCCGAGGCAACGATGTATTTATTCTTCAACCAACTTGTGCTCCAGTAAACGATTCGTTGATGGAGTTGTTGATTATGTTGGACGCATTCCGCCGCGCCAGCGCTCAACGTTTGACGGTTGTGATGCCATATTATGGATATGCACGCCAGGATAAGAAAATTAAACCTCGGGAGCCGATTACGGCGCGATTGGTTGCAGATTTGATTGTTCGAGCTGGTGCTCAACGTGTTGTTACAGTTGACTTACACGCTGAGCAAATTCAAGGATTTTTTGATATTCCAGTTGATCACCTTTATGGAGGACCAATACTTGGTCGGCATTTTGTTAATGAAGGATTTGCGAATATGGACGATGTTGTGGTTGTGAGTCCGGATGTAGCAGGAGTTGGAAGAGCTCGCTCATTAGCGGAAATGTTGAAAGCACCAATTGCGATTATTGCCAAGCGCCGGCCCGAACCGAACAAGGTTGATATTGTTGAGATTATTGGGGATGTTTCAGGCAAAAGATGTGTGATGATTGACGACATGGTTGACACTGGGGGGTCGATTATTAACGGTGCGGAAGCCTTGATGAAACGTGGAGCTACGGAAGTGATGTGTTGCTGCACTCATGCTGTTTTTAGTGGAAATGCATCCCAGCGATTGCAGGATTCAGTCGTCAGCAAAGTTGTCGCGCTTGATACTCATCCTTTAGGAAATGAAAAGCAGTTTCCCAAGTTAACGGTATTGCCGAGTGCGCCACTTGTTGGCGAAGCGATTCGGCGGATTCACCTCAATCAATCGATAAGTAGTCTATTTAGCGACTGGCGATAATGTCTGAGAAAGAGTCTCGATCCCAGATCAACGGAGATCTGCCGATTGAATGGAGCGTTCATTATGGAAAGCTTCATCCGGAGAAGCGGTTTCCAGTTCTCCTTGCTGCAGTTGTTGCAGGAGTTCTTGGCTTAGTTTTGCTGAAAAGTATAGTGGCTTCTCTCTTGGCAATTGGAGTAGTAGTTTTTTCAACGGCTGAAATCTTCTTGCCTTGGCGTTACCGTTTGGATTCTGAGCAGTCTGAAGTAAGAATAGGTCTTAGTCGAACAGTTCTTCTTTGGAAAGATGTTAAGAGAGCAGAGTTGCGAAATGGCGTACTTTTGCTCTCACCCTTACAAACTGCATCACGAATGGATGTTTTTAGAGGCGTTAGATTAAGATTTTCTGGCAACCAGGAGCAGTTATTGGTCACAATATCTGAACTTATAAAAAATTATGGATGCGTATTGGACAGAGGAATTGACGCCGGAGGAGAGGGACAAACTGATGGCAAAGATGACTGAGCAGATAAAAAAGCGTGGCTTGGAGGTTCCGGCTGTGATGTTTTTAGAAATGCATAAGCCGCTTGCCAATGTTTTTGGGCAGGCTTCAATTGCTTTGACTCCGTTTTTGGCACCCATGCTTGGCATGGCAAACGTACATGACTATGGGCGTTTCTTTATGCAACGCGACAATTTTGAGCAACTTATTCAGTCTTTAGAATCTAAAGATGACGACGCGGACGGTGGCACAGCTACCGAGGAGACAACGGCTTAAATGCAATATTTAGACACTGGGTGGATTGGGGTGGCAGTTCCAATCTTAATGGCCTTTTTTATTCTGTTCAATATTTATCGGGCAGGGACAAGTAAGAAAGAGTTGTTTATACGAAGGATTTCGGGTTTGAACGCCATTGATGATGCCGTTGGAAGAGCCACGGAAATGGGTCGTCCCATTTTGATGGTTCCAGGGATCGGGGTTTTGGATGCGGTTTCTGTTCAGGCCGTGAATATTTTTGCCCAAGTTACAAAAACGGCAGCTCAGTTTTCAACGCCGATTCGACTTTGCTGTGCAAATGCCGCGGTCTACGCCGTTGCACAAGAAGTTATCAGAGACGTTTACACTCAGCAAGGAATGGGTGATCGATATTCGGTTGATTCAGTTCAGTACATTAGTGATCAACAGTTTGCTTTTGCCGCTGGTGTTTCTGGAATGATTTTAAGAGAGAAGGTTGCCGCTACGTTTTTGCTGGGGGCCTTTTACGCAGAGTCACTGATTTTTGCCGAAACTTCAAACTCAATTGGGGCCATTCAAGTTGCTGGATCGACGCAAACCTCTCAAACTCCGTTTTTTATTGCCGCCTGCGACTACGTTTTGATTGGTGATGAATTTTATGCGGCTTCGGCCTATTTGACTCGCGAGCCAGTTCTTACAGGAAGTTTAGTTGGCCAAGATTGGTGCAAGTTGGCCATTACGGCGGCGATTATTTTTGGGATATTTCTAAATACTTTTGAGTTCGGCCAAGAAACGAATGGGCATTGGACAACAAAAGATGGCGCAGCTACATTTGTAGAAAACGAATCCGGCAAGATTGATAGAAAGAAGAAATCAGATATGTTTACGCATCATCTCTTTAACCCTCGTTTGACCGAAGAACAACTGAAAGTTGAACGGGAAAAAACGGAAGAAGCAAAAGCTGCTGAAGCTAAGGAAGCAGGCGAATAATGCTTAACTTTTTTAATGGTTTTGCGCAATCCACGCCTAATTTTTGGCGTTTGGAACCTGGTTCTAGTCAACTTGTGATGTGGCTTGCCATTGCCTTTATAGCCAGTGCTGGCCTTGTGTATCTGATTAGTTTGGTTCCTTCGCAGTTTCGAAGAACAGTTGTCACGGTTTTCACATTCTTGGCAGGATTTGTCTTTGTGGCTAAATTTCTTTGGCCAGCACCGGTGAGTGCAAATTTGGAAACCGATGTACCCCTGAATACAGTTGAATCGATCGGTTTTTGGTTAGGGAAATCAATTGACCCGGTAGCAAAAGTAGCTAATGCTTTGGCGGCGTTTTTGCTTGGGCTTGGTATTTTTTCGTTAGTTCGAGTTCACATCAATAAGATTCGGCGACGCCAAGTTGACTGGGTTTTCAGTATTGTTCTTTTAACGAGCTTTGTGATCATGGTTGGCGTTGGTTTTGCCGACTGGAGAATGAGAGAGTTTTTTGACGCAAATGGACTTTTGAATCTGAGAGATAACTGGCAAGCTGTGAATTATGCCAATGACCTACTCTTTGATGGGCTATATCAGCAGATGGACTCTGCGATGTTTTCAATCATCGCGTTCTTTATCCTGTCTGCTGCCTTCCGAGCATTTCGAATTCGATCTGTGGAAGCAACGGTAATGATGGCCTCGGCCTTGATTTTGATGTTGAACTTAATGGGAGCCCTTACATTTGTCTGGGGAAATGCCATTGATCAAGCAGTATTGAATACAGGAAACCCATTTTTGGCAAACTTTCATATCACTGAAGTCGCAAACTGGCTAAGGTCAAATATGCAGGTTCCTGCGATTCGAGCAATCGAATTTGGCGTTGGACTTGGTGCTTTGGCGATGGGATTAAGAATTTGGCTTGGACTTGAAAAGGGAGGCGTATCAGCATGAACTTTTGGGAAAAATCACAAAAAATTGACCGAAGAATTCTGTACGCAATTTTGATTGTTTTTGTCTCTTTGGGTCTCTTTGTTACTATTGAAATTCCGACTGATCCTGATCCTTCATCAAAGGATTTTTACACCGCTTTGATGACGGTTCCTGAAGACAAAACCATTATTGTGCAGACGGACTGGACAAACTCCACACGGGGCGAAAGCATGGGGCACTTTGAAAACTTACTTCGAATCTTGATGAATCGAAAGTTGAAGTTTGTGTTCTATTCTGCGGCAGACCCAGTTGCTCCTCAGGTTGCGCGAACGGTATTGGCGCGAATCAATCAAGAGCGAAAGATTGATAATTTGCCAGTGTATGAAATTGGCAAAGATTATATTGACCTTGGATATTTTGCTAATGCGGAAGCAACAAATTCGTCAATGGCAACAGATTTGAGATCAACTTGGAAGGGTAAGCGAACAAAAATGCCAGAAGGTGGCGACATTGATGTTTTCCAATCTCCGGTCTTGAAAAATGTCAAGAGGATTGAAGACTGCGGAATGATGATTGTTGTTACGGCAAGCGCATCAATTGACATTGCAGTTCAGAGATTGAACAAGAAAGTTAAGATGAGTGCATTAGTAACAGGTGTTGTTGGTCCTTCAGTTCTGCCGTTCTATCAGTCAAAGCAGGTACTCGGTGTTGGAGTTGGTTTGAAAGGAGTTTATGACACCGAGTATATGATGAAATACGGGATCAACCAACCTGATCCGAGCGGTGGCAAGCCGAAGGTTGTTTCAACTGGTGAAGCTGTTCCTCCCATTTTGGAAGGCAAGACTTTCGCAAGAGGTTCGCAATATTACGGAACGCTGCATATTGCGTTGCTGATTTTGATCCTGGCAGTCGTCTTTGGTAACGTCTCGATGTTTATGTCTAAGAAACGCAAAGGAAGTGCAAACTAATGGATACCTATCTAGTTATTAAAATTGGGATTGGAGTCCTGGCTACATTTGCACTTTATTCTGTTTTGTATAAGGAGAATAAGTTTTATAGAACATTTGAACATATTTTCCTTGGGCTAGCCGCTGGATACACAATTGTTGCGACTTGGAAAGACACCTTGTATGGTGATTGGTGGCTAAAAATGCTTGGCAAGCCAGCCGAAACAGGAGCTGAAGCTGTTATGGGATACTGGATGTATATCACCTTACTTCCCATTGCCTACATGGGCTATCTCATCTTTAGTAAAAAGCATAATTGGATGAGCCGGGTTCCACTTGGAATTATCTTAGGTGTTTGGTCTGGACAGCAAGTTGCAGTTTGGTGGGATACCTATGGACCGCAAATCTATAGTTCCATGTTGCCGATTATGCCAACAACCTTCACTTCATTAACAGTTCCGGCAGGATTCGAAGTTGTTAACAGAGTTAAAGTTCCCAAAACGGCAGAAGTGTTAAGTGAAATTGGTACAAATTTGTACGCTTCTCAAGCTTTGACAAACTTGATTTTTGTTGTGACAGTGGTTTCTGCTCTCAGCTATTTCCTCTTCAGCTTTGAATTGAAAGGGAAGTTTATGAAGGGCGTAAACACTTATGGCCGTTGGATGTTGATGATTGGTTTTGGTGCGATATTTGGCAGTACAGTAATGGCGCGTTTTGCGTTAGTTATTGATCGAATGTCGTTCTTCTGGAACGAGTTTTTACCGTTGCTTATGCAACGCTAATGTCATCAGAAAGAACCTTTGAAGCCATAGTTTTAAGGCGGTCAGATTCTGGCGAATCTGACCGCTATCTTGTTTTATTGAGTCGGGAAGTTGGGAAAATTGATGTGATTGCGCGAGGGGCAAGAAAGGCTCGATCGCGGTTATCAGGTGCAAGTGAGCCGCTGGTTAGGGCTAAGTTTAGCGTTAGTGAAGGTCGTTTTCGAAAATTTGTGACTTCCGTTGAGCCAATTACTTCCTACCCAGGGTTGAGGTCGAGTTATCATGGTCTAATTACAGGTTTGGCAATTGCCGAAATTACATCTTGGTCATCTGATTTTGAATTTGAAGGTGAAATAGTCTATGAATTGTTGGGGCAAGCCTTGCAGTTCTTATCTGACGACTTTGCTCCGGCCCATGTATTTGTTTGGTTTTTGGCAAATCTGGCGGTTATTGAGGGGTTGTCTCCCGATTGGACTTCGTGCCAAGTTTGCAATGCGCCATTAAAAGTTTCTCCCGCAGCAGTTTCTCCGCATGCACATGGGTTTTTATGTGAGGATCATGAAATGGGTTTTAATGACGTGATCTGGGCAAATGCATCCAGTTTGATTGCTTTGAAAAAGATTGTTGAACTTGCGGAGCCACCAAGAACTTTTCCAGATGCGGCGAATGCGATGGAGGTGATCTTTCGTTTTTGGCAAGGAATTATTGGTCGGCCATTACCAGCAAGTTTATCGGCAGTCAGGGAACTTACGACAAGTTACGAGTAGAATATAAGTATATGCGGATTCAAACCGTAGCCACGTTGGCCCTTGCCAGTTTAGTTTTGGTCGCTTGCGGCCCCGGAAAGTTTTCGAAAGAAGCAGCAATCGCAAATGCAGAAGCGGGCGTTCTTCGTTATCCAATTCCGAATAATCCTAGTAGCCTTGACCCGGCTGTTGTACAAGACGGTGACACTCTTGATATGTTGCAGCAAATCTATGAAGGTTTAGTTGGTTGGGATGAGAACAATGATGTTGTTGGCCTACTAGCGGAAAGTTGGGAGATTTCACCGGACGGAACGGAATACACCTTCAAGGTTAGAAAAGGCGTTAAGTTTCACGATGGTTCGGATTTGACCGCGGAAGATATCAAGCGCAGTATTGAACGAGCATGTAATCCTGGATTGCGATCTGTAACCGTTGATGCATACCTTTCAGATGTTGTTGGCCTTTTGGAAATGAAGGAAGGGAAGGCATCTGAGGTTGCAGGAATTACGGTTCCTGATAGCCATACTGTTGTCTTTAAACTGAAGCAACCGACTCCATACTTCCTTGGTAAGTTGACATATTTGGTATCTGCTCCAGTTTCTAAATCAGCCGCTCCAGCAGACAAGGAAATGAATGATATCAAGCAAGCTGTTGGCACTGGACCGTATAAGTTGACTCGGTACGAACCGAAGCAGCTTGCAGTGATGGAGGCCAATGCCGATTATTGGGGAGGCGCACCTAAACTCAAGCGAATCGAACGGACGGTGGCGCTGGATGCTACGACTAAATTGCAACAGTTCAAGGCTGGTCAATACGATTTAGTGCAATTGCAGCGACAAGATGTTTCGGCTTTGCAGAAGGATCCAGAATACAAAGATCAGATCAAATTCTTTGATAGACCAGCGATTTGGTATGTTGGCTTAAACCAGAATTCTTATGCTCCATTTAAGGATAAAAGAGTCCGACAGGCCGTTGCAATGGCCATTGACCGAGATAAGATTGTCAACCAGTTACTAGGCGGGGTTAATACTCCAGCGAAGACAATTGTTCCTCCGGGAGTTAAGGGTCATCGCGAGACGGGTAATGGTCTTCCGTTTGATCCAGCAGCGGCGAAAAAGCTTTTGGCAGAAGCCGGTTATCCAGATGGAAAAGGTCTTCCGGAACTGAAAATGTCATTCCGAGTTGGTTATCCCGACATCCGATTAGTTGCGGAAGCTGTTTCTGAGCAACTTGGGACGAATCTTGGAATGAAAATTACCGCTAGTCCGATTGAATGGCGAAAGTATTTAGATGATTACAATAAGAAAAATGTTCACCAAATCTATCACATGAGATGGGCCGCAGATTATTTAGATCCTCAAAACTTCTTGAGCCATATGTTGGCGACGAATGGTCCGGAAAACAAAATGGGCTATTCCAATCCTCAATTTGATGAATTGTGCAAAAGGGCTGACTCGTTGCTGAGTTTTGAAGATCGGTTACCTTTGTATCAGCAAGCAGAAGATATTGCCTTGCAGGATGCAGTTTGGGTTCCTTTGTATTTCCAACGTGATGCAGAACTTCATTCACCGCGGATAAAGAATATGCGGGAAAGTTTGTTTGGACATCTTCCGCAAACAAAAACTGAAGTTCAATAAAACTGTGACGTCTCATGTCGTCGTGCCTGCGCAATTTGTGCGCCCATTTGATGGTCCCGTTTGGAATGATATTTCAAACGGGACATATTCGGCGTTTTTGGGACGAGGTTGGACGAGTAATGGCGGTGCGGCCAGGTTACATCCGGCACGTGCACTTCCATTTAGTTTGGATATTGATGGATGCGATCAGGTTGGTTCCATTCGAAAACTGATCTTGATTGGCGTGTTTGCTCGATTAGCGGGTACGGAAGATGACCCAATTGGGACAATTGGAGCTCATTTGCAGTTTTTGAACCCGGAAGGGAGGATTGTTAAGCAAGTTGATTTTAAAAAAGGCAAGCATTATGACGATGCGGCAATTCCATTTGAAGAAGTATTCACTATCGGCGATAAAAGTTGTAGAACCCCAATTGGTTGGTTTGAAGACCCATTCGGAAATTGGCGCGTAGATGCTCTTGAGATCAGTATAGAGAGCGATTTAGGCTTTGATTCCATTAAGTTTAGGGATATGGGAACTCCGGCTTCGTTTGTGCTTTTTGGTGCGTTGTATGAAGTTGAAGCTCTTAGCGAATGCCCATTTAGGGGGCGAGGAAAGGCAATTTCTTTGCCGGAAGTTGGGGGCATCTTGAGATTGCGAGACCGGAGCAAGTTCAAAATGGCAGTAGAGCAACTGAGGACTGGGATTTTAAGGTGTGCTCCGGATTTAGATGAAGGTAGGGGAACTGGTTTGACTTTTTTAGCGGTAGTGGCAGCGGCTTTACTTGAGCTTGGCGCGCCAAGAGAAATCCACCGGAGCCAGCTTGATGCCGCGCGAAAGTTTGATCAATCGGAGACCATTGAAGAGATTGCCGATTTGGCGGAAGAACTCGCTTATAAACTATCGGCTTTTGTGTTACCGCATACTGATGACCCCAGTGCTGGTCTATTGGAACGAGCAGTTTCAATCATTGAACGTAATTATTCAGAAGATATCTCAGATGCTTTTGTAGCTGAAAAGCTTGGTTTAAGCACTTCGCATTTTAGACACTTGTTTAGAAAGCATACAGAGCAGCCATTCCATAAGTTCGTGATTGCCATGCGACTAGAACGAGCTAAAGATTTGGTGGTTTCGAGTCAGATGAGCATTTCGGAAATTGCTCAGACAGTTGGTTTTGCTTCGGCAGCCCACTTTAGCAGAGTTTTTCACCAACGATTTTCTGTTGCACCCAGCACTTTACGGACTTCGCAAAAAATAACAAGTGATTCTTCTAGGTAAAGGAATTTCTTGAACTGCCAATAACTTCAAACATGGCCGCTTTGGTTATTGTTTCTTATCCGCTATTGGCAGGTGTGTTTTATGGCATGCTTGCAAAGTTTGCTCCGATCAAAGAAGAACCGGTGCAATTAGAGCTGATCGTTAACGATATCTGCGAAAAAGCGGCATAAAATATATTTATAAAAGTGTCTTGACCAGGCTTTCTCGAGGAGGAGCTCTGGTCTCTTTCTATTTTAAGAGAACAGTTTTGTTAGGGTTGCAGAAATAGCGTCGGCGGTAAAGTCCAATAATGCGATATTTCGGTCGTAGTTCATTCTTGTTGGACCGATGACGGCAATGATTCCAGCTTGATTATCACCTACTTTAAAAGGTCGGCGGATAAAGCTTAAATTTCGGTGTCGATTTAATCTGTTTTCTCTACCAATTGTAATTTCTTTTCCCTCGGATTGATCAGATCCAAGTTCAGCCATAAAACTGTCTTCATCGCCAAGACTATCGACGAGTTCTGACAATGAATTTGGGTCGCGGATGTATTCTGGCTGGGCAATTATAAACTCTTCACCTTCAAACACGATGTGTCCGGCAGTTAGATCTTTAGATACGGACTTTAATGCGTTGAAAGCACGTTTGGCAAAGGTATCAGCCGCTTCGTTTCCAAAAGATGGTGCTTTTGCTTTGAGGACAGCAAGAAGCGTTTTTCCGGCAACAGAACTTTCGAGAGCGGAGTTTGTTCTACCGACTTGATCGAGAGTTAAACCTAATGGACATTCAATGACTCTGTTTTCGGTATGTCCGTTGGCCATAACAACAACTAAGAGAGCCCGGTCTGGGCCAAGTGCAGTGACTACTGCATGGCTTACTTTTGCATTGGCATCTCTTACAGTGATTGCCGCAGTAAGAAGGCGACTCGTACGGCTGAGAGCCTTGATTGATTCGCTGACAAGTTCTCGAGTTGTTTCTTCTTCTTTGGACGATTTGTCGAGTGCTTTGCGATCTTCGATAGAGATTTTCTTTTGAAGAATCATGTGATCGACGTAGTATCGGTAGCCGCCATCGCTTGGAATACGTCCGGCACTTGTATGAGGTTGATCGAGGAAGCCTAATTCGGTGATTTCGGCCAGTTCGTTTCTAATGGTGGCACTTCGAACCCCAAGTTCATAGTTTTGAGCTATGAATTCGCTTGAAATTGGTTCGGCGGCCGCGATGTATTCAATGACGACGGCCTTGAGAATGCTTTTTTGACGTTCAGATAGGCTTTCCATCGAGGTCATAGTTTACTACTTTGATGATCAGGCTAATGAGATTGTGAGATGAAGTGACAGACCTTGTTGATTCAGCGTAGAATTGACTCAATGTCGGTTAAACCGGGTGAACATATTTTTGGAATTGAAACTGAATTCGGTTGTCTAGTGAATTCTGATACTCTTCGTTCCGAAGCAGCAGTGGAATTGATCAAAGACTATGTTTATGATGACCTGAAATTAGGCGTATTAGATTTACATTCAAGGGATGAGGTTTTTGAACCAGCGGGATCGGGAGGGTTTTTGACCAATGGCGCGCGGTTTTATATAGATTCTGTAGGTTCGCACTTGGAATATGCAACGGCAGAATGTAGAAATTTGGATGATGTGATTGCCAATGATCGGGCCGGTCAACGCATTATTACGAGAGCGATTCAGGAGTTAAATCTGGAAGATGTTGTTTCTGTTTACAACAACTCGGTTGATCATTTTGGGGGACATACATTTGGATGCCACGAAAATTATTTGGTTCAAATGTCAGAAGATTTCTTTACATTGGAAGTTCAAAAGCTATATCCTTTTTTGGTTACACGGCAAATTTTTGCAGGAGTTGGCAGAGTAGGTGGTCATTTGCTCGTTGCGGGAGGCCAGCCTAGCTATGCTGATATGGCAGAAAACCCCATTGATTACATTTGGGTCAGTCAAGTTTATGATGTTCTTGAAGACCGATCTGTCCCTTTTCAGCTGAGTCAACGGTCTGACCATATCATACGAACAGTTGCCAGTAGAGTTCGATTTAATCGAGCATTGATCAACCCCAAGTGGGAGCATTTTTATGCTCATGAAGGAAAGCATCGATTACACATTTTGTTTGGGGAAAGTAATCAGAATGAATTTGCTTACAAGCTAAAAGTTGGATCAACTTGCTTAGTCTTGCGACTGTTAGAAGATGGGATATTGGATCATAAACTCGATTTGTTGACACCGTTAGTTGCCTTGCGAGAAGTGAGTCGAGATCAGACATATCAATGGAAAGTTGAGTTGCAGAATGGGGGATCAATTGGCGCTGTAGATCTGCAGAGAAAATATCTGTCGATGGCAGAAATCTACCGAGGTTCGGATGAGGATACAGATTGGGTTTTGAACGCCTGGAAGGAGATTTTAGATGGTCTCGAGAAGGATCCGTTGAGCTTAAGTGACCGGCTAGACTGGGTTGCAAAGAAGAAAATTGTGGAGATGTATCAATCTTTACAAGGGCTAGAGGACGGCGATGATGCGTTGCATAGCGTGGACATGGAATACCATAATATTGACCCTAGTCGATCCTTGTTCCATGGTCTGCAAGAAGATGGTCAAACTCTGCGGATATTGAGTGACTTGGAGATTTTAGAAGCGACAATGGCTGCTCCGAAGAATACTCGTGCTTTAGGGCGGAGTTTAATTATTAGAAAGTTGATTGAATCACAAAAGCAAATCCCATATATCATTGATTGGTCGAGCGTTGTTTACGGAAAGAATCAATATTTGGACTTGCACGATCCATTTTTGACATACGACGATCTTGCCAGCCAGATGAGCTGGTGATTAGCTTTTGTTTGTATTTTTGGGAATGAACACTTTAAGATTTGGCCATTGCAAGCTTTACCAATTCTCGGGGCGGTTTGAACTCTACTTTTTCTTCGACGGTCATGTGAATCTCAACTGTTGATTGACTTGACCACTCTTGAAGTTTAGAAACCACGGAGTGAACAAGGTCATCGGGAGTTGATGCACCGCTTGTAACTCCGATAATTTTGTAATCGTCAGCCCATTTTTGGTTCATTTCTTCCGGATGCATTAGGAGAACTGCCGGCGCGCCATAGGCTTCGGAAACTTCCTTTAATCGGTTTGAGTTCGAAGAAGTTACGGATCCGACAACGATTACAAAATCGCAAATAGGAGCCATGGACTTGACTGCTCCTTGACGATTTGTAGTGGCATAACAGATATCTTCTTTCGGGGATTTTTGAATGTGCGGAAATCTTCGTTCTAGAACTTCAATGACTTCGGTGACTTCGTCGATACTCAGGGTAGTTTGGGTGACGAGAGCTAAGCGGTCGTGGGGAGGTAGAACAAGTTCCTCGGCGTCTTGAGGGGTTTCCACTAGGATCATGCGGTCCGGTGCTTCTCCCATTGTGCCTTCAGCTTCGACATGACCACGATGACCAATGTAGATCATTAGGAAGTCTTTTTCGGCGAATCGCTTTGCTTCGTTGTGGACTTTTGTGACGAGGGGGCAAGTTGCGTCGACAATTGTTAAGTTTCTGTTTTTGGAGTCTTGGCGAACTTGAGGAGAAACGCCATGAGCGGAAAAAACAACAATGCTTCCTTCTGGGATATCGTTGACATCTTCCACAAAAATCACGCCTTTTCTTTCAAAATCTTTAACAACCCATTCGTTATGCACAATTGCATGTCGGACATAAACTGGCGTGCCATAGGCCTTGAGTGCGTAATTGACAATATCAATTGCAAAGGCAACTCCCGCGCAAAAACCTCTTGGTTCTGCCAATAGAATTGTTTGAAGTTTGGGCATGTCCGGTTCTATTCTACGCGGAATAGCTTGAGAACGTCTTACCTTTGGCTTAGAGTCTTAGCATCTTTTGTCAGTTCAAAAAGGCTGACATTGTAAGTGATCTGAGTTGGGGTGCCATCCTTTAACGATATGCCAGTTAGGGTTACCTTAAACTCTTCTCCAGTGTTGTATTGATAACTGAGAGGAGGGCGGAAAATAATGGCGTTATCAATAGCAAATCGCTGGCGATTGATTGTAGAAAAGGGTTTATCTTTTGAAGCTATGGCATTTTTTGTGGGATTAAAGGTTCACGATTGAGAATTTGATTTGAGGGTGACTTTTAATTCTCCGGAAGTTGGAGTTTGATACTTGCTTGGGTCTAGAGTAATCGACCAAGGGGTCTGGTTGGGGCAAAACTCCAATGGAAACGCTCCGGGCGAGGGCCACGCTATGTAGTCAAAGGATGTTGAAAACGGTCGTCCCATATCATGAGCCACGACAACACCATCACCTTGCATACGGTTTGCCGACTCAAAGAATCCAAGTCCGATTTTTTTCATTCTTGGATTGAGGAGCCATCGGCGGTGACCGACATGAGATTCATTTTCAGCATTGTCCCAAATCTGATCAAAAATGAGCTGGGGAAGATTTGTTGGCGATCCAATTTGTCTCGATAGATTTCCTTGTTTAAGCCCTTGGCTAGCCAATGAATAAAAACTCTCATTCATTTTTGGCGGGATTGGAGTTTGGTGACCGATTTTCGGCATTGTTGAGAGCAATACCGCTCCGGCTTGCGCCTTATAACTCAGGTTCGAATCAAGCTCGATATCGGATGGTACTCGGGCCAAAAAGCGCACAAATTTGACGAGATTGATTCCGTCTTCTAAAAAATTTTGGTTGAGTGCACCGATTTCGAACGAAGATCCAGCAACTGGAAGCTTATCAAATGGAGAATCAAAGTAATTTGGTTGCAATTTGTTCCACATCTGACGAATTTCAACTTCACGATCAGGAGGTGAAATAATTGAACAGAAAGCCAGTACGGTAGAGATTGCCATTGACCAATACTCAATGTAATTGTGGCCTTTTTGGCCGAAAAGTTACACGTACTTTTATGAGGTTAATGATCAGAGCTTTGGAGATTTTGTGTATATCAGGTTCAAAACAGGATTTAGTGTATCGATATGTTGTTGAAAATTTGCCAGTTCTTGGATGACTAATCCTCCGTGCCCCGCCGTATTGTGAACGACATATTGCTCATTTCCCAGCTGGACGGTGACCCCACAATGACCCCTTAACTGACCTTTTTGATTTCGATATCTAAATACTAAAATATCCCCTGCCTTTAGATTGCTGAAATTTTTTACATAACCTAGCTTTGCCATCTCTTTGGAATTTGCAAGTTCGGCGGTTGTCAATCGCTTGGTAATTTTGGATCCTGAAGCTTTCAGGAAATCCGTTACAAAAACGCTGCAATCATTTGGTCCCCATTGGTAGGTTCCGCCTCTCTCCCAAAACTTTGCTTGCGCATAGTTGATTCCAGGGAGCATTTTAAGTTCTCCTGGTTTGAGCTTTCTGACCTTTGTTACTTGAAGTATTTGTTTTGCTGAAAAGATGGGGCTGAACAAGATAGCAATAATCAAAACTGCCGTTACGAGTGCGAAAGAAAAGACGATCCAAGTTTGTGAATTGAGCGGCTTAGCTTTCATTGAGGTTCGAATCTATTATCCTCGCAGTGACTCTAATTGTTCTTGTTTAATTATAAGTTGTTCCCAATTACTAATTGAATTTTCAAGTTGCGCTTGAGTCGCTTGATAATCGTGAGTCAGTTTTATAACGTCTTGACTTGGATTTGGATTACTCAAATTTGATTCGATCTCTTTTAGAACATTTTCTTGAGTTTCGACTTCTTTTTCGGCTTCTGAAATTGCCTTAACAATGCGCCCAATTTCTTTGCTGAGTTCATATTGATTGACTGGTTCTGGTGCTTTTTCTTGAATTGATATAGATTTTGTTGAAGGGCTGTTTGTATCCGAAGAATTGATATTCTTTTGCCGATCGCGATATTCCTCGTACCCTCCTATAAACTGGAGTGGACCTGATCTGCGGACATCTAGAATGTTGTTTGCTACTTGAGATAATAGCCAGCGATCGTGTGAGATAAGAATTAATGTGCCTGGATATTCAGATAACATTTGAGAAAGTGCTTCTCTGGAATCGATATCGAGGTGGTTAGTTGGTTCGTCTAAAATCAGCAGGTTTGGAGATGCGTGAATCAAAGAAGCCAAAACGAGTTTGTTCTTTTCACCACCACTGAGAGTTTTTATTTGGCGGAAAACATCATCGCCATGAAAAAGGAATTTGCCAAGAAGGTCTCGGGCTGGGCCGGCTTCTAAGTCAGTTTCATCCATGATAAAGCTGATCGGTGTATCTTCTAGATCAAGGACAGCCGTGTCTTGACTAAAATAAGCGAGGTCAACACTTCTGCCGATTCGAGAAGACCCTTCAACTGCAGGAATTTTTCCAAGAGCAGTTCGGATGAGTGTAGATTTCCCCGCACCGTTTTCGCCAATAATCCCCCAACGTTCTTGCCAGCGAACTGTCCAATTGAGACCCGAATACAAGGTTTCATCAACGAAGCCAACTGAAAGATTCTCGCATTCTAAGACCATTTCTCCGGATCGCTTTATATTGTTGAATTGACCGGCCATTGAACGCTCAGATGATGGTATTTCGATTCTATTTTCTAGTAATCGGTGGAGCATTTTTTGTCGACCGCGAGCCTGCGCAGTTCTTTGTGAATTCATAAAACGACGAACAAATTCATCTAACTTGGCGGCTTCGGCGGCTTGTTTTGCCGCCATATCGACAAGTCGAGCATCTTCTTCGGCTCTAAGCCTTCGATATTGCTCATAGTTACCGGGAAAATCTTTGATTTTGTGCTGCCTGATTTCCAGCACTCTTCTGACTGTATTTTGGAGAAAAACGCGGTCGTGGCTAACAATGAGTACCGCACCATGATAGGATTTAATCCACTCTTCTAGCCATTCCGTTGCTTGCAAATCCAGGTGGTTGGTTGGTTCATCAAGAATCAGCAAGTCTGGTTCTTCAAGAAGGATTTTAGCCAGCGCAAGTCGAGTTTTTTCTCCTCCTGACAGGGAGTCTGTAATTTTCTCGAAATCGGAATTAAAAAATCCCATATGATTTAGAATCTGTTCAACGTCTCGTTCGGCAGAAAAAGCATCTGAATCAGAAAAGTGTTCTAAGATTCGCGAATATTCATCTAGATCCTCATCTGTAGGATGCTCGGCAATGATAGATTCAAGCTCGGCCAATCTAGATTTGAGTTCAAGTTGTCGGGCCACACCTTTTTCAGCTTCCTGTAAAACGGTGATTCCAGAGGTGATTGGTGATTCTTGTCGGAGGTATCCGACTTTGACCCCGCGCGGAAGATTTATCGAGCCGGAATCGGGTTCATATTGACCAGTGATAATTTTAAGTAGGGTTGTTTTTCCCGCACCATTTCTACCAACAAGAGCAACTTTTTCTCGTGATTCAATTCTGAAACTGATATTTTCAAGGACAATATCAATTCCAAATTGTTTACTTACTCCACTCAGTCCAAGAATCACGGTTTGTAAGTTTACTGCGCGATTAGATTTGGGGGACGGACGTGAGACTATGAATGCGCTTCATTGCCTCAATTTGATGAACTTTTTGTTCGTCTTCGCGTAGTCCTCGGGGGTGATAAACAAAGTCATCGACTTTGATTCCGGTTGCTTGGAGTTCATCATAAAGAGATTTCCCAAATGCTACTAGCGACGGTGATTCTAAATTTTCGATGACTCGGGAACCATAGTGTTCGTACCAGGCACTGATCAGTTCTCTGTCGCCCCTGCCACCGTGTAGAGAAACATCCATGAGCCAGATTCCACGCTGAACCATCTTACGCAAAAGCCGAAACTTCCACTCAAGCCTTTGCAATGTTTCTTGTTTTGACACTGGAATTTCAACTTCTGCCATTTCTGCCAAGGAATACCAAAGAGCTTGATCACCTGTATTCAGGTCTTCATCAAGACTTGGAACGAGATAAGACTCGCCGAAGCCAAGACAATACAGAGATCTTACGAACGAATTTGGCGGAGTTTGGGAATCGAGTTTGGCCCAGCTCACTTTAACTTGGTGACCAAGTTCAGCTTGAGAGGTGATTTCTCGTGAGTTGGTAAAAATAATCGTTTTGATGTTTTGTGGTTTCCAAAACCAACGATGGGCTTCTACGGCTAATGCGACTTCGATTGATTCAGGATTCTGGATTTCGAGTCTAAGGAGAGCCTGTTGGCCAGCAGAATAGGCTCGTCCAATACGAGTCACCATTTCTTGCGGTAACAGAGCCATACCGTCAATAGTGGCGATTTTTTTTGATAACCCCAAAGACCGTCCTAGTTAAAATCGCTTTTTGAACCTAAATTGGGTCCTGTTTGATCGATTCTTGTTTTGGTGGCTAGAATGACCAAGTGAATCGCTGGCCCCCATTTTTGCCTCATCCAGCGATATTGTTTGTTGGCATTGCCTGGGGATTCAACTTTGTTGTCTTGCAAGTTGCATTCAAGGAATTCACTCCAGGGGGAATGGGATTTATCCGTTTCTTACTCATGGTTCCACTCATGTTTTTGGTTGCAAAGCTCCTGAAACAAGAAGTGAAAATTCCTAAGAAAGCTCGGCTCAAAGTCTTATTAAGTGGACTTTTAAGTAGCGGAATCTACATGGTTTTTTTTCTTGAAGGCTCAAGTCGCGTCAGTCCGGCTCAAGGTGCAATTCTCATGGCAACAGTTCCTATTTGGGTGAGTGTACTTGCGATTATTTTTCGTCAAGAGCGGTTTAGGTGGGGAGTTGTACTGGCTATTGCCTTTGCCTATTTTGGAACAACTTTAGTTTTGACTGGTGGTGGTAAAGCCGTCGAAGGGACGGTGATTGGATCGGTGATCGTATTGATTTCAGCTTTAATTTGGGCAGTTTCAATCCTAGTGGTCAATCCACTATTGAGTGATTTACCAGCATATGGAACATATGCTTATGCTTTACCTGCTGCGGGTTTGGCTTTGATCCCTTATGGAATTGGTCCGGTATCTCAACTTGATTTGAGTTCGATTTCACCTTTAGGCTGGGCAGCGATGGCCTATCTTGTTTTTGTTTCTGGAATTGCAAGTTTTGTTCTGTATCTTGTTGCGGTCAAATCAGTCGGGCCAAGCCAGGCTTCTGTAATCCAATATCTAGTACCGGTTGTGGCAGCAACCGCCCAATGGTTAGTGATGGGCCGCCCATTGGTTTTTGTTCAAGTTATTGGCATTGCGGTCGTATTGATTGGAGTTATCCTTGTTAAAAAGGCAAGTTCTGCACCAAAGGCCGTACAGCTGGCCGAAGAAAACGGATAGCATAATAGGTATGCGAATTGGAGTCATCGGAACGGGCGGAATGGGAAATGTTCACACTCGACATTGGATAAATATTGAAGGTGTGAGCGTGATTGCCTTCGATCAGGATGCGACAAAACTTTCCGAATTTTGCGATAAGCATGGCATCAAGGGGGCTTCCAGCTTGGATGACTTACTTAAAAATGTCGATGCTGTTGATATCTGCTTGCCGACTCATTTGCACTTAGAAACCGCCCTGAAAGCAATTGCCGCTAAAAAGGCAGTTCTTGTTGAAAAGCCGATGGCGAGAACTGTGGAAGAATGCCAAATTATGATAGATGCAGCCAAGAAAGCGGGTGTTCTGCTTTCTGTTGCTCATGTTGTCAGGTTTTTCCCAGAACACCGCCGAGCTCATGAGCTTATTCAAGAAGGTTCAATTGGGCGGCCGGCTGCTATTCGAATGAGAAGAGGGGGAGGAGCCCCAAAGGGAGCTGGCCTGTGGTTTCAAGATTATGAGAAATCAGGGGGTGTCTTGCTTGATTTGGCCATTCATGAGTTTGATTGGTTACGGTGGACATTGGGTGAACCAACTCAAGTTTTCTCACGGTCCGTTAGGCTTGGGCCGGGGAAGTCAGCTTCGGAATTTGAAGGAGACTACGCATTGACGACCTTGAGTTTTGATTCTGGTGCGCTCGCTCACGTGGAATCAACATGGATGGATCCGAGTGGATTTCGATCGACAATTGAAGCTTCTGGGAGTGAAGGAACGTTGGAATTTGACTCAAGAATGTATCCAACGATGCGGGTTCATACTCCCAGTAGTTCAATTTCGCAATCCCACATGGACGACATGGATGACCCCTATTTCTTACAACTTTCGGCTTTCAAAAAGGCGTTTGATGAGAAATCCGCTCCAGCCGTATCCGGCGAAGATGGCATGGCCGCAGTAGCAATTGCAATTGCAGCCATTGAAAGTGCATCTCTTGAAAAGCCCATTAACTTTTGACATTATTCAGTTGGAAAATCAGGTGATTGGCGGATCATATAGACCTGAGCGTGGTGGTATCCAGGGTGAAAACCCATTCTTGCCAATGCGCCTTCGCCGTTGATTTCTGGCCCGAGAGCGGAAATGAGAGTAGCTTTTCGGATTTCGGGGGTGGGGTAGTAAATGATCTTCTCGCTCATTTGTAATCCAAGCTGTTCGGCTCGTTCGATCAGCTCGGTGGTGATCTCCTCAGCAGAGTACGGAAATGGGTTGTCGTTGACCGCGCCTTCCGTTGCACATGCTTTAATTTTTTGGCCAAATTCATCGAGTTCTAGGTTCAAAATCTGAGAAACAAAGCTAACTTCAACACCAAAAACATGAATCGCCATTTCTCCAATCGTTAGAGTGTTTGGAAAGAGTCGATAATTGAGTTGGTTATGGGAAAGACCCTTGATGGAGTCCAATAATCGTCCGCGACTGAGCTTCCAAGTTGTCGAAAAATCTGACATTTCGGAGTTATTCTATCACTTTAAGTTTAGATGTCCCGAGGGGTAGTTGTGGGGTTTAGTAGGATGATGTTATGGTGCAAAAGTGGTTTGATCGGGGTAGTTCGGGGGATGTTGAGACCGGATTAAAATTTATGCCGAAGTTTGACAGCGACGGTCTGATTCCGGCGATTGTCCAAGACCATGTTGATGGCCAGGTGTTAATGGTGGCCTACATGAATGAAGAGTCTTTGGGGATGACACTCGATATTGGTGAGGCAGTTTTTTACAGTCGATCTCGACAGGAACTTTGGCATAAAGGGCAGACGAGCGGCTGCGTTCAGAAAGTTAAAGAAATTTATACAGATTGCGATCAAGATTGCTTGATATTAAAAGTAGAGCAAGTTGGGGAAGCAGCTTGTCATACCGGGCGAAGATCGTGTTTCTACCGGTCGGTTTCAGAGGGCGGCTCACTGATTTTAACGGACGACAAATTGGCGTTTGACCCCAAAACTGTTTATGGGAAATGATAAGAGGCGTAGGCTGAAATTCTGGGACTCTAAGGTTCAAAACGGTAGAATTTCTGCAGAAATGCATAACGAAGAAGGAACTGAGCAAGAACAAAAACTTGGCGATGAACAATCTGTGAATCAAGTCCAGGAAAACGAAGTTTCACCTGATCTCGTTGCCGATGACATTATTGAAAAACTTAAGGCCGAAAACGACGGCTTGAAGGATGCAATGATGCGGACGATGGCAGAAGCACAGAATATTCGTCGTCGTATACAAGATCAAATGGCGATTGATAAAAAGTATGGTGCCGAGGGGTTTGTGCGGGAATTGTTACCAGTTCTTGACAATTTTTCCAGAACACTACATGCGATTGAAAAAGGAGCCAGCCTTGATGCACTTGTTGATGGCGTTAAGAGTATTGAAAAGCAAATGCTAAAAGCACTTGAAAAGGGGCAGGTTCAAAAAATCGAGGCAGTCGGTCAACCTTTTGATCCAAAGTTTCATGAAGCATTGGTTACGCATGAAACCGATGAGTACCCAAACGAAACTGTTTTAGATGAACTCGAAGCAGGATATATCTTGCATGATCGTGTGATTCGCCCAGCTCGTGTCAGAGTGAGCAAAACTCCGTGAAAAAGCTTTTTGGAACGGATGGTAAACGGGGGGTTGCTAATCTGAATGATATTGAAAAGGGATTGACTCCTGAGCTAGCTTTCCAGATTGGTCAAGCCGCGGGACTGTACTTAGCCCAAGATCAATCGACGCCAAATCGAATTGTGATGGGTCGGGACACTCGGCGAAGCGGCCCGATGATTGGAGCGGCTTTGGCATCAGGTTTTTGTAGTGTTGGAATTGATGTTAATGCGATTGGCGTTGCTCCGACAGGGGCAATTAGTTACCTAGCGCGGAACGGGGAATATGGCCTGGGAGTTGTTATCTCGGCAAGTCACAATCCGGCACTCGATAATGGAATCAAGCTTATGACCTCTTCAGGAACGAAAATTTCGGCCGAAGGGGAATTGTTTATTGAAACTCATGTTGGTCAAGATCTTTCTGAGAGACCAACCGGGGCTCAGGTCGGGTATTTGAATTCTGGAGATTCTTCTGAATTGAAGCAGTATATGGCTTGGTTAGAAGAAATGGTGCCAGAACGGCTCGATGGAGTTTCGGTAGCCATTGATGCGGCAAATGGAGCAGCGAGCAGTTTAGGCGTTAAAATTTTTGAGAATTTAGGGGCTATTGTCAGCGTCATTGCAGCCACTCCAGATGGGATGAACATCAATCATCATTGCGGAGCAACTCATCCGGATACGATACAGAAGCTGACACGGGATTCGGGCGCGGTGTTAGGCGTTAGTTATGATGGTGATGCCGACCGAGCTGTTTTTAGCGACTCGGAAGGGCGACTGATCAATGGTGATCGGACAATGGCAATTTGGTGCGCCCACTGGAAAAAGCATGGCTTGCTTGATCCACCGATTGCGGTTGGAACCGTTATGAGTAATGGTGGATTTGAAACCTATTTGGCGGGTCTTGGCATTGAGCTTGCCCGGACCGATGTTGGCGATAAATATGTTTCCGCAGAATTGACTAGAAATAAAGGGCGAATAGGCGGCGAGCAAAGCGGACATATCATATTCCCAGAATTTGGGCCAACAGGGGATGGATTGGTGACGGCTTTGCAACTCGCAAGAGTTTTGAAGCGCGAGGACCGAGAAGCAAAAGACTTTGTGGACGATTTTGAAAATTGGCCACAAGTTTTAGTGAATGTTGCGGTTGATAACAAATCAGGTTGGGATTCTCATTCAGACATTCAGTCTGTAATTGCGGAATCTCATGAATTGCTTTCGGGCCGGGGACGAGTAAATGTGAGAGCCAGCGGAACTCAGCCGATGATTCGAATCATGGTTGAAGCCGATGACTTATCGTTGCGAGATCGGGTTTCGGAGAATCTGGTTGCATGTTTGTTAAAAAATCTTGGCGGGAGCGTTTATAGTCGCGTAGACTTGACCTATGCTTTGGGCGATTGACGTCGGTAATACTCAGACCGTAGTTGGAATTCATGACGGTTGGAAATGGGTGGCGGAATGGAGATTGACTACCGATTTGGCCAGAACGGAAGATGAACTTGCCGCTCATTTGCTTCCTTTGTTGCAAAGTTCGGGTTTAGAGCCGAAAGCTACGGGAGTCATTGTTGGTAGTGTTGTTCCGCCCGTGGATCAGACATGGATTTGGTTTGCCAAGAAGTATCTGGGTCAACCCGTTCACTTTGTCAAGACAGGGGCAGAAATTGGGCTGTCTGTTGATTACAATCCGCCAACGGCAGTTGGAGCCGACAGAATTGCAAATGCCCTTGGAGCATTACTAGAGTTTAAGCCTCCGATTATTGTGGTGGACTTTGGGACGGCGACAACTTTGGATTGTATAGATGAATCGGGGACATATGTGGGAGGAGCGATATTGCCCGGCATCTTGGTTTCTCGCGATTCTTTGGTAGGTAAAACAGCTAAATTGCCGGCGATTGGCTTAGAAGCACCAGAAAACGTAATTGGAAAGACTACGGTTGAGAGTTTGCAAAGTGGGATTGTATTAGGTTACATTGGCGCAATTGACACATTGGTTGAAAGAGCGTCGGCTGAATTAGGCGGGGATGTAACGGTTGTTTCGACCGGAGGGCTTGGTACGATATTTCAGCCGCTTTGCAAGACGATTCAATCTCATTCGGAAGAACTGACTTTGAATGGTTTGAAAGAAGCCTTTAGTCGACTCACTCATCGGTAGTTTTTTCGACCGTACTGACAATTGGCAATTCGTGATCTTCAATTTCTTCTTCGGCAGTAGTGCCGGAACCGAGAGCTGATTCTGCGGGCACGATGTCGATTGGTTCCGGAATATTCTTTGACGGGGAAGGGCGATATGCTCCGGTTTTTGCTTTGTCTTTTACTTTAAGAAGTTCGGCCCGTTCGCGGGCACCAGGAGTGATTGGCCAAAGCGTCCGGTCGGCCCAATAGCTTGTTAAGAATTCGCTCCAAACCCTTTGATAGACGGCTATTGTTTGTTCGGCAATGAGGCCCCAATCAAAATCGGATTCTAATCGTTTTGAGGCATTTGTCTTTAGTTTTTCTGCTCGTTTAGGATTGTTTAAGACATTAAGGATGGCCCAGGCCAGACTTTGGGGATCTCCGGCAAATGAACTCGTTCCGGTTTTGTCATGTTCTACAACTTCGCGAAGACCACCAGCATCGCTGGCGACGACGGCCGCCCCGGCTGCCATTCCTTCGAGAGCGACGATACCGAAGGGCTCATAAAGTGACGGGAAGACGGCGACATCAGCGCATCGGTAAAGCTGGTGAAGTGACCGATTTGCCATGAATCCGGTAAAGAGCACTTTGTCTTGAAGACCGTACCATCGGACGAATTTTTCTAGTTGTTCTCGATTTCCCCCGCCGACGATGACAAATTTAGTTTTTGGTTCTTTTGCTAAGACTACGCTGGCAGCATTGAGGAGCACATGAATTCCTTTTTCGCGGACAAATCGGCCGACGTACATGACGATTTTTTCTTCAGGTCGGGCCAGTTTGCTTCGCCATTGCTTGCGGTCTTCTTCTGACCACTTGAATTCAAATCGTTCTTTTTTGACGCCATTAAAAATGACATCGACTTTGTCTTTGGGGCAGTTGAAGTAGTTCTGCACTTCTTCTTTCATGAATTCCGTGCAGACAATGACTCGCCAGGCTTCGTAGGTTAGCCAGTATTCGCTTTCATGAATGTATTTTTGGAGATCGTTGTAAATTCCGCCATTACGTCCATGCTCGGTAGCATGAACGGTAGCGATCATTGGTAACTGGTATTCGTACTTTAGGCTGCGAGCAGAATCGAGACTGAGCCAATCGTGGGCATGGAAAATCGTTGGTTCTCCAGATTCTCGAAAATCTTCTAAGAGTTTTCGGACGCGAAGGTCGGTTGCTTTATTGAGGAGTTTGATTTCTTCAACGAAGTTCTTTGGAGTTTTTTCGAGGTGGACTCGGTGTACGAATACGCCGGACTCTTCGACTTCTTCATCGGGAGCATTTGGAGTTGCTTTGGTGACGACATGAACTTCAATATCTCGCTTGGCAAGTTCTTGGGAGAGTTCATAGACGTGCGGAGAGATTCCGCCAACGATCCTTGGTGGATATTCCCATGAGAGCATGATGATCCGGATCATTACTTGTTATTGTGGCTGAATAATGGAGATTCAAACCAGGGATGCAGATTTGTGGCGGGACTTGCTTTGCAGGTGATTTAAGATGCAATCGACATTTTGGGTTCGGCAGCCGGTTCCCGGAATTTGAATATCAGCCAATCTTCGGGAAGGTGAAACCCAGTTCTCCCAGGCGGGAACCACATGGTTTTGCCATTGCTCGGACACGCTTTCATAGTTTCTTCCCCGGTTTTCGACATCGCGTTGGACTCGGCGGTTAAAGGCTTCTTCGAGAGGTAAGTCTACAAAAACTTTTGTTGAGCAGAACTCGATTACTTCGGGCACGCACAGAGCGAATTGACCTTCTAAGACAACAAATGGACTCGGTTGGATACTTTGAGCCCCGGTTGTCTGACTGACTGTGAAATCGTAGATCGGTTGCTGGATTGAATTTCCGACGGCGAGTTGGGCAACGTCTTTGCCGAATTGGTGAAGTTTAAATGCTCGGAGTTCGTCCCAATTGACTTTTGAGACATCGGCCTGGGTGAGTCCGTAAGTTTGAATATCGACGTAGTAATTGTCAAGAGCAATGACAATTCCGCCGAGGGCCGAGGCTAGATCGGCAGCGAGCGTTGTTTTTCCGCTAGCAGACATTCCGGCAATGGCGATAATTGTGGGCTTGGTCACGAATTGCTCATCTTATGATAACGCAATTCTTTGGCCAATTCTGGAAGATTGAGGACTAAAATTGCTGGCTTAGACTGATTCCTGGTTGTTTGTTCCAGTCCAACATTATTGATGTGGTCTCGGATTGTTCTTTTGGTTTGACTTTGTTGGCAGGCCAGCTTTAGGCCATTTAGAATTGTAATGGGATTTTGAAGAGGCGCAGGTGTCTTTGGTTGACACCCGCGCTTTGTTTTTTTAGTTGGTTTTAGGCAAATGAGATTCGATTAAGGTGTTGAGCTCATTTTGGGATTTTTTGCCAGACCATTGATCGACAATTTGATTGTTTTTGACGACAAAGAATGTGGGAACAACTCGGACTTTCCACTCTGACCAGGTCTGGCTTTTGTCGAAAAGGACAGGGTTTGTGAATTTGTTCTTTTTGAGATAGTCGGTGAGAGTCTTTTCCTTTTCGTCGATCGAGACGCTGAGGACTTCGAAGCCTTTTGACTTGAAAGTGGAATGGGCTTTGTCGATGAGTGGTTTCATCTCTTTACAGGGGCCACACCAGGTTGCCCAGAAATCGATGAGGACGACTTTATCGGTCATTGATTTGGCGTTCCATTGCAGGCCAGTGGTGTCGGTGAGGTCGAACTTTGGCATGGGGCGGGGGAGCACCGGGGGGAGGAAGGCGATGGGGTCGGCTTTGAATTCGGCGACCTCTTTTGTATTGCAGAAGTAATAGCTTTTGCCTTTGTATTTGACTCCGGCAGCCGGTTTTTCTTCGCCGTGACCGGCTCCGTTTGCAGAGCAGATGACGCATTCGGCCGATTTTGGGAGTTCGCTTTTGGCGATCTCGACGGGAGTGTCTTGATTAGTAATGGATAGAGCGAGGGCGATGACGGTGATACTCATGATTTTTATTGATTGTTAATTAGAATTGCCAACTGAGGCTGACTCCGGGGTGCTTGTACCAGACCCACATCAGGGAAGCGCTGTACCCCTCGGCGGCTCGATAAGTGAGCATGAGGTGCGAACGTTGCCCATCGTACATTGGCATTAGAACCCAGTTTTTGTCGATGAAGAAGCTGGCTCCGAACGGGAAGTTGAAGCCACCGTTGTACTCCGAATAATTGAGGGAAACATAAGGCAGGACTCTTGATTGAACAGTTTTGGCAAAGGTGAAGTAGTAACTTTGCTCGCCAGCGGGCGTTCCAATTCGATCGCTGGACGTTCCGAAATTGACCATTGGCGCTTTTTCGGTTTCGAAGTTGACCATGTAGTTGACTAATCGGACCAACTTCTCGGGCGCCGGGGTTGAATTCCAGGCCGAGTTGGAGTCGTTCGTTTAGTCGATACATTCCGGTAAAGCGGTAGCGTGCCCGGTCGATGTCGAACTCGACAAAGCGCGCAGAAAATGTCCATTTTTTTGCCATGTCCCCCGAACTGAGGAACCCACCCTCTCCGGGTCATCCGGTTCACGTGGGGACGGCTAATGGCGGTCTTTTTGTGCTTTGGTTTTGGGTGGTTTCTTGCGCGAGAGCAGAAGATCCAGCCAAGGCCAGGAGCACAGTCAGGGAGATGTTTCTCATAGTTTTTTTTTGTCGATAAATTCTCGGATTGAATCGGGTTGGTCAAGTTGGCCAGGACCGAGGTCGCAAATACCGTTGGTTCTGAATTTGAGGCGCTGGTTGATTCGCTCTTTGTCACGAGCTAGGCGTTTGTCGGACTTTAGGGCGGGTTGGTTGGCTTTGGCGATCGGGCCGATCAATTGTTTTGCTTCTTCGGTAAGAGCGTAGTTGACCATCTTGTGCCGGCGAGTTGTTTGGACAATGTTTGCCTGGCGAATGGTTTGAAGGTGGTTGCTGAGGGTGCTTTGGCCTAGTTCGAGGCAGTCGACCATTTCGCAGACGCATAGGTCGGAATGGAAAAGAGCATAGATGATTCGGACACGGGTTGGATCGGCGAGAGCTTTTCCGAGAAGTACGATATCATTCATCCTCATATCAGGATACCATGTTATGAAAATGCTGTCAAATTTAGAATAGAGGCAACATGGAACTGAATTGATTTAGGGATTCGAGGGAGTTATCCTTTTGAAGTGAATTGCTCACGATTTAGAAATCACCACTTTGTTTGGGTCTTAAGTCGATCTGAGTAGGATACGAAAACGGGTGCCTTATGTGGGCACCCGTTTCATCTTCAAAAGACTGAGTTGTCTTTCTTAGTGGTGATCGTGGGAGTGGCCGTGATCTTCTTCTTTTTCTGGAAGTTCAGCGATGGCACATTCCGTTGTTAGAAGAAGTCCGCTGATTGAAGCGGCATTTTCTAAACATGTTCGGACGACTTTAGTTGGGTCAACAACTCCGGCTTTGAGGAGGTCTTCGTATACGAGTGTGGAAGCGTTGAATCCGATTCCGGGCTTGCCATTTTGAACTCGATCAACGACGACTGATCCTTCAACTCCAGCATTTTGAGCAATTGTTCTCAGTGGAGATTCGATGGCTTTTCGGATGATTTCCACGCCGATCTTTTGATCTTCGCTGACTTTTAGTCCGCTTAAGGCCGTTGCGCCAGCTTGAATGAGAGCGGTTCCGCCACCAGGGACGATTCCTTCTTCAAGTGCTGCACGAGTTGCGGCAAGAGCGTCTTCGAATCGAGCTTTAGTTTCTTTTAGCGCGGTTTCGGTTGCAGCTCCGACTTTGAGAACAGCAACGCCACCACTGAGTTTGGCTTGTCGTTCTTGAAGTTTTTCTTTATCGTATGTGCTTTCGGTGGAATCGAGTTGAGCCTTGATTTGGTTCAATCTACCGGTGATTGCATCTTTTTTGCCTTTTCCGCCAACGATGGTTGTGTGATCTTTAGTGATGACAACTTTTGCAGCGGTTCCGAGCATGGTTGGATCCACACTTTCTAGTTTTAGTCCGAGATCTTCGGTGATGAACTGTCCACCGGTGAGGATGGCCATATCTTCCATCATGGCTTTGCGTCGTTCGCCAAAGCCAGGAGCTTTTACGGCAGCAACGGGAAGGTTTGCTCGGAGTCGGTTAAGAACCAAGGTTGCGAGACATTCGTTCTCGATATCTTCGGCAACGATGATGAGGGCCTTGCCCATTCTTACAACTTTTTCTAGAATTGGAACGATATCTTGAACTTGGCTGACTTTCTTTTCATAGAATAGGATCAGTGGTTCTTCGAAAACGGCTTCCATTCGGGTTGGGTCGGTGATGAAGTAGGGAGACATGTAGCCTTTGTCGAACTGAAGTCCTTCGACGATATCAAAGCTGGTTTCTGTTCCTTTTGATTCTTCAACGGTGACGACGCCTTCTTTCCCGACAGTATCGATGACTTCGGCGACCATTTTTCCAATTTCTTCGTTTTTCGCTGAAATTGTGGCAACTTCTGTCATTCCGGCTCGACCCTTGACAGGTTTAGACAGTTTGATAAGTTCGGAAACGACTGCATCGACGGCTACTTCAATACCTTTTTTGATTTGAAGTGGGTTTGAGCCGGCGGCGACGTTTCGGACGCCTTCTTTGAAGATGGCTTGAGCGAGTACGGTTGCGGTTGTTGTTCCGTCACCGGCTAGATCGTTGGTTTTGCTACTAACTTCTCGAATAAGTTGTGCGCCCATGTTTTCGAATCGATCTTCGACTTCGATTTCTTTTGCAATGGTCACGCCGTCATTAATTACGGTTGGGGATCCGAATTTCTTTTCGAGAACTACGTTTCGTCCTCGTGGGCCGAGAGTGACCTTTACAGCATTTGCGAGTTTATCGACACCGATTTCGATTTGTTTGCGAGCGTCGTTACTAAATTTTAGTTCTTTTGCAGACATGATTACTTTTTGCCTCCAGCGGTTGCTTTAGCATTTGTGACAACACCAAGAACATCTTCTGCTCTTAGGATGATGAAATCTTCTCCGGAGACTGAGACTTCAGTTCCGCTGTATTTGCCGTAGAGAACGACATCGCCTACTGCGACATCGACTGGAGCTTTTTCACCGCTATCGAGGGTTTTTCCTGAACCGACGGCAAGAACTTCTCCACGTTGTGGTTTTTCTTTTGCCGAATCTGGGAGGAGAATTCCACCGGCAGTTTTTTCTTCACTTTCGGCAGCTTTCACTACGATTCGATCGTGTAATGGTTTGAGCTTCATATTGTTTATCTCTTTCAATTTTTGGATTAGATTGATTCAGGTTGTTTCAGCGGAGAATCTAGCTGATGATGAACCTGAATCGAATTATTTTTAGCAGTATACCGACGAGACTGCTAAAGGATTCTTCGGTCTTGGGACGCGATAGGACATCTGACTTTAATTTTTTGTGGGGCGATTGGTTGATTTCATGTCTTGAAGGTGTTGTTGTCTCGGTATTATTTGAAAGGCATGGCGAAAAAGCTTAAAGTCGGCGTAATCGGGAACGGAATGATTGCCAATCACGCTCACATTCCTGGATACCAATCCATTCCCGACCAAGTCGAAATTATTTATGCCTGCGATCTTAAAGCCGATAGAGCTAGAGAAGTTGCAGATAAGTATGGAATTCCCAAAGTCACCACCGATTACAAAGACGTGATCAATGACCCCGAGATTGATGCGGTGAGTATTTGCACCCCTAATCTTGAGCACATGAGATTGACAATTGATGCTTTGCAAGCGGGCAAGCACGTTATTTGTGAAAAACCGCTTTCTATGAATGCGGATCAATCGAGAGCAATGTGTAAAGCGGCTAAGGATAGCGGCAAAATTTTGCAAGTAGCGTTACAAATGCGTTTTTGCGGCCCAGGGCAGTTTATGAAAGACTACATTGCTAATGGCCACATGGGTGATGTTTACTATGCTCGCGCTCAGGCTCTTCGTCGTCGCGGAGTTCCTACTTGGGGAGTGTTTACAGATAAAGAGAAGCAAGGTGGAGGGCCGCTGATTGATATTGGAGTTCACATTCTTGATTTCACTTTGTTTATGATGGGATATCCGAAGCCAGTGAGTGCAAGCGGAAGATGCTGGGATACCTTAGGCAAAACTCCAGACTTGTTTAACTTTTGGGGCGATTATGACCGTTCTACATATTCTGTAGAGGATATGGCAGCTGGATTTATTCGGTTTGAAGACGGTCAAGTTGTGACATTGGAAAGTTCATTTATGAGCAACATTGATGAAGAGTCTTTCCAAACAACCTTGTTTGGTACAAAGAGTGGGGCAGTAGTTAAAGGCGCGGGCGATGACGCGATAAAGATTTACACCGAGCAAGATCGGCAACTCTTTGACTTGAGTCCTCGCAACATTCCTGATATTCCGAGTTCTCATATTGCGGAGGTTCAGGCCTTTGTTACAGCTATCCAAAATGGCGATGAATCGCCAGTTCCGGGAGAGAATGGATTGATCTTGAATGCTATTTTTGATGCTCTTTATAAGAGTAGCGATAGCGGAAAAGAAGAAGCGATCGATATTAGTTTCTAATTTCTTTTTGCTAAATTTGGAGCCCCGGTGAATTTTGTCACTGGGGCTTTTTTACGTTCAAAACCGGTCTGTTTCAGGACTATTTCGCAAAATATTGCGGGGAACAGAACAATTTTCATCAAATCAGAATCGTACTATTGGTCAACTGAAAGATTGCTTTCTTTTGGCTGCAATTATTGATGTATTAAATAGGACAATGTCTATATTTCAGAAGATGTTATGATGAAAAGCGGCACTTTATCTACGAGTATTAGTTTTCGAATATCGCAAGCGTTTTTTGCTCAAAAAAGCTTGTATGACTACTGGTTGAAGCGGACGGATTACGGGAAAATCCTTCCTAGCGGAACTTCTTCGCTATGGATATACATTTTGTTTAACGACGGGTGTACACCTAGCGATGTTGTGAAGCATTTGGGAATAAGTAAATCTACCATTTCCAGTCAGGTTGATCAATTGGAGGCCAAAGGGTTGATTAAGCGAAAGCCATCTGAATCTGATGGTCGATCAGTTCTTTTGTATGCGACTCAGATTTCTCAATCTTATTTTTTAGAAGTTGAATCTGGGATTAAGCAAATTGATGATCAATTGATGTCTACACTTGCTTCGGATGATCGAGACAATGCAACTCGACTATTGACTGAAATAGTCAATTCTGTGCCCTATTAACATAAAAAAAGCCTCCTCAGGAGTTCTTCCTGAGGAGGCTTTTTTGTTAATAATTTAACCCATCGCCATTGGCATAACGACGCAGAACGTTTCTTCTGCACCTTCTGTTGGTCGAAGGATTGCCGGTCGGGAGGATTCGGTCATTTCTGCTCGGATTCCATCTCCGTTCATGGCCTTGAGAGCTTCTACGACATATCTACCGTTGAATGCGATTTCAAGATCGCCATTTTTGCTGACGACGGTTACCTCTTCTTTTGCTTCACCTTTGTCTTCAGATCGAGCGGATATGACAACCCTTTCGCCTTCGCCTTTGAACCGAACTCGGTTTGCATTATCTCTAGCTAAAATGAGGGCGCGGTTGATATTTTCTATTAGATCTTGTCGATCGGCGGTCCAAACGCGGGTGTATTCGCCGGGAATGACACGCTCCCAATTTGGATATTGTCCATTGAGCAGTTGGGCAATGATTTTTGCATTTCCGATATCGACAGAGAGTCTAGTTTCATCAAAAGTGACTGTGATTTCATCATCGTCTGCGAGGTGCAGAGCTTTAATGACCTTTAGTGCTTTTTCGGGGACTATGGCGGTGATATCTGATCCGATGCCTTCTCGACGAACTCTGTGGACAGCCATTCGGTGAGTATCGGTTGCAACCATGGTGAGAATTTCACCATCGTAGGTAAAGAGTACTCCGGTGAGTACCGGGCGGCTAGTGTCATCGCTAACGGCATATATTACAGAGTCAATGCCTTTGTTGAGTTCTTTGTAAGAAAAGGTTAAGTTTGAAGATGGTTCAATTGTTGGGATTTCTGGGAATTCTTCAGCAGGGAGAGCGAGCATTTTCCATTCGCTTTGACCATGCCGAAGAAATACGGTTGTTCCTTCTATTGAGAGTTCGACATCGCCCGCGCCAAGGGCTTGGACAATAGATGTTAGTAATTGTGTTTGAACACATACTGCGCCTTGTTCTTCAACATTTGCGGCGCACGTAGCATGAGCCCACATTTCTCCATCGCAGCCTAAGAGACTTAATCCGCCATCAATTGTTTTGATGCGAATTGATGCCAAGACTGGTAGTGCAGTTCTTAGACTTGAAGCTTGTCCGGCAAGCCCAAGTGCGCTACTGAGGTCATTTCTAGAAACGGTGACTTTCATTGCTTTTCGTATTCTTATAATTCTAACTGGTCTTAGCCTTCCATGGGCAATCTGAACTGCCAAATTGTGCTGTTGTTTGTGGGTTCTGAAATTGTTGCGTCACTCCAGTTTTGAATTTTCATTTGGATTCTGTAGTGGACATCATCTGTATATGGTTCAGTTGGACTTTCTTTTAGTCCTTGCACAATTGATTTCAAACTGTCCATATCAGCTTTGAGTTCTGAGTCTGATTGAGCAGCAAAATCCATTTCTTGCTCAAGTTCTTGTGGTAGTTCTGAACCCGCGTAAAGGTCAACAAGTTTTTTGTAAAATGATCCATCCGTGTATTTCATTTCAATTTCTCCATTGAGCCGCCTAGTTTATCGCGCAGCGCTCTTCGGCCCCGGTAGAGGCGCGATTTGAGTGCCGGCACGCTAATTGCTAGCGTTTCAGCTGCTTCTTTAGCTGAAATTTCCTCAAGATCACAAAGGATGAGTGGTTCACGGTATTCGATCGGCAGCTCTTTTAGAGCTTGCTGAACGGTCACACGCAACGCCGCTTTTTCTTCTGTTCCAGTATACGGAGATTCACTTGGAAGCTCCAACAATTTATGCTGCCGCATCTTGTCGATACACAAGTTTCGGGCAATACGGAAAATCCAGGTTTTGAAGGCCCCATCTGCACGCAGTTCTGTTGACCTTCTTAACACCCGCAGAAAAGTTTCGGCGGTGGCGTCCTCCGCATCTGACCGATTGCCCAGCATACGAAAAGTGTAGCGAAATATTTTTTCGCCATACAATTCATAAATTCCGCCTAACGCAGTTTTATCGCCCCTTGCGAGGGCCATTAAATATCTACGTTCAGCAGCTGAGTCATCTCGAGGAATGCTCGACATAAGAGACGGTCGTTGAGCCCGATAAGGCGCAAGTCAGTATAACCCAGAGAGATTTTCTTCTGGTCAAGGTTTTCCCTTTTTCTTAATCCTGATAAAAATTAGGGGACGGTTGGCAGGGAAATCGCGGTGAATTGAATCTGATTTGCGGGAGTTGGATCGTTTTCAACGCCAGAAATCAGTACAAGATAGACTTTACCGGGATCAAGTGTGAGGGAACCAGAAGCGAATACGCCTTGAGTTCCGGCGCGTTGCACGTCCCAAGTTGCGGTTCCGCTATCAGTTTCTAAAACAGCAACGGCTCCGGGAGCGATATCGTTAGTGGCAACTAATGGGTTGTCCCCAGGATTTTTGAAGCGAATTGCGGGGGTGGCTAAGCCTGGAGATCGTTCCATGGCATGGACTATGATCAATCTTGCGCGATTGCCGTTCAAGACTTTTCGATTCACGGTGAAGGTTGTTGTTCTTAGTCTTTTGTCGAACTCGGTGCCAAAGTTTCTCAATCCGTGGAGAAGGACTATGTTGTCGGAATCATTGTTGAAGACTTTTGCAATTCTGGTGAGTTCCGCTCCGGTTCCGTTGTCGTGAATTGAAACGTCCCATCCATCTACTTCAGGACCGCGGTAGTCGATTCCGAAAAAGTCTGTTGATCGAGATGTGTAAACCAAATTTGACAAAAACGCATTGTCGTCCATTCGCATTTGCAAGGAACCGCCATCGGTGCAGGCATTGATGACAAAAATTTCAGGCTTAGGAGTTTCCGTTCCGCCGCCTCCGCCACCACAACCGATCAAAAAGACCGAAAGCAGTGTGAACCAAACCAGTGCGCGAGTCAACATGTATACGTTAAAGATACCCGCTTGCTCTATGATCGTTCATCTTGTAGGGTTTGGTAAGGCTATTTTTGGTAAATGCTGGAATAGCAAAGTCCGCATCCAAGCAGACCTGTTGCTTGGTATTGCTCAGTTGTATAGCCACAAAGTGGACACGTTCCGGAGGGAGATGGTTCTTCCCTTAGACTCTGTAAGACTTGAGAAAGTCCCGGAACACCGATTGATCGATTGACTTGGGATAGAGCAACTTTGCTTACATATCCATCGCGGTCAACGACTTTGGCAGTGATCCGGGACATTTATTTAGAACGGCGTACCGTTGTGAGTTTCAGCTCTAAACAGAGCAATGATCTTGTTGGTTTCTGGTCCAGGTTTTCCGTTTCCGATTAACCTTTCATCGAGGGAAACCATGGGAATGACTTCAGCGGCAGTGCCGGTTAAAAATGCTTCATCGGCGGAGAGAATATCGTAACGGGTTAACATTTCTTCCGTGACGGTATATCCCGCGTTCCGCGCAAGTTTAATGACAGTATCGCGAGTGATACCTTGTAGTAATCCCGAGCTTGGGTGTGGAGTTTTGATAACTCCATCTTTTAGTAAAAACAAGTTATCGCCGGTACATTCGGCAACATAGCCTTCTTGGTTTAGCATTAAGCCTTCGCCAGCTCCAGCCCGGTTAGCTTCTTCTTTTGCAAGAATGTGATAGGCATAGCGTCCGATACATTTTAGTCTTTGATCTAAAGTGTCGGGCGGTGCTACTCGGTACGAAGTGGTGATGACGTTTAACCCGGTTTCGTAGGCTTCGGGTGGATACAAAGCAAGGCTTGAAACCATGATCATGACGTTGGGATCCGTTTTGACAGCGCGCGGATCTAATCCAAGGGCGGTTCCACGAGTGACATTTAGACGAATATAGCCTTCTGTAAATTCGGCTTGTCGGCAAACGTCAAGGATGGTTGCTTTGAGAGTTGGTAAGTCCAAAACCATTTTATAGCCCATGAACTTACAGCCAAAGTAGAGTCTCTCTAGATGTTCATCTAGTTTGAAAACTTGACCATGATATATTCGAATTCCTTCGAAGAGACCGTCGCCGTACAAATGTGCGTGATCTGCAGCTGGAACAGTCGCTTCTTCCATTGGTGAAACGTGACCATTGAACCAAACCAGTTTTGGCATAGTCAAATATTACCGAGGACTTCTTATGACGATTGAGTAGGCCCGAGATTTCTTTAGGTCAATTTGCTCGTCATATAATAAGGTTTCTTTAGGTTTTAGTGTTTATGTCTAAACAAAAAGCAGGAAAAAGTAGTCGTTGGATGGCATTAGGTGTGAGCGGGGCGGTTTTTGCCGGAACTGGTGGATTCCTTGCTGTTCAATCGGCGAGCTATGTTCCAAAAGTTTGGCCCGGTACTCGGCTTGCAGATTCGATAGATTTAGATGGGCTGACTTCGGTTCAATTGAATCAGAAAATTGAAGACTGGTGGGCGGAAGAAAAGCTTAAATCTTTAGAATTTGAGAAGGGTGTTTTTAGTGAGCAGCATGAAGCCCAAACATTGGAGAAGTTAGGTGTTTCTCTAAACCAAAAAGCCACGTTAAAGTCGATAAAGTTCGATACTTTTTTTGATGAGCTTAAGTCTAATATTGGCCAGAAAAGAGTTGTAAGAAAAATTTCTATTGAGCCAATATTTATTTTTGAGCCAAAGTTTGAGTCGGAGTTAGCCGACTTTGTTTCGAAAAATCAGCCACCGATTCGACCAGCAAAAGCAAGATTTCAAGATGGCAAAATTGTCCATGAATACGAAAGTAACGGTATGAAACTGAATGCAGCTGGACTTTCTGATGCGATTTCGGTGGCATTGGAATCGGACAGCAAGATCAGTATTCCGGTTGAAGAGCAAAACAAGCGCGTCTCGGATTCGGATCTTGAGAAGATTAAGGTGGTTTACAGTGAGTTTTCAACGACGTTTAGCACTGGAAAGGTCAGCCGGTCAAAAAACATCAAGCGGGCCGCAGAACTTATTGATGGGACAGTTTTGCTACCAGGAGAAAAGTTTAGTTTTAATGATCATCTTGGCCGCAGAACGCTTGCAAATGGATTTCATGTTGCGGGAGTTTACGTTTCGGGACGGCATGATGTTGATGTTGGAGGGGGAATCTGCCAGGTGAGCACGACGCTCTATAATGCTCTTCTTTTGGGCGACATTAAGGTTCAAACTCGATTTCCTCATTCTTTGCCGGTGCCTTACGTACCGCTAGGTAGAGATGCCGCCGTTAGCTTCCCGAATCCGGATTTTGTATTTGTCAATTCATTTGATACGCCCATTGCGGTATCGGCCATTTATGCTCCAGGGAAACTGACATTTAAGGTCTTGGGATTGGAAAGTAATCCGCGGGAAGTCAAATTTGAATCGAAACTGCTTTCTTCATGGAGTCGGGGCGAAAAAATTGTTCATGATCCCAATTTAAAATATGGTCAGCGCAAAGTTGTGGATAGTGGCGGAAGCGGAAGAAAAGTTCGGACTTGGAAAGTTGTTTACGAAAACGGCAAAGAAGTTTCTCGAACAGTTCTCAGCGATTCGACCTATTCTAGGTGAACCGAAAATTATTGCGGTCAATCAGTCGGCCAAACCGCCGGTTTCAGCTCCACCAGCAGGTGATGGAGTTGCAACCCCGGCTAGCCAGCCAGAAACAATTGGTCTTGCGGCTACACCCCGTCGAGGTCAATGACTATTTCATCACTTGAATCAGGTCAAATTGGGGCCCATCGTATACTTTCTCACCTAGATTAGAAAGATCAGCGATTCCCAAATCGGAAAATGCACTTTCGTCAGGAATGACTAAGTAATCGAGCTGCATTTCCACAACCATTCTTCTGCGCTCAATATCGGGAAGATTTGGGTTGAAGAGCTCTTGAACTTGCTGTCGCTTTTTTGAATAGTCTGGTGTTTCGCTCCAGTGACCAGCGTAAGTGTAAGCTCCCGTTAAACCGGAGAGAATTGGGTTGAGATCTGGGATAAATGGAGTTGTGAATGGGAAGTTGCCTTCTTGGGCCGACGGGATTCCGGGAAATGCCGCCGCAACTTTTGGATTATCTTGTTGATCTATGAACTTCACGATTGCAGACACATCTTTGCCATAAAAAACGGGTTGAACCGTGGTGGAAGCAACATTATTTTTAATCAATAGAAGTTCTCTTTGGAACCAGTAAAGGCTGCTTGCCGATACGACGATGAGGGCAAGGGCAGAAACGAGGTTTCGGGCGGATCGATCCACTCTTTGGAAAATAGCGGACATTCCGTATGCCGCCATGATTCCCCATGGTAAAGCTAACGCCATTCCCAGTTTTCTTTGGAAGAGGCCAGGGAAGTAGGGCGCGATTATGGCGATAGCCGCCCATGCCCAGAAGAGATTCCATCCCAGGCTTTTTCTGGCGGTTAAGCCGATAGACACCAAGATGAGTAAGTACGCGATTGAAAACTGGGGTGCATTCAAGAACATCTGGTCGGGATTTGCTCCGCTGCTGGCAATGAAGAGGGTGACAAGCACGGCGCAGAATAGCCCCATTCCGGCAATTTCTTTTTTGGTTGGTTTACTTCCTTCGAATAGCGATCCTAGACTAAAGATAATGGCGGGAAGCACTCCAAAAAGAACTTGTCGAAAGGTTGGCGCAAATGTTAGGGTTGCGGCTCTGGCTTGGAACACAGGATCTTGCGAGAGTACAAATAAGAACCAAACTGCGGGAAGAATTGCTCCGGCGCCAATGGTAAGCGTGCGGATTAGCCACTTTGTTTCAAATGTTTTTGAGGCAATGCTGGCGACTAAGAAGCCCACCATGACTAAGGCAATGAGAAGAACATCGTAGCTGTGAATGTTCATCAGCACAAACATACAGAGAAACCCGGGGAAGACTGACTTCCAACTTTCTTTAGCCGAGATTATGCTTGAAATGACGCCAATGATGAGGCATAAGCTGACCATGAACAACCCGTTTGTGAGCATTGAAGGGAAGACAAATGCTTCCGGTTGCCAGACATCGATCGGGAGGCGACTTTGAAGTATGGAATTGAATATTCCACCTTTGCCTTCGGGCATCGCGACTCCGAAGGGCCACCATTGTAAATAGCCTAAACCCGCTCCAAAAACGGCCATAAATAGGGCGAATTTTGCGGTGTAGACTTTGAATTCTAACTTTGCAAGGAGATTTCCGAGAAGAAAGACAAATAGGAAGGTCAAGCCGAGCCGAGCAAGCGTTGTTGCAATTGGAATTGAAATGAACTTGGCAATGTTTCCTAACAAGAGGAAATAGAGATTCACAGTTAGGCCAGGTTGAGAATCAATTGTAAATCGGTTATCAAAAAGGACTTGACTATCCATTGCTTGTCGCATCCAGGCGGCATAAACCATGTGATCATCGACATTGATTTGACTTCCTAAATACATGGAGCCCGGCGGGGTTGCTACCATTGCAATGACTGTAGGAATTGCAGCCAAAACTGTGCAGGCAATTGCTAAGATAAATGCGAATTTACGTATTTGCGCCGCATGGGACATTTCGCCCGATTCGTCTAAATCTTTGTTTTTTTGGGTTTCGGATCCTTTTGTCATTTCGGAACTTCCTTTCCTAAGCTTTGGTAAATACTTTCAATCATCTCGACATTGGAGCTTGCTTCGGCATTATCAGGGTCAACAGCAAGTGCCCGGCGGTAAATCCGTAAAGACTTTTTGTATTTTAAGTTTGAAGGGAGATCTGGTGAGGTCATGATCGCTGTTCCGAGCTTGACGGCAGATTCTACGAATTGAACTTCATTTTCAGTTTCTGGATCAGATTCAAATTTGGATCGGGCCCGAATATATGCATTCTCCAGCTTCTTGAGTTCTGGGGTGAGAACTAAGACTCCAATTAATTGAGATTGATTGATGACAAGAGCAGCAACAATTCCAGAAATCATGCGGGTTATTTTAGCTTGATTCCGATGCTGTGACGTGATTTCACGTCATTTTCAAAGACAGAAACTTGTTTTTCAAGGTTTGTAACCATGGATTGCCAATCTTTTCGAGAGAGTTGCTTGCCGTATGATTGACGAATTGAGACAATAGCGGATGCTAATTCTGAAGGAGCTTGTTTTGTTAGGGCAGGAATATCTACGCCTAGTGGCGCGCGCAGGGCCTTTCTCATTCGATCGTAAGTTTCGTCGAGCAAGATCATGGCCGCTTGATCATAGTGATGGCCTCTTTTTAAAACTTGACCCATGGAATGAATGAGTTCGTGGGTTCCGCGTTCAGAGAATTTTTCTTCGACGGGAAAGCCCATTCTTCGGCCAAGTGAAAACATGATTACGGCTACGAGGATAAAGATTTGCCAACCGGCGACTGATAACCAATTTCCGAGTTCATTGGATAGGTTTCTATTGAGGATATTTCCAAATGTTGCTTCGGTAAAGACAATTTTTGAACCGGCAGGAGCCAGTTTTTTGATAATTGCCAGATGAAAATCGGCATTGTCTTCTTTTCCTATAAATCGATTCGTGAGGCCGATTCCAGACGTTAAGGTGACTCCTAGATATCCTTCGGAATTTGGATAAATCACTTCAGATTTGCTTTCTTGAAGACTTTGATCTCCTTTTTTGTTGAGGCTATCTTTAATTTGTGAATTCAAATTGGCCTGTTTTGCGTCGGCATCTATGGATGAAACTTTATATTCTCTATTATCAAAGCGAATTTGCTTGCTACTCACACTTGTTGATGCATAACCAAAATCTTCAGGGATTTGAAAAGATAAAACTGTTCCTCCGTTTTTAATGTAATTTGCCAATGAGATTTCAATTGGAGGAGTTGGAGGAGTTTCTAACTCGGGGATCCCGATCATATCTTCTAGTTTTTCATTTGGTTCAACGGCGATGACAAGCTGTGCATCAGCTATTCTTGGTCGCTCGTCTCGATCAATCTCGACCTTGTAGCCTTCTTTTGTCAGGAGTTCCGCGAATGCAGCAAGTCCGCTTGGTTTGTTATTCGCAATGCTTGGAAATGAATTTGTGCTTTCGCGGCCAAAATACATGACCGTACTGCCGGCAACCATTAGGATTGTGATTGTCCCGATAACTGCAGTTAATTTTCGCTGGATTAAGCGGCGGTTGTTATGTTCAACTTTTGACATATGTCCAAATAAATCCTTCGAAAATCATCGACGTCTGATATTCCATTTGACTTAAATCCATACCAAATTGAGTCAAACATTTGCGTGGCAGTGCGAAAATCGATTCCGAACGGAAGTCGAGCGGAAGTTTCTATTCTTCGCAAATGTTCCCAGTTTGTTTCGTGCCGAATGAGTCGGGCGACATTGGCTTCATCAAATCTGACCAGGCTTGCAATATAGAGACAACGAACGGCTTCTCTATATTTTCCAAGAGCAGCAAGTTCATCTGACTTGACCAGCCACTCATCTGCAGTTCTGGCTGGTTCGTTTTCATCGAATAGGCCTGCGTTTGTTGTTCTTCGAAGTCTTTGAGAACGTTTTCCAATTTGGAGGATTGCCCAGATAAAAAATGAAATGAGGGCCAATCCGAACAATATCCAAATGGCAACACTGAGGGCACCGGGAGCAACTGGCGAGACATTTATTTCGGGAGCATTTCTGTTGAATAGCCCGTCGAAAAACTTTTTAAGGGCTTCTTGAATTCGATTTGCGGAACTTGCAAACCAATTTCGCTTTTGCAGAACGCCAGAATCGTTGTATTTGCGCTGGCTGAGTATTTCCTTTATGGATTTGGTGGTTTTGGCACTGTCACTTTGCGATGGAACCTTTTCTCCATTTAAAACCCTCAAGCGATTGTTATTTTGAGTTCTCAACTCTCCTTGTGTTGGCAATTGCTGCTTTTTAGAAATTGCTTTTGAATCCTCGGGATTCGAAATCTTATCTTGAGCAACGGCGGGTAGCAAGACCAAACTAGTGAGTGTTACGAGAAGAGTCAGCTTTAAAAACATCTTGAGCCAGGATCCTGATATCATACGCCTCCATTCGCACTCTACGATCATAATACAACACAGTTAACGATGCGCTGATAACAGGAATTGTTAACCAAAGAACGAGAAAACTTGGTAAGGCGTTGATTGCACCGCTCATGAGAGTGCCAAATTCGCCCGTTGTCCGAAGATAGTCGGCATAGGAAACAATTCCCAGGATAGAGAAGATCCCTTGCAAACCTGTCCAAATGCATAGATCAATAAATGCAATTAAGAGCCACAGGCCCCAAATGGAGCCATAACCAGAGGGGACAAAACCGCTTCCTTTTACGAGTTGACTTGATCGTTTGCTGGCAGAAAATCCAGATTGCCCTTCGGTGACAAAAACAGAAGTTGACAGGGAAACTTTGCCGGCAACAATTGGAGGGACTAAAATTGCGCAAACCGTTCCAAGGGTCCATAAAGTGACAGCGATGATATCTAAAATCAAATTGTTTGGAGTTGACTGCTGCAAAATGGTGATTCCAATTAGACTAATCGTGACGAAGATTGGCACGCTGAAGATTTGTATGAGGGTTGCGGCAATTGTTGATGCCATACCTAAATGGGCAAGTCGACTTTCATCTTCGATTTCTGGAAGATTTGGCTTATCACCGAGCATGTGTCGGACGGTAACTCGACTTGTGAATGCAACTCCATAGCTCACTCCAATGATGAGCAGGGGCAAGATATTGAAGAATAAGATTCCGGATGCGATTGCGATTTCACTGACTTGTTCCAAGACTACATTTGAACTTGCACCAAAAACTGTTGGAAGGACGAATGTATTAAAAAAGATGAGGGAAAGGTAGCAGAGTGCCGTGGGAATAATGGTTGCCAATAGAATCCGTACACCGTAAAGCTGGATTACTCGAAATGCAGAGTCGAGAGTTTCCGTTAGCGTCATCGGACGTAATAGTCTTCGCCGATCTAACGCTGTTAATCTATCTTGATAGAGATCTAAGGGGGTTCGAAAGGGCATCTATCTCCCGGGGCAACTGGTTAATTGTACTCAGTTAGCTTAAGTTACGAATGAAATAGAGGAACGGTTGCTTATAAGATACGTCTGATAGGATGAGGAACCTCTAAAAAACGATGAGTTTGACTTTAACCCTACTTGCCGCCGCTTCTGTTGGCCAATCTGTTTCTATTTCTTCGGTTTGCGAGTCTCGATTAGACGATGCCACCTTTACAGCCGTTGTTGATAAGGCCGTTATAAAAGAATTACAGAAGATCAATAAAGATTTTGCCAGTAGCTATCGAGTGAAGCAGACAGATGTTCAATTGAAGGAACCGTTTAAAATGCGCCTCGAATCTGAAGTGGAAGGGAATAAAGTTCTTTTTGTTTTGAATGGTGGTTACCGACTTTTTAAAATTTCTCCAGCCGGAATCAAAAACAAAGAGAATCTGACAAAATCGCCCGGTAAGCGGCAGACATTGTTCGACTACGGTCTGCTCACACCGAGTTTATTTAATAACTATTTCCAAGCTTCTTTTGTGAGAACGGAGCGTTCAAACGGAAACGCTGTATTTGACGTGACCTATGTGAAATCCTTGGATGACACGACTCGGCACCGAATTTGGGTGGATACCAAGAACCAATATGTGACAAAGAGAGAGTGGTATAGCCAAAATGGCGGGCACTTGATGGCAATTTTTACTTATGATAATCCGAAAACAATTGGGACAATTACAATCCCTACGAAACTGACGGTCACGAATGCAGAAAAGAAGTTTGCCGGGAGTCTTGTTTACAAGAATATAAAATTGAATTCTGGACTTTCGGATTCACTTTTTAAGATTGATTAACGAAGATACAAGTATCCCCCTCAATCACTTTTGGATTGAGGGGGAGTTTTTTTTATTTTAAGACACTGAATCGGTATTCCGTTAGAGCGTGATATTTTTCACCTGGGTTGAGAATTGTAGTAGGGAAGTTTGGCTGATTAGGAGAATCGGGGAAATGCTGAGTTTCCAGACATAGTCCTGATCTGTAAAAATATTCTGTTCCAGATTTCCCATTCAAAGTTCCATCCAAAAAGTTACCGGCATAGAATTGGATGCCAGGTTCAGATGTGTAAACTTCCATAACACGGCCCGACTTTGCGGATACAAGTCTGGCGGCTCGACCAAATTCACCAAATGGCTTTTTGAGAACCCAGTTGTGGTCGTATCCACCACCAAATAAGAGTTGTTCATTTTGGTCGTTGATTTGATCACCGATTCTTTTTGACCGGCGAAAATCGAAAGGCGTTCCGGAAACGGATTCTAGTTTTCCGGTTGGGATTAAGCCGGCGTCTACCGGAGTATAGTTTTCAGAATCTAGAGTTAGCTTGTGGTCAAGAATAGTTGGGGCACCTTGTCCATCTAAGTTAAAGTAAGAATGTTGCGCTAAATTGATAGGTGTTTTCTTATCGGTTGTTGCACTGAGATCTACACGAAGCGTATTGGAGTTTGTCCATGTGTAGACACAGGTGACTTTTAGATTTCCGGGATAACCTTCTTCTCCATCTTTGCTGAGATAGGTGAGTTTTACTTGGGGCCCTTCCTTTGTTTCTATTGTTTCGGCTTTCCACACGACTTTGTCAAAGCCTTTGATTCCACCATGGAGATGGCACGGAATTCCGCCCGGATCATTATTAGTTGCTAAGTTGAAAAGTTTTCCTTCGATTTTGAATTTGCCGTTTGCGATTCGATTCGCATATCGTCCAACGATCGCTCCAAAATAGGGAGATTTTGTGAGATAGTCGTTGACATTATCAAATCCTAAGACAATATCATCGTAAACGCCATTTTGATCTTTTGTTTGAAGACTTTGGACAATGGCACCCAGTGTAATGACATCAACTTTTGAGCCATTTGCATTGACGAGTTGGATTTTTTTGACGTTTTCACCGGATGGAGTGACGCCAAAATGAGATTGAGTAATAGTAGCATTGGCCATAGTGGCGAGAAGAATTGGTGATGCAAAAAAGAGTGCTCGGCAGTTCATAGTTTTCGAGTCCATTTTCATTAAAGCACAGTCTTTGACAACAGCTTTTAGAATTTTAGTATGAATTTGCTGCTCGGTTTGCCGGGCACGTACCATCCGTTGATACATTCTCGCGTGCTATGGCATTTGTAAATCGGCCGCGGAAGAAGTCTCGGCCTTTGTAGGGGTATTTATCGCCGGGATGGGTTCCGACGTTGACCGTTCTTTGGAACTTTGCATGGAGATCGAGGAACGAGAAATTAACGCCTCCATCAAATCCACCGCGCTCATTTTTCCCGCCAAAAAGTTCGAATCCCCAGCCAGCGTCGGTTTCTGAAAACATCCAAGCGTAATGCATGATTCCCGATCCTGCGGGGTCTTCTACGCAGGTCATAAATGTCCAAGAGTTTAGACTTGGCCCAATTGTGGTTACTCGCGAGGGATCTTCAACGCTTGAAATGTGGGCAGCAGATGGAAAACTGGGGTTTGTCCATGCTTTGCTGAGAGCAGGGTTCATGGCGTAAGTCACTCGATATCTTGGGATAAGACCAAATGTATATTCTCCTGGCGGAATGTAGCTGTTCGATCCGTAGATTGGGTCTTTGTTTACTGGAGCACTGTAGATTTTTTCCGACTTAATATAGGGAAGTTGTCGATCGGTCCAGAACTGTCCTAGTTCACCATTTTGATAGTTGGATGTGCCTTGGGGAAAGAACATATACCGGTCATCGGCATCATTAATGTATAAGGCTTGGCCTAAAGCGATTTGTTTGACATTAGATAGATCGACCGTTTTGAAAGCGGACATTTTGGCCGAAGCAAAAACGGGAAAAAGAATAGCCGCCAGGATAACAATAATGGCAATAACAACAAGGAGTTCAATCAGCGTAAAGGCATGCGATTGATTTTTCTGGCGGCCTGTTGTGTTTGACGGCATAGCTCCCACTTTGTTCCTCATGAATTTTACATTAAATTCTTTATATTTGTTTCATGAGGTTATTACAAATTTTGACTTGATTTCGACTAATCCCAATTCCATGGTTCGTAATGTGCTCTTACGCGAGAGTCAAACACTTTTCGAGCGGCTAAAATCATTTCTGGATGGTGGTCGCAAACATCTTTGGATTCAGTGGGGTCAGTCTTTAGGTTATAGACATAGATATGGCCCGTATCTGTGGCATCCTTTGGTCCCCGATTAAATCTGATCATTTTAAAGTCGCCAATTCTAACGGCTTGCGATGCTCGGTGCGAAATGAATTCCCAATACAAAGATTTGTGATTTGATTGCTTTCCGGAGTTTAGTAATGTTGGAAGAAATGAAATGCTTTCATTCTTTTCGATCATTTTTACTTTTGTTAGTTCGGAAAGAGTTGCCATTAAATCCCATTGAGCGGAAATATGCTCGGTTTTTGATCCCGCTTTGATTTTTCCTGGCCATCGGGCAATCATCGGAACTCTAATTCCTCCTTCCCAAATTTGCGCCTTGCGACCTCTTAAACCGGCAGTTGAATTGTAGTCATCCGGATTAACTCCAGAAACCCATGTTGGGCCATTGTCGCTAGTAAACATGACAATTGTGTTTTGATCTAGACCATTGGCTTTTAAGCTTGCCATGATCTCTCCGACCTGTTTATCGAGGTAGGTAATCATAGCGGCGTAAGCTGATTTTGGACGAATGTGGGGAAGATAGCCTTGATTTCCTAGATATGGTTTTTCATCAAAAACGCCATTGTATTGGGCAAGTTCTGAATCGGGGACTTGGAGAGAAACATGGGGAATTGTTGGCGTGAGCATTAAAAAGAAAGGTTTCTTTTTATTGCTTTTGATAAATGCCAATGCTTTTTTGTGCATGAGATCGGGGCTGTAATCTTTGCCTTTGTAACTTTCGTAGTTTTTAGGATCCATCGGATCTAAGTTTTCTGGAAATTTTTGATGTGCATTGAACGGACTGTTTCGCAAGAGAACTTTGTTGTCGTTTTCCCATAAGTGAGTTGGATAGAAATTGTGGGCTTGTCTTTGGCAGTTGTAACCGTAGAAATAGTCGAATCCTTGCTGATTTGGTTGACCGGAACTAAGAGGTTCTCCGAGTCCCCATTTGCCAATCATTGCGGTTTTGTAACCGGCTGATTTCATAAGGGTTCCTACGGTGTAAGTTCCAGTGGGTAATGGATCTTGGCCCTCTTTGCCATCGGCGGAAAAATCGCCAAATTCTCGGTTTTCTCTGACCCAACTTGTTAATGTTGATTTGCCGGTCAACAAAGATCCTCTTGTTGGGGCGCAAACGGGCGAACCGCTATAGTGCTGCGTGAATTTGACTCCTTCTTTTGCAAGTTGATCGATGTTTGGAGTTTTTATCAGCTTTTGACCGTAACTTCCGAGTTCTCCGTAACCTAGGTCATCCGCCATGATGTAAATGACGTTTGGCTGGTTTACAATTGCCGGAGCAAGTAAATAACTCGAAAGCAAGGCAGAAATCATTAGAAACAGGATAACACATTGGGCATCTTGATTCTATTGAGAATCTTTTTTGGGAAATTCCAACACTGAATAGATATCACCCTTAGTGGAAAAAGAAATGAATCAAGTGTTTAAAAATAGAATCTCGGCTTCGGAACTAAATGAGCTTCTTGGAAGCGGCGAAAAGTTACAATTGATCGATGTTCGATCTCATGGAGAATTTGCGACCGGTCATGTTCCTTGTGCGGTTAACATCCCTTTGGAACAACTTGAAACTCGGCTCAATGATTTGCGCCAAGGCGAACATGTTGTTTTGGTCTGCCAATCGGGACGACGAGCTTGCATTTCAGAAGAACTACTCAAAGCTCATCGAGACGATTTGATTGTATTGGAAGGTGGGACGGCGGCTTGGTCGGAAAGTGGACTGCCTGTCATTGGAGCGGTTGGTGCCCGTTGGGCACTTGAACGCCAAGTGAGATTGGTTGCAGGTTTAATGACACTGATCGGTGTTGGATTTGGGTTTGTCATTCATCCCGGTTGGTTTGGATTAGCCGCATTTGTTGGCGCAGGTTTGGCATTTGCCGGTTTGACGAATGTGTGCGGAATGGCATCAATTTTGGCTAAAATGCCTTGGAATAGACCAAAAAGCGTTGAGACTTCAACTTCATTTTCGGTAGGAACAAAATCGTGATACTCAGACAGTTTTTTAATGAATCCCTTGCCCAATATAGCTATTTAGCTGGTTGTCCGGCAAGTGGCGAAGCTATCTTAATTGATGCGGACAGAGATATAGAAAAATACTTAGAAGCAGCATCAAAAGAAGGTTTAACCATTACACATGTCGCAGAAACACATATTCATGCGGATTATTTGAGCGGGTCTCGTGAACTTGCTCTGAGAACTGGAGCTCATTTGTTTTTACCGGGAGAAGGTGGGGTTGACTGGAGTTACGAGTTTGAGAATCCAACTGGCCAAACGTTGCTTAAAGATGGAGATGAGATTTTTGTTGGTGGTTTTAAGCTTGTTGCTTGGCATACACCAGGGCATACGCCCGAACATGTCAGTTATATTCTGTTTGAAACAGATTCAATTCCGCTCGGCGCGTTTACCGGCGACTTTGTTTTTGTTGGAGATGTTGGTAGACCGGACTTGCTTGAAAAGGCAGCCGGAGTTTCTGGAACAATGGAACCTGGAGCGAGGCAGCTATATCAATCGATTCAAAGGTTTAAGGGATTACCAGATTCATTAGTTGTTTGGCCGGCGCACGGAGCCGGTTCGGCTTGCGGAAAGAGTTTAGGCGGAGTGCCAGTTTCAACTTTAGGTTACGAAAAAGCGACAAACTGGGCTTTTAAGGTTGCCGATGAAGGAAGTTTTGTTCAAGAAGTTCTCAGCGGTCAACCAGAACCTCCCAAGTATTTTGCAATGATGAAGCACCTTAATAAAGTTCGGACCGGAAATTCTCGGTCGGACGGTTTCAGTTGCGAGATCACAAAATGTTTCTCAATTGAAAACTGAGCTACAGAATTCTTCTATTGTTTTGGATATCCGTTCATCGGAGGAATATTTGGCTGGCCATATCAATGGATCGTTACATATTCCTATCTTTCAAGGATTTACGAATTGGGCGGGATGGTTGATTGATTACACGACTGATGTTGTATTGATCGCGGATTCTGCCGAAAGCGCAAATTTAGCGGCGAATAGAATGGCCATGATTGGACTTGATCGAGTCAAAACATGGTTCGGTTCCAGAAGTTTTGAAAGCGTATTCTCAATCTGAAGAACTTGTGAGTTCTGAAAATGTTCCTTCGGGAGAAATTTCCGATGCGATTCCGCTCATAGATGTTCGAAGCAGAAATGAGTATGCGGAAGGCAATATTGCTCACTCCATCCATGTTCCAATGGGCGAATTAGCTGAACGAGCAGAGGCCATTCCGTCGAATACAGTCTGCGTTCATTGTGCTGGTGGTGTTCGATCTCCAATTGCAGTTTCAGTTCTGGAAAGAATGGGAGTGAAGGCGATCAATGTATCCGATGGATATGCGGGACTGAGCCAAGTTAAAAAGCCAATCAGTACTCATTGATTTGGTACAAAAAAGCCTCGCTTCAAAATTGAAGCGAGGCTTTTTTGTGATTGAGCTTAGTTAGGGCTTGGTGTAATTGTAAAGCCCTGCGAAGCTAATTCTTGTCCAATGTGTCGAAGTTTCTTCATGGCTCGCAATTCAATCTGTCGAACTCTTTCTCGGGTGACGTTGAGTGCAGCACCGACTTCTTCAAGAGTCCTTGCTCTTCCATCATCAAGTCCAAATCGGAGTCGAACGACGTCGCGCTCACGACTTGTTAGCCTTCCGAGGATTGAATCGATTTCTTCACGGCGAATGAGGTTCCAAGTGACATCGGTTGGAGTTGGCATTCCTTGTGAGGGGATGAAGTCTCCAATTGAGCTGTTGTCTTTTTCACCGACCGGTGTTTCTAGCGAGAGTGGCTCGACGGCAACTCTCCACATTTCTTGAACTCTTTCGGGAGACATTCCAACCTTTTCGGCAACTTCTTCTGGAGTTGGCTCTCGATGCAATTCTTGTTGCAAAGAGTTTGCCGTCTTCATGACCTTGTTGATAAGTTCAGCAACGTAAACCGGGATTCTTACGGTTCTGCCTTGGTTAATGATTGCCCGAGCAATTGCTCTTCTGATCCACCAAGTTGCGTAAGTTGAAAACCGGAAACCTTTTCGCCAGTCAAATTTCTCAACGGCTCTAATGAGTCCCAAGTTGCCTTCTTGAATGAGGTCGGCAAGGGGGATTCCTCTTGCGTTATATTTTTTAGCAATAGAAACGACCAATCGTAGGTTGCTTTCGATGAGTTGTTGTTTGGCAAGGGTGCCAATCTTCATCACATAGGCTCGTTCGTATTCGTCCCATTCAAAGTCCGTTCCGTAATTCATGAGTTCGCCGACTTTGTCCCACTTGTCTTGTTCGGCTAATTCTTTGGCTTGGACTTTTTTGGCTAAATCTTCTTCTTGACCGGGTGTTAGGAGGTGAGCGCGGCGAGTCTGCCGCATCCACATTTCAAGTTCTTCACCTTCATCGGGGCGCTGTTCTTCCTCTTCTTCTTCCAACTCCAGTAGTTCTTCTTCTGGCGGCTCTTGGTCATCATTTACCATATGCTTGTTAGCATCGATATAGGCGTGACGACTGTGAGTGCGAACTGTAATCGCTTTTCCGCGTCGGACTTGGGTTGGCATTCCGTTTTCGTTGGACATTACTTATCTCTTATCAGTTACAGACGTTCAAACATGTTGAAACGTCCTTTTGGTTCCCTAGCAGTCTGCCAGGGGCCCTAGCATTTCACTTTTCATGACAAGGAATAGGAAGACAAAGTCTTGAAAAATTTCTTGAGTTTGTGAAATGCGGCGGGACAATTCTTAATATACGACGAATCACATCCCGTGCCAAGGGGTTATGACGCAAAGATTTTCCTTGAAGTTGCACCTTTCTCTAGGACCTGGGTTCAAAGGCGGAGTTTGCCAGCAAGGTTGATTATGTTTTTTGCCAATGTGGCGGTTGACTCTGGAGTGTTTTCTTGTCCGAAACTGACTCGGAGTGTTGCCTGCGCTCCCAGAGCATCAAGTCCAATTGCCTCTAGAACCGGGCTGGGATTTGGATTTCGGCTACTGCAAGCCGGGCCAGAACTGATTCCAAACCCCATTGAATCGAGTTCAACGAGAAGGACTTGGGCGACAAGATCAAAAATTGTCAGGCTGATAACGTGGGGAACCTGTGAGAATGGTTTAGCAGGAACTTGATTGCAATTGAATTGGTAGTCACTTAAACCAGAACTTTTAATTTCGTCGATAAAAATCTTTCGAAGATTGGAAACATGAGCAATTTTCTCCTCCATATGATCGAGCGCAATTTCTGCAGCTTTGCCCATGCCGACAATTCCCGGAACGTTTAACGTGCCTCCGCGTAACCCATGTTCATGAGAACCGCCTTCTACAAGTGCATGATCACAACCTAAACAACTTGGATCGGCAAGATATAATGCCCCAACGCCTTGGGGGCCATGGAACTTGTGTGCGCTAAGTGCGGCCGAATCAAATTCGTTTATATCCACAGGGATTTTGCCAATAGACTGGGTGATATCGGAGAAGATATATGCGCCTTCGACCAATCTTGGGTTTAAAACTGCACCAGTTTCGTTGTTGACTTTCATAATGGCCAATGCTTTTGCATCTTGGGGAGCATTAAGCTGAAAGCCTTCATTTGGGATGATTTTGCAACCGAGCCGCTTTGCCGGAACGCGAATGGCGGAATGTTCAAACGGGCTAACTAAGATATTTGGGGCAAGAGCTTTGAGCACAACGTTGCAAGCTTCTGTTGAGCCACTTGTAAAGATAATTTGTTCTGGGCTCTCACAACCGACTAATTTAGCAACCTGTGATCGGGCGTTTTCTACGGCGGAATGAGCGTGGAGGCCCATAGAATGGATGGAATGAGCATTTCCCCACAAATCAGTGAACCAGGGCTTCATTGCCTCAAAGACTTCTGGAGCCACTCGCGTCGTTGCGGCGTGGTCAAAGTAGTTTTCCGCTTTCACATCTCTATTGTCCAAGAGTCAGGCTCTAAAATGAAAGGGGCCCACCAGGAATATGTGTTCCTGGCGGGCAGTTTCTGAGTTTTTTCTTGAATTAAGCGTTTCGGCGTCGCTTTTTGAGAGCTGCCAAGGCAAGTCCGCCGAGTCCAATCATAGTCATCGGCTCGGGCACTGCCTCACCGGCCATGAGGTTTTGGAATCGATTACAATCCCATCCTGATTGGTGAGAGGTTGCTTCAAAGTATTTGTAAGTGAACGCATCGGTCATTGAAGAATTGTCTTTAGCAGCTAAATAATTGCTGACAAGTCCAGAAACAGAGCTATTCAAATTGTATGCTCGGAAATTGCCTTTATCGACTCCATCGCCGCCATCAACGAGAGCATCCCAAATTGCGAGTTGCAATGCTGCGCCGGTATTGCCACTATTGACGCCCCCAGAGAACTGAGCATAGATGTTTTTGATGTAATTGGAGTTTGCACCAATTGCAGAAAGGCTTTTTACGCTGACGTCGTATTTATCGCCAGTTTTGTTCCAGTTGTCAAGGTCAACGCAATATGCGTCATAAGCTTGCCCGCCAACTCTGATCGCCATTGTTCCTGCACTTACCGTGCTTGTTTGCCCGTTAAATTTGATTTTAACGGTTTGGAACTGGTTGGCTTTCATACCATCAAAATTGAGTTGAACGGCATGGGACATGGTCGAAATTGATAAAAGGGCACCGATAGCAAAAAGGGAGTTGCGATTCATTTAATTCCTCAGTGCCAAGAGGAAATGCAATGGCTATGCCAATGAGGGCTGAAAGTTAAAAAGAATTTGAACTCTGGCAAATGCACGGGCCAATCAGGTTCAAGAAATTTTGATTCAAATCAAGTCTTTCGGTCGAGACGATTGCTCAATATTTTCAATGGCTTTTCGATACAGCATCCAATCAAACACTAGATAGCCAATAAAGGCGACTCCGCCAATCACAAGGCCTTTGATCCACGAAGGGCCACCTAGCCTCCAAATAAGAGACTTGACGATATATGCTAACCCGATTCCAACAATCAAGCTGACAAGCCCAAGAATATTTCGTTCAAGCCGAGTAAGTTTGATATTTTGCTTCCTTAGAAGACAATTAGACTCGAGTTGCTAATGCTTCTTTTACGAGTGCAGGGAAGTCGCTTGTTCGATCAGCTAGTTTTGCACCAGCGGAAAGTAGGGCATCGACTTTGGATTCTGGAGTCCCCATTTTTCCACTGATGATGGCTCCGGCATGTCCCATTCTTTTTCCTGGAGGCGCTGTTCGACCGGAGATAAAACTGACCACTGGCTTTTTCATGGTCTTGATAAATTCGGCGCCGGCTTCTTCATCGGTTCCACCAATCTCACCAATCATAACAACTGCTTCGGTGGCTGGATCAGCTTCAAACATTTCGAGGACATCAATAAACCGCGTTCCAATAATTGGGTCACCACCGATTCCAACACACGTTGTTTGTCCGAGTCCAGCTCTTGTGAGTTCCCAGACGACTTCATAGGTGAGGGTTCCAGAACGAGAGACTAGTCCAACGGGGCCGGGTGTAAAAATATGCCCGGGCATGATTCCCATTTTGCATTCGCCCGGAGTGATAATTCCGGCACAGTTTCCACCAAGAAGAGTAGACGTGCCGTTGTGTTTGATTTTTGCATTCACAATGGTCATGTCGCTGATTGGAACTCCTTCAGTTATCAAACAAATGAATGGAATTCCGGCATCTTCTGCCTCTAATACAGAATCGGCAGCAAATGGAGCAGGAACAAAAGCGATCATTGCGTCGGCGCCAGTTTTTGCAACGGCTTCATGCATCGTATCAAAAATGGGTACACCAAAGAGTTCTTGGCCGCCTTTGCCTGGAGTAACTCCGGCAACGACTTGAGTGCCGTACTGGATCATTTGCTCGGTGTGGAAACTTCCTTCCTGACCCGTCATACCGGCGACAACGACTTTGGTGGCTTTATTGACAAGAACTGACATAGTGAATCTGCTTAATTGATGTTACCGAAACTGGATGCCGGGCTTGGGGCAATTTCTTATCGGACTTCGGAAATGACTTCGGAAAATTCGAGAGGTAGAAAGAGTTTCGTGTAAGTCGAAAGAGCAAACCGATCGGTCATTCCAGCTACATAATCTACTGCGCCTTGAATTCCTTCAAATCCTTCAGGCAAATTACCAGGTTCACAATAGTAAAGAAAAAGCTCCTTAACAATCCTTTTTGCTTTAATGACTTGATTGAAGGGTTGGGGCTCTTTTAGATAAACATTTTCGAATAACCATTCTTTTAATTCGTTCATTTCGGTTAGCATCGAATCTGAAAGAGAGATTTTAGGTTGATCGATACTGAGCGTCACGCAATCTAAAACCATCGCAGAAATTCGGTCGCCATGAGAATTACCGATTTTGAGGAATCGAGATGGGACGGAAGTTATGATTCCTGATCGAAGGGCGTCATCGAGATCGTGATTGAGATAAGCAATTCGATCACTGATTCTGACTACGGCTGCCTCAAGAGTTGATGTCGGTTCTCCGTCATGTGCGCTCAGGTCGTTTCTGCCTTTACTATGCCCATCTATTCCGAGCCGAACTTCTTCAGTTAAATTGATATTGTTGAGAACATCAACAATTCGAAGGCTGTGTTGATAATGTTTGAAACCTTGTGGAGCATCTTTTTGATTGTTATGTCTTTCGATTAGAATTTCGTCTAGTGCTTGTTCTCCGGCATGTCCAAAAGGTGTGTGCCCAACATCATGTCCAAGGGCGATGGCTTCGATAAGGTCTTCGTTCAATCGCAAAGCTCTACCAATTGTTCTTGCGACTTGAGCGACCTCTAGTGAATGAGTAAGGCGCGTTCGGTAATGGTCACCAATCGGTTCAATAAACACTTGAGTTTTGTGTTTAAGTCGGCGAAATGCCTTTGAGTGGAGAATTCTGTCCCGATCTCTTTGGAAGCAAGTCCGGACAGGACATGGTTCTTCGTTCTACTCTTCGTCCGGCACTGTTTTTGGACAGCATTGCATAGGGAGAAAGGGTTTGGTTTTCTCGTTCTTCTATAGCTTCCCGAATGGTTTGCACTATGAAATGGGACGAGTTCATGATCCTAATTGACTCTCGACCTATTGAGGGTCTAGTCATAAGACAAGTAAACCGATCAAAATAGAAGTCCACTTGACGCGGAGCGGTGTCCGAGTGGCTTAAGGAGCACGATTGGAAATCGTGTATAGGGAAACTTATCGAGGGTTCGAATCCCTCTCGCTCCGCCACTTTTCATTTCACAAAAGCAGCAATTCTGTTGTACAATTGGCGTAAGAATACGTATTCTTAACTTAGGTTTGTTTGCAATGCTTAGATTTGTGAGGAGTTGTTTTGTTATTGCTGTTCTGATGTGGAGCAGTTTTGGTTTTTCCCAGAACGTTTTAACGGGCGATGGTCCATGGAATGTTGATTCACGCACGGGAATCAACGGTGGACTATGGATGAAAATGGATTTGCGTAATTGGCAATCTGGTTTTCAGTTTAATGTCAAGAAAATGAAGAAGGGTGAGATGTCTTTTTTGGCAAAAAGGGGATCCGTACCTACTCCTAGTTCACATGATTTCAAGATCGATTACGATTCGAGAACTGAAGATGTCGTTGCAAAATTAGTAGAATCGATTTCAAATTCTTTGCTGGCTGGTGACTGGTATTTTGCTTTCTCTGCACCTTCTACAATAAAACTTTCGGTCGATGTTCGACGTGTTTTTGAACCTTCGCCGTACACTGGAACCGGCGCAGCGAAAGTTCAAAATGGAACAACATTTAGAACTTTTGCTCCTTTTGCTACCAGCATCAATGTTGCCGGATCTTTTAATGGTTGGAATGCAACCCAAGCACCTTTAGTTAATGAAGGAAACGGATATTGGAGCGTCCATCATCGGGCCGTAGGGCATGGCGATTTTTACAAATATGTCATTCGAAATGGTAATTCCACCTTCTGGCAGCGAGATTCTGTTTCACCATGGGTTACCAATTCTGTAGGTGAGAGTCGAGTTTTAGATTTTTCAACCTTTCAGTGGACGGATTCACAATATGTCAGCCCAAATTGGGACGATATGGTTGTCTATGAATTGCACATTGGAACTTTTAACGATTCTCCCGGCGGACTTCCCGGAAATTTCCAGACCGCGATCCAAAAGTTGGATGAACTTCAATCGCTTGGAATCAATGTGATTGAATTGCTTCCGATTCAAGAATTTGCGGGAGATTTTAGTTGGGGTTATAACCCTAGTGATCCCTATTCTGTGGAATCCGTTTATGGTGGCCCATACGGATTGCAGCAGTTTGTCAATGAGGCACATCGTAGGGGAATGGCGGTGATCATTGATCTTGTTCATAACCACTACGGCCCAAGCGATCTAGGTTTATGGCGATACGATGGTTGGAGTTTAGGGAACTGGGGTGGTAGCTATTTTTACAATGATGAAAGGGCAGTGACACCTTGGGGTAACACCCGTCCCGATTATGGCCGGGGAGAAGTTCGCAAATATATTCGCGATAGCGTTTTGATGTTTGCAGAAAAATATAAAATCGATGGCTTTCGTTGGGATTCAGTCTTAAATATTCGCAAAACAAACTGGGGAGATAATGGAGACGGATGGTCATTAGTTCAATGGATCAATACCGAATTGCACAATTCACAACCTTGGAAAATCAATATTGCGGAAGACTTGCAGGGCAATGAGTGGATCACAAAATCTGTTGGTGCGGGCGGGGCGGGTTTTGACACTCAGTGGACACCTAGTTTTGTGCACCCAATGCGCCCGGTTATGACATCTCCGAACGATAGCGATCGAAACATGTGGGATGTAGCAAACGCGATTAGTCAAAACTACAATGGTCAATGGTTGCAAAGAGTGGTTTATACAGAATCGCACGATGAAGTTGCCAATGGAAGATCACGTGTTCCTCAAGAGATTGATCCTGGTAATCCTGGTAGCTTTTATGCCAAGAAGCGATCGACGCTTGGCGCAGTTGTAACGATGACTTCTCCCGGAATCCCCATGATATTCCAAGGGCAAGAATTGCTAGAAGACGGCTATTTTAGCGATACCGATCCGCTGGATTGGTCAAAGGCTATTACTTACTCTGGTATTCGGGACATGTACTCAGACTTGATTAAACTGAGGCGAAACTTTGATGGGATTAGCGCCGGATTAAAGGGGTCAAATGTCAATGTGTTCCATGTCAATAACTCATCTAAAGTTATTGCTTATCATCGCTGGAAAAATGGTGGACCGGGAGACGATGTTGTGGTCTTGATCAACTTTAGTAACACGAATTTTAGCAATTACAACATTGGAATGCCACGATCTGGCATGTGGAATGTGATTTTTAATAGCGACTGGAATGGGTATTCGACTGATTTCAGCAATACTTTTGTAGCTGATGCGGAAGCGAATGGAACTCCAATGCACGGACTTAATCAGAGCGCGGGATTTGCATTACCTCGATACTCGGCTGTCATTTTAGTCCAACGCCCAAACCAGAAAATAAAGCGCTAAGTAGACTGGATTCCATGGTTTCAACACTTGTATGCAGTGCGCTTTTGGCAAGCAGTCAGTTGGTTTGCATTGATCCCGGTCATCCGAGTGAGAATGGTGCTGGCACAAAAGGAAAGTCCGTTACCGAAGTTGAATTGGTTTGGGATTTAAGCTTGAAAACGAAGGAATTTTTGCGAAGATCGGGCGTTAAGGTTGTTTTGACCAAATCTAAAGAGTCAGAAAAAGTTACCAACAAAGAGAGAGCTACTATTGCTAATGAATCTGGAGCCCAACTCTTGCTTAGAGTTCATGCGGATGCCGGAAAGCATTCAGGATTTGGGACATTTTATCCAGACAAATCCGCCAAAGTTGGTGGTGTTTATGGTTCATCTCAAAAAGTTCTTTCCGGATCAGCAGTGGCCGCAAAAGCATTTCATCGAGAAGTCATTGATCAATTAAAAGATTTTCTTAAAGATGCCGGATTAAAGACAGATCGAGCGACGGCAATAGGTAGCAAGCAAGGGGCGCTAACTGGTTCAGTATTTAGTAAGATCCCAGTCATTCTTGTCGAAACTTGTGTGCTTTCCAATCCTGTTGATGAAGCTAAAGTTGCCACGAGAGAGGGAAGACTGAAGATTGCAGAAGCGATGGCAAAGGGAATCATTAAAGCATTGAAAGCTTTGGAATAGAAAAACCCCTGACTGAGTAATCAGCCAGAGGTTTTTTGATTAAGGGTTAGGAAAGTTTAGTTTCCGCCGCCGCCGCCGCGACCACCGCGGTTACCGCGCATGGCTTCGTCGACTTTTGGATCTCGTTTGAACTCTGGGCCAGACATTTCTTTGAATTTTGCTTTTTGAGCATCGGTCATCACTTTTGCTAGCTCTTCGTCAAGAATCTTATTATTCTTTTCCATAATGGCGGTAACTTCAGTTCGATCAATTTCACCATTTTGGACTTTAGCCATCACTTCTTGATTAGCCTTGGATTGAGCATCTTGAAGATCTTCTAGCTTTCTGATTTGTGCCTTATCTAATCCCATTTCCTTTTGGAAATCTTTATCAAGTAAGATTCGATTGCCTCTCATTTGGAAGGAAATCTGTTTGAGACGAGCTTTTTGATCAGCCGTTAAAAGTTTGTCAACAGCAGCATTTTGCTCATCTGTGTACTTTTTCATTTCCTCTTGGATGGCTGTCATATCAAATCCACCGCCTCCACCATTTCGCATTTCTTCCATTCGAGCTCGCATTGCGGCTTGTTGGTCTTCTTGCAACTTTGTAAACGCGGATTTTTGATCTGCTGAAATTTTAAGATCAGCTTGGACATCTGCTCGTTGGACGAGTTGAAGACTGGATTGACCCATTCCTCCACCCATCATTCTCATTCCGCCTTGGCCACGACCTTGTCCGCCGCCTTGTCCTCCACCTTGACCACCTTGGCCTCCTTGTCCTCGTTGAGCTTCCGCCATTAGCGGAGTTATCAGTAGGGCAACAACTGCGCCCAAAGTTACTAATTTGTTCATTTTCATTTAGTTACCTTTTCCTGGTTGCTTAGGGCCGGATTTGACTCCGCCAGTAGTGCCCTGCTTATCTGCTTTTTTCAAAACTCCACCAAGCGTCTTTTGCGAAGCTGGGCTAAGTTTGCTAGTTTCATCGTCTCGAAGCTTTGTTGCATCTTCAGGATTTTTGACAACCCTTGGAGTCAAGAAAACGAGCAGTTCTGTCTTTGTGTTCTGACGAGTGCGTGATTTGAAAAGTTCACCAAGAATTGGAATGTCGCCTAACAATGGAAGTTTCTTCACATTGCTTGTGACAGTGTTTCTCATAATTCCACCCAATACAATCGTGTCGCCATCTTTTACAGAAACAGTAGTTTGAGCTTGTCTTTGGTTAACAATCGGAGCGTTAAAATCTGTAAATCCTTGCAGATCATTAGCCGTTTGAACAACGTCCAAAGTGACCATTCCATTCGAAGATATTTGAGGAATAACGTTTAACACGATTCCTACATCTTGGAAAGCATAGTTGAATGTCAGGTTTCCGTTTGTGTCTTCCCGAGTGCTGAGAACATATGGAACTGACTGACTGATATTGATTTCAGCTTCAACATTGTTGGATGTGAATATTCTTGGTGTACTGAGTACTTGGAATTTGTCATCCGTTGCCAAAGCATTCATAAATGCCGTTACGTTTCCACCACTTAACGAATATCTAAATCCTTGCTGAGGAGTAGCAGTTTGAAGTCCGAAGTCCGTGAGCCCAGTTCCAGTGACACCGGATTGGCCAAACGCCTTTTCTTGTACATAGTTCCACTCAACACCAAGTTTTAGCGAGTTATCGAGGGTGGCTTCGACAATAATTGTCTCTATCATGACTTGTTCTGGAACCTTATCCAGTTGAGCCAAAATTTGTTGAAGAATTTCAAGGTTTGCCGGATCGGTTACAACAATAAGACTGTTCGTGTTTGTATCAGGAATAACCGTTACGCCACCGGTCAAGTCGCGTACGTTTGTTAACCTTCCATCTTGCCCACGAACTAATCCAGTTCCTTGGTTTTGAGTTTGGCCCGTGTTTCGTTGACCAAAGTTTTGGCCAGTTCGCACTTGAGTGTAAAGCTCGCCATCGACGCCTGTTTGATCTTCAAAATCGAGTTCAAGCGATTGTCCATCGTTGCTTACTCGACCTTGTGTTCCAGTATTTCGTGTATTACCACCAGTATTTCGATTGTTTGTAGTAGTCCGATTAGTGGTATTTCCAGTATTTCGGTTTGTACTTGTGCCCGACCTGTTACCAAATGCGCTTTGCAACAACGTCGCGACCGACTCTGCACGAGCGTTATCTAGCTGAATAACAAACGTGTTGTTTTCTAGCGGAAGATCTTTATCGAGCTCTTCTACTAATTGCCCAACAATCACATGATTTTCTTCCGTTGTTGTGACAATTAAAGAGTTCGATCTTGTTTCTGCAGAAACGTTTGTATTTTGAGTGTTTCCGCCACCACCAAAGAATCCGAAGAACCCACCACGTCCTTGGTTCTGGTTCCGATTGTTTGTAGATTGTTGCGCACCTCGGCCCGTGGTGGGTTGTCCATTAAGTGCGGTTTGGATGGAACTTGCAAGTTGAGTTGCATCAGCAAACTCAAGTGGATAAGTTTTAGTCTTTACGGGTTGATCGGTTTGCTTATCAATTTGTTCAATAAGATCTTCAACGGCACGTTGTTTATCGCGGGGAGCAAATACGATTAAGCTGTTGCTGTAATCATCAGCCGCAGCTTTAACAGTAGACCCAGATTGACTACCGCCGAACATGCTGGACATGTTGAATCCACCCGTGCTGCCACGACCACCACGGCCGGAAGTTCTACCACCACCACCACCGAACATAGCGGCAAATGGGTTGGACTGTTGGGCTTCAATTTCAAAGACATTGTTTAAAGTTTCTGCAACTTGAGATGCCGCTGCATATTTGATTGGATAAACCTTGAGTTCTGCCTGGCTTTGGCTACCAGACATCATTCCGGCCAATGCTGCCATATCAAAACCTTGGTTTTGCTGTTGGCGTTCTTCCTTCTTTTTGATCACCAATAGACTGCCTTGTTTTTGGAGTTCAAAATTTCGAACGCCAAGAGCGGCACTCAGAATTTCAAAGGCTTGATCCAAAGGAACTGCTTTTGGACTACTGAGCGTCATCGATTCTTTTAGGTTCGGATCTTTAATGATCGTCACGCCTGATGCTTTCATAAAGAGATCTAGGACAAGATCAACATTCGCATTTCTGAAATTGAGTTGAAGGGTTTTTGAATTCCCCTTAATCAAATCCGCCCATGGCTTTGAAGTTGAAGATTGGGTAGAGCTCGTTCGACCACTACCGCTCGTATCAAATTGGGAAACCCCAGCAAGCGGCAAACTTGCAAGGGCAGCCAAGATTAAGATTCTATTGAGAGTTTTCATTAGTGGTTTTTTGCTCCGTGTTATTTATAGTATTCGTTATTTCGTTCAACTTTGGTTCCGTAGAATTGTTTGTATTAATTTGTGTATTTTGTTTTGCGGTCGGATTTGTTTGTGTTTTGGAAGCGGAAAGTCCAATTGGCCCAGACATCGGGTTCATTGGTTCATTCATTCGAGCCGATGCATCTGGAAAATCGATGATTGGTCGGTTTTCAATCAATTCGAATGTGACAGTAGTTAATCCTTCTAAATCAGAAAGCACCAATGTACTTGGTGTGATTTTTACGACTTTTGAATTTTTGAATACTTGTCCTACGGTTAGATACTTGCCGTCTCCATTAGACGTGTTCTCAACCAGGGCACTTGGTACCGAATTGATATACGCTGTACCTGTGTAAAACCAGCCAGTTTCGCCGCCAACTAAGTAAGGGGGAATCTGATTCGGAACATTATTCGCGGCGGATCCAGACTTCAAGCCCGAACTTCTTTTGACAATTGGCATGAACGCATTTTTCAATGTGGAATCCAATCGCGCAAATTTAGCTAATTCGTCTTGAAGACCAACGAAAATTGCGTAAGTCCAGCGGACATCTAGTGCACCACGCGCCGCGACCCAATCGACCACCTCGACCAGCGCCCAACCTGTCGCCAGGTAGGCGCCCGTTATGTGCGGGACGCGACGGGCGACCAGCTCGGAGAAACGGCTACCCATCTTCGATCCGGTACTGGAGCCGGATATCGCATAGAGCCGGACCGGGTGGCCAATGTTTTTCAACAACTTGTCGCCCAGGTCGATGACGTTGAGGTCGATATGCGACTGGATGGACTCGTAAACCGTTTCGGTTATGACGAGGCCATCGGGGTCGGCCAGTCGCTCGATGAAAGACACGATGTTGACTGCATCGCCATAGACGTGACCGCCGGAGATTACGATGTCGCCGACATCGATACCGATGCGTAACTTTAGCTGCGGTTCGTTCGCCAGCTCCGCCTGAATCTGCAGCGCGCATTCGACCGCGCTGAGCGCGTTCGGGAATGCCGTTATCGACCTGTCGCCCGAATCGTCCATCCACTCGCCATCGTGACTCGACACTATCGCTTTCAACGTCTCGTGGCTGCGCGCAAGAAGTTGCAGTGCGCTGTCCTGATCGGCACCCATCATCGCCGTGAAACCCACCATGTCAGTAGCCATTACTGCTGCGAGGCGACGATCAGACATCCTGGGAACTCTGGAGAGGACGGCCAAATATAATCGCATTACAGCTGGGGTATTGCCAGTTGCGGCGGCGGCGCGGTCTTGAGTTGTGGCGATGTTAGTCGCGTGACGCCCTGCGAACTTTTAACATCAATCCAGCGGCGAACGAATAGGCTTAAACCCGTTGCTTGTCCATTCAAAGATGCCTGTATCGCAATCATTACCAGCGTCTTCAGTCACGATCTTGAACGGTGTCGAAGCAAGCCTAGAAACGTCGGTCGCACTGGATGCCTGGCCTGGCAGCCAGTTATCGATGATTGCGATGTAGAAATTGTTGTTACTGGACTGAGTCTCCCGGCTCGACGTTCGCCCGCGCGTTGAAGTACGCGCAGTAGTCGCAGTTCTCTCCAGACGCCGGAACATCATCTGCCTGCAGGCAGGCATGCATCCGGTGTATGGCATCTTCAAGCCACGAATCGTCGCCCTCGTACGCGATCAGGTTGACGTCGAACTCGACCCTCGAATCGAAGCCCGGCGCCCCGGGGTTCCCGGTGCAGTAGACGAAGTAGCCAGTATCGGAAACATTCAGACCGTTACGCCGGAGCAGCCACTGGTAGATTTCCATCTGCCGCTTGTAGCCAATGTGCCAATCCTGGTCGATAGCGGTGACGGGCACCTTCTTGGCGGTCGCCTTGTAGTCGACGACGAAGTATTGCCCATCGTCGTTTACCCACAGGTCGTCGATGGCGCCCGTGATGATCAGGTTGGTCGGCTCGTGGTGATACTGGACGCCTTTGAAGTTCTCCCGCCATGCGTCAATCTGCATATGCTGCGCGGGGCGGCAGTCGAGGCCGTTGTTCGCTTGTATCGGGTGCTGCGTGCCGGCGGCACGATGCGCGTCGAATTCCCGCTTTAGCAGAGTATCGACGGCGCTGTTGATGTTGAACGGAAATCCCGGCGGGCGATCCGTCGCCAGGCGTCGGTCGATGTAGAAGCAGCGTGGGCATTCCAGGAAGCGGTCGATCTTCGAGCGGCTGAGCTTGAAGGGCTTCGGGCTCGAGGGATCGTAGATGTTTCTTGATCTTGGGGGGTTGTAGCTGCTTGGCATTGGTCATCGTCGCTGCGTCATGCAGCCTATGTTCGTCCCATGCCGACGCGATGGCAAGTCTGGCTTTTACCCGGGATACACTTGTGTAGCTTTGGGCCGCGCGCCCCGGACCGCGGATTTTCAGAGCGCCGGTGGCAGCCCCTAGGCTAGATTTTGCAGTAAGTTATCGGGGCGTCCGTTGCCCAATTTGCATGCCAATGCACCACGATGCGCAGCTTATGCACGCAATTCTTCCGCACCGCATCCATCGACGACCTCGACCACTCGGCCTTGCCTTCGTCACACGGGTGTGCAGCACTAAAGCTTGTTTCCGGAAAGTCGTTACTGTCGTAGGCGATAGAACGCCACGTTCCAATTGAACGTGTCGTCGTCATTACCATCGTTCAACCGGACCCAGACCGCACCGTCTTCTGAGTAGACGCTGATGCGATCCACTTCGTGATCACCGTCGTCATATTTCAGCGAGAAGCTCTGGATGACATCCGGGAAGTGGTTGACCGAAACGTACCCACGACCTTCATTGCTCCCGCTGCCTGAATGCAACTCGCCAAGGACGCGCGTTTTTTCGATAACAGCGTAACCAACACGGCACGTCCAGAGAGATGAGGAGTCATCGCCAAAATTCGCGAGGATTTGCCAGAGCCCGTTGTTGTCGCCGAAGACCGAAACGCCAATTTCGCGCAAATGGTGATCTTCTCCATCATCATAACGGCAGTTGAAACCTGTCAGGCCGATTACTTGATCATTGGTGTTCGCGCCTGCGATTGTCTGCGACACCGGGACAACGTACTGGTTACCACTCTTCGTCAACGAGAACTGCTTCGAGCCGAAGCTGGTACCGTAAGGCAGATTCCTTCCCTGAATCCTCCAATAGAAATCCGGGTCATCGTCATCGTCACGGTATTCGAGCGTTGCGGTTCCATTGTTGTCGAATTCAGCGCCAATGGCTTTCAGCTCGTGATCTCCTCCACCCTTGTAGTTAAAGAAGAACCCGGCAAGTCCCGGTTGCCGCAGACCGGTTGCGCTACTCGCGCTGCCTGTACTCTTGCTTGCGCGATTTGCACGCGCGCCCGGTATCAGCACTTGAACCAGCTTCTGAGCGTCAACGCCGCCGGGAACTTCCGTCGTGGCCAGTGGCTTTTGATGAGCTGGAGTTCTTATCAGATTCTTGACCTCGTCTGGTGATAGTCCTGAATCTGCCGCCAGCATCAGTCCGATGCTCCCCGTTACCAGTGCCGCCGCCGCACTGGTACCATCGATCCCTCCATACGCGTCCACGGCTGTCGGCGTGTATACGCCCACACCCGGCGCGCTGATGTCGACCCAGTTACCGTAGTTACTGAATGCTGCCCGATTGATCGTGTTCGGGTCGTAGGCTGCCACCGAAATCACATTGTCCAGCGTGCTCGACAGCCCGGCGGGCACGACCGCATCGGCATTTGTAGACTGGCCACCGTCGCCGACGCTCGCGACCCAGGCTACGGCTGTCCCTTCCAGACTGTGGAAATAGTGTCGGAACAGCGATCGGTATTGATTCAGGTAATCCGGGTCTGAGGATTCGAGCCCGAAGCTCATGTTGACTACGCGTACACCAGGTACGGCGCCTTCGATTATCTGCTCGATTGCGATCAAAACGAGGGTCGGATCGATATCGGGAGTGTCCTCGTAGCAAGTAGTGCGGAAAAAGCTCACTCGGGGCCCTAAGGGTCGAACAGCGGGAATGACACCGTTATTGCCGAGACCATTGTTTGCCGCGGCAATGATTCCGGTAACCATGGTTCCGTGGGGGTCCGCGCCCGCACCCGGAGGCGGTGGGTTGCTCGGGATGCCTTGCTGGCCGCTTGCCTCGCAAAGATCATAGAAGTCCACGGCTGCAAGTTCATCACCCCGACCGAATCCAGAATACAGCTGACCGTCAATGACCGCGACGTGCGTGTAGCGGCCGAACCCGGGCGTGTCGCGGATGAATGCCGCTGCCTGCGACGAGTTGATCAGTGAATACGCAAGATGATGTGGCGCCGGCAGGTTGTCATTGTCGTAGCCGGCCTGGTGCTGTTTCATGAACACGACCGGTACCGCGTCGGTTACCTTCAACGGCATTTCGCCGCAGTGATTCGTTTTCAGATCATCCAGTTTCGCTTTCAGCTCGGCAAGCTCGTCGGTTTCGAAGACAACGACGGAAGTATTGCTCCGCGGCAATACTCTGACGATGCGGCCGCCCCGGCTCTCGATGCATGCCGCGATTGATGGCCGAGGCGGAGGCCTGAGCCGGTCCACGCATTCGTTTGCCAGGTCGAGAAGAACTGGACGTCGACCCGCGAGCGCCTGTTCAGCGGCAACACACTCCTCGATTTTGTCGAGCGTTGCGACAACGTTGCCGGCCAGTGTTCCGTGTTCCGAATGAACACAGTGTTGAATTGCCGTTCGCAGGTCGGGAAGAGTCTGCACCGCGGCGGCCTCACCGCTTGCTGCGCACGCTTGAATCGCATCAAGGAGCGGGCCGGGATCGGCCCCGGGCCGCATGGTATCCGGCAGATCCTCAACCTGTGTCCGGACGATGCGCACCAGCGCGCGGTCGACGGCAACCTGCACGCCCTCTTCAGTCTCGATGACCTGAGCCGGACCCAGCCAGCTCGCCGGGGGCACGATCGCGATGTCCGCGACACTGGTTGATTGCAGCTGCTCGAGCTGCTCAAGCGATGTCAGCGTCATCTCCACTGCATCGGCATCGCCGACGGTCGCACCCACCCGATAGCCTGTGACGCCCGCTCTGAGCATCGTTTTGCGCAGATCTGCGCGGGCGACGGCACGGTCCGCGTCGGAGACCTTCCGACCGACTTCGGCGGTGCCAGGCTGGACTCGAACGATTACCCGCACCGAGTCCTCTCGCTCGAGCGCAAGCGCGACATCGTCGATGCCTTCAACGTTTTTGTCCCGGGTGGATGTGCATTCGTACCCGTTCGGGCACGGAGCGCAAGACGCGATAAGAAACGTACAAACGACAAGGGCCGCGGCAACTCCAGCTGTCGCAACTCGCAGCATTGAATAATCATGCGTAACACACATCTGCGTGTAAATTCGCAGATGTACTTAGGAGTCAATCCGCATGATTAAGATATCGCGAGAAGCTCCTGATTTAGATGGTGGCCAGGGGCGGAATCGAACCACCGACACGCGGATTTTCAGTCGCGATCGATTCTGCTCAAGGCCTTATTTGTCAGTAAGTTATCCGGGGCGCCCGTTGCTGTAAGTGCCTGACTGTGCATAACCGTGCATGACTGCTCCCCGCAAAATTCCCACAGCGCAGTAGAGGGACTCAACTTCCGACGCACGGAAAACCCTATAAACGATAGGTATATCCCAGACTGCTATTGCCCCCCTTCATGTGCACTATGCAATAGAAGTATAAATTAAAGGGGTATCGATACCGATTCAAGACAACCCCTCTTTACAGAAGTTGGGTTGAAAGCCATTGCGTTTGCTCCGACAAACGAGTTTCGCGATGAAACCAGCAGTAGTTTTTCTGCCTCGTCTCTATTGATGCTCCTGACAGCATTTGCGTTAGTCGTGTTCGCCTGGAAACACTTTGGCGGGCCTCAAGGAGCTAGATATGAACTTCGTCGCTATTCGTTCGCTTATCCTTGCTTTTCTAATCGCGATATCACTAAACGCTTGCTCAAGTAGTTCAAAGATCCGGATCAGATCCAGGATGTTGAGCGGATAGCGGTGCTCTATGTAGCTCACGGCGAACCGGCCGTGTTTGAAAACGGCGACATACCAATCAGCTTTCCCGATGGCGGCGAGTTCGGCCCGCATGGTGCGGACACTCGGCGTCCCGGTTGACTATCAACACACCGAATGGGCCGCTGCCTACGAAGAAATTGCCACCGCGATGACCTATATCTTCGTGGACGTCAACGGTAATGGCATCAAGCACGAAATGGCCATCTCGCCAGCCGGTGATGTACCACCGTTTTTCACCTGGCAGGCCTTTCATGCCGACATTCAACAGCGTTATCAGGCATTCGACAACTACAGTCCACACAATGACACGATACGTGCAGCATGTGGAGAGTCTCGATCTGCAAGTCGATGGTGTGGAAATTGACACCTACATGACCTATCTCGACGCCGTTCCCCGGATACCCGATACGATTTGGGAGCTGGCTCAGGCGGGCGAGTACACCAAATTAGTGGTCGTGCCCATGCTGCTCGCCAGCTCAACCCACACCCAGGAAGTCGAAGATCAAATTCATGAAACCGCCAGCCTGCTTGCGCGAAATGGTCGTCGTAGTCACCGAGCCTTTCTACGAGGTTCCCTACATGCGCGACCGTTTTCGCGATGCGTTTTGGCGATGGCGCACCAGTTCTGTACGGCTCGGTACCTGAAGGACGCCGGACCAGAAGTCGGGGTATTGCTGGCCTCTCACGGCAGTCCCTATGTGCCACCGCACAGTGAGTTCGGCTGGGAAGACGGAGAAATTTTCTCCAACCTTGATCCCGACCGAAGATGCCTTCCACAAGATTTATCGGCGCGATTACGCTGGAAAACACGTACCGGTCGAATGAACTATTCCAGTCCTACCATAGAAGAATCGCTGGCCGCAATGGAGGCCGACGGCATCCAACATCTCATCGTTACGCCATCCGCATTTCCTACTGCAGCGATGCATACCCAATGGGACGTAGCGAACGCTGCCATTGGTCGTGCGGCATTGCCCGAGGAAGGCGTTATCGTTCACACGCGTGAATCTGGCATGAAGGTCTATTACACCGCAAAGGGATTTGCCGATCTCGATACTGGTCGTGAGCATTTTCGTGAAGGACTGAGATTCCTCGGTCAGTTAGGCGTGATGGAAGTAATCGCCCAGGCAGCCAATAGTGAGAATTTCCCGATCATCGCTGATGGCGGTGATGGCGGCGATGGCGGTGATGGGTCCGGCGGCGATGGCGGCGGCAGCGGTGATGGCGGCGATGGATCCGGCGGCGGTGGCGGTGATGGATCCGGCGGCGGTGGCGGCGATGGATCCGGCGGAGGCGGCGGCGGTATTGCGTTCGATCCAACGTGCCTGGTCGGTGAAATCTGCGTCACAGTCGCGGACGGCGAAGTCACCGGTGAAGAGCTGACGCTGATGTTCTATATCGCTACCGAAGAGAACTGGCCGCAAGACTTCAGGTCATTGCCCACTCCGAGCTGGGTGGTCGAAGAACACCCGGTCCCGGACAGCTACCCATTGCACATTCGTATTCCGCTGGCTGACAACCTGTTTGCCTTTTCCAATAATTCACTCGAGGGTGCCCGACTGGGACTGGCTATCGTTACAGGAGTGTACCTG
>CAWDCK010000001.1:0-118673 GCA_963800805.1 uncultured Armatimonadota bacterium | reverse complement strand
TGTAAGGAAGAGTACACGGCTTCGAGAGAAAGCTTGCTCCGCTACGGATTTCCAGTTCCGGATGAGCTTGGGGTGGATACCAATGGTCAGATTACTTTGTTTAGGCCAAAGGGTTGCGACAAGTGCAAAAACACTGGTTATAAGGGTCGATCGGGAGTGCACGAGTTACTCGTAATGGATGATGAATTGCGTACAGCGATTTTGAACAAAGCTCCATCCCACGAAATCCGCAACCTTGCCCAAGCTTCGGGAATGAAATCGTTGCAACACGATGCATTGCAAAAGATACTGATGGGTTCGACCAGCGTAGACGAGGTCGTTAGAGTGATTTATTCATAAGAGGAATATGTGAAGAGTAGAAAATGGCAGCAGATCCAAAATTAACAACAGAACAGGTGATCCAAGATATTTTGGATCGCACAACCGATATCGCAGCGTTGCCGCAAGTGGTCTTTAAGATTACAGAGATGGCTTCGTCAATTGACACTTCAGCGGGGACTCTGGAGCGCACGATAACGGTTGATCCGGGTTTTAGTACCAAACTGCTGGCAAAAGTTAACTCGGCGGCTTATTCGCTGCCAAAGCAGGTGACTTCGATCAAAGAAGCGGTTGCTTACATTGGTTTGCGCGGCGTTAGAGAGCTTGCCTTGACCATTGGTGTTTTTGATATGTTTTTAGGCAAGACTGATGAAGAGTCTTTACGTAGACGGTCGTGGTGGAGGCATAGTATCGACACGGCGGTCGTTTCTAGAATGATTGCCAACACTTACAATGCAGATGGAGAAGAGGCTTATACGGCGGGTCTTCTACATGCGATTGGAAAGACGGCGCTTGACCGCTATGATCCGGCTTCATATGCAAAGGTCATGCAATTGTCTGAGATGAATGTTCCGGCTTGGCAAGCCGAGCAAGTGGTTTTTGGAACAGATCATCTTCAACTGAATCAGGCATTGGCTTTGAAATGGGGTTTGCCGGATGCGATTGTTAACGCGCTTGACTATGTGTCGCCAGTTGAATCAGATTTAGACGGCGGAAAGACCCGAGCAGCCGTGGCTATTGGTGAAAAGATTTCAAGCTTATTGGTTAAAGGTACAAGTGTTTCAGATATTGAAGCCCACCATCTTCCGGACTGGGCTATGGAAATATTGAAGATTTCTGCAGATCAGACCGAAAATTTGTTTAGAAAAGGGCAAGAAGAGATTGCAAAGGCGGCAAGCCTCGGTAGTTGATCGGCCTTGAGTATGGATGAAAGGAGTAGAAATGTCGGAAGGATTTTCTTGGGATAAGCATTTGAGTGAAACTCAAAATGAAGAAGGCAAGTCAGGGGGAGAAAACTTGGCTTCGGCTCCGCCGATTGGTGGACATGCGCCGGCTCCTATTCCTAGTATTGATTCAGTTGATCTTGCTTCGCCACCTTATCCTCCCAGTTCGAATCATGCAGGGGAATTGACCGTTCTTCACTCTGCACAGGATAATCATATGCCGGCTTACGTACCGGCGGAATTACGAACTCCTCAACAGGCTGAGGGTCGATTTAAGATGGGTTCGGATAACCGATCGGATTACTTGCAAGTGGATAAATCCGCGCCGAGTGTTGCCGGAATGCACTTGGATGAGCTTTTGCGACAAGCATTTGAACGCAAAGCAAGTGACTTTCACCTATCGGCAGGACTTCCTCCCATGTGTCGTATTGATGGTGAATTGGTTGCATTGCCTTATCAGAAACTGGAACCTCAAGACACGCAGAGACTTTTGTATGAGGTTTTGACAGACGAGAACATTCATAAGTTTGAAAGCACACATGAATTGGATTGTTCGCATACTGTGAAGGATTTATGTCGTTTTCGGGTGAATGGTTTTATGCAAAGAAATGCGGTTTCGGCAGCTTTGCGTTTGATTCCGACTCGAATACCTTCGTTTGATGAATTGCGTTTGCCGAACTCGATTCGCGAACTTTCAAAACGAACATCGGGATTGATTTTGGTGACAGGGCCGACTGGTTCTGGGAAATCGACAACGATTGCTTCGATGCTTGATGATATCAATGAGACGAGAAGCGAGCATATTCTGACCATTGAAGACCCGATTGAATATCTTCACCAACATAAGAAATGTATGGTCAATCAGCGGGAAATGCACTCGGATACCTATGGATTCCACCAAGCACTTCGAGCCAGTTTGCGGGAAGATCCGGATAATATTTTGGTTGGTGAACTTCGAGACCACGAGACGATTGAAGCGGCGTTGACATTGGCGGAAACTGGTCACCTTGTTTTTGGAACTTTGCACACTAGAAATGCTCCGGCTACGATTGACAGAATCATTGACGTTTTTAGTGCTGACCAACAAGGTCAGATTAGGGTTTTGCTTGGGAATACTTTGGAAGCAGTTATTTCTCAGCAGTTACTGCCAAAGCTGGGTGGTGGTCGATGTGCATCTTTAGAAATCATGTTGGGTATCCCGGCAATTCGAAACTTGATTAGAGAAGGCAAGACTCACCAAATGTATTCAACAATTGAGACTTCTCATAATGTTGGAATGGTGACAATGGACAAATCTCTGGCAGAACTTTATCGAAACGGGATGGTTACTTATGAGGATTGTATGATGCGGGCGGTTGATAAAGATACTTTTGCTCGATTGGCAAAGGGTGCTGCGTAAGTTCAGTTATTAAGATTCGTCTTGCTCAACTTCTACGCGAATGCCAATGGTAGAGATGATTTTGGCGGCAAATTCGCAGTTATCTTGACTGGATCTATGCACGACGCAGTGTCCGTAGTGGTCGATTTCCCATGTTTCGATATAGGCTTCTTCTGAATCGCAACCGGTTGCGATCATGAGAATTGACATGACTTCTTCGTAAGAATTTGACTCATTGTTAAAGACGGTTACTTTCCAGCCTCTGTCATTAACACTGCTGATGAGCTCTCCAAGATCGGGGAGGATTACGGGAATATGCGCTAGTCGTTCCATTCTAAACAGACTTCAGTTTTGACGTCTATCTGTTCAATTATACGAGCAACTTGAACACATTCGACTTGATCGGCAAAATGAATAGGTGCTTTACCGTAGGTGTGTGCTTCCCAAGTTTCCATAAATGCTTCTTGTGCATCGCAATTGGTGGCCGTCATGATGGCAAGGATTACATCATCTATTGAGGTGTGATCGTTGTTGTAAATCACTGTCATGTATCGACCGGTTTTGACTTCGGCGGACTGTAGGTTTTCAAGCTCGGCTGACCGCATTTGGTTGGTATACCAGGGATTTAGGTTGCAAAGTCGGACTTTTTATAAGTCTAGAATCTGGTCTCTTTCTAAGATATTGATATCTTTTTGTTTGATAATCGAAATAGGAATCCATGCCGCTAGAACAAGAATTGCAAGAATTCCGAACATGAGGCCCTTTTCAAATCCGGGCGGTTTATATTTGAATGTGACTTCGACGAGTCCATTTGGAATTTCAACGGTGAGCCAGTCCCCAGGAAGGATGGGGGTTGGTTTTCCGCTGATTTCTGCGGACCAGCCGGGCAGATTTCGTGTTCGATATGTGAGTTGACCTGATCCGGTTGCTTCAATTTTAATAGAATTGCTCTTGTCTTGGATCAGTTTTGCGTCGTTGTTGGTATTTTGCAGAATTCCGGGGCCGCCCGTTTCTGCCACATACATTTTTGAATTGACTTGTGAAGTGGGAATTTCCTGCCAGACTAACTCGGAGTTTTCTATGGGAGTTGACGCAATAATTTTTGTGACTCCAGCTTCTTTGAGTTTGTTAAGATCGAATTCGGGTTTGACATAAAGGATATTGCCATTGACGGGGGGTGCGGGATCTGCACCGGAGTTGATCTCTTTCAGGATTCTGACCGTGTCTTTATGAATTAAGGAATCGTAGCCGGCAATATCATGGATTCGGAATAGGCTAGCGGTGTTGGGGGGCATGATTGCCGGAGCGGCACGGGTGAAATCCCAAGCTTGGTTTATGAAGGCGACTCGATCGGTTTGAGCTGTTTTGAAAGGTTGGGTTTTGGTTTCTAGCGTTCCGGAAGGAATGATTCCGATTTGGGAAATCAGAACATGGGAAACGAGGAGGACGGCTACTCCGGCGGTAAGATTTTGCTTTCGTACTAATAGATACCAAGCCAAGGCGCAGAATGCCGTTGTCAGGATGAGTATTGGAACGACTTCTAAGAATCTTGTTGCAATTTGTGGTGCAACTTGAATGCCGGGAATCCAGGGTTGCAGGCTGGTGGCGGAGTTTGCAATTGCAAGACTCAGTACGACTATGATTCCGAGACCAGCGAGGGGGAGATAATCGTTTTTTTCTGGAGTTTCTGGTCGAGTTTGGCTGATGGCAATGCCGGCAAGAACACATGCACCAAGAACAAACAGGACGCTGGCTCGACCCGGGCTTCCGGTAGCCGAGAATCCGGGAACTCCAAAATAAAGGGCGGCGTTGAGAGGTGAACCGGCGGCCAGGAGAATTCCGATTGCGGCTAATCCGGCAGCTAATCCGGCGAGCTTCCAATTGAGTTTTCGGCGTAGTAGAAGCAAGCCGAGAATGACGGCAGGGCCAAGAGCAACGGCAGATTCGGCGTAGTTTGCACCAGGTTTAACGAACTGCGGCCAATAAGTTGGATAAGGAAAATCGCCTTTTACGGATGTTTCTGCCACTCCGGGTGCGCCCATGAAACCAGGAGCAACGATTGATACTAACTCAAATGGCTTGACGGCTCCGGAAGTGTAAGCGGAATAGCCTTCTTCAGTTGCGGATCCTTGCCGGTGGCTGTACTGACTGTATTCTCTTACGGGCAACAGTTGAGGTAAAGAAAGGGCCACACCGAGAATTCCGGCAAGTAGAGAGATGAGAATCGGGACAAATGGAAGTTTTTTGTTCTGGATGGTTTGGGAAATCGAGAGGAAAAGTCCGGTGAAGACGGTAGCCAAGATTCCGTAGAAAGCAAATTGTAAGTGTCCCGCAAGGAGCATGAGTCCGATACAGATTGCAAGCCAGGGTCCAGATGGCCGGTGAGATTGGAAGATTCCGATTGTGAGAGCTATCACCCAAGGGATATAAGCGCACGTTGTAATGACACTTGGCAAGACTGACCAAGAAATCATGAAAGGTGAAAGGGTGAAAGCAATGGCGGCGAACCCAGCTCCGGCAGAATTTGCACCAAGTCGTAAAGCTAGATGCCTGACTCCGAGGCCCGCTAAAGCCAGGTGGAACCAAGCCAGAAGGTTGATGGCAATTCCGGTGGGAAGAGGTGAAAAGAGCCAATGCAGCGGATAAAGAGCAGCCGATTGTGAATTAGCGAGGAGAGGAGTTCCGGCAAATTGGTAAGGGTTCCAAGATGGGAGGACTCCTTCTCTCCAACTTGAAAAAACGAGATCGCGCCAAACAAAAAATTGAATTACACCATCGGCTTGTAAAATGTCCCAGGCTTGTTCGGGCATGGGTTGGTTCCAAGGGAACATAGTGGCAATTTGGGAAAATGGGCCAATTGTGTTTCCGGACAGAATGATTCCGCCAATTGCGAGGAGAGGAGCCAAAAGTATCGCCAGAATCCAGCCTGTGCGTTGACTCATTGATTTAGTTAACCTTACGGGCAGTAGACGGCTTGTTGTCGAGCCTTTTCGTGGTCGGGATTGGTTCGAAGTATTTCTTTAAAGTGACCACAGGCTTCATCTACCATTCCGAGCATCATGTATGTCATTGCCAGATCATATCGTGCGTTTTCATGGGTTGGATTTTCGCCAATAACTTTGGAGAGAGTTGCAAGCGAACCATCGAAATCTCCTTCAAATCCTTGAATCAATCCGAGTTGCCAAGTTGAATCGGTATGACCGGGAGATTGCGCGAGCACTTGTTCAAAAATCATGCGCGCCGCTCCGTATTGACCATCGCATCGGAGTTGAAATCCTTGTTCGTAAAGCTGAGTGACGTCCATATCTTATGAAACGGCCTGAATCCGGCAATTCATATAATACCGAATTCAGGCCCTTGTGTGTGCAAATTATTAAGCGGTGCCAGGCTCTAGATTTTGACTAGGCGACTTAGTAACTTGAGTGTCTTTTTCTTTACCATCGGTGATTGCCGGTGGTGTGGTTGGAGGTTCGTTTTGATTTCCAAGTTCAAGCGGAGGTAATTCTTCGCCGTTCATGACTTTTAAGAAGTCTTCTCGATCGAGAGTTTCTCGTTCCAGTAAGGCGTCTTTTAGGGCATCGAGTTTGTCTCGATTTTGAATCAGCAAGTCTTTTGCCCGTTGTCGACATGTATCAACAATGTGCTTGATTTCCAAGTCGATTAGTTCCGCCATGCTTTCACTGTAGTCTCGGTCTTCTCCGTACTCTCTTCCTAAGAACGGATTTGAACTGGATTTTCCGACAGCTCTGCTTCCAATTTTCTCGCTCATGCCGAGACGAGTGACCATGGCTCGGGCGATTCTTGAGACTCTTTGTAAGTCACTAGATGCTCCGGACCAGAGTTCGCCGTAGACGATTTCTTCTGCCAAGAGTCCGCCAAGGAGGACACAGATATCGTCTAAAAGTTCTTGTCTTGAAGTGTGATAGGAATCGGTAACGGGCAATTGCCAGGTTGAACCTAATGACATGCCACGTGGCAAGATAGTGACTTTATGAATTGGATCAGTGTTTTCTAGGATTTCACCAAGAATTGCATGACCGGCTTCGTGATATGCAGTAATTGCTCGTTCTTTTTCATCCATGGCGCGTCCGCGTCGAGCGGGCCCCATAAGAGTTCGATCTAATGCATCTTCGATATCTGAGACACCGATTTTCGAATGGTTTCTCCGGGCGGCAAGTAGTGCGGCTTCGTTTAGTGAATTTGCGAGATCGGCTCCAGAAAATCCTGGTGTTCTTCGGGCAATTGTTCCTAGATTGACATCCGGCGCGATTGGCTTGCCCTTAGCGTGAATTTTGAGGATGAGTTCTCGACCAATTGCGTCGGGAGCTTCAACTGTGATTCTTCGATCAAATCTTCCGGGTCGAAGAAGAGCAGGGTCTAGGACATCTGGTCGGTTTGTGGCGGCGATCATGATAACGCCGTTGTTGATTTCAAAACCATCCATTTCGACAAGAAGTTGGTTGAGAGTTTGTTCGCGTTCATCGTGTCCACCACCCATTCCGGCTCCACGTTGGCGACCAACGGCATCAATTTCGTCTATGAAAATGATACAGGGTCGATGGGCTTTAGCGGTTTCAAAGAGATCTCGCACTCGGGCGGCGCCGACACCAACAAACATTTCGACGAAGTCGGAACCTGAGATGTGGAAGAAAGGCACACCAGCTTCGCCAGCAATAGCGCGAGCGAGGTGGGTTTTACCAACACCTGGAGGGCCATCGAGCAGAATTCCTTTTGGAATTTTTGCGCCGAGAGCGACATATTTTTTAGTGTTTCTGAGAAAATCAACAACTTCAAAGAGTTCTTCTTTGGCTTCATCAACGCCCGCTACATCTTCGAATGTGATTTTTGGGGAATTTTCTCCGGCTCTTTTTGCTTTGCTTCGGCCGAAGTTCATCGCTTGCGCGCCTCCGCCTTGGGAAGACCGAACCATCATAAACCAGAAGAAACCGATTAATAGCAAAGGCATTAAGAACATGCCAGCAATTTGGAGTACTGCTAAGCCGGGAGGAGGATCTTCTAATGTAACGGAGACTTTCGCCTTTTTCAACTGCTCAAGTAACCCAGCGCCAGCCGTACTTTCGGAGGCAACGGCGTTGACTTCGTAAGTGTTTCCAGATTTGAGTTCACCTTTGATCTTGTCGTTTTGCCACTTTGCGGTTTTGACTTGACTTGTTGTTGGATCATAGTTTGGATCCGAGGTATTGCCTAGATAATCTTGGAATTGACTGATGCCCAGTTTTTCTGGTGTTTTACCGCCGAGAAGGGCGGGAGTGTTTCCTAATGAATTTAGGAAAAAAATCAGGAGGAGTGTTCCACCTACGATAAAAAGAAATGTCTTTGACGCTTTGTTCAATTTGACCCCTGACAGTTTCAACCGTCTCTGAGAGGTTTTACGTCTCAGTTCGGTTAGTCGTTCCGACGATTATGACTCTCGCCCCTTTAAAGTGCTTCAATTTTCAGCCGAATGGCCCTTTGGCTTTCTTGATTGATTTTGGCTCGGTCTGAAATGGCGCATCCGGGTATCCAAATTGGGCCAATCATATCGTGAATTATTGGCATTCTTTTCTTGGCAGCGAGAGTGAGTTTGATATCGGAAAGAATATGACTAATCAGTTTTTCTTCATTCATTCCTAGAGGTGTCATTCGTTCGCCAGTTTCGTAGGCTTTTAGATAGAGCCCACCTTTTACGGATTGGGCATCGATGACGACTTCTAAACTGTTGGGCTTTCTGACAAAATCTTCGGCGGGCCAAGATTCAGCGGTTATTTTCCAACCGAAAATATCGCTGATTGTTTCTCCGGGGAATGTGAGAGGAAATCGAAATGGCTCGATGGATTCAAGCTGCCGCAAGTGAAGGATTTCGGGATCAAATTCTATTGCAACTTCGCCATTGATTGTTGTGACGGCACCTGATTCTTTGGCAAGTAGGGCATTAACAATGGTTTCTGTTTGGTGGTAATCGAGAGATGAGCCTAAGAACTTTGTCGCCAATCGAATTGCTCGGTTGACGAGTACGAGAGGCTGACTCAGGATATCGGGGACTCGAAATGCGGCTTCGCAATTTGCGGAGAGAAATTGGAGTGACCCATTGAGAGGTTGCTCGGCTTGTTCTAAAAGTCGGGCAGCGAGGCTGTTGAGAAATTGGTCTTCTTGAGAAACAATATTTGCGGTTCGGTGCAAATTGGTTTCAAATGCAGAATTGAGGATTTTAAATTCGGGCACGATTCTTTGGCGAATTCGGACTCTTGAGAACTCGATGTTTTCGTTACCGGAGTCAAAGATAGTTTTAAGATTGTGGATTGAGCAATACTCTTCAATTTCTGCTCGGGTGAAATCGAGAAGTGGCCGAATGATGCCTTCTCGACTTCTAGGAATCCCGGATAATCCGGATAATCCGGTTCCACGCGAAAGCTGGAAGAGAATCGTCTCGGCGTTATCGCCAAGGTTGTGTCCCGTTGCAATAAGATTGGCGTTGAGTTTGTATGCGGACTGGCGGAAGAAGGAGTATCTTGCGTTTCGCCCGGCTTCCTCAATTCCGATTTTGTAATCTCTGGCAATAAGCGGAACATCCGCTTTGCCGCCTATATAGGCAATATCGAGATGGTCGCAGAATGTTTGGCAATGCGTTTCATCGTGATGGGCTTCGGGCCGCTGGCCGTGATTGAGGTGGGCAGCAATGACATCAAATCCGGACTTTTTTAAGAGGTGGAGCAGGCAAGTTGAATCTGGGCCACCGGAAAATCCTACAAGAATTGTTGATCCAGCAGGGATCAAATTATTTCTTTCAATTGACTCTTGAAAGCGATCAATCACGGTGCTAGGTTACCAATTGAACAGCATATCATTGCCAAATGGATTATAGGGATTGCGACTTACCTGGGCATCGGTAGAATAGTGCGATGGAGGTCGGTTTAGAATGAAATTACCTGCTACCGACCGCATTAAGGAACTGGTCGGCCTTGTTCGTCGATTGGCACTTGTCCCGGATCGAAAATCGGTTCAAGTTGAATTAAAAAACATCCGCATTGAGGATCTTTCCGAAGCGATCAGTCGAGTTGATCCGGAAGAGGCGGCGAAAGTTTTAAGAGACATGGATCCGCTGAAGGCGGGTGAAATTCTTGTTGAAGTTCCGACCGAAACCGCTCGGAAAATTACTGATTTTTTACCGGACGATATCGTTGCGGCATACCTTGATGTCTTACCGATGGACGATGCTCTTGATTTAAGAGAAGAACTCGGTGAAGAACGTTTTGAAGCGCTTTTGCAAGTGATCCCGGACGAAGATGCCCGGGAAATTAGAAGGCTGTTGGCTTTTCCGGAAGAAAGTGTTGGGCGACTTCTGACAGAAAAGTACTTTGATGTTAAGCCTTACCAAACAATGGCGCAGATTCTGACAGATCTGAGATTGGCTCCAGATGAAAAGTATGAGACAGTCAACAGCATTTACGTCGTTGATGAGGATCGTAAGCTAGTTGGGATAACTTCGTTAAGAAGTGTTTTGCGAGTAGATCCGGCGACACGGGTGGAAGAGGTGATGCAAACTGACCTTGTTGTTTCTTTAGTTTATGAAAATGAAGAAACCGCTGCCCGGAAAATGTCTCGGTATGGTTTTTATGCCTTGCCAGTTGTTGATCATGAGGGCCGCATGTTGGGGATTTTTACTGGCGATGATGCCCAGGAGATTTTAAGGCAAGCGGATACGGAAGACGTTTTGGCGGTAGCTGGTGTATCTGGTGATGCCGAACCATATATGTCTTTGAATGTTTTTCAGCTGTTTAAGCGGCGAGTTCCTTGGCTTTTGGCATTGTTTGTGGCGGAAACATTTACTGGTCAGGTGATGAGGCATTACGGGCAGGTGACGGAAGGTTTGAGTCTTGCTCCATTGACATTTTTCATTCCGCTATTGATCGGTGCAGGTGGAAACAGTGGTTCCCAGGTTACGACAACGATTACACGTGCCGTGGCACTGGATGAGGTTAAGATTTCTGATGTTTGGGCCGTTCTTGGTAAAGAGTTGATGACAGCAATTCTGGTAGGCGGAACACTCGGATTTCTTGGATTTTTGCGAGCTGGTTTGCCCTTGCCTTTCGGTTGGGATAGTGGGCCAGGATTATCTTTAGTTGTGGGCTTGGCATTGCCGGCAATTGTTATATGGGCGGCAACGGTTGGTAGCGTGTTGCCAATTGCAGCAAAGAAAATGGGGATAGATCCGGCAGTAATGAGCGCGCCATTTATCACCACTTTTGTTGATGCGACCGGATTGATTATTTACTTTGAGATTGCGTTGCGCTTTTTAAATCCCTGAACCGCAAGAGTTGTTTGAGCGTCTAAATCCTCACATCGATGGCACTATTTGTGGTGTTCCTAGCGTAAGATGATTGAAGAGAAGTGTTTATATTCCTCTGGTTGATGAAGCAATGAATTTAAAATCGGTATTCCAATTAGCCGCAACGGCGGCTCTGACTTTTAGCCTGGCGGCTCTTTCTTTTGCCCAGACGGCTCCCGTTGCAAATTTAACTCCGGAGCAGAAAAAAGATGTTCTGGACAAGCTGGAAAAAGTCATTACAAGTTCTGCCTATGTGCCGGGAGTAGATTTTTCTGGTTGGAGCAAGAAGGTCGAAAGTAAAAAGGCCGACTTGGATAAGTCCGATTCACCTACAGCTTTTGCTAATACGGTTAATGTGATCATGCGCGAATATGGCTTGAGCCATGTTAGTTTGTTTACTCCTGAATTTGGCACCCAGCGGATCACCCAAAAACGTGGAGGACTTGGTATTCGAATTCAGATTGAAGAGAGTGGATTAAGAGTTACCAACGTTTTTAATGATAGTCCGGCTAAAGATTCTGGAATATTGATTGGAGATCTCATTTTTGAATGTGATGGAAAAGCTGTTAAGGGCGTTGCTGAGTTGGCCGGAGATATTGGCCAATCTTCGAACATCAAGCTTAAACGAAACGACAAAGACATGACCGTTCGAATTACTCGTCGCGAGTATTCTACGGTTATCCCAGAAACTGTGACATGGGAAGGTCGATATGCGGTTTTAACTATTCCGACTTTTGATGCTGGTTATAGCATCGAAAACATTGATCGTTTGATGGCAGAAATTCGTCCTCGGGCAAAGGGCGTAATTTTAGATCTTCGTGGTAATGGTGGCGGAAGAGTAACGAATTTGCAGCATTTGGCAGGTTATTTTTTGGATCCGGCAACTCAACCGATGGGAACTTTTATCAATCGTATGAATGTTGCGAATTATGAAAAGGAGCATGGTCCAACAAAAGATATTGTTAAGATTGCAGAGTCCACAAATTTCAAAGTTCGATCTGCTAAGAAGCGCGGAATTGATCCACTCAACGTTCCGGTTGCAGTATTGGTTGACGGTGGTTCAGGTAGTGCAAGCGAAATGATGGCGGCTGCATTGAAAGAGCTATTGAAAGCTCCGGTTATTGGTTCAAAAACTGCCGGTGCGGTATTGGCTTCTTTGATCCAACCTTTACGAGACGAATCTGGATTTTGGATTCAATATCCAGTGATGGATTATGTGACGATCATGGGTTTGCGATTGGAAGGCAATGGCGTTGCGCCAGATGTTGAAACTCCATTTGCTCGGTTTGGTGAAGTTGACAAGGCAATTGCCGAAGCAAAGGTTTTGCTTGAAAAGAAAGTTCAAGCGGAGTCTAAGAGCGGAGACGGATTCTATTTGAGCAACTGAGATAGCGGAAACGCTTTTGCATTAGACGCCACGGTGACTTCATTCACCGTGGCGTTTTTGATTTTTACAAAGTCTCGGCTGGATTCATAGGCGATAGCGCCAGGTGTGCTGGTTGTGACTCTTAGAACTTGGAAATCGGATTTTGCTACAAAGAAAGTAATCGTGATTTCATCGGAATGTCCTTGTAGGATTGTGCATTGCTGACCATTGATTTCAGATGATCCGGCTACTTTAACAGTCTTCACGGATTCGAGCAGTCTCCGCATTGGGTTTACCCCTAGAATTAGATCTCTTAGTGTTGGATCGACTCTTGAACCTGCTTGGGCAACGGCGTCGAAGATGTCGCTGGACTTGGACTTTCCGATGTAGGTTGAACCGTTTGCTTGGACAGAGAGCTGTTTGCCATCGTATACAAAGCTCACTTTCCGATCTTCTTGTCGGACACCTTTTCTTGTGTAGTGAATGGTGGTGATTTCTTCTTCATCAGTTATTCTAAGTGCTACAGACTGAGGGGGTTCGTAAAGGCGGATCATTCGGCCGACAATTTGTGATGTTGTTTTGTCCATTTTGGGCATTGCGCCGGGGTCTGTTAGCGCAATGACTTGATAGCCAGATTTGGGAGGAGAGAAGACACTTTCGGTAGAAAGTGGAGCGTATCTCATGGTCCAAACTGTTGTGATGTTGTTTGCTTTGTTTACAAATCGGCTAATTCGATTAGTTTTTCTGTCGAGTTCAAATTCGCCGTAGGTGCCGCCGACTTCCAGTTTAATTTTTGGTTTTCCAGCTACGGCTTTCCAGTTTGATGTAGCGGTGAAAACTCCTTTCCATTCGTCCATGCCATCGGGCAACATAAGTAGTTTTGGAAAGAGATCAATTTCAAGATTTTCATCAATGACTTTGGCAATGCTTTCCCCTTTGTCCGTATCGTTGACAGAAAACTTTTCGCTTGCTGGCTCGACTACGGTTAATTGATTGTCAGAAAAAATATATCGGCGTGGGCTTTGACCAGCGATTTTGACTAAGACTGCAAATTTTTTGTTGGCAAGTCGATAGACGGTGTATTTATTAACTTGTCTTTTTGAGCCACCTGATAAGACTTCTTCAATTTCAATTTGGTCACGAAACGCAAGTTTGTGGTTGCGCGCAGCAACATTTGCGATATGTTGAACTGGGCTGACAAACTGGAGATAAGCGATTGTACTGAGGAACACAGTTATGGTTTTCCTAGACCGGATGGTGCCTTGCCCTTACCTAAGAATCCGGCTAGAGCAAGAATCGTAACTAAGTATGGCAGAGATTGCCAGAACTCCACGGGGAGATCGATACCAAGAGCGGTCGTGCCTTGTAGGTTCAGTTGCAGAGCTTGGAAGAATCCAAAGGCGATGCAGGCCGCAAAAGCCTGTGGCGCGCGCCATCCACCTAGGATGAGAGCAGCCAGGGCAATATAGCCTCTTCCGGCAGTCATGTTTTCGCTATAACTTCCGGCGTTGGTGGCGATGATGACTCCGGCCAAGCCGCAAAAGATTCCTGTCCATACCAAGGCCAGGTATCGAACTTGCACGGGATTGACTCCCATTTGCCGGGATTTATCGGGGTCGTTGCCGACCGCTAATAGTCTTAATCCTCCTCTTGTGGATTTGATATACCACCAGATTCCGACTACGGCGGTCCAAGCTAAGACATAGTAAGCCGCAATTGGCAAAACTTCCATTTGTTGACTTGCTAAATCGGGTCGAGTCTTTGTGATGAGTGAGGTTGCTCCTGCGGCCAAAGCATTTAAGCCCATGCCGGAGACAATGTGATCGATTCTATAGGCTTGAGTAAAAATGGCGTGTAGTAAGCTGACTGAAATAGCGGTGATAATTCCGGCGATGAGGCCGAGAATGGCATTTCCTGATGCTTGGCTGACGAGAGCACCAGCGCAAGCTGCCGAAAGCATTGTGCCTTCTAATCCGATATTGATCACCCCTGATCGTTCACTACAGAGGCCGCCTAGTGCCGCAAGAATGAGCGGCGCGCTCAGGATTATGGTTCCGGTGAGAAGGCCGAAAAGGAGTTCAGTCGTCATTTTTTGACTCCTTGCGATAGCGGAAAGCGGCGAAAATGATAATGAGAACCGCCAGCATGATGCCATTCAAGCCTTTTGGTACTCCCAGAAGTGAAAGGGCGGTTGTGCCTTGATTCAGTCCGGCAAATGCTAAGGCACTCGCTAATAGACCCCAAGGCGAGCTACCGGCGAGAATCGCGACGCCTAAGGCATCAAAACCATAGCCGGGTGATATTCCATCAAAAAATCTTTTTTCGAAGGCCATTACTTGTATTGATCCGGCAGTACCAGCAATCAATCCACTGACAATCATTGCCTTCATGGTTACGAGTTTGGTATCGATTCCGGCGATTTTGGCGGCGGATGGATTTCCTCCGACAGCTTTCATTTCGTATCCGCTAGTGGTTTTACTGAAGTACCACCATATTCCGGCCACGATCATCACTCCGAAAATGAGCGCAATATTCATTTTAAATGGAGGTTGGTCAATAATGTTTGGTAGCCAAGATGTTTCTTCGAGTCGAACCGTTGTTGGGCTTTGTCGCTTTGGGTCTTTGAGTGCGCCGTTTACGATCCACAATGTGAAGAATCCGGCAATGCTATTGAGCATGATGGTTGTGATGACTTCGTGACCCCCCCGATAGGCTTTGATCCATCCGGCTGGGAGTGCCCAAAGCCCGCCCGCTGCGGCTCCGGCGATGAGGGCCATTAGGATTCCGATTGGCCCAGGAATAGCAATTGCGGTTGCGGCTCCGGCTAAGGCGCCGACGATAAATTGGCCTTCGGCGCCAATGTTAAAGAGTCCGGCTTTTAGAGCGAGGAAAACGGCAACTCCAAGGATGAGCAAGGGAACCATGCTTCGGAGGGTTTCTCGCCATCCGGCGGGTGAACCAAATGCTCCTAAGAACAAGGCTTTCAATCCTTCGATAGGCTGGGCGCCACCAATAATGAGTCCAATGATGATGACAAGGAAACCGGCCAACACGAGGATTGGAATTTTGAACTTTGCCAACTTCATTCGTGGCCTCCAACCATCAGTTTTCCAATAGCTTGTCGATCTCGGGCTTTATCGATCGGGGGCTCGCTGATTTCGCCATGGTTTATGACAATGATGCGATCGCAATGGGTGAGCAACTCATCAATATCGAAACTGACGACCAAGACGGCTCCGCCTTGGCGGATAAATGAACGAAACTCAGCATATACCAGCGCGGAAACGTTGATGTCGATGCCTCTTGTTGGTTGAAAAGCGAGGATGACTTTTGGGCTCAATTCAAACGCTCGAGCATTGACGACCTTTTGCTGATTACCGCCACTGAGATCTTTGAGTGGCTGGTGAATCTGTTCGAACTTAGTTGGGAATCGAGTTGTTGATCGATTGGCAATTTCAATCTGTGTTGATTGATTGATCCCGGGGCCTTGTTTTAACTCGGGATTACGTTGAAGTCCTAAAATGGCATTGTCAGCAATTGACCAGTCTTCCACGACGGCTTCTTCATGCCGATCTTCGGGAATGAGACGCAGTCCGGATTGAATACGATTTCGAGTAGAGCTGTTTGTGTGGTTGACCCCTTCTAATGTAATTGTGCCGTTTTCTACAGGAATTTGACCCCACAGGGCTTGGAAAAGCTCTCGTTGACCATTGCCATCGACTCCGGCTAGACCCAGCACTTCTCCGGCGCAGAGATTAAAGCTCACCGAGTTCAAGGCTTGATCTCCCCGGGCTCCTTTAACGGTTAGGTTTTGGACAGATAACAATGATTCGCCTGGAATTTCTGAACCGGGGGCTTCGATTTGGACGGGGCGTCCGACAATCATTTCCGTTAGCTCTTCGGGATTGGTTTCGCTTACGCTTCGGTGACCTACCAATTTTCCACCCCGCAAGACGGTGACCTCGTTGCAATACTGCATGACTTCGGGGAGGCGATGAGTGACGACGATGACGGTCGCGCCTTGGGTTGTTAGTTCTTTGAGTTTTTGATAAAGGAGATCGGAATCTTCTGGCGAGAGCATGGCGGTGGGCTCGTCGAGAATCATGATTTTTGTTCTTCGCCAGAGGAGCTTGAGGATCTCAAGTTTTTGGGCTTGGGCGGGGCCGATTCCTTGAGCTTGTGAATCCCAATCGAATTCAAATCCCATGTTTTTTGAGATTTCGTTTGCTCTTTGTTTTGCATTGGAATGTGGGATTTTCCATCCGGGTTCTTCTCCAAGCATCAAATTTTGCAAGCAGGTTAGCTCAGGAATGATGCTGTAGTGCTGGCTGACCATTCCGACTCCAGAGTGTATTGCCGCTCTTTGGCTTGAAGGAGAATACTTTTCTCCGTTGAGAATCATTTCGGCTTTGGTTGGTTTTAAGGCGCCATATAAAATGCGCATCAGAGTTGTTTTTCCGGCGCCGTTTTCGCCAACTAATGCATGAATATGTCCGCTTTGGACGGAAAGAGATACGTCTTGCAATGCCATGACATTGCCAAAGAATTGATCGACTTCGTTCATTTCTACGGCAAGGCTCACTTTATTTCTCCCGTGAGAACCTTAAATAAAGCGGCGGTCGTTTCTCCTCCTAATCCAGCTTCTTGAAGCACTCTTAGGAGGTCATTGACCGTTTTAGTTCCGGGTAATTCGATTCCTAGATCCTTGGCCGCTTCAAAACAGTATCCAAAATCTTTGACTTGGTGATCGGTCGCGAATCCGGGTTGCCAATCTTGATTAAGGATTTTTGGTCCGTAGTTTTCAAAGGCCCAACTTCCGGCAGCTCCAGAGCCCACGATTTCGCGCGTTAATCCGAGGTCTAGTCCTGCTTTTTGGGCGAAGGCCAGACTTTCGCAAAGGCCGATGAGGGCCCCACCAACAGCGATCTGGTTGGCCATTTTCATCATTGCACCGGCACCTGTTTTTCCGACTAATTCTGCTCTTTTTGAATAGCTTGTCAAAAATGGTTTTGCTAATAGGTAATCCTCTTTGTCTCCGCCAACAAAAATTGTAAGGGTTCCATTTTGGGCGCCCATTGAACCACCAGTGATGGGGGCATCTAAAAACTTTAGGTTGTGACTCGCTAAAAGGTGGGAAATTTCAATCGCGCCACGCGGAGAAATTGTGGAGTGGTCGACAAATAAAGTGCCAGGTTTTGCAGTGGGAATCATTTGTTCGATGCAAGACTGAACATCTTCGGTCGTTCCGACACAAGTGAAAATGATGTCGGAATTGGATGCGAGTTCTGAAAGTGAATCTGCGACTTTGGCTCCGAGTTCAGCAAGTGGACTCGTTTTTTCGATGGTTCTATTCCAAACCGTGATTTCAAATCCTGCTTTTGCGAGGTGTCCGGCCATAGGGCCACCCATCACCCCTAGTCCGACAAATCCCAACCGCATAAGACCTGAAGTTTTACCCGCAGACGGAGGTTATCTTGGTGAAGTCCCCGGGGAAAAGTTGCGGAAGCCTTGCTATAAATCAGTCAGTATTCAACCGGACTGAAGTACCGAATGCATGGGCCGGGAAGCCTTCCATTTTTCCAAACTGTTCAACGGCTGGACCCAAGATTTCTAAGTCTTCGTAATTCAGCATAGAAATGGACTGAATCTTGAAGAAATCAAGAATGTTGACGGGAGAGCTGAACCGGGCGGCTCCGGAAGTTGGAAGGGTGTGGCTTGGCTCACTGACGAAATCGCCACAGCTTTGGGGAGTGAACGGGCCGATGAGGACACATCCGCAGTTTCGAATGTGCATGGCAATGGCGGGGGCATCGTCAGACACTATTGAAAGATGTTCTGGCGCAAATCGGTTGATAGTTTTAATGGCTTGTTCTTCGTTTGCTACAACAGCGACTCCAAAATTTGCTAATGCTTGGCGCATAATTTCTTTTCTTTCTGCTCGAAAGAGTTGGGATTCGACTTCCATTAAAGTTGCTTGAATGAGTTCGTTTGTTGGGGCGAGTAGCATCCCAACGTTATCGGGAGCATGTTCAATTTGGGATAAGAGGTCGGCGGCCGCAAAGGAAACGTATTCTGGGTTGTCGATATATACGGCGACTTCACTTGGCCCGGCGTAGGTATCGAGACCGACCGTTCCCCAAAGTTGACGCTTTGCTTCACTGACATAATTGTTACCGGGGCCGACAATTTTGTCAACTCGAGGACAGCCTTCAATTCCAAAAGCCATGGCGGCAATTGCCGATGCTCCTCCGGCTTTGATTACAGTTTTCACTCCGCATTGTTTTAGAGCATAGAGAACTGCAGGAGAGAGTTCGCCATTAGATTGCGGAGGGGTAGCGACAATGATTTCGGTGACTCCGGCGACTTTTGCCGGGATCACATTCATGATGACGGAACTGGGATAGTTGGCCTGACCACCGGGCACATAGACACCAATGCGGTTGAGGGGGAGCAGACGCTGACCTTCAAAACCTGGGTCGTCGGATTCGGTGGCTTCGGTTCGCCATCCGTAAGTACCGTCTCCGAGGTTTTCCCAGTTTTCTACGAAGACTTCTCTTTGCGTTTCATGGAATTCGGTAACTCGGTTGATTGCAAAGTCGATGGCATTTGCCTGTTCTTCATCGAGAGTGGTGAGGCTATCATTTGCAGTGATATCAAAGATGACTTCAGTTATATTTGGGGCATCATATTTTTGGGTTGACTCTTTTACAGCTTCGATTCCGCGGTTTTTGACATCGGCAATTATTGAGGCTACAGTTGCGATTTTTTCGGGATCGAATTGCGGTGAACGATCGAGCCATTTGTCTAATCTTGGATCGTTGAAACTGACGATGGGGACGACGCTCACCAGTAGGTCTCCAAGGATCTTTGGAATCGAGTAGACATTCTTTTTGGCCCTAATGCAGCCATCAAATCGAATAGTCCGGGGCCTTGTAGTTTTCCGGTGAGGGCGACTCGAATTGGCATAACAATCGCTCCCATTTTTTCAATTCCTTTTTCTGAAGCCCATGTTTTGACTAAAGTTTCAGCATCGGATGGAGTGATAGATTCCAGACTTTCTAATGATTTGATGAGATGCTTAAAGAGTTCTGGAGCATGAGGATTTTGATCGCCAAATGCTTTTTTGGTTGCACTTTCATCATATTCGACTTTATCGATAAGGAAGAAGGAGCAGGCTGATCCAAAATCGGCTAATGTGCTAACTCTTTCTTGTTCTAATTGAAGAACAGATTTTGCGTATTCCGGATTTTGTTCGATAGCTTTTGCAAGAATTTGAAGATGTTGCCAGGTTTCTTTTCGAACGGTAACTTCATTCTCTTCAAGTCCTTCTGTTTCGGAGAAATAATTTTTTGTAAATGAAAATTGAAGGTAGTTTTGGAGAGTTTGCAGAAGCTCATCCGGAGCGAGTTTTCTGATTGATAGCCCGTTGATCCATTTGAGTTTTTCGAGATCAAACCTTCCGGGTGAAGGCTGAATTCCTTTGAGGTCAAATGCTTCAACGAGTTCGGTTTCAGACATGGCTTCTCGGTCATCTCCGGGCGACCATCCAATGAGAGCAATGAAGTTTTGTAAGGGATGAGAGAGAAATCCTTGGGCGGCGTAATCTAAAACGCGAGTTGCGCCGTGTCGTTTGCTGAGTTTTTTTCCGTCAGTTCCGACGATGACGGGGCAGTGAAGAATTGTGGGAGCTTCCCAGCCAAACGCTTCGATTAGACAAAGATGTTTTGGCAAACTGGGAATCCATTCTTCGCCCCTGAATACGTGGGTGATTCCCATTAAGTGATCATCGACCATAGCCGCAAAGTGATATGTTGGCATTCCATCGCCTTTGATGAGGACAGGATCATCTATAACATTGCTATCCCATTCCGTTCTTCCCCGGATCGGATCTTGGAAGATGATTTTTTGGTCACGGGGGATTTTGAGCCGGATTACAAATGGTTTGTTTTCTTCAGTTGCCAGTTGGATTTTTTCAGGCGTTGCATCTCGCCAATCACCGCCAAAATATCCTGTCGGCATTTTATTGATGCGCTGATATTCGCGCATTTCTTCAAGTTCTTCGGGGGTATCGAATGCTTTATATGCTTTTCCGCTTTCTAGAAGTTGGTTGATGAGTTCTTGGTAGATTCCGGCTTCTTTTCTTTCGGATTGTCGATAGGGTTGATGTGGGCCGCCAAGGTGTGGGCCTTCGTTGAATTCGATACCGACCCATTTTAGAGTTGTGACAAATTCATTTTCTGATTCTTCGTTGTATCGAGATCGGTCGGTATCTTCAATTCTTAAGATGTTTGTTCCGCCAAGTTTTTTGGCATAAAGGTGGTTATAAAGTGCGGTGCGAAGAGCACCTACATGCAGTAAGCCGGTTGGGCTGGGAGCGAATCGAACTCGAACGGACATCTACATCCATCGTACCGGGACAAGGCATTTGGCTTAGGGACAGACTCGCCGATTTACTTACCGCGTTTGATGAGGCTGATGATTCGTCCGACTACGCCGATGCCCACAAGGATTGGGGCGATTTTTTCGACGATGCTGAATGCGGTACCGGCATGTTCGTCGACGATTCTGACAATTCCTTTTGTCCTTGAACCTACATCTAAGGTGACATCTTCGACGGTTTCTGTGATGTGATCGACCCGCTTGGCAATGACCTCAATTCTTTGATTGAGGCTAATCATGCTAGTTCGTAGATCGAGCAGGATTCGAATGACGACAACCGTACCGATCATCATTGCGATGAACGCCAAAGATCCGAGAACTGCAAAAGTTCCGGTAATCGAAAACCACCATTCTGGTGCCTGCACGGGTTGAGAATACCCGGCGATAGGTTTACTCTATTATTTGTCCGATGACTTTGAGGGTTGAATCGGCAGAAAGCAAAGTGGGGATTCGGAATATTCCATTTTCGGCAACAAAGACTTGATTCATTGTTGATAACTTATTGCCCCAGAGTCCAGAAATTGAGATTTCTGACTCAATATCTTTGTCGGCGGGATTCTCAATTATGAGTTCAAATGACCTTAGCCGTGCGTTCAGTTGAAGTTCGACAAATGTTCCAAAGTTGGTTTTGAATTCTGCTCCAATTTGACGAAGTATGATTCTGCGGCCAACACCATCCCACGGTCGGACAATGTGGGTTTCGTTTTCCAATTCGTAATGGCATCCAAAGGTCATGATTCCATGCTCTCGGTTAGGCAATACATATGCACCTGTTCCGATGAGATAGTGATAATAGCCAAGTCCGCTGGCACCTGTGAATGAATTGAATCCAGCTTGTTTACTGCTGAGGTCGGGGCAGTAACACATGCTAGCCGCTCCATCTTCGCGAATGAGGGCCCACGGGCCAAGCATTCCACCAAATGCCATTCGAGTATATGCCTCGGGCAGTCCAAGATAATCGCGATCCATGAGTCCAAAGAAGATCAATGAATTTGGAATCGTAGTATGGGAAAGGCAGGCTTCTCCGCGGTCTACCAGGGATTTTATTGGGGTCGAATCGCCACCATCCCAATGTCTTTTGTCGGAACCGTACCACCACCAACTGGGAGCTAGGGATCGCATTGCAAATGCACAACGAACGGTTCTTTCTAAATGATCATCATCGGAGAGATATTTTCCCGCGGAGAAAACTTCTTCGAAGCCGCTTGTATCCATAACCGTTTCACCAGCGAAGGGATATTTCAGCTTTGTGAGTTCAATAGCTTTGAAGTCGATCCAGCCTTGGAGTTCAGAAGCTTCTTGGTCGAGACCGTGGGTTTTAAGGTCAGCAAGAAGATCGTGCATTCGGGCGAATCCGAGGACTCCAACGGATCGGACATACATTCTCCAGCCATGGGTAAACATGCTGCAGATTGTCCGGGCAGCCATTTTTAGATATTCGACGCTTGTGTAATCGGTTTCGCCATACGTTTCGGCAATACGATACATGCTGTGATATATGTTTGCAACATGAGGGTAGTTCATTGGTCGACCGAAGTAACCGGGAACACCTTCAGAAATGACACTGGCGACGGCCCAATTTGATGGGTTTTGAATATCGTCTTGAATGAAGTTTTTAATGCAAGCGTTAAGTGCTTTTATTTGCTCACGATCTGGATAAATGACATTTTTTTCGGCTAAGTAGAGAGTGTCAGCCAAGGCGGATTCAATTCCGGCTGACTCCAAGTATTCGCTCGCATTGGTAACGGGTTCTCCGGTTTTAAGATTTCCGAGAGCAAACGCATCTTTTAGAGGGCTTGTAGAGTCGGTTACTCTTTGATTGGAATAGATCCAATTTGCTCTTTTCTGAATCAGGTCTTTTACAGGAGCGGTAAAAAGTAGATGAGCATGGCACAGCTTTCCTTCTTTACTTTGAAAACTGACAAACATTGGTCCGGGCTCGGTTGGTTTTATAAAGCAGAAGGCTCCGTTTTCATCGGAATCTGTCTCGACCATTGCTTCTCGACTGACATAGAATTTTTGTGGAGATGCGTTGCCAATTTCTAAGGCAATTCCGACATCGGCCGGGGCAACGGCACTGGGAAGCACTTTGATAGTGGGTCGTCCGCAGAGAGTGAGTGTGGAGTGAATTCCGTCCGTTTTGTCGCTTTCAGTTGGGACAAATCTAATTTCGTAAATCTGAGAATCTCCGGGTTCGAGGATGAGAGATGTATGATCATTGAACCAAGTTGGCCATTCTTCGCGCTCAATCGTAGCCTTGCTGTGAATGTAGATCATGGGGATGCCTTCCCACTGGAAAGGTGTATTGAGACTTCCTCGAACATGAGTGAAAAATTCCCATCCGGTATTTGCTCCGGGGAAAACCAGGAGCCCGGGAGTTTCGGCGGTCATTCGCTCAGCAAAAAGCCAACTTGCCGCTCCGCCAATGTATTTGTGAATATAAACTCTTGAATTCCAGAGTTTTTTCAAATGTTCATCTGTCCATCCGAATCCATCGTAGAAATTGTTGAAGGCCATGGGAAGGGCAAGCTCTCCAATTTCTAACGTGACCCGTCCTCGGTTTTTGAGCTCAATCTGCCAAACAATTTGGGGCACGGCACCGGCTTCTTCAAAGAACTTGCCAGTTGCTTCGATATCTTCGAGGAGTGGAAATTCGTACTTGAATTCGGTTTTGTTAAGTTCAAAACCGGTGAATTCTTCGTCATCGTCGGGAAAGTCCAAATCGTCGAGGAGTGATGTCCTATTTTTGCTGACTACCCAAGGCTCGTTTGGATCGGTTCGGGCACCGATTAAAATAGTGCCCGGATTGTATTCTTCCGTGATTTCTTCGCCGATTTGCAGAGGAGGGAGAATGAACTGGAAATCTTCGCCTTCTTCGGGCAAATTCGGATCACTTGCCCAGAGTTGTTGGATGCGTCCGCCGGGGCCGAACTCGATGGTAATTAAACTCCCGGCGAGTTCGTTAGTATTTTCGAACGGCATCATTTTGTTGTTTTTAGCATACCGGGAGAGAAGAGTTTGGCAAGTTTTTGTTTGGGATTTTATGGTTTTGAACAGATAAACTGCAAAAATGGAGAATCAGACGATATGTTTGCTTGGAGCCGGAAATATCCGGTGTTGTCCGGAAGTGCTTGCCGTTCTTGCTGAAATGCGATCTGATAATCCATTTTGTATTCAACTATTTGATGCCAATCCTGAGCGCCTGGACTTGATGGATCGACTCGCTAGAGTGATGGTTGCTGAACAAAAAGAGTTCATAACGATTCGTGCTACTGACAATTTGCCAGAAGCCATTGAGGGCGCAACTGATTTTGTTCTGATGTTTAATGAGGATGGTTCGCGGCGAATGTTCAATGATTCTAGGCAAGAAGTGAGAGAGGTTGAGAACAATGAAGACGTGTGGCTTTCTCGAGGCGATCTCAATCGGCCCACTCCCGTTTCTCAGTTGAGCCCAGAAACCCGACAGTTGTTGAGTCGTCCTGCGCCAGAACCGGTGAGCCGGAAAATTGCAATTTTATCAGCAGTCGACCAGTTCGTTCAGCATTGGAACAAAGCAGGCAAGGTCATTAGTTTGATGCGAGAAATTGATGTTCAATTTGATAGTTTGAGTTGGCCAGCACCTTTGAGCGAGACTGAGCTTTGGCAACGGCCTCACCAAATTCTCCGCTGGATTGAGCAAGATGATTCGACTTATGAGCTTGGAAAATCGGTTGAATCAAGCGAATTCGCCCGATTGTTTTTATCGTAAGCTTTTTGAGGATTCCTTTTAGAATTGCGATTTTAGAGATTCTGCAAAATTGTGGTTTGTCCAATCTAGACAAATGGGAGATATAGAAACGTACCCTTGACTGGCGGCGTGAACGTCGGTTCCGGGGGTATCGGGGCGCATGACCACGACTCCTCCTTGCCAATAATACGTTCTTCCCCAGGGATCTAAACGAGGTTCTACGCGATCCTCGTAAACTCTTTTTCCCATGACCGTTACCTTTTCTCCCATGATTTCAGGATAAGCCAGGGCCGGAATGTTGACATTGAGAAATGTCAATGGCGGAACGTCAATATTGATTAGTTTCTGTATATTTTCTTGAATCCACTGTTCGCCAGTTTCAAAATGAAGAGGTGCGCCTTCTACAAAATTTGCCATTGAAAACGCAATCGACTTGATCCCATTGATTGTGCCTTCCATAGCGCCAGCTACGGTTCCAGAATAAGTGATATCAAAACCTAGATTCGGCCCATTATTGATACCGCTTAGGATGAGGTCGCAACCGTCGGGCCAGTGTACGGTGAGGCCGACATTGACACAATCCACAGGCACTCCGTTGACGGTAAAGGCTTGATACTTGAGCAGTTCTGGTTCTCTCGCCTCTTTGACTCGGAGCGGGTCATGAAGGGTCATTGCGTGTCCGCATGCAGAGCGTTCTCGATCGGGGGCAACGACTTTGACTTCACCGAGATGACTGACGGCTCGGACAAGAGCATGTAATCCGGGAGCGTGAATACCATCGTCATTTGTAATCAAAATTCTCATGCCGAGAACATGCTACCGCCCAAGTTTGACCTGCTTTATTGGGGACCCGGTGCCACAATAGAAGTTGTGAAGAACAGAATCGCAGTTTGGGTTGTCACGATTCTGTTTGGCAGTTTATATATCCTTCAGGTAGTTAAGTTTGGATATATGAAATTACCCATTCACCTTCCGTTTTTACTATTGGTGATTACGGGACTGGTGGCGGGACTTCTTCCAAGCTTGAAGCCGATTCAATCGCGCTTGATGTTTCTATCGGCTTATGGTTCGGCATTTTTGCTTTTGTGGGCAACTGGTCGCCCGGAAGCGGGCTTGAAAGTCGGTCTGTTTTGGATTGCAACAGCCGGATTGGTGATTTCAATTTTATCGGTTTTGGCTTATGTTCAGCACTTAAACGGGAAGAAGCCTTGGTCTTGGGCATTTATGCTGGCGGTTGTTTTTGGTCTCTTCATAGCTTACGCATCGGGGCCAGGAGGAGGGCCGGGTTGGATGTCTAGGATGATTGAGCAGATTTTCGGGCTTGGGCCGGAGGATTGGGAGGTTCGATCAGCAATACTATTTTGGATTCGTAAAACTATGCACTTTGTTGGTTACGGTTCCGCGGCGTTTTGTACGGCTTGGGCGGCGAGAAAACAGGGAGCATCTTTGAAGGCGGCGATATTGGCGGGTTATGCTTGGCCATTGCCATTGGCAGTTTTTGATGAATGGCAACAGCATAGTTCTCCGACCAGGACAGGATCACCTTGGGATGTCTTGCTTGATTTTTGCGGAATGTCAATCTTTCTATTTTCTTTTTGGCTGATTTGGCGGAATCGGTCGGAACAAAAGGAGAATGAGATTTGAATCGATTTATTGTTGGCATGCCGGGTCTGAGTGGTGGCATAGAAGAGGAATCGATACTTCGTGGTCGTCATCCATTCTTATCTCAACTGGTGGAGCAATCTCAGGTTTTTCGATTGAGTCCGAGATGGAATATAGCTTCTTGGTTAGGTTTGGATTTATCAGAGAAAGACCTTGCGCCAGGGCCGTTGCTTTTGGCTGCGCTCAGAGTTTTTCCACCCGAAAGAAGTGTCCAGTTTTGTGTGACCGTTGGAAACTTGGATGAAAATGGTTTATTGCAAGATATTCAACCGTTTACTGCCGACGAGATTCGTGAGATTTCTTCGCAATTTTCAAAGTTGAATACTTCGTCGCTAACTTTGGTGGAGGGGCGAGGACAAAGTCATGGCCTAGTTTGGGAACAGGGTTCGATCGATTTAGGGACAGTTAATTGGTCTGAATGTCTCGGAAAACCTTTGTCGGACGTTTTGCCAGAAGGAGATGGCGAACGGGCCTTGCGAAACTTTATTGATGATTCGTTGAACTTGTTAGATGGATTAGAATTGAATCGGAGGCGGCATGGAGAAGGGTTGCCTAAGTTGAACATTCTTTGGCCGTGGGGATTTGGCTTTCGGCCGGAAATACCGAATTTGCCATTGCGTCGCGGATTGATGGCGGAATATTTTGCTCCTGGATGGATGTTGGGTGGTCTTGTGAGGCTAGCAGCTTATTCTGAAAATGTGACTTCCATTCTCAAAGGTGTTCATATTTCTGAATCGGCGTGGAATCGATTTTTCCAGGCTCAAGTCGGAGTGATGATTTCACCCAAGAGCCATGAAATGCGAAAAGTGCAAAGATTTGAGGAACTTGATTTTGAGTGTGAACTTTTTGAACGGAGTTTAGAGCTTCTCTACAAAAATCGACTTGATCATCCGTTTCGATTGATCTTTGCGGCACCTTCGATTGCTGGCGAGGGGCTGGCATTTGTCTTCGATTCTTCGGCAATTGAAACGAATACTCTGCCTTTTGATGAGCGAGTTTTAGAAGATTCTCGAGTGAAAACAGTTTCTTTAAGCGAACTGATTGCCGAGAATCTGATGGCCTAGGGTTTATACTGTGCATATGAAACTTTGGAGCATGATGGCATTGATCGGTCTTGCTTCGGTTAGTTTCGCTCAGTTGAGCGAAACTGAGACTTTGGGATTAGATGATGCTCTTTACTTTGGAAACTTATCTTTAAAGGATTTGAATTTTCCGAGAGAAGGTGTTTCGGGAGTGGCGAAAATGCCACTTGTAAAGTTAGGCTTAAACCAGCCAATTGATGCCATTAGTCAACTGATGAAATTACATGGCAGTGGATTAAAGGGAAATGTTACAAGTCTGCTTTCGGCGGGATTTAGAGATGGGTGGCAGTTGATTCCAAAACCCAATTTGAACGAAAACGCAATTGTCGTTCCAGCGACATTGCCACCAAGAACCGGTGCGGCGGTTGTTAAACTAGTTTCGGCACTTATTCAGTCTGATTTAATGATTCGTGAGGCTCTTATTGAACTCTCTCCTGATGAATTGCGAACACTCATTGAGAGCCTGGCGGCAAATGGATTGGAGCAGCCAGAAATCAAATTAAGTTTTGTCCGGGGGAATCCAGTTTCGGTTGCAGAAATGTCGCAACTTTTGAAAAAGGTTGATTTGCCAAAGATCTACTCGGCCGGAATATTAGTGACCGATGCAGCAGAAGTTGCCGTTGCAGAGTTGCGTTCAGCCGGTGAACCGCTGGTTGGAAAGCAGCGATTGGTTTTAGCTGGATTACCAGTTATTGTTGCCGGACAAGGCGATGATTTGCATGATGAAGTTGATGCGCGAATTACGATTGATTTAGGAGGCAATGATATATACAGGGGAAGGCACGGGGCGGGGGTTGGATACTCCAGTGCGGTGATCGACTTGGGAGGCGATGATCGGGTTGATGTTCCGGATTTGAGCATGGGGTCGGCAATTTTAGGGGCCGGCTATGCGGCATTTATCGACGGAAATGATCAGTTTTTCTCAAAGTCGATTGCATTTGGCTCAGGACTTGGGGGGGTTGCTGTTTTTAGGAAGACAGAGGGAAGAGATCGATACCGATCTTCAGCATTGGCCCAAGGTTTTGGCTTCTATGGGATTGGACTTTGCTTGGATTCTGCGGGAGACGACCTTTATGAGCTGGAATTGTTTGGGCAAGGAGCTGGTCGTACTTCAGGACTAGGTTGGTTGGTTGATCGGTCGGGTTCAGATACATATCGCGCGGGTGGTCGGATTCTTAACTCCCCACTTTTCGCGTCCGCTCATTATTCGTTTGCCCAAGGTTTTGGAATGGGCTTTCGAGAAGATTCTGGTGGGATTGAAGGCGGAGTTGGCTTACTTACGGATGGATCCGGGAATGATATTTATTGGTCCGAGACTTATGGTCAGGCGGCTTCTTATTGGTTTGGGCTGGGATCCCTCTATGATGCCAATGGAAATGATTCCTATACAGCCCATCATTACGCCCAAGGAAGCGCGATGCATATGACTTCGGCCTATTTGTTTGATTTGGAAGGCGATGATGCATACACTTTGAAGGTTGGCGCGGGGCAAGCCGTTGGGCATGATTATGGGGTTGGTGTTCTGCTAGATCGAGCAGGCGATGATTTGTATGCCTCGCGAGATGCCCGCCCCGGAAGTGGATTGGCAAATGGACTCGGTTTGTTTGTTGATTCTGCCGGAGTTGACCGGTACACGACTCAAGTTGGATATGGAAGGTTTGATCGCTCGGCCGCATCATTGGGAGTATTTGTCGATTTAGGGGGTGCGGATGTCTACGGAGTAGGACTGGGGAATGGCATAGGGGATTTTCGTCCAGAGATGAGTTTGGCCATTGACCGTGCCGATCCTTTAATCAATACAAATGGAGCGAATAATGTTGTACCGCCAACTTTGAAAGTTGGAAGTCGACCAAAGCCGAATGATGCGGCGTTGGAAGTACTTTACAAACGAGCAACCCAATGGGGGGTTGGAACTGCGGAACTTGATACGAAAAATGCACTTGATGAATTAGTTGAGATTGGGATTCCGGCATTGGAATGGATGCTTAACAAAAAACTAGCGTCGGCAAGTCGACTTGAAATTCGAGCATTTGCCCATGTTGTTCGCTCATTAGGCCAGGATGCTGGAATTCCACTCGGCACAAAATCATTGAACGCTACTGATATTGAACTTGAAAACCTTTTGCGAATTGCCGTAGAGAGCCGGAATTCTGATTTAGCAGCAATCATTCCTGGAATCCTGGAGAATAAACCAGCTTTGAGGCGACGTGCAGCGGTAGCAGCGGGAGCATTGAAGGCCGTTGGCGCCGTTAATGCTTTGTTGCCGATGCTGGCGATTTCAGATGATCCTTTGCTTGTTCGCGATGCCATGGTCGCCCTGGAACAAATTGGCGACAAATCGGCTTTAGGTTCCGCGATGAGCTTGCTGAATTCTGAGGATTTGGTGGCACGGAGGAGTGCTATGCGATTAGTCGCAAAGTTTTCACCTGAGTCGCGTGTTTATGCGGCAGCAAAAATTGATGAAACGGCGGAGATTCCAGCGAGAATTGCAATTGAAATTTTAGGCATGGTTGGTGATGAGGCTAGTTTGGTTATGATCATAGAAGCACTTGAAGATCCTCGGCCTGGAGTTAGAATTTCGGCTTTGTTAGCGTTGAAGAATAGAGTTCCAGAATCTGCAAAGGGAACTGTGAACCTGTTAAAAGAGGATCCGATTCCGGCCGTGAGAATGGCAGCGATGGGAGCAGGATTATGACCGCAATTCATCGTTTTGTAGATGGATGTAACAATGGAACTTTGCCAAACCTTGTCGGTAAAGTTTCAAGCGGTTGGGTAATTATGGGTGCGCAACAAGTGATGCCCGGTTATTGCTTATTGTTACCCGACCCGGTAGTTCCTCATTTGAATGTGTTACAGGGTCTTGATCGAGCTCAGTTCTTAGAAGATATGGTGAGAATTGGTGATCTGATTTTGGAATTGACCGGGGCCGCCAGAATCAATTACGAAATGCTGGGGAATTTAGAGCCCGCTTTGCATGCTCATATTATCCCTCGATACAATGAGGAACCTGAAGAATTGCGGACAAAGCCAATATGGTTTTATGATTGGGATGCGGCTCCGAAATTTGATGAAAAAAGAGATTTGGAATTTATCAAAGCATTGAGGTTAAACCTGTGAAGGAAGTAGTCATTCAGCATTTAGAAGAGGCGAGATGTGGCCTTGATGAATTGTTGCGAAACGAGTTGATGCTTGATGCTATTTCGGAAGCTGGACTCTTGATTGCTAGTCGTTTACGAAACGGCGGAAAGGTCATGAGTTGCGGAAATGGCGGTTCGATGTGTGATGCAATGCACTTTGCGGAGGAGTTATCCGGTCGGTATCGGCAGGATCGTCCTAGCTTTGCCGCCGTGAGTATCAGCGATCCTAGCCACTTAACTTGTGTTGGAAATGATTATGGGTTTGAAGAGGTTTTCGCGCGTTACGTGGATGGGGTTGGTCGTCCAGGAGATGTCTTAGTTGGGTTTAGCACAAGTGGTTCTAGCAAAAACGTAATCAGGGCAGCGGAGCAAGCAAATTCTCGTGGCATTTCGGTGATTTGCTTGACCGGTAAGAGTAACTCCGCATTAGCGGAATTATCGGATATTGAGATTTGTACTCCAGCCGGACAGTTTGCGGATCGCGTTCAGGAATTGCATATTAAAGTTGTGCACATCCTGATTGATCTTATTGAACGTCATTTAGAACAAGGAACGAAATGAAAATTTATTTTGCCATTGCCATCGGATTTATAGTGGTTGGAATAATTGGATGTGGGGGGCCGTCTGCAAAATCGGCGGAAAAGCTGGATCACGACAATTACAGCAAAACTCCGGCTGGTCAGCAAGCGATTCGCTCTGGCGATGGAACTTCAACTTCCGTGAATAAAGGAGTTGATATTGCTTCTTTAGGCTTGGCAGTTTTTCCGGATGCGGAATTGCCTCGAGAAGGCGAAGTTTACGAATCTCAGTCACCTAATGCAAAGCAGACCACCTACATTTTGACTACCAAAAAGCCCATGAAAGAAGCGCTGGCGTTTTATGAAAAGGAACTCAATACAAAGCCTTCTGTGCAGCATGGTGAAGTTGCAATTATCATGGGATCTGTTAAAGATGGCGTTGGTGCTGTTGTAACAATTGATGGTAAAGCTGCAGGTGCAACAGAGATTAAAGTTCAGATATCGCAGAAGCCTTAAGGGTCAAACATTTGATTGATTGTTTTTTGCTCTCCTCAGGATGAGGAGAGCAAAATTCTGTTTACGGACTTATTGTATAGAGGCTAATTTTGCTACTCCAGCTGACTAGAGAAAAATTACCAGTTGGATGCCAAAGTGGGAGATCCCAATCTCCTTTTGGAATGTATCCGTTTTCCACAAGTGTGTCATGTTTGCCAATTAGTGGAACTTGCGAAATTGCCATGGCTTGCCCATCTGTTAGCCCGGGGAGATACATCCACATTGCCGCAGAACGACCTGCATATTCATCATTATCGGCAGTTCCTGGTGCGCTGAAATCATTATGGAAACTAACTGTGGACAAGAAGTTTTTATAGATAATATTTAGGTTTTGCGCTTGTCTTCGGACATTGGCATTTGAATAATCGTTCAGGGGAGCAAGGTTTGCTCGTGATAAAGTTGCTTTCCATTCGTCAAAGAGCCTTTTTGACATTCTCAAAGCCGAGGAATCACGATCGCTTGCGGAACCGCCATCAACTTCAGCGGCCACAACAAAGACTCCAATGACTTCAAATGGCTTGATGTCTTTGAATTCTCGCAGTCCGAGTTGGGGTGAAAGATTGACGCTGTCGTCTTTTTTCATGTTTGAACCTAAAGTCTTGCATTGCGTAGCCGGAATGAAAGTTCCTTGAGCAGATTCAGGCTTACCTGGAATACCACGGAACTCTAATATGGCAACCCAAGGTTCGTCACCAGTTGATTCTTGGGCTTGCATAATTTTTAAGTCTTTGACTCGAATTGCCATGTTTGCGTTTTTGGGAATTTGATTGTCTTTTGGTGGATTTGAATTTTGAGGTGCCGCCTTGTCTTCCGGCCTATTGAGAATTGTCGGAGGCGGTGTAAAGAACGGGATTAAGACTGCTCCAGTAAGATCTTTTGGGCCGGTGTTGGCAAGGGCATCTTTGGGGACAGAGCCATTGTCGGCAAAGAAATTTGCCCAAGAACGAATCGGATCATACACTCCTGGAGGGACAGAATCACTATCGAAAACTGGCTGTCGGTTGATTCCTGAAAAGACTTGATTTTTGGTTTGATTGAGAAACTTTTCTAATGGGTTTTGGTCTGATTCTAGAGTGTAGTGGATTGAAATGGATGTTTCAAATTCGTCGGCGGCTCTTGCTGGTCGTTCTCGAAGAAAAACTTCTTGAATAGTTTCTCCATTAGCTAATGGAAATGCAATTGCAGCCTGTATAGATTCATTGTATTTTAATGACAGGTCGATGAGCTCTGTGTGGTCTGGTGTAACCATAAACTGAGATTCGACAAGTCTTCCGGTGCTGGTGAGTGCCCGAGACGGTTTATAAGTGTCGTAGAACACTCTTCTTGAATCTGCATGCTTGTTTCTGAAGTCGACTTGGACAATTCCCCAGTTATTGATTTGTAAATCTGGGCGGGCTGGAAGTTTGCCGATTGTATAAAACTTGGACACGCTGGTATCCGCAGTTGAAAGTCGGTAAGTCTGCTTAAACACACCATCGAAATCATTTTGATACATCCCATTTTCTGAGATGATTGAAGGGAGTTCGGCGACTTGTCCATCGACACTTAGTTGAATACTGGTTGAATCTGGTCCGGTTGTTTGAGGATCGACTAAAAGCTCCTTGATTTTAGCATTGCCATTGACAACAATTGCCGTATAAAGAGCCTGGCTTTCACCTGGTTTGAGAGTTGCATCAAATGCTTCGTGACGGCCAGCAATTCTTGATTCGTAGTGCGTTGCTTGGGCAAATTTTTCATTATTCTGGCTAACGGCAGTGAATTTTGTAGACACGGCACTGTATCGAGCGTCCCTGGAATTTCTGTTTTTGACGACAAAATGGACGACTATAAGCTTTTGTTCTGAGCGTGGATAGAAGTAGGTTTTTAACGGGTTCCAGCCGATAGCGTATTCGACGCCAGTAACCATTATTCCAAATGTACTTTTGTCGTTTCGAACAATATCCGCAAATTTATTGAGTTCAGTTTGGGTTAGATTTCCGGATTGAGAGAAGGAAATTGAGGTGCATAGAACTGCAGTTGAGAGAAGAATCATTCGAATTCTTGATAATCTAATCACAGGCCTATTATAGATGGTTTTTTCCTTTTTTCCCAATTATAAGCTGTTTGGATTCGAATTCTTTTCTTTACGGAACTGAAAAGAGATCGTAAATGTTATTAGTGATGAAACGGGTTTTGGTAGGCCTTGCGTAAGATAAATACATGAAAAAGTGGGTGAATTTGGGGGTAGGTCTGGGGGTTTTGGGGGTATTTGGGGGGTTGGTTTGGGCTGGTTCTAGTGGAAAGCTGGCAGATGTTCCATTTCTTGGGCAAATGTTTGCCGGAGAAGCGCCGGTAAAACAGATCCATATTCCGGCCGGCACGCCGCTAAAATTGATTTTGCGAGAAACGCTGGACGCCGGGGGATCGAAAGAAAAGGACAGAGTTGATTTGATTCTTGCCGAAGATGTTTCGATTGGCGGAGTTGTTGTAATTCCAAGGGGGGCGATGGCGACGGGGGTTGTTACAAAATCACGAGGGGCCAGTTTGCTCAGTTCTGTTTCTAATCGACCAGCTCGTCTTGAAATTACATTGGAGTCGATCAGATTTGGAAAGAACTTTATTGTGAAAATTGCTCCAAAAGAAGCGGGTAAGGAAGGGCAATATATTTTTACTCAGGCAAATACTGCGGATCGGATAGATTCGGCGAAGATTGATCGGCTCTGGGAGGATGAAAAGAGTCGTGAAGCTATGGCCACGATTGCGGAGAAAATGGCCAATGGCGAAAGTTTGGATGGCGTTAACGAAGATGTGAAAAATGTCGCTCGTCAGCTTGGTTTGGATAAAGCGGAGACTTTAGTTGACAAAGGTGCCGCTGATCCTAAAGGATTGACCCTGGGCAAAGCGGTTGATGCCTTTACACAAGGGAATGTTGGTGCTTTAGCGGGAGCAGATTCTGTGCTAGCGGCGCAAGCATTGGGCGAGATTTCTGATTTGGTTTCTTCGGTTGACCATAAGGTTCGCGGAATTTTTAAGGCAAAGACCATTCGGGCTTCGATCGGAACTCCAGTTGAGGCAAAAACAATCGAAGCGGCAACAATTGTGTTGCCTCCGCAAAAGAGATAGGTTTTTGGGGCTGGCCCGGAGAATTTAGCTTAGAGGTGGTATAAAAACGTTGCGACCATCGCGCGCGCATTTTGCGCGTTCCTGTGCAGGGGTATAGCTCAGTTGGTAGAGCATCGGTCTCCAAAACCGAGGGTCGCGGGTTCGAGTCCTGTTGCCCCTGCCATTTTATTTTAGAAACAATATAGCCTGCTTATTCTTTATGAACAAGCAGGCTATATTTCCTTGACGGATTCGAATTTCCTTTATTTGATTTTCGCTTCTACCGTAGCTAGCTTTTTCAACCAGGAATCGAGTTGGCTTCGTAAATCTTTATAGACTTCAAAGCTTTGTTTCGTAGCGGGGAATGGACCCGAATCGACAACGCCGAGGAGGGCAGCCAGTTTGTTATTGAGGCGAATTGGATAGTTGAGCAGATCTTGGCTAGATTTAGCTTTGCCTTGATTGAGTGCATCTTCTATCACGTCGAGTTCCGCAAGGATGGATTCGTTGCCGCCTTTTTCTTGGAGAGATTTTTTGAGATCCCGAATTTTAACGACGGCCTTGTTTGCTAAGGTAACGGAGTCTCGGATTTGGATTGCTAATTTCCATTTTTCGATCAGTTGTTGCTCAGTGGCATGAGTACGCGGGTCGGGCAAGAAGTGAACGATTACGGATTGAAGTTCTTTTTCATCCAGTTGCAGTTTGGCGGTGTATTTACCTGGAGGGGCGGATACGGGGCGTCGACCAGCGGCCCAAAAGAGCATGCCGGGGAAGCCTTCGAAGGAAGGATATTGTGCCCGAACCGACATTGTATTGAGTCCAACTTTAAGGGTTAGATCGCCAGTTCCTACTTCTAAACCATCTTGATCGAGAAGGGACATTTTGATCTTTCCGCCTTCGGTTGGCGACCATATTGTAATTGTTGGGCCACTTGTTGATGGGTTTTCGCCATCAACTGCCGTTCCATTTCTACCAAAACGGACGCTGTGGTTTGGTTTTGGCGTAAAAACATGAACTTGTTCTGCTGGAGCTTTTACGGCTTGGCGAACGACGGAGAGATCATCGAGAACCCAGAAGCTTCGTCCGTGGGTAGCGACGACTAAATCGTCTTCTTTGATTCTTAAATCATGAACGGGAACAACCGGGAAGTTTTTGCCGGCCAGGACTTGCCAAGTGGAACCTTGGTTGTAGCTGACAAAGACGCCGGTTTCTAACCCAGCATAGAGAATGTTGGGATCGACCGGATCTTCGCGCACAACCCTGACATAACTGTCCCTTGGGAGTCCAGATGTAATGAGTGTCCAGTTTTTCCCGCCATCGTTTGTGCGATAAGCGTAAGGGGCGTAGTCATCGGATTCATGATTATCGACCGATAGATAAGCGACGTTTGAATCTTTAGAAGAGGGTTCGACCATTCGGATTCGAGCAAACTTTGGCATTTGCTTGGGCGTGACTTCGATCCATTTTCCGCCACCGTTGTCGGTGATATGGACTCGGCCGTCGTCGGTTCCAGCCCAGAGGAGTCCTCTTCTAATTGGGGATTCTGCCAATGTGAAAACGGTTCCGTAATATTCAACAGAGGTGTTATCTTTGGTGATGGGGCCACCGCTTGACTGCTGCTTGGCTTTGTCGTTATAGCTGAGGTCGGGGCTGATTTTTGTCCAGCTTTGCCCTCGATCGTTGCTTCGAAGTACAAATTGAGAACAAGTGTAAAGAACTTCTGGATTGTGCGGGCTGAATACAATGGGGAAAGTCCACTGGAATCTTTGGGTGAGTTCCGCGGCGCCGGCACCCATTGGATTATCGGGCCAGGGATCGATTCCTCGGCTCATTCGAGTTTGGTGGTTAAACCAGCTGAGGTCTCCGCCATAACTTCCGCCGAATACAATCCAAGGTTCGGTTGGATGAGGAGTGACATAACCACTTTCGCCACCAGCGGTGCTTTCCCAATCTTCACTAGTGATTCCGGCACCGAAGGTTCGGCTTGGGATTCGGACGGTGGAGTTGTCTTGCTGGGCACCAAGAATGTTGTAAGGGAAGCTGTTATCGGTATCAACGTGATAGAACTGAGCCGTTGGTGTATCTTGTTGGACCATGTTTTGCCGTTATCAATGCTGACGCTGGCTCCGCCATCATTAGCCATGATGATGCGAGTGCTGTCGTTGGGGTCGATCCAGATATCGTGATGGTCGCTGTGGCGAGCCGAGCCGGAACTGAAAGTTTTTCCGCCGTCGGTTGATCTTCCGTACTGAACATTTGTGACGAATACAGAATCGGCATTACTGGGATCGGCATAGACTCGGGTGTAGTACCAAGGTCGTTGGCGATATGCCGCTTGCTGATTGATGAGCTCCCAAGTTTCTCCACTATCTTCCGACCGATATAGACCGCCTTGTTCAGCTTCGAGCATACAAAATACTCGCTTTGGATTTTTCGGTGAAACGGCAACGGAAACTTTTCCGAGGACGGTGGTTGGTAATCCAGAACTTTTGGAGATATCTTTCCAAGTTTCTCCACCATCGGTAGATTTAAAAAGCTTGCTTCCTGGCCCGCCAGAAGTGAGATCGTAAGCGGTACGATTGGCTTCCCAGGTTGTGGCAAAGATTGTATTGGGATCGGACGGAGCAAACGAGATATCTTGGCCACCGGCTTTGTCGCTGACAAAGAGAGTTTTTCGCCAGGTTTTGCCACCATCGGTTGTTTTGTATATGCCACGAGCGGAGTGAGGTCCGTAGACGTGCCCTAAGGCGGCGACCCAGGCAATATCGGGATTTGAGGGGTGGATTTTGATTCGGGCGATGCTTTGAGTTTCGCTAAGACCCATGTGACTCCACGTTTTGCCACCATCTTCTGACTTGTAAACGCCATCGCCATGGCTGATATTTCCTCGAAGTTCGGTTTCTCCCATTCCGACGTAAATTGTTTCAGGGTGGGAATCGGAGACGGCAATGGCACCAACAGAGCCCGTTTTGAAGAATCCGTCGCTGACATTTGTCCAATCTTGCCCGGCGTTGGTACTTTTCCAGACTCCTCCGCCGGTTGCTCCGAAGTAGAAAGTGTCAGGCTGACCGACGACTCCGCTGACGGCGCAGCTTCTGCCACCGCGCCAGGGGCCAATTTGTCGCCACTCAACATTGCTTAGAATTGAACGAGGAGCGGATTGGGCCACTACTGGAGCGACCAGTGAACAAAAGGCCAGTATAGCGAGTGCGCGGTACCGAGACTGCATGGGACAGTTTTACCTGTGGGCGTTGGTAAAACTGTTTATGTAGATTGTTAGGGAAGAAAAAAATAGTCTTTACTGAGTTGGCGGCGGAGTGGATTTTCTTTGACCGATTCCCATGGATTGGCTATTGGATGCGGCCTTCTCAGCGGCTTCTCGGAATTCTTGTGGCAGTTGGTCGTAATTGAGATAACTAGAATTTTGATTTAATTCAAAATCGCTATATTGGCCTAATTCGATGATATCTTTGGTTATGAGCAAGCCGACGTTGTAACCCATTCTTGTTGCGAGTCGGAATTGATCGAAGTTGGTTAAGTTTTGGAATTCTGGCGCATTTCGACCGATCGATTGCGCGGTTCCTAGAGCGGTTGCCGTTAAGAACTTGCCGTTTGTTTTGCCAATGCTTGCCAGTACGGCGTCTTTTTTATTAGACTCGATTTTGATTTCTGCATTACCAGGGATACCGGTTGGGAATGAATCGGTGACGTCGGCAGGGTTGACCGGTTCTTCAATTTGAGAATTGCTGGACATGATGCTGACGGCCGTTCCTTTGCCGATAACCATGGGGCCGTTTTCACTTTCTAAGATTGCTCGATTCAGCCAGGCTTTTGAGTTAGGACTGAGGGAAAATACCGGAGTTTGAAAGAGACCGAGAAGGCTTTCAAAATGTTGGTTTGGAAGGCTAGCAGCAAACCGGTTTGAGGCATAGTCGGAGAAGTAGATTGAAGTCAGCTTATTTTTGCATTCGAGACTGGTGAATCCCACGATGAGAGGTAGCAGGTCGTTTGGAGTTTGGGGGCGATTTGTGAGTCGAAGTAATGCTAAGTGGTCGGCGAGTCGAGCGTATCCCCGGCTTGAAACAGAACGGATTATTGTTGTGAGTTCGATCCGAGAGATTTGGTTTGCTTCTGAATCGAGTTGATTCTTGGGGCTTAAGATTAATGTGTTGTTATCGATTTGGAAATTGTATTTTTCTAAGATGGCCTTATTAACGCTTTGAGAATCTAAAGCAAGAGGCGTGACTTTTTGCGCCAGGATTCCAAGAATTTCATCGTTGAGAGTTGCGACTAAGTTCTGATTTTGTGACTTAGCAAACTCGATTAGGATTGTTGACGGGAAGCTTGCCAGAGGCTCATTTTGACCGGGGTTGATAACAAATGGGAGAATGGCTTCTTGTGGTTTGGCGAGATTTGTGACATCGGAAGTATCGATGGTCAATTCCATGTCGCCGGTAAACATTGACATTGATCGACTGTTTTGGTTTGAGGATGCGTTTGGAACGGCACTTTTGATGAGTTCGAGAAACGCTTGGTCGCGGGGTTCTATTTGCAACGGTTTGTTTTCAACGGTGGAGAGGTTTTCTTTTGGCGGTGTTCCGGAGAGAGATTGGCTGGCCGTACCAATGATTTTGTTTTTTGAATCGACCAGTTTGAGAACTATGTTTGTGGATTCGCCGCTTGGCATTGCCTGGACAGCAATCAGGATTCGTGCGATTGGAGTGATGGTGGAGTTTCCGATTTCTAATCCGCCAGTAAATTTCATGTTGTTTGGGGTCGAAAATTGGGAGCTCAGGTTTTTGACATCTTGGCGAATTTTTAGGTATTTGGCAATTGATGCGCTGAGATCCATTCCGAGGCCGATTTGGTTTTGGTTTGGACTGGAGGATAGAACGGCTCTTCTTCCGGGTTCAAGTTTGGCTAGATAGTTGGGGTCGATGCCTTGGAGGAAATCGGAAAGAATGATATTGGCGGCAGATTGGGAACCTGAATCGGTGGAGTGGATATTTGCCATCATATTTTCACCTTTTGGCATGTTTGCAGAGAGTTGAGCAATGAGATCGTTACGGAAAGAAGACTCGGCTTCGATCATTTTTTTGATTGACTCTTCGCTCCAATTGGTCGAGTTCAAAGATTTGATTGCTTCGGCGATTTGAAACTTGAGAATTTCGGCTCTTTGGGAAATGGCGGTGTTTTGCAGTTGACTTGTGTTGGCAGCGGTTCTGGTTAGGTTCCAGACATCGTTATTTTTCACCCACGTGGCGGCAGTTGCTTTTGCGATTGCGTTTCGCATTGCGGTTGGAGTGATGTTGTTGGCCGAAATTACCAGAGGCAGGATGTTTGTTTTGTTATCGGCACTGTACTTTTCATTTGTGATCTGAGAAAGCTCTTGAAGAGTTTGTTTTACAGATTTTGCTTTAGTTGAATAACTAAATTCGGTTTCTGATTGGGCAAAAAGTACTGACGCCATGGCGGCGGAAAGCATCGCGCTGAGAAACAATCTGTAAGTTGGCATGTGTTTTAGTTTAACAACATTCGTAGATTTATGCGTTCCAATCAATTGTTTGCTTTTCTTTGAGCTTGTGTTTGAAGGGGCTGGTTGTTAAGGTAAACATTCTGTTGCCTTTTAGAGGTTTAGAAAAATGAATGAAACCCAGAAACACTGCGCTTTGAACGCAGATCGAAGCCGGGTCAATCCAGAGCAGGAATCTGCGGCTGGATTTGTGGCCATTAACTACATTGATTGTCAATCGCATTATCAAGAGCGATTTGAATGCCTATTTTGCAGCCGAGCAAAGATGATTGACAATATGCCGGGATTTATTGGCATGAAAGTCTTAAAATGCGAGGAAGAGGGTCAGCCTTATTTGATTCTGAGCTATTGGGAAGACAAAGCCAGTTTTGATGCTTGGGTTGGTTCTCCGGAATTCTATGAAGGTCACAAGCGGGCGTTTGCGGACTTGAAAGAGTACAAAGAGCGGGGCGAGGAGCCTCCGATGAAGTCGGATTTCAAAACTTATTCCATTTTGAGTCGATAAGTTGAAATAAATTGAGATAAGAAAAGCCCCGGAGAATGGTCTCCGGGGCTTTTTGTTATCACTTTCCGCCGAGTAATGTTTGGCGAAGAAGACCTTCACCGATGACTCTCATCATGTCGAATGTTTCTTGTTTGTTTTCGACGCTGTAGGCGACAACGAGTAGCATCATTTCGTCGGTTGTTTCTTCACCCCATCGGACGGCTTTTGGCGGGTCGCTGGGGTTATGGGGGTTGTTTGATGAGTTATCGTAGACGGCTTCGATTTTGATTTTTGTTCCTTTTGGAAGTACCATTGGCTCTTTCAATCCATATACGAGTTGCCAGTTAAAATCCCAATCTGGAACATCGATCAAACGGATTGTATTGCCATTAGGAAGAGTGGCACTTGCTCTCATTTCTCGTCCGAGTAGATGCATGTGTGGCATGATGCTGTAGATGCGGATATCGGCGGGAAGGGTTAGAGATTGGGTGAACTTTGCTTTGTCATCACCGGCTTTAATTCGGATGAGAGGGTTGGCCATCCATGCGAGTTCGACGGGTTCTGTTACTTTTCCTTTGTTGTAATAGACTCCAATTTCGGTTTGGTCTTTTTCAACTTTGCCTGATTTGTTGTAGTGGATTTGGAGAATGATATCGGTGCCGGGCTTGAGTAAGAATCCGGCATTGTCGGGCAGCCGGCTTGGATTTGTGCCGGGGGCCCAACCTCCGACGCTTCCATCAGGCGTGAATCCCACACCTCCGCCTTGGCTGAGATAAGCCGATTTTTTATCACCGTCTTTTGACTGAACCAGGTTTTTCCCTCTTCCTTTGTCATCTAAAAAGGCTATTACGTGGTGGACGATTTTACGATTGCCAGGCTTAACATCTATACCGGAGATCCATACGGGTTCTTTGATGTCGGGAGAGATTACAAAATTCCAGTATTCATCTTTGCCTTCAGCGGAAAGAGTGTGCTCGTAAGGGACTTTCCAAAGAGCATCAGGTTGGCCTAGCTTCCACCCTTCTGCGAATTCTGGAGTTGGGGGAATGGCATTTTTGTCTCCGATAGGGGCGCCGTTTTCGGACCAGGATGCCAACATTTCAATTTCTTCTTTTGATAGGTGGTTGTCATCGGCAAATTCGAGGTCGACGGGAATGGTTTTCCAAGGAGGCATTTTTCCTTTGCCAGTGGTAAAGGCGATCATTTTGCTGTATTTTTTGGCGTTTTCATATCCAACAAATGACATGGGGCCGGTTTCGCCTGGCCGGTGGCAAGTGACACATTTTTGATTGAGCAAGTTTGCAATTTCGCCGCTGTAGGTGAAATTTTTTTCTTCCGATCCCGTTTTGAGATCAGTTGGAGATTGGTTTGCGGTTGCAAGAATTCCAGCAAGTAACGCACTGGAGGCCGTGATCAGTAGTCCTAATTTCATAGTGCAATGTTAAGAGTGTATACCTTTATACGGGCACAGACGCTTCAAGTTGTGTTAGAGTTTTAGTTAATGTCAGAAAAACGGGTTTTGGTCACGGGTTCTTCGCGGGGGATAGGGAGGGCAATTGCGTTGCGGTTGGCAAAAGAGGGGTGGCAAGTTGCAGTGCATTTCATGCAAGCGAAGTCTTCGGCGGAGGAAGTTGTTTCTGAACTTGGTTCTCGTTCAGCGGGTATTTATGAAGCGGACTTGAATGACATTAAGCAAGCCAGAAAGTTGGTGGAAAGGGCGTTAAAGGATGGTCCATTGGATGCGGTTGTCAATAATGCTGGCATTTATATTACGACTGATTATTGTTCGGCGACAGATGAATCATTTGATGCCGCATTTAACCGTTGTATGACCGTAAATTTTGAGAGTCCAGCTTGGATTATTAGAAGTGCTTGTCAGCACTTTATGCGAAATCGAGGCGGGCGGATTGTTAATGTTTGTAGTCGGGTTGGGCATCGGGGAGAGCCCGGGGCGGCTTTTTATTCGGCATCCAAAGCGGCATTGTTGAATTTGACTCGGGCATTAGCGGTTGAGCATGCAGAGCAGAATATTCAGCACATGGCAATTGCACCGGGTTGGGTTGATACGGCGATGGCGAGGGAAGGAATGGGCGAACGTTTGCCCGAGATATTGAAGTCCATACCATTAGGAAGAATGGCGAGTCCGGAAGATTGTGCAGCAGCAGTGAATTTCTTTTTGAGTGAAGATGCCGGATATTTGAGCGGAACAGTTATTGACATTAACGGAGCGAGTTATATTCGATGATGAGTTGGCTTGCGATTGCGGCAATTGGACTGAGTCAATCGGATGATCGTCCGCGAATCAAAGAAGAACTTGCGAATGGCGTTAAGATTTTGGCAAGTCGAGAAGATCAATCGGGGACGGGGAAAGCGACGGTCGTATTTTTTGCCAGCAGAAAGGGTTTAGCCGATGATGCTGGTTCGATGAGTTTGAGGCATTTTGTTGAGCACATTTTGGTGAAAGGGCCCGACAAAAAAATGGATCGCGATTTGGAGCGAAACGGGGTGCTACTCTCGGCAGCTTCTACTCGAAATGGGTTGACCATTACCGTTAGTGAGCCAGGCCACCCAGCTTCCAATTATGGTTTCGAAACTTGGTGGAGCCGTTTCTTCATTTCATACAACCGAAGAAGAAGTTGCACGGGAAGCAGAGATTTTAAGGCAAGAACGATTTGTTTTGCCGGAATGGTGGGAATTGCATTCTTCGGCGTGGAAATTAGGTTTTGGCGATGAGGTTGATCCCTATGGTCGGGTGACAGATTTTGGAGTTATTAAAGGTGAACATGTTGAGGGGATGTATCGGCAGATGATTAATGGTGCGACTAGCGCCGTTGTCGTTTATGGTGATATTGTTCCGGCGATAGCGATTGAACGTTGTAAAGAGGCATTTGGAGGTTTACAAAAAGGATCAGTTTCGGGGTTGCCTCGACCAGCGGATCAGTTTGTGGGATCGACAAGATCGAGCGGAAATGGAGAAAGTCGCTCGGCGGTTGTACCGGGATTACGAAATGGATCGACGATTGCGGCAGTTGGAGCGGCACTTGTTTTCGCCGATAGATTTGGCGGAAGAGTTGTTTATGAGCCATCGATTGACGCAGGTTTGGTGACGATTTGGAATCCAAAGGTAATGGCCTTTTCTGGAATTGACCAGATTCCGGCTGGAGAACTTTCGGGGCTATTTCAGGAAGTGAGAGCGGCGGCGAGATCTTGGTCGGAGGGATTGACTCGGACTAGAGAATCTTGGGCAATGAATGAATCGATTTTTTTGAGAGACGGAGGAGTGACCACATTGCCTTTGATTCAGAGTTTTGCAAATGGTTTAACTGATGGTGAGATTGAGCTTGCGCTCAACGGTTTTAGAACTGGTAAATGCTTGGAGGTGACCGGTCGATGATTGGAGTTTTTGCTTGTGGTTTGGCCCTGCTTAATCAGGTGCAAGTACCAAATCAGATCACGACGATTGAGCAGCCTAATCCGGATTCAAATTTGGTTGTTTTTCAGGCTTTTGTTTCGGCGGAATTGACCGGGAATGAAGATATGGCCGCATGGGAAATGATTGGTCCGGCCATTTTGGAAGGGAGTATGGATTACTCGGCAAATGAAGTTTTGGCGGTTTCGACCCGAGCTGGATATTGGCCAAAAATTGCAACGATGCCAGGAATGATTAGGATTCAGATGATTTCTGATGCCCAGCATGCGGAGGAAACAGCTAAGGTTCTAGCGCAATGTTTGCTTGTTCCAAAACTGCGAGATGATGGTTTGGCGAAGGCAAAGGCACAGGTTTTGGGTAAGCGAGATCGTCCTTTTGATTTAGCGTTGAGAATGCAAGAATTGCCGCTGGCAGATGTGAAATTGGGAGCGATTCGCGAATTGCATCGAATGACTTTTTTACCGAAGTCGATTAAAATTTATGTTTCTGGGAATTATCAGGTTGGCGTTTTGCCGCAAGTTATTCAACGGGTGGTGAGAGATTGGAAAGATCCGGGCCGTCCTGGTAGGAGACCAGCGCAATTGGAGCCTCGTCCACCTATACATTCCGGTTCAGCAGTTTCTAGTGTTGAGTTGCGGTGTGACCCGATTACAGCTAGCTCTCGATTTGCGGCGGCTCGAGTTTTGGCAACGACCGCACTTGGCGTTGGAAAAGATTGTTCTATGTTTCGCGTTTTGCGCGAAAAGCAGGGTTTGAGTTACGTTCAAGAAGCCGTTTTGTGGCCCACAACATCGGGGTGGATTCCGCGATTTGTGATGTTGCGAAATGGTGGATCCGTTGATGATATTTCGACCATGCGTAATGCATTGATGAAAGACATCGACGAATGGGATGAGAATGTTTTGAAGCGAGCTTTGGTATTGGCACAGGCTTCTTTAACTGATGGTTTGCCTTGGTCGCCGGTTTGGTTAGATTCTTACAGTTCCGATGAATGACAACTCGGCAGATAAGCTTGCCTTGTTTGGATATCTTGACATTGTGGGGCAGGGTGGATTATCGCCAACGGTTTGGAGCAAGACCCTTGAAAATGTTGAGTTGGACACCGTTAAGATGCAAGCTAAGGAAATGTTGACGATGGCATCGGGAGTTTATTTACCTCCTAAGCCTTAGTGATTACGGAATTACATAATTGGATTTTGTACCGGAATTGAAGTGGATCGGCACTTGATTTGTTCCATTGGTATTTGAAGAGACAATGGACGTGTTTGGTAGGGTGCCTCTGGTCCAAATGAAGAGTTGTTTATCGGCACTGAGTGTAATTTTGTTATCGTCTACGCCGTTGTCGGTTAGGATTTGGATGTTTGAGCCATCTGTGTCCATTATTGCGATTTCATCGTCGCCCGATTGGAATGTTGAGAAAGCGATTTTTTGGCTGTTATCGAAAAAGATTGGGAAGGTATTTGCATTGGTGCCGGTCGTTAAGATTTGTTGGTTTTGGCCATTTGAATCGATGATGAGAATTTCACTTTGTCCACTGATATCTTGAGCAAAAACGATTTGAGATCCGAATTCGTTAAAGTTTGCACTGGTGATGTTTGATGCGGCCGTGGTGACCTGAAATTCGGCGGTTCCATTGGTGTTTATTGTGAAAATATTGAATTGTGGGCTTTGTTTTAAGTAAAGAATCTGGCTGCTGTTTGAGTTGAATCGAGGTTGTGAAATTGCTGTTGCGCCGGCAATTAGGGTTTGTCGATTGCTTCCGGATTTAGAGATTGTGACCAGAGATTGATTGCCCAGAGGACCGGCAATGAATGCTAGTTTTGTTCCCAATGGTTCTATTTGAAGCTCAGATTTTTGGCCACCATCAAAGGTGATTTGGGTGACATTGCTTCCGTTATTGTCGGTGCAAAAAATGTCGGTATCGACGCCATTTGTGCGAAGAAAATAGATTTGTCCGGTGCCGGGGGCAGTGGCTAGATCTGTGTCTGAAAAGATTGAATCGAGGATAGTTCTCTTGCCGGATCCGTCTAAATTTGAAAAGTAGAGTTGTGCGATTCCGGATTCTGTGCTGACAAAAAACATTTTAGAGCCAGTGATTGGAATTGATCCTCCACCGCCGCCGCAACCGCCTATTATTGTAGTGCAGCCCAACACGAAGGCCAGACTATAACGAGTTTTGAAATGGTTTTTCATTTTATCAATGCCAATTGCGTCCCTTATCATAGACGCAATTGGCAAAGTGATTTCTACGGAATAGATTGATCGTATTTGAGTCCGGCGCCGGTGATGACAGTTTGGGGACTTGACCCATCTAGATTCATCATGATGAGGTTGGTGTTAGAACCGGTTGTGCTTTGGTAGATGATTTTTGTTCCGTCTGCGCTAAAGACAGGTCGAGTATCGCTGAGGCTGTTATTGGTGAGTTGTTGGGGATTTGATCCATCAGAATTCATGATGAAAATTTCAAAATCGCCACCATCGTTTGAATAATAAACAATTTTTGATCCATCGGGGCTGAATTGAGGGTCGTTTTCATTGAATGTTGTATCGAGCAGTTTTACGGCTCCGGTTCCGTTGATATTCGCGGTGAAAATGTCGGAATCTCCATCGGCATCGGAGACGTACATGATTTTTGTTCCGGCGGGATTGAAAGATGCGAATTGGTTCAGGGCAGCATCGTTTGTAATTGCCGCATCACCGGTGCCATCGAAGTTCATGATTCGAACGTTCCAAGATGCGCTGAATGCCATGTAGACAATTTTTGAACCAGACTTGTTAAAGCTTGGATTGGCATCAAGTCCTGTTCGGGCGGTGAGGCGAGTGAGGTTTGTTCCGGTATTTGAAATTGAATAGAGTTCTGAATCTCCAGCATCTCGGGTGGATCGGAAGATTAAGGTTGTTCCACTTGCATTTACGGCACGGAGTCTGTCGTCGGCAGAATCGACTGTTAAGTTTGTTTTGCCGGTTCCATCTAAGTTCATGGACCAAACTTCGAAATCGCCGGTTGAATCGCTGGTGTAAAAGATTTTGCTTTGACTTGCATTTACAAAAATGTTTGCGTCGGTGGAACTGTTATCGGTTAGTTTTTGGATATCTGTTCCATCAATTTTTGCAGAATAGATTTCTGAATCGCCATCGGCTTCATTAGTGTAGTAAATTCGATCCCCGAGAATGATTCCCGTTGTTCCACCGCCACCTCCTCCGCATCCGGTGGCGAAAAGAGTTATTGTGCTGGCAAGAAATAGTCCACCTAGAAATTGATTGAACTTTGACATAAAACTATTATGCCTGATAGCTTTACTAGCGGTTAATTCTGTTCGACTCTTATCCAATTCTCTATTTTTGAAATGGATGGTAAGGCTGAAACTTCGTGTAGGGCGAGTGAGAAATCTGATTCACGACACACATGAGTAAGAAATGCAATTTCTCCCTTTCCGCCGACCTTTGTTTTCATTTCCATGGCGGCTAAACCGACTTGCCTTTTGCCAAGTGCCGTTGCAATTTCGCCAAGAGTTCCGGGCGTATCGTTGACTTCTAGTCGGATATAGTATCTGGTTTCTAAATCGTTAATGGGGGTTATTTTCATCCCTTTTCCGTAAGGAATTGCGCTTCCATCTCCACCGACAGCAATGTTTCGAACAACATCGATGAGATCTCCAACAACGGCGGATGCTGTAGGGTCGGCACCAGCTCCTCGTCCGCTAAACATGAGGTCTCCGACAAAGTCTCCGTGGAGCCACACGGCATTGTAGACATCGTTTACATTTGCGATCTGGTGAGATTTTGGAATAAGAGTAGGGTGGACTCGGATTAAAACTTCTCCGGTTTGGGTTTCTTCGCAGATTCCAAGGAGCTTGATTTTGTAGCCGAATAGTTCAGCGTATGCCATATCTTCGGCAGATACATTTCGTATTCCTTCTCGACATATTTCATCGAGAGGAATTTGTTTACCAAAGGTGATGGCGGCCAAGATTGAGATTTTGTAGAGCGTGTCCCATCCATCGACATCGGAGGTGGGGTCGGCTTCGGCATATCCTTTTTCTTGCGCTTCTTTGAGGACATCTTCAAAATCGGCTCCTTCTTGCTCCATCTTTGTGAGGATGTAGTTTGTGGTTCCGTTTAAGATTCCCATGAGTTTGATGACATCGTTACCGGCGAGTTGGTGTTTTAGCGGCTGAATTACGGGAATCCCTCCACCAACAGCCGCTTCAAAATGGAGATCTAAGCCGTTGTTTTTTGCCAAGTTGATGAGATCTGACCCATGTTTTGCGATGAGTTCTTTGTTGGCAGTGACGACGTGTTTTTTGTTTTCAAGAGCGGTGCGTACCAGGTCGTGCGCAGGTTCGATTCCACCAATGAGTTCTATTACAACATCAATTTCAGGATTACAGACGATATCGTTGAGATCCGTTGTGAAAAGCTCGCTTGGGGCTTGTCGGCACTTTGAAAGATCTTTGACGCCGATTTTAGTAACTTGCAGTCTGGCGTTAGTTTTAGAGCTGATCTCATCGACGTTGTCGGAGAGCATTCGGTATGTACCTTCACCAACCGTTCCGAAACCAAGGATTCCAATTTTGATTGTTTTTTGCGGACTATTCAATGTAAAGAAGAGGGTCTCCGGGTTGGACAAGTTGTCCGTTTTCGACAACTAATTTTGAGACTTTTCCGCTCACGGTGGCGGTGATTTCATTGAATACTTTCATGGCTTCGATTAGTCCAACGACTTGGCCAGCGTTCACTTGATCACCTTCTTTTGCAAAGAGAGGGGCTCCGGGGCTTGGTGAGGTGTAGAAGATACCGGTCATTGGGCTTGTCATAGGAGTTCCCGCCGTTCCGGAAGGTTGTTTCTTTTTTGGGGCAGCGGCTTTTTGCTTTCGTCTTGGTTCTGTGCTAGGAGCGGCAACTGAAGTGACGGCAGCCGTTTTTGGTTCGACGGCAAGTTCAACGGCCCAATCTTCGCCAGTCCATTTGGCACGATCGAGTCCCATTTCCTCCATTAACGAGGCAAGCTCATCAATTCGATTCTTGAGATCACTCACTCTAATATTATGGCTTGGAAAACTTTGGCAATGAGCGTTTTGGGTTCAATTATGAGGAAATCGCATGATTTGAGAAGAAAATGAAAATTTTATGTCGATTTCGAGAATCCTTTTGCATTCAATACGATACTATAGAGTTGTGGGACGGAAGCGAGCATTTGCTCTCCCCTTGGCTCGATTGAAGTCCCACACTTTCTACTTTGATTAGTTTTTGATGAGGGGATGTCGGCCAAACATATCGATAAATGCCGTGTCGTTTGAATGGAATCCTGGTTTTTCTTCCCATAGAATTGAGACATCGTTGTCGGTTGATGGTTCGATGTTTTTATAGAACCAGAGCAGGGTGTTTTTGTTTACTTTGTGCGGTGCAGGATTGGCGATGAACTTTGTTTTATTTGGTAATCCGTCGCAATTGGCTTCTATTCTGAGGCTCCCGATTTTGCCGTACCAAGTGCTTGCGGAGTTGACGATATAGTCAATGAAGCTGAGTCCGATGGTGTTTCCGCCAGCATTGGATTGATAGTCGTTGGTTACAGTTAGAGTTTCATTTGGTTGGAAAGTTACGTCTTTGACCCACCAGATTTTGTATCCAAAGTCGATTGCATCCTCATCTTCTTTGCGTTTCAGGGATTTGACAGAGACAGATTTGCCATTGACCGTCGATTTGAAGTATTTGAAATAAGTTTTGTTTTCTTTGTCTAGATAGGCGTCGTAGCCTTCTTCCGGAAATGCCATTGTGACCGTTTGTTTTTTTGCAGTTATGTTCTTGAATTTGTAAGTAACGCTGACCTTTGCGGTTGGTACTTGAATTTTAATATCGGCTGATGCCATTTGAACGGTATCTGAAGTTGTAAATCTGGATGGCATTCCGGATTTACCGGAAACATATGTGTCATTGAGTCCGACAATGGCAAGGGCTAGAATAGCGGAAGTCATGCTTGATTTTGGCACTAAGTTTGGATCTTGGGGACAGTCCTTTTTGGAAGCTCCAAATTGGCTTTTTGAATGTGATTTGCGATTGGAGCATCTTTGCGAAGAAAACATTGACGAATTGTTTTCGGTGACTCCGGCGGAGGTTTATGATTTGTTTACGATTCGCCCGGAAGAGTGGACAATTGAATCTCATAGAGATTACATCCGTAGTCTTCCTGATCGAGGATTTGTCCCTTATCTTGTTTCTGTCAATGGTGAGATCGCCGGCTTGACGACTTTTATGGACATTCGAGTTGACAACTTTGGCCTTGAGATTGGCCACACCTATATTTTGCCAAAGTATAGAGGTTGTTGGGTTAATCCCTGTATGAAACGGCTGATGATTGGATATGCGATTGAGAAAATGGGAGCGCATCGGGTTCAACTTAAGACGGACGGTCGCAACTTTGCCAGCCAGAAAGCCATGCGGAGTATGGGATTTTCTTTTGAAGGAATATTGCGTAAACATATCTGTATGCCGGATGGGTTTTTGCGAGATACCCATATGTTTTCAGTCATCAGCGAAGAATGGCCCGAAGTGAAACGTCATCTGTTGGAAACTGAACAAGCAAGGGGGCGGGGTAGTTATGAATGAGTCGGGCATAATTTAGGCAGGCATGTCGGAATTACAGTTGAGAGCCGCGATTTGTGAAGTTGGGCGGCGGCTTTGGCAACGAGGATTAGTTGGCGCCTGCGAAGGGAACATAAGTGTCCGTTTAAGTCCAAGGCAGATTTTATGCACGCCAAGCGGCGCCAGCAAAGGGCATTTGAGGCCAGACGATATTGTGGTGGCGGATATGAATGGTCTGGAAGTTCGGGGCGGTAAACCGAGTAGCGAGATTCGATTACACACTTCGATGTATGCGGCTCGTCCGGATTGTATGGCGGTTGTTCATGCCCATCCGCTTGTTGCGACAGGCTTTGCATTGGCCGGCGAAGATGTTCCGGACAATTTGCTGCCGGAGAGTGCGATGGTTTTGGGTTCAGTGATTAGTGTGCCGTTTTCTATGCCAGGAACGGGGGATGCGGGAAAGGAAATTGAACCTTATTTAGAAGATCACAAGACGTTTCTTTTGAGTCATCATGGAGCGGTGGTTATGGGTAAAGATGTTTATGATGCGGGATATAGGATGGAAACTTTGGAGCGAGTTTGCCAAGTGATATTGACGGCGCAACATTTGGGAGGGGCTCGGCCCATGCCCGACGAAGCATTTGACCATTTGCAAACTCACTCGCTGCATGGGAGGTTAGATTGATGGCGCAAAAATTTCAGGCACCACGAGGCACGAATGACATCACTCCTGGACAGAGAGTAAAGGAACCAGAGTTTGAAATTCATCGTTGGCAATCAGTTGAAAAGGCTTATTCATTCATTGCTCGGCAATATGGCTACGAAGAGATTCGGACGCCAATGTTTGAAGATATCGAACTGTTCTTACGGTCTAGTGGTGAGACAAGTGATGTTGTCAGCAAAGAAATGTATGATTTCTTTGACAAGGGCGACCGACATATTGCGTTAAAACCGGAAGGGACAGCTCCGGCTATGCGGGCTTATTTGGAACATAGTTTGGGCTCACAGGGTGGGGCGACTCGGCTTTGGTATTTTTCACATAGTTTTCGCTATGGTCGTCCGCAAAAAGGGCGTTATCGGCAGTTGCATCAGTTTGGTGCAGAACTGATTGGTTCCAGTTCTCCGCATGCTGATGCTGAAATTATTGAGCTAGTTGTTCGATTTTTTGAATCGATTGGACTTGCGGGAGTGAAAGTGATGATTAACTCCATTGGTCGAGCACAGACTCGGGATCAGTATCGATCGGTGATTTTGGATCATGTTAGGGGTTGGATGAAGGATCAAGATTCTGAAGCTCAGGCAAAAGCGGAGAAGAATCCGATGCGGCTTTTGGATTCCAAGGATCCGGCATTGAAGGAGATATTGACGGATTTACCGAGTATTTTGAATTATTTGGAAGCCGACTCGAGAACTCACTTTGACCATGTGCAGAAAAACTTGGAAGAAGCGGATGTGAGTTATGTGATCAATGATAGTGTTGTTCGAGGTCTTGACTATTACACCGACACCGTTTTTGAAGTTGTGAGTGAGAATTTAGGAGAATCTCTGTCTTTGTGCGGAGGAGGGCGCTATGACAACTTAATTGAGCAAATCGGAGGGCCGAAAACTCCAAGTGTAGGCGTTGGGATTGGCGTAGAACGTATTTTGCTGACTCTGGAGCAGCAAGGCAAAACGATAGAGCGAGAAAAGCCATTGGCTTTTGTAGTAGCGGCAACCGACGATGCACATTCTTCAGTAAGAAAGATTGTGCGGAATTTGCGGTCGGCTGGTTTCGCCGTTGGTTGGGATATTGATGAACGTAAAATGAAACAGCAATTAAAAGCGGCTGATCGGGCAGAGGCTAGATATTCAGTGATTTTAGGTTCGGATGAATTGAAAGATGGCACGGTGACAATTAAGGACATGAGTTCCTCAAATCAAGAAGTTGTGAATCAAGAGAGAATTATTGAATGGTTAAACGCTCGAGTTTAGGATTGTTTTTTTTGCTGGCGAGTGCTATTGGTTTTGGCCAAGTCCCTCAGATTGCCATTTTTGTTGATGCATATCCGACTTTGATTTGGCGCGAAGGAAATGCAGGCAATTTGCGATGGTATAGCTTGGATGGTCGGACGAGTACAGTTGGCTTTAACATCTTGCTTGAATCCGGAAATCGGGTTTTGGTGAGTCAGCGATTGCAGCGTTTTCCGGGAGATGCGGATGACGAACAATTGGATGAATATTGGATTGAATCGACGGGTAGTTGGCGGGTTGGAAAACAACTTCTTCCTTTTGGATCGCGCAATTTGATAAGAGAGACGGGCATGGGGGCAAGACTGGATACTCGGCTTTTGATTCATGATTTGCCGATTCAAGTGGCATATGTTGACAATGGTTCTGGTCGATCGCGAGGGGTTATCGGGAGAATCGGACGGCGAGCAGGGGTTAGTTTTGCGGTCGGAGATAATTTTGGAAATCAGGCAACGGATTTTAGTAGCTTGCAAATTCCTTCGGCGGCTTTAGGGAAAGGGCGGGGGTTTTCTACAGTAATTGGATTTGATTTTTCGATGCCGATTGGCAGTTTCACTTTGCATGGAGAAGGAGTGACTTGTAGAGGCTCAAATAATGTTGTTGATGGTGACAGGACGGTAAGTGATCTTTGGTTGAATTGGTTTTTGCCAGGTTCGGCGAATTCGATTGGGGCAGGTTGGGCTCGTCGGTGGGACAATGATGAGGCTTATTTGAGAATGTTCGGCGATTTTAAGATTGCAGAAAAGGTGACACTTCGGCCGTACATTCGGTTTGATACCGGAGGACTGAGAGATATAGCCATTACGACGAGGGTGAAGTTCTAATGGGCTTTTGGATTGTTCTAGCGGCATTGCCCTTAATTGCAATTATTGGAATTGTTGTTTTGATTGTGTTTGCAGCAAAAAATGCGAAAAATCATCCCAGTGAATTGAGTTCAGAAAGTCGTAATCGTACTCGAGGAATTAGGGATTCAGTTGCTAGTTTAGAGCGACTAGTCGGTGACCATTCTGATCGAACAGAGGTGAAGGTTATTGGTCCGGAAGCCGTTGATGCCGCAAAGCGAATTTTGAAGGAATCCATGTCTTATGCAAAGTTACGTGATGAGCTGGCACCAATTGCTCGAAGGGAGAATGGGGTTGGGAGAGCTTCTGAAGCGATTCAGACGATAGATTCAAAGTTGTTAGAGGCGGAGTCGGTTGTTGGAGATATGGTGACTCGAATAGGAGAAGGGAAAATTGATTCTCTGATTAATTCTTCTGACGAAGGGTTTGAATCGATGGTGAAACGGCTAGAATCATTAGGACAGTCAATGGATGAATCTCGAGAAACTTTAGGAGTTCGGTTGCCATGAGTGAAGCGAAACGAGCTTATGATTTGTTGCGGAGCTACGTGAATCGGGAATGGGATCGCGTAAAGGGGTTGGAGTTGATGGACGCTTGGCGGGAACTCGATGAAACGACTCCAAAAGCGACATCGAATACGAGTTCTCAAAGTTCAAGTGCTTTAGATGATCCGACTCAGGTTGAGGATGAGAACTATGAAGCAACAGCGCGAACAATTTTGGGAGTTCATGCCGATGCAGATTTTAAAGCGATTCGACATGCTTATGAAAAGATTAGTCGTCGAAGTCAGCCGGTGAATTTTAATGATGGTTCACCCGAGGCGGCACGAGCCCAGACTTTATTGCGCAGGGCGACATGGGCTTATCAGTTTTTGACAAAAAACGTGAGTTCTGCAGAAAAGAGATTTAAGAGTTTGGAGATTGAATGAAAGATCGATTAGTTTTGCTTTGTTTGTTTCTGGCATTCGCTTTTTTTGCCGTTGAGACTCGATATATGCATGCGGGGATAGCATCTGTTGAACCCGTGGCTTGGATTCCGGTAGGCGCATCGGCATTGGGCGGTTTGTTTTGTTTGCTAGGGATGCTTGGCGGCAAGAAATTGAACCAGGTATTAGGATTTTTGATGATTCTCTTGGCGGGGGCGGGTGGATATGGTTTTTACGTTCACCATAAAGGAGACTTTTCAACCCTCGATAAAGCGATCACTTCGAATTTACGTGAAGATCGTTTGGAGCGGGCATTAAATGATGGTGATCCGGCGGATCCGCCACCGGATTTGGCACCCTTGGGGCTATCTGGTTTGTGTTTGATTTCGGCGATTACGTTGATTGTCCAACGCAAAGAGCCACGAGTGTCATAATCTTCAGCAATGTCATTTCAACTAGCGGTTTTGGCGGGCGATGGGATCGGCCCTGAAGTTATTGCGGAAGCAATTAAGGTTTTGAAAGCTTCGGGGGCAGATATTGAATATCACGAAGCTCTATTTGGGGGAGCGGCTTATGATGCCGTTGGGGATCCTTTACCTTCGGAGACCTTGGAATTGTGTCGGAAGTCTGATGCGATTTTGATGGGGGCAGTTGGGGGCCCAAAATGGGATGCAGTTGAGCCAATTACTAAGCGCCCAGAGGTCGGTGGCTTGCTACCCTTGCGCCGCGAGTTGAATCTGTACGCTAACCTTAGACCAGCCAAAACGTTGGCGGCCTTGCGCCATGCTTCACCGGTGAAAAATGCGGAAATGGACATGATGGTGGTGCGTGAACTAACTGGTGGTATCTATTTTGGGACACCACGAGAAAGAACCGACGGCGGTAACCGAGCGATTGATACTTGCGTGTATACGAGAGCAGAGATTGAGCGGATTGCTAGACGGGGATTTGAAACAGCTCAGCAACGAAGAAAGTTACTTTGTAGTGTAGATAAGGCTAACGTTTTGGAAACGAGTCGACTTTGGCGTGAGGTTGTGATTGAGCTTTCGAAAGAGTATCCAGACGTTGAACTTTCGCACATGTACGTTGATAACTGTGCCATGCAGTTGGTGAGGAATCCGGGTCAGTTTGATGTTATTTTGACGGAGAATATGTTTGGCGATATTTTGAGCGACGAAGCTTCAATGATTACTGGATCTTTGGGATTGTTGCCTTCGGCAAGTTTAAGCGATCCAAAAGATGGGGCAGTTTTTGGGCTTTATGAGCCGATTCATGGTTCGGCACCGGATATTGCAGGTCAAGGAAAGGCAAACCCATTAGCGACGATTTTAAGTGCAGCTATGATGGTTAAATATTCTATGGGAGATGACAAACTCTCGGATAGGATTGAGAATTCCGTAGAGAAAGTCTTGATGGATGGTTTGCGAACGGCAGATATTTTTGAAAATGATTGTCAGTTGGTATCGACTGCGGAAATGGGTCATGCAGTTTCGGCAAATTTGTAATTTCAGTTTTTTTGAAGGCAATTGAATTGTGACAAGAGATCGTCGCTCAGCCTGGGTTGTTGGATTATTGTTCTTGGTTTTAGGAATGATGTCCTCCGTAATCATGGGAAATTCTCGGGCACTTAATGAGGCTGGAGAGCGAGCTATGTTGAACGACATGGTTCATGGAACGGCGGAAAGACCCTTTGTGACTCGGCAATTGGTGCCGCAGATTATTCGTGGTTTTGAAATTCTAATACCGGATACGATTGAACAAAAGATCGCCAGCGGCTTGCGTGAGAAGCAATCGGATCAGATCTCGCTGCAGCCGGGATACCGGTCGATGTATAAGAGTAGCGTTGGTTTTGAGCACCTTTATTTTTATCTGACTTTGGTTAATGGTTTGCTATTGGCTGTATTTGGATGGTGTTTTGCTCATTCAGTGGCAAAACTGTTTGATATGGGATTGAGTGCGGGCGTTTGGATTTCGTCGGCGGCACTTGGGGGTCTGCTTTTTTTTAGTCCGTTTGTGAGTAATTTTCCTTATGACCAAGGGACATTAGCTTTGACGGCAATGGCGCTTTATGGATTGGTTTTTCGGCGCACTTGGGTTTATTTTTTAGCTTTGGGATTGTTTCCGTTTAGCAAAGAGACAGCATTTCTTTTACCTTTGCTTTATCTTGCTTTTCGTTGGTCGGACGTTCCGAAGTTGGTGCTGGCGGGAACTGTCTTTTCGCAGTTTGTGTATTGCGCCGGCATCAAAATTGGTATGGATCGGCTGTTTTCAGAGAACAGTGGAAGTACGGTTGTGTTTAAGCTTTGGCAAAACCTAGATATTTTGTTTTCTGGGGCAAAGTCCAGTGCGATTTTGGTCTATCTGTTTTTTGGGATGCTCGTTTTGGTTCACGTTAAGATTTGGAAGCTTCTGCCGATTTTGGTTCGACGCAGCATGATTTTTGTTTATCCTTTGGCTTTCATGATGATGCTCTTGCTGGGAGTGATTCAGGAGTTTCGCGCGATTTTGGAGGTTTATCCTTTGATCGTAATGGCCTTTGTTCCTTTTGTGAAGTGGGTTTCGGAAGAGATGGATTCTAATTCTAATATTGGAAGAGTCGAATTAGATCGTTCAACTTGACATTTTATCGGCTTATGCGACGGAGGCATCGTTTGGTTGGCTTGCAGTGATTTGGCCGACGAACTCAACATTTGCATTGGCGGAGACTTCGTTGTAAGCCATCACGGGGACATCGAGGCCATTTCGTTCTAGAAGTTTTCGGAGAGGCAATCGGAGTTGAGTACTACACAAGAGAACGGGGTTTTGCCCATTGCTGGCGGCGACATCGACGGCAGATTGGAGATCTTGGACGATTTCACGGGATTGATCGGGATCGATGGCGAGCATCAGGCCGGCGGCGGTGGACTGGACGGCTTCCTGTAATGAATTCTCGAACATTGGGTCTAGGGTGACGCAGGCGAGTGAATCTTCTTCGCTGACATATTGGCGAGTGATTGTCCGGGCGATGGAGGCGCGAACCAACTCGCCCATTTGCTCCATGTCTTTGATTCGACCAGCAAAATCGGCCATGGTTTCGAGAATGGTGACCATGTCTCGAATGGGGACACGCTCGCGGAGAAGATGCTGGAGAACTTTTTGGACATCTCCTAAGCCGATACCATTGGGTTCAAGTTCGCCAACTACGGCGGGGTTTTGGCCCTTTACGGATTCTAGGAACGCGGAAACTTCTTGTCTGGAGAGGAGTTCGGCCGAATACTTTTTGATGACTTCGGCGAGATGAGTGGTCATCATGGCTGTTGGTTCGACAACGGTATAGCCAGATCTTTCGGCGGTCTCTCGCATATGTTGGTCGATCCAGATTGCATCTAAGCCAAAAACGGGTTCTTTGGTTGGAGCGCCAGGCACGGGATTAGTTACGATTCCCGAATCGATGGCTAGGAGGTTTTCCGTTTGGACATTTCCACGAGCAACTTCTTCGCCTCGGACTTTTAGGACGTAATCCATGGGAGCAAGGGCGGCATTGTCTCGGATGCGAACGCTGGGCATGACGTATCCAATTTCACTAGCGATTTGTCGGCGGGTGGCAGCGACACGGTCGCTGAGATCTCCGCCAACTCGGATATCCGCCAGTTTTGTGAGGCTGTATCCGATTTCAATTTCTATAGCATCGACGGCAACGAGTGGCAGAACAGCTTCGGGTGTGGAAGGCATTTGGGGCTGAATTTCTTCGGCGATGGGAGCGGCTTCGGCGGGCTTTCCGGCAATACCTTCGGACATTCTGGGGTTTTTCTCGGCGGCTTTTGAGATTGCAAAGAGAATTCCACCTAGGCCAAGGAAAATGACGGTTGGGAATCCGGGAATGAATGCAAATGCACCCATTGCGACTCCAGTAGTAGCTAAAACTTTTGGTTGGGCTAGGATTTGGCCGAACATTGTGCCGCCCATTCCTGATTCTTGTCCATTTCTGGTGACGAGTAAACCGGAGGCGGTGGAGATGAGAAGAGCTGGGATTTGACTGACGAGACCTTCACCAACAGAGAGAAGGGCATAAGTGCCGAGAATCGCCATCATATCGCCTTCGCCACGCATGAATCCCATGATGAATCCGCCAATAATGTTGACAGTAATGATGAGAAGGCTGGCAATGGCATCGCCTTTTACAAACTTTGATGCACCATCCATTGCACCGTAGAAATCGGCTTCGGCCTTGACGGTTTTTCTTCGGACTCGGGCTCCATCTTCATCAATGAGTCCGGCGGCGAGGTCGGCGTCGATAGCCATTTGCTTACCGGGCATTGCATCCAAAGTAAATCGGGCGACAACTTCAGAGACTCGGGTTGCACCTTGAGTGATGACAATGAACTGGACAATCATCAAGATTAAGAAGCTGATGAATCCGACAACAAAATTTCCGCCGAGGACAAATTCACCGAATGTTTGGATGACATGTCCGGCTTTACCTTGGCCGAGAATGAGCTTGGTAGCAGCAACGCTGAGAGCTAATCGGAAAAGAGTTGTGACAACAAGTAGAGAAGGAAAAACGGAAAAGTGGAGCGGTTCTTTAACGTTAACCGCATTGAGCATAATGACAACTGAGGTGGCAATTGCAACAACTAAGCAGGTGTCGAGTATGAACTCTGGCAATGGCAAAATGAGCATTGCCACAATCAATAGCATTCCAATCCCGATTAAGAGATCAGTGTGTTTAAAAAGCTTTTGCAGAATTTGCATAGTGCTATTGATTCGTTGGGCACAAGATCGGCCCATTGGAGATATCGGCAAAACTGCGGGGTTTTTTAGAGTGAAAGTGATGTTGAGGGTGGAAAAGTGATTTTTTCTTTAGTGGTGGTTGGCGTTGTGGGAATGATTGAGCCAAATTTTCAAAAAGAAGCGGTGTTGGCTTGGGAAAAGGTTGATCGTGATTTTTTTGATTCCTCGACAGGTTTGTATCGAGAATTTTATTCAACAAATCTGAAGGAAAAGGATCCGGCTTTTAACTGGACGGTTGGAGTGACCTTATCGGCTTTGAATGGAATTGCTCAGAGCGATTTAAAGGCGAGGACTCAGTTAGCAGAGTATTTGAAAAAAGTTGATTTGTATTGGAATTCTTCGGGGCCAGTGGCTGGCTTTGATGTCTTGCCAAATGCGAAGGGAGTTGATCGATATTATGATGACAATGCTTGGATGGTATTGGCTTTGTTGGAGTCTTATGAGATTTTGAAAGACGAAAAGATTTTGTTGAGAGCAAAGCAATCTTTAGATTACGTTTTGAGTGGGGAAGACCTGGTTTTGGGCGGGGGGATTTATTGGCGAGAGTCGGACAAGGCTTCTAAAAATACCTGTAGTAATAGTCCATCGGCAGTAGCGTGCTTTGAAATGTATAAGCGGACCCACGAGATTAGATATCGAGATGCGGGGTATCGGATTCTGGATTGGACAATGAAATATTTGTATGATTCTTCGGAGCGATTGATGTCGGATAGCCTGGCACTGGATGGGAAAGTTGATCAGACGAAGTGGAGTTATAACTCGGCTTTAACCATTCGCGCTCTTGGTTATGCCGAGGCGAACGGAAAGAAGTATCAGATTTCTTCGCGAGAGATGTTCGAAGCGGCTTGGGAGCGGTGGCATGATACAGGTGGTCATTTGAAGGGCCCGGGAAAGTTTTCTCATTTGTTGTTTGAAACAGGTTTGACCTTGAAGTTTTTGGATTCGGATCGAATACGAGCGGTTGGGAGCCGGGTTCTTGAGACACGATTTGGTGATCTTTGGGGGCATGGCTTGGATCAAATGCCGGGATCCGACCAGAAGCGATTTGATTTGATTGACCAAGCTTCGGCTGTTAGGGTGCTTACTTTGGCAAATCGATTTTTGGGAGCACAAGTTCGAGGTTGATTTTGGCGGAAAAGAGGCACGATATTTCAAATTGATTTGTTTAAGACCATGTGAAGTTCAAGTTGAAGAAGGGGAATCGACTAACGTTTTTTGGTCAGTTAGATTGGCCCAGATCTGATGTCCTATTTGGTAAGTCTATAACTGGCACGAAACCTGTCAGAATAAAAGGAATGATCAGACCAATTTGGTTAGTTGTTGGAGTACTGTTTGCGTCGGTATTTTTGAGCGGATGCGAACAGAAGACTCAACAGCTTGGTGGAATCCCGCGGACAAAAACCGTAGAAAAGATTGTCAGCTTGAGTCCTAGTACGACAGAAGTAGTTACTTTGAATACAGCAAGTACGAAGTTAGTGGGAAGAACTGAAAGTTGCGACTCGCCAGGATTCATAAAAAATGTTGATGTTGTTGTGAAAGGTTTGAAGCCTGATTACGAACGAATTGCGGCGATGCAACCTGATCTTGTTGCCTATGACGAGTCGCTTTTTTCGGCAGCGGACGTTGAAAAGCTCAAAGAAATGGGGGCGCCACTATGGCCCTATAATCCAAAAACGCTTAACGAATACGAAGAGAAGATTGTCGATATTTCTCAAAAAGTGAAGGACGAAACACAAGGAAGTAAAGTGATGGATTTGCTGTATCAAGCAATTGGAGCGAGTCAAGCTTTGATTCCAAAAGATACGATTTCCGTAGCTATGTTGACAGGGGGCGGGGGTACGGAATACATGGCTGCTGGAACCAAAACTTTGCAATCTGACCTTTCTCAACGAATGGGTTTGATTTTTAAGGGCCCGGATTCTGATCAGTTTTCTACAGTGAATGTCGAACAGATTTTGGCTTGGAATCCTACCATGATTGTCACATCGACTGAAGATGCAGAGAAATTGTTTAATGATCCTCGGTTAGGGAGTTTAGATGTTGTGAAGAACAAACGAGTTTTTGGGATTGAAGCAGGACTTTTTATGAGAGCTGGCACTCGGCTTGATAAGTTGGTTAGCATAATGAAACAACAAGCGGATCGGATTGTAAAAGCTGGTCGCTAGGAAAAGTAAATAAGATGTCAGTAGCAGAGATTGGAGTTTTTGGTGGTTCCGGCTTTTATAGCCTCTTAGAAGATGTGACGGAAGTTAAGGTGGATACTCCTTATGGTTCGCCGAGCGATGCCGTGATGTTGGCGAGCATTGGTGGCAGAAAGGTGGCTTTTTTGCCACGCCATGGTCGAAATCACACGATTCCACCTCAAATGATTAATTATCGGGCGAATGTATGGGCGATGCACAAGCTCGGCGTTAAGGCAATTATTTCTCCGTGTGCGGTTGGGTCTTTGCAGCGTCACATTGAGCCTGGCCATTTTGTTGTCTCGGATCAATTTGTTGATCGAACAAAGGGCCGAGCTGATACGTTTTATGATGGCCCAATCACCGCCCATGTTTCTCCGGCAGATATGTATGACAAGACATTGCGAAAGCTTGCCGTTGAAACAATTAACGAGCACGGAATCACTTGCCATGATGGCGGGACGGTTGTTGTCATTCAAGGTCCCAGGTTTTCGACGAAAGCGGAATCGGAATGGTTTACAAAGATGGGTTGGCACATTATTAACATGACGCAGTATCCAGAAGGATATCTTTGTCATGAACTGGGAATGGCCGTCGTAAATATCGCTTTGGTCACAGATTTTGATAGTGGAGTTGTGGCAGATACAGAAGCGGTTACGGCTCATAATGTATTGGAAGTCTTTAAGAGTAACGCCGAGAATGCCAGAAAAGTTGTTATTGATTTGGTGAAGAAACTTCCGGCAGATTTGGATAGTCTTGGGGCTAAGGAATCTTTAAAGTATACGAGAGGGGACGGTCACTCGTCTTCAGAATACGATATCCGTATTTTCGATTAGGAATTGAATTTAATGACAAGTGCCCTGTTAACTGTATTTTTGTATTCCCAGCTTGGAGTACCCGGCAATTTTCAGGGTGATTTTGCTCCGCAGGATCCTCCAGCGGAGCCCTATGTTTTTTCAAACGAGCAGATTTTGCCAGTTGGAGTTCAGCAAGTTACAATCGGTGATTCAACCTATTTTGTAACGGCTTCTGGTGATATTGGGCCACGAGTTCCCAGCACGGGATTGTGGTCGGGAATTCAGACATCAGGGCCAGGAGCGGAAAAACAGAAAGTTAGAGTAGTTTTTGTTAACGACTCTGCACTGGTTGTTAATCGAGATGGAACTTGGGTTTCGGAGCGATCATTTTTGTGGAGCGACCGGATTCAAGAAGCAAAGAATGGTTTAGAAATGGTTCGGGCATTCGCCAGTCAATCTGGTGGTTCCGGAGTTGACTTATCATTTACATATTCGCAAGAAACTGATCCTTATTACTTTGAAGGGATGGATTCTGCGGGGATTGATCAATGGCTGATTGAGCATCTTTACCAGCCCCGTTCGAATGCAAATCAGTTTGATTCCCAAGATCCGACAGATTTTGGACCGTATGACATGACGGTTATTTTGCACGCGGCTTGGTCGCGATCTGTTACCATTCAAAATTCGGCGAAAGGTACGGTTATTGTTGCCCCGATTTATGCTGCGCCAAAAGATATTGCAAGTTTTGTTGGAAACCTTGTTTTAGGGGCTTGGTTACAATCGGAAAAGGGACCGCGATCAATAACTGGCGTGAGTAATGGTAGCGGAATGGTGCAATTGAAAGGTGGAGCGGATGCGCAAAAGATTGTTGCCAGTTCTCCGGGTGGAAATCAGTTTGCATTGGATGCTGGAACGAAAGCTTGGGCAGGCAAAGTTAAAGGTTCTACGGTCATCGATTGGTTGAAACTTGAACCCAAGCCGATTGATAAGAAATGGGATTCGGTTGGTACAGGTTTTGGGGACTTTGAATCGACCGTGAAGGATTCAGTTATTGCCATCGTGAGGAAAATGAGGGCACCTACTGGAGGAGTAGTTTTGGCAGAGTCAGCTCCGGGGCTTTCCGGAAAAGTTTTGATTCAAGGGAAAGTGCGTTCGAATGCAAAAGATTCTTATGCACTGCGATTGATTGGAGCCAATGGCGAGCGTCTTTTCAATGTTCAAATTTCTGGACATTTGCAAAAACTGCCGTTTAGTGATGTGGTTCATGCTCAAGTTGAATTTGATGGCGAGTGGCATGATTTTCAGGCAGTTGTTGATAGTAGCGGAGCGATTCGACAAGTGCAATTTGGCACTTTGCATGATTCATTGACTGATCGAAATATGCCAGAAGGTGAGTTCTTTGAATTTCAAGCCGTGACGATTTCTCGGGCTACCGAACAAGGAACAATAGTTAGTGCGCTTCCTCAACAGGCGGATAGTGTGAGATCTGAGTTTTTAGAAGTTCCGGTTGAGCTTCCCTCAAATCGCTGGGGCAGTTTGCGAGATGCTTTGACAGGAAAAGACCGCGATGCTGTGATTGCCGCAATCAATGTTTTGACAAAGACTCGACATGTGGAAGCGGTCCCGATATTGCAGGCTCATGCGAGTTCAGCGTTGGAAGATATAGTTCCAATTGCCGTCAAGGCTTTGGCGTTCCAAGGTACGGAAGAAGCGAATTTGGCTTTGCGAATGATTTTAGAGAAGGGTCCTTTTCCGTTAATAGGAAAGCGGCTTGGGCAGTTCTGAAAGACTGGCCCAAAGATGAGTCTTGGTCGAAGACGGCAACTATTTTATCAATTGAAGTTCCTTGGCAAATTCGAGCTATTGGACTTGAACTCTCGAGTCAAATTCCGAGTGAGCAAACGGGTGTGATTGTGTTGACTTCATTCCAAGATGTTGATCCCTATATTCGAACCTTGGCCGCTTCGAAATTGAATCCAAATAATGAATTGATTGCCCGTCGATTGATCTTTATGGGGGTCAATGATGCTTCGGAATCTGTAAGGGTGGCTTGTCTTACGCGTTTGTTTGATTCTGACATTGAGCGGTTTAGAAAAGAGGCTCACCGGGGAGTGCGAGATGAAAGTTTGGCGGTTCGGCTTGAGATATTGGATTTTGTAGCCAAACGTGGTCTTGCAAAAGATCGTCCGGTATTGCAACTGGCGATGCTTGATTCCAATCCTCAGGTGCTTTCGATGGCATTGGCTTCTTATGCCACTCAACCGGAAAATGTGGAATTGCGCGAAATTCAATCGGTTCTCAAATCTGATTCTGTCATTGTGATTAGAAGCCTTTTGCGGTTGGCAATTGCAAAAAAGCTCGTATTACCAGCTGATGTTTTGGGTCGATTTATTGAAATTGGAGATCCAGTTATTGATGAGCTTTTGAGCCGACTTGGAGGTCAGTTTTGAAAATTTGTATTGGGGCAGATCATGCTGGGTTTGAATACGCGGAGGATTTGTCTGGTCAACTTAAAGGGCTAGGACACGAAGTTATTCGAGTGGGAGCAACTTCAAATGATCGGTTTGATTATCCGATAGCCAGTGATGAACTTGCAACGGAGATTCTTTCCGGTCGAGCTGAATTTGGGATTCTGATCTGTGGGTCAGGTATTGGGGTGAGTATCCGAGCAAATCGGCATTTGGGAATTCGGGCGGCGCTATGTACTTCGGTAGAGATGGCCGAGCTTGCTCGACTTCACAATTACGCGAATGTTTTGTGTTTGGGAGCAAGAATAGTGAAAAAGGAACTTGCCTATGAAATTGCTAAGGCATTTTTAATTGGCGAAGAAGATGGAAGCGAACGACACGCAAAACGCGTAGAACTTTTGGACGCTAGTGTTTGTTGAAACTTGTATTGAGTTTCTGAGACGATAAAAATGGATCAAACTAAAAAGACTTTATTGGCAACCGCGGCCGTTATTACGTGCCTTGGGGCAGGAGTTACGGGCTTTATGACTCGGGCAAGTGTTGACATGGGGGCAGTTGCGCCAAACCAGCTTTCTTTAATTGCCTCGAATGAAAAGACTTCTCAGTTTGCCGAAGGTCAATATTTTTATGAAGTAACAGAATTGCTTCGCAGAGAATATGTTGAGCCGGTGAAGGTTGATCAGAAGATGACATCTGGCGCGGTTCGGGGAATGATTGGCAGATTACGAGATCCGGATTCGCAGTATATGAACGAGGAGCAGTTTAAGTCTTATTTGGCGAATCAAAAAGGGGTTTTTGAAGGAATTGGAGTCGAGGTTCGAAATGAGTTTAATCCAGAAGAATTGAAGCGAATCCAATCGGGAGAAGATCCGACTGATGCCCTTTTATTACTTCCCGAAGTGTATGTATCCGCAGTATTGCCCGGAAGTCCGGCGAGTCGAGTTGGTATCAAAGTAGGCGATCGAGTTGAATCGATTGATAAGAAGTCATTAGTGACTTATCGAGACGTGACAAAGTTGCGGGAAATGCAAAACATGGTCACGAATAAAAAAGCGTCGGCTGCAGAATTGAATTTGTTGAGAGATGAGCTTCAGAAAAAAATTGAATCGAACTTGCCACCGGCAAAAGTGAGGGAGCATTTGATGCTGGGAGAAGCGGGAACGGTTGCATTGGTTGTGACCAGAGACAACAAACCAATGAGTTTTTCGGTTACAAAAGGAAAGTCAGTTCTGGAACCAGTCATTGATTCTGATACTCGAGTTTTTCAAACACAAATGATCAGTGGTGTGGGTGAAAAGCTGAAATCAATTGGATTAAAAGCTGGGGATACGATTGATTTGAGAAACTCAACTCTTGGAAATTCTCTGGCGATCTTTGAGGTTTTGGAACAGATTGTTCCGGCAGGGCGATATGGACAAGTGATTCGGTCTGGTGGCGTTGTGACTCGTCCCATAGTTACAACTCGTGGCACTCCTGAAATTATTCCAATTAACGTCTTGGTTGATAAATCCACCCAAGGTGCGGCCATGATACTGGCATCGATTTTGAAGAGCATCGATGGAATTTCGGTGGACGGCACGCTTGTAGGGGATCCCAAATGGCTTGATACGGTCGCATTGGGCGATGGCAGTGGCTATACGCTCTACACAGGAGATTACTCCGCGACATTGCCGACAGCAACGGCATTACGAGGTGAAAAGTGAAAACAATACTTGCGCTTTTTGGGTTAGTTATGGGATCGACCACAATGTTTTTTGGTGGGTTTTTTGTACGCGATGCCCTGGCTGGAGTTCCGCCTAATGTTCATGCATTGAACCGAATGGCGAAGAATTCTAGTGATTCTGAAACGCCAGCGGAGTCTTTCCAGAGCCAATTTAATTTTATTGAGGCCCACTTTGGTCGCGAAATTAAGAGTGATGATTTATTGCAAGGGGCGATGACTGGACTTGTGTCTTCATTAGGTGATCCTCACACTAACTATTTGGAACCAGTTGTTTCTGAGCAATTTGCCACGGAAACTCGAGGTGATTTTGTTGGCGTAGGCGCGAGACTGACGGAAGATCCTTTAGGAACTAAAATATTCAGCGTTTTTCCTAACGGGCCAGCAAAGGCAGCAGGAATTAAAGCCGGGGATATTATCAATCGAGTGGATGATCGAGATGTTGCGGGAATGGCGACCGATAAGATCGTCACTTTTATCAAAGGTATTGAAGGCACAAAAGTAAAATTGACGTTAATAAGAGAAGGTGTTAACGAGCCAGTAATTATTACTGTCACTCGCGCAAAAGTTGAAATACCCACGGTTGACAGCCGGCTATTAGATGGACAAATTGGCTACGTGCAAGTGACGAATTTTGCAAGCCCAACGGCCGAGCAGTTTCGGCAAGCACTTTTAGATTTGAAAGCTCGCAGCGCTAAGGGGCTGGTTATTGATATGAGGTCAAATCCGGGTGGGTTGTTGTCTTCGGCATCCGATATGTTGAGTCTATTTGTTGACAGCAAGCCAGTTGTGACAATGAAAGGTCGAGGCGGAAGTTCGACAACTACTAATACGCGATATGGTCAAGTTCTGAATTGGGATGTACCGATTGCAATTCTTGTCAATGAAGAATCGGCAAGCGCGGCGGAAATTTTTGCGGGTGTTATGCGCGATTATAAGAAGGCGACCCTTGTTGGAGAACACACATACGGCAAGGCTTCTGTTCAAGATTTGTATCCTTTAAGCGAAGGGGCGACGGCAAAGATCACGATAGCAAAGTACTTCTTACCAAGCGGTGAAGACATCAGTCGTATGCAAGATGAAGATGGTCAATACATTTCTGGTGGGATTCGTCCGGCGGTATTGGCAGAATTCAAGTTTGATGCGAATACTCAGTTTGGAGCGATTGGTAAAGACTCGCAACTTGATGCAGCGATTGCTTTTTTAAACAAGCAACGGTGATTATTCAGTTAGCGAACCTTTAGGGTCTACGATTGCTCGGAGGCCATCTCCAAGGAAGTTTAGGGCGAATATTGTAAGGCTGAGGAACAGACAAGGCCAAGCCAGTAGGTTGAGAGTTGTTTCTTTGTAGGTGTTACCTTGCGAAATCATTTGTCCCCAGCTTGGTTCGGGGGGCGTGACACCAATGCCTAAAAAGCTAAGAGTTGATTCGGCAAGGATAGTGGCGGCAACATCTACCATCATAACCGCAATGATGACCCCAGCGAGGTGCGGAAGAATATGTCGAGTGACTTGGTAGAACGTACTGGCCCCCATAGCTTTTGCTGCTACAACATATTCTCGATCTTTGAGGGTTGCCACCTGGCCTTTTACTAACCGAGCAACGGCAGGCCAAGAACCTACTGTTAGCGCAATAATAACTGGCCCCACTCCCATTTGGAAGATTCCAACAATCATTATCGCGAGCAGAAGATCGGGGAAGGCAAACATTCCGTCGGTAATTCTTTGAATAGGAATTGCAATCCAACGTGGAGCATAAACCATGGCGATCCCGAGGATCAATCCAATGGTAACAGCTCCGACTTGTACGCAGACACCGATGAGTAATGAGATTCTGGCTCCGTAAGCGATTCGCGCAAAAATATCACGTCCCAATTCGTCGGTACCCATCCAGTATTCACTTGATGGAGGGAGAAGTTGTCCACTGACTTGCTCAGAAAAAGAGTGTCTAAAGGTTGGGCCAAAAATTGCAAGAATAATAAGAAAGACGAGATAGGCCACTCCTAACCAAAATTGCCAATTGGTTTTTTTCTTCATACTTGGCTCTCTCGAATTCTTGGGTCGATCACTGGTTGTAAAAGATCTACAACAAGGTTTACTCCGACAAACATTGCTCCGGTAACTAAGGTTGTTGCCAATATTACTGGGGTATCTGAGTTAGAGATGGCATCGATAGCTTCAAATCCTAGTCCTCTAATTTGATAAGCCGATTCAATAACAAATGAACCTGTTAAGAGGTATCCAAAAGATGTTCCGATCATGGTTAGGACGGGCAAGATTGCGTTTCTAAAGGCGTGGTGGATGATGATTCTAAAAGGAGGAACTCCTTTTGCTACGGCCAGACTAATAAACTCCTGTCGGCATGTATCAATCATGCTGGCGCGCATGAGTCTGGTGAGGGTGGCCATGGGCCTTAAGGAAAGCACGACCACGGGCAAGAGTAGATAGAAAAATTCTGGTCCTTTTTGTTTATCGGGGAAATCCCATGTTAGAGGCAATTGACCAAGTTGTAATGCGAAAATGTAGACAAGGAGCGGCAACAGTACATAGTTTGGAATGGTGACTCCTAGCGTACTAAATGTTAGAATTGCTCGGTCACCGATTCTATTTTCATTGATTGCGGCAATGGTGCCAGCAATGATTCCCACAATGGCAGCGAGGAGAATGGAAAGGAACGCTATTTTGGTTGTAATCGGAAGGGTTTTCCCAATGATTTTATTGACAGGTTCTTGGGTTCCTCGGTAGCTGTTTCCGAAATCTAATCTGACGGCTTTGCCGATATATTCGCCATATCTAACAATAAACGGTCTTGTCAGTCCGAGTTCTTCTCTGAGTCGTTGGACTTGTTGAGGAGTTGCTTTGTCTCCGGCCCTTACGGTGGCGATATCTCCGGGAGCGATTTCATCGGCAACAAAAGTTATGAACGAGATGAACAGCAGACTGACGGCTCCAAAAAGGAGCCGAAGTAAAACTGCTTTGACAAATTTAAGTTTGCGCTGTTCAGAACTATTCACGAATTACCGTGACGGAAGTTACCAGGTCCCCGACCTCAATCTTCTCGACAATATCCATTCCTGATAGGACTTGCCCAAAAACTGTATAGCTTCCGTTTAAAAAGGACTTGTCATCCAAGAGAATGTAGAACTGACTATCACCGGAGTTTTTATCTCTAGGTAAGGTCGAAAGTCCAACTGCGCCTTTGACATTTCTTTTTCCGGACTCCTCATAGGCAATAGTTTCTCCCGAACCTTCCGTTCCGAGTGTGGAATCATCCATTTTCTTAGTTTTTGATCCTGGATCTCCAAACAGGACGAGGAATGGTCTAGGGTCTTTCATTACTCGGAAAAACTTCTGACCATCGTAAAATCCACTTTCCGCCAATTTAATGATCTTAGCGGTTGTTTTGGGTGCTTCTTTTGTAAAGAGCTCAATCACAACTTCACCTTTGTCTTTTACAGCAATTTTCAGTTTAGTTTTAGTTTGGGCAAATGCCGTACTACAGGCTAGAACTGTAAAAATCACCAAGAGAATTGCAAGGCGAATTGATTTCATGTCAGTAACTTAGACGCGGAAATCTATAAAAGGGCACGAAATATTCAGGACCAGCAAATGTCAATCTTCAATTACGCGACCATATCCATCATATTTGACTCCGCCGGTCATGATATATAAACCATCGAGCCATGACCAAATGAGGCCGACAAAGCAGAAACTTGTTAAGAGTTGCAGGACTCCATGAGCGGCATATCCGAGATAAAAGCGTCCGAAGCCGGGGAGGATATTGAGAACTCCGGCGGCAATACGGCTTTTATCGCTTTTTGGCACAATCGAATAGTTATGGATATTGATTGGCGAAACGGGATGTTGAAAGTTTGCGTGCTTAAGATGGGAATGCTTCTGTTCTTCAGTAGAGTATTGGTGCGGATTGGGTGCAGAATAGGTTTCTGGGTTAAAAGCAGGGGGAGTTGAGCCGGACGAATAGGGGCCGTTTGGTGGTTGTGAATGATTGAACAGTGCTGAAAGTGCGGAAATGCTCGCCGCTTGTGCCCAGTCGGGCTGGCCATTTCTCCAAACAAACGTTTGAGAATCGATAACGCCATCGGTGATCAAGTCTGTCATTTGCTCAAGCGTAAGTGGGCCAAGTTGACCGTAGTGCCCCACGTAATACCATTCGGGATTCGCGCTTTCTTCAACCATCTTCGACAAACCTATTTCAATGATGACTGAAAAAGTATGTGATCGGGTTGCAGAAATTACTAATTTGGGGGCTAATGGTTAAAATCCTGTGGTTCAATCACTTCATTTTTGTGTGGGAATCTGCTTAGGACTTGTGCTGATTGAGCGAATCGTTTTGAAGGCTCATTAAGTCTGAATATACAGTGATTTCTCCTATTTTGACTTTGGCTTTGCTTGGCGCACAATCATCACAGGTTTTGATGGCACCACAAGTCGTGGACAATCCTTTGAGATTGGCCCTGACGCCAGTAATGGATGGAGTTGTTTCTGATCAAGAATGGGAACCGTTTGTTGAATCAGCAGATGGCCAAACATTTTTTCAATGGGAGCCGGGCCGAATGTATTGGGGGGCCAAAGCAAAGCTTGGCAAAGACGTTGTTGTCAGTATTGACGCCAACGGTGATGGGTGGCTAGTTGGGGACGATAATATAGAGATCCGATGTCGGCTTGTTGGTTCAGAAGTGAGAACAACGATTCGACAAATGGACGCCACAGATCGAAATGGCCCGAAATGGGTTGACCCGATTGTGCTTCCTGAATCATTGAGAATTGCGGGAACAGCAGGGAGTGACTATTGGAATTTAGAAGTTTCTTTCCAGCCGATTCAATTCACGGCTTCCCCGGATGAAAACCGTAGAATTGGGGTTCGAATGGACTTATTGGATGTTTCGACCGACACGGGACCGGGATATATGCCAAGGTCTCTGAGTTTTTTGAACTTGCGTTTTGATGATAGTCGAGGACTTTTCAGTGGTCTTACTTGGCGTCCTCAAGTGAAGACTCGCTCGATTTCGAGGTTTGATAAGTTAAGATTTAGGTTCAATTTCGAAACTTTTGAAGATTGTCCTCCGCTTCAGACGGTTGATATGAGTGGCGAAGGTTATGCGCGAAACGCGATCAAGTCTGTAGCGATTCCATTTCCCGCCCTCGATAAAAAAGGGAACGCGTTTGTGGATTTTGAATCAGAAATTGGAGCAAACACGGCACCAGGGTATCGAGTTTTACGCGCAGCAGTTGTGGCGGCAGATGGTCGAATCGCTTTGATTAGGACAAGTTTTAGAGTTGCGCCGCTTGTTGATTTGGATCCGAATTTTAAGATGGAGTTGCCCTACTCCATAGAGCCACAAAGAGTTAAAGGTGGAATTACAGTTCGGAGCCAGGCCCTTGGTCGATTAGAAGGAGGAGTTAGTGTTCGCTATCCGGCAGAATGGACTTCGCTTGGGAAATTGGATCAACAGTTTTTGATTTACCACAGCAAAGGGAGCTGGCGAATGCCTATTGAGTTTCAGGTACCGGCGGGAGCCTCTGGAGTTTTTCCCATAGTATTGAGTGCCAAAGTAGGCGAAGAGTCGGTATTCGAGACGGTTTATGTGATCATTGGGCAATGAACGAGCAACCGACATCTCGCGATCAATTTGCTCCCGTTGCAGAAGCTTATTTGACAAGTGCAGTACATGCTTCGGGAGATGCCCTGAGTCGGCTTGTGGAATTGGTGCAACCGGCGGGAGGTTCCATTCTTGATGTTGGAACTGGCGCCGGACATGTCGCCTATACATTTGCTCCTCATGTTGATGAAGTTGTGGCTTTCGACATGACGCCGGAAATGTTGGCGATTGTGGAAAGAGAATCGGCGCTAAAAGGCTTAGAAAATGTTTCTGTTGTCGAAGGCAATGCAGAAGATATGCCTTTTGAGAATGGTCGATTTGATGGCGTTGCTTGCCGGGTGGCTGCTCATCACTTTTTGAACGTGCCCGTGTTTGTACATGAAGTGTTTAGAGTATTAAAACCGGGCGGTTGGTTTTTATTGGTTGACACTGTTGCTCCAGAAGATGATTTTTCGGACGAAGAAGTTAATGCGGTTGAAAAAATACGAGATCCGAGTCATCATCGAAACTGGAAGATCTCAGAATGGCAGGCTTTGACCCAAGAAGTTGGATTTAGACAAAAAGATATAGAAGTCAATCGTAAGCGTCTTGAGTTTTTGGATTGGATGGATCGTATGAGAGTTCCGGCAGAACATAGGGCCGAACTGACAACGCGAATTATGAACTCAACGGGATTGGTTAGAGACTATTTTGCGCCGGATGACAGTGGTGATGGTTCTTTTGATCTGGCCGAAGTTTCTCTGCTTAGTATTCGAAACAATTGATTCGTTTGTTTAGGCATAATCGTCTTTAAGTCGTGCATATTTCTGAGCTAATAGTTCCGCTAGTAACCCCATTTACGGATGACACTTCTTCTGTAAGTGAGGTGAGAGTTGCTCGTTTGATCAATTGGCACAAAGAACGTGGTGCCGTTGGATTTGTGTTATGCACCGAAGTTGGAGAAGTAACTTCTCTGGCACATTCCGAAAGAAAGCAGATTGCTGATTATGTTTTTAAACAAGTTGGAGATCATCCTTTTTATATCAATGTGACTTCGAACACGACGACTTCGGCGATGGATTTGTGCCAAGACGCCTTTGATTGTGGAGCAGCGGCGGCCGTAGTTTCGCCTCCGTTACCTGGGGGGCATACATTAGAAGAGATGTCATATTATCTGAAGGCTCTCCGTCGGCACGGAAATATTGCGGTTGGTTTTTTAGATACAGAAGGGAAATATCCGGTTCCAAAAGAGATTTATGCGGTTCCGGGAATGGTTGTGCCGCAAAGTTACGCGGAAAAAGAATTGGAGGAATTCACGTGCTTAGGGCCAAGCCCGATAGAATTTTGGTCTTCACGTGGAATTGCACATCCCGTTGGAATCTTTGGTGCGGAGTACGGTTTGAGAATTCTTGAGCGGTGGGATGTTTTGTCAAAACCCGTTTCAGCATTGATTCGAATCTATGGATCACACCGGGTTGGAAAATATGTTTTAGAACGTGATGGGTTGGAATTGGGATCGCCAAGATCGCCATTCGGTTCTCTTGCGGAAAAGGGCAGAGCAGCCGTTGATCAATTGCTATCTGGGCTTTAGAGTATACGAATTGGAAGTTCTGCGGCAGACATTTCTGACTTGAGGGCAGAAATTGTGGTTACGCCGTCATGTAAGATTCCGGCAAGTAAAACGGCATCCGCATGACCGATTTTAACAGCGTCGATCATATGCTGGGCGTTGCCCGCCCCTCCAGAAGCGATCACGGGAACCGAAACGGCTTTTGAAATTGCAGAGGTGAGTTCCAGGTCATATCCCGTTCTCATACCATCGCTATCCATACTGGTTAGTAAGATTTCTCCCGCTCCGGCTTCTACCACTGCTTTTGCCCATTGTAAAGCATCGAGTCCGGTATCTTTGCGACCCCCATGAACGAATACATTCCATTGATGATCTGAAACTTTTTTGGCATCAATTGCAACTACAATACATTGAGATCCAAACTGATTTGCGGATTCGGAGACCAGACCGATGTTAGAAACTGCAGAAGAATTTAGCGAGACTTTATCGGCACCAGCAAGGAGGCAAGACCGCATATCGTCGACTGATTTTAAGCCGCCACCAATTGTAAATGGAATAAAAACTTGTTCGGCAACTTTTGAAGCAAGTTCAAACACGGTTTCGCGATTTTCATGGCTGGCGGTGATATCCAAGAATACGAGTTCATCGGCACCCTCAGAATCGTAGAATTTGGCCAGTTGAACCGGATCGCCGGCGTCTCTAATCTGGACAAAGTTTGTGCCTTTGACAACTCTTCCATTTTGGATATCAAGGCAAGGAATGAGCCGAATGCAGGTCATGGGTTTACAACTTTTCTTCGCGTTAGGTGAATGACTTGCTTACCATCTTGAACTTCACCGGCAGTGAAAACGAAAGTATCTCCGAATTCTTCAAATTCATACGGCCCTTGGTCTTGTGGACTTCTCATGAGTTGATAAGAAAGTCGCATTAACAATCCGCAAACAAGGACTTCAGAATCTAATTCCTGGGGGTCGGTTATGAGTTCTAGGAGTCCGACTTTTTTCAGCCCTAAAGTTTCGGCATGGCAACCTGTTGTTGTTTCTTTCCATATGACTCGAACATGAGATTCTGGTTTTTCAACGTTTCCATTGGCCTGGAGAATATTGTGGAATTCTTCGGCAGTGAATAGTTTTTGACTGACGTGATCTAATACAACTTTTGCCGACATAAGTTGCGAAATGGCATCGGCGAGATGCGGCATAAATTGGAGGTGTCTTGTATCTGACAATCGAGCTTCGCTGAGGTATCGAACTTTGACCATACTTTTGCACGATGACAAGCGATTCAAAACATCTTTGGTAGGTACGGCGTGTTCATCAAACAGGTCAGGTCGGAATATGTGAGCGTTTTTTTCACGTTTGGCCAGTCCGATATGTAATCGAATATCAGAAAAGAGCATTCCTTCTCGGGCGCCGATTGCGGGGTTTCCTCTTTGGTTGTGAGGATTATTACTGATCATTCGGTCCATAACAACGGTTTGTTCTGGCAATTTGTCTTCGTCTGTATAAATCCAGTATTCGGTTACGGCCAGGTAACCGGGCTCACGCTTTCCGTACAAGACTCTCCAAGTGATGAGAGCGGCGATTGCTAAAAGGGCAATAGTTGGGATGAGCCAAGGCATACGATTTTAAAATCTCAGGATTCCTGCCATCCATTGTTCCACCAATGCGAGTTCTTCATTTGTGCATTTGGTAGAAGTGCATAGGTTGCAAAGCCCGGCTTCATTGACTTCGGTTGATCGGCAAAGGAGGCATGAATCAGTTTCGACGGCGGTTTTGACGTAATCGGGCCGGAGTAAATAGTAACTTAAGTCAGATTTCGGAACTCCCGTTGGTGTCAGTCGATTCACTAAACTAAAGTTACCCGTCGGACGGCTGGTAATCTGGGTTTTTATGCGAATTGCATCCTTCAATGTGAACTCAATACGAGCACGTATGCCAAGAGTGCGGGAATGGTTGATCGAAGCCAATCCTGATTTAGTCGCTTTTCAAGAGACTAAAGTAGAAGACGATAAGTTTCCTTTTAAAGACTTTGAGGACTTAGGCTATGAAATGGTCGTGCATGGTCAGAAGAGTTACAACGGAGTAGCTTTCTTTACCAAGGGCAAGATGGAAGATGTTGAATTTGGATTTGGAGATGATGAGTGGCCGCGTGATTGTCGGATCATTCGCGGAATCTATCAGGGTGTTCAAGTTATTAACACATACGTACCTAATGGTACAAAAGTAGGGATTGATAAGTGGGATTACAAAATGCGTTGGATGGAACGGTTTCGACAATTGTGTAATGACATTGCGAACACTGGCGATAAAGTGATTTGGTTAGGCGATATCAATGTTGCTCCAACTGAACTTGATGTTTATGAATCGGAGAGGCATTTGGGAGATGTGGGCCATCATCCAGATGAATTTGAACGTCTTAAAAAGATTGTAGATTGGGGTTGGACGGACACATTTAGGGCCATCGAGCCTGGCCCAGATCACTATACTTTTTTTGATTTTAGAATTCCGAATTCTGTAGCAAGAAATCTGGGGTGGAGAATTGATCATATATATGCCTCAGAAGTATTGAAGGGTGGCGTGGAAAAAGTCTGGTGCGATATTGAGGCTCGGACTAAAGAGCGCCCAAGTGACCATGCACCTTTATTGGCTGATTTGAGTTGGGATTGAAAAGTAATCCTGAAGAATTGTTAGTTGATATTCCTTCGGGAGTCGTGCATATTCGCGTGCGTCAATCGAATCGAGCCAAGAAAATCCGGCTTTCGGCATCGGGAGAAGGCATTATTTTGGTTTTGCCTCGTCGTTCAAAGTGGTCTGTGGCCCAAAAATTTGTTGACGACAATCGAAATTGGATCGAACAAACTTGGCAGAGAGTCAAGGAGCGTCAATTACTTTTTGATATTCGTACGATTGAAGTGCAGGGCTCTTTGTATCCGATTGAGTTTGGAAGTGGATTTAGAAAGATTCAGTTTTTGGATTCTGGATTTAGTGTGCCGGCGAACAGTGAACATCAAGCTCGGACAAAGGTTGAACAGTTTTTGAAATTGATGGCCAGAAAGACTTTGGTTTCAACTCTTGAAAATTGGTCGGCAAGAATGGGAGTGCATCCTCAGAAAATACGGATTGCAGATCAGCGATCTCGTTGGGGCAGTTGTTCGAGTAAAGGCACATTGAGCTTGAACTGGAGACTTATAATGGCGCCCCAAGCAGTCATGGAATATATCGTGATTCACGAACTCGCTCATTTGAAAGAAATGAATCACTCCTCTCGATTTTGGGCAGTGGTTGAAAAATACTGCCCAGATTATCGGGCTCATGAAAAATGGTTAAAGGAAAACGGGCCGCGGCTAATGCAGCGACCCAACTAGAACTCAAAATTATTTCTTGTATTGGTGAGTCAGCATATTTACAAATTCGCCTTGAACTTTTGAATCGATTTTGGTTTCAATATGGTTTGGCGTTTTGAGTTCGTAGCTAATTCGATATTGAGTGTTTCCGTCTCCCATATGAGAAGGTACTTCTTCGCTGAGCATTGTCAGATGATTGGCTTTGACAGTTCCATACATTCGCATAGAGTAGTTTGTAATCGAATCAAACCATATTCCTTCAAATTGCTTTTTTGTGTCGTTAAAGGTGACCATGAATTTTCCGGTCATTTGACCGAATCCTTCCATGTCGTCCTTGGTGTTCCATTCAAACCAGCGATCCATGGACACTTTACAAGAAGCGGAGCCTTTGATTTTCATGGGTTGGGACGGATCAGCACCCATTCCGGTGCCTTCAGATTTCCAGTCGCCAACCATAAAAGCTAATTGCTTGAGCTCAACTGGCGGAGCAAACATTGAAGGGTCTTGAATAGGATTGATAATGAAAGCAGCGGCTATTAAGGTAAGCGTTGTCATAAAAAATCTCCTCGTCGAGAATTTCGAACTGAGAAGATTTTAGCAGAAATATAGCTTTAAGTTAGAATTTATAACCTATCAAAAATGCCCAAGTTGTATTCTGTTTGACGGAATTTACGGCAGGAGTGCTATCAAAGCTGATAATGTATCGTAGGCCGGCCGAAAGATTTGTGCTGAGTTTGTATTGAATTCCTAAGTTACTTAAAAAGTAGTGGTCGCCAAAATCACTGATGTTGGGAATAAATGTGAATCGGTGATTTAAACTTAGCTTTCCATTAAGTTCGCGATCGTAATCACTTTGGGCTTGAAAACCCCAAAATGTGTTATTTCCGGTTCTATAATCTTCGTTGACGTAGCTAACTCCACCCGAAAGTCGGAGTGTTGATTGGTCATTTGAAAAAACGGTGTAACCAGCCCCAATGCCGCCAATGGAACGAAGGTCGAGAAGGTTTACACCATCTCGCTCAAACCTAGCGCTTCCATACCAAAATGACTTTACGCCAAAATCCCTTTCATATCTTCCGCCGAGCGACCACTGATCGGTAGAGGTTTGCTTGACGCCTAGATTATTGGCTTGTCGTGCGAAGTTGTAATAAAGGTCTGTGAATGTGCGTTGCCGACTATTTAGCGACTTGGCATTTCCGACAATCAAAAATGATTCTGAATCGCGGTTACCGTTGATGAGCGTGAAGTTGGATTCTACGCTTCCTTTCCATTTGCCGTTGTTATCTTGGGCAATTGCCGTCGTTGCACACACTAAAGGCAAAAGGAGCAGAATGGATTTAGCTTTCATCGCCCGGGATTATATCGGAGGTCGCCGGGCGAAGGGCTGGGCTTTGTTAGGACTTTGAAACTGGTTTCGTGCCAAAAAATAATGGAACTTGGAATCTTTCCATTCTTTTCCAAGGGAAATCTATTGGATCGACCTTGCGTCCTTGAGGTTCGGCAATGAACTCATGGCTGGCTATTTGTACAATTGAAAATCGGCGCATGAGAACAGAAACGAGATGTTCTACAGCTTCGAGCTGGACTTCTGGATAAGGATGCTTTCCATCACCTTCGTTGTCGATTTCAATACCTACGGAGAAATCATTGACGTTTTCTCGCCCGAGTCCATCAATGCTTTTGCCAGCGTGCCAGGCTCTTAAATAAGTACTGAGATGCTGAACAATGCTTCCATCTCGGCCGACTGTGAAATGGGCGCTGACTTGACTTTCTGGATTCCGGAACCACTTTACAGTTCCGACAAGACTATTTCCCGCGGTGTGATGAAGGATGATTGTATCGATTACTGTTCCATCAGGTCTTGGGCCAAAGTTTGGGCTTTGATCCCATACGATTTTGTTTGGCCCGGGAGCAACAAAGTCACTTGACAAAACCGCTTGTTGGTGACCGAATAGGATTCCGGCCACGATTGCAAACTGAACCATGCCTTTAGCATAACCCGTTCGGCGTACAATTTACCAATGATTGGATTAAAACAGACACAAATTATTCTCTATGTGAAGAATATGGAAAGTAGTCTGGAATTTTATAGAAACGGTCTTGGCTTGGAATTGACATATCCAAACGATGGAAGTTTTAATGAGCATTGGATGACTTTGGGCGCAGCTGGAACTTCAATTGCTTTGCATGGCGGATCAGATGGAGACATTGGAAAACATGCGCCGGGGCTCAGCTTTGTCGTTACAGATTTGGATGCGGTTTTGAATGAGCTGCGGACGAAAGGCTTGTCTTTTAGCGATCCAATCAATCCTCATCCCGGGGTTGTTTTTAGTACTGGAATTGATCCGGATGGTCATGCGATTACACTTAATCAGGCATAGAAATTGGTCATTTTGGGACATGAAATTGGGTTCAAACCGGATAGAATCAGCTTATCTATGATTACTTTTCGAGATTTGATCAATCGGCTCGATACTTACTGGGCATCGCAAGGTTGCGCAATTTTGGAAAGCTATGATGTTGAAGTTGGGGCAGGAACAATGCATCCGGCAACAACTTTGCGTTCTCTTGGGCCAGATCCTTGGAATGTTGCCTATGTTCAGGCATCTCGGCGGCCGGCAGATGGTCGATATACTCGGAATCCGCAGCGGAGCCAGCGGTATTTTCAATACCAAGTCATCATGAAGCCAAGTCCAGACAATATTGTGGACTTATATATGGGTTCGCTTGATGCCTTGGGGTTTGATTCCAAAAAAAACGACATTCGATTAGTTGAAGATGACTGGGAAAGTCAAGCAGCAGGAGCCGCAGGGGTCGGTTGGGAAGTTTGGTTAAACGGAACTGAAATTTCGCAGTTCACATTTTTCCAGCAAATGGGGGGAATTGATTGCAATCCAGTTTGCGCAGAGATAACTTATGGTCCTGAGCGACTGTGTTTGATGCTGAACGGGCAAGATTCATTTTGGGACGGTTTGATGTGGGATGACGTAATGACATATCGTCAAGCTGAATTTGATTCTGAAATGCAAAACAATGTTTACAATTTTGAAATTGCATCTACAGAAATGCTTTACCAAATGTTTGACATGTATGAAGCAGAAAGCAAGCGAGTTATTGAAACTCCGGTCAACTTTGATGCCGAATTGAAAATTCTGACCACAAGAGCTGATTTTACAGCTCTACCAGAAGGCGAAAAAGCTCCAATTCAGACTTCTCTAGTTTATCCAGCTCTTGATTTAGCATTGAAATGCAGTCATGTTTTTAATCTTTTGGATGCAAGAGGCGCGGTGAGCGTAACGGAGCGAGCCACCTTTATCAATCGGATCCGGGGTCGGGTTCGTGCTTGTTGTTTGGCTTACGTCAGTCAATGGGAATAGCTATCTCGGTAGATCAGGGTTCCGCAGCCTTCATCTGTAAAGACTTCTCGAAGCAAATTGTGTGGGGTTTTTCCTCCAATTATGTGGACTCGATCGACTCCAGATTCTAATGCCCGAATACATTCTTCTAATTTTGCTTTCATGCCACCAGTGATGGCCGGCTGTTCTAAAAGTCGCTTTGTATCTTGGAGCGAGATTGTACTGATTGGGCCAACATCATCTAAATTTCGCATCACTCCAGAAACAGAAGTGAGAAATACCAATTTTCGTGCATTTTGACTAGCCCCAATTGAAGCGGCTAGTGTATCGGCGTTGATATTGAGGAATCCTAGCTCTTTATCGTAGCCAAGTGAGGGAAGAACTGGCACTGAATTGATTCCATTCAGATTGACAAGGCTGACATCGCCAACGAAACCAAAGTCGACAATTGATCCATCAGTTTGTTGAACCGGTTTTCGCTTAGTGCATTCAATTGGCCAATTTTCGAAGTCTTTCATGCCGGAAACAGAAATGCCTTGTTCTTGTAGTTGATCGCATAAGGTCTGATTGAGATCTTTCAGAACTTGGACTAGAAGGTCTCTTGTTGGTTCATCGGTTACTCTTCGACCATTGATTTTTGTTGTTTTCAAACCGGCGGCATGGCTGGCTTCATCGAGTTGCTTACCGGCACCATGCACCACAATTGGATTCATTCCGCATTGGCTAAGGACAGCAATTTGCTTGGCAACTCGTTGAATTGTGCTGGGATTGATGAGTAGTTCACCTCCAAGTTTCACAACAATGATATCGCCGCGAAATTCGGCAATCCATCTTGCGGATTGTTCGAGAGTTGGGCCTTGTTCACGAATCATAGGACACCTTCTGTATTTGCTAGAAATTCAATTAACGCGGCTTGAGCCCAGAGTCGGTTTTCCGCTTCGTCCAGAACAATCGATCTTGGCGAATCTAGAATATCGGCTCCGATAACAACATTTCGGCGAACTGGGAGACAGTGCATTACTTTCGCTTCATCGGTGTCTTGCCAAGTATTGTCATTCAGAATCCAGCCGCGATACGGTTTACGGTGGTTTCTTTCGGCATCTTTGTCGTGCCAAAGTGACTGGGCACCCCAACTTTTCACATACACGACTTTTGCTTTTTTTAAACCATCTGCTTGGTCGTTTGTAATTCGAACTGAACCTCCGGATTGCTTGCTGGATGCGTGGATTTGAGATACGACATCTGCATCAAGGTCATAACCTGGTGGATGGGCAATAGTGAGGTTACAACCAGCTAATGCTGCTTGAAGTGCAAAACTGTGAGGAACTGCCATTGGGAGCGGGTTGGGGTGGTATGCCCACGAAAGTGTGACCGGCATTCCCTGAAGATTTTCACCGAAATGCTCGACCATAGTGAGATGGTCGGCCAGGGATTGACAGGGGTGATGAAGTGCGCCTTCGAGGCTGACGACAGGAATTCCGGAATGGTCGGCGAATGCCCGAAGAACCGGTTCTTGTTTTTCAATTTTCCATGGCAGGCTGGTCGGAAAAGCGCGAACTCCCAACACATGGAAGTATCGACCAAGAACCCCGGCGGCTTCGACAACATTTTCGGCCTTGTCCTGATCCATGATGGCGTGGGGATCGAATTCGAGTCCCCACGAATCGGCAGAAGCGTTTAGGGTTTGGCAGTTTCCTCCAAGTTGATAGACCGCCTGCTCAAAACTGATACGAGTTCGGAGTGAAGGGTTGAAGAATAGACTTCCGACCCTCAGGTTTCTTCTACCAGCGGGGGTTTGGTCAGCCTTTAACTCTTGAGCGCGACTCAGGATTTGGTGACGTTCAGCATGAGAGATATCGGTGGGAGCAAGGAAATGGCGGGACATATTTTTAGGGCCAAGGTGCAATCATGGGGAGTCCAGCGAATTCGTCGAACCCGTTCATCAGATTGAGAATTTGAACAGCTTGTCCGCTTCCGCCTTTCAGTAAATTATCAATGGCGCAAAAGACAGCCGTACAATCGGGATCGCCACTGAACCCGAGTAGAACACGATTAGTTTGGATAACGGCTCCTAATGGAACCGGCCCAGAGTGGATTGAAATTCCTTTTAAATTCTGATATTTGTCATTAAGCAGTTGCCCAACTTTTTCTGGAGAATGAGGCACAAGAGTTGTGAGGTGGATTCCTCTAACGACAGGAGCAGAATGGGGAACGAAATGAACATTGACGGAATGGCCCAGCTGATTTTGAAGCTGATTGACCTCTCCAAGGTGCTGGTGATTGAGTGGTTTATATGCCACGAAATTTGTTGTTCGGAGTGAATGATGAACTCCGGTGGACGGCGATATTCCGCTTCCGCTACTACCAGTGATGCCGTGAATCTGTAATGTTGAAGCGATGGGAGCCAGGGCGGCGACCGTTAAATTGAGTGCCGTGGCAAAACATCCTGGACAAGCGATGAGTTTTGTGCCGGCGGGTGGCGCGCCCGTGAGTTCCGGAAGACAATAAAAAGCCCGATCTAATAAATCTTGGGAAGGAGCAGATCGGCCGTAGTAACGAGTGACATCTTCGGTTTTTTTCAGGCGAAAATCGGAGCCGAGGTCGATAACAGTTTTTCCGAGGTCTAAGAGCTGAGCGGCAATTTCCGCCGATTCACCGTGTGGTAAAGCTAAAAACACTGTTTCTGCCACTTGACTAATGGCAAGGGCATTGGTGGGCTTGATTTGAAGGTTTGAATCGGAAAATCCGGGACGAGATTGCTCAAGAAGTTGCCCCGAGGTGGAATGGCCGGCGAGGTAAGTGAGATCGACATTGGGATGAGAATGAAGAATTCGAACCAGTTCCGAACCCATAAATCCCGATGCGCCGACTACGGCGACTGGAATCATTGCTCTAATGCCTCGCTAACAAATTTAAGATAGTCTTCTGGTTCTCGCATGATATTGGCGGCCGAAATTCCGAGAGATTTGAGTTTTTCTACACCCGATTCATTGTCGGTGGCAGGGCCAGTAACACAGGCCACAGATAACCCGAGCTCTCGCAATCTTTGGGTGACAGCCCAGCCTCCAATTACATCGTTTGCGGCGACAACACAAGCATGAAATGGCGGATTTGAGTCTAGAATTTCATCGACTCCATACGCGCCAAGGACGCCATCTCCAAGTTCTAAAACAATGAGATCGGGGTCTTCTTGATATAAATGATTGATGAGAGAATTGAAAATGAGTGGAATGTCGCTCCGAAAAGCGGTGCTGGGAATTCCGCAGTCGAGGAAGCTGAGCGAGACTTGTGCGCCTTGATCTCTAAAGGCTAAAGGATCGGCAATTGCACCTACTCCAGTGGCTTTTCCGGCATGAATTCTTTGTCCTTGACTGCTAAAATGGCGAATGGCGACAGCGGCGGCGGTGGACTTTCCGCTATTCATGCATGTGCCAATAACAGCCAAAATTCGGGGTGGTTTTGGGGTTGGTGGGGGTAGTTTCAGGGCAAAATCGGTGAGGTCGGCGGGTTTGTTGTTGATGAGTGGGGTGCCTAATACTTCCAATTGGATTGGGGCACCTAATCCGACCATAGATCCTTTGCTGACTCCCACGACTCCGCCTTTGTTTAAGAGATGAATGATATCGCCGTTTTCAAGTTTTTCTGGTACTCGTCCTGAAAATCCTCTTAAAGCGGCGCGCGACCCAAGGACGGTAACGATGACATCTCCGGGAACGAGATGGCTTTGTCTTCCGCTGGGGAGTTCGAGATATCCATAGTCGCTGCGACTGGTCAGGACTCGGGCAACAACTGCCACGCCTTCTTTGCATTCTGGCTTTGGGCGGACGTTAAGATATGGCCCGAAATCAAAAGGAAAACAGGCACTGCCAACCTTGTCTGGTCGAATACGAAGAGTGAGCCCAGTCATCGACTTGTGTGAAGGTGCAATTTACCTAAGCTGGAAAGATTTGAGGAGGGTAATTTGGATTGCCCGCCAAGATCTTGAAAGTTCTTAGCGGGCATATTCTTTGTTAAGCGATTAGGCTTTTTTACGTTTGTAGAACCAAAGGATAACAAATGGTAGCCAAAGTGGACTGAATACCGCAATGTAAACCAATACTTTTACAAGATAACGGCCAACGACTCCGAATGCATTTGAAGCATTTGTGAATGTTTCGCCGAACCAATCTCCAGGGACGGCGCTCTTGATTTTGGCCTCTTCAGTGATGTTCACAATAATCGTAGAGAGTTGCGCCAAATTTTTGAGCTCTTTTCTTTGGGCTTCAATTGATTCAATTTCTGCTCTCACGTTGTAGATTCGTTCTTTGACATCGAGAATGTCACCGATTCGTTTTGTGGATTTTAAGACTTCCATGTATTGCGCTTCTTCGATTCGCATAGTTCGTAGTCTTGCTTCTAGATCGACAACTTGGGTCGTGACATCGATTCCGCTTGTGCTAGAGCTTTCAACATCGCCAAGGGCAGAAATATCGTTCATGGCTTGGTCGAAGTTGCTAGCTCTTACCCGAAGCGTGTATGAGGAATTTCTTTGTGCGTTGGGGCTTGATGGAGCGTAATTGGAACTTGATTCGACGAATCCTTGATACCGCTGAGCAATTGCTTTAACAGCCTGGTCGGCGGCATTGAGCGACGGCACAATTATAGAAAGGTTTCCATTCTTAATTACTTGCCGATTTGATTCGAACGAGGTGGGTGGTAATGGTAAATCAGCACCTGAAGACGATGAATCGAGTTGTGCAGAAGACTTGGAATTTGGATCAGATTCCATGAAATCATCACTCAGTGCACTATTCCGATCGCGAGATGGGACAGGACTCGATGGTGACACTTTGAGAGATTCGGATGGCACTGATTCAGTTTCAGCGGCAGCACCAGCCATTGAAGCGGGAGCGGCGGAAGAATCTGCTTGTTTGAACTGAGCAAATACTGGGAATAGGAAGGCAGAAAGAATTGCCAATAGAGCAACAGGGGCAAGAATCTTTGCCCAGAAGGGCTGGCTGTTTCTAGCCGTTAATCGTTCTCTTGTCGCTTCATATCCATTGACAGAATGTGACTTTGCGGCGGCCCGAATTGAGCTGGAAATTTGCTCCAGATCTTGTACTTCTTGGCGAAATGCCTGATTGTTTGCAAGTTCGGTTTCAAATTGCTGTTTTTCTTCAGCAGTGAGTTCATTATCGAGATAGGCTTTTGAGTTATTATTGAGGTTCATAGTGATCCTCCGCAGAGTTCTTGGCGAAGGTTATGGAAGGCGTGATGGAGTCTTGATTTGACGGTGCCTTCAGGAATTCCGATGAGTTCTGAGATTTCTTTGTAGGAAAGCTCTTCCACTTCGTGAAGGAGAACTACTTCTTGGTGTTCTGGAGTGAGTTTGGCAAGAGCTTGTTTTAGGACTTGTCGATTGATGAGATTTTTTTCATTTTCTCCCGTCGATTCAATCCAGTTTTCCAACGGAATTTCTTGGTTAGATTTCTTGCGATTGTGGTTTCGGCAGAGATTGAGCGTAATCCCTAAAATCCAAGAAGAGAGAGCGGACTGCCCTTTGAATTTTTTGATGGAGTTTTGCATGGTCAGAAATGTTTCCTGAGCAATGTCACTCGCAGTGTCTGGGCCGACACGGTGGGCGGCAAATCGAAAAACCCGAGCGTAATGGTCGGTTACGATTTTTTCCATGTCGGGCGGAGCCTCTGAGATTTGGCTTCTGTCGTTTTGAGATTGTGGCATTGCTTACTTTCCGCTTATATGTGTTTTGACAATGCGGGATTGTTCAATGTCTTTTTGATTTTTTTAGATTATTGATTTTGCATCAAGAATCTGTATCTGTTCTCGTACTCCGGCACTTTTCCAAGATTGGAAAGCGGATCGAAGACTGAGAATTAACATTGTGAAATTAACAAAAATTGAAAATTGGCTGAGAACGATGAGATTTGGGGTGGATTTCCAGAATGCGACACCAGCAGCGAAGAGAATGATATTGATAGCAGCTAATAAACCAGCGCCAAAGAGGGGCTCGATTTTGCTCCATCCCTGTCGAATGAGGGCAGGATGTACTTCGGTTGGTGGCAGAAGACTTTCTGTTAAGCTGGTGTCCTTGGACCTTAGCCACTTGGCAAACTGACTTTGAAAAGCATGCGTTTTTTTTCTTGTTTTGAAATCTTCAAACGGGTTGATGAGCTTAAACTGAACGTGTAGTTGACGATCGTTTACGGGAAGAAGCAGTTGCAACTTGCTTTTTTTGACATCTCTTTTTGGATGGAATTTTTTAGGTAATTCTGCAAGTGGCGGGATGTCTTCTCGGTTGATTCGAAATGAGGTTTGTCGTCCTTTGTAAAAAAAGATATTGTCTTCAAACCAGATAAATCCTTGATCGGCTCCGGTGATACATCCGCTTTGTCTGATTTTAAGTTCGATTGGAACCGCTCCATCACTGGGAAGTTGGGACTCGATAGCGGTTAGACTTGGGCCGGAATCTATATGTTGAGTTAAACGACCATATAGAAACATGATGGTGATTTGCATAGCCACGAATACTGTGTATCCCTTGATATGCATGATCCAGACATGGGGATCGTTTTGCTGGGAGGCTAAAAATGCAAGGATATAGATTGCCGAAATGAGAAGGAAAATCCAAGCCAGAAGTCTAAAAATTCCGGTTTCTTTTGGCGCAATTGTCGCGAAAACCGTGGCAGACTTGTTCGATCGCCAATGGCTTGTTGGCTTAATTGCAGATTCATTTAGATTTGCGAATTGTTCGGGGGATATTCCCACAATTCTATGTTAGCGCGATTATTGAGCAGAACTGAGTCCGATTCTGATGATTTGGGTTAACCACAATATCAAATAAGCGCTGGCAGCAATTCTGGTTCCTATTTCTGCCGTATGCGGTTTGTATTGTCGGACAATTTCGAGGATAACGATTGGCCCGATTAGAAACAAGAGTTTTGCCGCAACGAAGGGGAATTCGCCATGTTCTAGAATTCGAGCAAAAGTGGGATTTCCCTCGTATCCTCCGATGCTGAGCCAGTAAAGAGTTGACACGAGATCCACGACTCCGATTGTCATTAAAATGGCCGTGCTTAGCCTTAGTTTGAAAGGCTCATTCTGGTTACTTTTTTCCATGGCGTGATAAGTATTGTAAGCCAAAATTATTCTTTTGTGAACTCATCAATAAGGGTAACGCCACGTTTTCGATGGCCCTTTGTTTGCCACCAGGCTATGTCGGGTGAATCATGCTTTGCAATTGAAAGAATATGGCATTCAAAATCTTCTTCTGCTTGAGATCTTGGGTGATTGTCTCTTTTGCGAAGCTGTGTGACCCAATTTAGTACCGAAATAGCTTTTGCGCCACTTCCTAAGGTTGCCAGTGCATATGCGGCGTAATCGAGGGCAATCTGAATTGTTCTTTCATCTTTTTGCCGAAAGGCAATACTCAGCCCATCGGCCAGAGCTTTTTTACCTTGGTTCACATTTCCTATTGCGATTAGCGTTGCGCCAAGGGCGGGGTTTGCAATAGCAAGTAGTGATGAGAATTGGAATACTTTGGCAATATTGATTCCTCGCTGGAGCCATTCTATGGCGTTTTGAGGTTGGTTTAGAAATGTAAACACTAATCCTAAGTTCACAGCTATGGTGGCTTGACCGTGCTGGGCTCGGATTTCTGTTGGGTTTGTCAGTTGAGAGAATGAGTTTCTGTAAACTTCAATTGCTGAATCGTATTTTTTATTGTGCCAATCAAACGCTGCCAATTGGGCTTGCGCTAAAGAGACTCCGATTTTGTCATCCAAAGATTTTGCTTTTTCAAGGGCGAAGTTTCCGAATTTGTAGGCGCTATCCCAATCTCGGATTTGAAAATATGAAAATGCAAGGGCGTTGGCGGCGCCACGTAAATGATTGTGGTCTAGATCGTTTTCTAGAATGATTGGAGCCCACTTTCGAATCTCATTCTGCTTATTTTGGATTCCGTACCCTATTAATAGATACGTGATACATTTGAGGCGAGCAGGTTGATAGCCTTGCGTAGTGGTGAGCGACTTTTCGAGCAAATCGATAGTCAGACTTGTATGATTGAATATCTCTGGCCGGAACGCTTGGCTGCCGAGAAACATGAGTGCTTCTTCTGGGTGTTGTTCTAGCATTCTCCCGAGCACTCGACTTGCAATGTCTGATTGAGCAGGCTTTAGACTTGCCGAGGGAATCAATCCGAATCTTACGGATTGAGCTAGATTGAGAAGATTTTGACTAAATTTGGCGTCGAGTTCTTTTCTTAGTTTGTTCTTTGCTGTTTCAAATTTTTGGTGAATTTCTACGTGGCGTCCGATTTTGGCATTGACTCTTAGAAGTGCGGCCCATATTTGTTCGTCGTATGGAGCAGCTTTGAGAATTGACTCGACAGTTGAGATCGCCTGCAAGAATTCTGATCGTGCTTCGTACATTTCCGCAGATCTGAGAGTTGAGTTTCGGAGAATTGTTTGCCACTTGCTTCTTTCAACTTCTGCCCAAGAAGAACTGCATTCTGGCAAGAACGGAGCGTTTATGATTTTGATTAAGTCAGCTAATATTGATAGTTCTTGATCATCGTCGACTGGAATTTTTGAACGACGAAATAACGATTGGGCCACCCATAAATCTACTTCTAAATCGACTTTTCCAAGCCAGATAGAGTTTTTGTCGCTTGCTATTTCTAAATATTCTGCAAGAATTATTCGAGCTTGGCTAAGGGTTGTTCTTAATCTGTTTCGATTAGTTTGCTCGTCAGAGATTCCCCAAATCGCTTCCGCAATCTCGCTTCTTTGCCAATTTTGCGAAGGATTTTTGAGAAGTAATGCGATCAGCTTTTTAGTCGAGAGAAGTTGAGGAGATCGTATGCCTTCTGGAGTATGGATTTTGAGTTCGCCAAAGACCGTGATTCTTTCTTCTGGCACAAATAGCAGGTTACTCGGATAAATCTAGGAAAATTACAGCAAAGGCTTATATATTTGCGAATTATTTGCGTTAGCAGTATAGATTCGATGATTATGGATCCAATGCTATTGGATTTTTAAGAGGATCATTCAATGTTTAATATTTTGTTGCGAGTTCCTATATGCGCAATTGCAATCGGGATTTTTTCTGTATCTTCAGCGACTTTGCTTTCTAACGGAAGTTTTGAGCAGGCATTGGTTCCCGGATGGAGTAATTGGGGATCAGATTTTACTTATATGAATGTGTATAACAATACAGGTTCAAATGGATTTTCGCCTCCTGGCTCCTATGGGAATTTCACGGGCGTTGTGGCTCAGGATGGAGATCAGTTTGTAGCGGGTTTAGGGTCTACTTCTCAGTCTGGATTCATTTCACAATTACTTTCTACCCCTTTGACTGCCGGTCAAAGATATTCCGTTTCTGGATATTTGCATCAGGCTATCAGGAGTGATCTTGATCACCCGGGCACGTTTGCTGTCTATTTATCAAGTGGGATTAGCGATTTTTCGACTAATTTCAAAGTCGGTTCTTTTGCGCCAACTGTTTCATCAACAGAAGGTTGGGTTTACCGGGTATTTGAATTTGATGCACCTGTAAACGCTTCGGCAATGCCAGCGATTCATTTCGTTTCGGAATTGGCTCCGAACTGGAACAATAGCTATGTTGGATTGGACAATGTAAAGCTTGAATCGGTGCCAGAACCGGCGAGCATGGCTCTCTTGGCAATTGCCGGAGGGGCAGTACTTCGGAAAAGAAAAAGAAATAGATAGGAGTTTTTTGTTTTTGAAAGGGAGTGAGTGCTCCCTTTCATGCTGAGTCTAGGAGTGTGATTATAGGGGCAGGCATTGTATTTGGTGTCTTTTGCTTATCTATGCTTTTTGATTTAGTGAGTTGAGAATGAATTTTCGAATTGGCACAAGTTCCGCAGTAGAATTGGGTGATGCCCGTAAATGCTTCTCGATTAGTTGATCTTTTTAAGACGCTCTGTTTGATTGATGCGCCGGCAAAGCATGAGCGTGAATCTGTTGACTTTGTAAAAAATCTATTGACGGAGATGGGTTTGGAAGTTCGGGAAGATCAGGCGGGAGCCGCAATAGGGGGAAATGCGGGCAATGTCATTGCCAAACTTCCGGGGAACAAAGCGGGAGCACCGAGTCTTTTTTTATCGGCACACTTTGATACGGTTGAGCCAACAGCGGGACTGGTTTTGATTGATGAAGATGGAGTTATTCGGACAGATGGAACAACGATTTTAGGGGCAGATGATAAAGGTGGAATGGCTCCGGCGATTGAAGCGGTTAGAATGCTGCAAGAATCGGGAGCGCCTCATGGCGATGTTTATCTCGTTTTTTGTGTTGCGGAGGAGATTGGCCTTTTAGGGGCAAACGAAGTTGATTTTTCGGAATTTGATGTTGATTTTGGTTACGTTTTGGATACTGGCCCTCCAGTGGGATCGTTTGTTACTCGAACAGCGACTCACGATAAACTTGATGTTGTTATTAAAGGTAAACCGGCGCATGCGGGAAAAGATCCGGAGCATGGTATTAGCGCAATTGAAGTGATGTCGCGGGCGATTTCGAGGATGAAACTTGGGAGAATTGATTCAGAAACGACAGCTAATTTTGGATTGGTTCAGGGCGGCACCGCGGTCAATGTTGTTTGTCCTTATGTGCAATTGAAAGGAGAGGCGAGGTCGACTAATGTTAAAACTTTGGATGGTCAGATTGACCATATGATTTTATGTCTGACGGAAGCGGCGAATCACTTTGGAGCTCAACTTGAGGTTGATCATCGTCGGCACTATAGTTCATATTTGATTGATGAATCTGAAGAAGTTGTTCAGGTGGCATTGAGAGCCAGCCGGGCTCTTGGTTTTGAGCCGGAGTTGAGGACGACACTTGGTGGAAGCGATGCCAATAGGTTTAATGCGAAAGGTGTGAAATCAATTGTTGTTGCTACCGGGATGCAAAAAATCCATACTCACGAAGAGTTTATTTCCGTAAAAGACTTGATTGACACGACCGATTTGGCCTATCAATTGATTATTGAAGCGGCATCGGGGCAGAAGGCATAGAGTTTTTATGGAAATTTGTGCTAGAGTACGAGCAGGGTCAATCCTGCCCGAAAAATTATAGGGAACGATCACGGATGAAGAACACATTGAAAACAGCGTTGGCACTGGTTGCAGTTGCCGGAATGATGACAACGGCTTATGCCCAAGATAAACCAACTGGAGTTTCGGTTCGCGCCGGTATCTTCCTTGCAGCTGGCAATGCGAAAGATGCAGAAGGTCAGAACTGGTTTGTTGGCGGTTTGGAATACAAGCTTGGCGATTTGAAGTACGACGGCTCGACCAATACATCTTACAGCTTGTCTCTTGACTATTACGGTAAGGGCAGTTTCAGCTCAGCTCCTCTTTTGATGAATTACATCTGGCGCACTGAATCTTTCTATTACTCTGTTGGTGCAGGTGTTGCATTTACTCACACTGCATTTGGTGGAAAATCTGATTCAGCAATGGAATTTGGTTATGCTCTTACTCTTGGCAAAGATTTTGTAAGAGGCGGCAAGCCACTTTTTGTTGAAGCCAAGTATTTTGGAAACAATCGATCTGAATTGAATGGTTTCGCATTGATGGGCGGAATTCGGTTCTAATTCAGAGAGTATTTTCTGAAGAAACACAAACGGCCTTGGTTCCTGGGAGAACCTTGGTCGTTTTTTTACTAGTTCTGGAAAACTATAGGTTGGGTCCAGTGAACATTAAATGAATCCATTCGTTCAACATTGATAGGATGAGTCAGTTCGTAGGAGTTAGCGGGTTGTCATCAAGAAAACTACAGGACGCCGCAGCAGAACGTGCACTGGTAGACCAGTGTCGACGTAAAGATTTTGAGGCATTCGGTCGAGTGATTGATGCCTATCAAAACCGTGTTCATGGATTTGTGAAGCGGATGCTTCGCAATGAAGATGATGCCGCTGATGTGACGCAAGAAGTTTTTATAAAGGCGTTCCAGGCATTAGAAAGCTTTGATGGTCGTTCTAGCTTGCGCAGTTGGCTTTTTAGAATTGCATACAACTTGTGCGTTGATCGTTCTCGGCGAGCCAAGCGAACCGTGAGTTCATTTAGCTACGAAGGATCGGAAGATGGGGATGAGCCGATGGAGTTTGCAGATGTTCGATGGAACCCGGAAAAGCAAGTCTTGAACGAAGAGTTGTACGAAGTTGTCAACCGATCTATTGATTCGATGAGTGAAAAGCTGAGGACAGTGTTGCTTTTGCACGATAAAGAAGATATGGGTTATGACGAAATCTCCCAGGCCATTGATATTCCAGTAGGTACTGTAAAGAGTCGGCTGTTTTTAGCTCGGGCTCACGTCAAACAATATGTTGGTCAATATATATCTGGAGGTCAATCGTAATGAAAGAAGAAATCTTGAAAAAGTTGCAGTCTGGAGAATCTTTGGATTCTCGGGAAGCACTCTTATTAGAACAAGAACTTGAATCTGGCGAAGGAATGACAATTTCGCACATGGTTTCTTCATTGCCGGATGCAGAGCTCAGTTTGAATTGGCGTAGCGATTTGAATAATCAGTTGAGAGCAATGGCTCCGAAGCCAAAGCGACAATTGAATTGGTGGCCGATTGGAGCAACGGCGGCGGGAATTGCATGCGGGGTGATGGCTTTTGTTATATTCAGTCAACCTCCTTCATCGATTCGCCAGAATCCTACTCATTCACCAATCGTTCAGGAGACGATGCCAAATGTTGATGACAGCACTTTTGGAACGGCTTTGGTTCGGGCACATATGACGGACGAAGCGGAAGTATCGACGGGTATTAGATCTCCTCGTCGAACCATTGAGCAAACGGTAGATTGGGATTCACTTTAACGATTTTGGAGTTCTGAAATGAGCAGAAGCTGGATTTTAAAAGCAACAACTGGAATATTGGGCCTGTTTATAACGGCTTCAGTTTTTGCTGAACCTGAGTCTGGTGAAGCGGAACGAATGTTGGCCAAAGTGCAAGAAATGACAGCCAAGCAAAAGTTTGCCGCTGTCCGGAAAGTTGTGATTTGGGATCCCAGCGGAATGAATAAGATCTATGAAGATCGAATTATTCAAGTTGGGACGAAGGTGAGAATCGAGTATCCGGATGACTCGCCATTTGCTGGACAGATTGTTGTTGAGAGCGACGGGAAACGACAGACGTATTTTGTTTCGAAGAACGAGATTCGAGAAATTTTTGTTCGCCCAATGAAGGAGCAATTTGAGTTTCATCGGGATCGCGGTTCCAAATTTAGTTATGGATTTGAAGACGGCGGAAAAATTGCAAATTTGGCAACAAAACTTGTTACGATTTCGTCGGGCGACCGGTTGAGACAACGCATTTGGATTGAACCAAAGAAATATTTGGTTTTGAAGCGAGAAGTCTATGATGGAAATCGGAAGCTTGTGGGTGGCGTTGAGATCCAGCGTATTTCCTTTTCACCTAAAGTCAGTGCAAATACTTTTACTTTGCCAAAGAATGCCAAGGTTATCCGGCCTAAAGAAGATTTAATTCGAGTTGCAAAAGAGCTTAAGTTGAAAGCCTTTACACTTCCTGCTTCCAGTGGTTATGAATTGATGATGGTGCGCGGCGGTGAGATGTTTGGACGCCCAGTTTTGAGGCAGATTTTTGAGTCATCGAAAGGACATGTGTCACTTTTACAAGTTTCGGGCAAGCGTCCGGACGAATTGAAATCGGGCGATGGTCGAGGCGGTAAAGGTCGGCCAAACATGTATTCTTGGAACGAAAGCGGAGTTACATTGGTTTTAGTAGGTGAAGTAGATGAATCTACACTTCGCCGTTTGGCGGAGTTGGTGACAGTAGAGCAACAGTAAAGGTTGTTTATTCGTCTACACTTTAGTTGTAACGGGATATGAGTGTCGCGACAAAATCTACGCGGAATGGTCGGTCTGCGACTAAACCAAAATCATCGGGGAAGAAAAAGTTCAAATCCTTACTGGCTTTGTTTTTCATTTTTGGAAGCATTGGGTTTATTGGTGCTTCATTTGAAGCCATGCGCCGCTTGCAAGAAGCTTCATCTCTAGTTCCGAAATTACCAGCTGTCATGGCGGAACTGAGTTCGACGCCTTCCGAAATTGTGTCGGCGGATGGTCAAGTTCTCTTTAGACTTCAAACTGAGTACCGGAAAGGGATTCATCGCTCTGAGATTCCGCAAAAAGTGGTTAACGCCACTTTAGCTGCCGAAGACAAGCGGTTTTATGACCATAACGGGGTTGATCTTTATGCCCTGGGAAGAATTACAGTTGGGGCATTAGGTTCGGGGCGATCTAAAGGTGGAGGTTCGACTTTGACCATGCAGATTGCAAAAATGGTCTTTACTTCTCCGGAGCGTTCTTTGGATCGTAAGTTGAAAGATATGGCACTTGCCATCCAAATAGAACGCATGCTGACGAAAGATCAGATTGTTGAGCTTTATTTGAACCAGTCATATTTCGGGGAAGGAGCGCATGGAATCGTTGCCGCGGCAGATGTCTATTTTGGCAAGACTTTGGATGAGTTGTCGATTTCTGAATGTGCGATGTTGGCTAGATGTGTTCGTCGACCAAGTGACATTAATCCGGTCAAGAATCTGAAAGAATCTACGAATAACCGAGATGATGTTTTGGCCATCATGCGAGATGAGAAAATGATCTCGACATCGGAATATAACGAAGCCATTAAAGAGCCGGTTAAACTGCGGGAATCGAGTCCGGCGGTGATTACGGCGAAGAAAACCGCGCCATATTTTGTTGATTTTGTTTTAAAAGAACTTCGATCGAAAGAAATTGATATCAGTCGAGGTGGTTATCGTGTTTACACGACAATCAACATGAAGGCTCAGAAGATTGCAGAAGAGCGGGTAAAGCAATCGATCAAAAATATGAGTCGCCGAGGGGTGACCAGAGTTGGATTTTTAGCTACAGATAATCGCGGTCGGATTGTGGTGATGGTTCCCGATACGGATTATTCCAAACGGCAGTTTAATATGATGGACTCGGCGCCAGGTCGTCAGCCGGGTTCAAGTTTTAAGCCGTTTGTTTACGCGACCGGGATTGAGTTGGGGGCGTTTGGATCTCGCGGGACAATTAGTACAGCTCCGTTTATGATTCAAGATGACCGGGGAAGGAGGCGTCCGATCAAGGGAGGCAGCGGCAAAGGAAACATTGCCATTTCCTCGGCATTGGCGAGTTCTAACAATACAGCAGCCGTCCGTGCTCAGGAGTTGACAGGGACTGAAAATGTTGTCCGGGCATCGAAAGACATATTTGGATTAACACGAAGCAATATTCAACCGGTGACAACTTTAGCGCTTGGTGCTTGTGAAGTTTTGATGACGGAAATGGCCGGGGCTTATTCTGTATTTCAGAATCATGGCGATCGGATGACAGCCTATGCCATTGAGCGAATCACTCGTCCGGATGGAACGGTGGTTTATTTGCAGCCAAATATCAAAAAGCGTGTCCTTTCTCCGGAGACAGCCGATGCGATTGACTTAATGTTGCGCGGGGTTGTGACCAGAGGTACGGGTAAAGCGGCTTCTGTTGTTACGAATGCAAGAGGAAAAACCGGCACAACAAGTAGCAATAAAGATGCATGGTTTTGTGGCTATACCGATAAACTCATTGGCATTTGCTGGATGGCGAGAATTTTAGAAGATTCTAAAGGCAGAGTCAGCAGTGAGGCCATGTATGGCGTAATGGGGGGGACGGGAGCGGCACCCGTTTGGGCCGATATCATGAAGCGAATTCAGGGAGAAATCGGGGAGAAATCGCGTTCATTTGGTTCGATTCCGGGAGTTAACAAAGAGACTCCGGATGAAGTTGAAGAGGAAACTCCAGAGGATGAAGTTACGGTGCCGACAGAGAATCCACAACCAGAGACTCCGGTTGATCCATCGGTGGTTAAAGATCCTCTTTCCAATCCGAACGGAAACAATCCTCCGAAGACGGGCGAAGGTAATGATCCGGCTTCTGGAACAAGTGCGGGAGCGACGGGTGGAACTACGGGCGGAACAGTGAAACCGCCAAAAACCACCACGGGAGGTGGTGGATCTGCGAGTGGAGATGTGATTTACATCACGGTGTGTGCAGATTCTGGTCAGCGATCGACCGTTTACTGTCCGGAAGCGGTGAAGCGCCCGTATACTAAGGGTACAGAACCGAAAGGGCGATGTCCGATTCATGGGCCATAAATTAGGCTCATGTTGGGCTCTGTTGACAAGAGAAGCTTGTTAGGATAGTTTAAGTTAATGTCTGTTATTCATGCACCGGAAGAAAAGCCAGTTGGCATTAGAACTTTGATTATTCCGATTGTGCTTTTGATTGCATTTCTGGCGTTTGTTTTGCGACTTTGGTATTGGCAAATTGTGTTGGCGGACGAGTATAAGGATAAGGTTTCTCGCGCCGGGCGATTGGAAGATAAGTCTTTGGCACCAAGAGGTCGGATCTATGATCGGCGGGGCAAGATTATCGCCGAAGTCGAGCCTAAACTGGTCGTTACTGTTAAGCCGAGCGTGATTGAAAAAGATCCGGATATTTTAGATCGACTGGCAAAAGTTTTGCAAGTTGACGCTAAAAAGTTAAAAAGGAATATGGAGAAGCAGCGCCGGGGCAACTTGGACATTCCTGTATTTGTTGGGACCACAATGGCCAAGGCGGCCCAAATTGTGGAGGCTGGCGAAGATTTGCCAAGCGTTAATGTTGTTACACAGCCAATGAGGGTTGCACGCGATGCACATAATTACTCGCACATCTTAGGTTGGGTTTCTGTTCCCACAGAAAAACTTGAAGCCAGTTTAAAGGAAAAAGGAATTGAACCAGCGGCTTTTGTTGGTCGGGACGGATTAGAGCAAGTTTATGAAGAGAAGCTGATGGGTAAGCCCGGATCTCAAGTTTATGCTATTGACTTAGCCCGACGTCCGATTAGACCAATTGAAAGTAATAGTCCGAAAGCGGGCACGGGCCTTGTCCTTGGAATTGACTCTGAACTACAGGTTTTGGCTCAAAAATTACTGGGATCTAACAAAGGTTCAATTGTTGCGCTTGATCCTAAAACGGGTGAAGTTTTGTGTATGGTTTCCTCGCCTACTTTTGATTTGAGTATTTTTGAAGGTGGCTTATCGAATGATGAGTTTGATTTCTTGTATCAAAATAAAGAAAGGCCAATGTATAAGCGGGCGATAGCTGGCTTGTATCCACCCGGTTCGACGGCAAAGATCATGACTACTATTGCGGCGGCAATGGCAGGGTCATTTCAACCTTCTCAATCTATCAATTGTCCTGGATATTTGACCATGGGCAAACGCAAAGTGAGATGCGAAAACCATGGTGCGGGCAGTTTGAGTTTTAACATGGCTTTCACCAAGAGTTGCAATACCTATTTTGGGAAGATGGCCCAAAATGTTGGCTCGACTAACATGCAGAAAGCATTACACGCAATGGGGATTGCGGAAAAGACCGGAATCGATATCAATGGAGAAGTTTTGGGCACGGTGCCGAGTGAAGAGTCGATTCAGAAGAATCACGGAAGGCCGTGGAGTTTAGGGGATACCAATAACATCGGAATTGGTCAGGGAGATTTGCTAGTTACGCCACTTCAGATGGCCAATATTAGCGCCATGGTTGCCAATAGAGGAACCATTTATAAACCTCATGTTGTCAAAGCCTTTGTTCGATCTGGACTAGAAAATGCGGTGAATCCAGTTCAGCCTGAAATCTTGCGCACCGTTGATGTTCCCAGCAATGTATGGGATGACTTGCAAGCCGCTATGCGAAATGTTGTTGTCGCTGGAACTGGAAAAGCTTGTCAGATTCCGGGAATAACCGTTGCTGGTAAATCTGGATCCGCGGAGAACTCTCAGAGTCGACGAACTCACGCTTGGTTTGTTGGCTATGCACCTTATGAAAACCCCAAAATTGCATTTGCAGTTGTTGTAGAAGGCGCAGGGCATGGTGGCGCAATTGCGGCGCCGATGGCGAGACAGATTGTTCAGACATATCTTAAAGACAAGTCTTCAAATGCAAAGAAACTTGTTGCACAGAACTAGCTTATTCATCGAATTTGATGGCTAGGATCCGTTTAATTTCCTTTGAATCTATGTTTGTTGATGATTCTTTACTTAATCGCCGAAGCTGACTTTGAGCTTCTTCTGCAATGAGCATTTTTTTCTTAAATTCTTCTAAAGATTCGTTTGCAAAAGTCACAACTGAATCTGGGATTGGCTCGGAAGAATCGGCTTTAAGTTGTGATCTGATTTGTTTAAGTTTTTCGCCAGTTATGAGTTTGTAGCTCTCGAATCCTTGTAGGGCCTGGGTGAGCAATGTTATCTTTTGATCTGTTTCGTTTGTGATGCTGGAAAGTAAGACTCTGCCTTCATAGGTTTCGGTTGGAACGACTTCAGGAATAGCTCTTACTTTAAAGGAATGAGAATCTTCGCAGGCGATGAGTTGCTGAGCGGCAATGCGAGCCTGATCCAATTGATCATCAGCAAGGAGGATTTTGAGTTTGAGTAACTTTGCGGGAAGATTTGAGGGATCCCATTTATCGACACTTTCTAGAAATGCGATTGCTTTTTCTGTTTCGCCTTCAGCTTGGGCTTGGTTTGCAGCGGCTCGAAGATACTTAGGAGTGGGGTTCATCCTGACAACTTGGCTGAGTATTTCTAGCCTTTGCTTGGAGGATAGGAGGGGGTCAAATGTGCCGAGATAGAGGGCTTCGGGGTCGCCCATGGGGTTTGCGCGAAGCGGCAAGGAGATTTGGCGCACTTGGTCGACATTTCCGGATTGCATAGCCGTTTGCAAGCTTGTCTTTTGAATTTCTGAACTAGCATTGACAGCCATGATGAGGAGTGGAATTCCACCAAGGATTGCAAATGCCGTCATTCTGATTTTTGGCGGCATGGCCTCGGGAGAGCTGCCATCGGTTGCCGATTGGAGACCCATTCCAATTAGGATGAAGAAAACGAGCCCTGATCCGAAAAATGAAAGATTGCTTTCGGCAAGTCCATGGGCTCCAAAAGCGACAACTGAGGCTAAGATTCCGGCTTTAAGCGCGATGAGAGAATCGGGTTGGGTTTTTGTGCTTCGGACTACGATGAGAAGCCAATAGCCAGCCAGTCCGGCAAAGATTAATAACGCGAGCCACCCCGCTTCGGACAGGAGTTGTAGATAGACTTCGTGGGCAAACACGGTTTGGTCGGTTAGTCCGGGTTGTGCGGAGTATTGCCGAAAGGTTCCAATACCGGTTCCTATTGGGTTCTTGAGAGCAATTTGCCAGGCCGATTGCCACAGGTTTTGACGGAATCCAACGGATTGCTCGGCAGATGAGCCGGCTTGCGTGATTCTTTGGAGTGCTTGCGAACCAGCTGATTGCTGAGATGCGAATTGCGTGAGAGCGATGGCAATGACGACTCCCGTTATTATTCCGGCAAGTGGTAAGAAAGTTTTTTTAGTGAGTTTTTGACTTACAAGGAAAACAAGCCAGGCAAGGAATCCGACGCCGAACGCAAGGTATCCCGCTTTCGATTGGGTGAGAATCAATGCTCCAGTGCAGAGGGAGGATCCTAGTATTGTAAAGACTCGAGTTCGACCTTCACTACTTGCGGTTAATCCGAGCTGAAGAAGGGCACCCACGGCAAAAACAGAGGCAACAGCATTGGGGTTTGTCCAATCCGCAAAAATTCGATGCGTAGGTTCGGTCGCCATAAAACTGGCATATTCGGCGATTCCTTTGATGGCGGTAATGGAAATTCCACCCGCTAATGCTAAGGCGAGTGCCTTGAGGTTTGTCTGCCTTCCGGCACACATTACCACGACAAAAACCGTTGAAATATAGACCATCCATCCGGATAGTTCTTGTATGGAAATGTATTTGAATTGGGTGGCAGCAGTGCTGACAACGAGAGTGATAAAAAACAGAAGAAGAAGCGAGAGGATTTTGAGATGGGGAAGCTGAATGACTTGTCTTCGCAAGCAGATTCCGAGCGCGCTAATGACAAACAGAGAAATGAATAATCGAGCAGTGAGGGGGGCACCTCCGCCTCCTAATATTTCCGTCAGAAGTGAATCAAAAAGTGGTCTTGAATCGGTAGCGACATGACCGCCAATGATGGGCGCAAGAATAGCCGCCCCCATTAAAAGAATGAGTTCGGGCTTGAATGGAATTCGGCTTGAAGCAGTCGTTGACACAGTTCGCTTTCGATTTTAGACGAGGATTGTCTTAAGAGATGCGTCGCCGGAGGGCATCTATGCCATTTTTTGTTAAAAACAGGCTAGCGCGAGTAAAGAGGGCAACGGCAGCAAAGACCAATAATGCGGGACGGAGGATGAGAGAAGATTCTTTAACAGTATGTTTTTTGTAATACCTGAACATTGATCGATGGAAACGGATGATCATTTTGTTAGCAATTTGCGACGTGGAAGTTCCGATTGCATGGGTGATGATGGCGGTAGGCAAGTAGACAACTTTGAACCCGGCTTGCCATGCTCTTTTGCACCAATCGACATCTTCGCAGTACATGAAGAGTGTTCCATCTAGTCCGCCGATTTTGTCCACCATTTCTTTTTGAACAAACATTGCGGCTCCACTGACCCAATCGACTTCGGTTGTATCTGTATGACTGAGGTCTTGCATGAGGTAGTCGCGAGTGAATTTGTTATTTGGAAACATTTTGCCAAGGATTGTGTTTCGAAATGCCGCGGCGACCGGGTTTGGAAATCTTCGGCAAGAGTATTGTAGGCTGCCATCAGGATTGTGTAGTTTTGGGCCGACCACTCCGACTTCGGGATGCTGTCGCCATATACTTCATTATTGTTTGAATTGCTTTAGGATGGACGATTGTGTCTGAATTTAAGAGAGCAACATTTTTGCCTTTTCTTTCTTTTATTGCTAAATTATGTCCGCCGGTGAATCCGAGATTAGTGGTTTGTTTGAGAAGCGTGAATTCAGGGAACTCCGCTTCGACCATATCCGGTGAGCCATCGTGGCTGGCGTTATCGACCACAATGACCTCAAAGTTACCTTCGTCTTTTGCATCTCGCAAAGATTGGAGGCAGGCCCTGAGATCGGCAACAGTGTTCCAACTACATATTGTGATGCTGAGTTCTAAATCCGGCATGGTAACCACGAGCGCGCGCAAAGGCGGCAGCGTAACTTGCTAGAGCAATAAAAGGCAAAGCAAGTCGTTGAATTCCTTTTAAGTGCCTTGCAAAGTAACGCACAAGACTCTTATGGGATTCCCAAATCATACTTTTTTTGACCTGTTTAGTGCTGGCACCGTGGTGATGCAAGATGGAAAGCTGGCTTTCATACCAGCATTTGAAACCAGCGTCATTGAGTTTCTTGAGGAGATCGACTTCGTTAAAGAATATTGGGAAAACTGGATCAAAGAGTTGATTGGTTATTCCTGATTTTGATAAGTATGAGCGAGAAAATAGGAGATAGGTCGCCATGGGCTGTTCTGCATATTGGGAGACCTGATAGTTGAAGTTTGCTTGCCGATAGTTGCCCCAATCGGAATTTGGGCTGGTCCGTATATATCTTTAGGATGTCGCCAAGAATATTTTTTACGGTTGGGAAGGCCCGGACGGAAGATTGGGTTTCTTGATTTGGGCCAATGAATCGCAAAGAAAGGGAAGCGCACTCGGGATGTTGTTGAAGGGCGAGAATTGATTTGTGTATGGTTTCGGGCGTAACTTCTGTATCGGGGTTGAGGGTGAGAATGTAGTTGAAACTTGCACTTTGAAAGGCGATGTTGTTACCTTGCGCATATCCACAATTTGTAGGAGATTCAATCAGCTTTACCATTGGAAATTGCTCTTTAACCATGTCTGCGCTTTGATCTTGAGATGCGTTATCAACCACAATGATCTCCAGGATAATTGGCGATTTTGATATTGTTAAGGCATTGAGGCAGTTTTTGAGCAGTTCTTTGGTATTCCAATTGACGATGAGGATGCTGACCATTGCGCTTAAGATTTGATGCTACCCATGCGGGGACTATTGCGGTTATGCCCGCAAAAGTATGGAAAAAGTGTTAATGAATCGGGCATAAAGGATGATTTATGACAAATCTATGCTTTTAACCGGTATGATTTCTGGAGTTCTGAGGATGCCGAAGACTTGGGGGCTTGAATTTCGGTTAGGAATGGTTGAGGAGGACATCAAATTTTGCATCACTTATCTCGCCTAATTTTATCAATATCACTTGCAGTAGTGCTTACTGCCACAGCTTTCGCAAATATTCATACAGTTTCAAAGGGAGACAATGACTATAGTATCGCCAAAAAATATGGCATCTCGGTTGAGCAGCTTCATAAGTTGAACCCGAAAACGAATTGGAAGAGTTTACAAATTGGCCAAAAACTGACCGTTTCAGTTGCAGTTGCTAAGTCCAAAACGAAGACGACTCCTGTAGCAAAAACAAAATCAGTTTCCGTAAAGACCACTGGTAGCACCGCATCGATTACAAAAACTGACGTAATTGTGCGATCTGCGCCAACCACATCAAGCGACAAGAAAGGATTGGTGGACAAGGGTCAAAATGGCGCAGTCATCGAACGCCGCGCGGGATGGACGAAGGTTAAATTTTCAAATAACTTGATCGGTTGGGTGAGAGACGATATGGTTTCTGTTAAAACGGTTGCCAAATCATCACCGGTTGCTAAGAATGAAGCGGCCAAACCGGTTGCAAAAGCGGGAGCCCTACCGGAAACTCCAGTAAAAGACACTGATGCGCTGAAATCGGAAGAAGCTTTGAAAGCAAAGTCGGTGGCATCCGTAGTGGCTGTACCGGAACCAGAAAAGACGGAAGAAGCCGAAAAGATCATTGTTACCAATGTTCCGGAAGCGAGTAAACCAGCCGTTGTTGCTCCTCCGCTAAAGGCGCAAGGATTTTATGCGGATAAGCGTGCCTTTATCAGTGCGGACTCGGTGATTATCCGAAGCGCGCCATCAACAAGCTCAACTCGAAAAGCAACTGTCAGCAAAGGTCGGACGGCGGAAGTTTTGCAACGAGGCAGCGGATCGAGCCAAAATTCAATTTTCTGGCGGTACCGTTGGCTGGGTTCGAGATGATCTTTTGAAAGTTGTTTCTATTGAAGAAGCAAACGAACTTGTGGCTTCTTTGCGAGCCGCAAGAGAAAAAGAAGATGTATCGGTAGCTCTTGACCCGGATGCAACTAAAGTTGAAAAAGTTTTAGCCACGGCAAAAAGCAAAACCGGAGTCAAATATGTTTATGGTGCAAGCCGATCGAATGCATTTGATTGTTCAGGATTTGTGCTTTGGACTATGTCTCAGCACGGTATTAAATTGCCAAGAACAGCCGCTCAGCAATCGAGCGTGGGTTCTAAAGTTGAGCGAAAATCTTTGCAAGCTGGTGATTTAGTTTTCTTCCAAACAACTCGCGGAAAACGTATTAGCCACGTGGGAATTTACATTGGTAACGGAAACTTTATTCATGCTAGCAGTGGTGGCGGGAAAGTGATGACAAGTAGCCTGAGCGAAGGATATTATAACAAGCGTTATGTCACCGCTCGACGGTTGCCGGGCCTTGCCAAATAACTAAACTTGATTGATGAATGTCAAGGTGGCTTGGAACTCTATGTTCTGAGCCACTTTTTTGTTGGTTTAGTCCCGGGCAGGCCTTGAATTGCGGGGTGTTTGTGGGCGATACTATCCGTTCGCTTGAATGCTCCGGTCGTCTAGCGGTTTAGGACATCGCCCTTTCACGGCGAAGATCGCGGGTTCGAATCCCGTCCGGAGTACCACACCTGTTTAGGTTCAAAACGTACATTGCACTAGGTTCAAATTTTGATAGAACCAGACGGGATTGGAACTTTTGATTTTTTATCCATACTTTACTTAAGTTCCACTTTCACTTGGAGCATCCTAAGTTGTTGAGCCGACCCTGCTCTCGTTTCGCTCAAACATAACGTACAGCACTGGGAGTACAAGGAGGGTGAGCAAAGCTGCAGAACTGATTCCGCCAATGACTACGGTGGCGAGCGGACGTTGGACTTCTGCTCCAATTCCGGTGTTGAGTGCCATTGGAATGAATCCGAAGGCGGCGACCATGGCGGTCATTAGTACCGGGCGGAGGCGTTCCATAGCTCCTACTTTTACGGCTTCGGGCACAGCTAGGCCATCCTCTCGTAGGCGATTGATTGCAGAAACGAGGACGACGCCGTTAAGAACGGCGACCCCGGAAAGCGCAATGAAGCCAACGCCAGCGGAAATGCTGAAGGGCAGTCCGCGAAGTGTTAGGGCTATTACGCCGCCGGTAATTGCTAAGGGCACTCCTGTAAAGATCATGAGAGCTTGTTTGAGCGAACCGAAGGTAGTGTAGAGCAATGCGAAGATGAGTGCAAGTGCCATCGGAACGACGATCATCAATCGATTTGATGCTTGCTGTAAGTTTTCGAATTGTCCGCCCCAGTTCAAGTAGTATCCCTCCTTGAGATCGACTTCTTGGTCGATTTTCTGTTTAGCTTCGGTGACGAAGCTGCCTAAGTCTCGACCTCGCACGTTGAGCTGTACGATCACTCTGCGCTTACCGTTTTCACGGGAGATTTGCGCGGGAGCTGGGACGTTTCTAATTGTTGCCAGCGATGAAAGGGGAACCGAACCGCCGGAGGGGAGAGAAACCATGATCGCTTCAATACGTTGAGGGTCGTTTCTGATTTCTCCCGGTAGTTGTACGGTTATTCCGAAGCGTTTATCGCCCTCGATGAGCTGGCCAACTACCTCTCCGCCAAGTCCAGTTCGGATTAGCTGTTGTACGTCATCAACATTCAATCCAAGTCTGGATATTGCCTGGCGGTCGATTTCAATTTGCAGAACGGGGATATTGTCTACTTGCTCGACTTCGACATCCTGGGCACCGGGGATTTCTCGGACAACGGCAGAAATCTCGTCAGCTTTAGCTTTAAGTTCATCAAGGTCTTCGCCAAACACCTTGATTCCTACATCAGCTTTGACTCCGGAGACGAGTTCGGAAAATCTCATTTGAATGGGTTGGGTGAAGTTGTATCCTTGTCCGGGAATTTCTGAGATAACTTCTTCTAGCTCAGCGATGAGTTGCGGTTTCGTGAGTCCTTTTCGCCATTCTTTTCTCGGTTTAAGAACGAGATACGAGTCGGTCAAGCTGAGAGGCATGGGGTCGGTGGCAACTTCAGGCGTGCCACTTCGAGATACAACCGAGATGACTTCCGGAACCTCCAGTGCTTTTTTCTCAAATGCGGTAACGAGTTTCAGAGTCTGTTCAACATCTACAGTTCTGACCCGAACGGGTTGGATGACGAGTGCATTACCTTCATCGAGTTGGGGAACAAATTCTTGGCCAAGGCGGGTCATCAACACTCCGGCGATTCCAAGAAGAACCAGGGAGCCAGCGATGATAATCACTTTTAGCAGCCATAGCTGCCGCCTGCCGAATTGACCTGGGCCGGGCAGAACACCCAGTTGGTGTACCAGCCGGTCGTCTTCTTGCCGTAGTCAAAGACGCAGTGTGCGGCCGTGACGAGCAGGCCCTTCTTGATCAGCGACGCGGAGCAGACGAAGGTCGATGTACCCTTCCTGAAAGTAAAGTTTGCCCGTGGCACGATAGGGATAGCTGCTGACCGGGGTGTTGAAGGCCTGGTTGGAGGGCCCGAGCACGGTGACGGCGGCGCGCGCCGTTGTATAGGGCGCGGTGGACGTGCCGAAAGCCGACGGCGCGTCGACGCTCGGCGCCGACAACTGCGGCCCGCCGGAGCTTCCACCGCTGAACCCGGCCGACGCAGCCTTTACGCCCGCGAGGCTCGACGTGGATGCCAGCTTCTCACCCGCGGCAAACTGTGCGGGGGCAGCCAGAGGCATGTAGACCTTGACCGCCGCGGTCGAAACGCCGGCCGTGGATGGCGCAGGTCCAGTGACGACGTCCTTTGCCTGCGCATTGGCAAACGACACGGCCATGACGGCCGTTCCGACAACTATGCCGGCACCCACGATAAATGTTCTGAGTTTAGACATCCCATCTCCTTTTTATGGTCATTTGTGATGGCGTCAACGCTAGCGCATAAGGTTAGTCAGCCGTTGGCAGCGGCAACAAACTATCTTTCAGCAGCAGTTAAGATAGCTTCCCGTGAAACTGTAAGCCCACAAATCGCCAATGTTTTGGAAGAGGCTTTGCAGTCTACAATGCGTGCTGGTGAAGTGATCCGTCAAATGCGTGCCATGACCCGTAAGACGGAAACTACTACACAATCATTTGAGCTTGAACACGTTGTAACAGAAGCTCTTTCAATAATCGGTGCAAGGTATGCCGACCTGTCGATTAATTGCGACTTGGGATCAACGACACTTCTTAGGGGTGACTTTTTTCAGATTCAGTTGGTATTTATTAACGTGATTTCGAATGCATATGAGGCAACCGCAAGCCCAGCAAGCCGGATAGATATCCGGTGCTCGAAAGGCGAGACACATCTTGAGATCTGTGTGTCAGACAATGGTCCGGGTATAGAAAAAGATATGCTGCCAGACATTTTTGAGGCGTTTGTAACTACAAAACCGACTGGCTTGGGCATTGGGCTTTCGGTAGCCCAAACAATCATAGAAGCGCACGGCGGGCACATCAGAGCGGATAATCTTTCCGACGGAGGGGCTTCGATCTGCTTCACCCTTCCTTTCATCGCTCCCGACGCTTAATCAGAATGGAAAAATAATGGGATGCCAACGGGACCCGAACAGCCATCCCGAATAACTCTCGCCGGGACCAATAAAGGTCACTTTCGACCCGATCTGACGTAACCTCGGACGACCGCAATCCTGCCATGCCCGCTAGCTCATTTGAAGATCTGCTTCGACCAATTTGGATGCCAAAAGTAGACAGGCAGGAACCCCAATCCGACCCTCTGGCACCCTTAAGCTGGTCTACAGACGCAGTCATAGGCAATCGGAAATGCGAGGCAAACGAATGGCGTGTTTTAGAAAACGCAAAAGGCTTACTGAACGTCTGAAAAGTTAGCGAAATCAGCATAGGCGTCTACAACGCGGGCCAACGCCGATCTTACTCTCAAAGGAAACATTATTTCCTTTAAGAGAGAGCCGGTACTCAAAAGATGAATCGGGTATGTCGGTCGGTAAAATTTATGGATTAGGTTGCCATCAGACTTCGGTTGAAAAATTCAATGAGCGCAGCGTTGAATTTGTCGTGAAACGCGAAGCGATCAAAGCCCGCCTTATCCGTGCATATTTCGGGAACTATGGAAGGATCGGGACATGGAGCAAGGAATGACAAATGACCTGCACCTTCGACTGCATGAAACTCCGGCTTTCTCGGAAGTAACTGACGGATGTTAGCGGTGTTGCTCGCATAAGGAACCGTCTCATCATTCCCACTAGCCCAGAGTTGCACCGGTATCTTTACTTTAGCGAGGCTATCTGGCCCGAATAAAAACCCCAGACCGGGCGCTGCGATAGCAGCAGCGGCGATGCGGGAATCATGCGACCAAGATGGCGTAATTACCGCTGCATTAGGGTCCCGGAATAGCCGGCACGCAAACTCCGGCTGTTTTGCGCAGTGGGGAGCGAGAAGACGGAGATCGGGATCGCCGCCAATGGCGATGAGCGCCGTTGTGGCACCAGCCGAAAAGCCGAAAATACCGATCCTCATTTTGTTGATGTTCTGTGAGCCCCGCCAATCACCGAGCATAAAATCAATTGTTCTGACTATGTGGCGGGAGCGGTCAACGAACCAAGCAGGTTGCCCCACGATGCTCTCATTTTCGAAATTGTCACCAGTATGCGTTGGCGTCACAACTATATAACCGGCATGGGCGAGCGCCATCGCAGTATCGATATGGCTGATCGCTCCAGCACCGGTGCCATGTGACAGCACGACCATTGGTAACCCAGATCCTGCGATTGGCGCGCCCGGAGCGGCGTTTATTGTGACTGGCCCGACTTGAACATCGCGCGCTTCTGCCTTGGTCGGATACCAGATTATTGAAGATATTGGCGTGCGGTCAGGGTCGGGTATCGAAGCCTGCTCGAAGCCGACTTGATATGCTTGTTCGGCAGCCAATGCCGAGGGAACAAGCGGTGCAGATAACAGGATCGGCAACAAAGTTGCTACGAAGGCCGATATGGCCATTTTGACGATCAATGCCATTTCAACTCTCCTACTCGCAAATTTGCCCCTCAGTATGTTCAAAGTTCGTCTGTAAAGAAGGATACTTAGCAGATTTTAGACTGCGTTAGACAGCGGCGGAACCTTGACCGTCAGGGCTTGATTGGTGTTCTGGACGCCAAAGCCGATCAACCTCGCCCCGCAATATGATGCATAGCGCAAGATAAAGTGCGAGAGTGATGTCGACAGCCGAGCAAAATCCGGGCCACCATGACGGGACGCCCGGGTTGGTTATGATCTGGTGATGAACTAGGTCCATTGCGCCATGCGCAGCCAGTGCTGCAACGGTCAGCCATAAGCTTGTTCGAAAACTGACGACCGCAATAGATGCAAAAAGCAACGCCATGACCAAATCTTGGAACAGTGCCTGTTCCGATCCCCCGATGACTGCGAACAGGCAGTAATAAGAGGCGATCATGATGAGGGCGAACGGATATAGAGAGCGGCTTCGATCAAAACCGATAATGGTTGCCGCGCCGCCAGTCGCTACTGCCAATACAACACCGACAATATACTCCATCTCCGATTCCTTTCAGTCGCGCTATATAGCTTGGATGGTGGCGGAAAGCTTCAAACGTGGCGAGGTTGGTAACAAGCGCCGCGTGTAGAAGTGTTCCGCCACGAAGAGTTCATTTTGCGCAATTGCAGCTCGTTCCGCATTTGCAAGATGGGCCGCAATTGCAGGTCTTTGGTTGCTTAGCACATGAGCATGTTGGAGCGCAGGTGCACGGGTTGCATTTACATTTCTCAGTCATTGCAAAACTCCATTAGTTACGTTGTTGGAGTTCATGTGATACAGTTTGCGATCTTCTGATAATTGAACGTAGAGGCTAAATTGGTGCGAATTTCGGGAAGCTTCAAATAGTCAGAGACAAAAATGTAAGCGAAGGTGAAGGTCATGTTTGTTGTTGGCCGCGGGCGTATCGTTGTTTGGGAAGGTGCAAGCCTTTGGCTGTTAAAAAGTGAAAGCGAGGTGGCTGACCTCCAGCCACATGCGCATCACGCGATACAAATCACATTCCAGCTTGAGGGCTCTTTCGAGATTGGGGTAATGGGCGAGCGCCTGAATGGACCTGTTGCTGCGATTTGGTCGGATACACCTCACAGTTTTCGTGCATATGGCGCTGTGGCCTTTTTGTTCATTGCGCCGGAAAGTAAAGTGGGCCGGGCGCTCAAAAGGATTTGGTTTTCCGATCAGGCATGGACGAACCTAGTTGACGAGCAACTTGCGCTAATACTCGATGACTTACGCAATTGTTTGAACAATGGCTTCGTCGAAGATGAAATGCTTAAGCTGGGCCTACATATCCTCAACTTCCTGCCCACTGCTGAGGAACAGGCACTACCGGATCCCCGCGTTCGCAGGATGATATCTTATGTAAGGCAAAATCTCGAGGAAACCATTTCTCTGCCGGGTGCGGCGGACCATGCCGGTCTGTCTCACAGCAGAGCGCGACATCTGTTTGTTGCGCAGACAGGCCTTCCTTTCAAAACCTTCGTGCTGTGGTCCCGCCTTGAGCGTGCCGTTGCACTTTACGCCGAAGGCGGTTCGCTGACCGAGGCGGCATATATGGCAGGATTTGCAGACTCCGCCCACCTCAGCCGGACATTCAGCCGGACGTTCGGATTACCTGCAACTGCACTGCGCCTCGGTCAGAATTGAATCCAGCGGATCGCAGAATTATCGTTGATATAAGGCCGGCACTTAGCGCCTGCATTACATATTGGCCTGCTTGGGGGCGCTACAAAGTCTTGTTGGCCTTTTCAGTGACAATAAGACTGGCTTCTCCTTCGGGCGTTAGCCGGAAAGTAAATCGATATTCAGCAGGCTTCGTGATCGAAAGTCGGATATTGCCACCATGTTGAATCAGCGGAACCGCCGATCCATTCGCAGAAATGGATTCGCCCGCACTGGTACCGAAGTCCGCCTGCTTCCAATCCTCTGAGCCCACTTTGAACTGATATTCACCTGGTTGCAGTACTAACTCCGCCCAAGAAACATCTTGGGATTGATGGACTAATGGCGCGCTGGTCGACCATTGATTCATCGAGCCGCGGATAAATATCGGAACTTCCGCGATTGCCAATGCATTGGTAACTTTTTTGGTCAATGTAATCGGTGGGCCGCCTTCAATGATGCTGAAGCTTTCATAATTGGGTGCGAATTCAATTAAAATGCCGCTTGCATCTGTCCGAAAGCGGTTTGCGGTTAGAGCGATCAAACGTTCGGGACGTGGGCCACCGGTTTGAGCAAACATTCCATCCTTTCGTGCATCAAGGAATACGGAAAGACCACTACCTTCATACAGCCCCGAAACTTTAGTGATAACATCTGCAGAAAGCGTGGCTTCCACGATGGGAGCGGACATTAATGCACTCCAACCATAATCTTCTGCGACGGCACGTACGATTTCATCAGCCAGCCGCTTTCCCTGATCACCATTCGTCAAGACCACAATACCATCGCCCTTATCGACATAGGCAACCATCGTGGACTGAAAGCCTTCATTAGCGCCGTCATGTCCAAATCTCCGATCTCCGCCTTCACCATAAAGAGCCGGGCCCAACCCCCAATTTCCCTTTATGGGTGTCAGCATTTTTCTAGCCATGGAAGGTGATAGGCGATGCCCCTTCTTGCCTTTCGCTGACTCCTGAACATCAATCAGGAAACGGGCAAGATCGCCTGCCGTTGTCCAAAGACCGGCTGGAGCAAGCTCGGGATAGATATGGTAGCCGCCAGGAATTACAGCGCCCTCTGCATGGCCTAATGCTATATTGGCGAAAATTTCCTTCGACGGCGGCTGTGCATATTCGCTACGGTTCATACCGAGCGGGCGCAGAACCTCGCGTCGAGCCAATTCGGTAAATGGCGCGCCAGTTGAATCTTCAAGCGCCAATTGAGCCACCACATATCCGCCGCCTGAATATTGCCACTGCGCGCCTGCCGGTAAAACGCTGCGTACTGCCGCGCTGTTAGCAGGAGCTTTGCCCTCAAGGATCTGGATAAGCGTGGGCAAGGGAGAACCCGGGGCGTAGCCCGCGAAACCGTGCACGCCCAATCCAGCAGTGTGGCTGAGCAGCTGGCGTAAATTTACACCATTTGGCGAGAGTTTCGGATCAACCGGCAGCCGCCATGAACGCAGTGACTGGTTTATGTTCGCATCAAAATTGATCGTGCCGCGTTCTACCAGTCGTAACGCCAAAACCACCGTCACAGCCTTACTGATGGAGGCCGCCTGAAACGCGGTGTCTGGTGTGACAGGTTTGCAACTATCCATGTCGCGCACGCCCCAGCCTCTTGCCCAGTCGAGCTTTCCTTTGCTTACAACCGCAACGCTGATACCCGGAACATTATAAGCCGCCATTCGCTCGGCGAGGGTATAAGGCTTGGTTCCGGGTTGGACAACTGCAGGTAACAGATTTGCTTCCAGAAACCGCGTGTGGGAATTTGTTTCGCCGCCCAAATCATTCGCAGGCGGCAAACACCGGGCAAACGTTGTTTGAGCAACCGCGGTCGCTGAAGCGGTCAACCCAAGGACGACTGCAAGACTGAATTTGAATTGTTTCAGCATAATTGGCTCCACTAGATTATGGAGCTCCATTAGGGTTGATCCGGGACTACTGCTTGAACATAGCGGCTATAATTAGCGCATTAGAATTTTCCGCAACCGATTTAGCAGGCGCGTACATGAAGCTCACCGATTGTGTTTCCTGATTAGATAAAATGGCTCAATTGCACTCCAATGGCCTAAATCGGAGCTCACGGACGTATAGCAGCTTTGCCGTGCGGTCCGACCGACCTAAACGGCAGCCATTCATCGATCCGCGCACAGAATGAGACAGTCAGCTTTCGGCCCAATTTCTGCTCTTAATCCTTAACCCAGGCGCTTCAACAGACTGCAGCTTTAAGAGAGCTAGTTGGTTTGAGCGACTGTCCGCAATATTAGCGGCAAATGCCTTTGCCAGCTTATGCGTCTCGACCGTCAGCTTTCTCCGCTTTCGCACTAAGACCGGAATCGTGAAACTCTCCAGTCTTTTTCAGCAGAAGCACAGAACTCGTCGCAGTGCTGCCACGGCTTAGGAGCGAGTGGCGAGCATGAAATTGCTTCGCCAAGCGTACTCATCATTATGCTTACCTAATTTCGCCACACGAATCTAATGAGCTAATTCGGCTATTCTCCGATAGGCCACCGTGATTTTAGGATTATTTACAAACGCATAATCGCATATTATTGTAATAATAATACCAAACCTGTCAGGTTCCTGTCAGCTTTGCTTCACATAGGTGGCATGGACTGGGGGGACTATGCGGGTATTAATTGTTGAAGATGAACATGAGCTCGCTCGTCGAGTTGGAGCACGGCTCCTGGGTGCAGGGTTTATCGTTGAAACTGCCCACGACGCGGAAACGGCTCTCGAGATCGCCGATCCAGACCAAATAGGTGCGATTGTGCTGGACTTAGGACTGCCGGGCATCGGCGGGTTGGAGTTTATCATGCGGTGGAGGCAGGCTGGCCGGAGTACCCCAGTGTTGGTTTTATCGGCCCGCAATAATTGGGAGGAAAAAGTCAATGCCCTCAATACAGGGGCTGATGACTATGTCGTCAAACCAGTAAGAAGCGAGGAATTGGTTGCAAGAGTGCATGCGTTGGTCCGGAGGGCCGCTGGTCAAACCAAACAGAAATTATCTGCTGGTGCGGTTGAAATGGACCCGTGGGCGCGGACAGTATGGAAAAATGGTAAGCCTATTGAATTGACCCAGATGGAGTATCGGTTGCTCCATTTATTCATCCTTCGTGCGGGGCACATTCTTGCCCAAACCGAGATAATGGACCACCTATACCCTATGGCCGATGAGCGTGACTTGAATACGATCGAAGTTCACATTGGCAGGCTACGCAGAAAGATAGGGAAAGAGGCTATCACGACTGTGAGAGGCCTAGGTTATCGGCTGGAACGTTGATGTTTAAAACGCATAGCATCCGTTCCCGCTTCATACTTGGAACAACACTATTTATTCTTGTTGGATTATTGCTAACAGGCGTCATGGTGTCTGGCCTAATGCGGGGCTATATTACCCAAGGCTTTCATGAAGAACTACAAATTCACATTGATGAATTGGCGGCTCTAACTGCAATTGATCAAAGTGGTCAGCCTTATGTAATGCGTCGGCTTTCAGACCCTCGGTTTCTCCCAAAAAACTCCGGGTTTTACTGGAAGATCGAGCGTGACGGGTTTTCAACGGTCAGGTCGCAGTCTTTGGCGGGCAACGATCTATCTGGTAGGTTGGCGACAGATATTTCAAACCGATGGGCAGTGACGGATGGCCCGACAGGAAAGACCCTAGAATACGGGAAAATTGTGTTCTTGGGAAAGAATAACGCACCTTTAAAGTTATCAATAGCTACTGATATTCGATTGCTGGATAATGTTTTATCCGAATTCAACTGGCCTTTGTTTTACGCACTTTTTTGCTTTGCTATCGCCATGGCATTATTCGGTACAGTGCAAATAATATACAGCCTAAAGCCATTGGAACGTCTTAATCTCGCGGTTGCAGAAATCCGTACCGGCAAGTCAGCACGGATGGCGGGCTTATATCCGGCAGAAATATCGCCTTTGGTTTCCGACCTAAATCTGTTGTTGGACGCCAACACCGAGATGGTCAGGACGGCACGAATTCAAGCTGGTAATCTAGCCCATGGCTTGAGAACACCGCTTGCGATCATGATGGATGAGGTTCAACAAATTGCCGATAGGGGTGACAAACAGGGCGCAGAAACTCTTATGAGGGGCTGCGAGCAAATGCTGCGTTACGTCGACTACTACACGGCGCGGGCACGAACAGCTGCGCTTGCACGTATGCCCGGACAAAGCACGTCATTGCGCGGCACATTAGAACCTATCGTCCATGCGATGCGTCGCCTTCATAGAGGCAGGCAGATAACAATTTGTATCGGAGATTTTCCGGATGTTTTAATGCCCTGCGATGACATCGATTTAGAGGAAATGACATCGAATCTCATCGACAACGCGTGCAAACATGCAAAATCAAGGGTAATGGTTTCCTGGGAACAGGACAGGCAGTGGGTCCTGATATTTGTCGACGACGACGGCTCCGGTTTATCGCCTGATAAATATGAATCGGTCTTCAAAGTTGGCGAGCGCCTGGACATGATAGTTCCGGGGTCGGGGCTTGGCCTTTCAATTGTGAAGGACCTTGCGAAGCTTTACCAAGGACGCGTCACGCTATCAAAATCGCCGCTTGGTGGCCTAAGAGCGGAGTTAGCACTACCAAAGGCGTTTCTTGCCACGCCATAGCATTAGATAAAGCCTTAGTGGCGCGTGTATATCATTTTTCCAGCCGAACCGAAGGCGATAACCAAGAACGGCTCGGATGAGGTGGCAGATTCCATTCCCGGGGAACCATTTGGCATCCCAGGAACTGCAAGCCCCGAAATCTCGTTTGGTCTTTCGGCCAAAATCCGCGCAACATCATTTAAGGGGACATGACCTTCAAAAGCATAGCCGTCGATAATCGCGGTGTGGCATGATGCCAATTCTGGCGGCATTCCAACTTGGTGGTAGAGCGATGAACGATCAGTCACTGCAATGCTTTGTAAGCTGTAACGACCATCTTTGGCCAGCAAATCTATCCATTTCTTGCAGCACCCGCATTCAGGCTCATGATAGACCTTCGCCTCCGCTGTGGAACAGCCGACTAACGGCAACGCCGCCATCATTTGTAACATCAGTCTGCGATGGATAATCATGCTGCCAACCGTATGTCCATCCGGCTCCAAATTTCGACCAGCGCCTCAGTCAGTGCATCGATCATCGCTTTACTATGCGCGGGTCCAGGCGTGAACCGAAGGCGCTCTGTGCCGCGCGGTACCGTCGGGTAATTTATAGGCTGAACATATACGCCATATTCCGCAAGCAAGATGTCGCTCAACTGCTTTGCTTTGACTGGATCACCTACCATGAGTGGAACGATATGGGTGGTCGACGGCATGACCGGGAGCCCGGCCGAGGTCAAACTTGCTTTTAAATACGCAGCTGCTGCCTGTTGAGCTACGCGCTCTTCGCTAAAATCCTTCAGATGTCTTACGCTAGCTAAGACGCCTGCAGCAAGCACGGGTGACAAAGATGTCGAAAAGATAAACCCTGAAGCATAAGAGCGTATAACGTCGACAATGTTGGTTGTCGTGGCAATGTAGCCGCCCATCACACCAAACGCCTTGCCTAATGTCCCCTCGATGATGGTGACACGCTTTGCCTGATTATCCCGCTCGGTAATGCCCCCACCGCGCGCGCCATACATGCCAACGGCGTGCACTTCATCGCAATAGGTCAGCGCACCGTATTTTTCGGCCAGATCACAAATTGCAGATATTGGCGCGACATCGCCGTCCATCGAATAAACGCTCTCAAATGCAATCAACTTTGGAATATCCGAGCCATATTCGAGAAGCAATTCTTCAAGATGGGCCACGTCATTATGTCTGAATACACGCTTTTCACATCCGGCATTTCGAATGCCCGCAACTGCGCGGCACCGTGCTCGGCTCGATCCTGGGCATCCTTCCCGGTGGTGGCGCGCCATGCTCGCATCGTTTGCCGTCCTACACCGATCGAAAAGAAGATGAAGCTCAAGCCGGGCGAAATTCGAGCTGCGGGCAAGGCAACATCCGTGGCGTGGCCGGACCGGAGTCGGCCAACAACGCCGGCGCCCAGGCCTCGTTCATCCCGATGCTGACGCTCGGCATTCCGCCCAACGCCGTCATGGCGCTGATGGTCGGCGCGATGACCATCCACAACATCCAGCCCGGCCCGCAGGTGATTGCGAGCAACCCGGAACTCTTCTGGGGACTGGTCGCCTCGATGTGGATCGGCAACGCCATGTTGCTGGTGCTCAACCTGCCGATGATCGGCCTTTGGGTCAAGCTGCTGACGGTGCCGTACCGCTGGCTGTTCCCGTCAATCGTCCTGTTCTGCGCCATCGGCGTATTCACCACCAACAACACCGTGTGGGACATCTGGATGGTCGCGCTATTCGGTCTGCTCGGCTACATGTTCATCAAGCTCGGCATCGAGCCGGCCGCCATTGCTGTCGTCGATTAACAATACTTTGAGGCCAGATAATGGCTGGGCATCACTGACTTTTTCCCCCTAATTGGCGTTTTACGTCGTAATATCTTGGTGTTTCAAGTCGGGAATACTAACCAATTTACGCGTTCTTGTCATAGCTTGTTTTAGTGCCGCCAAAATTGAGGGGTGAATAAAATTAACACGGTAAACTTCAATCGTCCCAGCAACATTGCGCTCGTACAGACCCATGTTTGAAAGTTGGTTAATACACCAAAATTGCTGGCGGCGACTTACCTGGGACAACTCAGGCCGCCGCAGCAGTGGGCATCACGATCACCAGAGTGGGTTCCGATGTGTTGTTGAGCATGATGTTGCCGCTGACGTTATCGACAATTTGATTATTGACAACGCGAGTCACCATTTCTAGTTGGGCGATAAAACCTTGGGCGGAGAAGTCTGGATCGTTTTCAGCTTGATGTAATAAAGTTTTTAGCTGTTGTTCGAGGGTCTTGATTGCCAGTGAACTGGCTACTTCACCGCCTTCATGTCCGCCCAGACCATCACAGACGATCGCTAAGCGATCTCGTAAACTATCCGCCTGCTCGGTGCGTTTTTGACGCTTAATGTCAGGATAGCAAGCATCTTCGTTATGTTCTCGCTGCTGTCCTACATCGGTGGCACTGACGATGCGTACGGTGAGGGGTTGCTCCTCCATGATTTTGAGGGACATCTGATCGAGATAGGCGATCGCACTATTTACGTCATAGTCACCACGTCCCAAACTATAGAAAAACTCTGCGATCGGTTCGGCAATTTCAGGCTGAGCATGATCGAGCCACTGTACCCAAATATCGCCTAGTTGTGCTACACCAGCGCCTCGAGGTGGGCGGTCATCACCTCGGGCACGAAGGTGGTGCGGTCGTAGATCTTCGACTTCACCTCCGTGCGCGGGCTCCACGAGTACGCGAGCTCGCCTTTCGGCGTGAAGACCTTCGTGACCCGGCCCGTGGTGACCGAGCGCAGCGCGCCCGTCGCGTCCCAGCGTTGGCGGGTGCCGGTGGCGCCGTCGAAGTCCTCGACGAGCTGCCCACGCTCGTCCCAGCGCTGCTCGGTCTTCGGAGGACCGTGACGGACCTGAGCGCGGAGTTGGCCGTTGGCGTACCAGCGCTTCGACTCTCCGACCTCCCGGCCCCGCTCGAGGAAGAACTCCTCCATGAGGTGGCCGGCGCGGAAGGTCGAGATGCAGCGGCCGTGGCCGAAGCCGTCCTGGTAGCGGTACTCCGAGACGAAGAGCGGCTGCTCCTCGACCGCGACGCCGGTGAAGGGCTGGCCCTGGTAGCCGACCTTCACGAAGGAGTCGAAGTCGTCGCCCTGCTCCAGTTCGTCCATCGGCACCCGGAGCGTCAGGGAGTGCACACGCGCGGGCCGAACGGCAACGACTGATCCGTCGCGATGCCCAGGGTGCAGCACGCTGCCGTGCGCGGTGCCCAGGTAGAAGTGCGTCTCCTCGGGCGTGCCGCCGACGAACGAGAGGTCGCCCGGGCCCGTCTCGTAGCCCGCGGACACCACCACCGCGCGCGTCGCTGCCCGGCGTGCGGAAGATCATCCGCGTGCCGCGCGGCGGCCGGGCCGCGCTGGTCCAGTACATGTTCACGTACCAACCCTCGTCGACCACCGGGAAGAGCGTCGGGCTGCCGATGCCCGCGCCGTAGAACGTGCCGCCCTCGAGCGGCGCCCAGGGCTGCGCGCGGTGCATCACGAAGCCGGTGCGCGCCTGCGAGAGCGCGCCGTGCGCCTCGAGCTACTCGGTGACGGTGGTGGGGTAGGGCGGCGGCTCGTCCTGCGTGACCAGGTGGGCCTCGACCACCATCGGCCCGGTGGCGGGCATCGCCAGCGTGTTGCCGTTGTCGTTGACGCGCGGCATCGACGCCCGTCTGCAGTCCGCACGCCCCTTCGAGGGGCGGATGAACCCGATGTCGACCCGGTAGCGCCCGCGTGCGGCACGCCGTCGCTCACGTACGTGTCCACCACCACGAACCACGTGCCCGCCGTCACGTCGGCCTTCGCGTGCAGGTTGCCGCGCGCGACGCAGGCCTGGCTGTCGAGCGCGGAGAGGAGGTGCACGTCGACGTCCACGCCCGCTGCCTCGTACACCGCCGCCGAGAGGAAGCCCGAGGCGGGCACCTGCACCCGGTACACGACCTCGTTGCCCGACTCGTCGGTGTTCGGCGCGCAGCTGTAGCGATCGAACGTGCTCCGGGTGGTCTTGGC